>DASZQI010000043.1:0-382388 GCA_035549735.1 Polyangiaceae bacterium | reverse complement strand
CGCCACGCTTCCGGTGCAGCCTGCGCCGCTGTAGGCCTGAATGACGCCACCCGTGCACTTGGAGATCCCAAAACCGCACTGACACTGAGTGCAGGCACGTGTGTCGCGAAGGCCGGTGTACCAGGAGCCATTGCTCGAGGCAGTGAGCCCAGCCTCGCAAGTCGCAGAGCCCGTATGCATCGCGCAGCGTGCCGTGCCCGTGCTCGGAACGCAGCGTGAGCCAGTGCTGCAGCCGACCCCGACGCGATGTGGGCCGTCCGACGCGCACACGAACCAAGTGAGGATGGGTCTCCGCTTCGAAAGAGGGCTGCCTCAGTTGGGCAACGCGTGCACCAGTTCAAATCGACGCGCAGCTCCCGCTCGGCTGCGAAGCCGTGAAACCTGAAGCTCAACGCTGCCCGCTCACCTCGCGGCAGTCGCTTGCGCCGATTGGCCCGCTCCGTCACGAGTCGCTTGCTCGACTCGCGACGCCCAGGCCGTGCTCGACTCGATAGCGCGCGCCAAGGTCAGCCGCTCATTCGCGTCGAGCGCACCCGGCTCGCGTTTGCAGACTCCCCAAGCGACATTGAGCCATAGTTGGCGCGCTGCACATCGCCCAGCGATTGCAGCGTGATGCCGCGATAGAGCGCGTAGCGCGCCTGCTCGGACTCGGAGGCCGCGCCAAACTGCGCTTCGTTCCGCTCGAACACTTCGGCCGCACCGACGTAGTCACGCTCGGCGTAGAGCGCGGCGCCCCGATCCACGTACGACGCGCGGCAACCGGCGAGCGAAACCACCAGCAAGGAGAGCCACGAAGCCGAGCGTGTGAGATGGGTAAGGTGGCGCATCTCGTTCTCCAATCGCCAATGTCGCCATCACCCATTGCAAAGCCGATGCCGGAGCAAATTTCGGCGCTTTCCTGCGGTATAGAGTGCCCACCGACGCGTGCGGGCGCGACGCGCTGGGGCGTCCTTGCGCGTTGCACCCTCTCAGCGGTGCGTGCCAGCGCCCGCGCGCGTTCCAGTGCCGGTATTGGTGCTCGTACCGGTGCCGGTGCCGGTGCCCGTAATAGCCCCCGTGCCCGTACTGGTGCTCACCCCCGTGCCCGTACCGGTACTGACCCCCGTACCGGTACCCGTGCCCGCGCCCGTACCGGTGCCGGTATTGGTGCCCGTACCGGTACCGGTGCCCATGGCAGATACGCCCGGAAGCCTCTGAATCTCGGGGCTGGAAATCACCCCATTGATCCAGGTCGTGCGCACCTCCATGCAGCGCGCGTAAAGCTCCGCATCGCTGTACTGGTTTCTTCCCGCGACGACCTTCGACGACGCTGAAGAAGCGTCGGCCGCAGCGCTGGCGCGATTGACGAAGTTCCAGCCGAGCGCCGCGAGCACTGCGCCAACCGCGGTCACGATCACATTGCGGTTCTCGGCGATCTTGTCGCCCACCGAGCTGCCCTTCGCCTCCCCTGGCCCCATCAGGCCGCCCGTCACGGTGGTGAGCCCCCCGGCTACGGCGAAACCCCAACCCGCGATCAGCTGCTCGCTGGCCTGTGTTTGCGTGCGATGCATGAAGTCGAGACAGAGCTCCTCCCCTGTCATCGTATTTGCCGAATTTGGCAGATTTCCATAAGGCTTCGGCTGAGGGAATGTCGTGCACGCTCCGGCGCAAACAACCAAGACCACGCACGAAACCTTGACCTGCTCGAACTTCATGTCCGTTACTCCTTGCTTCCCCGAGTACTGGACCCACAGAGTTACAATATTCGGCGCAGCCAGCGCCCTAGTCATTTCTCCGACCAATGCCCCCGCGAACAGGCCCGCGATGCGGCCTCGAGCTTTGCGGCACGTTATCGGAACGAGGTCAGCGAGGGGATCGACTCGGCCTCAGCCCAGCGCGCACGCGGTCGTGACCACGCTTGGCGGGAACCGTTCCGGGTGGTCCAGGCTGGCCGTAGGCACTGCGAAGAATCGCGCATTACGGAGACGCTCAAGCAGACCGCAGTTATGGAGGTCGGGCGGCTGTCGCCCGCGGCGCGCCAAGTCGCAGCTCTTTGGTGAGTGTCACCTTGGTGCAATCCGGAAAGCGTTGTCACCACCGACTTCGGGTGCATCACCCGCAAGAGTGAGCGTGCTGAGCTGCTTTCGGCGCCTCCGCCTTCGAATCACTCGTCCGCTCACACACCACGTGCCCACCGAGTCATCGATGAAACAGATCGATCGATGCGATCTGAGTCACCCTGGCCCCAGCGAGGACTGGAAACGCCGTGGCAAGGTGTCGCACCGAACGCGACGCCGCATGGCAGGCGCAGAACTTGCTGAAGCGCGAATAGTGCGAAAACCATGCAAGCCAGCGAATCCCCTGCCGCTGCACGTCGTCGGTGGACGACAATGCTCGCTTCCGACGAAGCGTCGACATTCCTTGCGGCGGCTGTTCGACGGGGCTAGCACCGTTGAGACAAGGAGCCATCTTGGATATCGAAGGGCAACGTCGGTCGAGTAAGTTCGAGGATCGCGGCGACGGCGGCAGCCGGGGCGGCGGTGGCCTACCCATCAACGCTTTGTCATCGTTGGTGCGCGTGCTCGGCTTCAAAGGCGCGGCGGTCGTCGGTGTCTTGGCGGCCGGCGCCTACTTCATCGCGCCGGCCGGCATCAAGCAAGCGTTGCTCCGCGCTGTCGCGGGCGGCGCTCAAAGCCCGGAGAGCGCGCCGGGCTCCGGTAGCGCTTGCCAAATCACGCCCGCCAACAACAAGGCCTGTGACTTCTCGCGCGCTGTGCTCGCCTCCACGGAGGACGTGTGGGCGGCCCAGTTTCAGCAACGGACGCTCCCGAGTTATGGCAGCGCGCCAGGCGGCTACGTTGAGCCGACGCTCGTGGTCTTCTCGAACAGCGTTTCTACCGGCGGCTGCGGTAGCGCGACGTCGGACGTCGGCCCATTCTACTGCTCTGGCGACCAAAAGCTGTACATCGACCCCACCTTTTACGACGTGATGGCGCAGCGGCTGAAAGCGCCCGGCGACTTCGCCCAAGCGTACGTTATCGCGCATGAGATCGGCCATCACGTCCAGCATCTGATCGGCGCGACCGAGGTGAAGCCAGCGGGCGAGACCAGAAACCAGGTGTCGGTGCGTGTGGAGCTGCAGGCGGATTGTCTGGCAGGCGTCTGGGGACACACTGCCCGGGGCTCGCTGAAGATCGACGACGCTGACTTGAAAGAGGCCGTCACCGCGGCGCATGCTATCGGCGACGACGCGCTCGGGCACTCGAATGCCGCCAACTACACCCACGGCAGCAGCGCTCAACGCATCCGTTGGTTCCGCCGCGGCTTCGACAGCGGCGATCCCCGCCAATGCGACACTTTCGCTGTCGGGCAATACTCGCAGCTCTAGCGCCTCGAAACGCACGCTCTGCGCAGGCAGGAGCGTAGGTCCTCGCGCTGCCCACCTAGAGCGAGGCGCCGAGATTCCCGGCACTAACGTCGTAAAGAGAAGCCACCGTACCGAAAGCTCGTGGGCGGATCGCAATGACCACCCTGCTTTATGGAGATACTCTGCACGGAAACGGAGAGGTCGCCAACCAGCTTCGTTTCGCCGGATTGAATCCGCGCGCTGTCCGCACCGCGTGTCACGAGCAGCGGAGAGAACAGTTCGGAGTTACCACCGCAAAGCGTGAACTCCCGCGCGCAATTGGGAACGCCAACGGCTAGGCCGAGCGAATACGCGCTGAGATCAGGGGGCCTCAGCCAGCTGACGACGCTGAACAGCACCAGAGCGGTGCCTTGGCTCAGTACGACGGTTTGGTCGATAAAAGGCCGGCCGTTACTGATCACGGATAGATCGAGCTGGTCTCCCGCCACGACTTGATCGGCGGGAAGATCAGGCATGGTTACGAAGTAGCTCCACTCTCTGGAATCGGCAGCCCGTAGCCGAAGCTCCGTCGCCAGGCTGGTGTCCGCACCACACCCCGTTGCGGAGCGCTTCCCAACGCTGACCACCGATACGGCAGCAGAGATTTCAGTCAGCACTCTCGTCCCGTCTGCGTCGAGAAGGCAGCCTTCGACCTGGACCGAATCGGACAGCGTGTCGCAGGCCGGAAGACCACCAGAGCCCGCCGTGCCGCCATTTCCTCCGACCGTGCCGCCATTCCCACCGGTCTCCGGGACGTCATCGGTACCTCCTGCGCCCGCAGTGCCTGCCGCTCCGCCCGCGGCGATGCCGCCCGCTTCACCACCACCGGCCGCGCTGTCGCCTGGCGCGCCGCCGCTACCGCGATCGGCACCCGTGCCCTGGCCACCGCTGGCTTTCGCTTCCCCCGAGCCGCCTTCGCTTCCTTGCCCCGCCGTCGACGCGCCACCTGAATGGCTAGATGCCGATGGGTCACCGGTTTCTCGACTGCAAGCGCTCAACAGGCCGAGCCCTGCCAGGAGTGCGCGATGCCAAGTGACGAGTGACGAATGGATCCCCATGAGGCCTTCTTAAGCAAGGCGCATGCCCTCGCGTGCACGAACGAATTTTGCGTCAATTTGCCCAAGCAACTCTCGACGTTGTGCCACTCCGTGCCACGCGCGCGGGCGACCGGCACTTCCCGAACGAGGGTCGGGCACACGTCAGCGTGCGGTGCTTCTGAGGTGCTCGCCGCCTGCGGCGGCTCCGCTCCTCGGGGCCTCGTGGGCGTGCGCGCGGAGTCGATCAACGCACAGGTTCTAAACGTGCCGACCTAGTAAGCTGGCTCGACCCCTCGACTCAGATTGAGTCACTCTCGGGAGGACATTGTGACGCCGAGGGTTCTCATCCCTCCCCACACTCGGAACCAATTCGATTCGGAGTGAGTCGCTGCAGCTCGATTTTTTGCGGAGAGGGAGGGATTCGAACCCTCGGTACGGTTGCCCGTACACATGATTTCCAGTCATGCACCTTCGGCCACTCTCTTGCTGCCCCGCACCCGCTCGTGCTCGCCTTCGGCTGCGCGCGAGCTTGCCTCCCCCAAACGTCATGCTCGGCGCCGTGCTCGCTCGTGCTCGGCCGCAGCGAGGCATCGCGTTGTAAAGTTTCAGTCGACACCGCGGCCTGCGCGCGAGCTTGCGCGCGGCCGCCTGCGCGTGCCGCGGAGGGAGGCCGTCGCTGCGCGTCTTGCGTCACCACTCCGCAGAATGAGCGCGCGCACGGCACCCACGCGGGCGCACGCTGTTCGCCTCCTTGGCCCTCCCTCGCTGCCGGGCTCCACCCAGCGGCGCACGCTGCGCGCCGCGCCGTCATTCACCCGGAAGGTGCGCTCAGTTCGACTCAAGCACCACGCCGTTCGTCACTGGGGCGCGTCACGCATCCTGCGCCAGTTACGGGTGAAGCCCGGCAGCTCCTCCGGGCCAAGGAGGCTCCCATGCATCGCTCATCTCACAAGTCGCAGGCTCAGTCGGTCATCGAGTTCCGCGCTCGGCAAATGCGCTCCGCTCTCACGCCTTCGGAAGAGAAGCTCTGGGCCGAAATCCGCGGCGGCCGTCTCGGCGTTTGCTTTCGCCGCCAAGTCCCGCTCGGCAACTACATCGCCGACTTCGCGGCGCCCGCCGCCAAGCTCATCATCGAAGTCGACGGCGCCTATCACGCCCGCCACCAAACCGCCGACGCGCGCCGCGACCGCAACCTCGCCCGCCTCGGCTACCGCACCCTCCGCCTCCAAGCCGCGCTCGTCGAACACCACCTCGCCCTCGCCCTCACCCGCATCCGCGCCGCGTTCAATGAGTAGCCGAGTCGCTCCACTTTACGCCCAGCCCCGCAGGGGCGAGGGCGCCGTCCACGCCTTCCGTCCGCGTCCTTCTGAAATCTACAAGTGCACGCGCGACACTCCCCGACGTGGAGGGATTCGAAACCATCAACGCAAGGCCGAACCACTACGAACGTCTGCCTCACTCCCCGGCACTGTGTGGCCCACATAAGGTCGCGCAGGCCCCGCGTCCGGCGGGGCCGAGCACACCCTCGGTCGCCACACCGGATGCCTATCGACTCAGTCCGTCGCACAGGAAGCCGACCTACTGTCGCCATCCGACGCGCTCTGAGACACTGTTGCGGAGAGGGAGGGATTCGAACCCTCGGTACGGTTGCCCGTACACATGATTTCCAGTCATGCACCTTCGGCCACTCGGTCACCTCTCCTGAGGGCCCGCGACGCTGGTGGCGGCGCGGGTTTCGAATCGTTCAGCTGCGAGTGCCTCCAACCCCATCAGGGAAAGTGCTGCGCCGAGCGCGATCGACTTGCGGAGAGAGTGGGATTCGAACCCACGGTACCCTTGCGGGTACGCCTGATTTCGAATCAGGTACCTTCGGCCGCTCGGTCATCTCTCCGCGGCGGAATGTGGCAGGCAAGCTGGGGTCTGTCAACGGGTGGAGAACACCAGAACCGCAACAAGAAGAGCGAATATTCTCCGGTGATTTCAGCCGGTTTACTCGCCGCTGGCGAGCGGTCGTCCGGCCTGGGTCGGTGTTTTTCGCCAGGGCGCGCGCGTGGACCGTGCTCTCCGGAAAGACCGTGACCGCCGGGGACTTTGGCGGGCAAAATGACGGGATGATGGCAAGCGCGAGGCGCCACGGATGCAGCTGTTCGGCGGCGTAGGGCTGGCTCTTCCGCTCGGCCTCGCGATCATCGCCATCGCCGCGCTGTTCCGATTGCTGCCGCGCGCTCCGCGCAAGCGGCTGCGGCGCAGCGTGATGCTCTACGGGCTGTACCTCACGCTGGGCGGCCTCACCTTCGTGGCGCAGCAATTCGACGGCTGGGAGGGCTTCGCGAGCGGCATGCGCTCGGCGAAGGAGCTGTGCGAGCTCTTGCTGCTGATCAATCTCGCAGCGCTGCTGATCTTCGACTGGCTGCTGTCGATCATCCGCCTGGACGTGTCGGACATTCTCCACGATCTGACGGTGGGGGCGGCCTACATGGTCGCGGTGATCTGGTCGATGCATCGCTGGGGCGTGAATTTGACCAGCATCGTGGCGACCAGCGCGGTGGCGACGGCCGTGATCGGTCTGTCGTTGCAATCGACGCTGGGCAACGTGATCGGTGGCCTGGCACTTCAGCTCGACGACTCGATTCGCGATGGCGATTGGATCGAGCTCGAGAACAAGGTTCAGGGTCAGGTAAAGAGCGTGCGCTGGCGGCACACGGTCATCGAAACGCGCGATTTCGATACCCTGATCGTGCCCAACAATCTGCTGCTCAGCCAAACCATCAAGATTTTGGGTAAGCGCGAGGGCTGGCCGCTGCAGCACCGGATGTGGGTGTACTTCAACGTCGATCACCGCTACGCGCCTGGTGAAATCATTCGTATCGTCAACGACGCGCTGCAAGCAGCGCCGATCGAGGGCGTGGCGGCCGAACCACGCGCGCACGTGATTTGCTTCGATCTGGCGCGAGAAAACCGCGACAGCTACTGCTACTACGCCGCGCGCTATTACCTGACCGATCTAGCGCGCGATGATCCAACGAGCTCACTCGTGCGCGAGCGCATCTACGTGGCGCTGCGGCGCGCTCGCATCCCGCTGGCGTTGCCCGCGGCGGCGGTGTTCCTGTCGCAAGAGGACGGCAAGACCGAGCGCCGCCAACGCAAGGTCAAAGACGAGATCGTGAGCGATCTGCGCGGCGTGCAGTTGTTCTCGCAGCTCTCCGAGGAAGAGCTCTCGCGCCTGGCCGACTCGGCCCGCGTCGCGCCGTTCGTGAGGGGTGAACTCATCACACGTCAAGGTGCGGAAGCGCACTGGTTGTACGTGTTGGTCGAAGGCCAGGTGGAGGTGAACGTGGCCACCGAGGGCGGCGCCGAGCGGCGCGTCGCGGTGGTTTCAGCGCCCAGCTTCTTCGGTGAAATGGCGCTGATGACCGGCGCCGCCCGCGAAGCGACCGTGATCGCGCTCACCGACGTCGAGTGCCTGCGCGTCGACAAGAACGACTTCAGCAGCGTGCTCGGCCAGCGCCCCGAGCTCGCCGAAGGCATCTCCCAGATTCTGGCCCAACGCCGCGTCGAACTCGTCGCCGCCCGCGACAACCTCGACGCCGAAGCCAAGCGTCGCCGCGCCGAAACCGAGAGCAACCGCATTTTGCACTCTATCCGCGAGTTCTTCGCGCTCAAGGACGACTGAACGCGCGGCGTCCGCCGCTCCGCCGCGAGCTAAACCGCCACTGCTTCGATCACCAGCGTACGTCCGAGCCTCAACCATTCGAAGAACGCCTTCGCCCGCTCGCGCCCGATGACTCTGCGCAGCGCGCCTTGCGCATAGGGCCGCCACCAGAGCAGCCCCTTGTCTCCCATCGGTTCGAGCGTACGGATCGATTCAACGCGAAAATCCGCTCCTTCGCACAGCGCTCGAACGTCCGCACGCGAAAGCCAATGACGCAGCTGCTTCGGGTTTGCCGGGTGCGCGTAGCTGTTACGGCTCCAAGTGACTGGGTTTTGGGTCAACACCAAGAGCCGCCCACCAAGCTTCGTGAGCTCTCGGCAACGCGCGAAAAACGCCGGTTGATCGCGGACGTGCGCGACGACCTCGCAGGTCACCGTGAGATCGACCGGCGCGGGCAACTCGAGCGCAAGAAAGTCTCCTTCGAAAAACTCCGCTTTCGGCGATGCCTGCCGCGCGACGCGAATCGACGCCGGCGCAAGCTCGGTCGCCCACACGTGTTCGAAAGACGCCTCCAAGACGCGAGTGATCCAGCCCGTTCCACAGCCAACATCGGCCGCTCGCTCCCGCGACGCGCAACGCAGGGCCACTTCGCGCACCAGCTGACAGACGCGATCGTCGTAGACATCGCCCTTGCCTTCGCCACGCGCTGACTCGACACCCCATTCGCCCCAATACTCGCCCTGAGCGTCCAACGAAGGTGCTTCCATCTTGGCTCTCCTAGCGACAATCACCCTCAAGGGTGTGTCTGTTGCGGACATCGAACGTCGAACCGTTCGAATTCCAATGCGCGCCCTAACCCTAGCGAGACCAACAGCCACCGCCAGGCTACGACGCCTGACATTTCGCCCCCGCACGATCGCCACAGCCTTTCCTGTCACAGTCCGGCACGTCGAAGACCGACTCGCCTCACGGACGAACGCGCAGGTGCCGCTCATTGTAAGTGAGGCTGCCGTTCAGCAGCTCGCATGCACCAGTGTGAGATCACACGAGGCACCACACGGCGGCAGCGAATCACTCCTTCGTCGCGTGTCGCTTCGGCGCCCGCGCCATCGCCTCATTTCAGCGCGGCAGCAGCGACCGAACCAGCGAACCGATCACTTGATTGAACAGCAACCCGTGCAGCTTTGGCTCGAGCGCGACCCCCGACCCGTCGCTGGCCGAGGTTCCAAAGCGCCGAGCGCCCCTCTCGCCGCAAGAGCGGACTCGTGCTTCCTATGAGATTTCGCCCGCGCGAGCGCGTCCCTTCACCGACGTTGATCGGCACTCGTCAGCGCTCGCTCGAACTGTTTGCCGAGTCGATCGCATCGGCGCCGAGCGCCGCACCAACTCGAGCGAACACCGCCACGGCTCACTCCCAACTGCGTCCATGGACGAGCAGCCGACCCCTCCTGCCCTCCGCCGCCACCCCCCTTTGCACGCGAGCCGCCGCGGAGCAGCCACCCGCTCCCTCTCCCGCTCCCCTCTCGCGACCTAGTTCTCCCCCGGCTCGTCCTTCACTGGACTCCACCGCAGCCTCGGCTTGCGCGCCGCGCGTGCTTCGTCGAGGCGTCCGAGCTGCGTCAAATGCGGTGCCTTCTTCACCATCGCCGGATCTTCTGCGGCTTCCTTCAAGATGGCGATCATGGCGTCGACGAAGCTGTCGAGGGTCTGCTTGCTCTCGGTCTCGGTGGGCTCGACCATTAGCGCGCCCCGCACCACGAGCGGGAAGTACACGGTCGGCGGGTGGATGCCGTAGTCAATCAGGCGCTTGGCGATGTCGAGGGTTTTTACGCCGGTCTCTGCCTCGAGTTTGCGATCGGTGAAGACCGCTTCGTGCAGCGACGGGGTGTCGAAAGCGAGCGGCATGTGCTCGCGCAAGCGCGCGGCGACGTAGTTTGCGTTCAGGACGGCCATCTCGCTGACGCGGCGCAGCCCTTCCGGGCCGAGCTCGCGAATGTACGTGTACGCGCGCACCATCATGCCGAAGTTGCCGTAGAACGAACGGACGCGGCCGACGCTCTGCGGGCGCTGATGATCGACGACGAAGCGGTCGCCCTGCTTCTTGACCACGGGCGCCGGTTGAAACGGCTCGAGGCGGCGCTTGAACGCCACGGGGCCGGAGCCGGGGCCACCACCGCCGTGCGGGGTGGTGAAGGTCTTGTGCAGATTGAACTGCATGACGTCGACGCCGGCATCGCCGGGGCGCGCGCGGCCGAGCACCGCGTTGAGGTTCGCGCCATCGCCGTAAACGAGGCCACCCCGCTCGTGCACGAGGGCGGCCAGGCGAGGCATGGCCTGCTCGTACAAGCCGAGCGTGTTCGGGTTGGTGATCATCAACGCGGCCACGTCGTTCGAGGCGGCGTCGAGCGCGCGGGCCAGCGTCTCGGGTTCGACCACGCCGGCAGAGCCGGAGGGGAAGGGCACGGCCTCGAAGCCGTTGAGCGCGCAGCTGGCCGGGTTCGTGCCGTGAGCGCTGTCGGGGACGAAGACCTTGCGCGGGGAGCGGCCTTCAGCCTGATGACAGGCGCGGATCATCATCAGCCCGGTGAGCTCGCCCTGCGCGCCGGCAGCGGGCTGCAAACTCACCGCGTCCATGCCCACGATTTCAGCGAGCAGCGCTTCGAGCCGGAACATGACTTCGAGCGCGCCCTGAATCAGGCGGTCGGGCATGGCAGGGTGAAGCGATGCGAAGCCGTCGAGGCGCGCCGCCCACTCGTTCACCTTGGGGTTGTGCTTCATGGTGCACGAACCCAGCGGGTAAAACTGCGTGTCGATGCTGAAGTTCTTCTGACTCAGCCTGACGAAGTGACGAATGGCCTCGGGCTCACTGACCTCGGGCAGGCCCGCGGGAACCCGGCGCGCAAGCGCGCCGAGCTCGGCCTTGATGTCCACCGCGGGGACGTCCAAAGGGCCCTGGGAGAGGCCGGTGCGGCCAGGGGCGCCGCGTTCAAAGATAGGAAGTTCTCGAAACTCGAGTCCGCGATCCGCTTCTGCTGGCACTTTTGTACTGGCTCCTGGAGTCGCTCACATGTCCGTGTCGTCGGACTTCTTTTTCTTGTCGCTGTCGCTGCCGGAACCCGAGCTGTCGCCGCCGCCGTCGTCCCAGGCGTCGACGCCCTGAACGCGGCCTTCGATCTCGTCCGGTTTCACCGACGCGGGGTTCGGCTGCATGTTCTTCTGCTTCACGGCCTTCCAGGCGTTGCCAGCGTCGCTTTCGCCGAGGCCCCACTCGCCGATGATCTCGTGGGCCTCACCCTCTTTCGGGATGGTGTACTTGAAGTAGCCGTTGCCCTTGCGATTGGCGTCCGCGCCGACCGCGCCGATACGCCGCTCGACCCAGGTGTAGCGAAGCAGGTCGCCGTCGATTTCACCGTGCAGCTCCCCGTAGGAGTCGCCCGCGGTGGTGCGCCACGCGCCGTTCGCTGCGTTGCCGCCGGCAACGATGTGCAGGTAGCCGTAGAGCTGGCTGAAATACACACCGGCCCACTCACCGCCCGCTGGCATTTCGCCGGCTTTGACGTTGGCGTGCTTCACTTCACTCTTCGGCGCACAGGCGGTAGCAGAGAAGGAGAGCGGGACCGAAAGAGCGAGCAATAGACCGAGACGAGCGATTCCGGAACGCGGCATGGCGCGGACTTTACCATGCTCCGTTAAATCACAAGGGGGATTCAGCGCCGGAGTTTTCGGCCCAGCTCCGCGCCGACTTTCTCGGCCAAGGCCTCGGTTTCGGGCCACGAAACGCGCCGTTCGGCGCGGCGCAGCCGGGAGCCGTCGGGCTCGGCGAGTAGGCCGCGCAGGTACATTTGCTCGCCGTCGCGGATCGCGTAGGCCGCGACCGGCATTTGGCAGCTGCCTTCGACCGCCCGTAGCACCGCGCGCTCGGTCAAGACCGCAATTTTCGTCTCGGAGTGCTCCAGGGGCGCGAGGAACGTGCGAACGCGGGCATCGTCCTTTCTGTACTCGATACCGAGCGCGCCCTGCCCGACCGCGGGGAGCAGCACCTCTTCGGCGAGTACCTCGGTCACTTGGTCGGCGAGACCGAGCCGTACCAGACCCGCGCGCGCGAGCAGAATCGCGTCGACCTCGCCGTCCCGGCATTTGCGCAGGCGCGTATCGACGTTACCGCGTAGCAGGGTGACCTTGAGATCGGGTCGCGCCGCTTCGAGCTGAACGCGCCGTCGCAAGGACGAGGTGCCGACCACGCTGCCCGGCGCCAACGCGAGCAGCGCCTGACCGGTGCGGGAGATCAGGACGTCACGCGGATCTTCGCGCTTGGGGTAGCAGCCGATGACGAGGCCCGGGGGCAGCTCGGCCGGGACGTCTTTCAGTGAATGCACGGCGAGATCGGCGCGCCCGTCCAGGAGCGCTTCCTCGATCTCCTTCACGAACAAACCTTTGCCGCCAATTTCACTGAGCGAGCGATCCTGCACGCGGTCACCGGTGGTGGTGACTTGCAGCTCACCGACGGTGAGCCCGGGGTTGGCCGCCTCCAAGCTGCGAGCAAAGGCGCGGGACTGCGCGAGCGCGAGCGCGCTCTTGCGAGTGGCTAGGGTTATCGTGTGCTCGACCATGGTCCACTGGTGCCCGTGGCCTGAGCGGCCGCGAGTTCTGGCTTTTCAGCCGGGTCTTTGGGGGAGGCCTGGGGATCGCTGGTTTCTGCCCGGGCGTCGAGCCCGTCGAAGTCGAACAGCTCGTTCAGGGCCTGAACCAGCTCGTCCAGTGACAGGGCCTCCGCTTCGCGGGTCAGCGCGGCTTCGCGCAGGCGCATGGTGGGGGCGTGCAGCAAGCGATTTTCGGCGGCGTCCAGCATGCGCTCGATGGCGTCACGTTCTTCCGCACCCAGGTGCTTCAGGCGCCCGCGCAGGCTGCGCGAGAGCTCGACCGACAGCGCGTCGCGCACGAGCGCGCGCAGCTTGACGATCGTGGGTGTGGCTTGCTCGGCGTCGGCCCAGCGCTCGTAGCCGCGCGTCTCTTCTTCCACGATGCGATCGGCGAGCTCGGCTTCGCGCGAGCGCGAGGACAGCGTCTCCGCCACGACGCGCGAGAAATCGTCGACGTTGTACAGGAACACGCCGTCGATGCCGTTGCAGCGCGGCTCGACGTCACGCGGCACCGCCAAGTCGATGAACGTCTGCGAGCGGCCACGCCGCTGTTTGCGCACGGCGGCCACCAGGTCGTAGTCGATCACGGTAGAAGGCGCGCTGGTGCTGGTGATGACCACGTCCGCCTCCACCAAAGAAGCGCGCAGATCCGGCCACAACCGCGGCTCGCCATCCACCGATTTCGCCAACTCCTCGACTCGCTCGCGAGTGCGACCGAGCACCAGCAAGCGCGTGCCCGCGCCGCGCAGCAGCTTGGCCACGGTCTCGGCCATTTCTCCCGAACCCACTAGCAGCACGGTGCGGCCGCGCAGCTCACCGAAGATCTGCCGCGTCAAATCCACGGCCACGCTGGGCACCGAAACCTGCCCCGAACCAATGGAGGTTTCGCTGCGCACGCGCTTGGCGGTGCGCAGCGCGCGCGGCACCGAGCGGTGCAAGATCGAGCGTACAGTGCCGGCGCTGCGCGCGAGGTCGAAGGCGTCCTTCACCTGACCCAAGATCTGCGGTTCACCGAGCACCAGCGAGTCGAGCGACGAAGCCACGCGAAACAGGTGGCGCACGGCATCCCCGCCCAATCGGCGATAAACGTGAGGAGTGATACCCGGCGCTTCTTTCTCCAGCGCGGAGACGCAGCAGTCGGCGACCGCTTTGAGCTCGCCCGGCACGTTGCGCGCGGCGGCGACCAGCTCGACCCGGTTGCAGGTCGAGATGACCATGGCTTCACCCACCGGCTCGAGGCTCACCAGCTTCGTCAAGAACTCGGGCAATCGCTCGCGCGGCAACGCGATTCGCTCGCGCACCTCGATCGGTGCGTTTTGATGCGATAGCCCGACGACAACGATCACCCGTGGCTCCTCACGTCACCCGAAACACGTAAACCATCATCACCAGAAGCAAGCAGCCCACGCCAGCCAGCGTGCCGTAGGCGGCGCGGCGCCCGTTCCAGCTGCCTACGTGGCGCAGCACCAGAACCACCGCCAACAACAGCCAGCTCGCGTAGCCGAGCAGCGAGCGCGCCATCTCGGCCCCGCCGTGCAGCGCGCTGAGCCGATTCAAAAATAGCGAACCGGTCACGATGCCGAACGTGAGCAGCGGAAAACCGGCGAGCAGCAGGCGATGCGCGACGCGGTCGAGCGCCGCCAGCGGCGGCATGCGGGACGCCAAGCCGAGTTGCTTGTTCTTGAGACGCCGCTCTTCGATCACGTAGAAAGCGCCGGAAGCGCCGGCCAGCAGAAACAGGCCCACGCCCAGCACGTTCGCAGTGATGTGCAGCACCAAGAGCGACCGAGGCACCCCCGGGCTCGCCGAGCTATCCACCGACACGAACTGGGCGCCGAGCAGGAACGTGAGCGCGAGCGGCGCGATCAGCACCCCGAGCGAGTCGAGCCGCAGCCGCGAGCGCAGCCCGAGGAAGGCGCCCACCAAAATGAACGCGCTGAAGCTGAGCGCGAAATGCAGCGACTCGACCGGGCAGATGCGCGAAAGCAGGCTGGCGGTGACCACGTGCCCCGCATGAAACAGCGCACCGACCGCGAGCAGGCGCGGCCCCAGGTTGCGGCGCGCCGATGCTGGCCGCACCAAATCCAGGAAGAACAGCGTCGACGCGGCCGAGTAGGCGATGACCCCGAGGTAAAAGGCGATGGCGGCGAGCGAGTCCATGGCTCAGGCGTTCCTCGCCATGAACTGGGACATTTCGTGGTCCAGGTCGGCCGCGGGGGGTGCCGGCTCCGAACCGAGGCGTAGCTCCGCGGAGCCGCTCACCGGCGTCGCGAGCCAACCGGGCACTACTTGGTAGGCGTTCTCCGCGATGATCATCGAATCGCCGAGCAGCTCGGCGCCGAGCTCCAACAGGTAGGCCACGCTGCGAACGGTACCGCACACGTCGAATGGGTCTTCCGCACCGCTCACCTCGTTGAGGACGCGCACGCCTTCGACCAGGCGAAAGCGCCGGCCCGAGTCGCGTAGCCGCAGCTGATCCAAAGACAAATCGGCGACCCGGTTCACGAGCCAGCGGTCGAGCGCTGCCTGCGGAAAGAAGAGCCGGTTTTTTCCCATCGCGAGCGGCCCTGGCGAGCTCGCCGGAGGCCGAATCCCGAGCCTAGCACCACTCTCGGCGCGCGGGCGGGGCGGGCTCAGCGGCCCTTAACGGCCACCGCGCGATCGCCCGGCACGACTTCGCGCCGCGACTGGGTGACGAGCGCGATGGCGCTGAATTTCTCGGCCCGAAGGACGCGCAGCTCAGCCAGCGCTTCTTCCGGGAATTTGTCGTTGTCGCCGCGCAAGGGTGTGGTCTCGACGTCCACCCGCTCCGGGGAATCCATGCGCAGCCGGTCACGCAGCATCTTCGAGTTGGTGGTCAGGCTGCCGCGCCAGGTGTCGCCCCGCCGGAGCACCAGCAGCGTGTTTCCAGTCTCGAGACCGTCTTGGCTGCCCCGATCGAGGAACACGACCTGGTTTTGCGCCAGGTAAACGTGCGGGTACAGGCTCGTGAGCACGCGGGCTTCGACCGCCTGGGCGTTGGGCTTGGGCGGCACCACGTCGAATTGGCGCCCCACCGGGCCAACCTTGGCGCCGCGCTCGATGGTGTCGACCGACTCCGTAATCAGGGCGCGCGCGACGCGGGTCTTGGGATCCCAGCGATCCACCTTCACCGTGCCGCTGACCGCCACCACTTGGCCAGGCGGCTTGCGCGCACCGGGTACGTTCTCGGGTTGGCGAACCTCGCGGAACACGGTGAGGTCTTGGCCGACCTTGAGGTCGACCCCGGGCCGCATCACCAAGTACACGTGATTGCCGTCGGAGAGCAGCATCTGCTCTTCGACCGCACCAACCAGCTCGCCCCAAACGTCGCGCTTGGGGTCGCCGATGAAGCCCTGATCCCGCAAAAATACCGTGTCACGCGGAACGCGCGCGCGCCGATCGGTGAAGCCTGGTTTGCCGGTGAGACTCCTGGAATCGATGCGGTTCGCCGCGGAACTGATCTGATTGGGGTGGCGCAGGCGAACCTGATCACCCGGATAAATCCAGTGCGGGTTCTGGATTTGCGGGTTGTAGCTCCACACGCTCGGCCACTCCCAGGAGTTATGGAAATAGCGATCGCAGAGGTCCCAGAGCGTGTCGCCCTTTTGCACCAGGTGAACGTCCGGCACGCTCACGGGGCGTTCGTTACCAAGCACCCCACTCGCGCCTTTTTCGCCGTAGACCGGCCCGCCGCTGCCTGACTTCGGACCGAGATCGAAGGTGTCGCCCTGCTCACCGTTGATGGGTCGGGAGCTCGAAGGCAGCCCGGCATTGATGTCGGTGCCCGGCGAAGGCACGCCGAAGGGAACGTAGGTCGTCGTGTTGGTCGTGGTGGTCGACCCGGACTGCGGGGCCGCCGGCGTCGCCGGAGCGCTCGGCTCGGCGTCAGGGCCGGGAGCCTGGGCGACCGCAGCGCTGACCCAAGTCAAAAGCACGGCCGGAATGAAGCGAAGGCCTCTCACGGTGAGTCCTCACCCGAGTTTTGGCGCTTGGACGAGGCGCGCCCCTCGCTGCGACCCTCTCGGCTATCCGCATCTTTGCCTCGTAGGCGAATGACCGGCCGGGTTCCCGGCGCGTCGGGGCGCTCATCGGCGGCCAACTCAGCGGCTTCCGCGTCCGCGGTGCCGGCCGGGGCCTCGCCGGGCAGGAGCTTGACCACTTTCAAGGGCGCCCGCTCGACCTTGGATTCGGCCGGCGCGGGGGCGGCGTTCTTCGACGCGGGCGCGCTGTTCTTGACCTCCAAAGCGTCGACGCGGTCACCCAGCCGATCGTTTTCGGCTTGTAGGCGAGTGATATCGTCGCGCAGGCCAGCCATGCGCTTGTCGATCGCGTCGCGGTCGCTCGCGCAGCCCGCTGTCGAAAAAAGCAGCACGAGGGTAGAAAACACTGCGGCCCGCATCGGGACAAGCCTACGGGAAGCGGCTCGGGTGGGCCAAAATCCCGCCGCCCACCCGCGCTTTCCCGAGACCTTTACCGGGCTCCCGAGCGCGGTTACCCTAGCGGAAGTGCGCCTGCGCCGCCCTCGCCGCCCCCGCCCGCGGGTCAATCTTCGGAAGACGCTGTTCGTCCTGCCGAACTTGATCACGCTCGGCAGCGTGTTCTGCGGCTTCAACGCAATTCGTCTGGTGGCCAAGGACAACCCGACGGAAAACGACGTGTACCGCGCCGCGGTGCTGCTCATCTTCGCGATGCTGTTCGACACCATGGACGGCCGCGTCGCGCGCATGACCAAGACCCAAAGCGCGTTCGGGCTGCAGCTCGATTCACTGGCGGACGTGCTCTCGTTCGGCATGGCGCCCTCGCTCCTGGTCTACAAGTGGGTGCTGTACCGGGAGCCCGTCCCCGGCATTCTGGTCGCGTTTCTGTTCGTGGCGGCCGCGGCCGTGCGCCTGGCCCGCTTCAACGTGATTTCGTCGACCTCGACCGGCGCGCCGGTAAAGCCCGGGAAGTACATCATGGGCCTGCCGACGCCGCCCGCGTCCGGCATTCTGATCTCGCTGATCGTGGCGAATCACGGCGTCGGCGGCGCGCTCGGCGCCGAGCGCTACACGTTGCTGTTGTTCGCGGTGACGGTCCTGCTCAGCCTGTTGATGGTTTCGAGCGTCCGCTTCCGCTCGTTCAAGGATCTTCAGCTCAACACTGGCACGGTGCTCCTGATCTTGTTCGTGATCGGGTCGAGCGCCTTCGTTTGGCAGCGCTTCACTCCGCAGTTCGTGCTGGTCTGGCTGCTCTCCTTCTATATTTTCATCGGTATCGTGGAGTCGCTGCGGCTGATCGCGCACCGGCTCTTGTACGGCCCCCCTGCGGCCCGCGACTCGCTGCCACCCGTGCAGCCGAGCTGACGGCCCCGCAGAAGGGTGAGCCCGGCTGCCCATGGCCCGAACCGCGCTCTTCAGTCGGCTCGAACGCGTGGTGAGCAGCCTGTTCGGGGGAGGCGCGGAGCGCGGGAGTGAATCGCGTCCGGGCGCGGCCGGCGGCCTCACGCGCCGGCAGTTGCTCGAGGCCAGCGCAGGGCTCGGGGTGTGCGCATGCGCCAGGGACATTCAAACCACCCCGCTTCCGGACCAGCCCGCGGCGCGCCGGGTGGCGGTGATTGGCGCGGGCCTCGCAGGGCTGCACTGCGCGTTTCGCCTGGCGCAGGCCGGCGTCGACGTCACCGTCTATGAAGCAAACACGCGCATCGGAGGGCGCACCTATACCGGCCGCAAGTTGTTCGGCCCGAACGTAAAGCTCATCGCCGAGCTCGGCGGCGAGTTCATCGCCAGCGACCATTCGGGGATGCTGGCGCTAGCGCGCGAGTTCGGCGTGATGCTCGATGAGCGGCCGAGCGCCGACGCGGGCGGCATTGCCGAGGTGTACTGGCTGGGCGGCAAGGAGATTCCGCCTCAAACCGTGAACGAGCAACTCGCGGCGACCACTCCGAAGATGGCGGCATCGCTCAGCGCCGCGGACCGCGACCCAAGCGTGTTTCGCGATCTCGACAACACCACCCTGGCCGATTTCTTCGAACAGAGCGTGCCGAGCCAGGATTTTCCGGAGCTCTCGAGCCTGCTCAACCTGGCATTTCGCGGTGAGTTCGGGCTCGAGTTGGATCAGCAATCGGCGCTCAACGTGCTGTACCTGATCGGGCCGGGCGTGCGACGCGGGCTGAATGCATCGAGCAGCAGCAGCTCGCTGTTCCACGCTCACGCGGGCAATGACTCGTTCGCGACGCAGCTTTCCGAGCGGCTCGGCGCTCGCGTCAAGGTGAGCAGTCGGCTTTCGTCGATTCGTCCGATCGTCAAGAGCTCGGCGACCGGCTCGAGCCCGGCCTTCCAGCTCGCGTTCGAGACCGACACCGCGTCGGGCTTCGTGGCGGAAGCGGAGCACGTGGTGTTCGCGTTGCCGTTCAGCGTGCTCCGTAAGATCGATCTCGGCGCGCTCGAACTGTCGGACGAAAAGCGCAAGCTCATCAACGAGCTCGGGTACGGCACGCATTCCAAGCTGCTCGGCGCGTTCCTCACCCGCGTCTGGCGCGACCAACTGCGAAGCGGCAGCGTGAGCAGTGATCTCCCCTTCCAACAGGTGTGGGACTCGTCGGTCGGCCAAACCGACGCGCAGTCTGCACCGAGCACGCAGGGCATCCTGAGCAATCTGCTCGGTGGTATCGCGGGAGCGAAAGCCAACGCGACCGAGGTCGCGGCCAGCATGACCGCTTTGCTCTCCGACCTGAACGGAGTCTTCGTCGGGCTCAGCGCGGCCTACCTGGCCGGCTCGGCCGTGCGCATGCATTGGCCGAGCTCCGCCCTGTTTCGCGGCAGCGTGGCCTGCTATCGCCCGGGTCAGTGGGCGCTGCGCGGCAACGAAGGCCGCCGCGAGGGCAACCTGTATTTTTGCGGGGAGCACTGCTCGGTCGACTATCAGGGGCGTATGGAGGGCGCCGTCGAAACCGGCGCGCTGGTCGCCGCGCGGATCTTGGACGAGCTCATGTTGCCCTGGCCGAGCGCGCTCGGCGTGTTGCTCGAGCCGAAGCTCGCCGTACAGCAGCCCTGCTACGACGGCACCACCGGCGCGGCGCTCGGCTTTCTGGAACGTCGAGAAAAGCTCGCGCCGTAGGCTTTCCCGATGCGGGCCGACGTGGCACGCTCCGCCGCCTCACCGTGTCGCTATTGGAAGTCGCCGATCTGGAGTTCGGGTATTCGAACGAACCTTTGTTCAGCAAGGTCACCTTTCGCCTGGAAGCGGGCGAGCGCGTGGCGCTGGTCGCCCCGAACGGAGCCGGCAAGAGCACACTCCTCAGGGTGATAACCGGTGAGCTCGCGGCCGACAAAGGCTCGGTCGTGATCCGCAAGCCGACCACGCTCGGCTACTACCGGCAGAGCCACGAGTCGCAGAAAACCGGCAGCGTGCTCGAAGTGTTGATGTCGGGCTTCGGCGAGCTACTCGAGGTGAGGCAGGCCCTCACCGCCGCGCAGCACAAGGCCGCCAGCGGGAGCAAGGCGGACCTCGACCATCTGGCGCATATCTCGGACCGATACCACCAGATGGGCGCCGATCGCCTCGAGCAGCGGGTCGAAGCGATTGCCACGCGGCTCGGCTTTCGACCGGCCGATTTGGAGCGCGACGTAACCACGCTCTCGGGCGGTGAGCGCGGGCGCTTGGCGCTCGGGGCAGTGCTCGCCACGGAGGCCGACGTGCTTCTGTTGGATGAGCCGACCAACCATTTGGATCTGGAAAGCATCCGCTGGCTGGAAGAGCACTTGTCGGCGTACCGCGGCGGCATTCTGGTCGTGTCGCACGATCGCGCGTTCCTCGACAACGTGTGTCCGAACACGATGGAGCTCGGGCGCACGAACTTCCGCGTCTACCCCCTGCCCTACACGCTCTATCACCAAGAGCGCGCGGTGGACCTCGAGCGCGAGCGCGAGAAAGCCGAAGAGCAAGCGGCGTTCGTGAGCAAGACCGAGGACTTCATCCGCAAGAACATGGCGGGGCAGAAGACCAAGCAAGCCCAGTCGCGACGCAAAATGCTCGACAAACTCGAGCGCGTCGAGCGGCCCGAAGACGTGTGGGCGCGCGCCGAGCGAGTGCGCTTTCGTTTTGCCGAGGTACCGCGCAGCGGCGACATCGTGCTCGAAGCCAAGGGGCTCGCGGCCGAACGCGGCGGGGTGCGCTTGTTTTCCGGCTTCGATCTCTTGGTACGTCGCGGCGATCGCATCGGCATCGTGGGCAAAAACGGCTCGGGCAAGTCGACTTTGATGAAGCTGCTCGCCGGCCGCGGAGACGCTGCCGATCGCGGAGACGTGCGGCGCGGCACGAACCTGAAGGACGGCTATTTCGACCAGCACCTCGGCTCGCTCGATCCCAAACGCACCGCCGTGGAGGAGATCCGCTCGGTGCGGGGCGATTTGAACGTCGACGGCGCGCGCCAGTATCTCGCGCGCTTCCGCTTCTACGGGGAAGACCCGCTGCGCAAGGTTTCGAGCTTCTCGGGCGGCGAGCACACGCGGCTCGCGCTCGCCAAACTACTGCTCGAGCCACGCAACCTGCTGTTCTTGGACGAGCCCACGAACCATCTGGACATCCCAGCCGCCGAGATCTTGGAAGAGGCGCTCACCGGCTTCGAAGGTACGGTCATCCTGGTCTCCCACGATCGCCGCTTTCTCGAGACCGTGACCACGCGCACGGTCGCTTTCCTGCCAGAGGGGATTGACCTCTACGAAGGTGGGTTCAAAGACTACACCGACGCGCTCGAACGCATTCGACGCGCCAAGGAGCAACCGCCTCGACGTGCCGAGGTGCGCGCTGCCGCTCCGCCTGCGACGCCGAATTCTGGCGACGGTCATCGCGCGCGCCGCAACGCGGCACGAGAGCTCGAGCGCAAACAGAAACGGGTGCAAGAGCTGGAGGCCGCAATCGCCGAGGCGGAGTCCAAGGTTCAGGCCCAGCGTGACCAAGCCAAGACCGAGACCGACAACTGGGAGAAGCTCCATGAGTTGGCGCGGCAGGAACAGCAGCTTTCACAGCGGCTTTCGCAGCTGACCGCCGAATGGGTCAAGCTCTCGGAAGAGCTCGAAGCGGAGGGCCGCGCAGGCTAGCCGCGGCGGCTCAAGTGAGGCGAGCGGACGTGCTATACCCCCCGGAATGTTTGGCAGGCATCGGATCGCGCAGCTTGGCGCCTCTGCGTCGCTCCTCGTGCTCTCGTCGCTGATGGGGTGTCACGAAAAGGCGCACTCGGATGCGACCAACGATTCCGCGGCGCCGAAAGCCCAGGAGCTTCCCGCCCTCTCCGTGAAGGCGGACACCCCGAATCTGTTGATCACCTGGATCGACGACAAGGGCGACTTTCACGTGGTCGACAAGCCCGCGAGCGTACCAGCCGAAGCGCGCAAAACGGTGCGCGTCGTGGTCACCGATAAGGAAGCGGGCACCGGCGAGCAAGTCTACGTCGCCGATCTGAACGAGACCCAGGCGGACGGAAGCTACCGCATCAAGACCATGAGCCGCAGTGCGTGGGACGAGCTCGGCGCGAGCCGGCGCAAAGCGCGGCTGGAGGCGCTGGCCCCGCCCACTGCCCCCGCCACCGCGCCGTCGGCGTCCGCCGGCCCCGGAATTGCCAAAGCTCCCTCGGGTTCCGTGGTCGCTGTCATCTATGGCGCAAGCTGGTGCAAGCCATGCCACGACGCCGAGGCCTACTTGCGGCAGCACGGCGTCAACGTCGTCAAAAAGGACATCGAGGAGAACGAAGCCGCCGCCGGTGAAATGAAGCGAAAGCTGGAGCGCGCCGGAATGGGCGGCGCGTCGATCCCGGTGATCGACATCATGGGCCGGATCCTGATCGGGTTTTCACCGAGCGCGCTCGACCGTGCGCTCGAGGCCGCTCGAAATACCAAGCCGTTGTAGGCCGAGCCGGCTGAGGGAGCGGCTTTCCTGCCCGGGCGCGCATCCGGTCGATTAGGGACCGTCGGCCGGTTGACGAAGGATTGTCTAGGACTAATGCTCTTCATGGACATGGCCGGACCCTCCGAATCTCGAGTTCCGGGCGGCTACTCGATTCGGGTGGCTTCTCGCCTGACCGGCCTTTCGTCGGACACCCTCCGCATGTGGGAGCGTCGCTATGGCTTTCCCAAGCCGGCCCGCAACGGCTCACAGGTTCGAGTTTATTCGGACTCCGATGTCGAGCGGCTGAGCCTGCTCGCGCGCGCTCTCAAAGCAGGTTTTCGCGCCGGCGACGTGATCCGGCGCGAGCCGAGCGAGCTTCGGGCGCTGCTCGCGAATTCGGTGAAGGCGGAGCTCAGCCCTCAGAAGGACTCCCCGACGATCAGCAGCTTGCTCGCGTCGCTCCGTGCCGACGACGTCAGCGCGATTCGCAGCGGGCTACGCCAGGCGGTGGCGACTCTGGGGCCGCGACAATTCTTGATCGACGTCGCTGGCCCGCTGGTCGAGCAGGTCGGTGAAGGCTGGGCTTCAGGAGAGCTCAGCGTGCGCCATGAACACCTGATTTCGGAGGCGCTTTCCACGCAGCTTCGCTTGCTGCTCTCGGCCTACGAGTCCGAGACGTCCGGGCCCGTCGTGCTGCTCGCGACCCTCACTCACGAGGAACACGGCCTGGGCTTGGAAATGGCCGCGCTCTACCTGGCGCTGCAGGGGGCGTCGCCGCGGTTGCTCGGCGTCGACACGCCTCGGGATCAAATCGTCGAAGCGGCCATCGCCTTGCGCGCCCGGGTGGTCGGCGTGGGCGTGTCGCCCGCCTCGGAACCGGAAACCACGCGCGAGAACGTGCGCTGGATGCTGGCCGAGCTTCCGCCGGAAATCGACCTTTGGTTGGGAGGTAAAGCCGCGAGCTTGCTCGGCCTTTCGCACCCGAGATTGCGGGAAATCTCCGCCTGGACTGACGCGGATCGCGAGCTCAGCCTGCTGCGAGCCGCGGGTCCCCCCGCTGAATAGCGCGGCCCGGGCCGGCTATCGACGCTGGCGCGGCTCGGCCAAACCGTGAAAAGCTCGGGGTGAATGCGAGAGAGCGGGCCCCCGGCACCCGATGCTGCAGGCGACGAGGTCGTCGAACGCCGGTGCCA
Organism: Polyangiaceae bacterium; assembly: GCA_035549735.1. Classification (GTDB taxonomy): domain Bacteria; phylum Myxococcota_A; class Polyangia; order Polyangiales; family Polyangiaceae; genus PMG-095. The sequence goes on along the minus strand of DASZQI010000043.1, from coordinate 358,599 downwards.
CGTGACCCTGCTCTTTTCGGACCTGTGCGACTACACGCCGATGAGCGAGGCGCTCGACCCGGAAGAGACTGACGAATTACGCCAGAGCATCAGCCGGCTCGCTCACGAAGTGATCCCCAAACACGGTGGGGCGATCAACCAATTCGTGGGGGACAGCATCCTCGCGGTGTTCGGCTTCCCGACGGCCGAGGAGGACGAGGTCCGCCGCGCGGTCGATGCCGCCCTGGAGCTGCATCAAGCCGTATCGCGGGAGTGGAGCGCCAAGCCGCCGAAGGGGTTTCGTATTCAGCTGCACTCCGGCGTCCACGCGGGCTTGGTGTTCGTGCGAAAGGGCGACCCGTTGGCCGGCAAATACGAGCTCACCGGAGATACGGTGAACACCGCCTCGCGGCTGTGCACGGTGGCCGGGCGCGACGAAATTCTGGTCAGCCAAGAAACGCTGCGCGGCGTGGAGCCGTTCTTCGACGTCGAGCACCGCGGCGCGATCAAGCTGAAGGGCAAGCAGCGTCCCATGCTCGCCTACCGGGTGCGCGGGCGCTCAGCGGCCGAGACTCGCTTCGATGCCAGCACGCTGCGCGGCCTGTCACACTTCGTTGGCCGAGAAGCGCAGCTCGCCGCGCTGGAAAGCGCGGTCTCGAGCGCAGTCGGCGGCCGCGGTAACGCGCTCTGCCTGGTCGGCGACGCCGGTATCGGCAAGACGCGCTTGCTCGACGAGTTCAAGCGCCGGAGCACGGCGGCCGGGCTCACGGTGTATCGCGGAGGCTGTGAAAACTATGGCGGCGTCGCCCCGCTGCGCCCGTTCTTGCAGATCGCGCGCGAAGTGCTGCCGGTTCCGAAGCTTCTACCGGTCGAGCAGACGTACCTGAGCGTCGAGCGCGGGCTCACCGCCATCGACGAGTCCCTACGGGATCATCTGCCGGCGGTGCTGAAGCTACTCTCGCTGAAGCCCTGGCGAGACACGTCCAGCGCGGAGGAGCAACAGCTGGCGGTGATCGCGGCGACGACCGAGCTCTTGCTCGCGCTCGGCCGCGCGCGACCGCTCTTGCTCATCATCGACGACTGGCAATGGGCCGACGGGGCCTCGACCCAGGTGCTCGGCCGCTTGATGCGCGTGATTCATGACAAGCCGATCCTGATCGTGATCGCAGCGCGTGAAGTGGGGGCGGAGGATCCGGTGTTGGGCCCCGCGCGCAAGGTCGAGCTGCTGCCATTCACGGAGGACGAATCGCAACGCGCGGTTCACGGCTTGCTTCTGCGGCAGGTCGAGAACGCCACCGCGCTGCGCATTCACCAGCGCTCCGGGGGGAACCCGCTATTCTTGGAGGAAATTTGCCAAAGCTTGCCAGCGAGCGGCGAGCTCGAGCTGGGCATCTCGCCGGCCGCGGTTCCGGTCACCGTGCGCGGCCTGTTGCAGATGCGCGTCGAGCGCTTGGAGGCGCGCCCGCAAAGGCTTCTGGCGCTGGCCTCCGTGCTGGGCAACGAGTTCCCGATCTGGCTGCTGCACACGCTCTCGGACGATCCGGATCTCGAAGAAACCCTCGAAGTCCTGAAGAGATTCGGCTTTCTGTACGAGACCGAGGCCGCCGGCACGTTGCGCTTCAAGCACGGCATTGCGCGCGAAGTGGTCTACGACTCGGTACGCGTTCGGGAACGCCGCCGCTTGCACGGTCAGGTCGCCCACACGATCAAGACGCGCTTCTCCGGTGTCGGCCTGGTCGACCAGTACGAAGCGCTCGCTTCCCACTACGCTGGCGCGCACGACTTCGGCGAGGCGCTCGAGTTCGCCGAGCTCGCCGGCGACAAGGCGGCGGTGAGCTCCGCGCTCGACCACGCGCGCTCGCAATACGCCGCGGCGCTCGCGCACGTCGACCAGCTTCCAGAGCACGAAGAACTCACGCGCCGCTGGCTCGCGATCGTGCCGAAGTGGGCCAACGCTTGTGTCTTCAGCCCCTCCCGCGATCAGCTCGCGGTGCTCACACGCGCCGTCACCCTGGCCGAAAAGGTCGGGGACTATGGCGCGCTGTGCCAGGCCGAATACTGGATCGGCTGGATTCAGTACGCGCTCGGTGACCAGGAACGAGCCGTGAGCCATTCGAACCGCGCCTTGGGCTTCGCCGAGCGCGCCAACCACGAGCCGCTCATCGCTCAGCTGCTCTCCAACCTGGGGCAAAGCCACGCAGCCGCGGGCAGGTACGACGAAGCGCTCGCCTACCTCGAGCGGGGCATCGAGATGAAGCGGCTGCGCGCGGGCGGCAGCCGCAAAGCGACGTTGCCGGTCGGGTTTGCCTATGCGCTCGGCTGTCGGGGATTGGTTTACGGCGACCGCGGCGATTTCAACGCCGCCTACGTGCAAGTGCAAGAAGCTTTGGAGTTGGTGCGAGACAGTGGTCACGCCGTCGAAGGTTCGCTGCTCTGTCTGCTCGGCATGATTCAGCTCATGCAAGGGCGCTGGCAAGACGCGCTGCACACCGCCGCGCGCGGACGCGCTACCGCCGAGCGCGTCAACGGCCCGTACGTGCTCGCCATTTGCCAGACCGTGAGCGGCTATGCGCGCTGGGTGCTCGAGCGCTCCCAGGGCGCGCTGGAAGAACTAAAGCGCGCGATAGCCTGGCTCGAGCGCAGAGAAATTGGCCTGTATCTGGGCTTTGGGTACGCCCACCTTGCCCATGCGTCGCTGGTCGCGAACGCGCGCGAAGCGGCGTCCGACTACGCCGCCCGCGCCGTGGCGCGCGCCGAAACTGGAGATCCGCTGGGTGAGGCACTCGGCGAGCGCGTGCTCTCGCAGCTGCACGCACTCGCGGGGGACCGGGTCCAGGCGCTCGCACACGGCGAGCTCGCCGTGGCGTCTGCCGCGCGGCGCGGCTCGGCGCGCGACACCGCGCTCGCCCGCCTGACTCTCGGCGAGCTGCACCGGGACTGGGGCGAAATCGAAGCGTCGAGGCCGCTACTCGTAGCGGTGCGCGGCGAATTCGAGCAGATGGCGATGAACTGGCACCGCGCCGAAGCCGAGCGCCTGCTCCGTCTCGCCTGACCCGCAAAGGCGCCACGCGGCGGGGTGGTGCCTACGTCCGGACGGATTTCGCCCAAGTGTTTTAGCTGAGAGATTGCGGAACCCTCCGGAAAGGTCCTAGCCTTGCTGTCTTGCTGGTTTTCCCGCCAGCAAGCGGCGCGCCACGCCGCTTTTCGGAAATAGACTTCTGCGAGGAGGATGCAATGAGGCGGCTAGTCGTTCTGTTGCCCTGGCTATTGTTTGGCTGCGCCGAACGGGTCACGGCGGACGACAACGAGAAGGGTCCGATCCCCTCCCCCCCGGTAGCGGAGTTCGATCCGGCGGCGCGGGTGATCCCGTTTCCCAACAACCTGCTGCTCGACCCGGTCAGTCACAAGCTGAACCTGCCCGCTCAGTGCGGTGAGTCTCCGGGCTCGAGCGCGGAGCAGGTGCGCCAAAGCTTGAATCAGCTCGATGGCTTCGGTACTTCGCGCGGCAACGAGCCGGGTCGGAGCCCGATCGTCGCCACGTTCAGCGCGGACGTCGACGCAGCCTCGCTGGAAGGTCGAGTGTTCTTGCTGCGCGTGCCGAGCGCCGCTGATCCGGGCGGCCCAGTCGAGATCGAGATCTCGGTCGGGAAGTCGCTGAGAGCAGCCGAAGACTGCAGCAGCAGCGCGGTCATTCCCAACGTCACCATCGCGCCAACCAGGCCGCTGCGCGAAGCGAGCACGCACGTCGTGGCGCTGCTCCGCGGCATCACCACGACCACGGGCGTAGAGTTCGAGCCCTCTACGAGCTGGGCGCTCACGCGCCAAGCCAGCTCGCCCGTACAAATTGGCGGGTCCAGCAGCGCGCCGGTGGTGACCTTCAACGCGACCCCTTTCGACCCGCGAGTGCCCGATGATCTCAGGCGGCTCGTGGGGCTCGATCAGCTCTGGAAAGTGCACGAGCCGATCCTGGGTTTCCTGGACGCAGCGCTGCCTGCGCTCACGGGTGCCGCAGAGCCGCTGCCGCGCGACGACCTCTTGCTGGCCTGGAGCTTCAACACCGAAACCATTTCCGCTCCATTCGACCCCTCGGTCGCGGGCAGCCCCGCCTCGTTGCTGACCTCGGACACCGCGCCGGATTCTCCCAATCTACCCGACACCCCGCTGGCTGGCGCAGGCGGGCCCCTGACGGTGGAGCAATTCTATCAAGCGGCGATCCCGGACGTTCCGTGTGAGCTGCTCGGCTGCGCAGCGATCGGAGCCATCTACGCCGCGAGCCCGCTCGCCGCCGGTCCGAGCCTCGTCGCCCCGAACTTCCAGGCAGGCGACGACTGCAATCCGCGCACTCCGACTCCGGGCGGAGCCTGGGACGATCCGCTGAACCCACGCACGGTTTGCGATCAACGCGTTCCGTTCGTCGCGGTGGTGCCCAATGCCGCCGCTGGCTTCCGCCCCGGCCCGGAGGGCTATAAGACAGTGATTTTTGCGCATGGACTCACGCGCAGCAAGGAAGACCTGTTCGCGATCGCGGGCCAGCTCGCCGCGCAAGGCATTGCCAGCGTGGCGATCGACGCGGTCAATCACGGCGCGCGTGCGGTTCCGATCAGCACCGACCCGAGGCTCGGCTGCGACTCGTCAGCGGTAGGTCCAGGCCTGCCCTGCGAAACCGCGATCACGCCCAGCTGCGCGCCCCAGTGCTACGCGCCGCTGCTTTCGCCGAACCTGGCCGTAACGCGCGACAACCTGCGCCAAACCGTGCTCGACCAGCAAAAGTTGCTGCGCACCCTCAAATTTTGCGCCACCGAGGGCGCGTGCGGCTCGCTCTGGGTCGACCCCAACCACCTGGGCTATCTGGGCCAGTCTCTCGGCGCGTTGATCGGCGGCGTCAGCGTGGCCGTGAGCCCGGACATCAAGACCGCGATCCTCAACGTCGGCGGCGCTGATTGGGTTCAAGTGTTCAGCGACAGCTCGAGCGTCGGGATCCGTTGCCCGTTGCTGGATGGGCTCATCGACGCCGGCTTCTTGAGCGGCCCCAAGTGGAACCTGGGCGAAAACCCCGAGGCGCTGTGTCTCGGCCCCAGCGCAGCCTGGAGGAACGCGCCGGGCTTCATTCAGTTCGCGCAAACTGCGCGCTGGGTGCTCGACCCCGTGGACGGAGTGAACTACGCGCCCGTCTACCGCCAAGCCGGCGCGCCTCAGATCCTGGTCGCGGAGGTGCTGGACGACCAGGTGGTTCCGAACAGCGCGACCGAACAGTTTGCCGAGTTGCTCGGGCTCATGCCCGCGCCCGCTGCGATCGCGAGCGCGATTCCCCCGACGAGCACCGCCCAGCTCGTGCTGCCTGGTAACCATTTCATCCAGTACCAGACGCTGCCGGCCATGGGCATGTTCCCCGGCAACACCTACAGTCACGGTTCGTTGCTCGCGCCCGCCGCCATGCCGCCAGAATTGATGGCCGGCGTCGACGGCTTACTCGCGACCGCGCAGATGCAAACCGATGCGCTCACCTTTCTCGCGACCCACCTCTGACCGAGCCTGACCGCCATGAGACGATCCCCTATCGCCATCGCCCTGCTTTTCTTGAGCGCTCGCGCCCAGGCCTCTGGATTTCACATCGATGAACAGGACGCGCGGGCCACCGGCAGAGCCGGCGCAGTCACCGCCAGCGCGCGCAACGCGTCCACCATCTACTACAACCCCGCCGGCATCGCCGAACTCGAAGGGCTGGAGTTGGAAGCGGGAGTGTCGCGGGTCGCGCCGAGTGCCCGTTTTCGTCCCTCCGGCGGCGGCCGCGCGACATCGGCTCGCGATGACGTCTTTTACCTGCCCCACGCCTACGCCAGCTATCGGCTGCAACCGAGCCTCGCGTTCGGCGTTGGGCTCAACGCGCCATTCGGCCTGTCGCTCAGCTGGCCGGCGAGCTCACCCGGGCGCGCGATCGTGCGCGACATCTCGCTGAACACCCTGTTCATCATGCCGACCGTGGGCGTCAACCTGTCGCGCTGGGCGCGCGGACTGTCGCTCGGCGTGGGCGTCGATCTGGTACCGGCCAACGTCAGCTTGGAACGCGACATCCTGTTCGGCAGCGACGTCGGCACCGTGGCGCTGTCGGCAACCGCGTTCGGCGTGGGCGGCAGAGCCGGCCTTCTCTATCGCCCGCGAGGCCTCCGGCAATTGTCACTCGGCCTCACCTATCGAACGCCGGTCAAACTCAGCTTCAGCGGCACTGCGGATTTCGACGCGCCGGCAGCGTATCGCGCGAGCTTGCCCCCCGACGGCGATGCTCGCACCAAAGTCACGCTCCCCCAAACACTCGACCTCGGCGTCGCCTTTGCCCCGGTTCCGGAGTGGGAGCTCGAACTCGACGCCAATTGGCTCGGCTGGTCGAGCTTCGACGAGCTAGCGCTGCAGCTGCCTGCAGATCAGAAGATCGTCGCCAATCGCGATTGGCGAAACACCATCGCGCTGCGCGTGGGCACCGAATACACCTACCAAAAGCGCTGGTCCGGGCGCCTCGGCTTCATCTGGGATCAGGGCCCTGTGCCCACCAAAACGCTCGATTTCCAGCTGCCCGACGTCAACCGCGTCGACCTGACCGTGGGCGCGGGCGCTGCGTTCAGCAAAGCCGTTCGCGCAGACATCGCGGCCCTCTATGTGCTTCCGGGCAAAGCCACCACCTCGAAAGCCGATCCTTATCAGCCGCCGGTCAAAGGTGAGTACCGCGTGCACGCCTGGGTGCTCAGCCTGAGCGTGGGCGTGACCTTCGACGTGGCACGAACGCCCGAGCCACAACTCGACTGATCGCCTAATTGCAGGCGCAATCGACGGCCAACGTGTAGCTGCCCTCGGCGCCTGCGTAGCCGTCGACCACCACGTAGTAGGCCTTGCCCGCCGCGTTGCTCCAACCGATCGTTTCCACGGTCTGCAGATCGATCGGCGTCGATGAGGCTTTGTCGCCCGATATCGAGTCGCAAGTTGGAACCCGCAGAAGATCCAGATCGGTCGTCAGGTTCGACAACTGCACGTGCACTTCGCAATCAGTCGCCGTCGAGAAACGGTAAATCGTCTCGCGACCCGACTCGGCGCGCTGCGTGGCGGAATATATGCCCCACGTGTTCGGCCGCCCTTGAACCAGCGTGCTGTGATCCAAGCTGTCACCGCATTTCAGCGGCAAAGCGGGCGGACAGCCCTCGCCCGCGCCGGCGCCACCCGCGCCGCCTCCCATCCCTGCTACCCCGCCATCGTTCGCCCCCGCACTGCCCGCCGCGCCGCCGTCGGTCGGCCCAGCGCCGCCGCCTGCCTCACCCGCCGCGCCCGCAGCACCCGACGAGCCACCCCTGCCCGCGACGCTGACCGAGCCACCGCTACCCGCAACACTGACTGAGCCGCCGCTAACCATCACGCCGCCAGCACCTTTGCCGCCCACTGCGCCGGAGCCCCCGCTGCTCACGGCGCCAGCAGAGCCCGCGACACCGCCCGTTCCAACGCTTCCGCCCGTGACACGCGCGCCCCCGGTCGTCGACGAACCACCGGACCACGCGCCGCCGGTTCCAGGCGATTCATCCTCGGCTTTGCCGCAGCCCGCCGCGAGTGAAACTCCGCAGACGAATGCCAACCCAAATCTAACCACGTGACCTCCTCGCCTATCAGCCCATACCCTCAGCACGATATCAGAATCAGCTCGCCCCGACACCCACGCTCGCCGGCATCAGGAACCCAAACCCGGCACCCCCGCGCGCAAACGTCCCTCAGGCCCAAACTCCGCACGCGCCCAGCGCGAAGCCTTCGGACGCCGACGAAGAACCAGGCCAACAACGCCCGCGCGCGAGCGCCCGTAAGGGCCAGAATTATTGGGGGCAAACGCGGAAAAGGGCGCGCTGTTCGGCTCAACGCGGCCCAAGCTCACCCGCGCCAAACCGCGCCCGCCGCTACACCACGCCTGCCCGACCCAGGCTGCGTTCGTCCCTGGCGCGTTGCGTCGCTGCGCCTGTTCATCACGGACTGCGCTGCGTCGTTGCTCCGGTTCATCACGGACCGCGTTGCATCGCCGGCTCCGTCGCGTCGCGGGCGCGTTGCGTCGCTGCTCCGTCCGTCATTGGGTCCGTTCCAGATACGGCCTGGCGTGGCACCTCTTTCGTGGCGCGGCGACGCGCGGGCGCCCAGCGTCGCGCATCGACTCGAAGCGCGCCCTTTTCTAAGCGGGCACCCTCAATCTTTCCGATTGGCTCGCGTCCGCTGGCGAACGCGCGCTCTACACTGAAGGCTCGAAGCGAAGGGTGAACTTGTCGACGCGCGAGAGGTTTCGTTGCATCAAGACGCCAACCAGCATGCCGAGCAGCACGCCAATCGCCATTTTCTGGCCCGGGCAAGCGTGCGTCGGGTGATCCGAGAGGTCGCTGTCGCCCCCGAAGAGCAGCGCCCAGGCTTCGGGGTCGGCGTATTGTCGGCGCTGCACGACCGCTGAGCCGAGGCTGACCACGACGCGGTCTCCCGGTGTCACCACGACGTCGCCCAGCTTTCGCTCGCCGGTTGCCACGCGATGTAGCAGGTCGGGCACCGGCGCATTGCTGAGCGCGTCGATCACACCTTGAAGGAGCGGACCGCCTCGCAAATCCTGCTCGGTCGCGCCGCCCGACATCAGCTTTTCGCGCAAGGCGTCGTCCTCGGTGGTTTTGCCGTACAGCCAGCGCTGCAAGCGCCACAATTGCTGGCTATCGAGCCACTGGCTGAGCACGCTGAGGAAGCTAGCGCTGGTCGGCACGGCGAAGCCGTTGATCAGGCCGGTGAGCGCCGAGACTTCGGCCATCACTCCGCTGAGGGCGGGGGCAACCGGCGCGCCGGTTTCGGCCAGAGCCGGCGACTTCTCACGATAATATTTGCAGAACGGCGCGCTCGCCGACTCGGGTGAATTCACGAATTCGGTGAGCTGTTCGAGCACGACCTTGCCCCGCTGCCGGGCCACCTCGCCGAGCGCGAGTGACGGCCGCGGGTGAAAAATGAACTGCGAGACGCGCTGAAAATCCACCGGACAACGCGCGGGCGGCCCCGCGCTCGGCATTTCGGGCGCGCTGTTCAGCCGCGCTTGTCCGGGAAGCCCGAACAGCTCCGCCGCGACGCCGTAAACGACCTCGCGCGCGAGCGTCGGGAAGTCCGCGAGCGCGACGTTCGAACCATTGATTCGGGGCTGGTGCTGGAACCAACTCTTGGTCAGCGCGAGCGCGCAGGCGTAGGCTTTTTGCCGCGAAATATCGTTCGCGAAGCGGTTTGGCACCTGCGAGGCCCGCTCGTAAGCCTGGCTCGGCACTTCGCTCAGGTAACGCTCGTAGTCGTCAGCGGAGGGATCGAAGTCGCCCGCGTGCACGGGCCCTTTGCTGGCCGCGCCCGAGTCCGGCTTGGCCCGGGTCAACGGCTGAGGCTCGGGATCCATGCCCAGGTAGTGCTCGCCGAACGTGCTCTGCATGCGCGTCCAGTAGCGACGCACCGAAAAGGTCTCGTGCTCCGCGAGCACGGCGCGCACACCCTCCGCGCTGCCGACCAGCACGCCGTAGGGAGTCCTGAGTGCCCCGCCGTTGTCACGCACGTATTGCCAAAGCTCGCGAGCTCGCGGGCGCTGGTCCCGATCCTCGAGCAAACGCTTCCACTCCAGGGCAGCCAGGTGCGGGTCTCGGCGCTCGAGATCGGCGAGCTCCGCGAGGCAGCGCTCGATCGCCCGCGGCTCCTGGAACGAGACCGGCGCGTGCGGGCGCTGCTCACGCCGCACCAAGAACTCGAGCGCGGTCAGCGACGGCACGAACAAATACAGCGCCCAACGGAGCGCGCTAAATGGGCTCTGCGGCACCGCGACCTTTTTCAGCTGCCCCTCGTGCCAAAACGAGAGCAAACGATCCGAGCTTGGCCGCTCCGGAAAGGTGCCTGCCAGCAGATCGGGGTGCGCGCTCGCCCCGCCGCCGCTGTTACCGCCGTTGACCCAACGCTGAATCACCTCGTACTGCTCGGCGATGCTGGCCGCGTAAGCCATGAACAAAAGGCCGCGCTCCGAGCTTTCTGGGTCGTGTTCGTAGAGCGAGCCGTAGCTCATGCCGCGCCGCACGATGCGGGGCGGCAGCAGCGGCTGGCCGTTCTTGGCGCGCGCCTCGCGCGGATTCGCGCGTCGCACGTGGGACGAGAAGGGGCATTTGGCGCCTTCCGGATCCTTCGAGTAGTCGAAGTCGTTGGCGCTCTCACTTTTGGCCTCGAGCAGCGACGCGCCGTCGGGCTTGCGGCCAAGCAGCAACGTCTTGAACGCCTCCGGCGACAAACCCGAGTTCAAGCGCGCGTCCGCCATGGCCGCGTTGAAACCCGTAACGTCCAGCGACATCTTGCGCAAAACCAGGTAAGTCGAGTTGTGCAGCAGCTCGAGCGGCAACGCCGGCGCTGCTTGCTCGGAACCCGCGTGTTCGTCCTGAGCTGCGCGGACGCGTTCGTCGCGCTCGTTCTTGTAGCCAAGCAGCAGTTCACCGAGGGCCACGCGATCGCGCGCGGCGACGCCGCGCTCGGTGCTCTTACGATGCCGCGGTTGACTCAGGCCATCGGTCAGCCCCAGATGCCCGCCTTCATAACTGCGCAGCGGCTGCACGTGCAGGATCTCGATCCCGGATTCTTCCCCGAGCGCTTTGACGTCTGCGAACAGCGGGTGACCATCGGAGAACAGGTGATCGCCCTCGCTCGCGCTCGCGCGTCGCTGCACGATCAACACCAGATCGACGCAGGAGAGCGGAACCTCCTCCGCGGGCTGGCTCGGACGCGGAAAGTTCCGGAGTAAGCGCTCCCACTTATCGGGGTGATTGCGCCCGATGTCACCCAACATGCCCGCGCGCGCGGCCGGCCCTTCCTGAAATTCCTTGGGCAAAAGGCCGAGCTCGTCGCGCGACAGGCCCAGGACAGCGAGACCGTTGAGCGTGAGCGCCAAGTTGAGCTTGGTGTCCGCGGCGATCGGGAACTCTGCGCGCGCCGCGGCCGCCGAGAGCGCGTCGTCCGACGCTGCTTCGGTGTCGAGGCGACCCGCCCATGTCCGCACGAACTCGCGAGCCGCCGTCGCCCCTTCGAAGCGCGCGAGCAGTAGGCAGCCATGAGTCATGCCCTCGTACCCGCTCAGCACGTTGCCCTGAATGGCGACCGGGTCGCTCGGATCTTCCGCCGGGACTGGGAACGCTTTCGGCTCGAACCGAGTCAGCCCCTGAGCCCACTTGAAAGCCAGCGCTTCCAGCTGGTTCTGGGAATTGGGCGGAATCGAGACCGGCCCGCGCGGCTGCCCGTTGCTCCCGAACACGGCGCTGCGCGCGTCCTTGCTGAGCAGCGCGGCCACGCGCCCGAACAAGAACTCGTCGTTGCCCGAGCTCTGCGTAGCCGCAGCGGGGGGAAACAGGCGCCCGAGCCGGAACAGCGCGGTGAACAGCGCCTTGACTCGAGGATACTCGGGCTGGACGGCCGCCGGATCCACAACACGCAGCTTTGCCGCCGCGACCTCGAACGCTTCGCGCCGCTTCGCGCTCGCATACTTCCGCTCGAAATCTTGAAGATAGCGGATGTCGTCGACGCTGACGTCAGGCGCCCCCGCGTAGAAGAAATCGACGCCGATTTGACGCTGCCGCACCCAGTCCGAAAACTTCTGATAGCCGTCGAAGCAACTGTTTCCCTCGTACCCTTCGCAGTGAGAGAAAATGATGTCCAAGATCGGCCCGGCCTCGTCGACGATCGCTCGAATGTACGGTTCCCAGGGGCCGTCGAAGCTCACCGCCAACAGCAACTTTCGGTCCTGATCGTGAATCGACCAGTGCACGAAATGCAGCGAACGCAGCTTCTCGAGGGGCCCCGCGTTGCCGACCAGACCGTCGCGCTCGACCGCGCCCTGGCGAGCCTGAAATAGGAACTCGAGCGTGCTGCGGAGCCGCGAGGCGTACGAAGTCGGATCGGGGATTGGTACGAAACCCGACTTGATGTCCGCTATCAGCGTGAGCTCGGTGGCACCCTGCAAATGTTTGCTCGTCACGACCGTGGGCATGGCGGGTCCTTTCGTGGGAAACGCAGGCGGATACCCCCTGAGTGGCCGGGCGACGGCGAAGCGTGGACTTCGAATCACCCAGCCTGCATCCTAACCGGGACTTTCCGAATTTCGCTGTGAATTAATTCACAACTGAAACAATGCCCAAGGGTGGGAAGCTCCCCCAGTGTGAGCTGCTTCATAGCGGGGTTTTTCGGCTGCCCGCATGCTCGGCACGGCTCGGACAGCCCCGCTCGGACGGGGCCGGGGAACAGGAAGACCATGGAGATTCACGCGCTCGAGGAAGTCGACAAGCCCATCGCGGAATTGCAGGAAACGGAGCAGGCCTCGCTGCTCTCGCGCGAAAACGTGCTGGGGGTGGGCGTGGGGCGGAAAGTTCGCGAGGGGCGCGACACCGGAGAGCCCTGCCTGACCGTATTCGTGGCCCAAAAGCTCCCGCTCGAGGCGTTGACCGAGCGGGCGCGCATCCCGAGCTCGATCAAGCACTGCCGGACCGATGTGGTCGAATTGGGTCAGGTTTTCGCAGGCGACGGCGTCGTCTCGCGGCTTTCGGAGTCGGTCTTACCGAGTCGCATGGGGCCGGAGCGAAACCGTCAGGACGCGGGCGCCAGCTCGCAACCGGGCGACGCTCTGCGGCATCGCATGCGTCCAGCTCGCGGCGGCTGTAGCGTCGGGCACTACAACGCAATGGCGGGCACCCTGGCCACCGCGGTCATCGACCGCAGCGCCTACCCCGGGATCCCGCGGCGTTACTACCTGCTCAGCAACAACCATGTCCTGGCCGATCTCAACGCGGCGCGAATCGGAGATCCCATCCTGCAACCAGGCCCGGCTGACGGCGGACGCTGCCCCGAAGATCAAATCGGGCGCCTGGCGCGTTTCGTGTCGCTTCGTTTCGACGGCGAGCCGAACCTGGTAGACGCGGCGATCGCCGAGGTGGACTTTCAGGACGTGGAGCGCGACGTGCTGTGGCTCGGTTACCCGCGTGAGTTCTCGCCGCGCGTTAGAATCGGCCAAATTCTGCGAAAAACCGGGCGAACCACCAGCTTCACCTCGGCGCAAGTGCAGACCGTAAACACCACGATCGACGTGAGCTACGGCGGGCGAACTGCACGTTTCGCTCGTCAAATCGTGACGACCGCGCTGGCTGCGCCAGGGGACTCGGGCAGCTTGGTGATGGACGCCAACGAGCGCCCCGTCGGTCTATTGTGCGCGAGCGCCGAGCGCGCCGCAGTTTTGAATCCGATCGGATTCGTGGAATCGTTGCTGCAAATTCGCGTCGGATTCTAGAAGGCGGCTCAGCTGGTCGCTGCGAGCGAGCGCAGCGCCTCGAAGTCGGTGATGATCACCCTGCCCGCCTCTTGCTTCAAGACCCCACCTTGCGTCCAGTGCCGGAGCTGCTTGTTCACGCTCTCGCGCGTAGCGCCCACCATGCTGCCGAGGTCCTGCTGGGAAAGGCGCACCGGAATGCGCACGTCACGACCGCTGCGCTGCCCGTGCTTTTCAGCCAGCGTCAAAAGCACGTCGGCGAGCCGGCTCGAAATGTCCATCGAGGAGATATTCTCGCAACGTTTGCTCATGTTTCTCAGGCGTTGCGCGAGCACTTCCACCATGCCAATGGCCAGGTTCGGTGAGGCGCGCATCACTTCCAGCAATGGCGCGCGCTCGATCGTCGCAAGCTGGCAGCTTTCGAGCGCTATGACGCTGGCCGAGCGCGGCTGCCCGTCCAGCACCGAGAGTTCACCGATGACCTCACCCGGACCCATCACGTTGAGCAAGACCTCCTTGCCCTCGCCGCCGCTGGTAACCGCCTTCAAATAGCCCGAAAGCGTGACGAACAGCGTCCCCCCGGGTTCCCCTTCCCAGAACAGCGCTTGACGCGCTGAGTAACGGCGCACGCAAATGAGCCGCGCGATCAGGGCGCGCGCTTCGGGCTCGAGCGTCGCAAAGAGCGGAATGCTCTGAACGAGTTTGGCCGGATCCTCCATGCGAACCCTCGAAGTGTGATGCGGTTCATACCTGCGCGCCCGGCAATTGGTCAATAGTAGGGGGGATAAGCAGCACTGCGCAGGAAGCGCAGCGACATTCGGGTGTTCGAGGGCCTCAGGGCAACACCTTCGGTCGGCTTGGCTTGGGAAAACCAGCGCGGAGCAACACCTCCGGCGCGGCTTCGCTCGGAAGCACGCAATTTTAGGGCCATGTCATGCAAATCAGCATCTGCGAACGCAATGGTTACGACACCGAAAGCTCGCTCCCGGGGGAGGCTCTGCCTCTACTCTCCGAGCCACCTCTGTTCCCCGAATGGGTCGACTTGGGCGAGGTGTGGCTCTCGCTCATCTCGGGACAGTGCTTCCTGCTCGACGGGCACTACTCGGAGGAGCAGTGTTTTCTCACGCTCGAACGACGCGCCCGGCCGCGCGCGCGTCATTTGATACGTTCGCGCGTCGCGCTGCTGCAGCGCATCTTGCTCGGTCAGAGCCAGAAGTCGGTCGCCATCGACTTTGGCCTCGCGATCTCCACGGTCGCGCTCGCGTGCAGCGACTGCCTGCGCAACATGGGGAAAAACCACCTGAGCTCCCGAGCGCCGGTCTTGCTGGTGATGGCCGCACACGCCGCGCACGGTCTGGGGCTGCCGCTCGCCCGAGTGCAGCGTGTGCTGCGCGGCTCGAGCGAATGCTGGCGACTCAGCATGCCGCGCCCCGATCGAAGCTTACCCCCCGGGCTCACTCTGGCCGAAGAGGCCGTCACGCGTCTACTGGTCGAAGGCCACTCCCATGCACGCATCGCGGAACTGCGCGCCGCTTCGCCCCGCACGGTGGCCAACCAACTCGCCTCCGCATTTCGAAAGCTGGGTATTTCCGGGCGAGCGGAGCTGCTCGCCAACTTGATTCAGGCCTTTGCGGAGGGCGACAGCGCGAGCTCGCACGCGAGCACCGTAGCTTGGAAGCAGGGCGCGGTGGCGCGCGGCCGAACTCGGGTGCGAAGTGGCGCGCGGCGAGCTGGGCTGCTGGTGATGGCGGCGCAGGGGTAGCGAGCGCGGCTCAGTGACGGCAGGCGCTCGCGACTTTACGCAGCAGCGGAGCGGGGACGCTGACGTCATCACCTCCGGCCGAGACCGTCAGACGCCCGGCTTTGTCCACCGAGTAGCTCACGAAGGTTTCGAAGCGCTCGTCGGTGTGAATGCCCATCGAAGCGCTCACGCCGTCGTTGTCTTCGGTCGGACCGATGCCACCGAAGCGAGCCGAACCGCCGCTGTCATCAGCCGCCTTTTGGGCGCTCTCGACGGCTTGTTTCACTTGAGGCAGCGAATCGACGACCCCGGCTGCGGTCTCGACACAAGACGAAGCAGTGCCAGCCGCGCTCTGCTTTTCGCTTTCCACGTCGCTTTCCTGCGTGACGAGCAGCGCGCCATCGGTCGCGCGCGCGAGCCGAAGCAGCGCGCCAATGACGAGCGTCCGCCCGCCGCCCTCCGTGCGCTTCAAGAACGACGCTGCCAAGGTGCCGTCGGGTGCGGTCTGCACGTCGATGTTGCCGATGAGCCGTTGCCGAAAGTCCGGTTGTTTGGCGAACGCGGCCTTCTTCGCGCGAATGACGCTGCTCCGGCTGTGCTGGTGGCCGTAAAACTGTACGGGGTCGGCGTATAGATGCTCGAGCGCGGCCAGGTCATGGCGATCGAGCGCATCGCTCCAAGCTTGCACGGCGCGCACGACCGGGGCGTTCTCGGGCGTAGGCTCAGCGCTCGTAGCGCCGAGCGCGCCGCTCGGTACGGCAGGCGCGCTTGGCGTGGAATACGCGGCCGTGCCCGCGGCGCTCGCGGCCGGCTTCGGGTCGTCTTGCTGCGATCCCCGGTGACATCCCAGTAGCAGCAAGAGCATCCCGAACCCCAGCTCGCCGAACGCTCGCGAACGCATGAAAGTCCTCCCCGAAAGCCGCCGTTAGTCGAAAACCACCGTCTTGTTGCCGTAGATCAGCACGCGGTCGTCCAGGTGCCAGCGCACTGCACGCGCCAGCACCACCTTCTCGAGGTCACGCCCTTTTCGCACCAGGTCTTCGACCGAGTCTTTGTGCGAGGCGCGCACCACGTCTTGCTCGATGATCGGCCCTTCGTCGAGGTTCGCGGTGGCGTAGTGCGCCGTGGCGCCAATCAGCTTCACACCGCGCTCGTAGGCCTGGTGGTAAGGCCGCCCGCCCACGAAGGCGGGCAAGAACGAGTGATGAATGTTGATGATGCGCCCTTGCCAGCGCGTCACGAATTCCTCGCTCAAAATCTGCATGTAGCGCGCGAGCACCACCAAATCGACGTTGTGTTGCTCGAGCAGGCGCTGCTCTTCGGCTTCGGCTTGTGAACGCGTCTGCGAGCTCTTCGCCACCACCACGAACTCGACCCCGAATTCGCGCGCCACCGAGCGTAGCTCGTCGTGGTTGCTGATAATCAGCGGGATCTCGCAGCCGAGCTCACCCGAGCGCTTGCGCAGCAAGAGGTCGTACAAACAATGGTCGTACTTGGATACGAACAGCGCCACGCGCTTGGGCCGCTCCGAATACAGCAGCCGATACTGCATTCCGAAGCGCTGCCCCACCTCGGCGATGGCGCGCTCGAGCGTGCCACGGTCGGTTTGCAGCTCGGACAGGTCGAAGCGAATGCGCTGAAAAAACTGCGCCGCGACCGGGTCGGTGTGCTGATCCGAGTCCAGAATGTTGGCGCCGTGGCCGTACAGCACCTGCGCCAGCGCGGCCACGATGCCGCGGCGATCCGGGCAGGACACGAGCAGCGTCGCGAGCTCGAGCGCCATCGCGGTCATTCGCGCCGGCGCGCTCGGTCGTTGAGCAGCGCGCGCCAGGCGTCCAGGCGCTCACGCGCGGGTGGGGCCCAATGAAAGCGCGAAAGCCGGCTGAGCAAGTGCGGTGTGTGATCGCCGGCGCGCGTGCGCGGGCCGAACACCTCGGCGGCCGCCTCGATCGACTCGAGCGAGCGGTCGAGCTCGCCGCGCTCCGCTTCGAGCCAGGCGCGCGTGAGCAGCAGGTGCTGGCGCGGCTCGGCCTCTTCGATCGGAATGCGGTACGAATCCTCCAGCAAGCGCTCGGCGCGCCGCAGATCGTGGCGCACCAGCGCGGCCTGGCAAATCAAGAGCTTGGCCTCGACGATGCCCCACGGGTCGCCGGCCTTGCTGAACACGCGGTGCGCGCGCTCGGCGTACACCTCCGCCATTTCGATGTCGTCCGTATCCAGGCCGACCATGGACAAGAGGCGCGCGCACGCCGCCTGACCGCGCGGCGTGCGCAGGGTCTCGAACACCGTGAGCGCGTCGAGCGCTCCGCGCTCCGCGCCGTGGAAGTTCAAGAGGCGGTGCTCGACGTGCGCGAGTGACGTGTCGGCCTGCGCCGTGCCCAAGCGATAGCCGGCGCGCTCGAACTCGGCGCGCGCTTCCTGGGCCAAGCGACGGGAGCGTTCGGTCGCGCCCTCCGAGTGGTCGATCCAGCTGAGCAGCAGCAGGCACTGCCCACGACCGAGCGGCTGATCGAGCGCGGCAAAGTTACGTTCGCCCTGCTCGACCGTGACCCGCGCATCCTCGTAACTACCGAGCAGATACTGGATTTCGCCCGCCACGGCCTGGCAGTGGGCCTGGCCGAGCGCGTTGCCCAGATCGACGAAGGTGCGCAGCGCGCGTTGCACGAGCTCGAGACCTTCGGCGTTCGAGCCCTGCTCGCTGGCGATGTGTCCGAGCAGGCGCACGCAGTGCGCGATGTTCTCGGAGTCCGCCAGCTCTTCGAAGCGCGTCCGCGCGAGCTCGGCGTAGGTGCTGGCCTCGGCGGTGCGACCGACGTGGCGCAAGCACTCCGCCTGCCAACGATTCTTGAGCGCAAGCGTGCGCCCGCTGAGCCGGTTCTTGAACAGCTCCAAATCGGCCAGCGTGGCCAGCGGCTCACGCGCGCCGTTCCAGCTATTTTGCAGGAAGTCGAACAGCAGGTAAGCGGCCGAATCGGCGTCGCCGGCCTGTATCAGGTTCACCACGCGCTGGCGCACGATGCGCCGCGTGTTGGCGAGCGGGTGCTGCGTGAGCGCGGTCGCCGCGGCGCGATAAATGCGCTCCTTGTCGGCGCGCTCTCCGAGCCGCAACAGCAGGTGCTCTTGCAACAGCTCGTGCGGCCAGCTCAAGCGGCCCGGGCCACGCGGAATCAAAATTTCCGCGTTCTGTAGGCTCAAAATCGCCGCGTCGGCAGGCTGACCCAGCGCCGTGAGGAGGGCGTGCAGCACGTTACGCCGAATGTCGCCGCCCAACGTGGCCGCCGCGTAAGCGGTCGCCCGGTGCAGTTCGGGAACGGCCAAGAGCCGCGTGTCCCAGAGCTCCGCCGTGGTTTCCGGACGCACCGCGAGCACGTCGGACGGCACGCGGTACACGCCGTCGCTGAGCTCGAGGCTGCCGCCGAGCGCCCAGGCGTGCAGCTGCTGCAGCGCGAACAGCGGGTTGCCGCGGCTGCGACGCGCCGCTTCTTGCACGGCCGAGTCATCGAGCGGCAGCGAGGCGCGAATCAACTCGAGCGTGGTCTCGGTCGGCAACGGATCGATCTGGATCACCGTGCCGTTCATGGCGTCGCGCAGCTCGCGCAGCCGCTCGGCGGTCTGCGTGCCGAGCGCGACGTCTTCCGAGCGCACGGTGCCGAGCATGACGATGCGCTGATCCGGATCGTCCATCAGCGTGCGCAGCAAACCCTCGAACGTGGTCGGGGCGGCGTTGTGCAAATCATCGAGCCAGAACAGCAGCGGGCGCCCGCCCGCGATCTTGCGCAGCGTGTGGCGGATGACCATGCGCCGGGTTTCCAGCGTATCCAGCGTGAAGCGAATACCGCTCGGCCCGATCGGCTGATCGCTCATCGGCCCCATCGGCCGGAACCATTCGGACGTGCCCGCGACCCAGGCGCGACCGTTCTTGTCGTCGCGACGCACCTTCCAGCGGTCGAGCAGCGAGCGCTCGATCGTATTCCGATCGACGCGCTCGAAGTTGTAGTAGTTCACCGCCGCGCCGAGCATGCCGTCGAGCGAGCTACGAATCTTTCGGTAGCGCGAGCGGAGCGGCACCATCGTGCCCTCCTCGTGCATGGTCTCGCACAGCCACTCCGCGATGCGGCTCTTGCCGCATCCCGCGGGCCCCACCAGCAGCACCAAGCGGTGCGGCGCGCCCGCGCCCTGCACGACCTCGTCGCACACCGCGCGCAGCCGCTCGCGCACGTCGCGGCGCCCCACCAGCGGGCTCGGTCGAATGCTGAGCAAGCCAGGGGCGCGCTCGGGCGCCGGAAGCAGATCCGGATTCTGCGGCCGCGGCCCGGTCGGGCGCGTCTTCGGAGGCGGCGGACCCTCCGAGCTGCGCGGCATGGTCGGGAAGAACCAAACCCCGGTGCGGGCCGTCGGCTCGAAGCGCGCCCAGTCACGCCGGCATTCCGCGGCAAACTCCCAGCGGTCCCAAGGGCGCTTGGCGAGCAGTCGCAGCACGAACGAATCGACGCCGGTCGGCACGTCGATCACCGGCGTGAACTTCGGGGCCGGCTCGAACGCGTGCACGCGCAAAAGTTCGCGCGACTCGCCCGAAAAGGGCGCACGCCCGGCGATCATTCGGTACAGCACGCAGCCGAGCGCATAGAGGTCGGTCGCGCCGCACACATGGTGCATTTCGTGCTGAATTTGCTCGGGCGCCATGTAGCCCGGCGTGCCCGCGCCCGCGTGCGGCGCGAACTCCAGCGCCTTCGACCCGTCCAGCCGCTCGTCGTGCCAGTCTTGGCGCAGCCAGGCCAAACCGAAGTCGAGCACGTGCACGTTGGGCGGCTCGTCGTCGCGTCGCTCGACCAGCACGTTCGAAGGCTTCAGGTCACCGTGCACGATGCCGCGCGCATGCGCGTGCGCGAGCGCGGCCAAAATCCGATCGGTCACCGCCCAGATGAGCGGAAAGCTCACGCGCGTGTGCGCCAGGTCGTGCAGCGACACGCCCTGCACGAGCTCCATCACCAAGTACGGCGAGCCGTCACGTAACTGACCGAAGTCCTTGGCCTTTACGATGTGCGGGTGGTCCAAGGCGGCGAGCGCGCGCGCCTCCTTGTAAAACCACATCAAGTATTCGTTCTGCAGATTGCCGGGCGGCGGGATCACCCGCTTCAGAGCGACCAACTGATCGTCGGACTTGTCGCGGCACCGATAGACGATGCCCATGCCGCCCTCACCGAGCAGACCCAGCACCTCGTAGCGGTTGGCGATGACGTGACCCGGCACGACGGGCGCGCCGGCTGGCGATACTTGTACCGGCGCGCTCAGCACGTCCGCTGCCGAAGGAATGCTGGGGGGCGCGCTGTCTTCGTCGTGTCCCTCGGCTGCGCTCAGAAGCTCCTCGTCACCCACAGCGGCCGGATCGGTGCGGCGCACGTCCTGGGGTTCCGGATCGACCGTACCGGTCTCCACCTCTTGAGAAGACGCGTCTTCCGGATCCGGTTCGCGGATGGCCGTGCTGCGGCGCTCTTCCGAGGCCTCGGCGCGCTCCCCTTCGGAGGGGTTCTTCGCTTTGCTGGCCTCGGCCATCGCCCGGCGCGAGTGTAGTCTGATGGGTGGGGTCGTCGAGGGGCAGCTGCACTCTCGGACGGGGTCGGCTTGCAGCGTGCCTTCAAACGCTAAATTATGAGTAACTTCGAGCAGTTGGCTCGCACTGGCGCGCCCCGACCCCCGCGAGTACCCTCTCGGCCCCATGCCTAGCGTCACCCAGGTCGCCGATCCCCCGCTGTCCGCGCGCGATCCCGAAATCGCGCGCCTGATTCGTGAAGAGGAGGTGCGGGAAACCGTGAAGCTACGCCTCATCCCGAGCGAGAACTACGTGTCGCGCGCGGTGTTGGAAGCGTCGGGCTCGGTGCTCACCAACAAATACTCCGAGGGTTACGCGGGTAAGCGCTACTACGAGGGCCAGCAGCTGATCGACCAGATCGAGGAGCTCGCGGTCTCCCGTATCAAGGCGCTGTTCGGCGCGGAGCACGTCAACGTGCAGCCCTACAGCGGTAGCCCCGCCAACTTGGCCGTGTACCTGGCGTTCTGTCAGCCGAACGACCCAATCATGGGCCTGGGGTTGCCCGCGGGCGGACACCTCACCCACGGCTGGAACGTCAGCATCACCGGCAAGTACTTCAAGAGCATCCCTTACGGGGTCAACCGCGACGATCACCGCATCGACTTTGCCGAGCTGCGGAAGCTCGCGCGCGAGCACAAGCCGAAGCTCTTGTGGTGCGGGACCACGGCCTACCCGCGGACGCTGGACTTCGCCAAATTCCGTGAAATCGCGGACGAGGTTGGCGCCAAGCTGTGCGCTGACATCAGTCACATCTCGGGCCTGGTGGTGGGCGGCGCGCACCCCAGCCCGATCGGCATCGCCGACGTGGTCACCAGCACGACCCACAAGACGCTGCGCGGCCCGCGCGGCGGCATGATCCTTTGCAAAGCCGAGTTCGCTAAAGACATCGATCGCGCAGTGTTCCCCGGCCTGCAGGGTGGCCCGCACAACCACACGACCGCCGGTATTGCGGTTGCAGCGAAGGAGGCCGCCACACCCGAGTTCAAGCAGTACGCAGAGAGCGTGGTCAGCAACGCCAAGGTGCTCGCTGAATGCCTGCTCGGCCACGGCTTCACGCTCACCACCGGCGGCACCGACAACCACCTGATCGTGGTCGACCTCACGAGCAAGAACGTATCCGGGAAAATCGCCGCCAAAGCGCTCGATCGCGCCGGAATCGTCTGCAACTACAACACCATCCCATTCGACCCGCGCAAGCCGTTCGATCCGTCGGGGATCCGCATCGGCACGCCCGCGATCACTTCGCGAGGCATGGGCAGCGACGAGATGAAGAAGCTCGCCGGCTTCATGGATCGCGTGCTGCAAGCGCCGGACGACGGCGCCCTGCTCGATCGCGTCGCGGCCGAAGTGAAAGAGCTGTGCTCGGGCTTCCCGCCCCCCGGCATTCCGGTCTGAAAGGCGTAATCATGAGCGACACCGCTTCTTCCGCACTCCTCGCGCGGGCCGAACAGCGCCTACCCGGCGGCGTCAACAGCCCGGTGCGCGCGTTCCGCGCAGTGGGCGGCGGCCCGGTGTTCGTCGAGCGCGCGCTCGGCTCGAAGCTGTGGGGCGCCGACGGCCGCGAGTACATCGATTACGTCGGCTCGTGGGGTCCGGCCATCGTCGGACACGCGCACCCGGAGGTCGTCAAAGCCGTGCAACGGGTGGCGGAGCGAGGCCTCTCGTTTGGCGCCCCCACCGAGCTCGAGGTGCGCTTCGCCGAGCGCATTTCCGAGCTCTACCCGTGCCTCGAAATGTTGCGCTGCGTGTCGAGCGGCACCGAGGCGACCATGAGCGCGCTGCGCGTCGCGCGCGGGTTCACCAAGCGCGACGTGATCGTCAAGTTCGACGGCGCTTACCACGGCCACTCCGACTCGCTCTTGGTGAAGGCCGGCAGTGGCGCGGCCACCTTTGGCAATCCGGATTCCGCGGGCGTTCCCGCCAGCGTGGTGAGCCACACGGCGACGCTCGCCTACAACGACGTCGCGGCGCTGCGCGAACTGTTCGCGCGTCGCGGCGCTGACATTGCCTGTGTGATCGTGGAGCCCGTCGCCGGAAACATGGGCTGCGTCCCGCCTGCTCCCGGCTTCCTCGCTGCGATTATCGAGCTCTGCCGCCAGCACGGCGCGCTCAGCTTGTTCGACGAGGTCATGACCGGTTCGCGGCTCAGCCTCGGCGGTGCGCAGCAATTGTACGGGCTCAAACCCGATCTGACTTGCCTGGGCAAGGTCGTGGGCGGCGGCATGCCGCTCGCGGTGTACGGCGGCCGTCGCGATGTGATGAGCCTGGTCGCACCGCTCGGCCCGGTCTATCAGGCCGGTACGTTGAGCGGCAATCCGCTCGCGGTGAGCGCCGGCCTCGCTACGCTCGACCTCTTGCAGAAGAGCTCGTACGAAACGCTGGATGCCACCAGCGCAAAGCTTCAGCTGGGGTTGGAACGCGCGCTGCGCGACACCGGCAACACGGGCGCCGTACAACGGGTTGGCTCGATGCTCACCCTGTTCTTCCACGACGGCCCGGTGCACAGCTGGAACGAAGCCAAACAGTCGGACACCCGCCGCTTCGCGAGCTTTCACCACGGCCTCACCGAACGCGGCATCTATTGGCCACCGTCGCAGTTCGAGGCGGCGTTCGTATCGTTCGCGCACACCGACAGCGACGTCGAGGCGACGGTCTCCGCGGCGCGCGCGGCGCTTTCCGAAGCGCGCACCTAGCTTTCCCCAGGCCCGCCGCTCTCGGACTGCGAAAGCCTCCGGCGCAACGCGGCCAGGTCGGCGCGCAGGGTCTCTTCGACTTCCTCGTGCGAGAGCCACTCGACGAGCCGGTCGACGATGGGTTGGGTCGGCTCGTAGTCGATGGACACCTGCAATTCCACTCCCCCACCTCTGACGACGTTGTCGAACTCTGCGATGCCGTAATATTTCTCGTCGTCGGCGACCCAAACGAGCCACTCGCTGCGCTGGGGCGCTGCTTCGACCACTTGCACGCGAGGCTGGTCCGGAAGCGCGTTACCGCGCCGTTGACGTTCCGAGCGGTGCAGGCGCGCGAAGGTGTGGGGCAAAGTTTCGGCGAGACGCTCAGGATCCGAAAATTGCTGGCGCAGCATTTCGAGCGAACCCGGCAGCGTCACGTGCTCGATCGCGCGTCGTTTATTGCCAACTTCGATGGTCATGATCGCCTCCTTGATCTCGAGCAACGCGGCAAGATCCTTCGCCCTTGTGTTGAAAAACGCGGCGCAAGACGCTGCGCGCAGCCCAATAGCCGCACATGCCGTGCACTCCGCCGCCCGGAGGCGTCGACGACGAGCAAATGAAGATGTCCGGTGCCGACGTGGCATAGGGATCGAACGACGTAACGGGGCGGAAGAAGAGCTGGCCAAGGTCGGACGAGCCGCCGGCGATGTCGCCACCCACGTAGTTCGCGTCGTAGCGCTCGAGTTCTCGCGGAGTGGTGCTGCGGCGCGCCAAGATCAGGTCGCGAAAACCCGGCGCGAATCGCTCGATCTGATCTTCAATCATGGACGACGCGTTCACGTCCGACCCGTGTGGGACATGGCAGTAGGCCCACAGCGTGTGCTGCGCCGCGGGCGCCCGCGTCGGGTCGAACAAGCTCGGCTGAACGACCAACACGAACGGCGCTTTGGGCAAAACACCCGCGTGCACACTGCGCTCGGCGGCTGCCACCTCGGCGAGGTCGCCGGCGAGATGGACGGTCGCCGCTCGAGCGCAAGCCGAGTCGCGCCAAGGAAGGGCGCCGCGCAATGCCCAGTCCATCTTGAAGACGCCCTGCCCGTAACGGAATCGCTGTAGCCGTCGAGCGTAACTCGGGGAAAGGCTCGACCCGGCTATCTCCAACAACTGCCGGGGCGTCACGTCGAACACATAGGCACGAGCGGGGGGCAGCTCGGCCAGCTTGGTCACCGTAAATTCGGTCACGACTTCGCCGCCGTGTTCGAACAAGCAGGCTTCTAGCGCCGAAATGATGGCTTGTGAGCCTCCGAGCGCCACAGGCCAGCCCACCGCGTGCGCGGCACTGGCCAGCACCAGAGCGAAAGAAGCCGTGGCGAGCTGACCGAGCGGGACCATCGCGTGCGCCGCGATGCCCGCCAGCAAAGCGGGGGCTTTGTCTTCGCGAAACTCGGTGCGCACGAGCCCGCTCAGTGAGCGCAGCGCCGCCGCGCCGAAGCGTGCAAAGAGCAGCGGGGAGTGCGGCCAACGCAGGCCCGAGAGCACCATCGGCGAAAGCTCGCTGAACCGTTCGGCGAACGGTTCGAGCAAGCGCTGATAACTCTCGCCGTCCGGGCCCAACTGCTGAGCGGTTGCCTCGACCGAGCGTTCCAGCATGACCGCCCGACCGTCCGCCAAGACGTGCGCTAGCGGGGCTGGTGAATGAATCCAGGTAAGGCCAAAGCGTTCGAGTGAAAGCGAGTTGAAGAACGGCGACGCCGCGCCGAGCGGGTGAACGGTGGAGCAGACGTCGTGCCGAAATCCCGGCAGGGTCAGCTCTCGCGTGCGGGCGCCACCACCGATCGACGACCGTGCTTCCACCACCAGGACCGATAAGCCGGAGCGAGCCAGCTCCACCGCTGCGGCCAGCCCATTCGGGCCGGCCCCCACGACCACGGCGTCGTACTTCGCTCGCGACCAGCGCGCTTCACTCTTGCTCATGCAAAAGTCCGATCAAACGCTGGAATGAGGGCGCAACGAAGCGTGCGCCGGCCGATTCTTGCCTGCGGCCATGCGTAGAAAATGCACCGCCGCCCAAGCGATTAGACCTGGCAGGCCGATACGCGCGGGGCGCGCGCCGTGAACGTGTGCGACCTGATCGGTTGGCAAGAACACGTTACCTGTGTTGGGTTTCTCGCGCACGAAGTCGAAGTGCCACTCGCGCACGAGATGCAAAACGGTCTTTTCGACCAGGTGTGGAAAGAGCGCGTGCAGCGCCAGCCCGAGGCCGGCGATGCGAGGCACCCTCAGTTCGCGACGCGGGCGTTCGATCAGCGCCACCAGCGCCTGTGCCACCTTTTCAGGCGATTGCATGGGCGCCATGGCGTGTGGACCGAGGCCCACGTAGTTGGCCCCGGTCTCGAAGTGCGGCGTATCGATGGCGTAGGGCAAAAGCGAGCACACGTGGATGTCGGGCTCGTCGGCAAGTGCGCTGCGCAAGGTTTCGGTCAGCCCGCGCAAACCAAATTTACTGATCACGTAGGAGGGAACGTAAGGCTGACCGATTTGGCTGAGGACAGAACCTACGTTGATCAACACGCCTTCTCGCTGGCGCTTGAAGATGGGCAGAACGACACGGGCGCCGTACATCGCTCCGAAAAGATTGGTTTCAATCACGCGCCGGTGCACCTCGGAGGGCACGTCCGAAAGCTGTCCGAACGCGCTCACCCCCGCGTTGTTCACCCACACGTCGATGCGGCCGTTGAGGCCGAGCGCCTGCTCGCCGAGCCTCTGAACCGCCGCTTCATCGGTAACGTCGGTCTCGACCACCAGCGCTTCCCCGCCGGCCTTTCGGCAGAGCTCAGCCGTTTCTTCCAGCGCGGGGCGGCGGCGCGCGGCGAGCACGACGCGACTGCCTTTTCGGCTCAGTTGAGTCGCCGCCGCCCGGCCCAGCCCGCTGGACGCGCCGGTAACCACGACCACTTTGCCTTGCAGTGAATTCATGGCGGACGGTCCTGCAAGGCGCGCGCCGCGCAGGTGGCGACTCCGGAGCGGAGAATGGTGGTCGGCGCAGCGTCGAACCAGACTCGCACTCTGCCGCAAGCGTTGGTTGCCCCCAGCACCGCGCCGCACCCAGCGCACGGGCCACCCTTCCCGCCACATAGTGGCACCTGCGTTCGACTCCGCAGAGGGCATTCGCGAAAGCGGCATGGCTGCGCGCCAAATCGCCTCTTACGGAGTGCACAGGCGTCGCATCAGAGGCGACCTGGCTGATCTTACCGTTCGAAGCTAAGCGTGCTCAGCCTGCCGAGCCCGAGAGCCCCGCCGGTGTCAGCCTAATTCAAACGCGCTCGCTCATCCTCGGGCTCCAGCGGGAGGGGTTCCGAGTAGCGATAATCCTCGTTGAGCCAAGCGTGGAGATCGGCGAGTTTGCAGCGAGCGGAGCAGAAAGGACGCGGCGGATGGTCGTCGGGCGCGTCTTCCAGAACCTTTTTGCAAAACGGGCACTCAATACGCACGGCCGGACTATAGCGCGATTCGCGGCAAAATTCAGGTGCTCGAACAGCAGACCCGCGCCCGGGTCAATCGGGGGTAGGGCGCGGGGGGCAGACGCCCAGGCTAAGGCGCGCCGAGGCGTTCTGCCAACCAGTCGCCAACGCGGTCGAGCGCGAGGCGCTCCTGACTGCCGGTGTCGCGGTCACGCACGGTGACCGATTGGCCTGCCGCGGTGTCCCCGTCGATGGTGAAGCAGTAGGGGCAACCGGCCTCGTCCATGCGCGCGTAGCGCTTGCCGATGGTCTGCTTCACGTCGTGCTCGATGAAGCCGGTGCGACAGAAGCGCCGCGAGAGCTCGGCGAACAGCTTTTCGCTGACCTCGGGCATGCCGTCCTTGTTGATGAGCGGGAACACGGCGGCCTTGATCGGGGCGACGCGCGGGTTGAGGCGCAGCAGCTCCGGGCTCGGGCGCGAGGGATCTTCGGTGAAGGCCTCGCACAACAGCGCCAGCACGCCGCGGTCGAGGCCAGCCGCGGGCTCAATCACGTGAGGCAAGTACTTCTCTCCCTTGCGGGAGCCGTTGGGCAGAAGCTCACCGCGCTCGGAGTCGAAGTATTCCAGGTTGGTCTTGGAGAATTTTTGGTGCTGGGCCAGGTCGAAGCTCGAGCGATGGGCAATGCCCTCGAGCTCGCCGAAGCCAGGCGCGGTGAAAGGGAAACGATACTCGACGTCGGTGGTACCGGCGCCATCCTTCGCGTAGTGGGCGAGCTCGTCCTTGTCGTGCGCGCGAAACTGTAGGTTTTGCCCGGCGAGGCCGAGGCTTTCCCACCATTTGATGCGCTGCTCACGCCAGAATGCGTACCAGGCGTGCGCTTCGGATTCGTGGCAGAAAAATTCGACTTCCATCAGCTCGAACTCACGGCTGCGGAAAGTGAAGTTCCTCGGTGTGACTTCGTTGCGGAAGGCTTTGCCCATTTGGGCGATGCCGAAAGGCACGCGGACGCGGGTGGTGTCGACCACGTTCTTGAATTGGACGAAGATGCCCTGCGCGGTTTCCGGACGGAGATAGGCGACGTCGTCTTCGGTGGCAGTCGCGCCGATGTACGTCTTGAACATCAGGTTGAACGCACGCGGCTCGGTCAGGCTGCCCACCTTTTCGGCCTCGGGCGCGAGCACGCTCGCCCATTCTTCGCGCGGGACTTTGCTGAGCTCGAAGCTCTGAATTTCACCGAAGGCCTTTTGCGCTTTTTTCTCCTGCTTTGCCTGGCTCGGCGTGTCCGGCATGTAGCAAAAGAACGGCTTACCCTGGCGATCGCCGCTGGCCGGGCCAAACACGAACAGGTGGTCGAAGCGGTAGCGCGCTTTGGTCTCGCGACAGTCGACCATGGGGTCGCTGAAGCCGGCGACGTGACCGCTGGCTTCCCAAACTTTGGGGTGCTGAATGATGCACGTGTCGAGGGGCACGATGCGCACCGGCTTGCCGTTGGGGCCGAGCGCGCCGCCGCAAGGGTCGAGCACGACGTCCTGCCACCACGCTTCGCGCAGGTTCTTCTTGAGCTGAGCGCCGAGCGGACCGTAGTCCCAGAAGCCGTTGATGCCTCCGTAGATTTCGGAGGCCTGGTAGATGAATCCTCGGCGCTTGGCGAGCGCCATGATCTTGTCCATCGACTTGGTGGTCATGCTGGTTCGGTTCGCTCCGCGGCTCGTGGTCGCTTGGGGGCGCGCAGCGTAGCGCGTTTCCGAGGATTTGCGGCAGCCACGCGCTACTCTCACTGAACGCCGGAGCAGACGCCGGTTTTCGTAAAGACCCTCGGCCACCCGAGCGGGTGGCCGGGCGCGCGCCCGTCATTGGCGGCAGCCTGCGCGAGTTGGCGCCCAACGTTGCGCGAGTCGCGCGCGCGGCGCGTGCGAGTCGCGCAGCAAAGCCGGCATCTGCACGCACAGAGCGATCCGCAAAGGCTCGCAAAATGCCGGAAACCGCGCAATCCGGAGCCTGCGGACGCTGACCACACTGACCGCGCTGCGTGTTGGTCCGGCTCTTGCGATAGCTGCCCGAGTCGTGCTGGTCACGACGTTCCGCCCCACGGAAAGCGCCTTTCGGCGCGCTCCGGGGCGGGACATCGAAGCCTTTTACCGCGCCCAAACTGAGCGGGGCGCGGTCGAGAGTCGCCAGCGAGCTCGTCCTCCCGGGCTCGCTGGCGACTCTTTTTTTTTCTACGAGACCCGGGACGCGCTACACCGCCTGCTCGCGGTGGCTTCCGAGTCGTCCCTGTTCGTCGCCCTCCAGCATCGTAATTTTCGCTTGCTCTGGCTGGGCACGTTCATCTCGATGGCCGGGTCGATGATGCGAAACGCGGCCATCCTGTGGCACGTTTCGTTGCTGGTTCCGGAGGGACAGAAGGCGCTGGCCCTCGGTGGCGTCGGCTTGGTGCGCGTACTGCCGATCTTGATCTGCTCGCTGTTCGCTGGCGTGGCCGCGGACGCCTTCAACCGCCGCCGGCTGCTCTTGGTGACCAACTCGGTGATGCTGGTTCTGTCCAGCGCGTTGGCGGCCATCACCCTGACGGGTATCGCGACCCTACCGGCAGTGTACACGCTAGCGGCGCTCAGCGGGGCCGCCGCGGTATTCGACAATCCCGCACGAAATTCGTTTTTTCCGACGCTCGTGCCGCGCGAGCACCTGCCCAACGCGATCAGCCTGAACAGCATTTTGTTTCAGTCGGCATCGGTGGTGGGGCCGAGCATTGCGGGAGTCGTGATCGCGAATTTCAGCGTCGGCGCGGTGTACGCGATCGATGCGGTCAGCTTCTTGGTGCTGATCGCGTCGCTGCTTTCGTTGAAGGACGTGCCGGAGCGGCCGAACGCGACGCGCGCCGCGCTCAGCCTGCGCGCGGCGTGGGACGGCGTGGTCTTCGTGTTCACCCGCCCGCTGATTCGTTCGTCGATGCTGCTCGACTTTTTCGCGACGTTCTTCGCGTCGGCCACGGCCCTGCTACCGATCTTTGCGCAAGACGTGCTGCACGTCGGCGCGCATGGCTACGGTCTGCTCTCGTCCGCTTCGGCCGTGGGCGCGGTGCTCACCAGCTTGCTCATGGTGCGCTTCGTCGAGCAAATCGAGCAGCGCGGCCGGGCTCTGGTGGTCGCCGCGGCGACCTATGGCCTGGTCACGATCGGGTTCGGCTTGTCGCGCGTGTTCTGGCTGAGCTTTGCCTGCCTTTTCCTTTCGGGGGCAGCAGACATGGTGAGCACCGTGCTGCGCAACGTGCTGCGGCAGCTGGCGACGCCGGACGAAATGCGAGGCCGCATGACCAGCGTCAACATGATGTTCTTCATGGGTGGTCCTCAGCTCGGCGAGCTCGAGGCAGGCCTGGTGGCGCAAGCAGTGGGACCCGCGATGTCGGTCATTTCAGGTGGAATCGGCTGCGTGCTGTCGGTGCTCTGGCTCGCCTTTCGCACCCCCGCGTTGCTCAATTACCGCAAAGAGTAGTCGCGATTTTTCAGGGACGAGCAGCCGCCGCGCGCTGCCCGTCGTCGCCACAAAACTGGTGCACGCGAGCTGCCGCGGGGCAGCCCCTTTCGTTTTTAGAATTTGCCGGCCGCGAACAGGCCGCCGCCGTCGGCGGTGAGCACTGGCACGAGCGTGACGTTCGAGCGGGCTTCGTCGCTGGGCCCGGACACCGAGTAGCCGACGATGACCAGGCCGAGGCCGATCGCGGCCAATGAACCGCCCGCGACGTAGAGAATCGTGCTGGTCTTGGCCATGTCGGACGCCTCGCTGAACAGTGGCTGCGCGGACGGATCGCAGACCCGGTTGGGGTCGCAGCGGTCCTTGGCGCGCTGCTCCTTGCTCTGCGCCATGAGCCCGGTGACCACGCCACCGCCCAACCCGAGAATGCCTGCGCCGCCCGTGACGAAGCCGATCGTGGTCAACGCGGTGTTGTGACCCGCGCGCGCGTAGTGCGGCGGCGGCTCGGCGGCCCTCGGCGGCGGGGAGTTGGCCGAGCCTTGCGGCGCTTCCGCAGCGGTGCTGACCGGCGCATCGAAGTCGAAGTCGTGGTTGACGGTGCTGCCCGGTTCGATGGTGGCATCCCAAACCAAGCTTCGGCCGTCGCTCGCGGTCACCGTCAGGTGGTGCGCGCCGGCTCGCACGAACAGCGTTTTCTTTCCGTCGGTCATTTCATGGGACTGCGCGGCCGCGGTCGAACCGGAGCGCGTGTCCTGAATTTTCAAGGGGCTGACCTTGGAGGTTAGCTCGAGCGTCGCGCCGTTGCCCTTGATGAGCAGCATGTCGCGCTCGATGGCCTCGCGTTCTTCCTTGTCGATCTGCTTGCCGCCGCGGCGCAGGTATTCGTCGTAGAAGGCGAGCGCTTCACCGTCGCGCTCCAGCTTCACCGCGCAGAGCCCGAGGTTGCCGAGCACCTTCCAGCTCTGGCTCTTTTCGAACGCGAGCTTGAATTGGTAGTAGGCGTCCTGATAGTTGGGCGGGTCGTTCTGAAGCAGCTCGACGCCGTTTCTGAAGTAGCCGCGCGCTTCTGGCGAGATCTTTTCGTCCGCCGCGTAAGCTGGAAGCGGGGCGCTCATGATCGACAAACTCAACACCAGCAGCGAACTCCAGCGCTTCAACGCAATTTCTCCTTGTCCCGAACCCACTATCCGCCCTTTGCCTATCCGAGAAATCGCGGAGGCACAACTAGGGCGTACAAACTGGCTCGCCGCGCAACGAATTCCGATGGAGCTTCACCTGCGCCCGCGGATTTCCGCGCCTTCGCAGACGAGCAGTGACTACAGGTCGCCGCGGATGGCGCGGCCCCCGCGCGTGCGCGAAACGTCCGCGGTCGTTGCGGGCGCGGGCGCGGGTGCTGCGGCGGGAGGCGGCGGAGGTGGAGGCGGAGTCGGGAGCGCGACCGGAGTGGGGGTGGGCTCGGGTTCGGCGGGGGCGGGCGCAGAACGGCTACCTGCTTTGCCCCGCGTCGGCGAACGTGCGGCGGGCCCGCGAGCGACCGCCGGCGCCGCGTTGGGCTCCGGCGCTTCGCTCGCAGAAGGGAGCGCACTCGGCGCGGGCGCAACCGTGGGCTCGAGCGCGACTTTCGCCTTTGCGGTCGGCGGAGCGAGCTCCTCGGGCGGTGCGATTTGGACCGCTGTGACCGAGGAGGGAGCATCGAGAGCAGGATCGTTGGGCGAGCCGCGCTTGAGCAGCACGAAGGCCACGAGCAACAGCGCGAGGCCGGCAAAGCCGGCGACCACCCAGGGCAGCTTGCTCGGCCGCAAACCGGGCGCGTCGTCGATGTCGATGCGTTGCGACGCTTTACTCTGTGACCAGGGATCCACCGTTTGATGGGCCAGATCGCTGCCCGGTTGCGAAGCAAGGGTGGCGCTGTCTCGTGCGGAGGTTCCGCCGCTGCTCGGGCCAGGCGTAGAATTGCGCGCGAGAACCGGATGGGCGGAGTGACGCGCGCTGGCGTCGGGGCCGAGCGAGCGAGAGAGCGGCGCGCCCTGGGCCCAGGCGAGCAGCGCCTGACTCATTTCCTCCGCTGTCTGAAAGCGCAGCTTCGGCTCTTTTTCCATCGCGCGCTCGATGATCGCGACGAAATTGGGATCCGCGCTCGGAACGCGCTCCAGAATCGCTGGCGGCGGCTCCAGCACGATACGGAACAGCAGCTGATTGAAGGTGTCGGCTGAGTGCGGCACGACGCCGGCGATGCACTCGTACAGAATCACACCGACGGTATAGAGGTCGGTTCGCTGATCGATCCCCTTCGAGCCGTTCGCCTGCTCGGGGGCCAGGTAAAAAGGCGTACCCATCAGCGCGCCGGTGCGGGTGAGGCTGAGCTCTCGACCACCCGGGCCCGATTGAGTGCCAAACTTCGAGATTCCAAAGTCCAGAATCTTGACGAAGTCCTTACCGTCGGGCTGCCGGACCAAGAACACGTTGTCCGGCTTGAGGTCGCGGTGGATGATGCCGGCCGCGTGCGCCGCGCCCACGCCGATCATCAGCTGTTCAGCGATTGGGTAGAGCTCGCGCGCGGTCATCGCGCCGCGCTCGGCGATGCGCTGGCGCAGGCTCTGGCCGTCCAGAAACTCCATCACCATGTAGTGAGCGCCGTCGGGCAGCTGCCCGAGGTCGATCACTTCCACGATGTGCCGTGAACCGATGCGGCCTGCGGCTTGCGCTTCGAGCTGGAAGCGCGCGGCCATCTCCCCTTCCCCGGCGGAGCCCGCGTGCAGCACCTTGATCGCCACCCGGCGGTGCAGGCGTGTCGCTTCTGCCTCGAACACGGAGCCCATACCACCCTCGCCGATGAGGCGAATGATCCGGTACTTGTTTTCGAGGATCTCCCCGGGCGCGAACATCGACTGACGCGCGATTATGCAGCGGTTTTCGCCCGCGTGCCAGCGGCCGGCCGGAAGGGCGCGATCTGGCCGCCTGATCGCCGCGGTTCTTCTCGCGCGCGGCGCGTTCAGACCAGTGCTGATGGCGGGAATCTTGCATTTCCGTCGTCTCACTGGAGCGCCCCATGAACTCGGCCGACAGCGACTCAGAGGTGAAGGAAGTCGAAGCGCGCGCGGTCGAGACGCCTCGACGGCGCACGGACGGCTGGTTCGCGCGGCTCTCGAGCCATGCGCCGTTCAACTGGCCACGTCGACGCCAGGTTCGCTGGCTCGTGGCGCTGGTGCTTGCCCTGCTCGCGTATCCGGTGTTGGGCACCGTGGCGATTTGGACGGGCTTGGTGGAGCGGCTGCTGAAGTCCGAGGACTTGAGGGTGGAGATCGAAAACCCGGCTTACACGATCTGGCCAGGCAAAATTCGCATGAAGCACGTGCGAATTTTGATGAACGGCACCACGCAGTTCATTTTGGAGGGCGACGACTTGGTGATCAACGTGCGCATGCTCGAGCTCATCAAGCGGCGCGTGCACGTGACCGAGCTCTCTGCGCACGATGTCATCTACCAAATGCGGGTTCAGGTCGAAGACACGAAAGGCATCGAGCAGCGAATCGCCGCCTATCCACCCCTGACCGACTTGCCGGGCGCCAACGTCATTCACGAGACTACGGCGAAAAAGACCGAAAAAAGCGAGCCCGACTTCACGGTTCACGTCCAGGGAATCGACGTGGCCGTGAAGGAGCTGTGGTTTTTCGAATATCGCTACCTGGGCAAGGGGCACTTGCGCGGTGGCTTCATGGTTGGACCTCAGGTTATGGAGGTCACGACGGCGGTTCAGGACCTGGGTCCTGGCGAGTTACGGTTCGGAGCGAAGCAAACGGTCGCGACCAACCTCCGGGGCCAAATCACCGCGAACATTCCGCGAGTAAACCCGGAAGAACACGCCGACGCGAGCTTCATGGAGCTCGTCACCGCGAGGGTCAACTTGAGAACGGACGTGCAATCGCTCGCCAATGTCGGGGCTTATACCGACGGGATCGAGGTGAGCCGCGGTGATGGGCCGCTCGCGCTGGACCTTTACCTCGATAAGGGCCGTCTGGGCGGTAAGAGCCACCTCGACTACGCGACGGCCGCGCTCGGCGTGAAGGGCCAAGGCTTCGGCGTAGGCACTGATTTACAAGTGAAGTTCGACGCCGCTGGCTCGGACAAGCAGCTGCCGCTGCTGCAGTCGTCAGCGAAATCGACGTATGTCTCTTTGGCGCGGGGCATGCGTGCGTTCACCGTGCAAATTCACGATCATCACGAGGAAGCGCAGCTCGACACCATTCAGTTGAGCAAGGCGACGGACCTGAAGACCGCGTCGGTGCGGATGCCCCAAATCGTCTCGGTCGACCTGCACGACGTTGCGGTATTGTTGCCCGAGAACGCGCCCGTCGACGTGCAGCACGGCGAATTGCGAGGTGCGCTCAGTCTGGACATGGATGAGAAATATTGGGCGCATGGGCCGCTGACGGCCACGCTGAGCGGCCTGCAACTGGACGCCGCCGGCGTAAAAGTCGGCGGCGACCTGAAGCTCAAGAGCGAGCTTCGGTTCAATCCGAAGCTCAAGACGACCTCGGTGCAAAACCTCACGGTCACGCTGCGCGACATGGCGATGCGAGCCGGCCATCGCTCGGTGAGCAACTGGTGGATGAATCTGGTGAGTAAGCGCTTGACCTGGCTCGACTCCACCCCGCCGCGTTTCGATGGCGCTCTCAGTATACAGGCGCGCGACCTCGAGCCGGTACTCGAAGCGCTTGCGGAAAAAGACGTCATCACCGAGCTCATTCCAATGTTCACGCGCCTCGGCGACTTTCGCGCGAATGCCATCGTCCATAGCTCGGGGCCGATCACGGACGTGGCGCTGGCTTCCGAAAGCGACGTCTGGGATGCGGCGGGACGAATTTACAAGAACGGTGAGCGCTCACGAATGGCGATCGTCGTCGGTGGGCAAGCGGTTTCGCTCGGCATCGCCAACGACGGCGATGGCCTCGAGGTGATGCCGTTCGCCAAGAGTGGCTGGCTCAACGAGCATCTGCGTGAGTTCCCCAAGCCGCTGATTGAAATGCGTGGCGCCGCGCCGTGAACGTGTGACGCAGAGTGAGCGCAGCGCGCGCAGCAAACGCGCCCGCGGCAACCGGTAGCCGACTCGAGCGAGATCGGTGCCAATTGCCGGGGCCCATAGCCAAGGGCGACGGAGCCGAACTCGGCTCGCGTCGCCGCTTCAGCTGTGTCAGAGCGCGGCCTGAATGGCCTCTGCTTCGACGAGGTGGTCGGTGATGTCTTTACTCAGCTTGGACAGCTCGGTTCGAAGCTGAGGGGTCTCGGCAGCATTGAAGAGGCGCTCTACCAAAGCGAGCGCGTCGGTGTGCATCGACACCTGGGACTCCATGTACGCAGCATCCAGCGAAGCCGCAGTAGAGCTTTGGAAGGCCAACACCTGAGCATCGGCCATGGCCTTCAGGTCCGCCTGCACCTGGCTGGGAGCAGGAGTGAGGCTCTTCGCTTGAGCTAGCTCCGAATTCTCTACACGCGCCATGCTGTGGGCGGTCACCATCTCATTGGCGAATGCGATGACGTCGGCGTTGGTGAGTTTCGGCAATGCCGCGAACGCCACTTCAACCTCTCCGCCGTTCAGCGTATCGATCACCAGGATGATCTGGCCGTCGGTCAGGTTCGCCACGGCGCCCGCGCCGCCCGCGCCGCCCGCGCCGCCCGCGCCACCATCACCACCGACCGCTCCACCCGAGCCGCCTTCGGCCGCGCCGCCTTCGCCACCGATGCCTGCCGCACCAGCTCCGGCTACGTTGCCTCCGGTACTCGCGGTACCGCCTTTTCCTGCGGTGCCACCGGTACTGGCCTTGCCTGCCGTGCCGCCGGTACTGGCCTTGCCTGCAGTGCCGCCGGACGCCGCGCCGCCGGCCGTGGTCGCACCAGCGCTGCCGCCGGAACCGCCTCGATTCGCGCTACCGCCAGAGGACGAAACGGTGCCTCCTGACTGAGCGCCGCCCCGATTCGTCGCGCCTCCGGTCGTGCTGTCGTCGTCGTCGTCGTCGTCTCCGCAGGCTGCGAAGGTAGCTACGCTAAGGGTCAGTAAACAGATGGTTGGAATTAGTCGCTTAGTCATGGTCTCTCCTGGCTCGCATGGGGTGCTCGCGCTCAGGCCGTGTTGCCTCGTGTCGTTTCGACACTGAGCGTCGCTCCGCAGGCAAGCGACTGCGTGCAACGCTCATGCCCGGCAGCAAGGCGAAGCTCCTTAACCTAGCGGCGCCGACAAACAGGCATGCACGAGCGACTGGGCGCGATTGCCTCAGTCCCAGTGCTCATCGCGGGAACCGACGAGGAGGCTCCGGCGTGGAGCAATTGCGTCCGCGCACACCGCCGGCCGCTCATCTCGGCCACGCGGTGCTTGGCCACGCTATCGGACAATGAATCGCGCGCGGCCTGGCGCACCTTGCCGCACGCGCTCGCGCCTGCACTTTGGTACTCTGTAACTAAAT
Organism: Polyangiaceae bacterium; assembly: GCA_035549735.1. Classification (GTDB taxonomy): domain Bacteria; phylum Myxococcota_A; class Polyangia; order Polyangiales; family Polyangiaceae; genus PMG-095. The sequence goes on along the minus strand of DASZQI010000043.1, from coordinate 321,919 downwards.
GACCGACCGCTTCGACGAGACCGCAACTCGAGAGCTGGAGCTCGCGGCGCGCTATCCCAAATCCGGCGAACTCTATGCCCGAGCGCTCCAGGTCATTCCTGGGGGGTTTCACCTGTCGGGCCGTCCACTCGTCGACCCCGCCACCACGCCGATGTACTTCGAACGCGGGCAAGGCTGCCGCATTTGGGACGTGGATGGCCACGAGTACGTGGACTACCTGATGGCGTTCGGCGCGTACCTGCTCGGCTACGCGCGCGCGGAGGTAGACGAGGCGGCGCTCGAGCAGGGCAAGAAAGGGCGCCTTTTATCGCTCAATCACCGCCTGCAGGTCGAGTTCATCGAAAGCCTGTTGCCCCTCTTTCCCGGAGCAGAAATGGGGGCCTTCTTCAAGACCGGCTCGGAGGCGACGACGGCCGCCCTTCGCATCGCACGCAGGCGCACTGGCCGCCGACGCGTTGCCCGCTGTGGCTACCATGGCTGGCACGACTGGTGTCTGCCGCTGGAAGATTTCGTGCCTGCTGGGCTCGAGGCGCAAGTACCCGAGTTCAACGCCAACGAGCCGCGCAGCCTGCAAGCCATCTTCGACACTCACCCGAACGACATCGCGGCAGTGATCCTCGCGCCCGAAATGGTGCTCCCGCACGATCCACGGATTTTTCACGAGCTGGCACGCATCGCTCGCGCAGGCGGAGCTCTTTTCATTCTGGACGAAGTAAAGACCGGGCTGCGTATTGCGCCCAACTCAGTGGCGGAGCGCGTCGGAATCGTGCCGGACATGATCACCGTCAGCAAAGCGCTCGGCAACGGATGGCCGATAGCGGTGACGTTGGGCCGACGAGACGTCATGCAAGCCGCGGCGGGCATGCACTACTCGGCGACGTTCCACGGTGACGTCGCGGCGATCGCCGCCGCTCGGGTGACACTGGCGTTGGTCCAGCGCGAGCCCGTGCAGCATCACCTCGAGCGGTTGGGACAAATGCTAATCGATGGCCTGAACGCGCTGGCCAGGGAGCTTCACGTGCCGGCGAGAGCCTTCGGTGAACCGCTTCCGGCGATGCCGTTCTTCCGCTTCGAAGCTGCTGAGCCAAAGCTCAACGCTCAGCTCACTCGCTACTTTTTCCAGGAGATCTTGGCGCGGGGTGTGCTGCTCCACCCTCGGCACATGTGGTTTTTGAGCTATGCCCACCGCGAACAGGACATCGCGTTCACGCTCGACATGGCGCGCGAAGCGCTGCGCGCCACGCTAAGCCGGCTCGGGCAACGAAGCGACGAATTGGCTCTGGCGAAGAGACTCGGCTAGCGGGTGCGCGTGCGGGAAAAACCGCTCGGTCGCGCGCCACCAGCCCCACCCTTGAAGAGAAGGGTCGCGCAAGACTTCCGGACGCGCGAGCCTTTCCACGAAGTTGGTCAATGGCGTGCGGCGCGGCGTCCCGGCGCTCACGTCGAATACGCCCGGTTCGTAGTGGCCTCGTGACTTGGTCACCAGACTATCCCAGTCGTAAGAGCCGAACAGGGACCACACGGTCACCGCGCCCACATTGGCGCCCTCGTCGCGCGCCGCATGAGCGCCCTTCCAGGCTTCGTGAAGCCAGCGGATTTGTTCGTCCGGCGTGCAGCCGAGGTGCACTTCGGTAATCGCGAGCGGCGCGCCGTAGCGCGCCCAGCAGGAAAGCAAGACCTCACGGTGACCCACGATGCCGGCGGGGTGGGCGCGCACCGCTTCGACGTCGACGTATCTGTGGCGGCCATTGCTACCCCAAAGCGCTTGCGGATAGTGGGCGATGCGATCGTCCAGGAAGCGGTCGCTCGTGACGTAATAATTGACACCCACGCAGTCGGGGCGGCAAGGGCGCGTGGCAAGGTCGTCGAGCTCCCGCGCGGACGCGCCCTCGCCGAGCAGGTACCGGTAGAGTGGGTGCGTCCGTCGTACGCGACCGAAGAGCAAATCGAGGCTCAACCACTTGCGCTGGTTCTCGAAGGAAACCTGATACTCGAGCGCCGGCGTACCGAAGATCGAGCCGAAGTCCTCGGTCTGCAGCAAGCGCGCGCTGGGCGTAATCGCGCGAATCGCAGTCATCGCGGCGCGGGTAGCGCGCGTCTGAATCAGAAGCGCGCGCACGAAAGCCGACGCTTGTCGGCGGTGCGGATACCAATGGCCATAGAGAGCGCTGAACCGCGCCGTGGTCAGCGGCTCGTTCACTGGCGTGTAGTCTTCGATCCAGGGATAGCGCGCTGCAATGGCGGCTGCGAACTTACCTAGCCCCTGCACGAAGTTTTCTTGCAACAAACTGGTGCCGTGCGGGCCGCTGCCATGGTGCACCAAGCCCGCGATGACGCGGATGCCCAGCTCGCGCAGGCGCTTCATCCGCGCGTCGGCCCAAGAAAAGTCGAAATCATCCAGACCGGCGCGCACGGTGCGTTCCCACAAGATCGGGTAGCGGACCGCGCGCACACCTAGCTCGGCCAGGATGTCGAGGTCATCGAGGCGGTCGCCGTGACCGCTGAGTTCGACCTGGTCGAAGAATCGATCGCCGACTCGGTTCACGGTACATTCTACACCGCCCCACAGTTCGATCGCGTTGTGCTGCTTCACGAGCCGGACCTCCTTAGGGTTCGCGAACATCGGGACCCGCTTCGAAGTCCGGGCTTCGCGTGGACACCGGCTCGCGACCAACCAGGTCCTCGAGCGGTTGTTGCTCCTGCACGTGTCGGCGGGTCGCGCTGAACATTTTGTGCAACGGAAACTTGGGCGTGCGATCGGCATAGAGCAGGCCGTTCGCTTCTTGATAGGTGTCCGCGAACTGCGTGTAGCAAAAACCGGCGAACAGCTGCAGGCCCGCGACAACGTTCAAGAGCGCGGCGTAGCGCTCCGCCAGTTCTTCGCTGGTGCGACAGCGCGAATAGCCCCACACTCCCTGCTCGGAAGCAGAAAGGGCAATTCCACCAAACTCCGAGAGCACGAGCGGCAGCGAAGCGTGAGCGTTCCCTTCCAAGACGAGAATTCGCCCACCCGGTCGCTCCCTTTGCAGCAGCTGCGGCAGCGGGGCGTGGCGGTAGTAGCGGTCTTGGAGGCGCTCGGGCTGTGCGTCGTAGTCGTGAATGCCGACCATATCGGTGGCGATGCTCTCCCAACCGTCGTTACCTACCACTGGCCGCGATGGGTCGATCGACTTCGTAAGGTGGTAGAGGGCCTGCACGTAGTGCCGCTCGGCGGCGATATCCGGTAAATTCGGCACGCCCCAAGATTCGTTGAACGGCACCCAGCACACGATGCACGGGTGGCTCGCGTCTCGCTCGAGCGCTTCCAACCATTGCCGAGACGTGCGCTCGATCGAACGGCGAGTGAAGCGATAAGCGCTCGGCATCTCTTCCCAAACCAGAAGCCCCAGGCGGTCAGCCCAATACAGATACCGAGGGTCCTCGAGCTTCTGATGCTTGCGGACGCCATTGAAGCCCATCTGTTTGGCGAGCTCCACGTCGCGCCTGAGCGCCGCGTCGTCGGGCGCCGTAAGTCCGGTCTCGGGCCAATAGCCTTGATCGAGCACCAGCCGCAGCGGGTAAGGCCGGCCGTTCAACACGAAGCGATCGCCCTGCACCCCGACAGCGCGCAGCGCCGTGTAGCTACGCGCTTGATCCAGGATCACGCCGTCTTCATCCATCAAGCGCAAATCTGCTGCGATCAGCGTCGGCATTTCCGGCGACCACAGCAGCAGATTTCGAAAATCATCGATACCGGGATCGGACAGCGCGATCCGTCGATGCACCTCTGCCGCTGCCACCGAATAGGTATCGTCCGCCAAGGTGACGCGGCCGGCGCGGAGGCGCACGCCCAATTTGAGCGCTCGCCCCTCGCCGTGCAGGATGCGCGCTTCCAGCGCAATTTCCCAGCGCTCGAGGCTCGGCGTCCAGCGCACGCGCTGGATGCGGGTGTCGGGCACCGGCTCCAGCCAGACCGTTTGCCAGATGCCGGTGGTACGCGGATACCAAATCGAGTGTGGGGTACGTTGCCAGTCCTGCTTGCCACGTGGCTTGGCCAAATCGGAAGGGTCGTCGTGCGCATGCACGACCAAGCTCACGCGCTCTTTCTCGCGCACCCAATCGGTGATGTCGACCGAGAACGGGGTGTAACCACCCTCGTGCACGGCGACCGGAACGCCGGCGATGAAAACGGTAGCCGTGTAGTCCACGGCCCCGAAATGCAGTAGCAAACGCTCGCCCGGTGACAGCTCGGGAACCTCGATTTCTCTTCGATACCAGCAAGCGCTGAACAGACCGGTATGGCCGATTCCGCTGCGCGGGGTTTCGGGAGAAAAGGGCACCACGATGCTGCCGGAAAACTCGACTTCATCGGGGCTCACCGCCGTGCCGCCCGAGTCCAGAGCGAACTCCCACGGCCCGTTGAGAGAGATCCAGCGATCGCGGCGGAGTTGCGGCCTTGGATAGCCGTGCTCGGAGCCCGGATCTTCCGTCGGCGGCGGAAGCGAACCCAAACGTCCCAGTCGCGCAAGCGAGGCTTCCGGCGGCATCAGACCTCAAGCTGCCCGCGTTTCGGCGCCTTCTACGCCTGGTTTAGCGCCGCACAGCTGATCGAACAAGGCCAGCGACTGGCCCACGACTTGGTCCATGTTGTAATAGCGGTAGGTCGCCAAGCGCCCGACGAAGCGCACGTTCGGCGTGGCGTCGGCCAGGGCCTTGTAGCGCTGGTAGAGCTCCGCGTTCTCTTGGCGCGGTACGGGATAGTAGGGGTCACCTTCTGCCGTCGGAAATTCGTAGACGATGCTGGTCTTGTGATGGCTCTGGCCGGTTAGATACTTGAACTCGGTAATGCGCGTGTAGGCGTGATCGTTCGGGTAGTTGACCACCGCAGCCTGTTGAAAGCGCACGACCTCGTGAGTTTCGAACTTGAAGTCGATCGACCGATACGGCAGCTTCCCGTAGCGATAGTCGAAAAAGGCGTCGATCGGCCCGGTGTAGATCATCTGGCGATACTTTACCTCCGCGGCCACCTCGCGATAATCCGTGTTCAGGACCAACGAGATGTTCCGATGGTCCAGCATGTTCTCGAACATGCGCGTGTAACCGTAGCGTGGCATCGCCTGGAAGGCGTCGGTGAAGTAGCGGTCGTCGTGGTTGACACGCGCGGGGACGCGCGCGGCAACCGACGCGTCGAGCTCGGACGGGTCGAGGCCCCACTGCTTGCGCGTGTAGTTGCGAAAGAATTTGTTGTACAGGTCACGCCCGATCTTGCCGACCACGGCGTCTTCGGACGTGCGCGCGTGTTTGACGGGCTCTGCTACGTGGGCGAAAAAGGCCGCGATTTCCTCGGAGTTCAGCGACAAGCCATAGAGGCTGTTGACCGTGTCGACGTTGATCGGAAATGGCACGAGCTTCCCGTCCACGCTGGCGAGCACGCGGTGCTCATAGGGTCGAAAGCCCGTGAACTTGGACAGGTATTCGAAGATTCGAGCCGACGCGGTGTGAAAGATGTGCGGCCCGTACTTGTGCACCAACAGACCATGGTCGTCGTAGGTATCGTAGGCGTTGCCCGCGATGTGCGGTCGCTTGTCGCACAAAAGGACCTTGGCACCGAGCTGCGACGCCAAGCGCTCGGCCAACACACTGCCGGCAAAGCCGGCGCCCACGATCAAATAGTCGAACATGAATCGGTTCCTCTTTCGCAATTGGCCAGGCTTCGGTTGCGCGCCACACGCGCAATGAGTTCGTTCATGGCGGCCCAGGTGCGCTCCCAAGACGTCTTCTCCAGAGCTTGATCACAGGCCTGTTGATGACTCGCCGAATCCGTAGCCAGCGCGGCGTCGACCGCGGCGGGGAACGAAGCTGCGTCGGCGATCCGCACGAGACCAGCCTCGCCGTAGGGCGAAACCACGTCTCGAATCGCGGTCGACACGATCGGCTTCCCCGCCGCCATGTACTCGAGCGTCTTGGTGGGACTGATGAAACGAGTGGCTTCGTTCAGCGCAAAAGGCATCAGCGCTGCCTGCCAGCCCGCGATATACGCAGGAAGGTCCGCGTAGCTCTTGGGACCGAGGTAATGAATATTGGGTAGTCGTGGCAGGTCCGAGTCCGAAATTTTCACGATCGGACCGATCATCACGAACTCGTAGTTGGGTCGGGCGCGAGCGAGCGAGCCGAGTAGCTCGACGTCCAAGCGCTCATCCAACACGCCGAAAAATCCCAAGCGGGGGCGGCCAATGTCACGCTGATCGTCGGGCTCTTGACCGGGCGTACGGGCAGCGCGAAAGTGCGCGGCGTCGACGCTGCTGGGGAAGGGAAAGATAGCCGCGTGCTGCGCGCGCTTCGCCTCGAACAGGCTCTGCCCGCCGGTGAAGACCAGATTGGCGCGCGCGAAAAGCTGCTTTTCACGCTCCACGAGCCGCGGCGGCGCGCCGCGGAACGCGGACAGCTCATCCATGCAGTCGTAAACCACCAACGGCGCGTCGATGTTTGCGATCAGCGGTAGCGCCATCGGCGTATAAAACCAGGCGAGCGGGCGATGGACTTCGCGCTCGCGCAAGAACCGCTCCAAGAGTGCGCGCTGTATCGGCTCGACGTCCGTCGTTTCCGAGCGAAGGTGCGGCGTACAGACGAACAGGTTGGGGAGCGCTTCGACGCTCTCCATGCGCTCGGGACCCTCGTCGTAAACCGGCTCTTCGACGAAAAACACTCGTTGTCGCTCGGCAAACCGACTCATCAAATGATTCGGTCGCTGAAATACGAAGGCCCACCTCAGATGCGACAGACAAACCAAGTCGTTCGGGATCGTCAAGTTTGCTCCGGTCGCGACAATGCAATGTTCGCGCCGTCTTTTCTCATCACGAAGTGCTGCGAATGCGGCCGTTTACTGAGGGTCGATCAAGCGCGCGGGTCACACCCGTAGCCAACTGCCCCGTTCTCGCGTCACGCTCGGGTGCTGCCCGGGGCAAGTCGGGACCTTCGCGCTTGAAGCCAACGTGCCTCGTATCAATCGCCGTCCTTTCTAACTTTCGCGGTGCTAGCGTGGCGGCCGCTGGACCTGACGTGACAACACGCCCAGCACCCGACGTCGCGTGCACGGGATCCTGAATCCGACGCGCACCACTCGACCAAGCGACGCGCCAGAGAGCTCGAGTCGACCCGCGCGCAGCCCGCGGGTGAGAGCAACTCAGTCGCGAGCACGACGAGCGGAGCTTCGGAGCGAACGATAGCGCAGTTAGCGAGCCGAGCACCCCCCGCGGACGCGATCAGCCAATTGGCTAGCGCAGCAAGCAAGACCGGGCTCGCCGGGTCTGGAAGGTCGAAAACGCGCACCTGCCCTGGCCGCTCGAGGCGCCGGCGCGGCGTTGCCGCCCGAACGTGCGCCGCCCTGGCCCGAGGGGCGATACGGCGTATGCTTGGTACGTGACGGTAGTAACCGACAGTGTGCTGCGCGCGATGACCGATGACGGCGCGTTCCGCGTCATTACGGCTCGTACGACCGATACGGTGCGCGGGGTATTGCGCGTGCAAAGTGCGACCGGGGGCACTGCACGGACGTTCGGAGATCTGATCACGTCGGCAATCCTGTTTCGGGAGACGATGGCGCCTGAGCTGCGCGTGCAAGGGGTGCTGCGCGGGTCGCGCGGCACGGGTAGCTTGGTGGCCGACTCGCACCCTTCGGGGAAGACGCGTGGCCTGCTGCAGCTCTCCACGGGCACCGGCCAGCTCGAGCTGGAGCAGGGCGCGGTGATTCAGATCATGCGGACCATGCCGAATGGCCGCATTACGCAAGGCATGGTGGAGGTGCCCGGTCAGGGCGGCGTGTCGCAGGCGCTGATGGCCTACATGCAGACTTCCGAGTCGGTGCTGTCGATGATCGCGCTCGGTACTCTGATCGAGAACGACGAGGTAGTGGCGGCGGGGGGTTACATGGTGCAGCTGCTGCCCGAGGTGGGGCGCGGCCCGCTGATGGTGATGACCGAGCGCCTCCGCGATTTCGAGTCCATCGACGCGCACCTGCGGGACGCGGCCTTCTCTCCGCAGGGGCTGCTCGAGCAGCTGCTGGATGGGATGCCCTTCACGCAGCTGGACGAGAGCCGAGTGGGCTACGAGTGCTGGTGCGATGAGTTGCGAGTGATGTCGGCGCTCTCGACGTTGCGGCGTGAGGACGTGGAGCACCTACTCTCGACCGACGAGGTCCTGGAGATTTCCTGCGAGTATTGCAAGAAAGACTTCCACATCCCCCCGGCTCGCTTGCGTGGGCTGCTCGACGAAAGCTAACGTGCAGGGGCATGCTCGGGCCAGGATTTGCCCTGAAATTTAAGCCCGCCTGGCGAGAGCGGGCGCGCTTGGCGTTGTTTGCGGTCGCGCTCGCCGGCTGCACGAAAGCGCCGCCCGAGCGCGGTTTGCTGCCGCCGATTCCGCCCGTGAGCGCTCCGCTCGCCGACTCCAGCGAATTCACGCTGAGCCTGCTCAGCTTGAACGACCTGCACGGGCGGCTCGGAGCCTTGCCGGCATTCGCTGGTTACGTTTCCGCGCTGCGCAGGGCGCGGGGCGACGCAGGGGCGGTGGCGGTGGTGGACGCCGGCGACATGTTCCAGGGCACGCTGGCCTCGAACGGCAGCGAGGGTAGCAGCGTGATCGCGGCGTACAACGCGCTCGGAGTGCGCGCCTCGGTCCTCGGCAACCACGAGTTCGACTATGGGCCGCTCAACGGCGTGAGCGGGGGCGAAGGCGCGTCGGCGCAAGGCGCGTTGCGTGCGCGCATTGCCGAGGCGAAGTTCCCAGTGCTGGCCGCGAACCTGGTCGACTTGGCGACCGGCGCCCTGCCGACCTGGAACAACCTGAGCCGCGACGCGCTGCTCGACGTCAGCGGGGTGCGTGTGGGGTTCGTGGGCGCGATGACTCGTCAAACTCCAGGCATCGTGATGCCCGATTATTTTCAGGGTCTGGATGTCAGCGCGCTGGCTCCGGCGGTGGAGGCGAGCGCGCGTTCGTTGCGGGAGCGAGGGGCAGAAGCGGTGGTCGTGTTGGCCCATGCCGGGGCGGATTGCGGCCGCGCGGACGACCCGCACGATCTTTCGACGTGCGACGCGGATACGGCAGAGGTGTTCGCGCTGGCCCGCGCGCTGCCAGCGGGCCTGGTCGACGCGATCGTGGCTGGGCACACGCACGCGGTCGCGGCGCATTACGTGAACGGTATTCCGATCGTCGAGGCGCTCTCGCGCGGTAAGGCCTTCGGCCGCATCGATCTGCACCTCGGCGGTAACCCCCGGCGAGTACAGAGCGCGCGACCATTCCCGCCCGAGCCGCTTTGCCCGGACAGCGGTGAGCTCGCCAGCTGCCCCCTGCACTCGTACGCGGGGCAGGTCGTAGAAGCCGACGCAGCGCTCGGCAGCTTGGTCGAGCGGGAGCTTCAGCGAGCCCGAAGCGCGCGACAGCAATTGGTGGGGGCAGAGTGCGCGCGCGCCGTCGCGGCAGCGGGCGATGAAGAATCGCCGCTCGGCAACCTGTTCGCGGACGCGATGCGCGCCCACGTTCCCGGGGCCGATGTCGCGCTCACCAACGGCGGCGGGCTGCGCGCGGATCTGCCCTCGGGTCCGCTCTCGTACGGCGCGCTCTACGAAGCCATGCCGTTCGACAATCGCTTGGTGAAAATTCAGCTGACCGCAGCCGAATTGATCCGCGTGCTCAGCGTGCACGTCAGTCACGACGAGCACGGGCTGGTGTCCGTTTCAGGCGTCCGCGTGAAGGCCAGCTGTCAGGGCGGCGCCCTTTCCATGCGCCTCATGCGCAGCGACGGGCGAACCATCGCCGACAATGCTCGCTTGACGTTGGTCACCAGCGATTACCTCGCGACCGGCGGCGATCGGTTGTTCGCGCCGATCGAGCTGGCTCGTTCGCGAATCGAACCGCTCGGGGACGTCTTGATGCGCGACGCGCTCGCGGCCGAGTTCAACCGGCGCGGGCGCATCGACCCAAGGGACAAGCGCTTGTTCGATCCGGCCCAGCCCCGCATCGAGCTCCCCTCGAAGAGGCCGGTAACGTGCCCACGACCGTGAGGCCGCCCACGATTGGGGTGCTCTCCGGAGAGGTCAGCAACGGCTACTCGGAACCTATTTTGTCCGAGCTTTCAGAAGCGGCCGAAGCAGCCGGGGTACGGCTGGTCAGCTTCGTCGAGGCGATGGCTCCGGAGGACATCTCGGGTAGGCGACCGCTCGCCACCGATCTGGCGCGTTCGCCGCGGCTCGACGCCGTGCTGGTGCTGCCCATCGGGGCGACCCTCAGCCCGCAGGATCTGGCTCGATATTGCGAGCGCTTCAGGCCGCTGCCGATGTGCAGCGTGCCCGACATCGCGGCCGAGTGGTGCTCACGCGTGTACGTCGACAACGAACCCGGAATGCGCGCGGTGCTCAGACATCTGGTCGGTACGCACGGCTACCGCAGAGTCGGCTTCGTGCGCGGATGGGCGGAGAGCGACGAGGCCGAGCTGCGCTTTCGGGTGTACCGAGAGGTCTTGGCCGAACATGGCTTGCCCTTCGACCCGGAGCTCGTGGCCCCCGGGCACTACGTCATGCAGAGCGGGATCGACGCGGTGCAGTTGTTCTTCGACGAGCGCAAGCTCGAGCTCGATGCAATTGCTTGCGCGAACGACGCCACGGCTTTCGGCGTCATCGAAGCGCTACTGGCTCGCGGCATCGACGTCCCTACGGAAGTGGCAGTGGTCGGCTTCGACGACGTCGACTTGGCGCGCTACTACGATCCGCCGCTGACCACGGCGCGCCAACCGCTGCGGGACCTCGGGCGGAGCGCGCTCGAGGTGCTGCTCGAACAGCTCGAGCCAGGGGCAAAGCCCGAGCGCAAGGTGCTGCCGAGCCAGGTGGTAGTGCGCGAGTCCTGCGGTTGCGCCGGTGCGATCGAGACGCGACGCGACCCCGCCCGCGCCTCGATCTCGGCGCCCGGCGCCGATGAGTCCCCGCTCTCACAACGCGTCGCCACTGCGCTGCGCGCGCTGGGCATCCCGGGCGCCCCGCGCGGCGACTGGGAACAGCATTTATTTCGCAGTTTTCTGCAAGACATCGAAGGCCGACCGGGGTTTTTGCGGGAGCTGCGCGCGCACCTCCACGCGGTGGCACAGGTGCGCGGAGACGTGGGTGGTTTTCACAAAGTGGTGACGCTGATCCGCCAGCACGTGCTCGACTCGTTGCCGCCGTCCACGCCGGGCTTTCAAAACGCCGAAGCGCTGCTGCACGCCGCGCGCGTGGTGGTCTCGGGCGTCGCCGAGCGAACTCAGTCGAGTCGGCAGGTACGGTTCGAGGACTTCGCGTACAAGTTGGCTCGCACCGCCACCGCCCTGGGGCGCGCCACCGACCTACCGGCGATCAGCGCGGTGATGCGCGACCACCTGCCGCAATTCGGCATCTCCGCGTGCTACGTGTGCCTCTACGATCCACCCAGCGCACGCGCCGAACACGTGCGACTGATAGCCGGCTTCGGCGCGGCGTTTCCGACTCCGGTCGCGTCTACCGCCGAGGCCCCACGCTTTCCGACCGAGCTGTTGCTGCCTGATGCGGCGTTTTCCAGCGACGCCCCGGCGCAATACATCGTTGGCCCGCTCACACGCCAGGGGCACGCTCCAGGTTATGCCGTGTTCGCGCGCAGCCCGGTCGAGGGCTTCGTGTACGAAACATTGCTCGATCAGCTGGGCGGCGCCATCGGGCGACTCGAGCTGCTCGAACGGCTGCTGCGTGAAGCCGCGCTGCGTGAGGCCGCGGAACGTGAGCGAATGGAGCGCGAGCTCGCCATCGCCGAGCGCATTCAAACCGGGATTTTGCCGAGCACCTTCGCCGTGCCAGGACTGGACATCGCCGGCGCCATGCAACCGGCGAGTGAAGTCGGTGGCGACTACTACGACGTCTTGCCCGTGCCCGGCGGCTGCTGGCTGGGCATCGGCGACGTCGCTGGGCACGGCTTGCCAACGGGCCTGGTGATGTTGATGCTGCAAAGCGTGGTCAGCGGCTTGGTCCACACCGCGCCGAACGCTGCGCCCCGCGACGTGCTGCTCAGCGTAAACGCCGTGCTGTACGAGAACATTCGTCAGCGCATGGCCCAAGACGAACATGTCACGCTCACCTTGCTGCGCTGCGACGACGCCGGGGAGGTGACGTTCGCCGGCGCGCACGAGGAAATCTTGCTCTACCGCGCGCGCGGCGCCGAGCTCGAGTGGGTTCTGACCCCGGGCACCTGGGTCGGCGCGCGCCCCGACATTGCGCAGGTGACCGTCGATTCGAAACTGCACCTCTACCCCGGCGACGTGATGCTGCTCTACACAGATGGCGTGATTGAAGCGCTCAACCAGGCCGGCGAGGCCTTCGGACCCGAGCGCTTGGCCGAAGCGCTCCGGCGCAGCGCGCACGAGTGTGCAGGCGCGATCCGCGACGCGGCCCTCGCCGATCTGCGCGCCTGGCTCGGGACGCAGCTCGACGACTTCTCGATTTTGGTGGTGAAGCGCCCAGCGCGCTGAGTCAGAGCTTCAAGGGCTCGACGCGTACCACGCTGGGCGACAAGCAACGTAAGGCTTCCAAGCTGCGGCGCTGCCAGTGCAGCCGCGGGTTGGTCAGAAAACGAATGACGTAGCCGTGCTCCTCTGCGCGCGACGCGACGTCGATCCAAGTCACGAACGCTTTGAAGCAGCTGGAATTCATGAAGTAGAGGTCCCGAAAATCGAAGCTGACCTCGCTCACTTTGCGTGAAACGGCCTCTTGGTGGACCTGCTTCAAATAGCGCCCCAACGCTTCCACGGCGGACATGTCACCGTTTCCAGCGAAATTCACGACCAACACCTGCTCTTCGAGCCGCGGCGTCAGCTGGAATCCGGAATGAACGAGGGGGGCGAGTTCTAGGGCAAGCATGGCGTCAGCTACTCCACGGGAGTCGAGCACTTGATGGTGACTTGGTCTCCTTCGATCAGATACGTAAGTTGCATTTCTCCCTCGACGCGAATGCGCACGAGGCCGAGACCCGAACCGTTGCGACGCGTGCTCTCCACCATCATGCTGACGTACAGCCCCATCGGGTCGGCGACGTCCTTGAGCGCATCGATACGACGCTTTAGCTCCGCCATCTGCGCGGGCGAGGCGCGGTTGCTCGAGCGTACCTCGACCGTGCGCTGGCCATTGTCCTGCTCCACGGCCACGCCGAGCTGCGCTTCGCCGTCCACCGAGTACTTCAGAGTGTTTTCCAGAAGCTCGTGAATCGTCAACGCGACGCGCGAAGAAGCGTCTGGATCGGTGAGCATGGAGTTCAAGAGCTCGTTCACGAAACGACGGGTACTCGTGATGAGCTCGACGTTCGGGCGAAAGGTCAGGAACATCTTTCCCGGCTCGTTGAACGATTCCGTGGACACCTGGTCCGAGTACGGCAAGGAAAGGCCGCACCCTAAGACAGGATCGTCAACGTATCGGCGCGCCGACGCCGATTCCGGCGCGCATTCCAGCCTGCGTGCGCGGACACATGTAGCGCGGTGTACGCAGCAAACGCCGCTGACGCGGGTGTCACATTGTGGGCGGCTGCGCGCCGGCGTCGGAAGGCGCCGCCGGGTCCGCCGGAGGGCCAGCGTCGCTCGGCGACGAGGCCGGCGCCGCGTCCTCGAGAATGCGCGCTGGTGGCGTGGGCGTACGCGGCTTCGCCTGCTCCTGCGGCACGACCGGCGCCAGCGTAACATCGGATTTCAGCGCATTGGAGTCGCGCTCGACCTCGAACACGCGGGGCTGCGACGAGCCATCGCTCGCGCTCACCACGAACTCCACGCGATACACCTTGTTCGCCTCCGCGCGGAAGCTGAGCGAGCGCGCCTGGCTGTTTCCGGTCAGGTGTTGAACCCAGACGGTGTGCACGCCGGGCAGCAATTCGACGTGCAGACGCGCATCGGGCGTCACCCGAGCATCCGCTGCTTCGCCGTCGAGCGACAGCAGCTGCACGTTACCGCTGCCTTCGACCCGCAGAATCGCGATGGTCTCAGCCGAGCGCGCGGGCCCCGGGTACTGCTGAACGACGAAGGTGGGCGGCGTGCAATGAGCGCTCGCGAAGAGCAGCCCAATCAATAGAAACTTCGAGGCCAGTGCCCAACGAACGCGGCGCATGGCCGGAGCCTAACCCAAGGCGGCAGAGATGCCGCTTCGGCGTAGGGCTCCGCTGGTTTTTGGGGGCAGCAATGGGACGTGCGCGAGGAACGGCAAGGCCGGCGTCGGGCAACCGATATCGGCGAAACACGTGTCAGCAGCCGCGCCTGCCTCGCGTGTTTGGTTTTCGGCTTCGTTCGGGCGCGGCTAGGGGCAGGCGACCGCGCTCAGCTGCGGGCGAATCGAGCTGATGGTGCTGGCCCAATTGGAGTTCGGGTTGTACTGGCTGATCGAGACCACGCCGTCCGCGATGCGCGCGTTGAGGTTCGCGACCGAGTCCCACAGCGCGTCGTGACCCGCAGAGGAGCCGGCCGCCCCATAGCCGGTGTCCGCCAGAATTGGCTTTCCGGTCACCATGCGCACGCCTGCCCAGGTCATGGCGTTGGCGGAGCGGATCTTGCTGTTGTTCGCGTCGGTTCCGCCGCCCGAGGTGTTGATGAAGGTGAAATCGGACAAGGTGAAGTTCGAATACCAATCGCGACCGTTGTTCGGGATCCACGGCGAAATGTCGAGCGAGAAGACCGCGTTCGGCAGGTTCTGGCGCACGGTGGCCACCATTTGCGTCATGAAGTCACCCGCTTCTTTGGCCGAGAGCGCCTGCGCGTCGCCGCCCGCCGAGTACTGGTAGTAGTCCGGCTCCATCATCCAAATCAGCGGCTTGGTGGTGCCACACGCGCCAGCGAACCCTTTCGCGTACATGGCGTACTGGCTCAGAATGCGGTCTTTATGGCCACGCAAGTAGGTAGCGCCGTACTTACAGAGGTTCGTGGTGCCGCTCACGTTGCAGTCCTGCAAACCCTGCTCACGCCGCGCAGTAAACGCGATCACGTAAGCGACCATCGCTGGCACCACACCCGCGAATTGGCTGGCTGCCTCGTCGCACAGGTACTTCATGTCGAAGCTGTCGGATTGTCCGATCCAGCCGGGGGTGAACATGTCGAGCTGCTGAATCAGCGCTGTGTTGCTCTTGGCTTTGGAGTCGATGGTGCCGAAGTGAAAGCGACATTGGTTGAAGACCTTGCCGGGCCCACTGCTGCCGCCCGCTGCGCCGCCGGTGCTCGCGCCGCCGGTTGCCGAGCCGCCGCCGCGGCCACCAGCGCCAGCGCTGCCACCCATGCCACCGGAAGGCGCGCCGCCACGGCCCGCGTTGCCGCCGGGTGCGTTACCGCCGGTCGCGCTGGTTCCACCGGTCTGGGCCGAACCACCCGTCGCTTTGCCACCGGTGTTCGGGGTGCCGCCGGTCGCAGGGGTACCACCCGTTGCAGGGTTACCGCCGGTCGCGCTGCCCCCGGTCACGACCGTGGAGCCGCCGGTCGCGGCCACGCCACCCGTGGTCGCTACGCCGCCAGTCGTGCCGCCACTCGCGCCGCCAGTGCCGGCGCCCCCGCTGGCAATCTGAGTGCCGCCCTCGTCCGAGCACGCCAAAGCAAACACAGCGGCAAGGCAGCCCGTTAAGGAGAGCGCTTTCACTCCGAAATGGGACAGGCACGATGACACCGGGAATAGGGGCGAACGCTGCACTCGATTGACTCCGCTCGGGGTTAGGTTCGTGGGTGCACGCTCAGGCCGCCTGCGTCGGCTCCAGCCGACGCCGCACGACCGGCACGCGCACGTTGCGACTTGCTCTCACTATGACGGGTGACGAGCCAGTCGAGGTGCTGGTTTCTTTAACCCGGGTAATTCCAGCGTTGACGGAAGCTAACGAAGCGTGGATCGCTGCCGCGTGCGCTTATCAAATTTGACCGACCGGCGCTCAGCGAATTTCGACGGTCTTGCAGCCAAGCGCGATGTCGACGCGCGCGTCCGATGCGGCGTTGAACTGCGCGCAGCTCTGGTCACAGGCGATGATCTGCGTCGGCGGCACCGTGTCCGGATTCTCCACGTCGTAGTACCAGCCGCCGCGTGTCGGATCGCAACCGGCTTTGTTCGGCGCATGACCGACGGTCGTCGTCATACCCGCGGTCGTAAACTCGACGTTTACCTTCGTCGGATCGAGCGTGCCCTCAGCCGGCTTTGGAATCGTGTACTGGCAGGCAATCGCGGTGGTTCGCACGAGCTTGAGCGCGTCTTGCAGCTGCTGCGTGACGTTGTTGGCGGTGTTGATCACCACCGCTTTGCTGGTGCCACCCGAGCTGGCCAGCTTGTCCAGGTTCTCTTGCGGGCGAACGTTGGCGTCGACCAGATCACAAGGACCAAAAACCCCAATCACGAACGTGGGAACACGCGGCATTTTATCGTTGGCCGCCTTGGCCAACATCGCAACGCCGTCGATCGTGTTGGGCATGCACATGTCGGTCGAGCTGTTGGGAATGAACCCGCCCGGCAGACCGTCGGTGACGAGCACGACCACGACCTTGTGAGTGGGGTTCGCGGCCGCGCGCTCTTGAGCTTGTTGTAGCGCACCAGCCAACGCCGGCCCGGTCGGCGTGTAACCTCCCGGCATGCGAGCGGCGAACGAGTCGGAAAGCGCCTGCGCCGCATCCGGCAGCTTGCCGAACGCCACTGCCGGGGTCGCATAGTTGGGCGCCGCGCACACGTCTCGGCTGCGGCAGTAACCGTCGAACGGCACGCAACCGGTGGGGCAAGCGCCCTCCCCCGTGCCGCCGGACACGCAGTAAACTTTCATGCAGTTCGGACCGTCCGCGCAGCGCTGCACCGGCGCGCACACGTCGGTGCCCGAGCACGGCTTGTTGGCGTCGCACAGCGTGTCTGCGGTGATGACGTTGGTGAACTTGCCGGCAGGAGCGCACGCTTTGCGCTGATCGCAGGGGCCAAAGCCCATGCATTGGGCATCGTCCGTACACTTCTCGGGAACGTTCGGCTGCTCGTCGGGGAAATACTTCAGTCCGACGTTCAATCCGGCGGAGTTCGGATCCTTGAAGAAGGCCGTCATCGCGTCGGTGATGGCCTTCCACTTGCTGACCCCCGCGCCGGTCGGCTCGTTCATGGACTTGGAGCTGTCCATCATCACGTAAAGATCGAGCGGGATGAGCTCGGCCGATTTCGAAGTCTTGGCGCAGCCCCCACCATTGCCGCCCTCCGAGCCATTGCCGGCGGAATTGCCGCCCACCCCAACGCTGACGCCGCCCGTTGCGCCGCCGTTACCGATCATCACCGTTCCGCCGGTCGTCGCGCTGCTACCGGAGCTGTTGCCCCCGCCTTCATTGCCGCGCACGTGGTTGTCGCTGCTCGGCGAACAGCCCACCGCGGCGCTGCCGAGCGCGGACACGAACAAGCCAAAACCAAGCACCCGCAAAGCTCTCATCGGTCGTCGTCTTTCTTGCTGCGCCACGGAGTTTTTCACTCGAAGATGATGGTCTTGCACGGGAAGTTGAAGGAGATGTCCTTGATGTCCGGCATGCGCCAGGTATCGCAGGCCTTGCCGTTCAACGTCAGCTGGGTGGGCGAAGCCATCGACCAGCCATTGGTCATATCGAGCGCGACGGTCGTGCCCATGATCGAGACGCTGGCTTTGTCGAGCTCGTTCAGGTCCACTTTGATCGATTGCCCGTTCACGTTCGAAAGATCGAACGTGCAGCTCTTCACGCCGGAGAGCGCGACGCTGAGCTGACTCACGATCATGTTCTGGTCGGCAGCGCTCGGCGCATACAGCTTGGCTCCCCCGGAGGTCGCCGCATAAGTGCCGAGCGTGACGCCACGCTCGGCCGTCTTCCCGGACGTGAGCAGATCGGCGTGCCAACCCGCGACCCCATTGCATTGGTCGTAGAACGCGAAGGCGTCCGTGTTCTCCTTGAGCGGCGCCATGGTGCTGAGGCCCGACCCGGCATCGGCGAAACCCTGCAAAATACCGGGCGCCAGGTCGTTCACCGCCGACTTCAAGCCCATCACGATGGTGGTGATGCCTTTGGTCTTCAGAATCTGCAGACCGGCGATCACCGAGTCTGGTGCACACAGCGAGTTCGCGTCGTCACAATAGTCGGGCTGCCCGTCGGTAACGAACAGGATGTACTTGTCGCCCGGGGACGTGTCCGCGATCAGTTTCGCGCCGATCGTGTCGAGTGATTGCCGGGCGGGGGTCTCGAACTTCTTGCCCGACTCGGTCGTGTTCGGCTGAAAAGCGAGGCCATCGTACAGCGTCTTGATCGGCATGTAGTTGTTCAAGTCCGGACCGACCTGATCGAGCATCGGGCACATGCCGCCGTTGCTCGGGTTGGTGCCGGTGAACGAGGCGAAGCCGAAACGCACCTGCGCCTGCAGTGAATTAATCACCATCAGGGTGGCGTCCTTCAGCTTGACCCACGGCGTATCCTCCTTGGTGGCGCAGGAGGGCTCCACCTGGTTGGTCGTGGAGATGCAGTCGAACATGCTGCCCGAGCGATCGACCATCACGTAAACCGTGGGGATCTTCGGCTCGAAAGAGACCTTGGCCATCTGGCAGGCGGGCGCGCCAGCAGTGCCACCCGCACCGCTGCTCGCGCTGGCGCCGCCTGTGCTCGTCGCGCCGCCATTCACTGTCGTGCCGCCGGTGCTCGCGCCCGTGCCGCCGGTCGTGGTGCCCGTGCCACCCGTGCTGGCGGCCGTGCCCCCGGTACCCGTGCCGACACCCCCGGTCGTGCCGTTCATCACGCCGCCAGTTGCCGGGCCGCTGCCACCGGTTCCGGTCGAGCCGCCGGTAGCGGTACCAACGCCGCCGGTGGTGCCGGTGCCACGCGTCGGCGGCGTAGAGCCGCCGCCACAGGCCAGCGAAACCAGGGCAGCGAGGCCCGCCAGGCCGAGACGCCCAGCCGAGCTAGAAACCAAACGCCGACGGGGGCTCACTGCCAAACCAACTGAAGCCATGGAAAGAAACCTCCTGTACCCAACGTTCCACCCGACGCTGGCGTGACGATGCGCTGAGGGCGATGGCGGCGGCGTTGCGGACGCGAGCAAGAAAAGTAAGCATTGTTACCATGATTCGCGGAGGGCGTCCGGCCGCGTGAAGCGATATTCCGAAGGTCACACGACGCCCACATCCAGCTACTTCGAGAGCCCGTCGCTCCGAGACTCAAAACTGACCCGCTGTGCCAATGGGCTGCACCCACCACGAAATTCCCGGAATTTCGTAAGAAAGCGGAGCGTAGATGTAAATTTGAAGCGCTGGAATGCGCTGAAACGGGAACCGCTCCCAGGTCCTCCCGGTACCGGTGGAGGCTCTCAGCGCGTGCTCCGGTGCTTCACGCCGAGCGGGAAGTATTCCGGATCGGCAAAGGGCAGCAGCCGGACTCGGGGAGTGCGGCGCTCGGCGGGCGCATAGTTCAAAAATTCGCTGTTCTGCAGCTCGAGCTGGCTGCGAATGGCGCGCGACAGCGCGGCCGCCAGCGCGTCACTCCCGACCGCGCGGGGGGCGAGCTCGACCACCACCTCGAGCTCGACGTCCTGTTCTCTGGAGTGCGCGAGCTGCATCACGAACTTACCGGTCACCTCCGCGCTGACCTCCGGCTGCTCCAGACCCACCGTGACGTTCTCGGGATAGATGTTGGCGCCGTAAAACGAGAGGGCGAATCCGGATCGCCCGAATACGAACACGAATGGTTGCTCCCGCGCGCGGACTCTTGGATCGAGCGCGGGGTCGAGCGGATCGAAGCCGTGGTCGCGCAAGAAGGCGAGCATCGCGTCGAACGGCAAGACTCCGCCGCGATCGAGGATGCGATAACGAAGCAGCGGCACGCTGCCGTCTCCGCTGAAGAGCAGCTGATCGCCGTCGAGCTCGAAATAGCGGTGCAGCGGATCGTACTGGCAGAGCGTGGGTAAACGCGCTTCGCCGAACAGCTCGCGCGCCGCCGAAGGCTGGTCGGCGAGGAAGCGCCGAATGCGAACCGAGAGCGGAGTTTCGTTGGCGAGCACGCCGCCGTCGGCCGTACCGTATAGCGACGCCGTGCCCCGCGTGACGTCGCGCTGACCCAATCGTTCCGCAACCAGGCCACGCCAGGCTTCACTGAACACTTCCCCCGCGGTGATCAGACCCACCGGTTGCTCGTGCCATGCGAAACCCTCGGCGCGCCCGGCGTCGATCACGTCTTTCAAGAACGGCGGGTAGCCGAGCAGCACCACCTGTTCGAACTGAGGGGAAAGCGCGCGTATCACGCGCAAAATCTCGGCGCGGTTGTTGCCAGGCGTAACCAGCGTGAGCGGATAGCCTTTCAGGGCGAGCTGCCGGCACGCGAAGGTCGTGTACATACCGCCCACCCAGCTACCGAGCGCGAAGCACACCACGCCGAGCGTCTTCTTGCTCGCGACGTCGAAGCTATCGACCAACACTTGTTCGAAGCGGCGCACCGTTCCGAACTCGTCGTGCCCAGCGCGTGGCCAGAACGTCGGCTCGCCGGTAGAGCCCGAAGACACCGCAATGAAGTCGCCCGCGCTGAGTCGCCCGCCGCGGCACAACTCGGAAAGCGGATAGGCGCGATGATAGTCAGCCTTACTGGTCGTGGGCAGGCGGCGAAACGCGGCACTGTCGGTGATGGTGCGCGGATCGACGCCCCGGTCGGCAAGAAAGCGAGCATAGCCGGGCACGTCTGCGGCCACGTCGTGAAATAGGTCGAGCGCCGCTCGCGCTGGGTCGCGCGTGCGGTGGAGTGCGAGCACCGATTCCAAGTCGGCGCTGAGAAACCGCTCGAACTCTCGGAGAAATCGCAATGGATGGGAAGCGCTGGTCGAAGCCATTCCGCCCCAGCGTAGAGCGACAAGCGCTCTGGTTTGCGAAGAAATTTCGGAAACCGTCGGAGATGGCGAACGCCGAGCAGGCGTGAAATCGTCTGATCTGTAGTTGGGTGCGCGGCACCCGGGCGCTCGCCCCCGGCTGCTAACGCAGCATCGGGGTTGCGAAAGCGGAAGCGGGCCGCCCATACTGCTGACGCGACTTTCGGAGGACGCCCCATGCGAGTCATCGGTGCAGCGGGATTCATTTCGGGCTTGCTGGTGGTTGCCTGCGCGACGGGCGGCGACGGCGGTGGCGGCATCGGCGGCAGTAGCTCATCCACCGGCGGCACTGCGACCGGCATGGGCGGCGACGGCGCTACGACGGGCGGCACCAGCGCGACCACCGGCGGAGCGAGCGCGTCCACGGGCGGCAGCAGCTCGAATACCGGCGGCGCGAGCTCGAACACCGGCGGCGCGAAGAGCGGCAGCGGTGGTGCTGGCACCGGCACGGGCGGCACGCCCGCAACGACCGGAGGCGCGAAGGGCAGTACGGGCGGCACAACCAGCACCACGGGCGGCGCAACCAGCACCACAGGCGGCACCGTGGCAGGCGGCGCGCCTGCGGCCGGCGCACTGGTCGACAGCATCACGGTTTCTGACGTGACCACACCCGCAGGGGTGAAAGCCGGCGTTCGCAACTACCGCATTTGGACCTCTTTCAACTTGAAGGTGGCACCGGTGTACACCGCGCCGCGCGCGAACTGCGGCACGCTGGTCTGCTACACGACCGGCACCGCGAGCGCGCCGAACGCTCGCGTCGCGCGTTTGGGCCCGGACGACAAGCTGGTCGACACCCTCGACCTCGGCGCGGGCCTCGAATGTCGGGGCGTGGCGTCCGAGCCGGATGGCCACTTCGCAGCGCTGCTTTGGGACAACGCCAGCGACAAGATCTACGTGAAGCGCTACGACAACGCTGGCATGCAGGGGTTCTCGACCGAGCTTACGAACTCGGACAATCACCCGACTGACTTCGGCATCGGCGAAAGCCGGCTCGAGTTCGGCGCCGGCAAGTACGGCGCGTACTACCACGTGCACTCCGATTCCGGTCACGAGGGTGATACGCTGAAATACGTGGCCGCGGCGACGGGCGCCGAGACCACCACCTGGTCGTGGGGTTGCTCGCACAGCATGAGCGACCTTTTGACCTTCAATTCCGGACTGAACGCGTTCTTACCCGTGTGCGTCACGGATTGTTACCCAGGCACCGGCTCGGGCGACTTTGCGGCGGTCAGCCGCGGCGGTATCTTCATCAGCAACAGCAACTCCAAGAAAATTCTGGACGTCGACGCGGGTTGCAACGGCAGCGTCGCGGGGGAGCTCGGCGGGGCCGCGGCCGCGGCGAGCGGCTGGAAGGTCGTATTCAACGCCCACCAGAACATGATGACGCTCGGACAGTCCTCTTACGACAGCAAGTCGATGAATCAAGACATTGGCTTCGCGAGCGTAGGCACGAACCAAACGCCCGCGGCGAAGGTCTGGCTCACCACCACCCCTTCGGTGAACGAAGCCGATTCTACGATTGCGCTCTGGGAACCGCCGGGCAGCAGTCAGGAGCAATACGTGGTCGGCTGGCTCGAAGGCACTGCGACCTACAAGCTATCGCGCGTCGACGCGGCTGGCACGTTCCTCGAAGGACCGGTGGACGTGAGCGCCAAAGCGCACTGGGGACAGCGCGACGACCCGTTCCGACAGCACCTGAACAAAGACGTGGTTTGGGCCTGGTTCGACGCGGCCAACGCCACCACCCTGCATTTCGCCCGCTTGCGCTCGGGTGCCACAGCGAGTTGCGCTACGTTTTGAGCGCCGATCCCTGCCCTCCAAGTCACGAACAACGAGGTGAACGATGCGAGCCCTAATGGTTGGCCTAGGTTTGTTGTCAGCAGCTTCCCTCCGAGTTTGCGGCTCGGAGCAATCCTCGCCCAAAGGCGCAGCTTCGGCCGAGGCTTCGGTGGCCGCTTCCGCCACCGCGAGCGCCGCGCTCGCCCCGGCTAAAGCACGCATCGGCGGGAACGTCGCGGTGGTCGGCAATCACTCGGTGGAGTTGCTGCTGCACCAGAGCGGTAAAGCCGAGGCACTCGTGAGCGACGGCAACGGCGAGCTCGTGAGCAGCGGCATTGCCCTATCGCTCTCGGCCAACACGCAAAGCCACCAAAAGGAGTCGCTCGCGCTCGCTTACTCTGCGCCGCGAGCGCGTTTCGAAGGACAAGCCAAAGCGGGCGTCGAGCTCGCTTCTGGTCCTGTCGAGCTCACGCTGTCGGTAAACGGCAAGGCCGCAGAAGCACGGCTCGCTGCGCTGGCCGTAAAGGGCCCGGAAGTGGGCGGAAATGTGCTGATCGTGGGCGAGCACAGCGCCGAGGTGCTGCTGCGCCCTACCGGCGAGGTACTGGCGTTCGTGCGCGACGCCGCGGGGGCGCAGCTAAGCTCACAGGCCGGCCTCAGCGTGAACGCCACGGTGCACGTTGCAGCCGGCGGCAGCGAGAGCGTCGCCCTGAACTTCGATGCTGCGCGCAAGTGCTTCGCCGGCAAAGTGAAGGCGGGCGTCGAGCTCGCGCCCGGTCCGCTCGAGCTCTCCATCGCCGGCAAGGCAGGCGTGTCGCTGGGTAGGCTCGCGCAAGTCTCGTTGCGCGCGGACGCCGCACACGGTGGCGAGGTGCTGGTGGTCGGTGACTACTCGGTGGAGCTCGTGGCAAAAGGTAAGGAGCTGCACGCCTTCGTGTTCGACGCGAACGGCAAGGCATCGAGCGCAGCCAACCTGGACCTGCGGCTCGATCTCGCCGCGCTGGTGAACCCGAACGTCGCGCTGACCTGGGACGCCGCGAGCGGCAGCTATCGCGCCGCGCTGAACGGCAAGGTCGACTTCGACGCGCAACCCATCAAAGTGACGCTCGCCGTCGACGGACGAGCATTCGCTGGCGCAGCGGCGTCGCTTTCAGGGATCGTCTCCGCGCGCATTGCGCCGCCCAGTCTCAGCGCCGACGCCAAGCTCAACGCGGATGCCAAGGTCGCCGCCGACGCAAAGGCCGGCGCGGACGCGAAGCTTGGCGCCAGCGCGAAACTCAAAGTGCCCGACGTCAAAGCGAACCTGACCGCAAACGCCCAAAAGGCCGCCAGCGCGGCGGCAGCGGTCAAGGTCGAGGCGCCCAAGGTCAACGTGCAGAAGAGCGCCAGCGCCAGCACGAGCGCCAGCAAGACCGGCGGTAGCGCCAAAGCCTCGGCCGGCTTCAGCCTGGGCTTCAAGTGAGCGGGACGCCCCGCGAGCCGACTATTGCGGGGCTGCGGCGCTGATCTTGTTCCCGAGCCGAACCAGCTCAGCGTCGCCTAGATCCGAAACCAGCGCGTAGCCGAGATCCGAGTCGCGCCACAGCAGCACGGTGAAACCGCGCATCCGCACCTTCGAGGCCGAGACACGCTCGAGCCCGCCGCTGCCGCGCAGCGCCAAGGGCAGCCCGCTGGCGCGGAAGGCCAGCACGCTCGCCACCTGGTTGCCGCGCTTGTACACGAACGCCGCCGCCTTGCGATCGAGGAAGTAGGCGACCGAAGCGCCCTGCAGCGCAAACTCCTTGTCGCCAGCGAAGTCGATCGCCGGGGCAAAATCCAAGCGGCCGCTGAACCACGTGCGGATCTGCGCGGGCACCGCGCTCTCCACCTCCACCGCCTTGGCGGCGTAGAGAACGCGCAGGTGATCGTTCACGGCTTCGGTCACCACCGCGTCGCTGACCCGCCCGCTCTGCCACCACAGCGTGGCCCCGAACCCCAGCGCGATCAGCGAGAGGGCCGCGATCAACGCCGCTTTCCTGCTGGTGACCAGGTCCTTCAGCACCGGCCTCGAATAGCAGCGAAGCGCCCGCGCCGACAAGCGCGGGCTCCAGCAGGGCGCAAAGCGTTCGACATCGGGCGCATCACTGCCGGCTCAGAGCGCGCCTGCCGCCGGTTTACGCCGGAGCTCCACCAGCTGCTCCTCCTGCAACTGACGCGCGGCCAGCGCGCCCACGTGGTCGCTGTGGCAATCGGCTTTGTGACCGCGCGCGGCGCCCACGGCCTTGGCCGTTTTCGAGGCCAGACGCTCGATCTCGTCGGGCGAGAGCACGCCGCGGCGCTCGAGGATCTCGCGCTGCTCGGCGGTGAGCGCGGGTGACTTCTGCACGCCGTCGCGCTCGAAGCCTTCGTGCTTGCCGCTCGCGAACTCCACGATCTCTTTCGAGATGCGCACGGAGCACCAATCGTGCCCGCACATGGCGCAGAAATCGGTGTCGACGTCCAGATCCTCGTCGTGGAACGCGCGCGCAGTGTCTCCGTCGAAGGCGAGCTCGAAGTGCTTTTCCCAGTTCAGCGCGGCGCGCGCCTTGGTGAGCTCGTCGTCCCAATCGCGCGCGCCCGGAATGCCGAGCGCGACGTCCGCGGCGTGAGCCGCGATCTTGTAGGCCACGCAGCCCTGCTTCACGTCGTCCTTCTTGGGCAGCCCCACGTGCTCCTTCGGGGTAACGTAGCAAAGCATGGAGGCGCCGTGGTACGCGGCCGCGGTCGCGCCGATGCAGCTCGTGATGTGGTCGTAACCCGGAAAAACGTCGGTCACCAACGGACCCAGCACGTAGAACGGTGCGCCGTGACACACGCGGCGCTCGAGCTTCATGTTGTATTCGATCTGGTCGAAGGGCACGTGACCCGGGCCTTCGATCATCACCTGACAGCCGTGTCGCCAGGCCTTTTCAGTGAGCTCGCCCAGCGATTCGAGCTCGTTCAGCTGGGCTTGGTCGGAGGCGTCCGCCAGACCGCCCGGCCGCAAGCCGTCGCCGAGCGAGAACGAAACGTCGTACTGCCGCATGATCTCGCAGATTCGATCGAACAGCGTGTACATCGGGTTCTGCTTGCCGTGCACGAGCATCCACTTGGCGAGCAACGAGCCTCCGCGGCTGACGATGCCGATCAGGCGGTTCTTCACGAAGGGCAGGTGCTCGCGCAGCACGCCGGCGTGAATCGTGAAGTAGTCCACGCCTTGCTTGGCCTGATGCAAGAGTGAATCGAGGATGGTCTGCTCGTCGAGCTGCTCGATCTTGCGCCCGATGATCATGGAGTAGATCGGCACCGTGCCGATCGGCACGCGCGACGCGCGAATGATGGCGTCGCGACAGGCGTCGAGATCACCGCCGGTCGAGAGATCCATGACCGTATCGGCGCCCCAGCGCTCGGCCCACTCGAGTTTTTCGACCTCTTCATCGGTGCTGGACGAAACCGGCGACGCGCCCATGTTGGCGTTGACCTTGGTCGCGCTCGCTCGGCCGATACACATCGGATCGAGCCGGTAGCCGAGGTGCACCTTGTTGGCCGGAATGATCATGCGCCCGGCTGCCACCTCGTCACGCACCTGCTCGGCCGTCAGGTGCCGCTCGCGCTCGGCCACGCGCCGCATTTCCGGGGTGATCTGACCGAGCCGCGCGTGCTCGAGCTGTGTCACCGGCACGAAGCCGGGCGGCGCGACCGCGAACGCGCCCTCGCGTCGCCAGCCCGGAGGCAAGAAGTCCCAGGCAGTCTTGTCGCTCGGCGCCGGCATGCCGGGCGTGTCCGGCGAAGCGAAGGTCAACGCGCCGCCGAGGTTCGGAGCCAGCGCGAACGAACCGGGGTTCGTGCCTTCGCGACGACTCGAGGGATTACTGGCTCCACGTAGCGGCAAGGTTCTGGTCATCGAATTCCTCTTCTTTCGAAGAGAGGCGACGCACGAACCGTCTCGGGCGCCGCTTCCCTCCGCCGGTACGAGCCGGATCAGGTTCTACGGGTGCTTCTCAGCGGCCTTGGGACCGCGCCCCGAGCGACAGGCCGGAAACTAGCCCACAGCGCCAAGCGCAGCAAGCCCCGCGCGCCGAAGCAAAGCGGCCACGGCTCGCCGCGTGGAAGTGCCGGCCTGGCGCGGCTGCTTCGGCGCGAATTGACACGCTCGGTTGCCTTCCGCCGGCACTCGCCGCCGAGCGCGCCCTTTTCTGGGTGGGCCCCCAACCCCAAGAAACCGAGCTGGGAGCGCAGAAGTTTTTACAATGTTTCGCGGCGCATGCCCGAGTTTCGGACCGTGAGCTCGAGCGCGCGGAAGCGCTGCGCCAGCGCGCGCACCAGCGCGCCGGTCCAGCCGTTGACGCCCAGGCCCTCGGTCATGGTGTTCTTGTCCAGAATCAGCAGGGTGAGCGCGCTCACCGCTTCGACGCTGGCTGCGCGCGGCTCATCGAGCAAGAGCGCCATTTCACCGAATACTTCGCCGGCGGTCATGGTCGCCAAAATTTCCTTCTCACCGCCCACGTTGCGGTATGCGCGGCAGGTGCCGCTGACGATCATGTATGCGGCGTCGCCCACGTCACCCTCACGGATGATGACCGAGCCAGGCATGAACAATTTGCGCGGCAGGTGCAGACCACCGCGCAAGAAATCTTGCACGTCGCGCTGAAGCTCGGTGACCGTCTGATAACGCAGACGCGGATCGGCTTGCGTGGCCTTTTCGACGATGCTGCGAATGCGTTTGGAGACACCGATGCCCATGGTGGCTTGATCGATCGGCACCACCGCGCCCTTGCGCGCCCTCTCCAGGACCGCATCCTGGTCGCGGGCGTCGCCGTACGGTCGCTTGCCACTGACGATTTCGTACAGCACCGCGCCCAAACCGAATACGTCGGAGCGCTCGTCCATCTCGGCCGGGTTTCCGCGTGCTTGTTCGGGCGCCATGTATTCGGGCGTACCGACAGGGCCGGGCGCTTCCATCTGCGCGAATTCGCCCGAAGCTGGGCGGGTCTTGGTGAGGCGCGCCAGGCCCCAGTCCATCAGGTAGACCTGACCGAACGCGGCCACCATGATGTTTTCGGGCTTGAGGTCGCGGTGAATCACGCCGCGGTGGTGCGCGTAGGCGACGGCGTCACACACCTTGACCAAGATCTCGAGCCCCTCCTCCAGGCGGTCACTCGAACCGATCTCGTGCCGCTCGTCGTGCAGCCAGCGACCGAAGCTCTCGCCTTGCACGAGCTTCATCGTGAAGTAGGGCGCGCCGCTCGGATCGATCGAGAGCTCGTGCACGGGCACGATGTTGGGGTGCTCCAGCTGGCCGGCGATCTGCGCTTCCGCGATGAAGCCGTCGCGATAAAAGGGCTCCTTCGCCAGCTGTTTGTCCAGGCGCTTGAGCGCGACGTGGCGCAGCAGGTTGCGATCGGTCGCCGGATGAATGCGGCCCATGCCGCCGCGGCCGAGCTCGGCGAACACGCGCAGGTGATCGGGCGTCGGAATGCCTTCGACCGCGATCTCTTCCTTGTCGACTTCGTGATCACCGCCGACCGGAATCGACTCGATCACGTACACGGGCTCGGCGCTCTGTTCGTGGCTTTCAGGATCGGAATGCACTCTGGCCTCGTCTCGAAAATCGCGGGGAAGGCAAACGGGCGCAGCGTACACCTTTCTCTACGCGGCCAGGCGGGGTCCACCGCCGCTCGCTGCCAAGTACCCGGATTCCATCGTCAATCGGGCGCGCTCCGGGCATCGGCATCGGAGCCTCCGCGGCGGAACGCGCTCAGGCGCAGGAGGTTTCGGAGTAGCCGGTCGCGAGCCCGCCCGACTTCGGCCTTTCGCCGCGGTCGGCCTCGAGTCGACGGTAGAGCTCGCGGCGACCGCGCACCAGGCGCGAGGTGGCCGCCGAGACCGAAGCACGCGTGAGCGCCGCCACCTCCGTCAACGGATGACCGAGCACGTCGTGAAAGAACACGGCCTCGGCTTGTTTCGGCTTCATCGCCAACAGGTGCTCGCGCACCCGCTCGAGCTCGATTCGCGCCAGAGTGCGCGCCTCGGAGCCCACGCGCGCGAGCTCTCCGATCGCTTCGACGCTGACGTCGCGATCGACGACCTTGCGCTCCCGCCGCCGGGAACGAATCGCGGTGGAGCCCACGTGGTGCGCGATGCTGGCGGCCCAGGTCTTCAGGTTGCAACCGCGCGCGAACGAACGGCGCGTGAGGGTGATCACGATTTGCTCGAACGCGGCCTGGACCAGGTCATCGTGGTCCGCTTCACGCCGGCCCAGCACGCGGAACAAGCTGCGGTCGACCACCGCGTACAGACGATCGTATAAAAGCCGCGCGACGCGTTCGTCCCCGCACTGCACGGCTTCGATGATGGCGTCGTCGCTGACGAGCGGCGCGTTCGACGCGCTGCGAGGGACCAGACGCAGCGTGGAAGGCCCGGGCGTGGTCGGAGCGTGCGTCACCACCGTTCGCGCAGCGACCGAAGGCGTCACGCGAGCACCCCCCGTGACGAAGCGGCGCGGCGCGAGCGCCGGAGCCGGCGCGAACGGCTGCGGCCCCCGCGCTCCGACTCGCGGCTCGGACGAAGGCACAGCAGCGAGGGCAGCGGCCCCAGTGCGCTGCGCTCGACGACGCGCGCGCTGATCTCGACCGACTTCGCGGCCGCGCGATTGGAACGGGCGAGCTCAGCCGAGCGCGGGGCGCGACTGCCTTGCGATAAAAGTGCAGCGAGGACGGCCGCAGCGGCGACTCCGGGTAGCGGGATCAGCAGTCGAGTCGCCATGGGCTCGTGGGTGCTGAACCATGACGGTTGAGAAACGGCTCAGGGTTTTTCCTGCGACAATTCTGCGAAGACGCTAGAATGGGCGGCAGACGTTTCGGGACGGTGAACACAGCCAGAGACCGTCGACGCAGGCGCACGTGGCCGGCCCGTCTGGCATGTCGCACCAGTAGCCGTCGGGGCAGCCAACGACGCTGCAGTCGAGGCCATCGGTTGGGCCGCAGCCTGGCGCCCCGCAAATGCAGCCGTGACAACAGGCCGGATTTCCTTCGCAGCCGGGCGGGCAGGGAGTGCCCGCGTAGCAAACACCGTTCGGGCCGCAATCCGGGTCAGCGTGACAATTGCTGGTGGTGATGCACCACGGGCAGTCCTTGCGAACCAGCTGAAACAAGGGCGGCCGGCACGAAACCGGAGGCGGACACGGAACGCATTGCGAATTGATGCACCACGCCTGGGGTGGGCACTGCGAGTCGTCGCGGCAACCGCAGGCGCTGCAGTCATTGACGAGTGACAGGACGCCGCTCGAACAGCGCGCGATCCACCTGCAGCAATCGCGCAGCGCACCCTCGCAACTGAACTCGCCGATACACGGATCGCGATCGAAACCCTGGGCCAGCGCGCGATCACAATTGCTGGCCGTCCATGGCGGGCCGTTGGGCGGGCCACCCGGCGGGCCGCCGCCGACCGGTCTGCCACCGGTAACGACGCCACCGGTAGTGCTGCCGCCGGTTGGAAAACCACCGGTGGGCGCGACGCCGCCGGTCGCGACGCCGCCGGTGGGCGCCGTTCCACCGCTAGAAACCCCCGCAACGCCGCCACTCGATGCGCCGCCGGTGCTGACGCCCCCTGCTCCCGCCCGCGCGCCGAGGATATCGTACTCACTAACGCAATGCGTCATGCTCAGCCCTGCGAGTGACGCGAGCGTCGCAAGTGCGGCTCGGCGGGCTAATGCACTGAGTCGTGAGACCCACATTCCAGAGAAGTGCCGAGTCTAGCGCGGAACGCTGCAAGTGTTTTCTTGAGCACCGCTGAGTTTTGGTCGAGCCGTTTGAACGCGCTCGCGGTTCTCATATAACAGGAGAAAGCGTGTCCTTCCAGCCCTCCCCCCGCGCAAGGGTGTCTGCTCTGGGAGAGGCGGAAGCCTCCGAAGTCCAAGTTGCGCCCACGCTCACGGTCTCGGACACGGAGCTCGTTCGACGCGCGAGCGCCGGCAACGCATGGGCGGAAGAGGCAATCTACCGTCGCTACGCCGCGCTCGTGCTCGGCACCGCTCGGCGCCTTTTGGCCGACAGCGTCGAAGCGCAAGACGTTGCGCAAGAAACCTTCGTCGCCGCGTTCGCCGCCTGGCCACAATTGCGAGAGCCGGCGCGGCTGAAACAGTGGCTGTTGCAGATCGCCATCAGCAAGGTGCACCGGCGCTTTCGCCGACGAAAGCTGCTGCGGGCGCTGGGCTTCGCCGACTCCGTGGACGACGCGACGCTCGACAAGTTGGCGCGCCCGGACTGCACGCCCGAGCTTCGGGCTGAGCTGTTGTTGGTGTCGCGCGCACTCGACCGCGTTTCGACCAGCGAACGCATCGCCTGGATGCTGCGCCACGTGGAGGGCCTCTCGCTCGAAGAGGTCGCGCAGGAATGCGATTGTTCGCTGGCGACCGCCAAGCGCCGTATTTCCTCCGCGCAACAGCGGGTCGATCGTTTCACGGGGCGGGGGCGGCCATGAGCTTGCCGAAGCAGCCGCTACGAAGCGCCCTGGTCGGCGACGCGACCGAGCAGGAAATCCGCGACATGTGGCAAGGCGTTCAACGCCTTCGCGCGCGGGCGAGTCACCCGAAGGCGGGCGTTCGTCCGTTTCTGCGAGTGGCGCTGGCCTGCGCCGTCGTGCTCTCGGCCTTCGTCATTTGGTTCGCGAGCACACGCGCTACCAGCGCCGGGCCGCTGCGTGACGCGCGCGGGCAATTGCCCAATCGGCTGAGCGACGCGCAGAGCAAGGTCACGCTGCTCTCCGACGGGTCTCGGATCGAGCTCGACACGAACTCGGAGCTCGAGGTGCTGGAGAACGACTCCGCGAATTTCTCGTGCGTGCTGCGCAAGGGCCGCGGGACGTTCGACGTGAAGCCGGGCGGTCCGCGTCATTGGCGCATCGAAACCAGCCTGGTGCTCGTGGAGGTCGTCGGCACGCGCTTCATCGTCCAACGAACTGACGAGCAAACTCGGGTGAACGTGGAGCGCGGTTCGGTCGTGGTGCGCGGGGATCGCGTGCCGGACGGCGTGCAAAAGCTCGCCGCAGGGCAGACCTTGGTGGTCACCCCCGCGCTGCGTGCAGCGACGAGCTCGCTTGCGC
The DNA here is from genome assembly GCA_035549735.1 of Polyangiaceae bacterium. GTDB lineage: Bacteria > Myxococcota_A > Polyangia > Polyangiales > Polyangiaceae > PMG-095. The sequence goes on along the minus strand of DASZQI010000043.1, from coordinate 290,186 downwards.
CAGCGCTCGGCGCACCCGCGCAGGGTGAAAGCACACACGTCGTGGCATTGCCACGCGAGGGAGGCGTTCGCGAAGCCGCGAAGCCGGCCGCGCTGTCACCTGATCTAGCGCCGGCGGCGCGCCCCGTGGACTTGCTTCAAGCGGCGGACGAGCAGCGGCGGCGCGGCGACATGCGGGGTGCGATTCAAACGCTGCGGGCGGCGGTCGTCAGCGCCGAACCCTCACGGCGCGCCATTGCAGCGTTCACGCTGGGCAAACTGCTGCTCGACGCGACCGGGCAGGCGTCGGAGGCCGAGCGCGCGTTCAGAACCTGCCTGCGTCTCTCGCCCCCTAGCTCGGTGGCCGAGGACGCGCTCGCTCGCTTGGTCGAAGCTCAGGCGCGCGCAGGCCGGACCGACGCGGCGCTCACCACGGCTCGCCAATACGAGCAGCGCTATCCGAGCGGTCGGCGGCTGGCCGACGTGCAGCGGTGGGCAAACACCCGCTGATCGTCGCGCTGGCGACCTCGCTCGTCGGCCTTCCCGCTCGCGCAGCTCCTCCGGCGCAGAGCGCGATCGACCTCACCTTTCAAGATTGCGAAAGTGATCCGATCGGCGAGCCCTCATTTCGGCAAGCGCTCCGGCTCGAACTCGATCAGGAACTCGCCCAGCGAGCGACGCGTGCGGGCTCGAGCAGCGCTGCGCTGAGTCCTCAGATCGAAGTGCGCTTTCGCTGCGACGGGGTCGCGCTGATTCGCATTCAGCTCCAAAGCGGGAGCAGCCAGCGGCGCGTGCGTTTCGACGACGTGGCCAAGAGTGAGCGGGCGCGCGCGCTGGCGCTCGTGGTTGCAGAGCAGTACCGCTCGCAGGGCAGCATCCAACAATTTCCCGTTGAGTCACCGCCGGAAGACCACGCTGGCGGCGAGAACGCGGAGGGAGCACCCAGCGCAACGCGACCGCCCGTCGCGCCGGAGCCCGCGAAAGCGCCTGCCCCGGCTGCACCGCCGCGGCGTCCGCCGAGCCCGCCTTCCACCTCGGCGCCCGTTCCGCCCGACGCAGGGGTAGAACCGCAGTCACAGCCGGCAACCGCGAGCCGACCTCGCGTGCGCGGGACGGCGACATTGCGCGCCGCGCTCGGCGAGGTTGGAACGCACTATGGCGGCGGTCTGGGCCTCGACCTGACGGTGGTGCGCCTCAGCGTAGAGGCACTATTTGCGCGTGAAACGCGTACCCGTGGCGCCATCTCGTCCGGTGTGGTCGCGCTGCGCGTCGCGCGCGGCGTGCCGTTCGTGCGCGCGGGTTCGTTCGAGCTTTCGGGCGTGCTGAGCGCCGCGGTCGGGGCCACCTGGGCGGTCGGGCAGAGCGACGTCGTGGGCTCGGTGGTCCGCGACGTACTCATGCCCTATGGTGACGCGCGGCTCGGGCTGGTGAGCGCGCTGCACGTGGACGGCGAGCTCGCCCCGGAGCTAGGCCTGTACGCGGGTCGCGCCGCGGGCATTCTTGCGCGCGCGGACGGCGAAGCGACACAGGCGACCGGAGGCTGGTTCGCGGGGGTCGAAGCCGGCATCAGCTTCTGACCCGCAGCGCTGCCGGCTCATTCGCGGATCTTCGCGTCGAGCTCCGCTTCGAGCGCCCGCGCGATGCGAGCCCGCACCTCGAGCGCTTCGGTCATTTCGAGCGTTCGCTCGCCCGCGTTCAGGCGCAGCCGAATGGCGATCGACTTACGATCGCCAAACTCGGGCTTCACGAACAGGTCGAACACCTCCACGTCGCGCAGCAGCGGACCACCCACCCGGCGAGCCACCGCGCACAGCGCACCCGCGCTGGTCGCCGTGGGTACGAACATGGCGATGTCGAGCTCGATCGACGGCAAGCGATCGTACTCACGGAACAGCGGGCGCGACGCAGAATCGGAGAGCAGCGCCGCGACCGAGAGCTCGGCCACGAACAGCGAGGCCCCTTCGAGATCGTTTGCCTTCAGCACCAGCGGGTGCACCGCACCCAGCGCGCCGTAGGTCCGCCCTTCACGCTGCAAGAGCGCCGCCGCACCGGGACGATACGGCGCGCCCGCAAACGGCACGAGCTCGACGCCCGCGGCCAGGCGAACACTGGAAAACAGCTCGAACACCAGCGCCTTGAGCTCGAAGAAATCGGCCGCGCGCGGCTTCTGATCGTGCAGTGTGGGCAGCGCCGAGGCCCCGGCGATCAAAAGCGCCACGCGCTCTTCCTCGAGCGGCAGCGCGCTCGGGTCGCCCGTGCCCAGAAACACCGGACCGAGCTCGAACAGGCGACACACCGGCGTGTGGCGCAGGTTCATCGCGGCCGTGGCGATCAGCGCGGGCAGCAGCGAGGTGCGCAGCACCGAGCGATCCACCGTGACCGGGTTGAGCACGGCCACGCTCTTCGGTCGCGGCGCGTCCGGGTGACCGGCGAACAGGCGCGCCTCAAGCTCCGGCCCGTTCAACGAATAAGACAGGATCTCCTGCAAACCGCTGCGCACCAGCGCATCGCGCATGGCCTCGCGCCGCGTGATGGTGTCTTCGTGCAGCCGCGTCGGGATCGGCTCATTCGGCACTGTCTCCGGAATTCGGTCGTAACCCGCGAGCCGCGCCACCTCCTCGATCAAATCGCAAGGCAACGCCAGATCCGGGCGGGCATTGCCCACGGTCGCGGTGAGGCGCTCGTTCGCCGTGTCCACCGCCAACGACACTTCGATGCGGCTCAAACAACGCACGACCTCGTCGAGCGCGAAACTGGTGCCCAGGCTGTCGTTCAGCTCGCGCAGCGAGAGCTCGATGCTGCGCGAAGGCGGCACCCCGAGCGCGACCTCGCCAAACCCCGAAACTTCGAGCTTCGGCGACGTTTCCCGCAAGATCTCGACGAAGCGCCGCGCGGCCAGGCCCGGCAGCTCCGGGTTCACGCCGCGGCTGAAGCGCGCCGAAGCCTCCGAATAGATCTTGGCCGCCTGCTGGCTACGCCGAATCGCCACGTAGTCGAACGCGGCCGCCTCCAGCAGCACGGTCTTCGTGCCGCTCGAAATCGACGTCGCTCGCCCGCCGATCACCCCCGCGATCGCCACCGGCACGTCGTTCGACACGATCAGCGGCACCCCTTCCGGCACCGCCATCGGCTCTTGACCCTCGTCCTGTTGCAGGGTGAGCAAGCGGTCCCCCGCTCGCGAGCGGCGCACGCCGAGATCGAGGCTCGGCAGGCGCTCCGCGTCGTACGGATGCGTCGGCTGTCCGAGCTCGAGCATCACGTAGTTCGAAGCGTCGACCACGTTGTTGATCGGAGTCATACCGCCCAGCACCAGACGCCGCTCGAGCCAACGCGGCGAGCGCTTGACCTCCACGTTCGACAAGAGCGTCACGCCCAGCACGCTCGCTGCGTCCGGCGCGCTGATCGTCGGAGCGAGCTTTTTCGGAGCAGTATACCCAGAGGGTGATACGCGAGCCTTGAGCTCGAGCTGCAGCAAGGCAGAGACCTCGCGCGCCACGCCGGCCATCGACTGACAACGGGCGATGTTCGGGAGAATCGCCAAATGCAGGACCTGATCGGCCTCGGAATCCGACGGCACGCCGATCACGTCCAGAAGCTTCGCGCCGGGCGTCGCGCTGGCCGGCAGCGCGATCGGATCGCTCGTGTTCGCGCCCAGGCCCAGCGCCGCCGCGCTGACCAACACCGCCTCCGAGGTCACCCCGTAGAGCTCGCTCGCGCTCACCTCGGTCAGCTCGTTCTGCTCGGGCGAAAACAGCGTGGCGCCCGGCAGCGCGACCGCCACCTTTTGCCCGACCGAAAGGCTTGCCACCGTCGACACCAAGCGCCGCGCGCGGTCCGCCCGAATTTCGAGCTCGCGCGCCCCGGCCGCGCCTTTGACCGCGCGCTCGGCCACGATCTCCGCGACGACCACCAGCGGGTCGAAGGCCCCGACCGCCTGAACTTGCTCCACCTCGATACCCGAGAGGGTGAGCCGCTCGGCGGCTTCGTACGGGTCGAGCGCGGAGCCGAAATACTCCCTGAGCCAGGAGACGGGAACTTTCATATCTTATTGCCTGCGCTGGAGAGAAGAGAGCTTTGGGGTGCCGAAAAAATCGTGGAGAAAATCTGGCGACCAGCGTCGCCGCGTGGGGCGAAGCTCTTCCGAAGCGAGCCCGGAAGAGCGGGGCGCGTGCCGCACGACTAGCGGAACTGGCGCAAGAACCTCAAATCGTTTTGGAAGAAGTGGCGAATGTCGTCGATGCCGTGCAGCAGCATCACCATGCGCTCGATACCCATGCCGAACGCGATGCCGCGCACCTTGCTCGGATCGTAGCCGCCGTTCTTGAGCACCACCGGGTGCACCAAACCCGCGCCGAGCAGCTCCAGCCAACCGCTGTGCTTGCACACGCGACAGCCGTTTCCACCGCACAGCGTGCAGCGAATGTCGACCTCCACGCTGGGCTCGGTGAAGGGAAAGTAGCTGCCGCGCATGCGAATGCGCTGATCTTTGCCGAACACCTGCCGTGCAAAGCCGAGCAGCACGCCCTTCAAGTCGCTGAGCCGCACGCTCGGCCCGACCATCAAGCCTTCGATCTGATGAAACTGAATCTCCGAGCGCGTGGTGATGTTCTCGTTGCGGTAACAGAGCCCCGGCAAAATGACGCGCACCGGATGCGGCGCATACAGCCGCATTGCGCGCACCTGCCCAGCCGAGGTGTGGGTGCGCAGCACCGTGCGCTCCGACAGATAGAAGGTGTCTTGCATGTCCCGCGCCGGGTGGTCCGCGGGCATGTTGAGCAGCTCGAAGTTGAACTCATCGAGCTCCGCGTGCGGCGACTCGAAGGTCAAAAAGCCCATCTGGTGGAAAACCTTCTCCACCTCACGAATGGTGCTGGTCACCGGGTGGTAGCCGCCCGCGAACAGCGCGCGCGCCGGCAGCGACACGTCCAGGCTCTGCGCGCGAATCCCGCGCTCCAGCTCGAACTCCGCGACCGAACGCTTGCGCCCTTCGTACGCGGCGGTCAGCGCGGTCGCGGTGGTGTTCACCTTGGCGCCGAACGCTTTGCGCGCCTCCACCGGCTGCGCGCCGATGCGCTTCCGCCATTGGTTCAAGCTACCCGAGGGCGCCAGGTACTTTCGGTACCAGGCCTCGAGCGCCTTTTCATCGCTTACCGCCTCGAGCCCCGCGAGCGCCTCGCTTTGGTAACCGGTCAGGTCGCTGTCCGACTCTTCCTGCACGTTCGTGAACCTCGCGCCGCCCTATACCACGCCCTCTCGAAGGCCTGCCCGTACGCTGCAGCGCCCCCGCCCGCGCCCAGAAATGCCCGCAAAGGCGGGAGAATTTGGGGGGCCCACTCAGGGCCGTGCGCGCTGGGTCCCGCGCTCGCCGCTAGGCAACCCGGCGCGAAGGGCTCGTCCCGGCAGCCGCGCCAGGCCGGCCCGGCGCCCCCAGCAGCCCAAAACCCGGAAAGCCGGAACGGAAATTGAGGAGCAACACCCGCGCAGACCCGCACTGTTCATTCGACACCGCCCGTCCCATATTCCCGAACGTCATGTCCGAGCACTCGGCCGCCCTCGCTTGGCGGCGCAGTACCCCCGACTTCACACTGCCAACCTTCTCGCGCGACCACCACCTCGCGTTCGGCAGCGGGCAAACGCTGGACATGTCCTCGACTTTGGAGCTTCGCGGTAACCCGAACTACGTCAACCCGGAGGAGCTGTTACTGGGAGCGCTCTCCAGCTGCCACATGATGACCTTCTTGGCCGTCGCAGCCCGCGACGGTTGGGTGGTCGATGCCTATGACGACCAGGCACTCGCCTATCTCGAAAAAAATGCAGAAGGGCGCATGGCGGTGGCCCGCGTCACGCTTCGGCCGCGAGTAAAATTCGGTGGCGAACGCGCGCCCGACCCCGAGGCGCTGCGCAAACTCCATGAAAAGGCGCACCGTGGCTGCTTCATCGCGGCCTCGGTCAAGACCGCGGTCAGCGTGGAGCCTGCGTCGGACTGAACAAAGGTTTCGCGCCGGAAACAGCGCGCGCTCGAAGTTTGGTTCGGACTCCTGCTGCTCGGTGGCGATACGTCGTTCAGCTTGAGTGGAACCGCACACTTAGTAGGGTGGTGCGTGCCTGGGCGCACGGGTCTTGCGCACTTTTCTGTCGCAGGCCCGCGGGCCTTTAACGCTCGGGCAGGAATGGCCGGCGCGCGAACACAACACCTGGGAGTGCACGTCCAGACACCGCCTGCGCATTCGGGCTGAAGGTCATCGGTTCGTAACGCACTTCCTCGCTGCGCGAGCGCGATTCGCTCGAATGTTCCGCGCTTTGTCGGCGCGTGACAGCGTTTGACGCTCTGGAACGCGCGTTCAGCCGCGACCTTGCCGACATTTCGGCGCGATAGCGCCGTGACTCGAGCGTTCGACCGCGTTGCAGCGGCCTTCCCCAGTGTCGCACGCGGAGGTGCGCCATGCCTCCGCCCAATCCGCCCATTTGGCGCGCGCCCAATCGCTGGAGCGCCGGGTGACGCTTGCCTCTCGAAATTACCCCCCAAAGGGTGTAATCCATGTTCGCTTGGCAAGATGTGATGTCGTCATCCCCAGGGGTGGCGCGCGATCACGACAGCCCCGCCCACCCAGGTGGCTCGATGACCGACAGCGCAATCAACTCAGTCACCCCCATGGGTTTCGTCGACGACGATTGCCCTCCCCCCCCAGTATCGGGTTCCATGCCTTTCGTGGCCACCAACCTGGAGCTCCATCGTAAGGACTTTCCGCGGGCACGCAGGCTGCGGGCGCGCCGCGTGCGCGTGGACGAACTTCAGCTCGGCGGGCTGGAAGCGAGCGCCCGCCACGGCACGCTGGGCACACTGAAAACGGCGGTCGAAGACCTTTCCCTCACCGGCGCGGCCCTGCTGCTGATCGACGGCGCGGCCAAGTCCGGCCTGGTGCTGACTGGGGATCGTTTGGAGCGGCTGTGCATCACCTGCCGCGACGCGGTGCTGTACGAGGGCGACGCGCACGTGCGCCGCGTGACCGAGCGCGGCAACGACCTCGTGGTCGGCATCGAAGTGCAGTCGAGCACGATCGATCTCTCCGAAGGTTATCGCCTGGGCACGCGCCATAGCTTCTCGGAGCGGCTGGTCAGCGCGTTCGAGCCGCAAGAAGACGACGTGTCCGACTCGTTCAAGGTCTGGGTGAACAACCTCAGAACTTCGCTCGAGCGCATGAAGAACTTCCTCGACGCCGAAGAGCGCGCGATCTCGAACCTCGATCAGTTCACCCGCGAAGAAACGCTGAGCACCTACCTGGAGGCGGCTGCTCCGCGCCTGATCGAACGGCTCAACTCGGCCTCCAACGAGCTGGCCGCGCACGTCTCGGGGCTACCGGAAGAGCAGCACCCCCTCTACCGCAGCTACTACAAAGCCCAGATTTTACCGCTAATCGTGCACTCGCCGCTGCTCAAGCGCGCGTTCACCAAGCCGCTCGGTTACGCGGGCGACTACGAGATGATGAACATGCTCTACCGCGATCACGCGGAGGGCGACTCGCTGTTCGGCAAGGTCCTCAACCTGTACGCCGCGCAGGAACGCGCGGCACAAGCCAACATCAACCGGCTCGCCTACCTATCCGAGAAAATCCGGGCCGCCATCGAGGCGCGCGGCTGCGTGCGCTTGGCCAGCATCGGCTGCGGACCCGCGCGCGAGCTTTCGGTGCTCTTGGAGCAGAGCCCGGAGCTCGGGCCGTACATCGACGTCGCCTTGATCGATCAAGAAGAGCGGGTGCTCACCTATTGCGAGCGCACGCTGTCCGCGCTGGCGGCCAAGACCGGCCTCAAGGTGCATTTCATCCGCGAGTCGGTGCGCCGGCTGCTCACGGCCCGCAAGTTGAAGGACGCGCTCGGTGAGCGCGACTTCATCTACAGCGCAGGGCTGTTCGACTACCTGAACCAGCGCAGCTTCTCGGCCTTGCTCTCGGTGCTGTACGACGCGCTCGCGCCGCGCGGACACTTGGTGGTGGGCAACGTCGCGCAGCACAACCCCAGCCGCTATTTCATGGAATATTGCCTGGATTGGTTCTTGATCCATCGCAGCCCGGAAGAGCTCGCGGAGTTCGCGCGAGCCCTCAGCCCAAAGCCCGTACGCATCGAAGTCGACGCAGAACCGAGCGGAGTGAACCTGTTTCTACGCATCTGGAAGTAGATGACGGAAGCATCGGCCCGCGAGCGCGCGTTCGAAGCCTCCCTGGCCCAGGTCAATTTAGCGGGCGCTCGCCTGGGCTACGTGCTCTCGGCGGTGCTCATGCCGGCGGGCTTCACGCTCGACCTGATCACCGTGCCCGATCAGGTGCTCACGTTCTTCACGATTCGCGCGTGCGCCGGCGTGGTCGCGCTCGCGCTGCTCGCGGGTAGCTACCTGCCCGGCGCCGAGCGGCATCCGGTGCTGCTCGGCGCGGGGCCGCCCTTGGTCTGCGCGACCGGCATCGAGCTGATGATTCTGCGGCTGAACGGGGTGGTCTCGCCGTACTACGCCGGGCTCAACCTGTGCATCTTGGCCGTGGCGGTGCTGTACACTTGGCGCTGGCAGCAAGCGCTGCTGGTGAGCAGCGCGATTCTTTTCATTTGGCTACTGCCGGACTTGCCCGAGCTCGTGCGCGGAGAGGCGCCGATCGCGCCGTTTTTCAACAACTTGTACTTCTTGTCGCTGACCAGCGTGATCGCGGTGGCGTCCGCGGTGATCCGCTACCGCGCCGCCAAGCGCGAGCACGACGCGCACTGGAACCTCGAGAAGACCTCGGCAGAGCTCGCGCAGACCTTGACCCGGCTGCAGGAGCTCGACCGGCTCAAGAACGAGTTCTTCGCGAACATCTCGCACGAGCTGCGCACTCCGCTGACCCTCATCCTGACGCCGGTCGAAGATCTGCTGACCCGACAGTTTCCCGACGCAGTGCGCGAAGTGCTGCTGGTGATTCGCAGAAACGCCCAGCGGCTGCTCAGGCTGATCGATGACCTGCTCGACCTGGCGCGCCTCGACGTGGGCGGCCTGCGTCTGCACGTCGCAGAGCTCGACTGGATCGATCTGGCCACGCGCGTGGTCGAAGCAGCGCGCCCCGTCGCGTCTGCGCGCGGCATGCAGCTCGAGCTCGTGCACTCCGCTTCCGAGCTCACCAGCCACGGCGATCCGCATCGGCTCGAGATGGTGCTCACCAACCTGATCGGCAACGCGCTCAAATTCACGCCCGACGGCGGCAAGATCAGCGTGCGAGTCTCGGCCAGCGCCGAGCAAGTCACGATCGAGGTCGAGGACACCGGCGCCGGTATCCCCGAGAGCGAGTTCGAGCGGATATTCGAGCGTTTTTACCAGGTCGAGGGCTCCGAGCGGCGCCGTCACGGCGGCGCCGGAATCGGACTCGCGTTGGTCAAAAAGCTGGTGGAGCTCCACGGCGGCAGCATCCACGTCTCGAGCGAGGTCGGCGTGGGCTCGCGCTTCTCCCTCTCGCTGCCGCGAGGTCGTGAGCACTTTCCGGATCAGGTGGTGGAGCGCCGCCGCGTGCGCGTCGATCAGCACCCGCGCCGTCGCGCTGAAGACCGACCCCCATCCGACGCGCCGCCGGCGCGCGTCGAAATTGCGCCGCTGCCCGAGGTGGAAGAAGCGCCGCTGCGCATGGATCGCGGCCGGCGGCCGCGCGTGCTGATCGCGGAGGACGAGAGCGATCTGCGCGAATACATCGACACCGCGCTGCGTCCACACTTCGACGTGGTCAGCGCCGCCGACGGCGCGCAGGCGATCGAGATTCTCGAGACCACCGTGGTCGATCTGGTGCTCACCGATTTGATGATGCCGGGCACCAGCGGCACCGATCTTTGCCGAGCCATCAAGCAGAGCCTGCGCTTGCGCAACGTGCCGGTAATCGTGCTCACCGCGCTGTCCAGCACGGACAACGTGCTCGACGCCTACTCCGCCGGCGCGGACGATTTCGTGACCAAGCCGTTCCACAGCCGCGTGCTGGTCGCGCGCATCAATGCCCAGCTCAAATTGCGGGCGGTCGGCCTACAGCTCGCCGACCAGTCTCGGCTCGCGACCGCGGGCATGCTCGCGGGGGGCGTCGCGCACGAAGTCAAGAATCCATTGAACGCTGTTCTGAACGCTGCTCGCCTACTCCCCGGGGTCAAAGCACGGCCGGAGCTCGAGCAAAAGCTGTTCGACGTGATCATCGACGGCTCGCGTCGCATCGAAGACATCATCGCGTCGCTCGAGGACCACGTGCGGCCGGCCGATGGCAGCGCGGCATTGCCCTGCAACGTGGAATCTGGACTACAGTCATCCCTCAGATTGTTGGAGCACAAGATGGCCTCCGTTCAGGTGCACACGGAGTATGCGAATACTCGCCCGGTGCTGGCTCTGGCCCGGGAACTGAATCAAGTCTTTCTGAACCTGCTCGACAACGCGGTGCGCGCCGGCGCGGGCAACATCTGGGTGCGCACCGAGGACGGCGAGCGGACCGTGAAGGTCACCATCAGCGACGACGGCCCGGGCGTGCCGCCCGAGGTGGCGGCGCTGATTTTCGAACCATTTTTCACCACCCGACCGGTGGGAGAGGGCACCGGACTCGGCCTGTACATCTCGCGCCGCATCGTGGAGGGTAACGGCGGCGCGCTGCGCTACCTGCCACGCGAGGGCGGCGGTTCGGTGTTCCGCGTCGACATTCCCACCGTGGTGGAGGCGCGGGCATGAGCGTGAAGGTTCTGTTCGTCGACGACGATCCGGCAAACTTGGTTGTGTGTGAAGCCGCGTGCGGCGACGAGTTCTCGGTGCTCACCGCGCTGTCGGCCGAAGACGCGGTGTCATGGCTGCTGAAGGAAGAGGTCGGCGTCATCTTCGCCGATCAGCGCATGCCCAAGACCACCGGGGTGGAGCTGCTCGAGCGCGTGTGTCGCGAGTACCCCGACACCGTACGAATCTTGATCACCGCTTACGCGGACATGCCCGCGGCCATCGACGCCATCAACCGCGGCCGCGTGCGGCGTTACCTGAAAAAACCCTGGGTTCCTGCCGAGCTCAAGGCCGAGGTGCGCGACGCGCTCGACGTCTACCAAACCAAGAAGAAGGTCGCCGCGCTCGAGCTACGCCTGCGCGAGACCGAGCGCGTCTATGCCCTGGGCGTGGTCGCCGCGAGCATCGGCCAGGAAGTGCGGAGCCCGATTAGCTGGGTCACCGACAATCTCTCGTTCGTGCAGCGCGAGCTGCGCACCTTGCGCCCCAACATTTCGCCGGAGGCCATGCGCTCGCGCCTCGACGCCATCGACGCCACGCTCACGGACACCCGCGCCGGCGTCGAGCGCCTGCTCGAGATCGTGCGCAGCATCGAAAACTCCAGCCGAAGCGAGGTCGATGACCGCGAAGTGGTCGACTTGGCCGAAGTGCTGCGGCTCAACGTGCGTCTGCTGTCCGGCGAACTGAAGCGCTGCGCGTCGCTCGAGCTCGACGTCTCGGCTGCGCCCAAGGTGCGCGGCTCGAGCACGAAGCTGAGTCAGGTGCTGCTCAACCTGATGGTGAACGCGCTGCAAGCGCTCTCCAGCCGCAAGCCGAACGTGAACCTCATCAGCGTGCGCCTTTCGGTTGAGGCCGGCTGGGCGCTGGTGCAAGTTGCGGATAACGGCCCCGGGATCCCGGAGGAGGATCTGAATCGGGTGTTCGATCCTTTTTACAGCAGCAAACCTGGGGTTGGGAGTGGGCTCGGGTTGGCGATTTCGCGGAAGATTGCGGAGGAGCTTTCAGGGACTTTGCGTGCGGGGCGGGATGGGAAGCTCGGGGGGACTTGCTTCAGTTTGCGGTTACCCGTCGCTGACGCTTGACGGCTCACGGCTCGTCGCACGCTTGACGGCTCGTCGTCGCGCAGCACTGCTCGCCGGACGCGGGGCCCTTCCCGCCGGAGGCGTCAGGCTGCTGTGCCACGACCGGCACCGAGTCGCGAGTCCGAAGGCGCCTGGAGGCGGGGCCCTTCCCGCGACCGCCGAGCAGTGCCGCGCGACTCCTCGGGGCGGCGCGGATCAGTGGGCGGGATGAGCGGGGGGCCGAGACGCGGGCGGACCTGGAGTGGCGGCGCGGGAATCACTGAGAGGGCGCGAGCCCTTGGGACCGACCTGGAGGGCAGCGCGGGCAGCACTGCCGAGCCTTGGGACCTGGAGGGCGGCGCGGGAATCACTGAGAGGGCGCGAGCTTGGGACCGACTTGGGGGCGGCGTTGGGCAGCACTGAGAAGGGGCGGGCCTTACGGAGTTGGGGCGGCGTGGGCATCAGTGAAAGGACTGCTCGGCTCGCCGCCTTGCCAGCAACAACATCCGTTAGGGTGGCGGGACGATTAGGCGGAGACCTTGTTTTATTACTTCGATCTGGACTCGGGGGTTGGCGGGCCATTCTTCGCCGTCGAGTTGGGTCGCCAGGGGGGCGCCGCCTTCGGGGTCGAAGATTTCGAGATCGAGGGTCGAGAAGCGCAGGGTCTTCGAGTGTTCGAGGCCCAATTCTTCGAGCATTTCTGGGGTGAGTGGGACGACCATCAGATCGCGGATTGCTTTGGATGCCCAATCGCGTTTGCCCACGAACGGCACCAACTCGAAGATGCCGTCGTCGTGGCGGGAGGTTTCGTCGAAGACCCATGCGCCGGCGTAAACGCGTGTGTTCTTCACGATCAGGTCGGTGAGTCCGGTAAGTTCGAAGGGTTGTCCGTCGAGCGTGCCCACGACGCGCAGCTTGTCGTCGATCACGTACGATTCGAGGAACGCTTTCAGAAACGCGCCCGCGTAGACCGCCTGGTCGCGATACAGCTCTTTGAGCGGGCCGAGTGTCTCGACGAGCGCGCGATCCTTGTTTCGCTGAGCCAGGACGCGAGCGGAGAGCCCCCAGCCGCACGAGTCGAAAAAGTAGTCAGGGGCTGCGTTCGCGCCACCGGCGCGATAAATGCCGACGTCGAGCCGAGTCTCATGAGCCGCTCGGATCACCTCGACATTGCGCGCGAGTGCTTCCGGAGCCGCATCGAGCCCGAAGCTCTTGCCTTGGTCGTTGGCGGTGCCCGTCGGAAGCATGGCGAGCGCCACCTCGTCGCGGCGCGGGCTCTGGTAAAGGCCCGCCGCGACTTCGCGAAACGTCCCATCCCCGCCCATGGCGATGACGATGCGGTAGCCGCCTGCTTCGAGCGCATCGCGCACGGCCGAGATGGTCTTGCCCTCGGGTAGTGTCGGCAGGAAGTCTGCGGCGACCCCGGCGTCGTTGAGCAGCGCGAGCGCCGAGTCGATGCGCTCGTTATTTTTTCCGCTCTGCGCGGTCGGGTTACCGACGACGAGATGCGTGGCCATCACGCGAGAGTATCCCGCGTCCGAACCCGGTCATCAAATGAGGCGGAATGACCACGGGCGATGCGGAAGTGAGGCTCAGGACGCCGTGCGTGGCGGCATAACTCCAATGGGTTGTCTCGGTCGGCTTGCTCGATGACCCGGAACCGAGGCGATTCGGTTACACACCCGGCGCGCACGCACGGGCGCGTCGGACAGTCAGTAAACACGTCACGCCGACGTGGGCCGGCACTTCATTGGCGATGAAACGTAACGCTTCTCGGGGCTGGTCCTAAGCCGAAAGAACGGCCCTGAAGCCGGGCTTTGAACCAGCCTTTTCGAGAGCTCTCGCCCGGCAGCGGGTCGCCGCCTCCTGCCTCTCGGCTTGACAGGGATCGTGCGAGAACCCGATTCTCCGGGCATCCTGATCGGTTGGCGGCGGGCCAGCACCTGGCCGAAATGGGTGCGAACGGCGAGCCCACTCGAGCTAGCACTCGCGTTGGTCGGCATCGCCATCGCCGGGTACGTGCTCGCCTACCCGTTCAGCGTCGTGACCTATCCGCCGCTGGTCGACCTGCCTTTCCACGCGGCCGAAACGTCCATCCTTCGGCACTACTGGGATCCGAGCTTCCACTTCAAAGAGCAGTTCCAGCTCGAGTTCCTGAAAGTACCGTACTGGACTCAGTACGTGCTCGGCGCGGGCCTCGCCACGCTGCTGCCCATTCGCGTCGCGGTGAAGGTCACCGCCGTCGTGTGTCTCGCGGCGCTGCCCGCGGGCCTGGGGATTTTGTGCCGCGGCATGAAGAAGAGTCCCTACCTCGGGATCTTCGCGTTGCCTCTAGTCTGGAACAAGCTCACGCACTGGGGCTTTTTGAACTACGTGGCCGCGCTTGGGCTGTCGGCGGCCGCGCTCGGCTTCACCTTTCTAGTCTTGGATGCGCCGAGCCGCGCCCGCCGCATCGGGCTCGCGTCGAGCCTGACGTTGGTGTTCGCTACGCACGTCTTTCGTTACCCGTTCACGCTGGCAGCGATGTTCGGCTCGGCGCTGTTGCTCTATCCGGTCACTCGCCGCTGGAAGGAACTCTTGCTGCCAGTGCTGCCGTCCCTCTCGCTGTTCGCGGTCTGGTGGCTGGGACGCGAACCGCTGGCAGCGAGCGAAAATGTGATCGGAAGCCCGCATTTCGAGCGCATTCATGAAGCGAGCTCGCTCGTCTTCGACAGCTTTCGAGGTCCAGAAGAAGACCTGCTGGCGCTGCGCGCTTTGGCCCTATGCGGCGTCGTTGCGGTCGCTTCGCTCGCGCTCGCGCGCTTCGCTCCGCGCACGGTCAGCACGAATCGAAACGACGAGCGCTTTCGCTTCGCGACGCACGCCGCGGTCTTTTCGATCGCGGCCGTCTACTTGTGGATGTTTCTGACCTTGCCGATGTCGATCGGGGTGTGGTGGTACGTCTATCCGCGCGAGATCGTGGCGGCGCTGTTCATGGCGCTTGCGCTCCTCCCCGACTTACCGCGAGGCGCCGGTAAACAGCTCGCGCTCGTAGCCGTCGCCGGCTTCGGCTCGGTGATGCAGGCCGCGTTCGTGAGTGAACGCTATCGCGAGTTCGAAGACTCGAGCGCGGACTTTCGCGACATCCTCGCGTACCTTCCGAAGGCGCCCCGGCTCGGGTACATGATGTTCGATCTTTCTGGGACGAGTCAGATCGCTTCGCCGTACTTGCATTTGCCTGCCTGGGTTCAGGCGGAGAAGGGCGGCTGGCTCAGCTTTCATTTCGTGTCATGGCGCCAATCGCCGATCCGCTACCGAGAAGGCAGCCAGGACGTGCCGCCCGAAACCCCGCTGCGCTTCGAGTGGACCCCGAACCGATTCGATCTACGCACGCGCGGCCGCTTCTTCGATTGGTTCTTGGTGCGCTCGCAGAGCTCGCCCGACGCTCGCTTCGCGGTCGACCAAGACCTGCGTCGCGTCGCTCATCGCGGCCGTTTTTGGCTGTATCGGCGCGATGACGTTACGTCACGCCGAGAACTCAATTGGCGCTGACCGCGCGCGAATCGAGCGCCTTCAAGCACTCGTACGCTGCGTATTTGTAGCTGTCCGCGAGCGTCGGATAGTTGAAGACCATGTCGATGAACACCTCGATACCACCGTTCAGGTGAATGGCGCATTGACCCACGTGCACCAGTTCGGTGGCCCGCTCGCCCACCACGTGCACGCCGAGCAGCTTACGCGTCTTGCGATCGACCACCAGCTTGATCAACCCATCGAGGTCGCCCGTGATTTTACCCCGAGGGTTGTTCGCGAAGAGTGCGCGGCCGACCACGTAGTCGATGGCCTTTTGCTTGCACGTCTCTTCGGTTTCACCGAACGCGCTCACCTCGGGAATGGTGTAGATGCCGTAGGGCATCAGCTTCGACACGGCGCGTTTGTAGTTGAACTCGAAGGCGTGGCAAACGGCGACGCGCCCCTGCTCCATCGACACCGAGGCGAGCGCAGGAAACCCGATCACGTCACCCGCGGCGAAGATGTGCGGCGCGGTGGTTCGAAACTCGGCGTCGACCGTAAGGTAGCCGCGTGCGTCGGGCACCACGGAGACCTTGTCCAAACCGAGCTCGGACGTGTTGCCCGTGCGCCCGGCAGCGAACAGCAGATCTTGGCTCTGCAAGCGGCGGCCGTCCGAGAGGGTCGCCACGATCTGCTCTCCTTCGCGGCGAGCGGAGGTCCAGCGCGTGCTCTGGATCAGCTGAATACCGAGCTTATCCATGGCTTGCTTCAAGCGCGCCACGATCTCCAGATCCAAGAACGGCAAGATCTCGTCCCGCGCGTCGACCAGGGTCACGCGCGCATTGAGCGCGGCGAACATGCAGGCGTACTCGCAGCCGATCACGCCGCCGCCGAGAATGACCAACGACTGCGGCAGGTGCTGAATGGTCAGCACCTCGTCGCTGTCGTGGATGCTGGGGTCGTTGAAGTCCATGTCCGCGGGGCGATGCGGCTTGGAGCCGGTGGCGATCAGAAAGCGGTCCGCGGTAATTCGACGCTCGCCGCTCGAGCTCTTCACGAGCACGCTGTTTTGATCCAGGAACGAGCCGCTACCCGGCACGTACACGATGCCGTGTCGCTCGAAGTTGCGCCGAAACTCCAGGCTTTCTGCGTCGATAATCACGTTTTTGCGCGACATCAGGTGCGGCAGCGTGGCCCCCGGCGCGAGCTCCACCGCGACTCCGTACAGGTCGCGCGCTCGATAGCCCGAGAGGTAAAGCGCGGTCTCGCGCAGTGTCTTGCTCGGTAACGTGCCGGTGTGAACCGCGGCCCCGCCGGGCTCGGGTTCACGCTCGATGATGGCCACCCGCTTGCCAAAGTACGCCGCTTGCGCCGCACCTTTTTCGCCAGCCGGGCCCGCCCCGATCACGACCAAGTCGAAATGCTCATCGGACATGCGAACGCCAGCATAGCCTGAGCGACGCGCGCGTCCCAGATGCTGCTTTCTTTCAGTGCGCGCGCTCAGCGCGCCTGCGAGGCCGCCGGCGCCCGCTGGGGCATAACGAGCCAGAACACCGTGGCGGTCGCGATCGCCGCGGCGAGCGCGGCCACGAGCGCCAGCGCGACCGGGGAAAGACGCCTTGCGGGCACGCTCTCCAAGGTGGGAGCCGCGCGCTCGGCCGAGCGACGCTCGCTCGTCATTTTCACCCCGCTGGCTTCGGCCGCGCGCGGCTCGCGCACGCCCGAAGCAATCGGCACTGCCATCAGCGGCGGTGCGGCAACGGCAGGCGGGGGCAAGGTCTCCGAGTCCGACATCGAGCCCGGCGCCGACTGCGGCGCTGGCACGGCGGCGGCGCGGCGCAGCGTAATGCTCTCGCGCTCCGAGCTTTTCACGCTCGCGGGTTCGGCGTCGTGGTCGCCGTTCAACCAGACCGAGCGCAAGGACGAGCCGTAGGCGTCTTCCACCACTCCACGGTCCATCAGCCAAAAAGCCAGCGCTTCTCCCAAGGCGCGCAGGCTCTGCCAGCGCTGACTACGGTTCTTGGCCAGCGCTTTTTTCAGGACCTCCCACAGCGCGTCGTCGCCCACGCCAAACTCGGTGAGCGGCTTGGGATCCGCGCCGATGATGGCTTTGAGCACCATCAAATAGCTCGCTTGCCCGCCCTCGCTGAACGGACGGCGAAGCGTCATCAGCTCATAGAGCACGACCGCGAAGGCCCACACGTCCGCGCGATGGTCGACGTCCGGCTCGGCCTGAGCTTGCTCCGGCGCCATGTAGTCGGGCGTACCCATCAACGCACCCGGTCGCGTGAGCCCGGAGCCACCCTCGCGCACGCGCGCCACACCGAAGTCGACCAGCTTGGGCTGGACGCGAGAGAACTCGTCCTTGGCCAGGAACACGTTCTCGGGCTTGATGTCGCGGTGCACCACGCTCCGCCGATGAGCGACCGAAATCGCGTCCGCGATGGGCAACATCATGCGCACCGCTTCCACCGGGTCGAGCGGCCCTTCGCGCAGCATCAAGTCGAGCAGGGATTCGCCATTCAAGAGCTCCATGGCGATGAACGGCACCCCGCCGCTGCAACCGAAATCGAACACCCTCACGATGCCCGGATGACTGATGCGAGCAATCGCCCGCGCCTCGAGCAGCAAGCGCTGCGTGGCCCGCTCGTTGTCGGTGCAGTCGGGATCGAGCCGGATCAGCTTCATCGCGAGCGGCGCGTCGAGCACGCGGTCGTGCGCTCGGAACACCGCGCCCATCGCGCCCGTGCCGATCAACTCCAAGAGCTGATAGCGTTCGCCCACCACGTCGCCCGGCCGGAAACCAGGCGCCGAACTGGGTCCTGATAGACTCTCGGCTTTATTGCGCTCGCGGGCCAAAGTCGAATACTACGCTCCATCCAGGCATACGGCCGCCGAGACTCGAGATTCAGCGACGAGACCGCGCGAGATCCGCCGGATCGCGACGTCATTTGGGTGCGCAAGTGTGCGACAAAACCCAGGCATGGTCGCCACGCGGCCGCCGACGGGTTAATGCGCGTGTCGCCCTTCGCATGTCTCGAAATTCTTTGGTCAGCATCGCCCGTAAGCTCTCGACCGACGTGAGCAAGCTCGAATTCTCGAAGCCAACCGCATACGTGTACAACCCGCTCGCGTACGCGCGAGCGCCGCATGAAGAGTACCTCACGCGTCATGGCGCGGGCCCCAAAGGCCGCGTGCTACTCGTAGGCATGAATCCAGGGCCATTCGGTATGGCACAAACCGGCGTGCCCTTCGGCGACGTGAAAATGGTGCGCGACTTCGTGGGCATCGACGCAAAGGTGGCCCGCCCCGAGTCGGAGCACCCCGCGCGACCGGTGCTCGGCTTCGCGTGCACGCGTAGCGAGGTGAGCGGCACGCGGCTCTGGGGTTGGGCGCGCGAGCGCTTCGGCAGCGCCGACGACTTTTTCGCGCGCTTCTTCGTGCTGAACTACTGCCCGCTGGTGTTCATGGAAGAAGGCGGCAAGAACCGCACGCCGGACAAACTGCCAGCAGGCGAGCAAGGGCCGCTGTTCGCCGCGTGCGATCGCGCGCTCGCCGCAATGGTGAAGGAGCTCGAGCCCTCGTTGGTCGTGGGCGTCGGCGGCTTCGCCGAGGCCAGCGCTCGCCGCGCGCTCGGTAGCGCGGCGCGCATCGGCACAATCTTGCATCCGAGCCCCGCCAACCCGAAAGCCAACTCGGGGTGGGCACGTATCGCAGAAGAACAGCTGAGAACTCTGGGCGTCCAGCTGTGAATTCCCGCGGCCCCGAGCCGCTGGCTTCCACCTCGGGACTGGGCTACTGGGAGGGGCCCCATGCTTCCGACCGTCAACTGGACCTTCGACCCGATCTTCATCCACCTGCCGCGCCAGGGCGTGGCGATCGCGCTGGGTGGGTTCGCTGGGCTCTCGTTTTTGTACGGCCTGGCCAAGAAGGCGAACGACCAGCTGCTCTCGGGTTTGTTCTTTGCGGCGCTGGCGGTGATCGTCGCCAAGTTCATGCCGGCGGACTACGGCATCCGCTACTACAGCCTCCTGTTCGTGGTCGTATTCTTGGGCGGTCACGCGCTCTTGAAATGGCAAATCACGCGCGCGCACGGCCCTGCGGAGGATGCGAACGACTTCATCGTGTACGGCGTGCTCGGCGTGCTGGTCGGCGCGCGGCTCGGTCATGTGCTGTTTTACGATCTCGACAAAGCGCTCGAGAATCCACTTTGGGTACTGGAGATCTGGACCGGAGGTTTGGCCAGCCACGGCGCGGTGCTGGGCCTCATCACTGCCATGTTCCTGTACACGAGGCGCCGCGGCATTCCGTTCTTGGAAGGCTCGGATCGCTTCTCTTTCTCGGCCGCGCTCGGCGCGACTTTGGTCCGCCTCGGCAACCTCTTGAACTCGGAGATCGTCGGCAAGCAGACCGACGGCACTTGGGGCTTCAGGTTCCCCCGGTTCGAAAAAGATCCGCCGCTGCGCCACCCGAGCCAGCTCTACGAAATTGCGCTCGGCCTCACGGTTTTGGGGCTGCTGTATTTGATCGACAAGCGGCTCGGCAAGGAAAAGCGTCCGCGCGGCGCGCTGATCTCCTCGTTCTTCGTGATCTACTTTTGCGGGCGCTTCGGCATCGAGTTCTTCAAGGAGTACGACGGTATCTCGCCGGATTCGCCCCTGCGCATGGGACAAATCCTGAGCATTCCCGGGATACTGTTGGGCGTCTACGGCCTCTACTGGTCGTTCACGCGCCGTCTGCCCGCACACTGGCCGCACGCTGAGCTCGTCCCGGCCGACGGCGTCGAGGACGAGGACGACGACGACGAGGACGACGACGACGAGGACGACGACGAGGGCGAAGACGACGAGCGCGACGAAGACGACGAGGACGACGAGCGCCGCGACAGCGAACCGGCCGAAGCCGAAGACGAGGGCGAGGACGAGACCGAGGGCGGCGAGGACGATCGGCGCGCGCGCGCGAAGCGTGGCCCCTCAGCCAAGCGCGAAAAGGGCGCGAGCAGCGACAAGGACGAGGACGTCGACTCCGAGTTCGACGCCGAGGGCCGCCTGAAACGAGCGCGCAGCGACGACTAGCCGCCGACTACGTCAGCGATCGTGTAACGCCCGGGTGGCTTGCCCGACAGAAACTTCGCCGCGACCAGCGCGCCGTGGGCGAACAGATCGCGACTCGATGCGCGGTGCGTGAGCTCCAAGCGCTCCCCCGCGCCCAACAGGTACACGGTGTGGTCGCCAATCACATCGCCACCGCGCACACCGAACACGCCCATCTCTTCTTCGGTGCGCGCCCCGACCACGCCAGAACGGCCGTGCAGCTCAGCGAGCTCCGGACGGGCTGCGCGCGCCGCCTCGGCCAAGCGCTTGGCCGTGCCGCTCGGCGAATCGATCTTTTTGCGATGGTGAATCTCGACGATCTCGACGTCGAACCCAGCGCCGAGTCGCTTGACCGCTTGCTGCACGAGCTCGCTCAGGACCTGGATGCCCAGGCTCATGTTCGCCGCCCACAGCACGGCCGTAGCCTCCGCCACCTTGTCGAGCCCGCGACGACCCGCATCGTCGAGCCCGGTGGTCCCGCTGACCACGGCCACGCGCTGGCGCGCCGCCGCCGCGAACAACATCGGAACCGCGCTGGCGGTCGAAAAGTCGATCACCACGTCCGCGCCGAGCAAGCCCGAACCGACGTCGGCGGTGGTCACCACGCCGAGCGCGCCGACCCCCGAAAGCTCACCGATATCCCGGCCCAAGCCCGGATCACTGGAAGCGCAAATCGCGCCCACGATCTGCACGTCCGCGTCCGCGCGCGAAAGGCGCACGATGGAAAGGCCCATTTTGCCTGTGGCGCCGAAGATCGCGAGCCTCATACGGCCTCGTAACGCGCCATCAACTCTGAGAGCAGGCTCTTCGTGGTCGGGCTGGCCTCGACCAACGGCAAGCGCACGCTCCCGCTCATCTTGCCTTTGAGCGCGAGCGCAGCCTTGACCGGCTGCGGGCTCGGTTCGCAGAACAGCGCGCGATGAATCGGGAACAAGCGCTGGTTCTTCTTCTGCGCTTCCGCATAGCGGCCAGCGAGCGCATCTTCGACCAGCTCGCTCACCCCTCGAGGATAGAGGTTGCTGGTGACGCTGACCACGCCCTTGCAGCCCAAGCTGATCGCCGGCAACGTGAGCGGATCGTCACCCGACAGGATGAGCACGCGGTCTGCTGCCTTCTGCAGGAGCTCCTGGCAATACATCAGGCCGCCGCTCGCATCCTTGAGCGCCACGACGTTCGGGCAGGCGTCCAGAATGCGTAGCAGCGTGTCGACGCTGAGCTCCACCGCGGTTCGGCCCGGGATGTTGTAAAGCATGATCGGGCAGCTGACGGCGGACGCCACCGCTGAGACGTGGCGAAACAGGCCCTCTTGCGACGGCTTGCTGTATGCCGGCATCACCAACATCACACCATCGGCGCCGACCTCGACCGCCGCCTTGGACATGTCGATCGTGCGCTGGGTGTTGTTCGAGCCAGTGCCAACGACCACCTTGGAGCGCCCCTTTGCCAGGCTAACCGTGCGGCGCGCGATCTCGCGTTGCTCGGCCTCACTGAGCGTCGCGCTCTCACCGGTCGTGCCGCAAGGGACGAGCCCCGCGATCTTGCCGTCGATTTGATCCGCGATCAGTTGCTCGTAAGCATTCCAGTCGATACTCGAACCGTCACTGCTGAAGGGGGTCACGAGCGCGGTGTAAGCGCCCGCCGGAAGCGTTGGCATGGCGATTCTTTGCCGCGTCCTACGCGCGAAAACAAGTCGAGAGCGCCAAAGGAGGCGGTTCCGCGCCGAGTTTGCCGAGAACGGGCCGACGAACTTAGCCTCGGCGCTGGAAACTCGCGATGAAATAGCCGTCGGTGCCGTGCGCGAGCGGGAGCAAACGCAGGCTGGTGCTGCCCGGCTCGGGCCGAATGAGCAGTTCAGTCGCATCGAACGGACAGGGCGTGAGCAGATCGAGCACCCGCTCCACCACCGCTTCGGCCTCTTCGGCGAGCAAGCTGCACACGGCGAACACCACGCGGCCTCCGGGTTTCGCCCGGCTCGCGGCGGATCTCAAAATGCTGGTGGCCAGCTGCCCCAGGCGCGCGGGATCCTCCGGACCGAGTCGTTCCAGAATCTCGGGTCGATGACGCAGCGTGCCAGTGCCGCTGCAAGGTGCGTCGACCAGAACGCGATCGAAATCCGCTGGCACCGCCCCGGTACCGGCAGTCCAGTCGACCGCGTGGAACTGCGCGGGCTCGAGCCCCAGGCGCTCGAACTCGCGGCCCAGGGCCTCCAACTTCTGCGGGTGAAGATCGCAGGCCACCACCTTGCCGTCGCGGCCAACCTGCTCCGCGAGCAACGAGGACTTTTGTCCGCGCCCGGCGCAAGCGTCGAGCACGCGCTCACCCGGCCGCGCTCCCAAGAGCAGAGCGACCGCCTGAGCGCCCTCTTCTTGCACGACGAAGCGACCCTCACTGTAGCCCTCCAGCGCATGCGGGTCGCCTTTGCGCTCGAGGCGCAGGGCACGCGGGCTGACGCGCCCTGGCGTCGCGCCCGGAACGGCGACGGGCAACTCGACGCCTTGCCGCAAGCGCAGCACCACCGAAGGCGCCGACTCCGTGGCACCGAGCACGGCCAATGCTTCCCGCTCGCCGACCAGCTGACGGAGCCGCTCGAACAACCATTCGGGCGCGCTCTCACGCAGCGCCTGCTCGAGCGACAGCCGCTCGCCGCTCGCGGCGAGCTTGCGCAACACCGCGTTGGCAAAGCCAGCCACACGCGGCCCTCGCTTCTCGCGCACGGCGCTGACCGCGGCATCCACGGCCGCGAAATGCGGAATGCGATCGAGCACGAGCATTTGATAGGCCGCCAACAACAGCTGCACGCGCGTCGAAAAGTCCTGAATACCCTTGGGCGCGTGCGTGTTCAGACGGCGCTCGAGTGCGCGGTGAGTTCTGAGCACGCCGTAGGTGAGCTCGGTGGCCAAGCCGCGCTCGCGACCATCGAGCTGCACGTTGCGCGACAGCTCGGCATCGAGCGCCGCAGCGGCGTAGGCGCCATCGACGAGCACGCGGGAGAGCACTCGCGCCGCGACGCTGCGCGCGCTTGGCGGCAGCGCCCGCTTTTTCTCGTTCATTTCGACCTCATTGCGCGCGCTACTGCGAACCCACCTTGGGCTGCCCGACGATGCCGTCCCAACGGCGTTCGACGTCGTTCTTGAACGCGAGCAGCATCAGGCACAGCAATATACCCATGCCCACGATGTGCATCAGCTCGCGCGCACGCAACGGGAGCGGCCGCCGCAGAACCCCTTCGATCAAGAAGAACAGGAGGTGCCCGCCGTCGAGCACCGGAATGGGCAGCAAGTTGAACAGCCCGAGGTTGATGCTGATCAACGCCATCACCCACAGGAAGTAGTCGGCCCCTTTGCGCCCTTCTTCGCCGGCGACCTGAAAAATCGTGATCGGCCCGGACAGCGACTTCAAGCTGACCCGGCCTTGAGCCAGGCGCACGATGCCGACCAGCACGAAGCGCGTCACGTCGAGCGTTTCATTCACCGCCTTCTCGAGCGCGTAGCGAATCGGCGCCGGGTGCGACACGCGTTGCTCGGGCGCGACTGGCACCCAGTGCTGGAGCTGCAACACGTAACGCTCGAATGACTGCCCGTGATCGTCCGTAAACTCTTCACGGCGCAGCTGAATCGTGCCCGAGCGAGTGCGGCCGTCGCGCGCGGACTGAAAATCGATGCGACGCGGACGATCCGGCTCGGCCAGCAGCCGTTCACAAAAGGTGGACCAAGCCGGCACGGCCTCCTCGTCGAGGCGCAGGATCTTGTCACCGGGGCGCATGTCCGCCTTGTAAAAGACCGACTCTTCCGGAACGATCGCCGCGTACAGGTCGGCGAGCTCGATGCCGGTGCGTTCGAACAGCGTCGTGCCGGCGGCGTCCGGCGTGATCGCGACCACGCCGGCTTCGAACACGGCCATGTCCGCGACGCCACCCAGCGCGCCCGGCAGGAACACGGGGCGCAGGTAGGTGATGGGCAGCGTCTCGCCCGCGTTCTCGACCAGCGCGTCTCCCAAATCCGCGAAGCGCCGCACCGGCGCGCCACCGACGTGCGTGATGAAGTCGAACGTGCGCAGGCCGGCGCGATAGGCAGGCGACTCGGCGTTGGGAATGCCGACCACGGGCGCGGGCGGGCTCGGCTGAATGCCGATGGTGCCGATGCGCTCGACGATCTCGAGCTCCTTGCGCTCGATGGTGTCTTCCACCACGACCTCGACGTCGACGTGCTTGTTGTCGCGAAAGACCTTGAGCCGCAACGTGCGCCCGGGGCTCTTGGCGATGATGCGCTTCAGCTCGTCGAACGTGCCGATCTCCTCGCCGTTCACGGACATGATGCGATCGCCCGGGATCAACTTGCCGTCGGCCGCGTGGTTCGGCAAAACGACGCCCACGGTCGGCGGCAGCAGCGGGCCATCGCTGACGAAAACCGAGAAGTACAGCAGCACCGGGAAGACCAGGTTCATCAGCGGCCCGGCCAGCACCACCACGATGCGCTTGTAGAGCGGCAGCGACTCGAACGTGCGACGCCGATCTTCGGGCAGCACGATGTCGCTCTTCGACTCTTCCAGCATTCGCACGTAGCCGCCGAGCGGAAGCAGCGACACGCAGTACTCGGTCTCGCGACCGCGCAGCCTCAAGATCTTCGGACCGAAGCCGAGGCTGAACGTGAGCACCTTCACGCCGAACGCTTTCGCGAACAGAAAGTGCCCGAGCTCGTGCACGAAAATCAGCGAGCTTACCAGTACGACGAAATAGACGACGTCCATCGTCTCAACCCGGGAGCCCGCGCGGCGCGGAGCGCGGGGCTCCGTGCAAGTACGTGGAATTCGAAGCAGAAGCGGTGTCGCGAACGGTCATCGAAACGGCAAGCACCGGAGACGCCGAACGGCGCAAACGGTGCGCGAGCGTAGCACGCACACTAGGGGACGGGTAGCGTTGCACCCATCATGAGTCAGCCCAAGAAAAAGACGCCCGAAAGCTCCCGCGTACGGCTCCACCAGCTGATGCTTCCCGAGCACGGCAACGCCCTCGGCAACGTGCACGGCGGTCTGATCATGAAGATGGTGGACGAGGCCGGAGCGATCGCCGCCATGCGACACGCACAGCGTCCGTGCGTCACCATGGCCATCGACTCGATGACCTTTCGGCAGCCAGTGCATCTGGGTGAGCTCTTGGTGTGCGACGCGCGCGTCACCTTGGTGGGCCGCACTTCGATCGAGGTCAGCGTGCAGGTGCACGCCGAGAATCTCATCACCGGTGACATCACTCACACGAACTCCGCGCACCTCGTGTTCGTCGCGCTCGGCGAGGACGGTCGGCCCTGCGCCGTGCCCGCGCTCGAGCTAGAGACCGACGAGGATCGCCGCGCGCACGCCGAGGGCGTGCTTCGTCAAGCCGAGCGGCTCGCGCGCAAGCAGCGTGAAGGACAATAGGAAGCCACGCGAGCCACGATGCGCGCGGCGCGACGCGCAAGGAACCCGCGCATCGATACGCAGCGCGCGTTCGCGCGTTCCGGATTGCAACGACGCGCAGCGGAAGGTACTCGGCATTCTTCTCGCCTGGTTTGCTGCTCGAGCTTTCAGCGAGCTGACTGCTGCACGGACCCGCGCAACGTCGCGACACCGCGAGGCCGAGCTCTGCCGTACGCTCAGCGGCAAGACCAACGAGTTGTACGCACTGGATTTTTCAATAGTTTGAATCACTTACCGCCAGTGCGCACTCGACCCCTGCGCGCAGTCGCTCACCTCGAACCAAGAACCGTGCGGCGCGCGAGCCGCGAAGCCGCTGTCTTCCGCAACGCGAACGCGCCAAACCAAAGCGCGCGTTCAGAGTCCATCGCCGACGCGCCGCCGGGCCATCGGGCGAAGCGCGCCAGCGATCCCACGCTCAGCGCTACGCTGTCAAAAACGCGCGGAGCTCATCCAGCACGCGTTCCGGATCCTCCTCTTGCGGCCAGTGCCCGGCGCGCGCGAGCTCGACCACGCGCGCATGAGGCAACGCTTGGCGCCAGCGCTCAACAAGCCGCGGCGGCAACGCTCGGTCGGCCATCCCCCAGATCACGAGCGCGGGAATCGCGGCGAGACGCGCGCGCTCGGCCCAAAGCTCAGCGTAATGTGCGCGCGAAGCGAGCAACGCATGCGCGAGCCGCCACAGCACGCGCACGCGCGCGTCGGGTCGTTCGCGGAAAGGCGCTAAATACTGAGCGTGGATCTCCGGCGTGAGGCGGCGTCGATCGCCGTACGCGTAGGGCATCAACAGGCGCAGCGAGGCGTTCAGGAAGCGATACAGCGCTCGACCGAGCCAGCTGCCCGCAAGGCGCGCGCCCTGGCGGAGCTCACGGTCTTCCTCGAGCGGCCACAGGAAGCTGTTCAACACCACCAAGCGAGCCACACGCTCGGGGTACTTCTGCGCGAACGGCAAGGCGATCGGCCCCCCGAAGTCGTGCACGACCAGCGTGAAGCGGGAGAGACCGAGGCGAAGCAGAAATTCCTCGACCACTTCGGCGTGAGCTTCGGGCGTATAGGGAAAGTCGCGTGGCTGCTCCGACAAGCCGAAGCCCAGGAGGTCCAGCGCGATGCAGCGGTGAGTCGGCACGAGTCCGCGGAGCAAGTGCCGAAACTCGAACGACCAGCTGGGTGTGCCGTGTACGAACACGATCGGCTCCCCTTCGCCTTCGTCGACGTAGTGCACGCGCCCCCGGCTGAGCGAAAGCTCACGGCTCCGGAACGGATAGGCCACGCGGTCCAGCCACACCGGCGCAGCGCTCGATGGGGCTCGGGAATTTTCAGGAAAGACCAGTAATTCTGCGTTCACAGCAACCTCCAGATCCTCGGGACCATTAGTCAACCAACCTTGACCAATCCTGAGGGACCCCGCCCATTAAGTCAAGCACCGTTGACTAATTTCTTCTGCCCGCTAGTTTGAGGGCGTCCGGCGCGGCCCCACCATGAGAGGAAGGAAGAAGCAGAGCGTGCACGGTCCAGTTGGGCCCCACGCTACGGAGGACGAGCGACAAGCCAGCGTGAGCCCGGCGGTGCTGCGCAAGCTTTCGCGCAAGAAGCGCGAGAGCGTGGCCCAGCTCTTGTTCAAGTGCGCGCGCTTGTTGAACGAACGCGCCATCGCGCGCGTCAATGAGCAAGGCATGACGCCGGCGCTTCGTCCCTCACATACCAACTTGCTTCCGCACCTCGATTTCGAGGGCGTTCGTATCACCGAGCTCTCGCGTCGACTCGACATCAGCAAGCAGGCAGTGAGCCAGTCGGTCGCCGAACTCGAAGCGCTGGGGGTGGTCGAGCTACTGGTGGATCCGGGCGATGCCCGCGCGAAGCTGGTTCGCTTTACCAAGAAGGGCGCAGACGCCATCGCTCATGGCCTGAGCGTGCTCGCCGAGTTGGAGCGCGAGCTGGCCGGTAAGATCGGCGAGCGCCAAATGCACGCACTTCACGACGCCTTGCTCGCAACCGAAGCCGCGCTCGGCGAGCCGGACTAGCCACGCTTCCTGCGCCGTGCTCCGGAACGCATCCAAGCTGGCAACGAGCGCGACCTGTTTCGTCACGTCCGCCGACCGAGGCTCCATCGGCCGCTGCCGCGGCAGGCAATGAATAGAAAGAGAAAGGAGCTCGCCCTTGTTGATCGCCGGGAAAAAGCTGGCACCGAACTGGAACTTCCAATGAAATTGCAGGTAGGCGACCGCCATGGTGCCGCTGGCGATGAAGGCGGCGCACGAGGTGAACAGCCCGACCGCGATGGCAGCGCCGGCCACCAGCTCGATGATGCCGCCGACCCAGAGTTGCGTGCCGATCGCGGGCGCGTGGTCGGTCAGCACACGAAACACCTTTTGCACGCCATGGAAAGCGAACATCGCTCCGGCGACGATGCGCAAGAGAGCGTAGGCAGCCTCGGACCGGGGTTCCAGAATGCGCCTCAGCATGGGGAGCGATCTTAGCCAGGGTGAGGGAGACGGCCGCGGGTTTTTGTCGGACTCGGCTCGCGGCGCCCCAAAAATTGCGATGATGTGGCGTTATCGCCCTACGAATCCGAGGCCGAGCGCGTGCGACGGCGGATGCTGAATCCGTTGTGCGCACGCAGAGTTGAGGGTCGTGCGTGCGGAGGGGTGATTGTCGTGACGGAACCGCTGGCAGGTGACCACTGCGCTGGCATGCCGTCACAGCTCGGTCCGAGGCCGACGCGCTTGGCTGAATTCTCGTCGGAAGGCTCGCTATCCGACGAGAACCGGGCTCGCGCGATGGGCCATGCCGCGGTTCCGCGGCGCCCAGGGGCGACTCGAAGGCTTGCGAGTCGGACTTCCATCCTCTGTGTTCTTTCATGCCTAGCGGTTCTTTCCTGCAGCGCGGACGAGGGTCCGCCGCCCCAGGCGAACGCCGGCGCGCCATCGACCGGCGGGGCCGCACCGTCGGCCTCAACGGGCGGGTCATCCGCAGGCTCAACACCAACAGGGGGTGTTCTCTCGACCGGTGGCACGGTGACTGGCGGCGCAGCGACCGGCGGCACAGCGACTGGCGGAGTGTCGACCGGCGGCACGTCGACCGGCGGCGCGTCGAGCGGCGGCACGGGGAGCGGTGGCACCGGCGGAAATAGCGGAGCAACCGGTTCGGGCGGCGCACCACCCGGGGGAGGCACCGGTGGCGCTTCAGGCGGCGCAGCGACCGGCGGAATGGGCACTGGTGGTCAAAAGAGCGGCGACGCGGGCGCCGGCGGCAAGGCAACCGGGGGTGTCGCTGGCGCCGCAAGCGGCGGAGCGGGCGGTAGCGGCGGCGCGGTGGGCCCCACGCTGCCACCGATCACGGACTACACGGCGAAGGGTCCGTTTGCCACGAAGCAAGAGAGCAACGTTGGCCCGGGCGGCAAGTACACGGTGTATCGGCCCGACCCGCTAGGCAAGGACGGCTTCGTGCACGCGCCGATCGTGTTTGGACCCGGAATCGGTCAGCAGGTGACCGTGCACAACCAGATGCTGACCAACTTCGCGTCGCACGGCTTCATCGTAGTGGGCACGCCCGTGCTGAACGGTGGTCCCGGCGACGCAGCCAACCTCAAGTCGATGCAAGATGGGCTCGCGTGGATCCTGCAGCAGAACGGCGTAGCAGGGACCTATCAGGGCAAGGTCTGGGTCGATCACGCGATTTCAATGGGCTTCTCGGTGGGCGGCACTTCGGCGGTGCAACTCGGAGGAGAGCAGGCCGTAGCGACGGTGGTCTCGATTCATGGTCACAACGCATCGGCGGCCCTGCACGGGCCGATGCTGCAGACAACGGGGACGAATGACACCGTCGGCATGCCGTTGCAAAAGCAAACCTACGACAAGTCCATGGTGCAAACCTTTTTGGCGACGTTGACCGGCGCGCCGCACCAATACATCGAGAGCAACGGCGGCGGTGAAGAGCGCCCCGCGATTCTCGCCTGGATGCGCTACTGGATCTACCGAGACGAGGGCGCGAAAAAGTACTTCTTCGGGAGCGATTGCGTGCTCTGCAAGGCGCCCTGGGAAAACCCACAGCGCAAGAACTGGCCGTAGCTCGCGGGCCACCATCGCCCGCGATCCAAGGTCCAGCGACTAGGTCCCACCGGAAAGCCTCAGAAACCCATGATCCGAATGCAATTGCGCGCCTCGATGGTGCTGTCAGCGTGCACGCTGCTCGCCGGCTGTAGCGGCACCGAGAGCGATACAGGTGCCGCCACCGGAGGCGTTCAGACCGGCGGCGGGCCCAACACCGGGGGAACGGCGAACGGAGGCTCGTCGGGTAGCGCGGGCACCGCACAATCAACGGGCGGAGTCACGACCGGCGGAACGAGCGCGACCGGAGGTTTTACGGCGAGTGGAGGTTCGGCAACAACTGGTGGCCTGTCGGCAACCGGAGGCGCAACCGCGACCGGCGGCGTGCTTGGCAGTGGTGGCTCGGCAACCAGCGGCGGCTCACCAGCCAGCGGGGGTGTAGGCGGAGCAACCGGAGGCACCGCTATCACTGGCGGCAGCGCGAGCGGAGGTGCGAAGGGCGGCAGCGGCGGCAAGTCAGCGAGCGGTGGCGCGAACGGCGGCTCGACCGCGGGCGGCACTGGCGGAGCGGGCGGTGCCTCCACCGCGGGCAGCACGTCGGTCGGCGGTGCTACAGGACAAAGCAGCGGTTGCGGCCAAATGCCGGCGCTCACGAGCAGCAACGGCACCAGCAATTTCACGCCCAACACCGTGACGGTGTCCGGCATGAGCCGTCAGTACGTGCTGCGGCGGCCCACGAACTACGACAACACCAAACCCTATCGGCTCATCCTGACCTTGCATGGCTACGGAGGGTCGTACTCCGAAACCGCTGGAAACTATTTCGGGCTGTGGAGCCTCTCCAAAGACAGCACGATCTTCGTGGCGCTCTCGGCGCCAGGCGGGGATTGGAGAACCGGCGACAACCTGGCCTACGTCGATGCGGTGCTCAAGGCGGTGGAGGCCGATCTGTGTATCGACACCTCACGGATCATGTTGGAGGGCTTCAGCCAGGGCGCCGCCATGTCGTGGTCGCTCGCCTGCTCGCGCCCGGGCGTGTTCCGAGCGGTGGTTGGTCACTCGGGCGGGGGCGTGCCGAATCCGACCACTTGCAAACCCGTCCCTTACCTCGGCTCCGGGGGCCTGCAGGAAAGCGTCACGCAGACCACTCAGAGCGATCAATTCGCCAAATGGAACGGCTGCACCATCACGACGTTGCCCAGCGCAACGACGGGTAGCCACGTCTGCACCAGCTACACGGGCTGCCCGACCGCTGACCCGGTGCGCTGGTGTTCCTTCGACGGGCCTCACACTCCGTCGCCGAAGGATTCGGGACAAGCCTCGTCCTGGATGCCGCAGGAAGTGTGGATCTTCTTCAGCCAATTCTAGACGCCCGACACCCCGCACGAGGCGCCCGGACGACGAACGTTGCTACCGCGCGGCGCTTCAGTTCACGACGAAGCAGTAGATGCGGCCCGCTCCACCCTGGGGAGCGGTATCGTTGCAGCCGCCGTTGGCGTGCGCGGCATTCCAGGACGTGTACGTTCCAGTCGTGGCCATGTTTGGCCCGAGCCCGTCGGAATGACCCACGCCGGCCTTCATGCTGGATGCAGCCGAGGTCCAGTTGTCGCACGTCTGCCCCTTCGAGAGCGTGCCGTCCGCCTTGGAACCGGTGAGAATGTCGTGCTCGTTGGGCGTCGGCGAGCCGGACCACTGCCCGTTGATCTTGCCGCCTTTCTCGTCGATGAACACTTCGGCGTCGCCCTTGCGCATGTGGAGCGAGTCCAAATCAGCCGCCAGCAGCACGCCCTTCTGGTTGTACCAAGGCCCCTTGCCGATGCGATCGCGCGCGTTCACCGGCATGCCGTTGCTGTCGGGGTCGGCGTCGGCGCTGAGATAAGCGTGCCAGGTCTTGTCGCCGAGGCCCACCGCGGCAGCCAGAGTTTGGCAACGCATATCCGCCGCTTTCAAGCCGCCGAGATTGCCAGTCTTACTGGTCTGGCTGCTGACGAAGAAGCTCATCGTCTTGGCGCCGCCGCCGCTGCCGCCGGTCGACGCGCCCGCGCTGCCCCCCGTTGCCGACGCGCCCGCAGCGCCGCCGCTGGTGCTGCCCGCTTTGCCACCGCCGGAACCGCCCATGCTCGTGCCGCCGGTGCCTGCATTGGTTC
This sequence comes from Polyangiaceae bacterium, assembly GCA_035549735.1. GTDB lineage: Bacteria > Myxococcota_A > Polyangia > Polyangiales > Polyangiaceae > PMG-095. The sequence goes on along the minus strand of DASZQI010000043.1, from coordinate 258,177 downwards.
CTCCGCTGCCCATCGCGGTGCCGCCCGTTGCTGCGCCGCCCGTGTCGCTGCCTCCGCTGACCGCGCTGCCTCCGGTCGCGCTCGAACCGCCGGTGGCGACGCTGCCGCCGGTGCTGGTCGCGGTACCGCCGGTAGCGACTTCACCCCCCGTGCCAGTGGCAGTTCCACCGGTCGTCGTGGTGGTGCCGCCGGTCGCCGTGCTGCCGCCGGTCGAGCCGTTGGAACCAGAGTCGTTCGAGCAACCCGCAGCAAACAAGAATACTGGAGCGAACAAAGCAAAACGCGGCACAGGAGCCTCCTCAAGTTGAGCCGACGCGGGTTTGCGCACCCCACGGCAGAACGCAGAGTACCACGGGCAACGCACGGCGGCAGCGCGGAACCAGCCGACAAATCGGCCACGACTCGTCGTGTCGCGAACGACGCGACGCCGTGTCTTTCGCGACCGAACCGTGCGTTAAGAATGTCGCCGTCTCATCCAGCTCAAGGCCAGCTCGGCCCAGCCCTCGGCGGCCGCGCCTTTCGGGCTACGCATACCAAAGCCGTGACCGCCGGACTCATACACATGGAGCTCCGCCGAGACGCCCGCGTCGCGCAGCGCTCGGTAATACCGCAGGCTGTTTTCGGGCAAGACCGCCTGGTCGTCCGCAGCCAGCAGCAGCAGGGTCCGCGGGTTTTCCCGCGTGACCTGCCGATCGGCGGACTTGGCTACGAGCAGCGCCGCATTCGGAGACTCGCCCAGTAATGCGCGCCGGCTACCCGCGTGCGCGATCGGATCTTCCATGCTCACCACCGGGTACAGCAAAATCGCAAAGTCGGGGCGCGCGCTGAGGCGATCTGCCGCATCGACTGGCTCGTACACCTTTTCGTCGAAGCGAGACGCGAGCAGCGCCGCCAGGTGCCCACCTGCGGAGAAGCCCATGACCCCGATGCGCTTCGCGTCGAGTCGAAACGAAGCGGCGCGCGCGCGCACGACGCGCACCGCGCGCTGCGCATCCTGAAGGGGAACATCGCTCCGCGCCTGATGCCCTTCGGCGGGCAGCCGATATTTGAGCAGGAATACCGTCACGCCCTTGTTCGCGAACCAGCGCGCGGTATCGACGCCTTCTTTGTCCCACGCCTCACGCAAGTACGAACCACCCGGCGCCACGATCAGCGCCGCACCGTTCGGCTGCGCGGGAACATAGACGGTCAGGCTCGGCCTCAGAATGCCCGTGATCGCTCGGTCGTGCAGCGCGGGGTCTTTGCTGCGCTCGGTCACCACCTCCGCGAGCGCGAGGCCTGCCGAGCCGGGCGCGTCGCCCGGCCACAGCGGAAGCTCGCTCGTCTTCTCGATCGCGACCGCCTGCGCGCGGCACGCGGCCAGACCCCACGACACCAGAAGCAACTGCGCAAAGGTGCGCCGGCACAGCATGCGCAGCACGATACACGAACGTCGCGCGTCCAGGGCCGCGTGCCAGCCCTTCAATTCGGCTTCGGCTCGACCAGGCGAAAGAACAGGGTGCGACGGCTGCCGCATTGCCGGCAGCGCAAACGCACCTCGCGCAGGCGCACCCCTTGGTCCACGACCGCGGCGTGCTCCACCACTTCGTGCGGGCCGCTGCACAGCGGACACGGAACCGAAAGCGCGTGCGTCTCCACCACCGACGCCGACGACACCTCGATCGGCCGCCCCGCGCTGCCCCCGACCTCGAGCTCGAACAAGCGCTGCCGATCCTTGGCCAAGCTCTGCTCGGCTCGTTCGAACGCGCGTCGCTGCGTGCGAGCACTCTCTGTCCGGGCCTTCTTCTTTGCCACGCGCAGACCATGCCACACGAAAGCGCCAGCGCACCTGGTTCAGCGCTGCACGGTGTGTAGGTCCGGGGTTGCTGGGGCGCCCCACTGCTACGGGCGCGCTGTTCGAACGAGACGCCAACGGGCAACTCGGTGCGCCACACACCGCCGCGGCAGCCGCGCCTGCGCCCCGCTGTAAAAATAGCAAGCTACGACTATCCGTCCGACGACCCGCATGCCGGCGCGAGCGAAATGGCGTACCCTGCCGGCGGTGACGCTCGCTCTGCTCGGCCCTCGCCTTCGCGCGTTCGCACGCTCTCGCGGCAGTGCCGGGCTCTCTGCCGCGGCGCTGCTGTGCGCCTGTGGCGACGGCGTCGGGCAGCCGATTCGAGCGGCCGCGCTCAGCCCGAACAGCGGCGGCTCGAGCAATACCGGCGGCGCGAGCTCGACCGGCGGCAGCGGCGGCTCGGGCAACACCGCGTCGTACTGCGACAGCGTCGCCACCTGGCCGGCGAGCGATGTTGCCGCCGAACAAGGCGTTTTTTCGGCGATCGACACGCTGCGCGCGTTCGGCCTGCGCTGCGACGAGGGCGGCGCCGGTATCGGTAGCGTGGGTGGTTTCGGCGGCATCGGGGGCCTTGGCAACGTCGGCGGCGCCGTGCCCGCGCTCACCCTGAGTCCGGAGCTCACCTGTTCCGCGCGCCGGCACGCTCGCGACATGTCCGAACGCAATTACTTCAGCGAAGTAACCCCCGAGGGTGAACAGCCCGAGACGCGCATGCGGCTCGCCGGCTACGCCAGCCCCATCACACGCGAGATCATCGCGCGTGACCAGGCGCAGGCGTACCTGGTCTTGCGCCAGCTGTTCGAACAACAAGGCGACGCCTGTGCGCAGCTCGTCGACCCACGCCTGGTAGCGCTGGGGGTCGGCAAATTCGGAAGCTACTGGACCATCGATCTCGCGGGCGAGCGTTCCCCGTGAACCCGCAGGAAGGGGGCTGGCAGCCGCCACCCGACGACCCGCGTCTATCGCTGCGCCAGCGAAACAGCGAAGCGGGGTGGCGCGCGGCCATCGCTTGCATTTGTGAGCGCCACGGCCTGGACGCGCACGTGCTCTCGCCATTCGCGCAAGGCGAAACCATCGTCTGGCAAGCGGGCGGCCACGTGCTGAAGCTCACCGCGCCGGCGTGCGCTTATCAAATCGAGGCCGAAGTCGGCGGCCTCGGCGCCGCCCACGAAAAGCTCCGGGTGACCACGCCGCGCGTCGTGGCGCACGGTGAACTTTCGGGCTGGCCCTACGTCGTGATGACGCTGCTCGACGGGGAGCCGTTGGCGCATTTCTGGCCAGATCTCGCGCACCGCGACCGTTTGCGCCTCGCGCGCGACGCGGGCCGACTGCTGAGCGAGCTGCATGCTCTCCCCACGCCCGGCTTCGCCGCTGGCTGGGATGCGTTTTTTCGAACCCACACCCAAGACCTGCGCGCCCGACACGCGCGCCACGGCGGTCCGCCCGCGTTGCTCGATGCGATTGAGCCGTTCGTGCAGCGGGTCGTGCCGCGGCAACACGGGCCGCTCGTGCCGCTTCACACCGAGCTCTCCGAACTTCACCTGTACGCGAGCGAACGCGGCGGCCAGCTCGAGCTCAGCGGCCTGCTCGATTTTGCCGATGCTCGACTTGGCCCGGCAGAATACGAATTCGACTCGATCGTCGAGTTCCTGTTCCGCGGCGAGCGCGGACTACTCCGCGAGTGCCTGCTAGGCGCCGGGCTTGCCGAAGCAGAGCTGACGCCCGGCTACTCAGAGCGCCTGCTCGGCTTTGCTCTTTGCCACCGCTTCAGCAATTTGAATCGGATGCTCGGGCTCGTAAAACCGAGGCTTCCCGCGAGCTTGGAAGAGCTCGCGGAGCGAGTATTTTCGGTCGCTGCGAGCTAGCGACTGCGCGGCGCGCAGGGCACGTTCGATATCGAGCCGCGTGCCGCGGCGGACCCGTTGCAGCGGAGCGACTGCGCGGCGCGCAGGGCACGTTCGATATCGAGCCGCGTGCCGCGGCGGCTCCGTTGCAGTGGGCGGCAGGCGCGGCTGCCGCGGGCGGATAGGGCGCTCGGTTGCCCAGGGGACGTGCTGCTCGGACAGCGCGCCCGTAGGCAGCGGTGCCCCCAAATCCAAAGCAATGAAACAGCGGGCGGCAAGCGCGGGTAGTGGCGCTGAAAGGCGCGGCTGATCGTGGATTTTTGGGACGAAATTCGGGTCGGATGAGCTGTTTTGGGGGAGTTCAGGGACTCTAGTGGGGTGAGTGACTCGAGCAGGAAAGTGACGCGGTTACCGGCCCCTCGGCCGCGCGCCACACCTGCCAGTGGCAGTGGAAAGGTGCTGCGCTTGCCGCTGCCCGATTCGGACGCGGCGCTGGTGGCAGCGTTGCGCGCCGATCCAATCGCGGCGCCCGGGTTGCTCTTCGATCGCTATGGGGAGGACGTCGAGCGCATTCTGTATCGCATCCTGGGGGCGGATACGGAGCTCTACGATGTGCTGCACGAGGTGTTTCTGGCGGCGCAGACGTCGCTCGCGCGGCTTCGGGAAGAGAGCGCGCTGCGCAGTTGGCTGACGGGGATCGCGGTGCACAAGGCGAAGAAGCTGATTCGGCGGCGGCAGCGCTGGCGCTGGATTCAAAGTGTGGCGCCGTTCGACTTGCCGGACGTGATGGCCTCGACGCCGGCTCCCGAGGTGAGTGAAGCGCTGACGCACGCTTATCGCGTGCTCGACGAGCTCCCGGCGGACGAGCGGATCGCGTTTGCGCTGCGGCACATCGACGGCATGGATCTGGCGGGGATCGCCGCGACCACGCAGGTGTCGCTGGCGACGACCAAGCGCCGCATCGCGCGGGCGCAGCTGCGTTTCGTGGAAGCTGCGAGTCAGAGCGACGTGCTGAGGGAGTGGCTGGAGAGGGGGACGCTGTCGCGATGAACCACACGCCTCGTGATCCCGGAAGGGGGACGCTCGAACGGCTTGGGCAAGCGCTCGCGCGTGAGCAGGACGAGCTGCCGCTGCGCGCCGAGCTGCGCGCCGAGGTGCGCGCGCGCTTGCTGGCGAAGGGCAGCAAACGGCGGCGCTCCGCGCAGCTCCGACGCTTCGGGGCCTTGCTGGCCGCGACGCTGGTGCTTTCGTTGGCTTTTGGTTTCGTGTTTCGTTCGTTGAAGCGAGGCGCGGCCTCGGTGCAAGTGGGGCACGGCGAGCTCTCGGCGTCCGCGGGCACCTGGCTGCACGCCTCCGAGAGCGAGCCCTTGCCGCTGACGTTCGCGGATGGCACGCGCATCGAGATGGCGCCCAGGTCGCGCGCTCGGGTGCTCGTGCTCGATCCGAAGGAGACCCGCGTGATGCTCGAGAGCGGGCACGCGCACGTGGAGGTGATGCGCCGCGCAGGGCAAAACTTCAGCATCACCACTGGGCCGTTCACGGTTCATGTCACCGGCACGCGCTTCGATGTGGGTTGGAATCCGGAGCACGATCAGTTCGAGCTCACGCTGGCCGAGGGACAAGTGGAGCTTTCGGGTTGCGTGTTCGGGAACGGACGAAAACTGGTGGCGGGGCAGCGCGTGGAAGCGTCATGCAAGGTGCCGCGGCTGGAGATTGCTTACAGCGCGCCGGCGTCGCCACCCAGCGCGAGCGCGGCCGCGAGCGAAACGCCGGTCGCGAGCGCCGCGACGCTCGGCGGTGCAGCGCCGGTTGCGCGCGCCCAGACCGAGCCGACTCGAGCGCCGAAGCCCGCGCTGCCGTCCGGCGGGGGCTGGGTTTCGATGGCTCGCGCGGGTCGCTACGCGGAGGCGTTCGCGGCCGCGGATCGCGAAGGGTTCGCCGAACTGTGTCAGGGGACGAGCGCGGCCGAGCTGTCACTGCTCGGGGAAACCGCGCGGCACGCCGGGCGGCTCGGCGAAGCGCGTCAAGCCTTCACGGCGCTCCGGCGTCGGTTCCCGGCGGCGAAGGAGGCGGGCCTTTCCGCGTTCTCGCTCGGTTTGTTGGAGTTCGACGGATTCTCCGCGTACTCCAAGGCCGCTGACTGGTTTCGCACTTACTTGCGAGAAAATCCGAGCGGTCCCCTCGCCCGAGACGCGCGCGGACGCTTGATGGAAGCGACGCAGCGCTCAGGTAGTCGAGCAGAAGCGCGTGAGCTCGCGCGCAGCTACTTGCTCGACTACCCTGCGGGGCCGCATGCGGAGCTCGCGCGGCGTATCGTTTCGTCACCCTGAGCTGACGCGCGGGTGGTCCGCGCAGGCTCCACCGCTACCCAGCGCGGTCGTGGCATTCGCTGCAGCTTGGTTGGTCTGTTCATTCGCGAGCCGCGCCGCGGCGCAGGGCTCCGGCCAGGGTCCAGTCAGCGCGGCAAGTAACGTTTCGACGGCGAACGAGGAACGCGAGCGCGTGATTCTGCTGGTTCGCACGGCCAACGACGAGGGAGTGATGAACCGCGTGCGCGCGGAGCTCGGCGCGAGCGCGTGGCGAATCCTCGAACTGCGCTTGGACGAACGGCTCGCGAAGGTTTCGCTCGGCAAGCTCTCGGCGCAGCAACAGGCGCGCGCTGCCGTTCGCTTCAGCGCGGCCGAAGCGCGCGTGGAGCTGTGGGTTTCGGCGCCCGCGGGGAACATCGAGGAAACGCTGGATGCGAGCGACCAGCGAGACGACGACGCGGTGGTGGCGCTGCGCATCAGTGAAGCGCTACGTGCGCGCGGGCTGAATTTGGGGCCTGAAACCAAGGCTGAGAGTGAGTCGGGGGCGGCGAGCGAAGCACGCCGGGAGGGCGGGGCAAAACCGTCGGTAGCGCGCAGCAAGCCGGCAGCAAATGACGTTCGGGAGCGAGCCAACAGGCGATCGGACAGCGCAGCGGCTGCTGGTGAACGGTCGGCTGCGCCAGGGACGCGTAGCGAGCTTTGGCTGGAATTGGCGGGCGCGCTCAGCGGAGGCCCCGGCGGGCTCGGCGCTTCGCTGGATGCGTGGGGCAGCGTGCGCTTGGATTTTGGCTCGCGCTGGGCGTGCTCACTGCTCGGGGTGATACCGGTGGCCCCGCCGGAGCTCGACGGGGCCGAGGGAAGCGCGCGAGTGGCGAGATATCAGCTCGGTGCACTCGCCGAGGCGACCTGGCTACGAACGCGCGGGCTTCGGTTCGGCGGCGGCCTCGGGGTGTCGGGTTCGCGCACCGAAATGCAGGGTAGCGGGGCAGCGGGCTACGTCGGTGGCACCGACTCGGTGTTCGCGCTGGGTCCGCTCGCTCGAGCGGTGGCCCGCGCGCGAATCACGGACGGCTTGTGGCTGAGCGCCAATGGGCTCGCTGGCCTGTCGTTCCCCGAGGTATCGGTGAAGTTCGCCGATCGGGTCGCCGGGCGCTGGGGACGGCCGCTACTCATGGTCACGCTGGGGATCGAGCTCAGAACAGTGCGTTTTTCCGAGGGGGAAGGCCGCGCGGGCCGCTTCGCGGGCCCAGCCGAAAAATAGTTTCCTGCGGATGAGCCGTTCTGAGGGGCTGCGGGGACCGTAACTTGAACGCGAAAGGTGGCTCCATGCGATTTCCAGTGCTTGCGACGTGCGCTCTCGGCTTGGGCCTGGCGCTGCAACTGAGCGGTTGCGGCCTCGGCAATGACGACGATGACGACGGCGGCGGATCGGGTGGGGCGTCGAGCACGGGTGGAACCAAGGCGCAGGGCGGCTCGGTCAGCACCGGCGGCTCGGTGAGCACCGGAACTGGGACCGGAACCGGCGTCGGGCCAACCAGCACCGGCACCGGCACGTTCACCGGCACGGGAACTCGGACCACCACGCGCACGCGCACCGGCGGTGGCACGGGCACGTTCACCGGCACGGGAACCGACATCACCACGTTCACGAACACGCTGACCGACACCGGCACGGGCACGGACATCCGCACGTTCACGATGACGTTCACCGGCACGTGGACCAACCTGGCGACGTTCACCGAAACGCTATCGGGCACGGGTACGAACACCGATTTCGGCACGTTCACGAACACGCTCAGCGGAACTGGGACCGCCACTGGCTCGGGCACGAATACCCGCACGCGAATGGGCGGCGCGACCGCGACCGCTACCTCGACCAACACGCGCTGATCGCCACGCACGCGACCACCACGGCCGCATCGACCAGCACGTAGTAAAGGCCAGATCGGCTGTGCTCAGGCCGGCTGTTCGTCTCTCGAGCCACGCGCACGAACCGCGCCCTCGAACCCGCGAAAGCTGCACACTTGCAGGAAAAAATGCGCGCCTCCCCAGTCGCGCAGTGGCACCAAACGGCGTGAAGGGGTAGTTTGCGCGGGCTTCGTCGGCCACGCGGCCCGACGGGGCGACGCGGCGCAAAAAACGACGCCCTTCGCCCCTGGTTCGGCCGCCGCCCGCGAAGAGGAAGCTGAATTTCGCCCGCCATGCTGACCTGGGTCGCCAAGAAGCTCTTCGGTACGTCCAACGACCGCGCGCTCAAGCGCACGCAACCACTGGTCGTTGCCATCAACGCACTCGAAGACAAGCTGAAGAAACTCTCCGACGCCGAGCTGCAGGCAAAGACCGGCGAGTTCAAGCAGAAGCTCGACAACGGAGCCACGCTCGACAGCCTGCTGGTCGAAGCCTTCGCCGTCTGCCGGGAAGGCAGCCGTCGCGTGCTGAAGATGCGTCACTACGACGTGCAGCTGATCGGCGGCATGGTCCTGCACCGCGGGTCGATCGCGGAAATGCGCACGGGTGAAGGCAAGACCCTGGTCGCTACTTGCCCGCTCTATCTGAACGCGCTGGCAGGCAAGGGCGTGCACCTGATCACGGTGAACGACTACCTGGCGCGCCGTGACATGGAGTGGATGGGCCGGCTCTACAACTGGCTCGGCCTGAGCACCGGCGTGATCGTCAACCAGCAGAGCGACGACGAGAAGCGGCGTTCGTACAAGGCCGACATCTGCTACGGCCAGAACAACGAATTCGGCTTCGATTACCTGCGCGACAACATGAAGTTTTCGGCGCTGGACTACGCTCAGCGCCCGCTGAACTACGCCATCGTCGACGAGGTCGACTCGATTCTGATCGACGAGGCGCGCACGCCGCTCATCATCAGCGGCCCGGCCGAGGCGGCCAGCGAGAAGTACCGCACGCTGAACGAAATCGTGGCCCGCCTGCGCAAGGACGAGCACTACAACGTCGACGAAAAGGGCTTCAGCGCCGCGCTCACGGACGAGGGCGTCGAGTACGTGCAGGAAGCGATCGACGTCAAAAACCTGTACGACCCGGTCAACATCCAGTCACTGCACATCATGAATCAGCTGCTGCGCGCGCACGCCCTGTACAAGCGCGACCAGCACTACATGGTGAGCCAGGACGGCAAGGTGCTGATCATCGACGAGTTCACCGGTCGCGTGCTCGCGGGTCGGCGCTGGAGCGACGGCCTGCATCAAGCGGTCGAGGCCAAAGAGAACGTGCGGATCCAGGAAGAGAGCCGCACCATGGCCACGATCACCTTCCAGAACCTGTTCCGTCTGTACAAGAAGCTCGCCGGCATGACCGGCACGGCAGAGACCGAGGCGCAGGAGTTTGCCACCACTTACAAGCTCGACGTGGTGACCATCCCCACCAACAAAGGCATGGTGCGCGTCGACGATCACGACGTGGTGTACAAGACCGAGCGCGAGAAATTCAACGCCATCGTGCGCGACATCATCGCGCACCACGAGGCAGGGCGCCCGGTGTTGGTCGGCACCACCAGCGTCGAGAAGAGCGGCGCGATCAGCCGCATCTTGAAGAAGAAGGGCATCACCCACAACGTGCTGAACGCCAAGCACCACGAGAACGAGGCGTTCGTGGTGGCTCAGGCCGGTAAGAAGGGCGCTGTCACGGTTTCGACCAACATGGCCGGGCGCGGCACCGACATCATGCTCGGCGGCAACGCGGAAATGCTGGCGCGTTGGGAGCTGAAGTCGATGGGGCTGGACGCCGAGCAGTCGGCGGACGAGCTGAAGAAGCTGATCGAGCGACACGAAGCCGAGTGCAAGGCGGAGCACGACGAAGTCATCGAGCTCGGCGGCTTGCACATCATCGGCACCGAGCGGCACGAGTCGCGCCGCATCGACAACCAGCTGCGCGGCCGCGCGGGCCGCCAGGGCGACCCCGGGTACAGCAAATTTTACCTGTCACTCGAAGACGACCTGATGCGCATCTTCGCGGGTGACCGCGTCAAGAACTTGATGGATCGCATGGGGATGCCCGACGACGAGCCGATCGAGCACCCCTTGGTCACGCGCAGCATCGAGAACGCGCAGCGCAAGGTCGAAGAGCGCAACTTCGACATTCGCAAGAACTTGCTCGAGTACGACGACGTGATGAACGCGCAGCGCAAGACGGTCTACACGCTGCGCCAGCAGCTGCTGCTCGGCCGCTACGCCGCGGACGAGGTGGACGACGAGGGCAAGCCGCTCGGCGAAACCCGCGAAATCGCGATTGACGAGCAGATCGCCGAGCAGGTTTCGGGCGAAATTGCCATGGTGGTCGGCTACTTCTGCGACCCGCAGCTGCAGCCGCTCGGCAAGGATCAGAGGCCCCGCGCGCCGACCCGCGAAGAGCTCGAGAAGGCGGGAAAGCTCGCCGAGATCGAGGTGTTGCAGCACGAGGTGTACGAGGCCTGGGGCGTGAAGCTCGACCTGTCGGAGCGTAAAGAGCGGACGCCGATCGAGGTGTACGACGAGCTCATCGACTTGGTACCGCGCGGTCTCACCGAACAGCGCGAGCGCGTGCTCGACCTCACCGACCGCGTGATCGGCGCCATGGTGGAGGAGAGCTGCCCCGAGAATCGCCCGCCCGAGGACTGGGACTGGAAGGGCATGTTCCAGGGCTTCGAGGAGCACTTCAAGGTCGCGCCCGATCCGAAGCTGGACGAGCTCGGTGACGCCGACATCGTGGTGAAGAAGCTCTACGAGCTCGCGCAGGAACAATACAAGAAGAAGGAAGCCGAGCTCGGCGTGCAGACCACGCTGCGCGTGTTCCGCCACATGTACGTGGAGTCCATCGACGAGGTCTGGGTCGACCACCTCTCGAACATCGAGCACCTGCGCGACGGCATTGGCCTGCGCGGCTACGGCCAGCGCGACCCGAAGAACGAGTACAAGAAGGAGGCCTACAACCTGTTCTTGACCATGATGGCCAAGGTCTCGAGCACCGTGCTGGTGAAGCTGTTCGAAGCGCGCCCGCGGCGCCCGCAGGAGCTAGCGGCTGAAGAAGCGGCCGCGGCCCGGCGCTACCAGGAGGAGCTCGAGCACGCGGTGGCGCGCCACCCGAGCGCCGAGAGCGAAGATCCGGCGGAGCTCTTGGAGCAACTGCAGCAAGCGGTGGCCACCGCGACCCGCGAGCCCGCCGCTGCGGCGCCGAAGCGCCGCGAAGCGCCGAAGATCGGCCGCAACGACGTCTGTCCGTGCGGCTCGGGCAAGAAATTCAAGAAGTGCCACGGCGCCATCCTCGAAGAGGGCGGCGCCGCGGACGACGACGACGACACGGACGACGAGCCGCAGCCACGCGCCTAGCGCGCGGCTCGGGCGTGTCACTGGACGATGAACACGCCCTTCAGATCCTCGGTGGCGGAGATGTATGTGCGGGCGGCTTTGTCCATGCGATAGGAGACCGCGCGAAACTGATAGTAGCCTGGGGCGAGCGCCGGCCCCGCATAAGCCAACGAAACGTCCCCCGAGCCAGTGACCCGCGGTACGTCGGCGTCTCGGTAGACCTGCTTGCCGAACGTGTCGAACACGGTGAGCTCGTAGCCGTCCTCGGAAGAGTCGTCGGCCCAGCTGAACACGGGTGTACCGGAGAGAGGTTCGGGGCCCATGGCGCCCGGCGCGACGACCGCGAGCGCGCCCGTTATCTTGAAGCCGGGAACGGCGACCGTGTCACCGCCGACCGTGATTTCTTGGGTCGTGGTGCCGCCGATCGAAACATCGGGATCGCGAACCAGTTGGTCATTTTCGAACGCGGCCAGCACGACGTACTCGCCGGCGGGAACCTGCTTGAAGCGGTATTGCCCGCTCACCGGAAACTGGCGCAAGCCGACGGGAACCTCACCGCGGGCCAAGCTTTCGTTGAAGGTCGACTTCACCACGAGCACCACGCTGGTTTGCTGCGTGCCCGCGTTGACGAAGCTGACACTGCCGCTGACCGCGCCGAGCGGCTGGTCACTGCGAGTGAGCTCGATGCCGTCCACCGTGACACCCGCACGCACGGTCGTCGCGACCGGTGTCAGTTGCAAGCCAGCCTTGTAGCCTCGAATTTCCAGCTCACCGCTCGGTACGTTGAAGAGGGTGAAGCTACCGTCGGTCGAGCTGAGCGCGCTGGCGGCTCCCGCGACGACCAGCGTTCCGCCGGGCGCGTCCGCGCGCACGAAGCCCTGGATGGTGCCGAGACCGGCCGTGCTGGCCAGTCGATCCAGCCCAATTTCGGTGGAGCCGTTCTCGATCAGCCACTTGCCGCCCTGCTGCACCGGGTGCTGGCCATCGACGGGCAGGGCGACGCGTAGACCACTCGGAAAGCTCGCAAAGCCAGCAGCGTCCGCGCGCAGAGTCAGCGCCTCGACGCTCGGCGCTCCGTCGGCCGTTCGCGTAGCGGGTATCACGAGCTCATAGCTTCCGTCGCTGCCGGTCTTGGCCAGACCGCGCGAGACGAGCTCACCGTTGATGTCTCTCGCGGCGACCATCGAGCCGGAGACCGCATGCGTTGGGTCGGCAGCGTCCACGACCCGGCCCCGAACGACCAGTGGGGCGAAACAGCCGGTGCTGCCGTCCGCGACGTTCTCGCAAACCTGACCGCCGTCGCAGCCGGATTGCGCTGCAACCGAACAATGAGAATTTGCAGACTTCTCGTCCGAACCACAACCTGCGGCAACCACCGCAGCAAACCCGACCATTACGACGCCATTGAAACGGTTGTTCATGCCCAGGTGAGTGGACCAACGCGGCCGAGATTATTGGCAGGAGACAAATCGGAAGGCGGAGATCAGAAATACGCCGGGCGCATCGCCACTCATTTTCCTGCTTACCGAAGGGATGAAGATGCGACCGGCTGCGAGCAGACCACCCCACACTCTCCTCCAGCCTCCGAGTCTCGCGCACCTTCCCTCGGCAAGCGGGCAGCGGCCCCGTATCCGGGCGGTGGCACCCGTCATCGGCGAGGAGTTTCGAGAGCCCGATCTCGATTTGGTTTCCGCCGCAAGCTGGGGCGCGCTCGATGCGGCAGACCCGACCGAGCTGAGAGCGGCCAGAGCGCTCCTCCGCGAGCGCGAGCGTACGATTCACGGACTCAGCGCCCGAGTCGAGTCGCTCGAAAGCACCATGGCCGCGCTGCTGGAGACTCTGCGCGCGCGTGAAGCCGAGCTGAGCCAGTTGCAGGAGCTGCTGCTGCCGGCGCCCGTGATGCCTGCCGTCGAGCGGAGTCAGGGCTCTCTGCAAGCGGCGAGAGCGCAACCCTCGGCAAACGAGGCTTCGCTACCGTCGCCGAAGCCCGCGCTCGAGGCTCGAGCCTGTGCGCCGCAGCCCATCCGCGCGTCACTCACCATCGGCGACCTGACGGTGTCTGAAGCGGACGCGAAGCGCGGGCTGGGCGAACCGCTGGATTGTCTGCAATTTTGCGAGCACTTACAGCTTTTCGCCGGAATTGCGCTGGACGAGGTGCTGGGTGTGTTCGTTCCCACCTACCGAACCGTGCCACTCGGAAGCATCGTCGAGCTCGAGCTCGAATTTGCGAATGGTGAGACCGTGCGCGCTCCGGGCGTCGTGGCTTGGACGCGCGCCGGAGCGGACTCGAACGTCGAACGTCCCGGACTGGGTGTGACCTTCACCGATGCGAAGGGCACGGCGCGCGCCGCGTTCGAGCGGCTGTGCCGTGCTCGGCCGCCGCTCTACATCGAGCTGTAGCTAGCGGCTCACGCCTCAGAGCGCGACCCGTCGCAGGCGCAGGGCGTTGCCGATCACCGAAACGGAGCTTACCGCCATGGCGGCGCTGGCGAGCATGGGGCTCAGCTGCAAGCCGAACAGCGGGTAAGCAACGCCCGCCGCGATGGGAACGCCGAGCGCGTTGTAGACGAAGGCGAAGAACAGATTCTGGCGAATGTTGCGCATGACCGCGCGTGAGAGGCGAAGCGCGCGCGCGATCCCCCGCAAGTCGCCCTTCACCAGGGTGACGCCGGCGCTTTGGATGGCCACATCGCTGCCGGTCCCCATGGCGATGCCCACCTGCGCGCGCGCCAGGGCGGGAGCGTCGTTCGCGCCATCGCCGGCCATGGCCACGAAGCGTCCTTCAGCCCGCAATTTGCTGATGACGTCCGCCTTCTGGTCAGGCAAGACGCCGGCGTGAACCTGGTTGATTCCGAGCTCGCGCGCGATCGCCTGCGCGGTCGCAGCGCTGTCACCGGTCAGCATGACGATTCGAAGCCCCGCCGCTTGAATGGCGGCGAGTGCTTCGCGAGTCGATGATTTGATGGGATCGGCGATGCCCAGGGCCCCGGCGAGCTTTTGGTCCACGGTCAGGAACACCACGGTTTGAGCGTCGGCCTGAAGCTTTTCGACTTCTGCCGCCAGGCTCGCGCCGTCAGTGCCGTGGTCCGCGAGTAGCCCCGCGTTTCCGAGCGCCACTGCGCGCCCGGAAACTCGTCCCAGTACGCCCTTACCGGTGACCGACTGGAATTCATTGGCGGGCGGCACGGCGATCCCGCGCGCCTCGGCTCCAGCCAAAATCGCGGCCGCCAACGGATGCTCACTGCCCTTCTCGAGTGCTGCGGCGGCGCCGAGCACGGCTGCCTCATCGAAGCCCGGTGCCACCAGCACGCTCACTAGCCGGGGCTTGCCTTCGGTGAGCGTGCCCGTCTTGTCGAGCACCAGTGTGTCGACCTTTTCGAAAAGCTCCAGCGCCTCCGCGCTCTTGAACAAAATACCTGCGCGCGCTGCGCGACCGGTCCCGACCATGATCGACATCGGGGTCGCTAGGCCGAGCGCGCAGGGGCAAGCGATGATGAGCACGGCCACGGCGTTCACGAGCGCGTGCGAAAGGCGCGGCTCGGGGCCCCAAAGCCCCCAACAGAAGGCGGTCGCCATCGCCGCGATCACGACCAAAGGCACGAACCAAGACGAAACCCAATCTGCGAGCCGTTGGATGGGCGCGCGGCTGCGCTGCGCCTCGCCGACCAACTTCACGATCTGCGCGAGCAGCGTTTCGCTGCCGACGCGGGTCGCGCGCATCACGAACGTGCCCGTGCCGTTGAGCGTACCGCCCGTCAGCGCGCTGCCCGCGCTCTTTTCGGCCGGGATTGGCTCGCCGGTGAGCATCGACTCGTCGACCGCGCTGAGCCCTTCGAGCACCGTGCCGTCGACCGGCACTTTTTCGTGCGGGCGAACCCTCAGTCGATCCCCGACGCGGACGCTCTCGAGCGGAACATCTGCCTCGCTGCCGTTCTCCTGGACGTGTCGCGCTGTTTTCGGGCTCAGGCGGAGCAGCGCGCGAATCGCTCCGGAAGTCGCGCTGCGCGCGCGTAGCTCCAGCACCTGGCCGAGCAGAACCAAGGTAACGATGACGGCTGCTGACTCGAAATACACTGGCGGAGCGCCCCCGTGGTGCTCGCCGCGCGGCAGCAAACCGGGGAACAACGTGGCGAACACGCTGAAGCCGAAGGCCGCGGCCGTGCCCAGCGCAATCAGCGTGAACATGTTGAGGTGGCGGCTAATCAGCGACTGCCAGCCACGCTGAAAGAACGGCTGCCCTCCCCACACCACGACCGGTGTCGCCAGCAACAGCTGCAGCCACGTGAGCACGCCGGGCGACAAGGCTTGCAGGGGGCGACCCGGAATGAGGTCGGACATGGCGAGAGCCAGCGTCGGAGCGCTGAGCGCAGCGCTCAGCCAAAAGCGCCGGCGCATGTCGACGAGCTCCGGGTTTTCCTGCTCGGCGACGCTCGGCATGCGCGGCTCGAGGGCCATGCCGCAAATCGGGCAAGACCCCGGGCCGCTTCGCACGATCTCGGGGTGCATCGGGCACACGTACTCGGCCGCGTCCTGGGCGACCGGCTCGGGCTTTGCGAGATACCGGCTCGGCTCGGCCCGAAACTTTTCGCGACACCTCGGATTGCAGAAATAATAGGTCGTACCCTGGTGAACGAACGAACCGCCCTTCGCGGTTTCGGGGTTCACGGTCATTCCGCACACCGGGTCCTGCATTGCGGTCTCCTACTGGATTCGGCCGACCTTCGTCACCTATCCCAGTGCTGACGCAGCGACCGGTCCGGCATTACACCGGACCGGCACCGAGTGCGCGAATTCCAGTGCTTGCTAGTTTTTGCTCGGCTGTGAGCGCCTGCGCCGCAAGCCGAGAGCAAGCGCCAGGGCGACGCCCGCCCAAGCAAATGCGGAGCCACTGGAACCGCCGACCCGACAATTGCAGCCACTCTCGGAGGTCGGACGGCGACCGCCGCCAGCGCCCGCGGTACCGGTGGAGCCGGTGCCGGTGTTGGTGCTTCCGGTGCCCTGGCTTTGGCCGCCGCTGCCGATCACCACCACGCCGCCCGTACCGGTGCCCGGACCGCTGCTACCGCCCTGACCCGTGGGGTCACTGCACTGACCGTTGGTACACACGCCGCCGCCCGGGCAAACCACGCCAGCGCAGGGATCGATGCACTTGCCGAGCATGCACACTTGTCCACCCGGACACGTTACTGCGCTGCAAGATGGGTCGACGCAGTGGCCAGCCGAGCACTGTAGCCCCGCAGCGCACGCACGGCACGGGCACTCCGACACGCACAGGCCCTTCTCGCACACACGCCCCGATGGGCAAGTGACGCCGCCGCAGGGATCCACACAGCGGCCGAGCTGGCAGCTTTGGCCGAGCGGACAGGTGACGCCCGTGCACGGCTCCACGCACTTACCCTCGCGGCAGGCCTGGCCCATGGGACACATCAGCGTGAGGCAGGCGATGTCGACGCAGTAGCCCTGCTCGTTGCACTCGGTGCCATTGGGGCATTTGAATTCGCCGGTCGAGCAAGCGCTGATGCACTGACCCTTGTCGCACACCTTGCCTGCGGGACAGAGATCGCCGTCGTCGACCATGCCGTTGCAGTCGTTGTCGACGTTGTCGCAGAGTTCTTTGCCCGGCGGCACGACGGGGCGGCAAGTCGGAGTTTGCGTTGCGTCCGCGACGCAGTCGGTGCGGCCGACCGAGCAAGCTCCCTTGAGGCCAGTGTCGCACGCATCGCCGCCACCCATGCAGCTGATGCCACTCACGTAGAAGACGAAGTCGTTGAAGTCACCGTCGTTCTCGGACATGTCGCCCTGGACACCGGTCTTGTGCCAGTCCGCCGGCGACATCGGCAGATCTTCGAAGGCCATGTAAAAGCCCTCGGGGTCGACGGTCGACTGGTAGATGAGCGCGGTTACCCACGGCTCTCCCCCCGCGTTCTTCTGGTTGTACGCGGCCATCGAGTACTTGTTCTGCTTGCAAGCCTTGGCCGGGTTTCCGATCACCGCGAAGCCGACCGCGCCGCCCTTGTAACGCATGTCGCTCTTGATGTTGCCGGAGTCGAACGCCTTGGGCGTCCAAGTGCGAATCGAGAGGTTGCGCGGGCTGCGGGTATCCCACGCTTTGGGGCAGAAACCGTCGGTTTTTGGGCCTCCATTTTCGTCGAGGCAGTTCAAGTACTTGGGGTCGTTCGGGATGAACTCGTAAATTTCGTTGGCGGGCGGCGGGGTGGTGCTGTTCGGGTCGGTCACGTTGTACCAACCGAACGACACGTTGCAGTTGCCACCCATCAGCAAGAGCTGGCCGGTGAAGCCGCAAGCCGGCGAGAAGTAGCCCGGAGTGGTGCGCGCGTCCTTCACGGGGTCGAGCATTTCCTTGCGCCACTTGAACAAGCCTTGCAGCGTGATCGCGTCGCCGTTCGCGAACTGCGGATAGCCGTTGGCCGGCGAATAGAAGTCACCGAAACGGATCGGAATCGTCAGCATCGCGCCGGAGTTCGGATCCGTGAACGTGGGCGGAGGCGTAACGAGCTGCGCGCCCGTGTACGGATCTTTCCAAGACGTGGTGTTGACGTTCCAACCCCAAGAATCGGTAATCAGATTCAACTCGTTCATGCCCACGGGCTGCGGCAGTTGGGTCTTGGCCGCGTCGGTCTGGAATACTTGTGCGCGCGCAGGGCTCACGAGAAACACGCCGGCGACCAGCGTAAGCAGCACCCAAAGCTTGATTCGGTCCGTCATTACTTAAGCACCTTGTCCGAAGCGCTCAGCCTACGCGAGCAGGGGCGTCCCGGTCGTTCATTCGAAGCCGGCGCGCAGTGGAGAGCGTTTGCTAAGAAAGATACATGAGCCCGCCAGGCGAGCACGGACTCCCGCTAGAATCCGCGAGGTTTCGCTGAGTTACAGCGCGAGGGCCCGCCGCTCCGGAACGGGGACCGGTTCCAGGTCCGCCGCTCGGGGGTCGGCACCAGACACTCCGTTCAGGCGCTCGAAACGGCGGCCGACACCGTAGAGAGGACCGTGGGCGCGCTCCGCTGCTGCTGGAATCAGCGCGGTTCCCAGGGGGGCGCGGCCGCTTCGCATTTCCAATTTGTCTTGTTCCTTCCGTCAAGTAGACCTCCTGCACCTGACCTGTGACGCCACGCCTGGAGCCGCCGCTGACCCCATGACGTCCTCGTCGCTCGTCGCTTCGTCTCCCCTGGTCGCGACTGAAGGCCCCACCACGACGCTGAGCGCCTGGGGACGGCTCGGCGTACCGGGCCGCGAGCACCTCAGCGAGGATCTGGAATCGGCGACGCGGGGTGCAACTTTGTCGCGCGGTCTCGGGCGCTCGTACGGCGATTCGTCGCTCCCGGCCGCGCCCCACGATCGCGTGGTGGCGACTCGGCTGGCCAATCGCATCCTGCATTTCGATCCCGGGTCCGGCGTGCTGCGGGCCGAAGCGGGCTTGAGCCTTGCGGAGCTGAATCGCCTTTTCATCCCCCGGGGCTGGTTCTCGCCGGTCACTCCAGGCACCAAGTTCGTGACGCTGGGCGGCATGGTCGCCAGCGACGTGCACGGCAAGAATCACCACCGCGAAGGTTGTTTCGGCGCGCACGTGCGCGAGCTGCGCGTGCGGCTTTCCGATGACAGCATCGTGCTCTGCTCGCCCACCGAGCACGCCGATCTGTTCTGGGGCACGGTCGGCGGAATGGGGCTGCTCGGTCACGTGTTGGAAGTGGAGTTCACGCTGCACCCGATTTCGAGTCCGTGGATCTATACGGAGAGTGAGCGCGTCTCGAACATCGATGAGTTCTTGGACGCGCTCGGCCGCGCCGCTCCCGCTTGGCCCATGACCATGGGCTGGATTGACTGCCTCAGCCGCGGCAAGGCCATGGGGCGCGGCATTTTGATGGCCGGTCGCTGGGCGACGCCCGCGGAGGCGCCGAGCCAGCCGCCCGCGCGAGCCAGGGAGAAGACGTTCCCCCTCGAGCTGCCGAATTGGGCGCTCAACCCGCTCTCCGCGAGCTTGTTCAACACCGGCATTTACTACAGCCACTTGCGACGCCACGCGAAGAGCGTGGTCGCGCCGGATCGCTTCTTTTACCCACTGGATGCGATTCTGCATTGGAATCGCGCTTACGGCTCGCGCGGCTTCACGCAGTATCAGTGCGTGCTACCGCGGGCGGCGGGCGCGCCTGCGGTGCGTGAGTTCATGCAGCTCTTGACCAAGGTCGGCGGCGCTTCTCCGCTGTGCGTGATCAAGGACTGTGGACCCGAAGGTAACGGCGTGCTGTCGTTCCCAATGGCGGGCACGTCCATCGCGATCGATATGGCTGTCTCGCCGGAGCTGCAGCGCATCATCGATCGCTTGAACGAGTTCGTGATCGCCGCGGGCGGGCGCATCTACCTGACCAAAGACCGCTTCACGCGCGCCGAGCATTTCCGGGCCATGGAACCAAGGCTCCCGAAGTTCTTTGCGCTGCGAGAAAAATGGGACCCCGCGCGCCGGCTCCGCAGCGCGCAATCGAAGCGGTTGTTCGGCGACGAGACATGAAAGCCATCGTTTTCGGCGGTACCACGGGGATTGGCCGCGCCATCGCGCGGCGCTTGGTCGAGCGGGGCGACTCGGTCTTCTTGCTGGCCCTGTCAGAGACCGATCTCGCGCGTAGCGCGGCTGACCTCAAAGAGCGTAGCCCCGCACGCAGCGAGGTCGCCTACGCGCTGTGCGACTTGGAGCGCCCCGAGACGTTTGCCCCCGCGCTGGACGCAGCCGACGCTGCGCTCGGCGGTTTCGACACCGTGATCGTCACCGCGGCCATGTTCGCGACCCAGGACGCGCTCGAAGCGGACGTCGAGCTGATGCGCCGCCTGGTCACGGTGAACTACGCCAACACGGTGGTGTTCTGCGAGCATGCGCGAAAACGGCTGCTCGCGCGCGGTGGCGGCAAACTCGCCGTGTTCTCTTCGGTGGCGGGCGATCGCGGTCGCAAGCCGGTCATCATCTATGGTTCGAGCAAGGCGGGCGTCTCCGCGTATCTCGAGGGCCTGGACCACAAGTTTCACGCTCAGGGGCTGGTGGTCGTGTGCGTGAAGCCCGGCTTCGTGAAGACCGGCATGACAGCCGGGCTGAAGCCGCCGCCCTTCGCAGGCGAGCCGGAGCAGGTCGCGCGCGACGTGATCCGAGCCTTGGACCGCGGAAAGCCCGTGGTCTACACGCCGCGGCCCTGGGCGCTGGTGATGCTGATCATTCGCTCTTTGCCGCGCTTCATCATGCGCAAAATCGGCTTCTGATGCCGCGGTCAGGGAGGGCGGAATGACCAGCGCTGAGGGCCGCGAGCGCGTGGTCATCTTCGGAGCCACGTCGGCGATAGCGGCCGAGGTCGCCGTATTGTACGCAGCGCGCGGAGCGCGCCTGCACTTGGTCGGGCGTAATCCGGAAAAGCTCGCGCAGGTCGCCGCGCGTTGCGCACCCGCCGAGGTCAGCACGAGCTCGCTCGATTTCGCGGAGCTCACGCACGACGAGAAAGCGGTGAGCGACGCTTTTGCCGCGCTCGGTGAGGTCGACGTGGCACTGATCGCGCATGGTGACCTCGGTGACCAGCTGGCAAGCGAGCAGAGTTTCGATCACGCTGAGTCGACGCTGCGGGTGAATTTCCTGAGCGTGGTCGCGCTGCTGATTCCACTCGCCAACCGCTTGGAAGCCGCTCGCGCGGGGCGAATCGGCGTGATCACGTCGGTTGCCGGAGACCGGGGTCGGCCACGAAATTACACGTACGGCGCGGCGAAGGGCGCGCTCAACGTTTATCTGCAGGGTCTGCGCACGCGTTTGTTTCCGGCGGGAGTCAGCGTGACCACTCTGAAGCTCGGCCCGGTCGACAGCCCGATGACTCGTGATCACGCAAAACACGCGCTATTCGGCAAGCCGCCCGCGGTCGCGCGGAGCATCGTGCGCGCGCTCGATCGTCGGGTGCCTGAAGCCTATGTGCCGCTCTTTTGGAGCCTGATCATGACGGTCGTGAAGCACACGCCCGAACGGTTGTTCCAAAAGCTGCCCTTCCTCTCTGGTCGCTAACCGCCACCCACTCGCGATGTCGGACACGATCACGCCGACTTTTGGGCCGGCACTGTATTAATTACTAGGTCTCGCTAGCGCAGTCGGCCGAGCGAGCGCTGGAGTTTCCGCACCTGCCTGTCTATGCTGCGCTGGCGCGGTTCATCGCCGCGAGGGTATCGGCATGAAGAAGTTTTCGTGGGTCGCGGTTTGTTCGGCGCTCGTAAGCTGGCCGCTAGTCTCGTGCGGTGATGATGATTCCGGGAACTATGAAGGCGACACCGGGGGTGTGATCGGAAAGAGCTCGGGCGGTGCCCGCGCGAGCGGCGGCACACGTTCCGGTGGTGCGGCGGGTAGAACCGGCGGCGCGACGAGCGGTGGCGTGATTGGCACCGCGGGTGCCGGCGGCAGCGCGGGCGAAGGCGGCGCTCCCCCCAATGGCGAAGACGGGAACGGCGGAGACCAAAGCGGCGGCGATGACGCCCGCGGAGGCTCGGGAGGTACGACTATCGTGACCGGTGGGGCCAGCTCGACAGGTGGAATGACGCTTGGACCCATCTCCGGCGGAACGAGCACCGGCGGAACCTCTACCGGCGGAACGAGCACCGGCGGAACGAACACCGGTGGCGGCAACACTGGCGGGACAACAGGTGGCGTGTCCACCGGCGGCACCAACACTGGTGGCACGAGCACCGGCGGAACGAGCACCGGCGGAACCTCTACCGGCGGAACGAGCACCGGCGGAACGAACACCGGTGGCGACAACACTGGCGGGACAACAGGTGGCGTGTCCACCGGCGGCACGAGCACTGGTGGCACGAGCACTGGTGGCACGAGCACTGGCGGCACGAGCACTGGCGGCACAACCGGCGGCACAACCGGTGGCACAACCGGTGGCGACAACACTGGCGGGACAACCGGTGGCGTGTCCACCGGCGGCACGACCGGCGGCACGAACACCGGTGGTGCGTCCACCGGTGGCGCGTCCACCGGTGGCAGCGGCGGTGGTTCCACGGCCTGCGTCGAAGTCGAATCACCGAGCGAATGGGTCGCGGCGGGAAAAAACATCTATCAAGGTCTGATCACTCCCAATCTCGGTAACCCGACCTACGAAGACTTCGTGCATTACGAGGCCTGGAGCGATGGAACCGGAGACTTCGAGCTTGGTGCTGGCACCCTCAACGCAACTTACGCCACCTGCGAGCAGTGCCTCTTCATCGATATCGATTGGGTCAGCCACACGCGAACGTTCTTCGCGACCAGCGGCACCATCACCATCGATGACTCGTCGGATCCTCAAAATTTCGAGATCGATGCCACGGCGACTGACGTGACGCTGCACGAAGTGACTCCGGAGCAGGAACTACTACTCGATGGCGATTGCTTCCACTTGTCCACCCTGCACATCTTGTCTTCCAACCACTGAGCAGGCAGCCAATCGGCAAAGGGTTGCTCTCAGCCCAGCTCCAAACCGCTCAAAGCCCCGCACTCGGGCTGAAGACCGTAGCCCTGCGCTTCCACCCCCATGAGGCGCAACACGCTCGTGCACAACTGATAGTGGCTCTGGCTACCGACCGAAACCAATCCGCGTTGCCGGAGGCGCCCCGAGGCGCGCCCCAAGAACACCAGCGGTAGATTGTCCATGCGGTGAGAGCCGTTCGCGTTCTCATTGGCCCAAATCAAGAGCGATTGATCGAGCACGCTGCCGCCGTCCGAACCCGGAATCGCGTCGAGCTGTGACGCGAAGCGCGCTACTTGCTCGGCCGTCCAGCGACTGATCTGAGTCATGGCTTCGGCGACGGGTACGTTGCTGCCGTCGTCCGCGTCGGCGTGCGCCAGGTCGCTGTGGCTATCTTTGCCGATGCCGAGCCAGCGGTAAAACCACTGATTTCCACACAGGCCAATCGGAAACGTCGCGAAGCGAGTGAGGTTACAGGCCAGCGCTTGCGCGAGTAACCCGAGCATGAGATCCATCAGCACCGGAACGTTGTCTTCGCGGTTCACGTCGATGCCCGCCGCCACCGGGCTCGGTGGTGTGCAGGTGGAGCTCGACTCCAGCGTGGCGCTGAGGCGCTGTTCGTATTCGCGCAGCGCGGTCAGGTGCGCGTCGACCTTCTGCCGCTGCGTCGGCCCAAGCCGGGCTGACAGAGCGCTCAGATCGCGGGCAGTGGAATCGAGCAGCGAGCGCTGCAAGGCGAGCCGCCGCTTCCCAGCGACCGGATCCGCGCTGGCGCCCGCGAACAGCCGCGAATACAGCCGATACGGATCGATTTCGGTCGGAATTTGCTGCATTGGCGCGACATAGCTGAAGGAGCGCCGGTGCCCATTCTTGGGCCCCACGTCAGCGGCGAGCACGCCACAATTCAGAGTTGGAAACAGGACCTTCGGCGCGCACGCCTTGTTCAGGACCTGATCGATCGAGGGGCCTCCGCCGAAACTGTCTTCCTGGCTGCCGACCGCATTCACACCGGTCCACAAGCTGTGAAAGCCGCGATCATGTTGATTGCCGGGGCCCTCGGCCAGATTCGAGACACCCTGCAGCACCAGACTCTTCTGAGAAAGCCGTGGGCTGCCCAGTATCGGCTCCAAAATCTGCGATGTTCCGGTGAGCGAGTCCGGCCAAAACGAAAGCTGATGCGTTCCGTTCGCCTGCATCAGAATCACCAAGCGCGGCCCGTTCACCTCGGCGCCCGCAAAGGCTTCGCGTAGGAAAACCGGGACGAGTAGCGTCACGCCTGCAGCGCGCAACAAATCGCGTCGTCCGAACGCGCGATCGCTCACTGCTCCCTCCGACGCAGGGAAAAGCCGGGGCGCAACACCATTTCGACCGAGAGGTCCGCGAAGGTTCGCGCTGGATCCGCGAAGAACTGCTGCAAGGGCTGCAGTTCGCAAGCATCTTCCGGCCGCTCGTCGCGCCCTTCCACGTAACGAAACAGCTGGGTCACGAAGCAGGTGCGCACGTCGCGGCTCTGCATCAGCCTCTCGGCGAGCTCGGCCGGACCTTGGAACGGTCCATCCGCGTCAGTGCCCGTCAAAGCACCTGCAGAATTCACCGGCAGGCCCGCCTCCTCGACTCGGTAGCGGCCGATAGCGTCCATCATTTCGAGACCGAACCCGATCGGGTCGATCCACTGGTGGCAGGTGTTGCACAGCGGATCCTGCGCGTGACGTTCGAACTTCTGCCTCGTCGTTCCGTCCGCGTCGCCCGAGCCCGGCTGGGCGATTGACAGCCCCGCCGGCGGCGCCAGCGTCAGGCAGAGCAGCCGAGAGCGAATCGCCAGGCCGCGCTCGACCGGACTCGAGCGGTGCACGGGCGAGTGAGCGGACAGCCAAGCAGCAGTGCCAAGCAAACCACGCCGCAAGTTGGGATTGAAAGGGAGCGCCACGAATTCGCCCGTTTCGGGCGTAGCGGGCAGCGCAGCGCCCTGATAATCGTCCGCATAGATGCTCGACAAGAGCGAGCGATTGGCGAACGTCTCGGAGGCGCCCAGCACTGCGTTCAGGGTGCCTCCACCGCGGCCGAGCGCGTGCTCGAAAAACAAAGAGAGCTCGGTGTCGAGCGCGACTTTGAGCTCAGGCGTGAAGCTCGGGAACAGCGCTGGAACCTTGTTGACGACGCGCAGGTCGCTCACGCCGAACAAGGCCCGCAAAAAGCGTTGAAAGTGAGCACGCGACGCGGGCGTGACCGCCAGGCGATTCGCTTGCTCGCGCAGTACTTCGCGCGCGACGCCCGGTTCGCGCTCGCGCAGCCGATTCAAGAGCTCCGCGTCCGGACGTTCCCCGGTGAGCGCGAAAGAAAGCGCGTTGGCGGACTCCTCCCCGGTCAAGGACACCTCGCGGGCCTCGCTCGTCTCGGGTCCCAGCTCGGTGCGGTACAAGAAATGCGGCGACATCAGGACCGCCTGCACGATGGCGCGAATCCCCGCCTCGTAGCCGTCGTCGCCACTTGCCTGGTGGTAGAGGTCTAGCTGCGTCGCCAACTCCGCGTCGCTCGCTCGACGACCGAACGCGCGCTCGGAAAACGACGCGGCGAAATCGCGCGCGCAAGACTCTTGCTGAGCTTGTGACGGACAAGGCCTGCGTCCAGAAACGTCGAAAGCGTTTGCCGCGAGCTCCGCGGACAACCTGAAATCTTCGAAGTTTCCGGTCGAAATAGCGAGGGCGTCGGCATTGTCGTCGAAACCGTGAACCACCGGATCGGGCGCGCTCAGCGGAAACGGGGTCACGAGCGTGAGCGCGCTTACGGCGCGCGTGTATTCGACCGCACTCAATCGGCGCACGCGACGCTCGGTTACAGCGCCGCACGCAGCTCCTCCCGCTGCTGCTCCGCCGGTTCCAACTTCGGGTGATTGTCCCCCAGAAACGACGGGAGGCGATGAAACGGGCGCGCCCCCGGATCCCGCTCCGAGTGGAGGGTCTTCTATATACGTGACACAAGCCGAGACGAGGAACGGCAGAGGCACGAACAGTGCCCGCCCAATACGAAGTCCTCGAACCCTTAACAACGCACGGAACCCTAGCGCATCATGTTCACGGAGTCATGAATCGAGGGTTTTTATCGCGAAATCGGTGCCCGACGCCGTACGTCTTCACACAAGGTCGCAGCCCAGCGAAGACCCGAATTCCCTCGAATACCGATACACCACTCTATAAAAATCTACCTTCAGGCTTATTCGACTTCTGCGCCTGACCGTTCTCCGTACGGTTGCTCCATGGGAAGGCCAGAAGCCCATTCATCTGCGCGCTTGCTACGAGAGCTGTTCATTGCCGGCATCGCGCTGTTGCTCGCCAGCTGTGAGTCCGACCACGCCCCACTGGTAGGGCCCAGTGAGCGGCCACCTGACACCCTGCCGAGCGAGACCAGCTGCTCGGCGCCGAACCTGGGTTGCCCGTGCACCGACGAAGGGCACGAAGTCGAGTGCGGTAAGGCCACGCAAATCAACGACGACTACGTCACTTGCTCGATGGGAACCCGCACCTGCGCGGACGGAAAGTGGGGCGCCTGTATCGGGGACCGCGTCACCACGAAGGCGCTGGAACGCACTCTGGGTGGCCAACAGCTGATGGCCCTCGGCACCTCCGCAACCTGCCCGGTCGGCTTCGACCTCTGCGATCCCCACTGCAACCTGACGAGCGACACTCCCGGCGGCTTCAACGCCGGCGCGAATTTCTCGAACACCCCGAGCGGTCTGACGCTGGTGGGCACGCTGACCCCTGTTTGCACCTCGCTGAGCCTCACGCCTTCCACCACCGACGTGTACCTGACCGGCAGCTCGCTCGCGTCGTTGAGCGCGCCCCCGGTCACGTTCACGCTGACCGCCGTGCCGGCGAACTGCATCGTGGCGCCCTTCAACACCACCTGGACCATCGACAAGTTCGATCGGGCCACGATCAGCGGGACCAACAACACCAACGGTACCCTGGCGGTGGTCGTGCCGATGGCCGGAAACATCGTGGTCACCGCATTCGCTGCGGGCAAGAGCGCTTCCACGACCATCAAGACGCACGTCAACGTGCTCGAGACGCCGACGCAGGATGCTCTCGCGTACGGCAACAAGGCGGCGAGCGCCGCACAAATCCTGTCGTTCGGCACGGTCGGATCGCCAAACCCGGGCTCCGGCGGCAGCAGCGCCACCTGGCTCTACCCTTACGCGAATACTTACTTCCCGCTGGCGCTACCGGCGCCGACCGCGCAGTACCGTTACACGAACGGCGCGGGAGACTCGACCACTGCGGCCTCGGCGACCAAGCTATCGCTGCGCTACCCGAGCAACAGCAGCGCGACCGCGGCGGATTTCAACTACTCCCTGGTCGTCAAGGAAGGCAACGCGATCGTTTGCAATGCGACGCCTTCGCAATGCAACTTCCTCGACCCGCAAGTAATGATCCCTCAGCTCGCCTGGCGCTACTTCGAACAGACCGCGCGCGGCGCCGACGGAGACATCTTGGTGCAGCGGTTACGCGCGCGCACCGTTGCCCCCGATGTGCTGGAGCCCGAGCAGAAGCTTACCGTTCGTTTCGTCGATGGTCAGCTCAAAGGCACGGTCTTTTACAACTCGTATACCTCACCTCAAGGCGGTAATACCGGCGCGATCTTGGCGATTACGCCCGGCGCGACTTCGCCCACGTTGGCGGTGCAGCCGACGGGCACTTGCTCCACCTGTCACAGCATCAACATCGACGGCACGCGTCTGGTCACGAACGGCGGCAAAAACGCCAGCAACGCGTACAGCTACGACCAGTCCGAACTATACGATATGTCGACCGCCGGTCCGTCGCCGACGGTGCTCAACACGTACACCAATAACCGCTACACGTACGGCGGACCCTGGACGGATGGCAGTCTGTACATGTCGCACGGCGGCAGCTCCGATCCGGCCTGGCACGCACCCACCGCCGCGTCCGGGTTGTACAAGATCACCGATTCGACGACGGCCGTCAGCCTCACGAATTGGCCGTCCAACGTGCAAGCCGTGACGCCGCGTTTCTCGCCGGACGGAACCAAACTCGCGTTCGGCTTCTGGAGCGGCAACGCCATTCCGTGTTCGGCCAGTGCGGTAAGTCCGTGCAGCGGCAGCCCCAAAACGCTGGCGTCGGTCTCGGGCGGGACCCGCTTGGCGGTCATGGACTTCACCTGCGCTTCCCCGCCCTGCACCGGAAGTTCCACGGGCTGGACCGTGTCGAACGCGCGTGACGTGACGCCAGGCGTGACCGAGAAAGTGGCCTGGCCATCGTTCACTCCCGACGGTTCGGGTGTGGCGTACCAACGTCAGTATCGCTCATCGAAAGCGCTGCTCAGCTGGACCCCTCAGGACATCGGCACCGTCGCCGGCGCGCAAGCCGAGATTTGGCTCTCGAACGTGCCGAGCAACGGCAACACGGCGTCGACTCCGACGCGACTTTCGGCCTTGAACGGCCTCAGCGCAGCCGGCACCTCTTACCTGCCCGAGCAAGCGCGTACGTTGGTCAACGACACGAACCCCCTCTACGTGTTCAAGATGGCGCGGCACGACATGTCGCAGGCTTTCGTGGCCAACGTGCAGACCACGCCGCAAAACGTGACCGATCCGGCGGTCACCTTTACTGGCTCACCTTCGGGCGGACCGTGGGATGCGCGGGTAAAAATCGTCGCCGGCGGCGCCCGCGGCACCGCGACGTTTCAGTACTCGACCGATGGCGGAACCACCTGGAGCGCGACGACCACGACTTCCGGCACGGCCATCGCAGTCGGCACGACCGGCATGACCGTGACCTTCGCCACCGGTACGTACGTGGCCAACACCACTTACAAGTCGATCGCGAACGCGGTGCAGGTGACCGGCACACCGGCGGCATCGCCGTGGGACGTTAGGGTCAAGATAGTAGTCGGCGGCGCGCTCGGCACCGCGACCTATCAGTACTCGACCGACAGCGGCACCACCTGGAGCGTCGCCGCCGCCACGGCCAGCCGCGTGGCCATCGGTGCGACCGGCCTGGCCGTGACGTTCCCGAGCGCGACCTACGTCGCCGGCAATACCTACTCCTACGCCGGCACGTTCGGTCCCAACATTTTCCTGGCCGGAAGCCCCGCGGGCGGCCCCTGGGATACTCGCATCAAGATGATCGCTGGCGGAGCCGTCGGCACCGCCACCTTCCAATACTCGACCGATGGCGGCAGCACCTGGAGCGGGACCACGACCACCGCCGCCACCGTCGCGATTGGCTCGACCGGCATGAAAGCCACGTTCGCAGCAGGGACGTACTACGCGAACGGCTTGCACCAAGCGCTGGTCGGGCGCGTCGGACTGCAAGGTACGCCGACCGGTGGTCCGTGGGACTTCCGCCTTCAGATCGCCAGCAACGGCGCGCTCGGCACCGCGACCTTCAAGTATTCCTCCGACGGCGGCGCCACGTGGAGCGCCGCGCTCACCACCGCTGCCACGGTCTCGCTCGGCACGACCGGCATGGTCGCGACGTTCGCGAACGTGACCTACGCTTCACCCGCGTGGGTATACGGCGCGTATGTCGCGCACTACCACCAGAACAACGCGACTTATCAGATCCAGCAGGCCGACAGCTGCTCGAACAACGCCACCAGCACGGGCAACTACGACTACCGGCTGAACTATCTGCCCTCGTTCGCGCCCACCACGGCCGGCGGCAAGTCGTGGGTGGTGTTCACCTCACGACGCATGTACGGCAACGTCGCGTACGAAAACGGCTTCGACGCCGAGCCCGGCTATTCCTGCTATTCCGGCAAAATTCCCTCGAAAAAGCTGTGGATCGCGGCGATCGACTCTACCGCCACCGGCAGTTGGACCCCGGGTAACGACCCCAGTCACCCTGCGTTCTACCTGCCCGGCCAGGAGCTCGCCGCGGGAAATTCGGACGGACACTGGGTGAACGCGCCTTGTACGGCGCTCGGCAACTCATGCGAAACCGATGACGATTGCTGCGGTGGCACCGGCGCGTCTCCAACCACGCAGTGCCGCGTGACTTCGAGCGCGACCTTCCCCCCGACGCGAGCCTGTCAGGCGCGAAGCGCCTGCGCGCCAACCGGCGTTTCCTGCCAGACCAGCGCCGACTGCTGCACCGGCCTCACCTGCCCGAGCGGCGGCGGACTGTGCCTGATCGTACCGCCCAAGCTATTCGAGGATCAGACGACCACGCGCGAGTACACCGCGAGCTGCCCGAGCGGGAAGGCCGTGAAGTGGCGCTTCTTCGAGTGGCAGTCGACGATACCGACCGCCACCAGCATCGACTTTTACATCCAGACCAAGCAAAGTGTGGCCGACAGCTACCTGCCGGCCATGAAGCTGCCGATGGCCACTGCCAACCAGACCAGCGCTGCCAACCAGTGGCTACGCGGTGCACAAACCAATGACCAACTCTTGGTCGCCGCTGGGCTCGCGTCCTTGCCTTACCTACAGGTCACCATGACCTTCCACCCGAACAGCACCGGCACGCTCGCGCCCACTTTGCTCGCGTGGCGGCAGATCTACGACTGCGTCGATAGCGAATAGGGAGGAAAAACCATGCGGCTCGTTCTCGGCGCGTGCTTCGTACTCGGGGTCAGCATCGCTTGCGGCAGCGAAACCTCGCACCCCAAGGCCGCGAGCAGTTCGGGCGGTAGCGGCGGCACGAGTGCGGGCCGAGGCGGCAGCGCGGGTGAAGGACCCGCGCGCGGCGGAAGCGTGACCACGGGCGGCGCCGTGCAGGGTGGGGGCGGCGCTTTCGCGGAAGGCGGAACTCCTGATCACCCCGAGGGCGGCGAAATGGGCGGTGAAGCAGGCGGCGGAGCGGCGGGCAATTCAGGCTCTAGCACGGCGACCGGTGGCTCCAAGCCGATGTTTCCCTGCCCTTCGGATTCCGAAACGAATGAGCCTGCGCTCGGGTCAGTGTGCGCGCCGGGCAGTGACTTCATCTTCGGCACTCCGCTGGCGGTCGACGCGGGCAACGCGGCGCGCCTGATCGCGGTCACCCCCGACGAGCTCACCATCGCGTGGGCCACATTCGGGAGCTCGAGCGAACTTTACTTCATTGCGGATCGCGAGAACGTAGACGAGCCGTTCGACGCGCCAATACCGGTTCTGACCGCAGGGTCGTTGGTCGGGCTGAGCCCGGATGGTCTGCGTGCGATAGTGGTTGCGAGCGACGGTCATGCGTACGCCGAAATGGGCCGCACCGGGCGGCACCTCGACTTCGGTCTTGCAGCCGAAGGCGCGTTCGCGACGGTCAATACACGCGCCACCGCTGACTCCCTTTCCTACGCCGACGCCGTAGTCGCTGCTGACGATCGCGTGCTCGTGTACACGGCGTTCAGCAGCGAGGGCGAAGCTTCGCTGTTGATCTCGACTCGCAAAGACGATGGCCCCTGGCCCACGGGCGAGGTGGTGAAAGGCTGCGAATTCGCGGCCCATGGCAGCGTCATCCGGCGCCCTACGGGCATCGCGGCAGATGGTCTGACGCTGTTCTACTTCGACCCGGACCGCGGCTTCGCGCGAGCAGCCTGGCGCTCGAGCACTGACGAGCCGTTCTCGTTCTTTCGCGATTTGAAAGACGTGGGACGGGTCGCGCCCAGCGCAGCTTGCGACAAGCTCTACTATTCCGGGTCAGTCGGGCAGACGCCGCTCTATACGGCCAAGAACGGCCACTGATTCACTGCGACCAAGTTCCCGCCCCGACGTCGAGCTTCCAGCTCGCCAGATAGGTGGGCATCGAGATCTTGGTACCATTGAAGACGAGCGGCTGGAACACGTAGGTCGCCAGGTTGTTGTGCTTGCCCGGCGCGGTGGTGTCTTGAGTTCCGTCCCAGTGATCGCCCCAGTAGACGTACACGGTGCCGTTGCAACCGACGACCGGCGTCACCCAGGTGCTTTGCGAAAGCCAGGTGCGCTGATCGGAAATGTTGTTGCTCGGATCGCTGACCGGCGCGATATAGCCTTGATACGTCCAAGGTCCGGTCATCGCGGGCGCGGTCGAATAGAAGTTGTTGTTGGCGCGCCAACCGGTCTTGTACGACCCGATCCAGTAATAGGTGCTCCCGGCCTTGAATACGGTCGGCGACTCCGAGCCGCCCGAATCACCATTTACGGCGCCGTAGGATTTGTCGGAAACCCAGCTATGGCAATCGCTGGCGAGCGTGTAGACGTGGCCACTTTCGGTGAGCACGTAGGCGCCGGTGCTGTCGGCGTAGGCGCTCATATCGCTGTGCGCGGCGATCGCCCCGCTCGCGTTTTTTAGCGGGCCTTTGTAGGCGTACTTGCCGTTCACGGTCGCCGAGGTCGCGTACACGATTTCTTTGTCGGTCTGATAGTCGCTCGAGGCCGCGTGGGCGTAGAGAACGAACTCCCCGGAACTCGGGCATTTGATGATGTGCGGGCGTTCCCCCTTGCGGTTAGGCCCGAGCTCCCCGCTGGCCTGTTGCGGCAAGATGATGCCCTCGTTCTTCCATGTCGCGAGATCCTTGGACGAATACATGGAAAAGCCGTTGAAATTGTTGTCGGTGGTGGTGCTCGAAAAGTACTCACCATGCATATAAAAGGTGTCACCCTCGCGGATGATGCCTCCGCCGTGGGCATTCACGCGCTGTCCGTCGGTGTCCATGAACGCAACGCCGGTCGCGAGTGCGCCGGAAATGGTGCCGATCGGGCCGTTGCAGCTGGCTCCACCGCCGCTGCCGCCGGTGTTGGACGTGCCACCCGTTGCCTTGCCACCGCCCGTCGCGGTTGCGCCACCGCTTGCCTTGCTGCCGCCCCCGCCCTTGCCACTACCACCTGTTGTGAGCGCGCCGCCGGAGCTCGTGCCGCCACCCGAAGCACTTCCGCCCGTGCCGGTTGCGATACCTCCGGTTGCATTCGCGGTGCCGCCGGTCGCGATCACTGCGCCACCGGTCGCGAGCCCGCCGGACGGGTTGCCGGCACTGGACTGACCGCCCGAAGCTGGGCTCGAACCGCCGGTGGTGGAAACGCCACCGGAAGTCGCCGCGCCGCCTGCGGTGGCTCCGCCGGTCGCGGCGCTGCCGCCCAAGGACGTCGAACCCCCAGTCAGTGTCTGGGGATTGTCGGAACCGGTCGAACACGCGAGTGGATGGACGAGCAGAGCAAGCCAACAAGCGGTACGAAAATGAGGGAGCGCGTTTGCGTCCATGCGAAGGGATCTCGACCCCGGCACAATCACCCGGTGAGATTGTAGAGCTTAGCGATCAGCGAACCGCTCTGCCGCTCCGTTCTCTCACGCTCATCTCGTGTTCGCTGCGCGCCGCTCGGTCACCGCGCTGGATTCGGCCGTTTCCGGCGCATTTGAAAATATCCACTCTAGCGACCGCTCATGTGCGCGGCCAAGGCCAGACAAAGATGTTTCAGTGACACTCACGATGCTACGTACGAAAGTCGGCAAGGTAGTCGCGGCGCTCACCCTTTCACTCGCGATAAGTGCGCAATTTATCCGCAGACCATCGTGCTCGGAGAGGCTCCCGTGTAATCGCGGGTCGAGCTGGCCGGCGCGCCAGTTCTGCTAATCTCGAATCACTGAGCAGCACGGCACCGAACGGGCTGAGGCGTGCTTCTGCATTCGGCGACCGCGACGACGGGCGCCGCGACGAGACTTGAAGGAACCGCTCATGAAGCTGATGGATCCGGCGAAGCTTTCTGCTGCTGTCTTGGCGTTTGCGGGCGCGCTGCTCGCCCCGGTCGTTGCGCACGCCGCCACCTACTACGTCTCACCGACCGGCAGCGATACGGCCGCCGGCACCGAGGCGGCGCCCTTCGCGTCGATGGCAAAGGGGCAGTCGGTCGCAGCGGCCGGCGACACGGTTTACTTCAAGGGCGGGACCTACGCCTACAACAAGGGCACCACCACCTGCTCCAGCGGCACAGCCACCATCAGCGGCGTCGTGCTCTCCAAGAGCGGCACTGCCGGCAACCTCATCAAGTATTGGGCGGCCCCCGGTGAAAAACCGGTGTTCGATTTCGACGGCATCCTCGACTCGTGCCGCATCAAGGGCATCCTGGTCTCCGGCAGTTACATTCATTTGAAGGGGCTCGAGATCAAGGGCGTGCGCCAAAACAACGACCTCAACCACGAGTCCTGGGGCGTCTGGATTCAGGGCAGCAACAACATCTTCGAGCTACTGAACATTCACAACATCATGGGCGCAGGGCTGTTCATCCAGCAGGGCAGCAACAACCTGGTGCTCAACTGCGACTCGCACCACAACTTGGACGAGCACACCTCGAACGGCGCCGGCGAAAGCGCGGACGGCTTCGGCTGTCACATCCGCGCGGGTGAGTCGGGCAACGTGTTTCGCGGCTGCCGAGCGTGGTGGAATGCCGACGACGGCTACGACTTCATCAACGCCTTCGATGCCTGCACGGTCGAGAATTCGTGGGCCTGGTACAACGGCTACCGGCCGGACACGATGACGGCGATTGGGAACGGCAACGGCTTCAAGGGTGGAGGCTACGGCGCGGATGCCTCGGCGTTTCCCGCGAACCCCGCGCGACACACCGTGCGCAACTGCCTGGCGTTCATGAACCGCGCGGCGGGCTTCTACGCGAACCACCACCCAAACTCCTGTTACTTTTACAACAACACCGGCTACGGCAATCACCCGAACTTCAACATGCTCGGCATGAGCACGAGTGGCGCGGACACCACGGTCGGCGTGTATCGGAACAATATTTCCTTCGGCGGGACGCTGTTTTCGAACCGCACCAACGCGGACGAAGCCTCGAACTCCTGGACCGTTTCGGGCATCACGGTGTCGGACGCCGATTTTCAGAGCGTATCACCCACCGGAATGGACGGTCCTCGTCAGGCCGACGGGAGTCTGCCGAACTTGCCCAACTTCCGCTTGGCGCCGGGTAGCGATTTGATCGACAAGGGCACCAACGTGAACCTTCCCTATGCGGGTTCGGCTCCAGATCTCGGGTGCTTCGAAACCGGATTGGCCACCGGTGGCAGCACGTCGAACACCGGCGGCGCGACATCGAGCACCGGCGGCACCACGACCACCGGCGGTGGTGGTGGCACGGCTGGCCGCGGCGGCAGCGGCGGTACGGCGACCACGGGCGGAGCCGGCGGCCGAGGCGGCGCGACCGGGACCACGGGCGGCAGCACGAGCACCACAGGTGGCAACAGCGGCGCCAGCGGCAACGCAGGCAACACGGGCGGCGCGACCATGGGCGGCTCGAACACCGGGACCACCGGTGGAACGGCAGTCGCGAGCGGCGGCACGACGACCGGCACCAGCGGCGGCTCCATTTCCACGGCAACCGGTGGCAATGCTACCGGCGGCACGGCGACCGCGATGACCGGTGGCACCGGGCCAGGCACCGGCACTGGCGGTGCCGCGCCAACGGGCGGAAGCGGCACTTCGGGTGCTGGCACCGCCGCTGGCAGCGCCGGCACTCCGGAGGACAGCAGCGGTTGCGCGTGCCGCACGACCGCGCCGCAAAGCAGAAACGGAGGCGCCGCAGCGGGCTCGCTGTTGCTGCTCGCCCTCGCGTTCACCCGGCGCTCGCGTCGCGCGCTTCGCCGGGCTATCTAAGCGGGCGTGAAACGCGCCACACTTTGCAGCCTGCTCGCGTGCGTGGCCGGCTGCACGCTCCAAGAGCCGCCCAGCAAGACACCGGTGGCCGGACCGGCGCCATCGGCTGCGTCCGCAAGCAGCACCGAAGCCGCCTCACCCGTCGCAAATACGGCGGCCTCGCCTGCGCCGAGCGCGCGCGATGCGAAGCCGCAGACTGCCGAGGAGTGCAAGCGGGTTTGCAACGGCGAGTGGAGCGCACACGGACTCACCGGTGTGGTTTCGTGTTTGTGCCGCACCACCGACGCGGGCAAAGACTGCCGCGGCAAGAACGAGTGCCAGGGCGAATGCTTGCTCGAGCCGCTGCGCACCGAGGTGGTCGACAAGGGGCCGCCGGCGCGCGGCTACTTCATCGGCAAATGCGCCGAATTCGTGACCAGCTTCGGCTGCTCTCGGCGCATCCAGGCGGACACCCAGAGCCGGGGCCCTGTCGATTTGAGCGAACCTCCGCCAAAGCTCTGCATGGACTGAGGCCGTGCTGCAACGCTAGTGGTGGACGAACGTCAGCAAAATTTCGAACACGATCAAACCGACGATCGTGGCTTCGAGCAGAACCAACCGCCGATCCCGAGCCACGTCGAGGACCAATTCCAGCGCTTCCTGCACGCTGCGCAGCTTGAGCTCGAGCGAGCGATAGCGGTCAACCAAGTCGAACTCCGCTCGCAGCTGGTCGTAAATGCGATCGATACCCGGGTCGTCCCAAGCCTCGTCGGGCTTGTCGAGCAAATGCAGAACCGACAGCACTTCGTTGCGCGTACCAATTGCTGCTCCGATGAAGCGGTGCAGCGGGCGAGTCTGGAGCGATACGGTGCCGCGCTGCTCGAGCCGTTCCACGAGCCGCTCGGTCTTTTCGAACATCTCTTCCACGATGCGCTCGTAGTATTCCATGGCCGCGCTCTGGCCGACCGTCAGCGCTATGATGCTCGCGCGCGCCGGCGTCGTGCGATCGAGCGTGAGCACACCTTCCGAAACGTCGGGCTCGGCACTCGCGTCTTCGCACACCGCAAAGTCTTCCTTGATCACGGCGCTGGTGGTCAGGCCTCCGCGTAGTTGATGAAGTCGCGCGAGCTCGGCGTCGCGCTCGGTAGGTGGGCTATCGCGAAACACCACCGCGCCGAACGGATACACGAACATCTCTCCGCCGCCAGCAAGCTCGACCCGCAGTTCGTGCGCCGTGCGCTTGCCCTTCGGATATCCGCCGGCGAGCTCCTTCAATGACAGGTTCTCGACGAATGCGGCTGCGTGAAATGCGTGCAGGACCCGTCGATTGGAAAGAGGCTCGCTCACGTTGCAGCCACGAATGCGCTCGGTCGATTACTCCGGAATCCGGAAGCTGCCCGGCAGCGCCACGGGGCTGCCCGTGAATGCGGGCACGTGAACCCCCGCGTAGGCGGCCGACAAGCACGCGCCCGTGGGAGTTCCCAAGAAGGGAGCGGGAACCGCGACCTTCGACGCCGAGCCATTTGGCGCGAAAGTAACCGTCACACGCCCCACGCCCGTGGGACCGCCCGCTCGCTTGCAAGCACTGGCGCGACCGGAGGCCGAGCCGAGCTGCGCAAGGGCGGCACCGCGATTGAACGCGGCGGCCTCGGCGGCAGCGGGAATCTTCATGACTTCCGAGGCGGGGGGCGGAGGCGGCGCATCCGCGAGCACCGGCTTGCCCGGCACGAGTGCCGGCTGTTCCTCGAGCTTGACGCCCAACGGCTCTGGATGTCCGGGCTTCGGCGCGGACGCCACGCTTTCGGCGCTCGGTCGTCGCGGGGCGACCGCGCGCGCGCCGGGCCGGGGCGGAGGCTCGGGCTCGGCCGATTCGCTCGCGGGCGGCGCCGCGATCGGCAAGCTCGCGATGTCGACGCCCGGGTCTTGCTGCGGCAACGCCGACTCGCCCATGGTTTTGGGCGCCGCGGTCGCGACCGCGGCGGGCGTCGCAGCAGCCGGAGTGGCCACGAGCGGCGCGGGCCCAGGCCGACTCAGCATCCACAGAATGGACGCGGCGGCCGCGGCAACACCGCCCACCGCAGCAATAATCGGAGCAAACGCCGAGCGCTCGGGAACGGGTGTCGCGTAGGTCTGCGGCCGCGGAGTGCCTGAGCCTCGCGACGCGTCGGAGACCGAGCCGAACCGACCTTCCGGAATCAACTCTTCGGCGACCAAGCCGTCGCGCGCGACCAGCGCCTCTCGCAAGCTCTGGCGGAGCGCTTCCACCCGTGGCGCGAGTACACGGCGCGCGAGTTGCGCGACGCTGCCGTGCGAGACGACCATGCGCTCCTCGACCAGGTAACGTTCGAGCGCTTCACGCAGGGCGTCCGCGGTTTGATAGCGCTTCTTCGGATCGCGCTCCAAAGCCTTGAGCGTGATCTCGGCGAGGCGCGCAGGATACTCCGGATGTACGCGCCGCGGATCCGGCACCACGCCGGTCGTGACCAGAGCCAGCGTGTGCGCCGGGTTCTCCCCGCGAAACAAACGCTCACCGGTGGTCAGCTCGAACAGCACGATGCCGAGCGAAAACACGTCGCTGCGACGGTCGAGCTTTTCGCCGCGAGCCTGCTCGGGGGACATGTAAGCGAACTTGCCTTTGACTCGCTCGTCCGCGCTCAGGTCGCTGTGCAAAGTGGCGTTAGCGACGCCGAAATCGACCAATTTGGCGTGACCGTCGAGGCCCACCAGAATGTTGTGCGGCGACACGTCGCAGTGCACGAGCTGGCGCAGCTCACCGTCCCAGCCGCGTAGTTCGTGCGCGGCGTGTAGCCCCGCTGCGGCGTCGGCGATGATGCGCACGGCCATTTCTGGTGGGATGGGACGGCGCTTTCGCGCTTCGCGGATCACCGCGCGCAGCGAGTCGCCCTCGACCCATTCCATGGCCATGAACAGGGTGCCATCTTGCTCCCCCACCTCGTGCACGGTGACCACGTTGGGGTGCTCGATGCTGCGCACGATCTGCCCCTCTTCCAGGAACATCGCGCGAAAATCCGAGTGCTGAGCGAGCTCCGGAAGCATCGCCTTTACGGCAACCAAGCGTTCCTTGCTCCCGGTCGCGGCTTTTTCACGAGCAACCCAGACGCTCGCCATGCCGCCACGGCCGAGCCGAACCAAAAGCTCGTATCGGCCAAGAGTCGACCCAGATGAAAGCTCGTCCATTCGTGCGGTGTACCCGGGGGTACCTTCACTCACCGCTCCTCACCATGCCATGAATTTTGCTGGCAGGCGAGGCCAGCAATGCGCGCAATACATCCGCAAATTCATGACATTGGGACGCCTGATTCAGGCCCCCATTGGTGACGCTGCCGCAAATTCGATATCTCGATGTAGGTAAAGGGTCTACCCGGCTACATCCGAGGCAGAAACGCACACACCCGACGTGTTACGGAGAAGCGTCGTCGGGGACTCCACCATCCACGCCCAGGAGCGTGTTCACCGCTGCATCCGCCGCGGGCGGTGCCACCTTCAGTGACACATCGATGAGCAACGTTTCACCCGGCGCAAGTTGCACGGTGCGACGTTCGGCCGGCGCATTCGGATGCTCGAGACGAACGTAGTGCGTACCCGCACCGAGCGGAATTGGGCGCGCGAATGGGGTGGTGTCGACGAATTGGCCATCGACGATCACGTGCGCCCACGGGTGCGCGACCACGCGCAGATAAGACACGCTCTGAGGCAGCAGCTCGAGTCGACCGCGGCCACCTTGCGCGCCGACTTTTGCCTCGCCTCGCCGGGTTACCAGCTGCAGCACCGTTAGCCCGGTGGCGAGCAGTACGAATGCCAAAAATAGGCCCGCGCTCGCGTGAGCCAGCGTCATCGATTCGGGCGCCGGAGCGACGCTGCGTGGTCGCAGCGAGGGCTTCGACGCCGCCCGTTTGGCGCCGAGCCCCGCGTCGGCGAGAGCGCCGCGAATGACCTCCGCGCTGTCGCGAATGCCGAGCTCCCGCGCCAGCTGCGAAAGCGCCTCGCTCAGCTCGTTCGCGCTTTGAAACCGGTCGCTCGGCATTTTCTCCAGGCAGCGTTGCACGATGCGATCGAGCGCCGGCGAAAGCGTTGGAACGCGCCGCGTGAGCGCGGGGGCGGGCTCACTGCGGATGCGCAGCGACTCGTTACGCTCGTCCGGCGCTTTGAACGGGCGCTCGCCGGCCAGCATTTCGTACAGCACCACGCCGAGCGAGAAGAGGTCGCTGCGCGGATCCGCGGGCTCGCCCAGAATTTGCTCCGGCGACATGTACGCCGGGCCGACGTAGCTGGCGCCATGGTCGAGCAGCTCGGGCGCGGTCGCCATGCGTTCGTCCGACGCAACCGAGAAATTCGCGAGCTTGACCTTGCCCTGGCGGGACACGAGCACGTTGCGCGGTCGGACGTCTCGGTGCGAGATCCCCTTGTCGTGCGCGTGGCCGAGCGCAAGCGC
This sequence comes from Polyangiaceae bacterium, assembly GCA_035549735.1. Lineage (GTDB taxonomy): Bacteria > Myxococcota_A > Polyangia > Polyangiales > Polyangiaceae > PMG-095. The sequence continues at coordinate 218,399 of DASZQI010000043.1, read as the reverse complement.
GACCTCGAGCGCAATTGCCACGCTGGCGGCCTGCTCGAGGCGCGGGGCTTTCTTGCCGATCTCCTCGAGCGTCCAACCATCGACGTGCTCGAGCACCATCCACATTCGCTCGTCTTTGCGGACGAAGTCGTAGAGCGAGACGATGTTCGGGTGGTCGAGCTCGGCCAGCAGCCGCGCCTCCCGCTCGAGCGAGGCGGCGAAGGGGGAGGACGGCAAAATGCTGGCGCCGATCGCCTTGATCAGCACCGGTCGACCGAGCGGTCGCTGCACCGCGCGGTACAGCTCCGAGAGCGGCCCGCTGTGAAGCCTTTCCACGATCTCGCAGCCGTCGAAGCGCGGCCCTTCGGTCATCGGCGGGGACGTTAGCACTGCCGTCACGGCTCGCGCGACCTTCCGCTTCCGTTCTCGGGCCGGCCGCGCTAGGCGGACACGTTGGCTGAAGGTGACCCAAGCTCGACACGAACCACCTGACGCGCTACCGGCGCGGCGACGCTCCATCGGCCAGCTCCTGCGAGCCGGGCTCGAGTCCGTTCGCAGCTACGTCCGCGACCAGGATCCCACGTTCTGGGTCGCGCTGACGCCCGCGCTGCTCGTGGTGGCGCTCTTGTTCGTGCGCAGCCCGATGTCGAACTACATTTTCGACGAGCAGGAGGCGCTGCTCGCGAACCCTTACGTGAACGGGCGCGGGTTGCGCTTTATCGACGCGGTCCGTCGGGATTTTTGGGGTCTCACCGCCGATCGTAGCATCGGCTCTTACCGGCCGATCCCCAACTTGATCTGGCGTTCGCTCTGGCACGTGAGCTCGCAGCCGTTCTTGCATCATTGGGTCAACGTGATCGGGCACGCGGCCAACGCCGCACTCACCGCCAGCCTGGCCTTCACCCTGACCCGCAGCCGTCGGGTCGGTTGGCTCGCGGGGGCTTGCTTCGCCAGCTTTGCGGTGCTGACCGAAGCGGTCTCGGGTGTGGTCGGCATCGCCGACGTGCTCGGCGGGCTGGGCGTACTGCTCGCGGTCGCCGCGCTCGCACTTCCGATCTGGCTGATGCCGTTCGCCGTTTTCCTTTCGCTTTCTTTCGGGCTGTTCTCGAAGGAGAGCGCGATCGTCGGCGTTCCGTTGATTGCGTGGGCGGCGCTGGTCGCCTCGCCAGCGCTGCACCAGCGGCCGCTGCGTCTTGCTCGAACCGTGCTGGCGCTATTCGGCGCGGTGGCGGCCCTGGTCGTCTACACCGAAGTTCGCAGGCATTTCTTCCCCGTCGCAGTGGCGACCGACCTCGCTGGTCCGCTGCCGAACGGCACGGGGCTCGCGCGCCGTGGACTGCACAACTTCTTGCGCTGGTTTCAGCAGCCGGTCTTACCCAATGACCCGGTGAACAACCCGCTCGTGCAAGCCTCGACGCCGGAGCGAATCGCTGGGGGACTGCGGGTTTTCGCGCGCGGGCTCGGACAGGTGCTCGTGCCGTGGCGCCTGAGCGGTGACTATTCCTTTCGGCAGGAGCCGGTGCCCACCCGCTTGCTGTTCCCAGAAAGCGTGCTCGGGGCGCTCGCGTTCGTGCTGCTCCCACTGCTGGCGATCGGGTCCTGGTTGTTCAGCGCAGTGCGCGACTTCAGACAGCGCGAGACTGCCACCCCGGTAACGCGAGCCGGGGGCGCGGTGGCCCTGGCGCTCGGAGCGATGTGGCTACCGGTCGCCTACTTTCCGCACTCGAATTTGCTGGTGCTCTTGCCGACCGTGCGCGCGGAACGCTTTTGGTATTTGCCCGCGTTCGGCGCGGCACTGATGCTCGCGCTCGCGTTCGACTGGGCGCTCGGGCAGTCCCGAGCCGCGCTGCGGGTGGTGCTCGCCTTCTTCGCCGTGCAAATGCTGCAAGCACGCTCGCACGCGCTCGACTACACCGACGATTTAGCGTTCTGGGATGCCACGCGCCGCGCCGCGCCCGACAGCGCCAAAGCCCATCTGAACTACTCGGTCATGGTTGGCGCACGCGGGCGTCTGGAAGAGCGGTTGGAGGCCAACCGCCGCGCGCTCGAGCTTTCACCGAACTGGCCGATGGCGAACGTCTACTACGGCGACACCCTGTGCCGCATGCGCCACCCCGATACGGCCTGGCCGCACTATCGGAAGGGCTTCGAACTCGCACCCAACGACCCGAACCTGATTGCGCTCGGGCTGCAGTGTCTGTGGGACCAAAACGGCGTCGAGAACCGCAGAGCCGAGTTGCTGGAGCTAGCCGGGCACCACCCCGGCTCCTGGCTCTCGCTGCTCGCTACGGAGCTCGTTTATTACGGCAAAGAGAACAACGGCGTTCAGGCGAAGTATCGTCCACGCTCGTACAACGAGGGCCCGAAGTCCGAGTGATGAGTGGGCTCCAGGGCTGCGCTCTGTGGGCGAACCCTGGCGTCACGCCGCTGCCGCGCTAAGCTGCCGAGATTCCGGGAGGTTTGCTTTGGCAAATCGGTGTGTCGGCTTGGGCTTGGGTGCGCTTGTTTCGGTGGCTCGGGGTTCGCTCATTGTGGCGTCGCTGACGTTCGCTCTGGCGAACTGTGGCCGCACCGAAAGTGACCCGGGAGGCGACGGCGGCAGCGACTCTTTCGGGGGCGAAAGCTCGTCGGGCGCGATGGTGGGCGTCGGCGGTAGCCAGAGCGGCGCCCAGGGCGGCACGCCCGCTGGAGCCACGACTGGCTTCGGAGGCGTTACTAGCTCCGGCGCAACCAGCTTCGGCGGCGCGAGCTCCGGCGCGACCAGTCTCGGCGGGGCTGCAAGCTCCGGCGCAACCAGCCGCGGTGGCGCGCCCGGAAACACCGGCGGTTCGGGCAGCGCGGGCACGCCCACGATCGACCCGCCGCACACCACGAGCCAGCTCGATATCCTGTTCATGGTCGACAACTCCATTTCGATGGCCGACAAGCAGTTCTTGCTGTCGGCCGCCATGCCGCAGTTCCTCGCGCGGCTCGTGACCCCCACGTGCGTCGACGCGAACGGCAAGGACAACGGGACCAAGGCGGACGCGGGGGGCACGTGCGCGATTGGCACGCCCGAATTCGAACCGGTCCACGACATTCACATCGGCGTGGTCACTTCGAGCTTGGGCGGGCACGGCGGCCAGACGTGCGCAGACTCAACCAGCGACGACAAAGCGCAACTACTGTCGAAGGTCCGCGCGCCGGATCCGAGCTACCCCTACGACACCTGGAACGAAAGTGGCTTTCTGGCGTGGGATCCCGATGGGACGCGCAACGCGCCGCCCGGCGAAAAGGACCTCGCACGTTTCAGCAAGGGCCTCGCGAACATGGTCGCCTCAGTCGGACAAACGGGCTGTGGCTACGAAGCCTCGCTCGAAGCTTGGTATCGCTTCCTGGTCGCTCCCGACCCAATCGAGTCCGTCCCGCAAGTCACCGACCCGAACTCCGCCACGATGCCGGTGATACCACCGGCCGCGCAAAATCAGATCCTCTTGCAACGAGCCGCCTTCCTGCGACCGGACTCGGCGCTCGTAATCGTCATGCTCAGCGACGAGAACGATTGCTCGATCGTCGACAGCGGTCAGGGCTGGCTCGTGGGAGCGCAGAACTTCGGCGGCGGCGCGTTTCATATGCCGCGCGCGACCAGCGCCTGCGAGAAGAGCTCGAACGACCCGTGCTGTGTCTCGTGCGCCGCTGCGGCGCCGGCGGGCTGTCCGAGCACCGGCAGCGACCCTGCTTGCGCACAGCCCACGCTGCCTGCGCAGGATGACAACCTGAACCTACGCTGTTTCGACCAGAAGCGGCGCTTCGGCTTCGATCTTTTGTATCCGCTGCAGCGCTACGTCGATGGCCTCACCCAAACCATGATCCCGAACCAAAGCGGAAGCCTGGTGCGTAACCCGCTGTTCCCCAAGGGCGGCAGAACGCCTTCCATGGTCTTCCTGGGCGGTATCGTGGGCGTACCTTGGCAAGATCTGGCCAGCAAGGACAGCCTGGCCGCGGGCACTCCGCTCAAATATCTGACTCACAAGGAGCTCACCGACCAAGGCCGCTGGTCGCTGGTATTGGGCTCTCCCGACGGCACTACCCTTCCGGGTGATAAATTGATGTTCGAGACGCCGAAAGATCGCAGCACCCTGTTCGGAGCGGCGCCGCATCCACTAGTCGGTGCCGAAGCTGCGCTCGCGGCATCGAGCTCTTCAACGCGCACGAACGCCATCAACGGCCATGAGACCAACATCGCCGACAACTCGGAGCTTCAATACGCTTGCATCTTCGCCTTGCCGGTCATCAAGGACTGCACAGCGGGCGCCGCCGCGTGCGAGTGCAGAATGACGGACTCCGCATTCAATCGCGCGGTGTGCAACGGCACCTCGCAGACGCATGCTCGAGCCTTCCCTGGCGTGCGCGAGCTGCGCGTCCTGAAAGCGTTCGGTGACCTCACCGGCAACGCCGTCCCGGCCTCGATTTGCCCGAAGACCCTGACCGACACCGCAAGCCCGAGCTACGGCTACTCGCCGGCGGTCAACGCCCTCGTCGACGCCCTGAGGCCGGTATTGGTGCCCTAGCAGCGGGCAATGCCTCGGCTCAGCGCACCAGGCGACTGAGCACATTCTTCACACGAACCCCGAGCTCGAGCACCGCTCGCACATCAGCCGCCGAACAAGCGCCCAACGCGCCAGCGATCTCGACCGCGGCGCACGCCTCGCAGACCTCACAGAGAGCGATGCCGTAAGCACGGCTCTTATCTGCGAGCGTTTGCCTCGCGGCCCCCTCAGCCGCATTCAGCGCGCAACTTGCCGCACTCTTACGCGCCTGCTGCCTGAGCTGAGCATTCGCAATTCGCGTACCCGCCACGAGCTTCACCAACTCGAGCGCGAGCTGATAGGCGACCAGTTGATGATGGGGAAACCTGGCGTCGGCTGACTTGGGAGTGGTCATGCCCCCTCCCGCGCAGAACGCATGCCTGCGCCAGCCGCCCCGAACCGTTCAACGCCTGCGCAGGCAGGCGTTGTGCGCGTCCCGGCATGACCACTCCCAAGTCAGCCGACGCCGCGCCCCAAACCTCAGGCAACCGCCAATGCCGCCTCCGATCCCCGAGTCCGCCTCCGATCCCTTAGTCCGATCCCGATCCCTTAGTCCGACCCGGATCCCCAAATCCGGCCCCGATCCATAGTCCGACTCCGATCCCCGAGTCCGACCCCGATCCCGAGTCCGACCCCGATCCCGAGTCCGACCCCGATCCCGAGTCCGACTCCGATCCCCAAGTCCGCTCCCCGATCCCGAGTCCGACTCCGATCCCCAAGTCCGCTCCCCGATCCCGATCCCGATCCCGATCCCGATCCCGATCCCAACTGCGCTCCCAAACCCAACCATCCCGCGCACCCGAAACCCAACACCGCCGGGCATGCGCGGCTGCAGCCCGCCCCCTCGCCGCCCCCCATTGCCCAACGCCTCTCCCCCCGCCCAATCGCGCCCGTCCCAATCGCTGCCTCCCCCAAACCCCAACCCCAACCCAAACCCCAACCCGCCCACACCGCGAAAATCCTAGCTTCGAAACAGCAACCAAAGCCCAAACAAGCTGACCCCCAACACCGCAAGCGCCACCACCCCCACCACCACATCGAGAATCCGCAAACCGGAGCGCCGCGCGCCACCCGAAGCAGCGCGCGGCACCTCCGCGATCGGCGCCGCACCCGCGTCGGTCGAACGCAGCCCAGCAGACGCCTTGGTCACCACCGGCGCCGGAACCCCAGTGGGCGGATCCACCGGGTCATCTTCACGCATGCGCTCGTCCTCGCTCCCCTCGAGCTCCGCGAGGGCGAGCGCGATCGGATCTTCGTACACGAGCTCAGTCTGCCCGAGCGTGAGCACCGCCGTGAGCGGCCAAGGCACTTCCTTGCGCGGCTCGAGCCGCGTGCCATCGAGAAAGCTACCGTTCTTGGAGCCGAGGTCGCGAACCACGAGCACCGCGCCGCGCCGGGCGATGGCGACCTGGCGGCGAGAAAGATCGGGATCCTCGAGCGGCAGCTCCACGCCCGCGCCGCGCCCCACGATGTACTCGCGATCCCCCGCGCCGATCAGCAGCTCCGGCTTGGGATCCGGGCCGTTCCGTACCCAAACCCGCGCCCCGGCGCTCGCGCCCTGCGCGCTCAGCGCGCTCGCCACCAGGCCGAGCGCGATATCGCGCGTGACGATCTTCTGACTCATCGTCACCGGCACGTGCTCGATGCGCACCTCGAGCCACACGCGCCCCAGGCGCAAGAGCTCGCCCGAGCGAAGCATGCGCGGGGCCTGCGGCGAGAGCCGAACCGGCCCGACGAAGGTGCCGTTGGTGCTGCCCTCGTCAATCACGACGTAGTCGCTGCCGCGCTGGCGAATCGAGGCGTGGCGATGGCTCACGCTGGGATCGGGCAGCAGCACTTCGCAGCCGTCTCCGCGGCCGATCACGATCCGCGGAGCGTCGAAGGTAATGCTGGCGGGCGTCGTGAGATCGCCGGAGCGCACGATCACGGTGAGCGCCATTCGCAGGGGCATCATGGTAGCCACCAGCCGCTCGGTAAAGGGCTCCCGCGAGGAAACTTGGCCCAAACCGCGGCAAGGCCTTAGGTCGAGGCGGATGCGGGTCAGCTTGCCAGCTGGCAGCGACCCCACCGGAGGCAGCCATGACCGACGCGCAAGAACGCCGTGACCCCGCAACCGAACGCGTGAAAGTAGCTACGCTGGTCGAAATTTGCGGGAATATCCCTGGGATCCCCGTGTTCGAGGCCGAATCGGTGGACGTTAGCGCGCGCGGCATGCACCTGCGCACGGCCTACCTACCCGAGGCCGGCGCGCCGCTCGTGTGCCGCTTCGAAAGCGACGGCCGCGAGATCGTGGTCGAGGGCACCGTCGCCTGGCGACGCGAGGGCGGCCGTGGCGGGGAGTTCGGCGTCACGTTCACCGCGCTGGACAGCCGGAGCGTGGACGCGCTGCGCGGCCTGTGCGGCCCGCATGAGGTTGCGGACGAGAAACCGCAGACCCAGCTCAACGAACCCGGGGCGCGCGTTCGACTGCACATCGAGGGCCTCGGCTCGCCGATGAAGGCACGCGTCAAAACTGGCACCGCGGCCAAGGTTCAGGTCGGCTCGAGCCTCGAGTTTCTCAAAGTGGGCCGCCGCCTCGAGATCGAGGATCTCGACCTGGGCGCCCGTCGTCCGGCCGAAATCGATACGGTCAGCGTGCTGGTCGATCCGAGCACGCAAATACCGCAGCTGGTCGTTGGCCTGCGTTTCGAAGGCAGTGAGGAGTCGACGCCGTCGCCGACCGTCGCCGCGACCTCGCAGGCCGAGCGCGATGCAAAGAGCCTCCGTATCCCGGCCAGCCGCGTGAGCACGGACGCGGCTTCGGAGAAGAAGCCAGCGGCCGCGAGCGCCAGCAAGGTCAACGACGAAGACGAGGACGACGCAGAGCCCGAGATGCGCGGTCGCGTCGCGGCGATGGCAGCCAACGCGGAGCAAAAGGCCAAGGTCGCGAGCGAGCGTCTGGCGGTGGTCGGCACGGCAGCCGCGCGCGGCGCGGCAGGGTGGTTCAAGAGCGCGGCTGGCAAAGTGCTGGAGCTCAAACAGCGCCGCGCCACGCCGCCTCGCCGAACCACGTCCCCGACCAAGAGCGCGCTGAGCGCGGAGAAGCCGCGCCTGCGTCCGCAAAGCGGGGCTGCGAGCGCGAGCGAAGGCGAGCCTGCGCCGCGCGTTTCACGCCGTGTCGTCGCCGTGGGCGGCGGTGTTTCACTGGTCGCGATCGCCGCGATCGCGTTCGCGCTGCGCGGCCCGAGCGCGCCCCCACCCGGTGCTAAATCGGGCGCTCAGAGCCCGGCCGATGCGGTCGCGGCCTCTGGCGAAGGTCCGGCGTCGTTGCCCGGAAAGACGGCCGACGGCGTCCCCGCGAACAACCCGAGCGCGCCGGGCGGCAAGGGCCCGGTCACCGCGAACGTCCCGCTGTTCGGGCCGACCCCGCTCACCACCACCGAACCAGCTCCGCTCGGCCCGCCTCCGGGAACCGAAGCGGCGGGGCTCGAGGCTTCGGAAAAAGCCGACGCGCGCGCCAGCCTCGGTTCACGCGCCGCGGATCAAGCCTTCGCGGAAGAAGAAGAGGGACCCACCCGCAGCAGCGACTCGGGAGAAGGCAAATCGTCGAATAGCAAGTCCGACAAGAAGCCCGAGGACGTCGCGCCCTGGGGTCACGGGCGCGTGCACGAACCGACCATTCATCGCCTGCGCCTCGATGGGCCCGGCGCGAAGCTCGCCGGCACCGTCGATCCGACCGGTTTCACCGTGGTCGTCCCCGATCGAAAAGTGATGGAAGCCCCGAACGGCATCGCCAAGCGTGACGCGCGCATCGCTCGCATTCGCGCGGTCAACACGCCGAACGGCGCGCAAATCTCCTTCCGCTTCAAGGACTCGGTGCCGAGCTACCGCGTGCGCCTGCGCCGCGACTACGTCGAGTTCTTGATCAGCGAGCCCAGCGTGGAAGCCAAGAACAGCGAAAAGACCGCCAAGAGCGGCGACTCGAGCAAAAAGAAGCCTGCCAGCCAGGCGCACTGAGTCAGGGCACGGGAAGGTCGGTCGCACTGAAGACGATGCGACCGACGAGCCCATAAGCGACCGCTTCTTCCGCGTTGAGCCAGTGGTTGCGCTCGGTATCGCGCGCAATTTTCTCGAGCGGCTGCCCCGTTGCGTCGGCGAAGATGCGATTCAAGCGCGCGCGCACGGCTAGAATTTGTTGCGCCTCGATCTCGACGTCCGAGGCAGGCCCGCCCACGCCGCCGCTAGGCTGGTGCAACATGAAGCGCGTGTTCGGCAGCGCGAAGCGGCGCTCTCGCGGCACTGCCGTATAGATGAGCGCACCCGCGCTGGCGACCCAACCGGTGCCGACAATCCGGACCTCGCTCTCGACGTAGCGGAGCACGTCGCGAACGGTATCTCCGGACTCGACATGCCCGCCGGGAGAGTTGATCAGCACGCGGATGGGCTTCCGGCTTTCGGCGTCGAGCGCGAGCAGCTCGGCGCACGTGCTCTGGGCAAGGGCCATGCTGATCTCGCCGAAGATGAGCACCGTGCGCGCCTCGAACAGGCGCTTTTGCACGGCCAATGCGGAGCCACCTGCCGGAATTTCTTTGCTCTTTTCGCCTTCCAACATCGCCTTTCGCAGTTTGTGCAGCGAAGGGCTCCGCGAGGCCATGTCCAAAGCGCTCCAAGGCCTACCCGAGGCTCTTCCGGGTAGACAGCGAGGCAGGCGTGCGTACCCTTGGCTCATGAGTGCTCCGCGCATCTCGAATCGCCTGAAGGTTCGCCGCATCCCGAAAGGCGCAACGTTGTTACTGCCCGACGCGGAGTGTTGCGTGTTCGTGCTGCGCGGCTCCTGTCTCGTTCGCGAGAGCGAGGCGCCGGCAGAATTGCTGGCTCCGGGCACGCTGGTGGTGCGTGAGTCCAACGGCAGCTCGCTGCCGGATCGCGCCGTCGCCCGCGCGCTGGAATTGATGTGCAAGCAGCTGGACACGCGCTGGACGGTCGAGCACCTGGCGCGCGCGGTCGGGCTTTCGCGCCCCGCTTTCGCCAAGCGCTTCGTGCTTGCGCTGGGCATGCCTCCGCTTCGCTATTTGAGCGAGCTCCGGCTGGAGCTTGCTGCGAACCTCTTGCAGAGCAGCGACGCTTCGCTCGCCGAGCTAGCGCAGGCGGTCGGCTACGCTTCTGAGTTCGCGTTCAGCCGCGCGTTCAAGCGCAGGTTCGGCGTGGCGCCGAGCTTTTTCCGGCGCCGCACCGCTGGGCCCACGACGGTCGCGCTGCTACGCGCGGCCTAGTGCAGGGAGTCGGCAAAAGTTCCCCGAAACATCAAGCCCCAAGCAAAAGCCGGCTTGACATTCGCCGACGAGGTCCGGCGATAAAGATGAATACCGACTACGCGCTCCTACAGCCTTACAGAGTGCAAAGCGCACAGCGGGTGGAACTCAAACATGCATGCGAGCGGTGACTAACGTCGCCATTCGGGCAAGATCGATACTGCTACCGCAGCAGCCGCCCGTGGGAGCTAATCCGGCTAGCACGCTCAAGTCGGCGGCAGCAAGACGCAATCGGGCGAGGCTACCCAGCAAGTCGGTTCCGCACAAGTGCAAGTCCATGCGGCGCGTTCGCGTCCCACGAAGCGACACCAAGCCTCACAACGAAGCGGTCAAAGTGAACCACAGAAACGCTTCCGTGCTGCCCGAGGCACTCATGGAGCACGCGTTCCACGGGCAGTTTGCGTGCCGTTCCCGAATGTTGAAATCTTGAGCTCCATGAGAGTCCCGAACCACGCTCGTCAACTCCGTCGGGCGCTAGCAAACTAGTTGCTACGCCGCACTCAGTCGAATGCCGGTGTGCCCTTCAGCGAAGAAGCATTGGGAAGTTATCTTCATTTGACGCGAAGTACGCGTAGTTATCCGCATTTTTAATGGCAGCCTCCGGATCACTTGCGGCAAGAGCCGCGGCCCCGGCATATTCCCCAGCGAAGTCTCGAGCGTCTGCTACTGCTACAAAGTGGCTAGTCTCGTGAATTAGGACTCCCGGTTGCGACAGACCCCCAAACCAATTCAGATTGGGCAGTTCGTTGAAATATCTCGGGCAAAGTCTAATTGTCCACGGCGTGCTCGGAAAGACCCAAGCATACGCATCGAGTCGAGTGCAACTGCAATTGATGACCCAATGTGGCTCTTGTGCTCCCGGCTCGAAGAAGCTTCCGGTGGGACCGGTGACGCCAGATAAGGCGTTCTTAAGGCGACGAATGTTCGCGATAACTCGATTCAATCGACTGCCAGTGGCTAGGCCGTCAGGAGGACCAAACCACTTGATGTAGCGTCGCCAGTCGTCAGTCGGTTTCGGGCCGAACGTCGCGATGACACTCTGAACCATCCACAAATCGGCATTCGAAATTCGCTTGTCTGCCTCATAGAACGCGTTGAGAGCTACGCTGTATTGACTGCTGGTGCAAGACGTGCTCCTGAGCGGCTGGTAGTAGATAAGGTTCGTCCATGCAAACTGCTGCGAGGCCACTTCATCGGCGTCCCCCTCTTCCAAGGGAGCTGACATGCATGCCGTCGAACACGTGCACAACGCGAACATTGCAGAAATGCTCAAGGCCTCTAAACTGATCATTTGACATCCTTCCCAAATACGGCAGCCCCGGTGCTCGGGCTACGCCAACCCTCTCATTACCGATGCGCGGGAATGAGTCCTTGCACTACCCGTCCGGGGCTGTCACCTAACCGGCGGCAGATTGTCCTGATTCGAGAAAAAGTTAGAGTAGTTGTCCGCATTGTTCGCTGCCGCCCATGGATTAGTGTCTGCGAGGCGTCTAGCGCCATCATAGTTGGCAGCGCGATCCAGTGTATTTGCAACAACTGCAAAATGGCTCATCTCGTGTATGAGTGCCCCAGGCTGCGACAATCCACCGAACCAATCGAAGCGCTGCAAGTCGCTAAAGTAGGTTGGACAGAGATTGATAGTCCAAGGAACTGCTGCGTTGACGTAAGCATACCCTTCGGTGCAGTTGGTACAACGGGCGACCCAATGGTTCGAGAGCGGTTGGTCAGTGCCCCAGAACGCAGTAAACATGCGGCCGGTGTTTGCCACTACGGCGCTCAGACGGCTCTCGGGAGCCAGGCCATCCGGAGGACCAAACCACATGGTATAGCGCCTCCAATCGTCGGTCGGTTGTGGAAAAAAGGTCGCTAATGTCGCACCGAGAAGCCAACTCCGGCCGTTTTCGACTCGGCGGGTAGCCTCGTAGAACGCCCGTCGAACCGTTGTGACTTGGTCTGCCGTACACCCACTGGTGCTAAAACTCGGAGGGAAAAATGGCGGCGCGATTAGCAACTGCCCTTGTTTCGCCACAGTTTCAAAGTCGCCCCCGATCCCCTCTTCCCCCCTGGCGCCAGCGGGTCCACAACCGACCGATCCAAGTGCGATTAGCCCGAACGCAATTGGTCCGCACCAAAAACTATATGACATTGCATTTTCCCAAACTTCTGCGGCGTTCTTGCGCTCGCCCCAATTGGTGACTGCGTCGAAGCGAAAGCTATGCGACAGAGGCATTGCGTGTTGGTCGCATTTCGTCGCAGTCGCACGATCCCGGCATCTACGTGCCGGCTTTCCCAGTCGGACGAACCCTCGCTGCGGGATGGATATCGCCGCTTGCGAATGCGTTCAATAGGTATTTTTCTAGCGCCGCGAAACCTGGGCGCGGAAATTGATATTGCGTAGACCTGATGCAAGGCTGCGCGGGAGTAGGTCACCACCCCCATGGCCGGCCAATCCCCTGACCAAGAACGCTCCCGAAAACGTCGGGCCCCGCCATTGCCGGACCGCGCATGCCGAACGAGACGGCGCCTGATCACGATAAGGGAGGATTCAGCTCAAGCTCCGGGTAACCGCATGCCGCGCCGCCCCCGCCCTTTCTTCGTCACCTGCAACAGCGCGGTGTCCGGGCTCGTCTCAATCCGAAACCCATCATTTTCTCCGCGAGCCAGTCGTACGCTGCCAGCATAGGCGATCATCGCCGCATTGTCGGTGCAGGCGCGCAGCGACGGAACGTAGAGGGTAATCCCGTGGGCGGCGCAGGCCACGCCAGCACGCTCGCGCAGCTCGCGGTTTGCCGCCACGCCACCGCCGATTACCAACGCCTGCACGCCCTCGCGTCGCGCGGCGGCGACGGCCTTCTTCACCAACGTGTCGACCACTCGGCGTTGAAAAGCCGCGCACAGGTCGCGTAGACGCTGATCGTCGCCAGGGCGCCCTTCGGCCTCCACGTAGCGAGCGACATTGGTCTTGAGCCCGGAAAAGCTGAACTCCGCCGAATTCGCGGCGGGCATCGGCGCCGAAAGCGGCACGCGCTCGGGGTTTCCTTCGCGGGCCAGCCGATCCACGACCGGTCCACCGGGGTAACCGAGGCCGAGCAGCTTGGCGACTTTGTCGAAGGCCTCGCCCGCCGCGTCGTCGCGCGTGGCCCCGAGCTCGCGCACCTGACCGAGCTCCGGACCTGCAACGTAGTAGAGCGCGGTGTGCCCGCCCGAAACCAACAGCGCCACGAACGGAAAAGCCGGCTGCGCGGACGCTGGCTGATCCGGGTAGCGCAAGAACCCCGCGAGCAGATGCCCAACCAGATGATCGACCCCCACGAGCGGCTTTTCGAGGGCAAAAGCCAGCCCCTGCGCCAATTGCACGCCCACGAGCAGCGCGCCCGATAGCCCCGGGCGGCAGGTGACTGCGATGCCGTCCAAAGCGCGGAGCTCGATGCCCGCCCGCTCGATGGCGGCCTCCACTACCGGTCGCGCGTTACGTAAATGATCGCGCGACGCAAGCTCCGGGACCACCCCACCATAGGGCGCGTGCAGCTCGACCTGGCTGTGAACGACGTCGCTGAGCACGCGGCCGTCACCGTCAATCACGGCCGCGCACGTCTCGTCACACGAAGTCTCGATACCGAGAACCAGCATCCGGGCTCAGAAGCTGCAGCCGGCGTCGCGCCGCTGCAGAGTGAACAAACCAAAGCCGGGCTGCAACTCGGGCCCCGCGCCGGGCGCCGGCAACGCCGCCGGCTTGAACAATCGCACTTCGACGTCTTCGTTGCGCATCAGCGAGACTACGGCGAGCAGCGTGCCCTGGCAGGAAGAGTCGACCCAAGAAAAAAAGCTGTAATCGCGGCCGCTTCCGAAATCGAGCGTGGAAAGCAAGTCGTGATCCAGCGCGGGCATGGTGCGCAGCGGCGCGGCGTCGAACAACGGCTGCCCTGCTGCCGAGCACAGACCGCGATCTCGATCGTCGCTCGAAAGACGACCCACGATTAGCGACTCGTCGCCGCGTGAAGTCAGCGTGCCGATATCCAAGCTCAGCCCGAGTTGAAGTGAGCGTGGCCTGCCCTTCGGCAGGAGCCCCTCTTCGAAGACCGGCGAGGCCACCAGGCTTCCGCAATAAGCGGCTTTGCCTTTGGTGTCGAAGCGATCGAGCGAAGTGCATGCGCCAAGCCCGAGCACGGAGAGCAGCGCCAAAGCACGCAGCGCGGGGAACGACGGGCGGGTCATGGGGGTGGGGCCGGAGAGCGCAGCAAGGCCGCAGCGGCTTTTCTTACATGAGGCTCGGGGTCGCTGTCACGGGCGCGCTCGAGCGTGGAGCGCGAAAGCTCCGGCGCGGCGCGGGAAAGGGCCGAGAGCGCTGCTTCACGCACCAGCGCCGTGTCGTCCTTCTCGGCTGCCCGCTGCAGCGCGGCGATCGCGGCCGCGGGGGTTCCTGCCTTGATGATGCGCCCGAGCGCCGACAGCGCGGCCACGCGTTGGCTCCATTCCTCGCTCCCCGAAAGGCTGATTAGCACGCTCGCGGCCGCCGCATGTGGCGGCCCGAGCGACGCGAGCACGGCGCGACGGACGCCGGGATCCGCGTCGTTGACCGCGACCACGACTGCGCGCGTCGCCTCTGGCTCGAGCCGGCGCCCGAGAAAGCCCAAGGCGAAACTCCGCACTTCGACCGCGGGATGCTCGGAAAGCGCGACGAACGCGGGGACGGTGCGTGCGGCGATGCGCTCCGCCAGGCTCGCCGCCTCTTTGCGCGCACCCGCGTCGTTCTCGGCCCGAACCAAGAGCGCCGAAAACGGCAAGCGCCCACCATCGGTCGACAGCGCGTCTGCCACGGCGCGCGCGCCGGCCGGACCCGAGCGTACCGCAGCGGCGGCCGCCGCCTCGAGCGCGGGGCCGAGCCGCGTGAGCGCCGCGCGCTCGGCGTTCGAATCGTAGGCATCCGGCAACAAGCCCGCGAGCACCTGCGCCGAGTCCAGATCGCCGCGCGGGATCGGCAGCAACGCTCCCGCTCGGCGATAGCTCCCCGTCGCGAAAACGAGCGCAGCCGCGCGCGCGCCCGGGCGCGCCTCGGGCTCGGCGGAAAGCAGCTGTTGCGCGATCGCGTCGGGCGCAGTCGGCGCCGAAAGGCGTGCTAGCGCGACGAGCGCGCTCGACGAAAGCAGCGGATCGGGCGCGTTGACGAGCTCCAACAGCTCGCTCGCTTGCTGCGAAAGTCCGAGCTGCCCGACCGCGAACGCCGCTGCCGCGCGCGGCAGCGTACCCGCGTCGGTGGCCGACAAAGCTCGCACGATGACCGGCGCGTTGCGGCGGTCGCCGAGCACGGCGAGCCCCAGCACGCCGAACGCGCGCAGCCCGGGCGCCGGGCTTTCCGAGAGCGCGAGCAACGCGCGCCGCGCGCCGGGCGAACCAGAACGGGACAGGCCCCAGGCTGCGGCGAGCAGAACAGGATCCGACTCTTCCGCGCGCGAGCGCCCGGCTGGAGCCACGAGCTCGCTCAAGCGCGGCACCAGCGCGGGATCGCCGAGCGCGCCCAGAGCCAACATCGCTCGCGCACGCAAGCGCGGCGTGGCGTTGCCAGTGGCATACGCCAGCAAGGCTGGGCCCGCGCTCTTGTTGGCCACGAAGAGCAGCAGCGTGGTCGCGACCTCTTGCTGGGTGTCCCGGCTGTCGGCGAGTGCGTCGAGCAGCGGTTTCACTGCGCGCTCGCCCAGACGTCGCAGCTCGGCCTCGGCGGCCTTCGCCTCCGCAGGCTCCCCGCCGCGCGCGCGGTTCAAGAGCGGATACGCGAGCGTGCCGTACAGCTCGACCAGCAGCCGGCGATAGATCGGACGATCCGGGTTGTCGAGCGAGAGTGGCAGCAAATCACGCTCCAGCACGTCCACCGTGCCGCGACCGAGATTGACCTGCAGGCTGAGCCGCGCGGCGCGGTTCACCAGCTCTTCGTCTTGGGCCGCACGCACCACGCGCCGCAGCAGCAAATCGGCTTCATCGGCCTGCCCCTGCCCGAGCAGCAGCTCGGCCAAATCGAAATAGACCGGAAACAGCCGCTCGTTCTTGGCGATGGCTTGGCGCAACTCGCTCACCGCGCGGGCCACGTCTCCGCGCTTGCGATACATCTCGCCGAGCTTTTTGTGACCCTCGGCATCTTCCGGTCCGAGCTCCACGGCACGCGACGCATAGCGAATCGCGTCATCGTCGCGATAGAGCTCTGCCGCGTATTCGGCCATGCGCTGAAAGTATTCGCGCGCGCGCTTGGGCTCCGCGCGCGAAAGGCGCTCCAGCACGTCGATCGCTTCCGCCAGCTTGTGCTGCAGGCCGAGCACGCGCTCGAGCCAAGACAAGCTCTCGACGTCGCCGGGAGCCACGGCCACGATCTTTTTCAGCGTGCGTTCCGCCTCGGAATAGCGACGCAGCCGCATCTCGGCCTCGGCCAGCAGCCGGCCTGCGTCGAGATCCGGCGGTTTGGCGTCCAGCCTACGCAATAGCGCGGCGGTCCGCGGAGCCAGGCTGCCCGAAAGGCTCCACAGCGTCACCAAATGCTGGCGCGCCTCGCGTGCCAGCTGCACGTTGCCTCCGCTGTCTTTGAGCAGCTGCTCCCACAATTTCAGCGCGCGGTCGTGATACTGCTGGCGAGCGTCGCGCGAGCTCGCCGCGGTGCCCGCGCGTTCGAGCGCAATCGCCTGTGCCCGGCGCGGCCGCACCTGCTTGGAGTCGAGCTTCACCGCCTCGTCGAAGGTCTCGAGCGCTTCCTTGACCAGGTCGTGCTCGAGATATAAATCACCGAGCGTAAGCAGGCCGGCAACGCGATCCTTCTCGGTCAGTCGAATACGCTGCCAGGTCGCGACAGCCTTCTTCTTGTCGCCTTCCTGCCAATAGCGCGAACCGAGCTCGACCAGGTGCTGCGGATCGGCGCCGCCCCGCGCCGAAAGCCGCTGCAAGAGGGCAAGGCTCGATGCCTTCTCCGAAATGCGCTGATAGAAATCGACCAGCGCAGCCAGGACCTCGTCGTCGTCAGCGGAGCGATTCTCCAGCGCGCGCAGCTGCTCGAGCGCGCGCTTGCGATCGCCGCGCTGAATCAAGGCCTCTGCCAACCGAAACACGTAATCCGGGTTGCGCGGCGCTGCGCGCGTCAGCGCCTCGTAGTCGCGAATGGCTTCCTCGAGCTGCCCTTGTACCTCGAGGATATGCACGACCTTGAGCCGCGTCCCCACGTCCTTCGGCTCGCGTTCGAGCACCTTACGGTAGGCCGCGAGCGACTTATCGAGCTTGCCGGTCTCTTCGTACAAGCTGGCCAGAATGCGCTGCTCGTCGGCGTCGCGCGCGCCGCGTCGCTCGAGCTCTTGCACCAGATCGCCGATGCGATTTTCGGCGCGATAAAGCTCCACGATGGTTTCGTAAATTTCGCGCCTTACGCCCGCCTGGGCGCCCGCCACCGAAAGCGCGCGCGTCAGTTCCTTCAGCGCTTCTTTCTGACGCCCCACCTTGGCCAGCGCGCGGCCATAGTCGCGCAGGGCAGGAGCGAGCACGCGGTTGTCCCCGGCGCCGGCCTTGACCAGCTGCGACAACTCCTGCACCGCGTCCTGATACATGCCGCGCGCGTAAAGCTCACGCCCGAGCTCCGCCCGCACGAAGAACGACCCGCCCTGCTTCTTCACGAGCTGCTCGTGATATTTGCGGGCCTGCGCGACATCGTTGGCGTCGAGGGAAAGCGTGACCAGAGCCCTGAGCACCTGCTCCTGCGCGGTCGGCTCGGTCAAAAGTGGCAGCGCGCGTTCGTAGTGCGCACGCGCCTGCTCCCGCTGTCCGCGGTCGGTCAGCAACCGCGCGAGCGACAGCTCGGCCACCGCCGAGCCCGGGTTCTCCTTCAGCGCGCGCTCGTAAGTCGCTGCCGCCTGGTCGTGCCGCCCGTCGTGCTGGTAGGCGCCGGCCAGCGCCAGCAACGCCGCAAACCGCTCCGGACCCGCCTGCTCGGCGCGACGACTCATCTCGGCGATCAGCGCGTCGAGTTTGCCGTCGCGGTTTCGATACAGCTCGGCCAGCCGCTGCAACGGAAAATCGGCGCCCGGCTGCGCCAGCGCAATCGCGGTGTAACGAGCAATCAGCGCGTCGGTGTTGGGTTGCTTGCCGTCCGCCTTGGAGCTTTGCCCATCGGACTTCGTTGCGGCATCGGGCTTCGCCGTGACGTCGGGCTTGCCCGCGACGTCGGGCTTGGTACTCGGGCTCGCCCTGCCGCGCGGCGCTGGCGGCGCACTGGCCGGCGCACGCGGCGCGCGCGGCGCTCCCGCTGGTGGCTTGGCCTTGTGCCCTCGCCCCTGCGGATTGAACTGGGCGTGTACGGGCCCTGAACCCAAAGCGACCGCGACCCCGAGGGCCAGAAACGGCGGGACGAGTCGATGCCGCACAATACAAACGTACGCGCCCGAACGACGCCCCGCCAGGACGGAAACCCCGGGGTTTCGCGGGACAAGTTCTCCCCGAAAAGCGCCTACCGTGGTACACGCCTCGGCCATGAGTGAAGGCCCGGAGCGGGAAAATCCGAGTTCGCCAGCCGCGGGGTCCGCTGACTCCTCGGCGGCGGCGCCCCCCCCCGACGCGAAGCCTTCGCCCGCCTCGCCGCCCGCCGCTTCCCCACCCTCCACCGACCCGGGCAGCCACGAGGACGACGACGACACGGACGACGACGACGAAGACGACGCGGAACAATCCGAAACCGATTCCGAACCAGACAACGTCGCTAGCCCGCGACCCGAGTCGGACCACTCCGCAGCCGAAGATCGCCCGCGCGATTCCACCCCGGCGCTCGCCGGCGAGGCCGTCTGGGGCACGATAGCGCGCAGCGTCGCGCTGGCTGCCTTGCTCGGCTTCGCGCTCGTCGCCTGGCTTCAACTCTCGCTCAGCGGACGCGCCGCAAACGACTTCTTGGCCAGCAACGCGCTCGAGCTGAGCCAGCGCATGACCACGATCAAGGCTTGCATCGGCGGCGCCGCTCTGGCCGCCGCCGCCGCGGGCTACTTTCTGTGGTCCACGCTGAAAAAGCGCGAAAATGTGGGCCTGATCGAGCGCTGGCTGTGGTTTCTCTCGCCGCTGCTCCTCGCGCCGGGTCTGGCCTCGGTGCTGCACTACAAGCCCTGGGTCAACGAGCACGCACGCCTTCTGCCGATCGTCCTGATCTTGGGCATCACCTTCGAGGTGCTGGCGTTCCAGTCCATCAAGAATGCACCACGCGCGGCGCGCGACTGGTGGCAAGAAGCCTTCGAGCAAATTCCACCCGTGGCTCGCAAG
Organism: Polyangiaceae bacterium; assembly: GCA_035549735.1. GTDB lineage: Bacteria > Myxococcota_A > Polyangia > Polyangiales > Polyangiaceae > PMG-095. The sequence goes on along the minus strand of DASZQI010000043.1, from coordinate 199,294 downwards.
CACGGCCCGTTCGCGCTCGTGCTGGCCGGCTCGCTCTTCTACGTCGTCTTCTTCTCGTTCTATCTCTTGCGTTGGCACTACAAGCTACGCACCGGCAACTTCGATCTATCCATCAACAACAACCTGATGTTCGGCGGCCTCCACGGACACTTCCTGGAGAGCACGGTCGTTTTCCCGCAAGATCCCAAGAAGTACCTGGCAAACCACGCCAAGTTCGGCGGCTATCTGTTTCTGCCGATCTACGCGCTGTTCCCAAAACCGCAGACCCTGCTGGTCATCCAGTCCACGCTCATTGGCGTGAGCGCGTTGCCGCTGTTCGGCTTCGCGCGCCGTCACCTCTCCGAGTGGTTGGCCGCGCTGGTCGCGCTCGCCTACCTCGCGTACTACCCTATGCACGGGGCGAGCTTCTCGGAGTTTCAGTACGTCCCGATCGCCGGCTTCTTCGTGCTCACCACCATCTGGGCCGCAGAAACCCGGCGCTGGGTGCTGTTCGGCATCGTGTTCGTCGTGGGCATCACCATGCGCGAAGACATCCCGATCGGCATGGCGGTGGTGGGCGCCTTCCTTTTGCTCAGCGGGCACCGACCGCTGCCGGGCCTGATCATGGCCGCGGTTTCGAGCGTATACTTCGTCGTACTGCGCTTTCACATCATGGAGTCCGCGGGGGACTGGTGGTTCCCCAACATGTACAAGGAGCTCTGGTCCGAAGGAGCAAAAGGCTTTCGCAGCGTGATCCTCACGCTGATCAGCAATCCGTTGTTCGTGATCAGCAAGATCCTGGTCGAAAAGAAGCTCATCTACATCCTGCACCTGTTCGTACCCTTGTTGTTCCTGCCCGCGCGGCGCTGGTACTTGTGGGCCGCGTTCATCCCCGGCGGCCTGCTCACGCTGCTCATCACCAACTACGACCCGCCGATCACGTTCTCCTTTCACTACGTGATGCACTGGGCCCCGTACCTGTTCGCCGCCAGCGTGCTGGCCCTGAAATCCATCGCCGCCCGGCCTGATTTCGGCACTGCCCGCGTCTACTCCGCCGGGCTGGCCATGGCCGCGGCGAGCGCCGTGCTCTCCTACAACTACGGCGCGTTTCCCGTGCGCGATGGCACCTTCAAAGGCGGCTTCCAACGCGTCGATTTCACGCTCAGCGACGCCGAACGCGAGCGCTACGCGAACCTGCAAGAGCTGATCGCGCTCATCCCCAAAGACGCCTCGCTCGCTGCCACCGAGAAGATCGGTCCGCACGCCTCCTCGCGCCTGCTCATGTACACCATGCGTCACGGCCCGCAGAACGCCGAGTACGCGCTGGCCTCGAGCCGTGAGCTCAAGCTCGCCCGCACCCGCCCCAAGCTCTTGGAAGCGCTGCGCAGCGGCCGCTATGGCGTCGTCAAGCGCATCGCCGATCTCGCTCTGTTCAAGCGCGGCTACGACACCTCGAACAACGAGCGCCTGATCCGCGACTGGCGTCTCAGCGACGCGCGCGCTCCCGCTCCGGAAGTGCAAGCACCGCCGCCCGAACCCGCACCCGAACAAAAACCGCCGGAAGACGAAGCGGCGGAACCACGAGACCACGAATGAGCGAGCCCTCGGCCGACGGCGCGGACGCTGTCGGCGGCGCCCAGCGCGTCAAGCGCTGGCTGCGCCCCTTGATGCTCGCGGTCACCGCGCTGTTCGTGCTCTGGACCGCGGTAGACCTCAGCAAGAGCTGGGAAAGCCGCCGCATTTCGGTCGATTTCGGCCTGCTCGCGCTGTCGGTCGTGCCGGTCCTGCTCGGCGCCCTACTCCAAGCTGCGGCCTGGCTCCTCTTGATCGAGCGCATGGCTCATCAGCGCGTCCCGCGCACGCTCGCCTTCTCGCTCTACTTCGAATCTCAGCTCGCGCGCTACACCCCCGGCAAAGTCGGGCTTCCGCTCGTGCGCATGGAAGGCGCGCCGGGCCTCGGCGTCTCGCGTCGCTTGGTCGGCCTGTCCGTGCTGATCGAGATGCTGGCCTGGACCGCCACCGGCGCTGCGGTCGGCTTCCTCTTACTCGCGCTGAGCGGCGTGAAGAGCGACGGCCTTGGCGGCCTCGCCGGAAACCTCGCGCCCGCCCTACTCATCGCCTCCGTCGCCTCTGCGCTCGCGCTCGTCGCCATCGGTCGCCAACGCATCCCGAAAAAACTGCGCTCGACCTTGGGCATCGAAGGACACGGCCCGCTCGCCCCGCTCCGCCTCCCGCTGCTTCAGCTCGTCTATTGGGTCACCTGGGCCATCCACGGCTACTTCCTTGCCCGCGCGCTCGGCGCCACGAGCGACGGCGCGTTCTCGACCATGGGCTTCTCTCCTCTCGCCAACGTCTTCGGTTTCGTCGCGCTGGCCGCACCCGCCGGAGTGGGCGTGCGCGAAGCCGTACTCCTCGCCGGCCTTTCCCCCGTTTTGGGCGGCCCCGGCGCAGTCGGCGCAGCCGTCCTCTCGCGCGTCGTCTCCCTCGTGGCCGACCTGGCCACCTGGCTCATCGCCCGCCGCCTTCGCGCCGAGTAGCACACGCTCCTCAGCGTCGTCTCATTTGCGCTGGGTTTTTGTTGGCCTCGCTGCCACGTGCGCGCTGCTCGCGCAGCACGACCTTGGGCAACGCAGGGTCACAGTCCACGCAGCAGCAGCCACGCCTGCCCACCTTTGTTTGGTTTTCGGCTGCCAAGCTCGCCACGTCAGAGCGCCAGGTCCGCGCGGCGCGTTCCGCGCTCACTACGGGCAGCCAATCGGCGACTTCGACACGATCAAATCATCGATGTAAAGCGTGCGTGCTTCGTCGTTTTGATACGATTCCCAACCCACATCCAGGTGGTCGAAGGTCGGCGCGGTCCAAGCGTAGGTTGCCGGCTGATTCACACAGCCCTGCCCGACGCCGTTCACGTCCAGGTCGCTCAGCGCGACGCCGTCGAGCCACATGCGCATCTGGTTGTTCGGCCCATCGAACTTCCACTCTACACAGCTCCACTTGGCGACCGGAACCACGCGCTTGTTGGCGTGGAACCAGCAATCGCTCTTCGGCCCCGTACCGGAGTACGAATCGGGCGTTTCGTAATTGGCCATCAGCTGGCTGCCGACGAACATATTGTTTTGCGTGACCGGCTGCTGCCCGCCGTAGCGATAGAGCGAATGATAATTCTGGCCAGCGATCAAGCCGCCAGCTTGAATCAGAGTCCAGTGCACCGACGCGGTGGGCGCCGCTTCCAACCGGAACATCATGCGGCCGTAGAACACGTTGCCCATCACCGGAAACACCGAGCTTGCCTCCAGGCGAAGTAGCGCGGTCTTGGTGCCGTCCTTGGCGATCGTGGTGAGCTTCGCCGACTGGCTTCCCGAGGCGTGCTGAGCGCCGTCGACACTGATCGCGCCGGAGTTGGTCTGAACCTTGAAGGTCGGAGTGGGCGCGCTACCGAGCGCGTACTTCTCGAAATCTTCGCAAAATAGCGCCTCCGCGCAGGGGTCCGTGGCTGCCCCACCGTTCGCGCCCGCGCTGCCGCCGTTCGCGCTTCCGCCGCTGCTCGCGCCAGCCATGCCCGTGCCGCCGCTCGATTTGCCGCCGCTCACGCTACCGCCCGTCGTGCCACCACTTGCTGCGCCGCCCGACGTCGCGCCGCCGCTCTCCGCCGAACCACCCGAGCTCGCGCCGCCGCTCTGAGTCTCGGTTTCCGCCTTCGAGCTGCAACCAACGCCAAACAAAGTGAGCCCGAGAAGCGCGCCCGCCCTCTTCGTCCAAAAGCCGTGCCAGGTTCCGTCCATTACGCGCATGCCCCCGATTATGTCCGCCCGTGCGCTGCCAGCAATTGCGATCACGCGCATTTGGCGCGCGCCCGCTCGCAAATTGAGACACTCAGAACAGCCGTTCGTTAAGAACCTACAAGCCGCACGAGTTGAAGCGAGCTGACCACGCTCGCGCACACCTTGCGACATCACTGCTTCGGGTTACTGGCAAGTGCTGCGCTTGGTGCTAGCTTCATCAGTTCTCGTCGAGCGCCACCGAACGCGCGGGTCGCGTTCTCGGTGCTCGCTTGTGCCGCCCGCGCAAGGCCGGCTCGCTTGTCTTTCGACCACTTACACGGAAGCCGCTTCCGGGAAGGACTCTCATGCCCATGAGCGACGCAGAACGAGCCGTCACCCTGGCCCTGGGGAGCACGCAACGAGCCGTACTAGCGCTCGGTCTCCTGATTTCGAGCGCCTGCACCGGCGTGATCGGCGCGCCCGGGGAAGCGACAGCGAGCGGCGGTAGCGTCGGCAGTAGCGGCAGCAGCAACGGCGTCACGGGCGGCACCGGCACCGGCCAAGGCGGCTCGACCAACGTCGATTGCAGCGCGCCGAGCCCCGGAAGCGCCCCTCTGCGGCGGCTGAGCAACGCCGAATACCGCAACACGATGAACGACTTGTTCCCCGGCGTACCGGACATCGCCAACCTGGTGGCGACCGCCACGCGCGAATTCCCGGCCGAAGCCGAATCGCTTGGTTTTCACAACAACGCGCAATTTCTGACCGTGCAAACTCTGACCGCGCAGAAGTACATGGACGCGGCTGAAGCGATCGCCGAAAAGGCCGCCACGAGCCCGGGCCTGGTCAACTGCACGCCCGCTGCCGGGCGCGAGATGGAGTGCGCCAAGAGCTTCATCCAAGACTTTGGCAGCCGCGCCTATCGCAGGCCGCTGAGCGCCGAGGAGACCACTCGTTACGAAGCGCAGTTCCAGAGCGCACTCACTGGGTATGGCTTCTCCACGGGCGTCGAGTGGACCGTGTATTCAATGCTCCAGGCCCCGGCCTTCCTCTATCGCGTCGAACGCGGGGCACCCAGCGCGAACGCGGTCACCAAGCCGACCCCAGACGAAATGGCCTCCCGCCTGTCGTATTTGTTCTGGCAATCGATGCCCGACGCCGAGCTTCGCAACGCCGCCAACAGCGGCGCGCTCGCGACGCCCGCACAAATCGCCACTCGCGCTCGGCAAATGCTGGCTGACCCGCGCGCAGCCCGACTGTTTCAGTACTTCGCCGAGTGGCTCGACCTCGACCGGCTCGACGACTTTTCGCGCGACGAAACGGTCTTCAAAGGCTTGCCATCGGACTTGCCGCGCCTTTACCAGGACGAAACGCGGGCTTTCGTAAGCGCGCTCTTGGCGCGGCCCGACGGCAACTTGGTCGAGCTTCTGACCGCTCCCTACACCTACGCGAACCAATCGCTCGCGACCTTCTATGGCCTCAGCGGACCAACCAGCACCCGCTTCGAGCGAGTCGATGATCCGCGCCGCTCGGGCGTGCTCACCCAGGCCTTCCTCATGGCTCAGGACAAACCGTACCGGACGTCGATCGTGCGCCGGGGTCTGAAGGTTCGCACCGATCTCTTGTGCCAGAGGATCCCCGCGCCCCCCAACAACGTCCAACTCAACCTCGACAGCCTGGATCCGAGCCTCTCTCAGCGCGAGCGGCTCGCGCAGCACCGGCAGGATCCGAACTGCTCCGGCTGCCACAACTTGCTCGATCCGATCGGGTTGGTGTTCGAGAACTTCGACGCGGTCGGTCGCTACCGCACGGTCGATGAAGCATCGAAGCCGATTGTCAGCGCGAGCCAGGTCAGCGCCACGCGCGATGCCGATGGTCCTATTGCGGACGTGCGTGAGCTCGGTGCACGGCTCGCGGGCAGCAGCGAGGCGCGCGATTGCTACGTCACCGAGAACTTCCGGTTCTTCTTCGGTCGCGACGTGGAAGCGGCCGACAGCTGCTCGCTGGCGCAGCTCGGAAGCGCGTTTCAGAGCAAGAATCTCAGCCTTTCCGAGCTCTTGGTCGCGCTCACCCAGACCGACTCCTTTCTCTACCGAAAGACCTTGGAGGTGTCGCCATGAAACGCTTGTCGCGCCGAACGCTGCTTCGCGGTGCCGGTGGCATCGGGCTCGCTCTGCCCTTCCTCGACGCCATGCGGCCGCGCGCCTTGCACGCGCAGACCGCTACCGCGCCGCGCCGCATTCTGTTCGTGTTTCAAGCCAACGGCGATCAGCCGGCCAAGCGCTTTCTCACCAGCGGTGAAACTGATTTCCAGCTCGGTGAGTTCCTCTCCCCGCTGCAACCCTACCGTTCGGATCTGCTCTTCTTGAACAAGCTCGACCGGCATTTCTACCAGCTCCCCGAAGGTGAACGGGCCGACAACCATCAACAAGGCGGCAGCTCACTCGCTCCGTGGACGAGTGGTCAGGGCTCGTTTCCGATCGGTGGCGCCGATGGCAAGACCATCGGCTACGTGCAGGGTCCGAGCGCCGACTACGCCATCGGCGAGCGGGTGCTCGCGCAAACCCCGAGCGTTCCGTATCGGCACCTCGTGTACCGCGTGGGCGACAAAAGCAACAACATCTGGAACCTGCATTCACACGCGGGCCCCGTCGGTCAACAAAATCCGGTTGCGCCGGAAACCGATCCATTCGCCGCTTACGCGCGCATCTTCAAGTTCTCGAGCGATGATGCCGCGGCCCAGGCCGCGCTCAAAAAGCGCCTGGCCAAGCGAAAATCCGCTTTGGACCTGGTCACTTCCGAGCTCAGCTCGCTGAAGAGCCGCGTCTCGCCAGACGACCAGCGCAAGATCGATCAGCACACCGAAGCGCTGCGCGACATCGAGCGTACGCTGTCGGACGGCAGCACCACGGCCGGCTGCAAAGCGACCGATCTCGGCACCAAGATCGACGCTTACAAGGAAGACAACCACATCGTGATTGGCGGGTTGTTCTTCCGCATCGCGAGCCTGGCCTTCGCCTGCGACCTCAGCCGCTCGATCAACTTCAATTGGAGCGGCAACACCAGTAACCGCGTCTACCGCAACTTGGGGCTCGACACGGGTCACCACGACATTTCGCACAACTCCGACGAAGCGTCGTTCGCCAACATTCGCAAGATCCACAACCACTTGTGGACCCAGAACACCAAGCTCTACGATTTGCTGAAAGCGACGCCCGACGGCGACGGGACGTTGTGGGATCACACGCTGGTCGTGCATTGGAACGAGCTCGGCCAAGGCGATTCGCATTCCATCAATGACGCGCTGGTGGTGTTCGCGGGCAAGGCGCATGGTTACTTCCGCAGCGGGCGCCTGGTCGACTTCGCCAACAAGACCAGCTTCAGCGACATGCTGGTCACCTGCTTTCACTACATGGGTTTCAACGACGTGGCCGACTTCGGCGACGCACGCATTCGGCTCAAGGGCGAGCTCACCGGCGTCGCCGCCTAGTCGCTCACTTCGGAGGCCCGGGCCTTCATCGCTCGCTTTCCAGCTGATCGCGAAAGCGCGCTTCCGCCCGCGCCAAGAATTGGCGATACCCTTCTGGGTCGATGAACGGATTGGCGCCCTCGCCACGCTTCGAGCGCGCGTACTTCTCCTTCATGTCATAGAATTCGCCGTGGTCGGCGAGGAAGACGTCGCACGGGAGCGACTTCCAAGTCGCAAAGCTCCGCTCGAAATCGCGCGCGATGTCGGGGTAGCGCGGGTTATCGACCAGGCGAACTCCGCGATTCACGTTCGCGCTCGGAAAGAACAGCACGGCGAGCGTCTTTTCGCCGGCGCGCACCGTGGTGGTCCACGTCGTGGCGCCCAGCGTGTGGCCCGGCGTGACGTGGGCAACCAACGTGACATCCCCGAGCGTCACGCTGTCGCCGTCGGTCACCCGTCGATCGACCGGGCATGGCGTCCAGCTGAACACACCGTCGAACACGGTCTCTCCCTGACCGCCGTGCTCGACGAAGGCGGCGTCCGCAGCCGACACCACGACTCGCGCCCCCGTTTGTCGGCGCACCAGCGCGTGCGCCTGCACGTGGTCGATGTGCGCGTGGCTGGTTAAAATGAATTTGATGTCCTGGTAGCGAAAGCCGAGCCGTTCGATATTTTCTCGCAAGCGTGGCGCGCTCGCTTCGAAGCCCGTGTCGAGCAGAATGTGCCCCTCGGAGGTCGTGATCAAGAACAGCGCGATGTCGTTCGAGCCCACGTAATAGATATTCCCAATCACCCTATAGGGTTCGAAGTCGCGATTTGACTTGCTGCATGTTGCCGGGCACGCCCGAAAGTCCGGCACAGCCCCAAGACCCCGCCGCGACTGCGGTCGACAGCGCTACGAACCAGACGCCGATCGCGCGCTTCCAGGGCTGCTGGTGGAGGCTTCCTCGTCGGCCGAAGCGAGTCACGGCGGCACTCTATCTCACGGGGTTGAGCGGATCCGTCGCTCGCCATTGCCCAAAAGGCGGCCGGCAGCGAACTGAGCCACTCGTGGCACACATTGCGCCCGTCTCCTGCGCATCGCGAGCGGCGCCCCGGACCGCACGCGGATTCTGGGTCAGTCCTTTTCCACTGTGATCCCCGGGACTTGATCGGCGATCGCCGGCTGGGCGGCGCCACGCGACGCGCTTGCACGGACCCGGGCGCGGATCTTGCTGAAGGCAGGCGCATGGCAACGTCATTGGGGTCGGCGGCACAGCCTTTCCGAGTCGAACTGCGTGAGCTCCGACGAGCTTTTTCCGCGATTGCGCTGGCCGCCGTCTGCGGCTGCAGCTCACCGAACGATTCCTCCCCGATGACAGCAGCCGGAGCCAGCTCGACCGGTGGAGCGAACGTCGCTGGCACAGGTGGAGCAGGCGGAGCCGCGCAGGGGGGCTCGGCGCCCGATCCGAAAGGGGGAGCGGGAGGAGCTCAAGCGGGGCAGCCCACCGCAGCGGGTTTGGACTTCTCGATCCCCGCGCGCGGCCAAATCCTGAGCGCGCAGAGCTTGGTGCAGCAACTGGCCGGCTACGATCCGGGCAGCCTGTTGCGTTGCGAGGTGGCGAGCGAGCCGCGCTACCAGGCCGCGATCGACGCGCTCGGCGGCGTTTCCTGGGGCTACAGCGTCGCGGTGCTCGAAGATCAGAGTCAGCCGCGCTACCTCGCCGGCGCACAAAGGCCCCTGCCACCGCTGCCCGGGATCGCCACGGCCAGCGCCGGCGCCACCCCGGTCGAGATCGTCAAGGCGGACATCGTAGCCGTGACCGAGGCTGCCGCTCTCTTCTATTCCACGACTCACGGCCTGATGTTGGTTGGTATCGACCAGGGAAAGCCGCAATTTCACTGCGCATTGCAGCTGCCTGGCCACGTGGACCAGTTCTTCTTTCACCAGGGGCAGCTGGTCGTCATGACCAAGAGCCAGGACAATCGCTCGTCGCAACTCTTGCACTTCAGCGTTCAGGGCACGGAGCTCGCCTTCGTCGAAGCCGTGGATCTGGGCCACGTCGACGTTCTGGATTCGCGGCGCTTCAACCAAAAATTGGTCTTTTACACCACGTTCAGCCCCGAAGGCTTACCCCCGAGCAGCACGAGCACCGGGGGGCCAGCAACCGGAGTGGCCGTGCCGCGCCCGAGCCAACCGGGAAGCCAGCATCGCGCGCTACGCGTGTTCGAGCTCGGAGCCACACTGAAAGAAGAGCTGTACGACACGTTGATCGACACCACGGTCAGTGACGCGCAGCTGATCCACGAACAGATCACCCAAAGCACGCCCGTCGGCAGCCAGGTGAGCGAGGCGCGCAGCTTCGGCGCGTCGATGTGGGCGAGCGATCATTACTTCGTGGTCACCGAGCAGATCAACAAGACCTTCTTGAGTGGCTGGGCGACGGATACCTACCAGGTGTGCACCGCTTCGCACACCACCGAGACGCCCTATCAATATTGCTGGACCGAATACGAGACGCGCCCGAACCCCGACTACACCGAACCCGACAACTCGGGCGGCGATCGCGCCTGCAACGGGACCACCCTCTCGGACTGCCTGATGCAAGTCGCGCGTGTTTCGAACAAGACGATTCAAGTGCCAGTGGCCAAAAAGTGCGAGGAGCGCAAACACATCAACTGGTTCTGCGACGCTTCCGAGCAACGCAGCAGCACATACCCGCTGTTCCGCCACCAAGACTCCACTCAGCTCTATATCTACGAGTATGAAGACTCCGGCTTCGTGCGGGTCGACAGCACCGTACACGAAGTGACGAACCCAGGGCTCGATACGCTCGGAGCCAACGCAGCGGTCGACGTGATCACGACCTCGGCGGCCACCTTCGACCTGGCCGTGCCGGGCGCCGTTCAAACGCTCTACTTCCAGAATGGTTATCTGTACGTGATCTCTCAGGGCGTGCTGCAGGTGTACGCCATGGGCGGGGGCTCGATCGTGCGCACCGCGACGCTGCCGGTCGTGAACGAATCGCTGCAGTCCTCCTTGTTCTCGAGCAATCGGCTGTTCTTGAGTGATTTTGGCTGGACCGGCGGCGATCACTCGACGCTGCGCGTGGTGAACCTCGAAAACCCCGCGTTTCCTCGGCAGGACGGCGCGACTCATCAGCTCCCCGGTGGGCATCGCTCGATCCTGGCCGCGGACGCGGGGATATTCACGATCGGCAGCGTGCAAACGTTCATGGGCCAAGCCATCAGCGCGCTCAAGCTCGGGCTGTTCTCCGATCCGTACGCCGCGGAGACCGCGTACCTGATATTAGGAACCGATCTGAAATACACCGCGCTCGGCAGCGAAGAAGGACAATTTTGGAACGCCGGCTCGCAGCGGCTGCTCCTGCCTTACTCGGGCCAAGACGAACAGGGGCTGCTGCGGCCGCGGGTCGGTGTTTCGCACGTGGCGCCGGGCTCGATCGTGAGCGAAGGCGCCGTGGTCTTGCCGGAGCTCGCACAGCGCGTCCGCCCGATGCCGGCTGCCGAAGAGAGCTACCTGACGTTCGCGACGAACTCGATCGAGTGGCTTACGCCCAAGCAAAAGGAGTGGCAGGCGGCACCCGTGCTCGAATACCTGGAGCCTTTCGCGCTCTATCGGCGAACCCCCGACTCCGAATACGTCGAGATGCAGCGGCTCGGTTCGCGCTGTCGGCTGTACTTCGCTCACGCGGGCGACATCAACCAGCGCGAAAATGGGGCATACTCCGAGGAATTTACGTGTGTCGGCTACCCGCAGACGTACGACCATCGCTTGATCTTCTCGGCGACCAGCGGGCTAGAGTACGCGGACGATCACACGATCCGCAAGCTCACGACGGACGAAATCAAGACCACGCAGGCGTCGATCACGGCGCGGCAGTACTGCTTGCTGAAGCTCGAGTTCGTGGCCGACGTTAGACTCGACCCGGAGCACCTGCCGCCGCTGGATCAGTTTACCTGCATGAGCCCGGACGAATACGCTGCGTTGATCGCTCGCCTGCAAATGACCAAGCCGTAGGCTCGGCCCTACGACGCCAGCAAGCGCTGCCGCAAGTTACCCACGCGGTGAGCGATGTGAGAAAGCGCGCGCGAAGGTTCGAAGGGCAGCTCCAGCATCAGCCGATCGAGCTCGACGTCCATACCCCGCAAGCCAGCCAAGAGCTCGGCGGCGTTGGCGGCGACGGTGAGGTCGAGTCTGCGACCCGATAGCAGCGCGCCGAGCGCGGTCAGGCTGCGCGCATCGTGACGCTTCACGTCCACACGCTGGCTCAACGCGACCAGCAACGCCGATGTGCCGAGCACTTCGGCCTGAACCCGAGATCGCGTGAGCGCACCGGGCTTACCCGCTCGGTAGCCCACGACGCGGCTCGAAATCGCGCTCAACTTCTGCTTCTCGGCTTCCGGCCCCAGCGCGAAGGCCGGCCTGCGAAGAACGATGGCGAGCTCCGCCTCCGCCACCACCAGGCTCCAACCTTTGTTCGAACGACCACGCGACGTGGCCAGCATCGTGGAATGAAAATCGCTCACTAGAAGGCGCATGGCGAGCGCGCGATCGAGCTCGGTCAGGCTTCGCGCAGCGGCCTCGCTGATTCCGTCGAGCGGCGCGAGCCGTTCTGAAAGCGCGGCCAGCGCCGCATACAACGCGCGGCGTATCGCTTCCACGGTCGCCCGCGACGCGCGCTTCGTGGACAGCGCATCGAGCCGCTCTCGCACCTGGTAGAGCGCAAGCAACGCCGCAGACGCCGCCCGGCGCAGCCCGGCGTCCTGCCGGCACGATTCGGCCCGCGCGAGCGACGACACCAAGAGCTCGGCCAGCCCGCAAAATCGGTTGAGCTCGTCGGCGCAGGCCGCCATGTTGGCAGCATCGGAGAGCACCGGGAGCTCGGCTATGGCGCGGCGCAGGATCGAAAGCTGGGCTGGATACTCGAAGTCGTCGTCAGAGGTCGCGGTCGCCGAGGCGGCGGTCTGTCTTGGCATGGCCCGGCAGACTGCAAGAGCAACGCCATCGAAAAACGCGCGCAATTCCGCGGTTCGGACGCCCGGCGGTCCAGCCGCGAGACAACTGACCGTCCCGCAGCGAGACTTCGCCGCCATGGCGATATTCGCCGCTCTCAGCGCGCTTCGTAGTTCGCCTGCAGCCACTGACGATAAGCGCCAGTGCGCACTCGCTCGACCCAGCCGCCGTTGTCGAGATACCAGCGAACGGTCTCGCGCAACCCGGAGCTGAGATCGTGGCGCGGCTGCCAGCCGAGCTCGCGCTCGATCTTGCTGCAGTCGACCGCGTAGCGCTGGTCGTGGCCCGGACGATCTTTGACGAAGGTGATCTGACGCTCAAGCGCTGCGGCGTCCTTGTTGGCCTCCTCGGCGACGATCGAGATGAGCCGCTTGAGCAGAGCTAGGTTTTGCCACTCGGCTCGACCACCGACGTTGTAGGTCGAGCCGGACGCACCCCGGCACATTACCGCCCAAATCGCCTCCGCGTGATCGTCCACGTACAGCCAATCGCGCACGTTGGAGCCATCGCCGTACACCGGCAACGGCTTGCCATCGAGCAAGTTCGCGATCATGAGCGGGATCAGCTTCTCCGGAAACTGATACGGCCCGTAGTTGTTGGAGCAGTTGGAGAGCGTGTTCGAAACACCGTAGGTGTGACTGTATGCACGCAGCAGGTGATCCGAAGCGGCCTTGGACGCCGAGTAGGGTGAGTTGGGGCGATACGGGCTCTCTTCGGTGAACGCGCCCTCCGGGCCGAGCGAGCCGAACACCTCGTCCGTAGACACGTGATGAAAGTGAATCTGCGGCCGCGCGCGCACCACCTCGAGCAGCGCGAAGGTGCCCATCACGTTGGTCTGCACGAACGCACCCGGACCTAGGATGCTGCGATCGACGTGGCTCTCGGCCGCGAAATTCACGATCGCGTCGACCGCGTGCTTCTCGCACGCGGCCATCACCGCATCTCGGTCGCAGATGTCACCGCGCACGAAAGCGTAGCGCTCCGGCACCACCGCGCCCTGGACGTTCTCGAGGTTGCCCGCGTACGTGAGCGCGTCGTAGTTGACGATTCGCCCTTGGAACGACGGCTGACGGAACAACCAGCGAATGAACGCCGAGCCGATGAAGCCGGCGCCGCCGGTGACCAGAATCGATTGAAAGGTACGAGGAGTCGCAGATTGGGGCGTAGCGTTCACTGGATTCCCTTAGGGCGAATTAAGACGGCGAATACTAGTGGCGGTTTCGACCCCTCGCAACGTAGGGGAGAAAGCCGTGTTACCTATTCGGGTGAATCGGCGGGTTCCGGGCTCGAATCCTGCTCGGAGGGCGAATCGGAGGCCTCCGAATTCTCGCTCGATCGCCGCCATATCTCGCGCGGATCACGGCGCCGTTTGACGAACTGCTGAAAATGTTGCGAGAGCTCGGCCGGCGGACGCCCCCGAAAGCACTTGAGCTCGACCACCGCGTAGTCGGCCTTGGCAAGCAGCGCTTTGGCCTGATTCGCGTCACCCGCGGTTTCGAGCGGAGGACCGAACTTGTCACCGTCGGGCCCATACTCGAAGCGATCCAAGCTCTTGACCGGATACAGGCCCGGCTCGGGGGCGTGCTGACAAGTGAGCACCGCCACCTTGTCGCCGAACGGCTCTCGATAGGGTTCGTTGGGCACCGTGATCAGGTAGCCGCTGCCGGCGCGCACCCGGTCCGTGCCCACCGAATTCGCGAACTCCTGGAACAGGAGATCGCTCGCCAGCGATGCCACCGCGTTACTGCGCCCGGGTGAATACTGAACGTGAGTGATCCCCAGTTGCCGCAACATCGCGCGCACACCTTCCGGGCTGCCCTGCGCGCCGTACTCGATGCCATACTGCCAGGGATAGTTGTCGAGCACCGCTTCGGTCTCGGCGCCGAGGTGCGGGTGCATCTCGTGAAAGAGCACCCGCGCTCTCTTCGGTAGCATCGTGGCCATCTTCGCGAGCGCCGGCGACACCTGGAAGCGGCCTTCGTAATCCTTGCCGAAGCCCGCGCTGAGTAAGTCCACGACCTTCTTGATCGGGGACTTGACCATGCTGTGGGTCTGGAAAAAGTAGACATCGCCGCCCCAGACCACCTGCGCGAGCACGAGCAGCGCCGCGGCACCACGCACCAAGAGGCCACCCGCGCGAACCAGCAAGACCAGAATCGCGGCGACCGCCGCTGCCATCAGCGGCACGATGCCCTGCAGGTAGCGATCCTGATGGTGCACCAGGTACCAGGCCAGAATTCCGAAGTGCACCCACGCGACCATCAGCCAGACCCTGCGCGTGCCCTTGAGAAACGGTAGCGGCAGCAGCAGCAGCGTGAACAGCGAGCCGAACACCGGCACCTTGTGGTGCAGGCTGGCCCAATCGTTGGGCACGAACGAATACGTGAAGAGCGTCTTGAAGGTCTCGACCAAGCCCTCCCAGGTCCGCGGCGGCGCCCACATTTGCCGCTCCGCATAGAACCACTTGAAGCGATAGGCCGCGTCGGCCGACCAGGGCCGCGCCGGGAAGAAACGAGCCAGGGTCGGGTACAGCGGATCGCCATAGAAGACCAAGTTCTGAAGCCAGAGCGGCGAAGTCGCAGCGAGCCCAACGCCGAGCGCGACCAGCAAAGGCTTGCCGAGCGCGCGCAAGCGCTCGCGCGCATTGCTCCGCACGCAACGATACAGCTCGATCAGCCAGCGCACGCTGAAAGCGAGCACCGGAAACGGCACGAGCAAGAGCGCCGCGGTTTCCTTGACCAACACCGGGCCCGCGAGCAGCGTGGCAAGCAGGGCGACCCGGCGCGGCTCTAGATCGCGTAGCGCTCGGAACAACACCAGCGCGAGCGGCGCCGCATACATCGCGCCGAAGTGATCGGTGCCGCCGCTGAGCGAGCTGTCGTAGAGCAACACACCGGGAAACAGGAAGCGCGCCGCCCAAACCATCGACGGATCGGCCTTCGGCACCAGCCGGCGAACCAACACGGAAACCCCGAGCACGGTGCTGACCACGAACGTCGCATATTCGAGGTGCGCGGCGAGCAGCATGCGGTCGAAGAGCCGCGTCGAGGGCAACAAGAACGCCCAGGAGTACAAATAGCTGATCAGGTGCGGGCGCGCGGCAAACAGCCAACCCTCGGTCGAGCGCCGAATGCCTCCGTGCGCGACGTAGTCTTCCGCCAGCGCCATGTGCTTCCAGCGCGAATCGAACTGCACGTTCTCGGGCGTCAGCACCAAGAAGTAAACCATCAGCAGGCCGATGAAGCCGAACGCGATGCACACGAGCCGCAACGCGCTGGGCCGCGGTGCTGGCCGCCGCAGCACGCGCGCCGCCCGACGCGCGAAGCCAGCCAACCACTGCCAGGTGGCCAGCACTATCGCGCAGGGCACCGCAAAGAAGGTGACTCGATTGTAGCCATGCCCAGCACCCAGCACGAACAGCACCCAACAGAACGCCAGGTGCCCGAGCGTGAAAGCGATCAGCGCGTATTCGAGCAACGGCAGCCGAATACGAAAGACGCGATCGAGCAGGAACGAGCCGAGCCCCCACGCGGACGCGGCGAAGCCGAGCACGCACACCCAGTAGCCGGCGTAGTGCCAGAACAGCCACTCCTCGATCGGATAGTGCTGTTCGACCTGAGTCAGGAAGATGGCGAGGCCGGCGATCAGACCGAGCGCCATGCCCAGCGCTCGCAGCGGCTCCTGCCCCAGAAAACGGCGTATCTCCGCGAGCGTTCGCATCGTTCTCCCCCGCTCTAACCCGGGAGACCGGAATAAAAAAGCGGTTTTACCTCGCGCGCAGGCCCGCGAGCACGCGGTTCATGTCTTCCGGCATGGCGCTCTCGAAACGCAGCGGCGCCCGGGTGACCGGGTGCTCGAAACCGAGCTCGAACGCGTGCAGCATCACGCGCGGAGCCGCAAGCAGTGGCCCTTCGAAGCGTCGGACGTAGACGCGCTCCCCGAGCACCGGATGGCCCGCCTCGGATAGGTGGATGCGGATCTGATGCGTGCGCCCCGTCTCCAAACGACACTCCACCAGCGTCGCGCCGCGCAGTGGCTCGAGCGCGCGCACGTGCGTGGTCGCTTCCTGGCCGAGGCGCGGGTTGTCGGTCGATCCGCGCAGCCCGTCACCGCGATCTGCGACCAAGCGGCTCGCGAGCGTGGTCGAGCGCACCGCGCCGTGCGCGATCGCCCAATAGCGGCGCTTTACCGTGTGGAAACGGAATTGATTCTTCAGCTCGCGCTTGGCGGAGAGCGTTCGTGAGAACAAGAGCAGGCCGCTGGTTTCCTTGTCCAAGCGATGCACGATGCCGATCTCGCCGCGCCGGCCGCCGTCGCGGCGTTTGAGCAAGTTCATCACCAGCTCGCTCAGGGTCCCGCGCTCGTTCTCGTCGTACGGCACGGTGCTGATGCCGGCCGGCTTGTGCACCACGACCAGGTGCGCGTCGACGTAGGCGATCACGCCATCGTCGAGCCGATTTTCCGGAGCGCGCGGCGCGGAGAGCGAGAGCTCGATGGTCTGTCCGGGGCGCGTCGGGCGGGTCGCCTCGCGCACCACTTCCCCGTCGAGGCGAATCTTTCCGGTCTCGATCAGGCGCCGCACCTTGCCCCAGCTTTCGCCCCCGAGCAGCCCACGCAACGCGCGGTCCAGGGGGCTTCGTCCACTCTCTTCCGGAATGACCCAACGGCCACCACCTGGGGGGCTAGTCACCGGGACGCTCTCCAACGCGGTTGCACGTGCACCTTGAGAATATCGCGGAACAGACCGATTTGCGCGCAATGGTCGAGCGTGTCGTTACCCGCGAAACCCCGCACGTGAAAGCCGCCCTTGGAGTAGCCGGAAATGCGCTCGAGGCCCATCGGATCGGCCGCGCGCGCCTGCACCGTCCGCGGGCGCCCCCCCAACTTCATCACCAAGAAGTTCGCTGTCTCGGTGGTCGAAGCATAACCCGGAGGGATGATGGACGAGTGGGTCACCACCATCAAGCGGCGACCGGCCGCCGCCTGTTCCGAGAACTCGATGAACGGTCGCAGCTGCGCCTCGTTCAAAGACTTTCCGGAGTAGCCGCAATGAAGCCCGTCGAGCAGAACCACGGTGTCGACGTGCTCCTTCGCCCACGGATCGGCCAGGATGTTCTGCACCGCGCCGTAACCCGCGCTCCAAGCGCTGAGCCCCAGACGCCGCACGTGCGCGTTCTCGTTACCGCTGCGCTTGGCCATCGCTCGTTCGACGCTGGTCACCAGGCTCTTGATCACACCGTGCGGCTGGAACGCCGTTTCGTACGGGCCCGAACCGAGCCCGAGGTCGATGCCCACCAGCACCGTGGTGCGCATCACTTGCACCCACTCTTTGCGCACGGCTTCGTGCCCGTGGAAGTGGACCATCAAATCGAACTCGCCGCGCGCATTCACGCCGCCGCGCTTGGGGGCGATCATCTGGCCCATCGCCACGTCGCGACTCCAGTTGTCGTAGCCCAGAAAGCCTGGATCGGGCGTGTTGCACGGATTGATGCCTCGCTCCGCTACGCTCTTCTGCTTCTGCGTGGACGGCGGGGGCTTGGCCACCACGATGCGCTTGTCGGCCGCAGCGGCGGTCGCCGGTTTGTCCGCGACCGACTTCTCGGACTTCTGCTCCGCGCGCGCCGGACCGCCCAGCAGCAGGCTCGCGACGAACAACACTGGCCAAGCTTTGGGCACGATTTCGCTCCAATACTTGGCGCTGGCGCCGCTTTGCGCAAGCCTTACGCGCCTTCGGCTAGCTGCTCTCCGCGCTTGCGGAGGCTTGGCTGAAAATGCGAGCCCAGAGCGGCAAACACAACGCGTAGTACACGAACGCGGTGCTCAGTATCCGGCACAACAAATACGGCAGCGGCGTCCAGACCAGCAGCCGATCGAAGACAACCAGATTGGAAAGTAAACCGAACCCCTCTACGGCCAAGAACAAGCCGGCCTGCTTCAGCCAATCGGGCGAAGCATCGCGAAATGCGAGCTGCTTGTTGCCAACGAACTGAACGACGATGCCGACCGCCAGGGCAGGCAGGCTGGCAAGCCGGGCCGAAACCCCGAACCCACTGACGAGCAGCGACAGAATTCCGAAATCCAGCGCGGTGGCCACGAGGCCCACCATCGCGCTTCGGGCGAACACGGCGGGTGAAGGCATGCGCGACTCACTAGCGAGCGACGTGCCAGCGCGGTCTCCGTTGTCATTTCAATAGGTTACGGTGCTTTTTGGCCCCCGCAGCATCGCCGTTACGCGGCGGTGGTTAAACCAGTTCACAGCGGTGGGTCAGGCTGTTCACGGTTCGCAAACGTCACGCAATTCACGGTTTTGTCGCGATGCCCACCCCGTGCGATGGTCCCCCCGTCGGGCAAGCCGAAACGAAATGGCGGGAACAGTCGAAGTCGAGAACGCCCGGGGCGCGGCCTCGGAGGCGAGTAGTTGGTTCGTCCTAGGTGTGTTGAACGCGGGGTTCGTTGCGCTGCTCACCCGAGCGCCCGGAGCGGCGGCGCGCGCCGCGACCGAGCTCGGTGATCTCGGACTGTTCTCTGCGCTCGGTCTGCTCTGCGGTCTCGCGCGCCTCGGCGCGAGCACGCTGACTGCGCAGCTTTCATTGCGCCCGGCCCTCGCCGCGCTCGCCAGCTGGCCGATATTCACGCTCGCTGCCTATTGGGTGTTCAAGGAAGATCTCTCGAACTTCCTCGAGCGCATGCGCCTGCCCGCCTGGCTACCGGCTCGGCTGCTGCTGTCGAGCGCGCTCGCGGCGGGCTATGTCGTGTTCCGACAGCTCACTCGACGCGCACGAGGAATGGTGTTGCCGTGGGTCGCGATCGGCGCAGCGCTCGGGCTCGTCGCGGCGAACAATTTGCTCCTGCCCGTGGACTACCCGGGCGCGCATCTGCTGTTGGCGGCGTGCGCGGCGCGGCTTGCCGAGCTTTTCACGGCATTCGTCAGCGACGGCCTCGCCCCACGGGTCGCGCTGCGAACCGTCGGTCTTTCGCTCGCTGCGCCGGCCCTGGGCCTCGCGTTCCTCGCAACACCCGCAGTTTTGCAGCGACTGCTGCGCGTGCCAGGCTCGGTCGTGCCCCCACTCTTGCTACCCCTCTTGGGGCAAGAGCACGCTCTTGGCGCGAGCTGGAGCAAGCAGCAATTCCCGAGCTGGTTTCAAATAGCCGAGAGCAGAGATGCCATCCCGCCCAGCGGCAGCCAGCTACTCGACCGGGATTCGCTGGTGATCTTCCTCACCATCGACGCGCTGCGCGCCGACGTGGTGGCCGCGCGCGAGCACGACGACCTTCTCCCGGAGTTGGCGGAGCTTCGCGAGCAATCGGTGCGCTTCCGGCGGGCCCGCTCTCCGTCGCCCTCCACGTTGACTACGGTCAGCTCGATTTTCAGCGGCCGCTACTATTCGCAACTCTATTGGGTGAAGAAGGGCGACAGCGTGCTGCCCGATCAAGATCAGAGCCCACGCTGGCCGGCACTGCTCGCGGAAAAGCAAATTCGGACCGTGCAGGTCGTCGCGGTACGCGGTTTGTCGGCCAACACCGGCGTCGGAATTGGCTTCGATACCGAAGTAAAGACCCGCAAGGACTACGGTCCCGCCGGCGAGGTCATGGACAAGTTGCTCGAGCAGCTGGAAAAGCCTGCTCGCGCCGGCGCATTCCTGTACGCCCATTTCGTCGACTCACACGCGCCCTACACGCTCGGCGGGCGCAAGGGCAGCCCGTTCGAACGCTACCTGGCCGAGGTCGCGCTGGTCGACCGAGAGCTCGGTCGCCTACGCAATTACCTGAAAGAGCGGGACCTCGCCCGACGAACCTTGTTGATCGTCTCGGCAGACCACGGTGAGGCGTTCGGCGAGCATGGCTTGAATCACCACGCGCAGAGCGTTTACGACGAGCTCTTGCGCGTCCCTTTGCTGATGGCCTCGCCCAAGCTCGCGCCGCGCGACATCGACGCCGAAGTCAGCTTGATCGACATCGGCCCTACCGTGCTCGACTTGTTCCAGCTTCCCACGCCGGGGAACATGATGGGGCAAAGCTTGGTGCCCCTACTCAGCAACCGCCCGTTCGTGCCGCGCCGTCCGATCGTGGCCGACTCCGGCCGCCGCATCCAGGCCCTCATTTTCCCCGATGGGGTGAAAGCCATCCGCGACCTGCACCGTAACACCCAAGAGGTTTACGATTTGAGGCAGGACCCTGGTGAGCTCACCGATCGCAGCGGCGACCCGGAATTCCCGTCTCAGCGCTACACCGCCGGCCTGGCCGCGTTCTTCGAGCAGCACACCTTGCGAAAGCCCGGTTGGGAGCCGCCGTGGCGTAAGTTCTGAGCGGATGCTGCGCCGCCGTTCGCGCGGGGGCTCGAGTGAAGTCCGGGGACGGTCGTTCAGGACTAGAGCGTGACCTAGCCTGCCGATTGCTCACTCGCCAATCACCGGCGTATCCGCATGCGCGGCGTAGGCGAAGAACCGGATCACGTCGGCGTTCGCCTGAGGCACCAGAAAGGCCACGAAATGACCGTCGCCCGCGGCGCCCGGATCGTACTCACGCGCGCCAAATGTGATGCCCTCGACGTTGCCCGAGAGCGGCGCGGCAACGGGTGATAGCTCCCCGATCCGATCCGGAGAAAAGCCCGAGTTTTCAACGAGAGGAAACCCGCCCGCGAGCAGGAAGGCCTGCATCGTGCTCGGGGGAGAGTAAGTGTCGCGCAGGCCGTAAGTTTGAAATACGTGGCGCGGAGCGCGCGCGCCGAACGGTGACAGCACCAGGCCTTCCGCAAAATTCAGCGGATCGGCGGGGTCGACCCACTGTTGAAGTACGCTCAGCACGGGGTGGGCGCGCGCGGCCTCCGGATCTTTGAGCGTGGGATCCGAGAGCACGAACGGTAAGGCGGCGCTGACGTCGACCGGATTCTTCTTGGCCAGGAGCGACTCGCGCAGGCTGCCCCCGTTTCCCGAAAGCACGGCAGCCTTGTACACGTCCGAGTACGGCAGCATCAGGCTGCCCTCGGTGGCCCCTTGCGAGTGGCCGAAGAAGAAGATCCTGTCGGGATCGCTCCGGAACGAGTCCGGGCCAACGGTCACGTCCAGCGCTTCGGCCAGACGAGCCAGGCCCAGCTGATCTGCCGCGCCCTGCATGGCGTTGCCGCGCACGGCGCTTGGGTTTGCGATGTTGAAAAATAGATTGTTGGGATCCTGATCGGAAGAGCCGCGGCGAGTGCTGTGCTCGACTTGATCGATGCCCAGCACGGCGAGGCCGACCTCGCTGCCATCGGGCAACGCCGCCGCTGCGAGCGCACCCGCGACCTCCGGGCGCACGTGATCGCGATAGGTTCCGCCAGTGCCGTGTGCGAACACCACCAAAGGCCAACCGGAGTCAGGCATTGCCTGTTTGGGTACCGTCAGCGACAGGCACACCGGCTCGACCCGCACGGGGCCGTCGAAATCGATGTCCCCGCCGTCCATCGAGAGCAGATACGGCGGAGTGCCGCGCTGAAAGATCGGCAGCTCGACCAGGGCCTGGTACTCGTCGAACTCGGCTGACGGGGCCCCACAACCGCGCCCTTCGGCGGGCTTACGGTCCGGGCAGGGAGACTGCACGCCAGCGTCGCATTTCACCCAATCGTGCGCGCGCGGTGGATCGAGCGACTCGATCGCTGCGGCTAGACGCGCCATGGGATCGCGCACGGCGCCGACGCTAATCACGCTCGCGGTCACCAGAGTCGCGGGATCGATGTCGCGGGCAGCCAGATACTCCCTCAGCGGCGCATAGCGCGCGTGTGCGGCCGCGAGCTTCCGATCGCTCGGTGTCGCAGCGCCGAGCAGCGCAGTCAGATTTTCCGAAGGCGCCACCGACCCGCCTGCGGCGTCGCGTAGCCCATCGGTCACGTACACCGCGTACACATGCTCGGGCGTCAGCGGGCGCCCGAGCGGCCGTCGCACCGAGAGCCAGCTCTTACAAACGTACGGACTACGATCGGGCGAGTAGTACCAAATGACGGCCTCTTCGTGCCCGTTCTCCGCTGCGCCGGGCGTGACGTCGACGAAATGAATCAATTCACTGCGTTCGAGCGACGCGCGATCGAGCTCCGCCGAGAAGCGAAACAGCACACTCGGATCCGTGCCCCAACCGCGCTGTTCGGCCTCGATCGACGCAGCGTAGCGCTCCACGGGGTCGAAGCCGAGCGCGCCCCGGCCGGGGCTGGGAAAGCCGGTCAGATCGAGCTTGCCACTTTCGTCGATGCGAACATCGTTCGGGAAAGGCAAGCGAAAGAAGTCCTTCTCGTCCGCCCCCACAGCGCCCGGAACCTCGAAATAAGCTCGCGAATCGCCGCTTTCGAGCGCGTCACAACTGACGCCTGCGAAAGTAGTGCCGCCGAGCGGCGCGCCGATCGTGGGGCGCTTGCAGGTCTCGTCGATGCAAAACAGCCCCGCGAAGCAGTCGGCGTTGGCCTCACAGCCCGTGCCGATATCGCCCACGCCTTCCAGCTGACACTGCGCGAACAGGCCGACCACTTGGCAACGCAAGCCGGCCTGACAATCGACGTCGGTCTTGCAGCTGCCGCCGATGTCGCCGTCGCCGGTCGCCTCGCACTTGCCTTGCACGCATTGCCCGCCGTCACATTCCCCCGAGATCACGCATTTGCCGCCCAAGTCGGTGCTGCCGCCCGGCGCGCAAAGGCCCCCGGCGCAGATCAGCCCGCTGCGGCAGGCTTTGGTGGGTGAGCAAACGCCGCCGACCACCGCGCCGTTGTCGGTCATGCTCATGCCACCGCTGCCGCCGGCAGCGAGCGGTGAGGTGTCGTCGCCGCTGCAACCGAGAAACGCTTGGAGCAAGCAAGCCAGAGCTACGGAGAATTGCATGCCACGCAGGGCCAGGCCGACCGACGGCGCCAACTCGCGAAGGCTCGGGAAACGCACTCGCATGGCTCGAGCATAGTCCGAGCCTCGCGCACGAGCCGCTGCCATTTGCCGGCGGTCCGCGTAAACCGCTTAGGTTTGCGCTATACCTTGGCAGCGTACTTTCATGCCGGAGCTCGATAAAAGCAAACTGCTCGACGCGCTGCGTGCCCAGCTCGCGTCCGAGCTCGCGCGCTCGAAAGCCAGAGCCCTCGACGCGGCCGAAGGCGCGACCCACGAGGAGAACCGCGCCGAAGGCGACAAAGACATGCGCTCTACCGAGGCCTCGTACGTGGCGCGCGGTCACGCGGAACGCACCGCGCTGCTCGAGCAAGCTCTCGCGCAGTTGGCCACGCTCGAGCTGCGCGATTTCAGCAAGCACGCGCCGGTCGCCAGCTCCGCGCTGGTCGAGCTCGAGCACGCCTCCAAGCGCATGCACTATTTCTTGGTGCCCGCCGCGGGTGGCGAGCGACTTTCGTTCCAAGGCGTCGAGGTGCACACGTTGACACCGAGTAGCCCGCTCGGCGCCGCGTTGCTCGGCCTGAGCGAGGGCGATGAGGCCGAAGTCTCATCGCCCCAAGGCGTGCGTTTCTACGAGCTCATTCGCGTACGCTGAGCTAGCGCGGCTCTTGCTGCGTGCTGCAGTGAATGGTGCCGAGCCCGAGCACCAAGTCGAGCGCGTGAATGCCCACCACCTGTCGCGCCGGAAACAGTTCGGAGAGGATCCCGAGCGCCAACCGGTCTTGTGGATCGTTGAAGGTCGGCACGAGCACGCTCTCGTTGCCGATGTAGAAGTTGGCGTAGCTCGCTGGCAGCCGTTGGCCGTCGAACCCGACCGGGCTCGGCATCGGCAGGCGAAGGAGCGTGATTTTGCGGCCACGCGCGTCCCGTGCGCCCTCCAGGCGTTCCCGCGCTGCCTCGAGCACGCGATGGTTGGGGTCGCGGTTGCGCGGCTCCTTGGCCAGCACGACCGTGGCCGGCGCGACGAAGCGCGCGAAGTCGTCGATGTGACCGCCGGTGTCGTCGCCCGCAATGCCCCGCTCGAGCCAGAGCACTTTGTCGATACCGAGCTCGGCCGAAAGCATTTGCTCAGAGCCCGCGCGGCCAAGCTCCGGGTTTCGCGCTTGGCGACCATCGAGCAAGCATTCCTCCGTGGTTAGCAGCGTGCCCTGACCGTCCACGTCGATGGCGCCGCCTTCGAGCACCACCCGACGCGGCCGATTGCCGACGCGCGCGCTCGGTTCGAACGCCGGAACGCCGACCCACTCCGCGACGCGCTGGCCTGCGGCCTCGTCCTCGCGATGATTCGGATAGCGCGCCC
This sequence comes from Polyangiaceae bacterium, assembly GCA_035549735.1. Classification (GTDB taxonomy): domain Bacteria; phylum Myxococcota_A; class Polyangia; order Polyangiales; family Polyangiaceae; genus PMG-095. Next base: position 174,873 of record DASZQI010000043.1, on the reverse strand, counting down.
AGCCGTTGAAGCGAAACTTCACCGCGGCCACGCCGTCGCGGGCGCGCGCGCCCAGCGCAGACGCGCGCCGAGGGCGCTGGCCCTTGCCCGACACCACGAACGAGGGCACGAAATCGCGGGTCCACGAGCGGTTGGTGCGCGCCTGTAAGAAATCGACCTGCTGCACGTCGACGCCGGCGCGAACGAGCGCCGCTCGCGCATGTTTCGCCATCGCGCGATCGGCAACGATCAGGCGCACGCGTTCGGCCGAGGCGAGCTTGCGCGCGATCTCGACGAACACCCACGGCACCGGCGCGAATTTGCCAGGCCAATCCTTTTCTTGGTGAGGCCAGGCGAGCCAGGTAGCCGCGTGCGGCTCCCATTCGGCCGGCATGCGGTAGCCGAGCGCTCGGGGCGAACCTTCGGACACGGCGGAGAGGTCACGCTCTCCGCGCTTTGCTTTCTCGGGCATATTCGCTCGCTCCGGCTCGTTCAGCCTTGGTCGATGAAGCGACGCGTCATGTCGCCGTACGCGTCGATGCGTCGATCCCGCAAGAACGGCCAATTCCGGCGCACCGTTTCCATGCGCGACAAATCGCACTCCACCACCAGGATCTGCTCCTGCTCCGAGGCCTCGGCCAGCACCACACCAAACGGATCGGCAACGAACGAATGGCCCCAGAACTCGATGCCGCCCGAAGTCGGTCCTTCGTGCCCCACGCGGTTCACCGCGATCACGAACACGCCGTTGGCGATGGCGTGCGAGCGCTGAATGGTCTGCCAGGCGCTGAGCTGCGCTGCGCCGAACTCGGCCTTCTCCTGCGGGTGCCAGCCGATCGCGGTCGGGTAGACCAGGATCTCTGCGCCGCGCAAGGCGGTGAGCCGCGCCGCCTCGGGATACCACTGGTCCCAGCAAATGAGCGGCCCCACTTTCGCCTTGGGCGTTTCGAACGCGCAAAACCCGAGGTCCCCCGGCGCAAAGTAGTACTTTTCGTAAAACAGTGGGTCGTCCGGAATGTGCATTTTCCGGTAGGTGCCGAGCAGCGATCCATCGGGCCCGAGCACCACCAGGCTGTTGTGGTACAGGCCGCGCGCGCGACGCTCGAATAGCGGCACCACCAGGGTTACCTGGGCCGCACGCGCCGCCTCGGCCATCCGCTGCGTGGTTGGACCCGGAATGGGCTCGGCCAGATCGAACAGCGCGGCGTCCTCGGTCTGACAAAAATACGGCGACGCGAACAGCTCCTGCAGACACACGAGCTCCGCGCCCTGTCGTTTCGCTTCCAACACGCGCGCGTAGGCTTTCTCGAGATTCGCAGCCTTGTCGGCCACAGTGGACATTTGGACCAAGCCGACACGAACGGTTTGAGAGGTCATGGCCGCGGGAGCCTAGCGGCCACCCGGGTGAGTTTCAAAAGACGTTCCGGTGGCTTGGGACTACCCCTGACTTTACGCAGTTTTGTGGGGTCTTTGACCGATCCGGGGCACTCTGGCGGCACGCGCGGCGGGCCGTGGTAAAGGGGGGCGCCCGGTGTGGGCAAGGAGCAGTCGCTGTTTTGAGCCTGGAAAGTGAGCTCTTGGACCTCTCGGTAGTCGTCCCCGTCTATAACGAGGAAGAAAGTCTGCCGCACCTCGTGGCCGAGCTGCATTCGGCCCTGGCACCCACGGGGCTTTCCTACGAGCTCGTCTTGGTCGACGACGGCTCTTCGGACCAGAGCTACTCGCTGCTCGAGCGCATGTCTAAGGCGGATCCGGGCCTGCACGTGGTGCGCTTCCGGAGAAACTTCGGACAGACCGCGGCCATGCAGGCCGGCCTCGACGTTTCGCGCGGCGCGAAGGTGGTCACCATCGACGCCGACCTGCAGAACGACCCTGCCGACATCCCCGCCATGCTCGAAAAGCTGGACGAGGGCTACGACATGGTCGCCGGCTGGCGTCGAGATCGCAAGGACGCTTTCGTCAATCGCAAGCTGCCCTCGCTCATCGCCAATCGCATCATCAGCCTGGCGACCCGCGTCAAGCTGCACGACTACGGCTGCACGCTCAAGGCGATGACGCAGGAGGTCGCCAAGGAGCTACGTCTCTACGGCGAGATGCATCGCTTCATCCCCGCCGTGGCGAGCTGGGTCGGCGTGCGCATCCTGGAAATGCCGGTGAACCACCGGGCGCGACAGTTCGGGACCTCCAAGTACGGAATCGGCCGCACCCTGCGCGTGGTGCTCGACTTGATGACCGTCCGTTTTATGCAAACCTACCTGGTGCGGCCGATGCAGGTGTTTGGGTTGGCGGGTTTGGCCTCGTTTGGAGCGGGATTTTTCATTTGCGCCTGGCTGGTGCTCGAAAAGTTACTGTTTGCTCAGCGCCTCTCGGATCGCCCGCTTCTCCTGCTCGGCGCCTTGCTGATCATGGTCGGTGTACAGCTGCTCTCGTTGGGTTTGGTCGCGGACGTGGTCTCGCGCACCTACCATGAGTCGCAGGGCAAGCGTCCGTACTACGTGCGGTCGCGGCTGGTCGGCGCCGGCGCGCGTGGCGGGGAGCGGGCGACCGGCGTCGAAACTCGGCAGGGGGCGTTTCACGCATGAGCGACGCTCCGCAAAGCGAGGCGATGCCTTACAAGGTGTCTTTCTTGCGGCGTCACGTGCGCGCGCTGATCGCCTCGGTCGCGCTCGCCGCGGGCCTGGGCTGGATTATGCACAAGGGCGCGCTGCCGCTCTTGCCGCCGCAAGGCACGCTCGATCGAGTCGATTGGTTCCGGGTCGCGCTGCTCACCCTGTCGTTGATCGTGAGCATCGGCGGGCGCTTCGTGCGCTGGGCCTTCTTGCTCGCGCCCTTCGCGAAGGTCCCGTTCCGACGCTTGATGGCGATCTCGTGCATTTCGGTGGGGCTCATCACCTTCTTGCCGTTTCGCCTGGGCGAGGTGGCTCGGCCAGCGATGCTCCGGCAAAAGGGCAAAATCTCCGGTTGGGCGGTGACCGGCACGGTCGGTGCGGAGCGCATCATCGACGGAGTGCTGTTTAGCGTCATGCTGCTCTTGGGCCTCGCCTTCGCCGCGCCGCACGAGCCGCTGCCCGAACGCATTGGCAACTTGCCGGTGCCTGCGGCCTACGTGCCGCGCGCAGCGATGGTGGCGTCCATTTTCTTCGGGTTCGCCTTCTTGTGCATGGCGGCCTTCTTTTGGTGGCGGGCCACCGCGCGCAGGCTCACCGAGCGCGTGTTGGGCCTGTTCTCGCAACGAGTCGCGACGTTGGTCGCGACCGCCGTGGAACGAGTCAGCGACGGTCTCAGCTTTCTGCCCAATCTCCGTTACACGGTGCCCTACGTGCTCTTGACCGTGTTCGCGCTGGTCGCGCACATCTGGGGCATTCAACAGCTGGCTTTGGCGGTGGGTCTGCCGGATCTGACCTTCGCCGAAGCCACCGTGCTGGTGGGCGTGCTCGGGCTGGGCTTTGCTATGCCCAACGCGCCAGGTTTTTTCGGTTCGGTTCAGCTGGCGCTTTACGCGGGCCTCGCCGTGTACGTGGCGCCGGAGAAGGTCATCCACGAAGGCGCCGCCTTCGTCTTCCTGTTTTACGTCAGCTATCTGGTCTTGGTCATTCTACTGTCACTCCTGGGGGTGCTGCTCGAGTACGGCAGCAGCGCCGAGGCAGTCGGCATCGGTACTCCGTTGGACGGCCGCTCGGGTTGAGCGACCGCCGACGCCTGGCATTCGAACTCAATCGGTCAGCGACTTCGAGAGGAGAGCAAAGTGAAGGGTATTATCTTAGCAGGGGGCAGTGGAACTCGGCTCTATCCGCTCACCCGGGTCATATCGAAGCAACTACTGCCGATCTATGACAAGCCGATGATCTACTACCCGCTCAGCGTGCTGATGCTGAGTGGGATCCGCGAGATTCTGATCATCTCGACCCCGCACGACCTACCACTGTTTAGGAAGCTCCTGGGCGACGGAAAAGAATGGGGCGTTTCGTTCGAGTACGCCGAGCAAGCCGCGCCCAACGGTCTTGCCGAAGCGTTCCTGATTGGGCGCGAATTCGTGGGCAAGGGCCCGGCGTCGCTGATCCTGGGCGACAACATCTTTCACGGGGCCGGTCTCGAAACCTTGCTCCGCACCGCGCGGACCGGGCTCGACGGCGCCGCCCTGTTCGCCTATCACGTGCACGACCCGCAACGCTACGGCGTGGTGGAGCTCGACCGCGACGGAAACGCGCTTTCAATCGAGGAAAAGCCGGCCGCACCGAAGTCGAACTACGCGGTCACCGGGCTGTATTTCTACGACAACGAGGTGCTCGACATCGCGCGCAGCCTGAAACCGTCCAAGCGCGGCGAGCTCGAGATAACCGACGTCAACCGCATCTACATCGAACGCCGGCGCGCCAAGGTATGCTTGATGGGCCGCGGCTATGCCTGGCTCGACACCGGTACGCACGAGAGCATGGTGCAAGCCAGCCAGTTCGTGCAGATGATGCAGGGCCGTCAAGGCACCAGCATCGCCTGCATCGAAGAGGTCGCCTGGCGAAAGGGCTTCATCGACGCCCGACAACTCGAAAAATTGGCCGACGCGCACGGCAAGAGCAGCTACGCCGACTACCTGCGCTCATGCTTGACCGAGCCTAGCTGAAACGGACTCAAACCATGGAAGTCATCAATTTAACTTTGCCCGGCTTGAAGCTCTGTAAGCCCCGCGTCTTCGCCGACAACAGAGGCTTTTTCCTGGAGAGCTACCAGGAGGCCCGTTATCGAGAAGCCGGCATCGATTGCGCGTTCGTTCAAGACAACCATTCGCGCTCAGGCAAGGATACGCTGCGCGGGCTGCACTATCAGTCCCAACCAGGGCAGGCCAAGCTGATCCGTGTCGCGTCTGGCCGCATTTTCGACGTGGCAGTCGACATTCGCCCGGACTCACCCACGTTCGGCAAGTGGGAAGGCGTGTACCTCGATGGCGAGCAGCACCACCAGCTATTCATTCCCGTGGGCTTCGCGCACGGCTTCTGCGTCGTGAGCGAGAGCGCGGACGTGCTGTACAAGGCGTCCAACGTGTACAACGCCGCCACCGAGTGCTCCATCGCCTGGAATGATCCGAGCATCGGGGTGGCTTGGCCCAGCACGCAGCCCAACCTGTCCGCGCGCGATCAACAGGCAGAGTCGTTTGCGTCATTGGCCAAGAGGCTGGGGCGCTGAATGACCGCGAGCAAGACGCGAGTCTGGCTGGTCGGCGGCAAGGGAATGCTCGCGAGCGCGCTGGCGGAGCGGCTCGGCGCGCTCGACGTACCCTTCGTTTCGACGGACCGCGAGCTCGACATTTCGGATCCTGCACCGGTACGGGCTTTCGCGGAGCGTGAGCGGCCCACGCTCATCATCAACTCCGCCGCGTACACCCAGGTCGACGACGCCGAAAGCCACGAAGCCGACGCCCTGCGCGTCAACGCCAACGGCCCCGAGAACCTGGCCAGCGCAGCGCGCAAGGTGAACGCCCGCCTGTTGCACTTCTCCACCGATTACGTGTTCGACGGTCGCAGCCGAACGCCCTACGTCGAGGATGCGGCGACCGGACCGGTAACGGCTTACGGCCGCACGAAACTCGCCGGCGAACAGCGCGTTTGCGCGGTCCTTCCCGAGGCGAGCTACATCGTGCGGACGTCTTGGTTATTCGGGAACAATGGCCCAAACTTCGTAAAGACCATCGCCGGACTCCTGAAAACACGGGAGGAGCTGCGCGTGGTCGACGATCAGCACGGTCGCCCCACCTATACTCACGACCTGGCTCACGCATCACTCGCGCTGCTCGGGCTCGGCGAACGCACGGCGGCCGCGCCCGGCGTCTATCACTTCGCCAACGCGGAGGCGCTCACCTGGCATGCGTTTGCTCTCGACATTCGCGCGGCCTGTGAAGAACTCGGCCAGAAGCTGGCGGTGCAGCGCATCGTGGCGGTCACGACCGAACAGTTTCAAAGGCCTGCGCCGCGCCCCGCCTACTCTGTGCTCGACACCAGCAAGATCGAGACGGCGCTCGGCACGAAGCCCCGCAGTTTTCGCGCCGCGCTGCGCGAATATTTGCGGCGCGAATTTTCCGCCGTCCCCAGCTAACTGCCGCGTCGCTCGGCACTTGCAGCCGCCGTCTCGCTTCGGGAAAGCTCGATTTTCGGCCAAATGGCCGCCCCGCGCGGGATATCGTGGCAAAGCGCGCGGGCAACTGTGCTAAGAACCCCGCGTGTTTTCCGGCCCATGGCTACGAGTCCGCCACTGGAATGAGCCTGCGGCCGGGCGTGCTTCGCGCAGAGCGCATGCAGCAAAGGGGACAAGATGAAGCTCAAGTTTGGGACGCAGGGGCATGTCGGTCGTTCGGTCGTTTTGGCTGCCGCAATTGGCGCCTGGTGTGGACCTGCATGCATCGGCTGCAGCCGCTCCGAATCTTCCACGACCGCCTCTGCTCCGACCCTGGTGCTGGACTCGCTGCCCGCCGGTGTTCGTCCGCGCAACACTGAGTTCGGCGGCAAGGTCAAGGTGCTCGGCTACAAGTACGCCGGCAAGCAGAAGACCATGCGCGCCGGCGCCAACGTGAGCATCACGCTGTATTGGCAGGCAACCGACAAGGTCGAGCCTGGCTACAAGCTCGCGACCCAGCTGCTCGACGCGGCCGGTGAGCGCGTGCTCGACCTCGACAACGCCAGCCCACTGCGCGAACAGAAAGACGGCAAGCCGCTGCTTCCTCCGGAGAGCTGGATCCCCGGGAAGGTATACGTGGACGAGCTCAGTTTTACCGTTCCGAAGCGGGTGAAGAGTTGGCAGGTTCAGCTCGCCGCGGGCTTGGCCAAGGGCGACGAGAAGATGAAGATCACCGCGGGTAGCGAAGCGGCCGACGGCCTGGCTCTGCTCGCGACTTCGGGGACCGGTGTGCGCGATCGCGCGCAGGCCCAACGCCGCGTGCCCGAGCTGCGCGTCAACGTGCTGGACGCCAAGACCAAGATCAAGATCGACGGCAAACTGGATGAAGCCGCCTGGAAAGAGGCCCCCTCCGCGCCGCTCGCCGACGTGACCACGGGTCAGGCCAACAAGAAGTTGCCGGTCGATGGCAGCGTGCGCTTGCTCTGGAACGAGCAGGGCTTTTACGTGGCTTTCGAAGCGCAAGACAAAGACATCGTCGGTGGCTTCAAGAAGACCGACAAGGATCCCCATCTTTGGACCAAGGACACCGTCGAGATCATGATCGATCCGGACGGCGACGGGGACAACAAGGACTACTACGAGATCCAGATCAACCCGCAAAATCTGGTGTTCGACACGCAGTACGACGACTACAACGTGCCCAAGCAAGAGCCCGACGGCCCGTTCGGCCACCAAGAGTGGTCGTCCGGCGTGAAGAGCGCGGTTACCGTCGATGGCACGCTCGACAAGAGCGACGACACCGACAAGGGCTACGTGGTCGAGGCCTTCCTGCCGTGGAAGTCGTTCGGCAAGGCGAAGAAAACCCCGCCTGCGCTCGGTGACACCTGGCGCATGAACTTCTACGTGATGCAGGACAACGGTGGCGTGGGCTGGTCGCCGCTGCTCCGCCAGGGCAACTTCCACAAGGCTTCGCGCTTCGGCAAGGTGTTGTTCGCGTCGACCGATTGGGTGGAACCAGCTCCGGCGCCTGCCGCGGCTGACTCGGCCGCACCAGCACCCGACGGCTCGGGCGCTGCGGTGACCGCTCCCGCACCAGCGAGCTCCGCGGTCGCGGCCAAGGCTCCTTTGGTCGAGCGAGTGCAGGCGGCAAAGACGCCGCCCGCCCCGCCAGCCGCCGAGAAACCGGCTGCTCCGCCTGCAGCAGCAGCACCTGCCAGCAAGTAGGCGCGCGGAGGTGACCGATTCGGCCGGTCCGCGCTATCGCTCACTCGTCAAGCAGCTGGCCGCGCTCTTGATCGTTGCCGCGGTCGCGTTCTTCTTCTGGAACGCCATCCGCAGCAACTGGGCGGAGGTGCGCGCCCACGACTTCAAGTTCAACTACTGGTTCGTCGCGATCGCTTTTTTGGGCGTGCTCGCCTCGAGCCTGCTCTCGACGCTCGCCTGGCAGACCACGATCAACTCGCTGAGCGAGAAACCGATGACGTTCTCGCACAGCGTGGCGACCGTGAACACCACGAGTCTCACCAAATATTTGCCGGGCAAGTTTTGGTCTTACGCGCTGCAAATGTACTGGCTGGTCAAGCACGGCTACACGAAGTCGCTGGTGCTGTACGTGAACTTGCTGAACTTGGTGATTTCGCTGCTCACGGGTGTGCTCGTGGGTCTCGGTCTATTGCTGTTCAGTAACCGCTTTCCACTGTGGGTCACGCTGTCAGCGTTTGCTTTGGCGCTGGTCGCGGACGTCATCTGCCTGCGCTTTCACGCCGCGAGCTTCCGGCTCGCCGGCGCCTGGGCGAAGCGGCTATTCAAGCGCGACATCGGGCAATTCGACGTCTCAGCGCGAACGATGTTTCGCCTGCACCTGATTCATTTCTGTTGCCAATTGATCTCCGCGGCAGGCGCCTACGTGCTGTGCTTCGGGATTGGCTACCGCCTGGAGTTCGGCAAGGTCATGCTCGTCATGTCTGCTCTCATCTTGTCCGACGTAGCAAGCTTCGTGGCTTTCGTGGTGCCCGGTGGGCTCGGCGTGCGCGAAGGCGTCATGTACCTCTTGCTGGGCGGGGTCGCGGCCGGCTCTCTCGCGCTCGTGCTACCGATTGCCAGTCGCATGGTGTACTTGGTCGGCGACGCCCTGCTCGGCGCAATCGCGCTGTACCTTCTGCGCAGATCGATCCCCGTGGCTGAAACAGTCGTGGACCCACAGTCCTAGTCGCGGGCCGCGACCATGCCTGGCTAGGCGGCGCTCGGCCGAAAGATGAGTGACTGGTGGGCGCCGATTCCGGCGCGGACGCCGTCGGCGACGGCGAAGGACACCGAGGCTTTGGCGAGAGCCGCATCGCCGCACGCAAAGACCCCAGCGACGCTCGTCTCCTTCGTGTCGTCGGTCTTGTAAAACGGACCGGTGGGCCCCGCTTCGATTTCGCAACCGAGCTGCTCGGCAAAAGTCCCAGGTAGCCGCGTGTGAGGCATGATGAACAGAGCTGCGAGGCTGCTATTCCGCCCGTCTTGAAGCCGAAGCACGATGCCTCGCTCTGGACCCTCCGCGCCGACCACCTTTACCCGCTCGACTCGAATGGCGTGTTGCGCGAGCTCGGAGAGCTGTTCGGCGGTCGGCTCCAGGCCGTCGTGAAGGAACAAGGTGGTCTGCCCCGGCGTGGACCACTCAGCCACGATCTGCGCGTAGTGAATCGACTGCGGGCTCGTCGCCAAGACGCCGAGGGGCTGGCGATTGAGCTCATAACCGTCGCAATAGGGGCAATGAAACACCGCCTTGCCCCACAGCTCGGCAATCCCCGCGATCTCTGGGATCTCGTCGACGACACCGGTCGCGATGATCAAGCGCCGGGCTCGTTCTTCGCCGGACGCGGTCTGCACCAAGAATCCGGGCGAGCTCGAGCGCAGGCCAATCACCTGCTCGTCACGGCACGTAACCGTCGGATACGCGAGCACCTCTCGTCGGCCCTTGGCCGCAATCTCGCCCGGCGGCACGCCGTCGTGACCGAGAAACCCGTGCGAATGGCCGACGAACCGGTTTCGGCGCTGGCCCGCGTCGAACACCAGCACGCTACGGCGCGCGCGGCCGAGCTGAAGCGCCGCGGCGAGCCCTGCATAACTGCCCCCGATGATGATCACGTCGTGCATGAACTCGAAACCCTCTATCTAGAATGAGGCTCTCTAGCGACGATAGGACTCGAGGTGCTGTCGATAGTACTGCGCGGTGGCGCCGACGCCGTCCGCGAGCGAGGACTTGGCCGCCCAACCCACGGCCTGCGCGAGCTTTTCGCAAGTAACGACGAAGCGCTTGATGTCGATCTTCTCGCGCGCCGCGGGGAACGGCACGTACGTGATCTCTCCCTTGCCGACGGCCCGCACGATCTCCTTCACCATGTCGAGAAACACGGTCTCGACACCCGAGCCGACGAAGAAAACCTGGTTGTTCGCGCGCTCCGAAATACCCGTTCGCACGAAGGCGTCCACCACGTCGTCGATGTACACGTAGTCGCGCGTTTGCTGGCCTTCCCCGTACACGGTGATGGGCTTGCCATCCATGGCGTTGGCCATGAACCAGTTCAGAATGCCGTAAAAGCCCGCGTGCATCTGGCAGCGCGGGCCATACACGTTGTTCAGCCGCAGCGACACCACGGGGAAGCCGTACACGTGGCTGTACAGAAAGAGGTACTTTTCCGCGGCCATCTTGTTGATGCCGTAGACGTCGGTCGGGTTCTGCGGGTGCTGCTCGTCGACCGGCAGATACTCGGGCTCGCCGATCTGGCCACGCGAGCCCGCGAAAACCACCTTGGTGCCGTTCGAGCTCGCGCGACACGCCTCGAGCACGCTGATCATGCCGTTGCAGTTGATGTCGATGTCGAGCTCCGGGCTTTCCATCGAGATTTCACGGCCCACCTGGGCGGCCATGTGAAAGACGATGTCGCGCGACGGAACCAGCTTTCGCATGAGCTCACGGTCACGCACGTCGCCGCGGAGCAGCTCGACGTCGCGCTCGATCCCGCGAATGTTGGCCTGATTCCAACCGTAAGGTTCGATGCAAGCGTCGAGCAGCGTCACGCGCGCGCCGTGCCGCACGCAAGCGTGCGCGATGCTGCTGCCGATGAACCCGAGCCCGCCCGTGATCAGAACGTTCTTGTTCGCGAGCGATGTGTAGTCAACGAGTTCGGGCATGGTCCAGCATTTCCTGAATGGTCTTTCGCAACGCTGACGCAAAAACCGCCTGCGTGCAATGGTCTCGAAACGCGCGATAGCCGTTGTCTGCGAGCTTTTGACGCAGCTCCGGATCGTTCTTAAGCCGCAGAATCGCGCTACTGAGTGCCTTCGGATCGCCCGGTTCAATCAGCAGCGCGGACTCGCCATCGCGCAAGAGCTCTGCCACCGCGTCGTTCCGCCGGGTAATCAACGGCTGTCCAACGGCCAACGCTTCCACGACTTTGTTGGTAAATACGCGGTCGGCTCGGGCGTTGTCGCCGAAAAATCCGAGGCACACGTCGGCGCGGCACATGTACTCGGCGAGCTCGTCGTAACGCACACGGTCGATGAACTCGATGTTGGTCACGCCGAGCTCGGCCGCCAGCTTCCGATCTCGCTCGTAGGTAATGCCGGTGCCGATGATCTGGAAATCGACGTCTTCCGAGGCCAGCGCGTGCGCTGCCCGAATGATCACGTCCACGCCATGAAACGGCGCGTACTCACCGTGAAAGTGCACGCGAAAACGTTCGCTCTTCCGCGCCGGCGCGCGGCGCTGCATCACCGCCTCATCGCTGGTCAAAAACAGGCGCGTGAACTTCTCGCGCGGAATGCGGTAGGTCCGCTCGTAGCTGAGAATGTGCTGTTGCGACTCGAGGATGATGTGGTCGGAAAGGCGCATCGACCAATGGTCCGAGAGCCAAAACAGCTTGGCCTTCACGCTGTTCCTGGGCGCTTTGAGACGATCGTCGACCATGGTGCCGAAGGTCGACACGTACACGTCGAACAAGATGGGCTTCTGCGTGCACAGCCGCAAAAAAGGCAGCAGCAGTTGACCATAAAACCCCACCACGACCGCGTCGTAATCCCGTTCCTGACGCAAGAACTCCCAGAGCAGCTTGGGGTAGTTCTTCATCGACTTGTTGGGTGGCAAGCAAGTCGTCACTTCGAAGCCGGCGCGGCGCAAGGCGACCAGCATGTTGTGCGTGCGCGAGTACGACTCTTCGCGCCCCGCCACGTAGCAGATCTTGATCGTCACTTCGGCTCCTGCTCCTGCGCGAGCGTGTACAAGGAATAACCGCCGGGAAGCGACCGGCGCGTCGCGCGCCCGGCAAGAAACCCGGAAATCCGGGGCAGTGTGCGGCGATTACCGAGCACGTGCGTCACCCCGTATTTACGCAGAATAGCGAGGCGCGCTTCGTCCGGTGTCGAGCCATTCAGGAAGCGTCTGACGTCGGCGTTGCGCGCTCCCTCGTCGGGGACCAGCGGGTTCGGATGCCACAGCAACAGCACCTTCGGCCCGAACGTGGGCACGGGCCACGAGGTTACCGCGTCCGCGAGCACCACCGCATGCTCGCCCGCGATCTCGGCGACCCGCCGTGCATAGCGCACGTTCACGCTTTGCCCGTCGCGCAGCTTGCGCTGACGATAGGCGACGTCCTGATAGGCAGTGTCGACGTTCCAGTAGGCCATTGCGCCCAAGAGTAGCGCGACCACACTGCCCGAGACCCAGCCTCTGCGTCCGGCGGTCAAGAGCGACCACGCTTCGGGCGCGCCGCGGGTCAACTTCATCAGCAGCCAAATCACCGCCGTCTGCAAGAAAAAGATGGCCAGCAAAATAAAGCGATGACCGAGTGGCAGCGGAACGTAGGCGTTCACCACGAAGGGCACGAGCATGGCGAGGGCACCGAGCGAGATGAACCAGTGTTGCCGGCGCACCAGCAGATAAAGGCAAATGGGAATACCCGCGAGCGCGACGCCCAGCGCCTGCAGAAGGCCGCTCTGACGATAGAATTGGTGCAGACGCCCGACCGGCTCGAACCCACCGCGTCCGCTGAGGCCGTCGGCGATCGCGGACACTTCGTCGTGGCTACCGCTGCGTAACGTGCCGCGCAGCGAAAAATAGGGCCAAGCGAAGGCCAGCAGGCCGCCCAGAAAAATGGCCGCGGCCACCTCCAGTCGGCGTCGCCAGGAGACACCCGCAAAGCCGAGGGCCAAGAGAAATGCGCCGACGAAACCGAGCACGGCCGTGAGCGGGTGAGTAATCGCAACCAGCGCCCAAATCAGAGTGGTCGCCGGCAACCAGCGCTCGCGAGCTGCGCTTCGCAAGGCGCCCAGGGTGGTCGCAAAACCCAAGAGCGACAGACCGAGCGCCGCGGTCGACGGATAGGAGACGACGCTGAAAAACACTCGCAGTTGATAGACGTTCGAAAAATGCCAGCCCTGGTACCAGCTGCCGAACATCACGATCAGCCCGTACAACGACGCGCGCGCATCGCCGAAATAGCGGCGGAAGAACCACCAAATGCCGCCGAACAACAGCAGCATATTGAGCGCGGACGCGATGCCCATGCCGCCCAAGGCATCGAGCTGGAAAGCGCGCGCAAGCAGCGCCGACACGATGAAAGTCGGTACGAAGCGCGGTGAGGGTACGTCGCTCACCAGGTGCGGATTCTTCGGGTGCCAGGGGCTGTCGAGCAGCGCGCGCAATGTGGCGGAGTGTTCCCAATAGTCGGTGCCCTGGCTCACGGTGACCACGCGCGTGGTGAACGCGTCCTCGGCCACCCACACGAAAATCGCCAGGGAAAGCGACACGAACAGCAGGTCGGACCAGTGCTGAAGGAGCTTGAGCCGCAGCCAGACCAGCGCTTTGCGCACGGGGCTCGGGAATCTCCCATCGGACGCACGATGTCAACCCGGCGATGACCTCCTTCACGCCAGAAGATTGCTGAAAATCAGCCACATGCGCGTTACCGGCCCTCGAGCCGCCCGGGCGCCACGTGCCACGCGCTGCTCCCTGGGCATCGCGGTTCCCGCGGCTTCGGAGACGCGGTACGCAGACGCGACGTGGTCTTTGCGTCGCCGCTTTTCCTATTCGCCTTCCTGCCCCTCGCCCTGGCGCTTTATTACCTGACGCCGAGCCGCGCCCGAAACTTCACCCTGCTGTGTCTGAGCTTGGCCTTCTACGGCTGGGGCGAACGCCAGTGGGTGATCGTGATGCTCGCCTCTATCGCGCTCAACTGGCTCGGCGCGCTGGGCGTGGAGCAGCTCGCCGGCCAAGCTCGTCAGAAGTGGCTGCTCGCCGCAGTCATCGGCTTGAACCTGAGCGCGCTGGCTTGCTTCAAGTACGGCGATTTCGCGATCGACAACCTGAACGCTTTGCTCACTCCGCTGGGTGTCGCGCCGTTCCCCCGCGCGAATTTACACCTGCCGCTCGGCATCTCGTTCTTCACCTTCCACGCCATCTCCTACGTCGTCGACGTGTATCGCAAGGAGAGCCAAGCGCTCGAAACGCCGCTCGATACCGCCCTGTACATCGCGCTGTTCCCGCAGCTGATCGCGGGCCCGATCATCCGCTACCACTACATCGAAGAGCAGCTCAAGAAGCGCAGCCCCGCGCTGTCCGACGTCGCCTACGGCGTGCAGCGCTTCGTCTGGGGGCTGGCCAAGAAGGTGCTAGTGGCCAACGTAGTCGCGAAATGCGCCGACGAGGTGTTCGCGCTCAGCCCGGCGCAGCTCGGGTTCGGCGTGGCCTGGCTCGGTGTCTTGGCCTACGCGCTGCAAATCTATTTCGACTTCTCCGGCTACTCCGACATGGCCGTCGGCCTCGGACGCATGTTCGGCTTTCGCTTCCCAGAGAACTTCAACTACCCGTACGTTGCTCGCTCGATCACCGAGTTCTGGCGCCGCTGGCACATTTCGCTCTCGAGCTGGTTTCGCGATTATCTTTACATTCCCCTCGGCGGTAACCGCGTCTCCAAAGCGCGCACTTACGTCAACCTGATCACCGTCTTTCTGTTGTGCGGGCTGTGGCACGGCGCGAGCTGGGCCTTCGTGATCTGGGGCGCGCTTCACGGCCTATTTCTCGTACTGGAGCGTTCTCCACTCGGCAAGGCGCTCGGCGCCCTGCCGCGTGCGCTGCAGCATGTCTACGCGCTGGTCGTCGTCTGTGTGGGTTGGGTGTTCTTCCGCGCGCCCGACGCGACGTTCGCGCTGCACTTCCTGAAAGCCTTGGCCGGGCTGTCGCAAGGTTCGCCGGCGAGTCATCCCTTCACTCTCTTCTTTACGCCCGCGGTGGCTTGCGCAGGTGTGATTGGGCTAGTGCTTTCGACGCCGGTTGCCGCGCGCCTCCAGGCTCGCTTCGAGAGCGCAGCGCCACGGCCCGCGTCGGTCTTGCTCTGGCGTTTCGCTTCGGTCTGCTCGATCTTCGTCCTGTTTACGCTATCGGCGGCCTACCTGGCCACCCGCACCTACAACCCGTTCATCTACTTTCGCTTCTGACCCCGATGGCCCGAGCGTATCAAGCCGCGCTGGTGTTCGTGTTCTGCACGCTTTTGTGCTTGCCAGGCGTGACCATGCTCGTGCGGCCGCAGTCGCCCAAGCTGTACGGCGTCGCCGAGGTCCCCTTCCCGCCATTTCGACCCACCACGCAGTGGCTGAGCGACTTCGAGGACTATTTCAACGCGAACCTAGGCTACAAGCGTAAGTTGATTCAACTTCACAACTTGCTCGGCTATCGCGTTTTGCGTGATCTTCAGAGCGATTCGGTGCTGGTGGGCCGCAAGAACTGGCTGTTCTTGAAACAAAATCACGGCTGGGAATCCTTTCGTTCCGAGCAGCCGCTCACCGGCGCGGAGGCGAGAGCATGGCAGCGCTCGTTTCAGTACGCGGAGCGCTGGCTGGCGGAGCAGCAGATTCCGTTCTTGTTCGTGGTCGTTCCCAGCAAAGAGAGCGTGTACCCCGACTTCTTACCGCCGAGCGCGACGCGAGCGCGCGACGTCACGCGGTTGGACGAAATGCTCGGGCTACTGCAGAGCAGCGGAATCCAGCATCTCGAGCTGCGCACGGCCTTGCGCGAAGCCAGAAAGCACGCGCAGGTCTACGATAGCATCGACTCTCATTGGAACGGCGAGGGCGCCCGCGTGGGCGCCAAGCTCATTTTGCAGCGCGTCGCCGAGCTGCTGCATCGCCCGCCGAGCTTCGCCGAGCTGAACGAGCGCATCGTTCCCCAACCCAGTTGGGCCGACCTACCCCTGATTCTCTCGCTCGATGGCGTCGTGACCGCGCCGAGCAACGCGGTGGTTCCCAAACAGCCGCGCGCGCGGCGCCTGGAGCCTCCGGAGAGCGTCACGGATTCGCAGGCTGCGCAGACCAAGCGCATGGTGTTCGAAGTAGCGGACGAGAGCCTGCCGACCGCGCTCATTTTGCGCGATTCCTTCGCAGAAGGCTTGCAGCCAGTCTTGACCGAGAAGTTTCGGCGCAGCGTTTGGATTTGGACGCACAAGATGGACTTGACCCTGGTCACGCGCGAAAAGCCCGACATCGTCATCGTCGAGACGACCGAGCGCTTTCTCTCGGACAAGCCCCCACGCCTGATGTTGCCGCGCCGACGCTGAGCGAAAGGCTCGGGGTCACGCCCTTTGGGCGCGCGCAAAGCGATAGACCTTCTCGGTCTCGGTCGCCATGCGAGCCCAAGAAAACTCCTTGGCCCTGGCCATGCCCTTCGCAGAAAGCTCGGCTCGCAAGCGCGCGTCGGTCAACGCGCGGATCAGGTGCTGGGCCAGATCTTCGGGGCTGTCCGGGTCGGAGAGCAGACCCGCGTCACCGATGAACTCCGGCGCGTCGAGCGCACGGGCGACGACGACCGGCGTCCCGCAGGCCATCGCCTCGAGCGTCGAAAGCCCGAAGCCGCAGCGTGAGGGGAACACCATCGTGGTCGCGGTCGCATAGTAGTCCGGGAGCTCTTGCTCCGAAATATAACCCCTGAGGGTCATACCGGAGACGCCCAGGCTGCGGCTCAGCTCCTCCAGCATTTGCTCGTCCTTGCTGCGTTTGCCGGCGATGACGAGCTCCGCGCCCGCGACCGTCTTTTTGACGATCGCGAAGGCGCGCATCAGAACGTCGACCCCCTTCGAACGGCTGACTTCACCCAAGTAAACGATGCGGTCTGGCGTGCGCGGAACCTCGGGCCGCTGAAAATACTTGGCGTGATCGACGCCGTGATTCACGACGAAGACCTTGTCGGGATCGCCTCCGAGACGCGACACGATCTCGTCCTTCGTAACTTGATACGGGACGATGATCGCTGCGCTCTTCTGAATGCAGGTGCGGATGCACTGGCGCCAGAACTTGTACTTCAGCGGGCTATCGAAGCGCGCGTCGACGTTGAACGGAATCACGTCGTGAATGGTGACGACCAAAGGTGCTCGCCCCAGCCCGACCAGCATCGCGCCGCCGAGCGGTGAAATCGTGTGGTAGACGTCCGCGCGCTCCTTGAACAGATTCGCGCCGAACCCCACGAGCTTCTTGACGGCGATTGGAATGGTGCTGGAAGGCCCCTGGTCGACCAACCGAAGGCTGATGTTCGGGCACTCGGTTGCAATGTTCTCCGCAAGCTCGAAGGTGTAACGATCCAGACCACGACCGGTGGTGGCGCTCGAGCTGTACGGGTAACTCACCAAGCACACCTTCATGTGCTGGGCTGCTTCAGTTTGCCTGTTGGGCGATGACACGCGGCGCGTCTTAGCACGCCCGACGACCTTCGTGGCCCTTTCTGGCCCAGTGGCCGATGCGCGAAATCCGTGAAATGCCGCCCCAGACGCTGGGCTCCAGCGCCGTGTGTCCGTGCGCCCGAAATTGACCTATAAGCCGCGCTTCGTCGCGTTCTCGCCGCGCGGCGAGAGGCGAGCATGTCAGTCTTCGGAAGCTATTCCCGCTACTACGACCTTCTGTATCGAGACAAAGACTACGTCAGCGAGGCCGGCTACGTTCGCGGTCTGATCCAGCAGTATCGCCCCTCCGCCGCGAGCCTCCTGGATCTCGGTTGCGGCACCGGACGCCACGCGCTGCTGCTCGCAGAAATGGGCTACCAGGTCAGTGGCGTCGACCTGTCCGAGGAGATGCTCGCCTCCGCGAACGAGCGCCTCCGGCAGCGGGCGGCCGAGCCCACGCAAAGCGCGTGGACCCCTCCCCAATTCGTCCACGGTGACATTCGCTCGGTTCGCCTCGGCAGCCAGTTCGACGTGGTGGTCTCCTTGTTCCACGTGATGAGCTACCAAACGCGCAATGAAGATCTCGCGGCCGCCCTCGCCACGATTCGCGAACACCTGAAGCCCGGGGGCCTGTTCGTGTTCGACTGCTGGTACGGGCCCGCCGTGCTCAGCGACAAGCCTCAGGTTCGAGTTCGGCGCCTGGAAGACGACGCCATCTCGGTGACGCGCTGCGCGGAGCCCGTGATCCACGCCAACGAAAACGTGGTGGACGTCAACTATCACGTGTTCATCCGCGACAAGGCCACGCAGCAAATGGACGAGCTCAAGGAGACGCACCGGATGCGCTACCTGTTTGCTCCCGAGGTTCAACTTCTGCTCGACGCCGCCGGCTTGAAGCTGGTCAAGCTGCGGGAGTTCATGCGCGATCAGGAGCCCAGCGCAGAAACCTGGAACGCGGTGTTCGTGGGAACTACCGCTTAGATCGAGCGGGTTCCGCCCCAATCCAATGGGGTTGCAACGGTCGCCTAGAGCCGGCCCATCGGCCCACCCTGGTCTTGGGAGCCGGCTCCGAGTCTGCGTCCGGGCTCGCTAAGCATCGCTCTCGCGCGCGTTAGGAGCTACATGGGGGGGATGGCGATGCAGGGCGTAGAGTTCTTCCGCGCTGGACAGCAGCTGTTGGCCATCTTGGTCAGAGCCGGCGCGAGCAGCGATGACAAGTACAACTTCCTCACCGAACAGAGTGAGCCGCTGCAGCTCGGCGTGAACTTCTACAAGACCGGCGAGTCGATCAAGAGCCACACCCACCTGCGCCGCGAACTTCGCATCGACCGAATCCAGGAAGCGCTCGTGATCGGCAAGGGTCGCACGCGCCTCACGTTGTACGACGACGATCGAAAACCCGCGGGCGAGACCATTCTCGCGACAGGAGATCTCGTCCTACTGCTGTCCGGTGGACACGGCTTCGAGATTCTCGAAGACACCAAGATCGTGGAAGTGAAGCAGGGCCCTTACGACGGCAAAACCCAGGACAAAGTCGGGTTCTGAGCAGCAGCATGACTGAATCGTTCATTCCGGTGTGCGAGCCGTTGCTGCTCGGAAGAGAGCTCGAATACGTCAGCGAGGCCGTGTCGAAGGGCTGGATCTCGTCGTCGGGCAGCTTCGTGAACAAGTTCGAAGCCAGGTTTTCCGAGCACCTCGGCGTCCGACACTCAGTTACCGTTTCCAACGGCACGGCCGCGCTCCATCTCGCCCTGGTCGCAGCCGGCGTCGGACCGGGGGACGAAGTCATCGTTCCTACCTTCACGATGATCGCCTCCGCGGCGGCGGTTTGCTACGCGGGCGCGACCCCAGTGTTCGTCGACTGCGAGCGCGATACGTTCAATCTCGACGTCCAGGGAGTGGAAGCCAAGCTCACCGAGCGCACGCGCGCGATCATGCCCGTGCACATCTATGGGCTCCCCTGCGACATGGATCCACTGTTGGATCTAGGCCGCCGCCATGGCTTGGTCGTGGTCGAAGACGCCGCGGAGGCCATCGGCTCCTTGTACAAGGGGCGCGCGTGCGGCGCGCTCGGCGAGCTCGGCTGCTTCAGCTTCTTTGCGAACAAAGTGATCACCACCGGCGAAGGCGGCATGGTCGTGACCAACGACGACGCGTTGGCCGAGAAGCTCCGCTACTACAAAAACCTGTGCTTTCCGCTGGGTGGGCCGCGCCGCTACGTGCACGAGCACATCGGCTTCAACTACCGGATGCCCAACACCTCCGCGGCGATTGGCCTCGCGCAGCTCGAGCGCGTGGAAGACTACGTGACGCGGCGGCGCGAAAACGCGCGGCGCTACAACGAGAGACTAGCTGGCCAGCGCGGCATCACCATTCCGGTCGACCGCGCCTGGGCTCGCAACAGCTTCTGGATGTACTCGATCCTGATCGAGGATGACTTTGGTCTGCCGCGAGACCGGGTGATGGCGCTGCTCGGCGAGCGCGGCATCGAGACACGCAGCTTCTTCGTGCCGATGCACCAGCAACGGGGCCTCGCGGCGTACGGCTGCGACGTGAGCGGCAGCTACCCGAACGCCGAACATGTCTCCCCGCGCGGGCTGTACTTGCCGTCCGGCTCCGGGCTCAGCGAAGAGCAAATCGAACGCGTCTGCCGCGAGCTCATCGCGCTGCGGCCCTGAAGGACGCTAGCGCTTACCGGAAGCGATCAGCTTGAGGTCGGCATCCACCATGATGTCGACCAGCTCCTCGAACTTGACCTGGGCCTCCCAGCCGAGAAGCTTCTTGGCCTTGCTCGGATCGCCCAGCAACAGGTCGACCTCCGCCGGGCGATAGTACTCGGGGTCGATCGCGACCAGCGTCTCGCCCGTCTTTTTGTCGACACCCCGCTCGGCGGCGCCTTTCCCGGTCCACTCGACCTCGTGCCCAATGCGGCCGAGCGCGCGCGTCACGAGCTCCCGCACCGTGTAGCACTTGCCAGTGGCGAGCACGAAATCCTCGGCGTGGTCGAGCTGCAGGATCCGCCACATGCCTTCCACGTATTCGGGCGCGAAGCCCCAGTCTCGCTTGGCGTCGAGGTTTCCGAGCACGAGCTTCTTCTGCAAGCCGTGCTTCATGCGCGCGACGCCCAGCGTGACCTTGCGGCTCACGAAGCTCTCACCGCGGCGCGGCGACTCGTGATTGAACAAAATGCCGTTGGCCGCGAACACGCCGTAGGACTCGCGGTAGTTGATGGTGAGCCAATACGCGTAGAGCTTGGCGACGCCGTACGGACTTCGCGGGTAAAACGGCGTGGTCTCGTTCTGCGGGATGGCCTGCACCTTGCCGTACAGCTCACTCGTGGACGCCTGGTAAAAGCGACTCTTGATCCCGGTCTCACGCAGCACATCGAGAATGCGCAAGGTTCCGAGCGCGTCGACCTGAGCGGTGTACTCGGGCAGCTCGAACGAAACTTTGACGTGGCTCTGCGCGGCCAGGTGATAGATCTCGTCGGGCTGAATCTTCTCCAGCGTGCGGGTGATGCTGGAGGTGTCCATCATGTCGCCGTAGTGGAGAAAGAAGCGATCGCTGCCAGGCGCGCCCTCGGCGTACAGGTGGTCGATGCGTCCGCGATTGAACGAACTGCTGCGCCGGACCTGGCCGTGGACCACGTAGCCTTTGGAGAGCAATAGCTCCGCCAAGTACGACCCGTCCTGACCCGTGACACCTGTGATGAGCGCTGTCGGCATATTGAGTTTTCTCTTCGATGCGGACTGGCGGCCGCCCCAAACGGCGTCCACCCATCAGCGCGCCCTGGCTATGGGGCGCCAGTCCGCGGAGTAGTCGAGGACCCGCCCGCCGTCCACGATCGGCTGCATCAGTGGAAACCGGGCAGCAACGGCGGGCATCTAGTGTGACTGCAATTTCGCACGAATACGAACCACCTCCCGTTAGCACGCCTCTCGACGCCGCTGGTTCGCCCGTGGGATGAAGTCGGGCGCGAAGACGCGTTTTTTCATCGGCTCATGAAGCTCATCATCCAGATCCCCTGTTTCAACGAAGCCGAGACCTTGGCGATCGCGCTCGCCGATCTGCCGAAGCAAGTTCCGGGGATCGACGCGGTCGAGCTGCTCGTGATCGACGACGGCAGCACCGACGCCACGGTCAAGGTTGCGCGCGAAAACGGTGTGCATCACGTGGTGGGGTTTCGCACCAATCAGGGGCTCGCGCGCGCGTTCATGCTCGGCATCACCTCGTGCCTCGAACGGGGCGCGGACATCATCGTCAACACCGACGCCGATAACCAATACTGCGCAGCCGACATCCCGAAGCTCGTGCAGCCCATTCTGGACGGCCGCGCCGACCTCGTGATTGGCGCGCGCCCGATTGCCGAGATCGCTCACTTCTCACCGGTCAAGAAGCTGCTCCAGCGTTTCGGCAGTTGGGCCGTCCGCCGTGTCAGTCAGACCACCGTTGCCGACGCGCCCAGCGGGTTTCGCGCCATTTCGCGGGAAGTCGCGCTCTCCCTCAACGTCTTCAACAGCTACACCTACACCCTGGAAACCATCATCCAAGCGGGTCAAAAGGGCATGAGCGTGGTCTCGGTGCCCATCCGCGTGAACGGTGAGCTTCGCCCGTCGCGTCTCGTCCGCAGCATCCCGAACTACGTCAAACGCTCCATTTTGACGATGTTCCGCATCTTCATCGTCTACCAACCGCTGCGCTCGTTCCTCGCCGTTGGCCTCATCCCGTTTCTGCTGGGCGCTGCGCTCGGCGCCCGTTTCCTCGTCTTCTACTTTTCAGGCGACGGCTCGGGGCACATTCAGTCCCTGATTCTGTCCGCCGTGCTGCTCCTACTCGGCGCGCAAACATTTCTGCTCGCGA
This sequence comes from Polyangiaceae bacterium, assembly GCA_035549735.1. Classification (GTDB taxonomy): domain Bacteria; phylum Myxococcota_A; class Polyangia; order Polyangiales; family Polyangiaceae; genus PMG-095. The sequence goes on along the minus strand of DASZQI010000043.1, from coordinate 152,743 downwards.
TCCTCGCAGACCTGCTGAGCGTCAATCGGCGCTTGCTGGAAGATCTGCAGCGTAACCAGAGGGCGCGGCTCGCTGGGCGGGAGAACGGTGGAGCGGCCGACCTACAGGTCCGCAGCATCTATCCCAACGCCATCGGCGGCGGTGCGACTCGACTACCGAACCACGGCCGCGGGTGACGCAGCGCTGGCCGCGTGGGCCCTCGCGCCCGCAGCCGCGGCCGGCGTCCGCTAGTCCCCGACGAGCCCCACGCCCGAGCGCTTGCGACCGCGCAGCGGGCTGGCATTTTTCGCCGAAGTGCTATGCTGCGCCCGCCCAAGCACGAGTGGCGGAATTGGCAGACGCACCGGATTTAGGTTCCGGCACCGCAAGGTGTGGGGGTTCAAGTCCCTCCTCGTGCACCGCGAGCCCTTTGGGCTCGCGTGCACTCGGTGGCACTTAGGCCTTCGCTGAGGCCTGCGGCCTCAGCTCCCGGCGCGAGTCCCCTCGGCTTTGTGACGCGCGTTGAACCTCTTCACTCCCTTCGGTCGTGAACTCCGAGGGCCTTGGCACTCGGCGCGAGTCCCCTCGGCTTTGTGACGCGCGTTGAACCTCTTCACTCCCTTCGGTCGTGAACTCGGAGGGCCTTGGCCTTCGGCGCGAGTCCCGTTGGCGTTTGAGAGACGCCGCTCCGCGGCCTTCGCTGCGGCTTCGAGGTGTGCCGCGAAAGAAGAATGCGCTCGTGGGGCCGCGAGCTTCCATGTCGCACTCGAGAGTGAGCTCACCCCTGCAACGCAAAGAACGCACGAAACGACATTGTAACATTTCACGTTGCTCCGACCGAGGGTTGACGAATTTGAGCACCGGCTCGAAACTCCGAATTCAGGAGCAACTCTCATGAGTATCCAGCAAATCGCCAACCAGCTCGTCGAGTGGTGCAATGCAGGCAAGAACTTCGACGTAATGCGGACGATGTACACGCCCGACATCGTGTCCGTCGAAGCCGATGGTCAGGAGACGTCAGGCCAGCAGGCGGTGATTCAGAAATCCGAACGCTGGGCGGCCGCCAACATCATCAACGGCCAAATCGTGCGCGGCCCGTACTTCAACGGCCCCAATCAGTTCGCCGCCACGTTCAAATTCGAAGTGATTCGCAAGGCGACAGGCAAGGCCGAAACCCTCGAGGAGGTGGCCGTGTACACCGTCCAGGGGGACAAGATTTCGCGAGAGCAATTCTTCTATGAGGGCGAGCACTGAGGCGGCGACTACCGGCGTAGATCTGCCGGCGCGCACCGTCAGCAAGTCCTGCGGCTAACGCGGTGTCGGCGTGGTCCTCAGCTTCGGCTCAAGTCCCTGCCTCCCCGCGCTGTTTGGTCGCCTCTGCCGGCTCGGATTAGCAATCCGCCGGTCACGATCAGGACGAATCCGAAACCGAGGAAGCCGATGTCCCACAGCAATTGATGGGCGCCGGGATGGACGTGGTGAATACCCAGGAGCTGATGGTCGATGACGCCTTCGACCACATTGAAGAGGCCCCACCCCAGGGCGAGTGAGCCCACGAAAGTGGAGGTGGACCAGGGCACATCCGCCCGCTGCCCCGCTCGCCACAGCAAGCCAAGCCCGACCGAGGTCATGATCCACGTGAAGGCGTGAAACAGACCGTCCCACACCATGTTGTACTTCATCGTGACCAGATTCGTCGGGGCGACGACGCTGGACAACATATTGTGCCACTGCAGAATCTGATGCAGCACGATGCCGTCGGCGAAGCCACCGAGCCCTATTCCGAGTAGCGCGCCAGGCGCTATCAGCGCGCCGTAGTGGAGTTCCGGTTTCATCCTTCTCTCCCTGCGACAGTCGCTGGTGCCGCGATGGAGGGGGGCGTAACGAGTCCAATGCGGTACAAGCGCCTGCAGATTGCGGCGAGCACCAATAGCGGCTTCAGGGTCATCCCGAGATGCAGCCAGAAATCGTCGGCAAGCACGGCGGTGCGTGCTGCCAGCGCCGTGGCGCAGTTCGGACAGGCCCACGACGGCGACGCAGGCAGAAGCAGCGACGGCAGCGCGACGCACACGGCTTGGCGCTTGATTCGAGCAGCCATGATGACCGACGAAGCGGAGCAACTATTGTGCCGCATGTGGCGGGCAGACGCGCGCGAGAGGCGAACGCAGTCCGCAGTCTCTGCTGGTCTGGACAGGCGAGGCAAAAGAGCGGTATCGGGCAGATTCGTAACGCACGACCGCGCGCAAAACCCACGGCTCCGCTACGCGAGCGGGCTTCCTTTGGTGACCTCCGGAAGTGAGACTTGGGGCAAGCGTGCGGCTCGCTCCAACGCGATGAGGCCGAGCATGACCCAGTCGGATTCGCTCGTGGCCATTTGCCCCTTACGCGGAGCAATGACTTCCGGTCTATGCGTGAGACGTCGGCCGAACAGGGATGTTCGCGGAGCGCAAGCCGGCCTTGATCTCGTCCACCGAGAAGTTGCGCGGCAAGCGTGGGGAATAGAGCATCGAGCTCACGATCGCCGCCGAACAGTCGGTGTCGCGAAACGCTTCGATGACGTGCTCAATCGTGCCGGCGCCCCCGGAGGCGATAACCGGTACGTTGACCGCGTCGCAGATCTGCTTCAGGAGCTCGATGTCGTAGCCCGAGTGCGTGCCGTCGCGGTCGATGCTGTTGACGCAGAGCTCTCCCGCACCGAGCTCCGTTGCGCGCCGTGCCCACTGAATGGCATCCATCCCGGTGAACACCCGAGCGCCATCGATCGCGATCTCGAACCCGCTCGGAATACTGGGGGTCGGGTCGACCCGTCGCACCTGCATGCTGACGACCACGCACTGTCGACCGAATGCCTGTGCCCCTTCGCGAATCAAATCGGGGTTTCGCACGGCCATCGAATCGATGCTGATCTTTTCGGCGCCCGCCTTCAGCGTCTCGCGCATGTCGGCCAGGGTCCTGAGCCCGCCACCGACCGTGAAAGGGACGAACACGCGCTTGGCGACCTCCCTGACCGTGGGCAGGTCGATCTTGCGGCGCTCGGCGCTGGCCAGAATGTCGAAGAAGATCACCTCGTCCACGCCCTGCTCGTACAACCGTTCGATAACCTCGACGGCGGGCGCGATCGGCAGATTGTTCTGGAACTTGGTCGCCTTCGTCACCGTTCCGTTCACGATGTCGAGGCAGGGGATGAGGCGCTTCGTCAGCATCTGGACGGCAGTAAATGGCCTTAATGGCCCCCGCACGCAAGCGGCGGCGTGCTCGAGCGGGAATTACGAGCTGGGTACCTTTCGAATTGTTTCCCCGGGTCCCCGCTCGTGCGCGGTCTGCAGTTGTCCGCTACAATCGGCCGCCTCGGTAACCGGCGCGACTTCAGCCTGATTTCAACCCCAGCAATACAACGAATCCGCATGATCTCCGTGATCGACTATGACGCCGGAAACGGCCCCAGCGTTCTCGCCGCGCTCACTCACATCGGTGAGCCGGCAGAATTGATTTCTTCGGCCGCCGAACTCGAGAACGCTTCTGCCATCATCCTTCCGGGTGTGGGCTCGGCAGGTGCAACGATGACTTCCCTGGCGGAGCTCGGGCTGGTCGAGCCGCTGCTGAAGCGCATGCGCGCCGGCACGCCGTTTCTCGGCATCTGCGTCGGGCTACAGATCTTGTTCGAGCACAGTGAGGAGGACGACGCGACGTGCCTGGGCTGGTTTCCAGGGCGAGTGCGGCGTTTCAACGACGACCTGCGTGTTCCGCAAATCGGTTGGAATTCGGTGAAGCGCACGCGCGAACACCCGCTCCTCGCCGGATTGGAGCCGGAGAACCACTTTTACTTCGTGAATTCGTACTACGCCGCTCCCAGCCCGGAGCTCGTGTTGGGCGAAGCGACGTATGGCGTGCCGTTCGCCGCGATGGTCTCGCGCGACAACGTGCATGCGACCCAATTTCACGCTGAAAAGAGCGGCCCGCTGGGCCTCAAGATCCTGAAGAACTTCGCGAAACAAAAGGCCTAGCGCGCCGACCGCGCCCTTGGGCCGCCCAGACCAGCGGAAACCTCAGCCCGCGCGGTGGCCTGTGAGCCGTGCGATGAGCGCCCGAACGTTGTTCTCGATCAGTGGAATAGCTTCGCTCGGCGGCGCATCCTCCACGTCGTGCACGTGCCAAAATTCCACTCGTTCGAGCAAGCGCGGGAAGCGCTGAGCCACCACCGGCCGATGCTCCGCCTCCTTCAGCGCAATTGTCACTGCGGCGCTACTGATGTCGGCCTCGGTCACGTCGCGCGGAATGCGGTGTGACTGGGGCAGCGGAACCCCGCGCGTGCGGAGCGCCGCCACCGTGTCCGCCGAAATCGGCCCCACGTTGTACGCGCGACAATTTGGCCAGAGCCCCGCGGAATCTGCGCGGTAACGAAGCGCGGTGCCCTCGACCAGGTGGTTGAATAGAAGCTCGGCGAAGCGGCTTCGGTAATAGTTGCCACTGCACAAAAACAAGACCAGGGAAGATTCGGAGGACATGCGCGGCTGCTGTTAGAGTTCGTCGTTTTCGGGGCGCTGTCGAGCCCCAGGGTCGCGTCAATCAGGCCCTGCCCCGTGAGGCGCGGCGCTTTTCGTGAGGGCGACCCAGGTCGGTTCGTCCACGAGCTGTTGCTTGTAGGTCCGGTGGCAGCTCGTACAGCGGCGAAGGGTGGTGTCGAGCGCCTCCAGCACGGCTTCGGAATTCTTGAGCTTCGCGGCGTCGGCGATGCGATCGGCGGCGTGATGAAACTCGAGTGCGAGGGCGGTGGAGCCGGGCGCTCCAGCGCCCATGTGCTCACACATCTGACCCATCTGCTCACTGAACCCGATGCGTGCGGCCGCGCCGCGAACCGCGTCGAAATCGCGAACAGCGATCGCACTCGCGATCTCTTGCACCACGCTCAAGTGGTCGCGCATATTCTGCTTCTGGTGCTGAGCCATCATCGGCAATAGCGGCACCGGAGTGCGCTTGTCCATGGAATCGAGCACTGATGCGGGGCTCGGCGGAAGGTTCGACGCCGACGCGATCACCGGCTCCGCAGATGGGCTCGGCCCTGGGCGGTCGTTCTCTGCCGCTTTGCAGGAAAGAGGCGCCAGCGCGAGAACGACGAACGGGGTCAGGCGCGGAACGTTCACGACTGAGCCTCCCCTTCGCGCAGAGTTTCGACTGCCGCGTTCAGCGCGGACAGCGAGTCGAATATCGCGGCCCGCTTCGGGTGCGAAAGGCTCGCCACGATTCGCGCGAAACGGTCCCGGCTGGCTCGATCGATGCGCTGCGCCAGCTTCGCACCCTTGGGAGTCAACGCGACGAGCCGGCTGCGACCGTCTGCCGGAGCCACGTCTTGGGTCGCGTGCTGCGCGGCGACCATGCGACTGCACAGGCGAGCAACGTTGCTCTTGTCGATACCGAGCGCCGACCCGAGCTCGGCCTGTGAAATGCGCCCGGCACCACCAGGGGGTTTCAGCAACACCATCAGCGCGTGCGCGTAGGATGGCGATACCGGCTGACCGCAGGGTGTCTGCTTGGTGACCAGTAGGCCGAAGCTGCGGACGAAATGTTGAACCAATCCGCGCAGGCGTTCGACGTCTCGGTCGCGCTCGCCTCCGGGGTATTGCTCGGGTGATTCCATGCGCCGTGTCGTGCAACCTAGCGCAACTGGTTGCGCTCGCAACCAGTTATTAAGAGCCCGTGTTTTCTGGGGAAATCGACCTCCGTTGCGAATTTGTGTCTCCCCATCCCCATCCCCATCCCGCTCCCGACACCCGACCCCGCTCCCCCGCTACTGGCTTCTCTACCCAGCCCGGCCCGACCTCCAATCAACGCTGGGGCTACTCGTACTCGTCGCAGGGGTTCACCACGCCGCTGGGCACGGCGTCGACGCGCCTGACCGTACACTCCCCCTCGCCGCGGAAGTGCCCGACCGTGCGGGCGAGCGAAATCACGAAGTCGCCAATGGTCGCGCCAGGCAAACCGGACAAATTGTAGAGGCTCGGGTCGATGCGCGCTCGGCAGAGCTCAGCGAGCGTGATTTCGCCGTCTGCGTCGCCAGCGTCGTCCGCAGCAGCCTTTTCTGCGAAGCGGATGCTGGTGGGCTTGGCGTTGTCGCCGGACTGAAGGCTGTCGTAGTAGAAGTGGTCCCCGTGGGTGGTGAGCTCACTCACGTCGGTTTGATTGTTCGTCACCACGACGCCTTCGATCGAGACACCATTTTCCTCAGCTGAATGGCAGTTTCGATAACTCGTTCGTGTCTGGAAGCCCCAGCGGAAGGTCTTACGCATCGTCTTGGTGGCGTCGTCGGGATCCGGTTTGGTGGCCTCGCCTGCGGCGTACAGCGACAACCCTCGAGCCACCATCATCGCCAGATCATCTGAGTCGGTGTCACCGACGAGCTGGGAGTCGACCGTGGCCGGTACTATTTCGTAGCTCACCTGCTGGTAGGCCTTTGCGCTCAAGCCAGGGAACGTGCTCAGCTCCTTGACGCCGGGCCTCACGTTGTCGACGAAACGCGGGCGGTCGAGCGAAGCCACCACGTGCCCCGCCGCGTCAGCGACTTTGATGTTGCTGAAGTTCACCAGGAACTTCTCGTATTTCAGGCTCCATCCGTCGACGAAACCGCTCGTGCCATCCCCGGCGGGAATGCCGTTCTCGATGAAGTCCTCGCCCCAGGTCGTAAACCGCTCCGTCCCCTGTCCCGAACTCGCTGGGTCACTGCACGCAGCAGTGCCGAGCAGAAAGATCAGCGACGACTCGAAAATCAATTTTGCAGGCATTGCTTTCTCCCGACTACTTGGCGTTCGGAACTTCCGAATATGCGAAATGATAGGCGCTCAACTGAGTCACTCCTTGCGAGAAGCCGGCGTCGCGCGCTTCGGTGGGGTCGTCTTCGTTTCCGGGATCGAGCTTCGAGAAGTCGACCAGGTTTAGCCAGATGGCAGGCTTGATCTCGACGCTGATTTTGCCATCGGCGACGACCGCTGTTTCATCGAGTACGCAACCGTCCACCGCCCCGCCGTTGACGTTCATCTCGATGTCCGCGTAGTCCGCGACCATCCGAAAATGGTAGGTAGGCGCGCCCTCGGAGCTCCCGTGCTCGACGGCTGTACCCTGCGCGATCGCGATGTGCCCGGCCAAAACTGCATCCGCCGGCGGCTCCGAGGGAATCACGAATTGCGCGGAGCGATAGGTTCCCGTAACGCCGACACCATCCGGCAAGGGCGTGAGCGGATCGGAAAAGAGGTCGAGCGCGACAGCCTCGGGCAGAAGCGTCTGTCCGAGCGCGTCGCCCGCTTGATAGTGCCCCGGGTGGGCCCAAGCCGAACCGAGCATCCAGTCAGCGACGCGTTGCCGGAAACCGCGCTTTTTGGCCTTGAACGACGCAGTGGGGGGCGGGCCATCGAAGTAATAGAACCCGTTCGTCGCGATCGCGGCTTGCGTCAAAGTCACGTCCCAACCAAAGCCTGTGGTGAAAGTTCCGACCTCCGCGCTCTTCGCCATCGCGGTTCGAAGGGTGACGCGCTTACCCGTGGTCGCCGCCTCGCTGCAACCCGCGATACAAGCGAGCGCGCTGAAGAAGAGCGCGATTCGAGTCGAACAGTCCTGTCTCTCGTATTGCGGCATGACTACCTCATAGAAAGAGTGAGATCGTAGCAAACACCGTTCGGGGCGGGCCGACGGTGACGTGTCGTTCCGGAAGCAGAGACGGCGTCGCCCCCCGCTGAAAGTTGGAGGCGAAGATGTACTCGCCATCGTACCATTCCAGGTCCAACACGTTGTAGGCGGCAACACCGAGCTCCAGCTCGCGGACTCGAACCTTCGCCAGCAGATCGAGCAAGCTCGTGTTGTGCCCCATCTCCCCGTACGGCAGCGGACGGCGCGCGATACCGGTTTGACCGAGGCCGATGTGCGCAGTGATCGGACGATCGAGCACGTGCCCGAGCGTCGGCGTGAACGCCAGGTCCGCGCGAATTACGAGCTCCGGTGCGTAAGGTAACAAATCCCCCGCAGCGTAGCCGCCTTCGGTATTCGTGAACTCAGCTCGAGTGTAGGTAACGCTCGCGGCAGCGTTGAACCACGCCGTCGGTTTCGCAGCCATTTCGAGGCTTGCCCCAGTTCGACGCGTGGGCGGCGTGCGTTCGTTGCGCGCGGTGACCTGATCGAAAGCCAAATCATCGGATAGAAACGTGCGAAAAACCGACAAAGTCGCGCGTAGCTCGCGGCTCTGGTGACGAAGACCGAGCTCGAAGCTCTGAACCGTCGTAAACGGCGCGTTCTCGCCTTCTTGCAAGCTGCGCGCTTGTGGCGAGCGAAAGCCGTCGCCGTAGCTCGCCAGCGCATGCAGCGCGGGAACGATGCGAAAGTCGACGGTGGTCTTCTTACCGAGGTGCGCGCCTTGCGCCGCGCGACGCTGCCCCTGCCCCTTTGCGCCGTCTTCTTGAGTGACGTAGGCCAAGCCATCGATTCGAAGGCCACCACGCAGCGTCAGACGCGACCAGGGATGAAGCGCCAAGTCGACGTAGCCGGCGGCGTTGGTGGCGTGAATCTTCGCGCCCAGCTCGTCGAGGGTGACTTCAGCGGTTTCGATCGACAGCTTCTTCTGTGCTTGCGAGATGAGGTCATGACGCGCGAGGATCCCTGCTTCGAAGCTGTCCGAAGGCGCGAACAGCTCGAGCAAGCGACGATAGGACGCGGTAAACCCGAACGTGGCCGCGTCGTTGACCTGCTGCTCCGAGTTGCCTTGCTGCGTGGCCTTGCTGGCGGCCGCGACCTCGGCCGCTGACCCCGTGAATGGCTCGACCAGATAGCCAGTAAAGTCCTGGCGTAGGCGCATGGAACGCAGCACGGCATAAGGAGCGAGCGACCAGCTCTGCTTCTCGTCGGCCTGGCTGACGTCGAACACCAGCTGCGAGCGCGCGCTATCTCCTCCTTGGTGCTGATCGTACGAACCCAGACGATCGACTCGACCGCTCTCGATGTCGCTGAGGCGCAAGACACCCGCGGACTCGAAGCTCGCCGAGTACGTCGACGCCATCACCCGAAGGGATGCGGCGCCGAGCGAAAACTCGGTCTGGCCCACCGCCGAAGTACGGCGCGCGGCGCGCGAAGGGCCAAATCCGTTGGTTGAATAGAACTCGAACGCTGCGAACGTGGCGTCCGGAGCCCCAGTTGGATGGTAGCCGAGGAAGTAGCGCCGCCCTCCGAATTGCCCGAGCGACGCGCTGGCGGTGACGCCCGGTTCGCCGTATCCAAGGTCGAGCCACAAGCTACCCGCGACCGAGAAGTCACCTTGACGTGGGTCGTAGGTTCCCGGCGCGAAGCGCACCCGCTCGACCACCTCTGGAGGTAAAAAGTTGAGATCGGCGTAGCCCTGCCCGTGCACGTTCGACACGTCGTTCACCGGGGCGCCTCCTGCCCAAATCTCCACATCCCGGCCGTGGACCGCGTCGAAACCGCGAAAGAAAATCTGATGCGCAGCGCCCTCCCCGCTGTGCTGAGTGAGCGCCAGTCCCGGTACGGTGAGAAGCAAGTCGCTAGCCGTACGGTGCGGAGCCGCGCCGAGCACGCTCCGGTCTTGGGTGATCTCAGAGGCGCTGCGCGGAGGTGGAGGAGCCCGAGTTCCGGTCACGGTGATCGAGTAGGACGCATCGGACGGTTTCGGCGAAGCCGTGCCCCGAGCCGGCTCCTGAGCCTTGGCCGCCTCGGTTGCGCTTTGCGCGACCACGGTGCGACGTCTGACCTCTGAACTCTCCCTCGGAGGCTGGCCAACGAAACGCACGATGGCGCGCAACTTCGCGGTCACGGTTCTGCCATCCAGCAGCGCCGGACGAAACGCCCACCTCGATGCGGCCGCACGCGCGGCGTCATCGAAGTCGGCGCCGAGGCTCGCCTCGACCTCGACGCTCTCGACTTTGCCGCTTGGCGCGACCACGAGCACCACGGGGACGATCACATCGCGCGGACCCGGTTCGTCGTTGGGCCACGCCGCCGGCGGCTGCTCGACGACCACCGGCGCGGAAAACTCAGCTGCGCTTGCCTGGCGCGGTGGCACTAAGCAAGCGACGGCAAGAAGCAGTGCCACAGCGAGGTACCAAGCCGTCCGCGCACGACACGTCTGCGAGCCTGTTTCGAGGATCGGGAGTCGCGCGGCCGAGGTCACCTCCGCGCCTTAACACGAATTGGAAGAATCGTAGCACGCGTTGTTCGCCCTGCCGCGCCACGGCCGGCCAAAGCCGCTATCTAGCGACTTAACGTCAATTTCAGCGATCTGCCGCTCAGCTACCGCGCCGAGGCGAAGCCTTCGCTCGCGCTGGCTTGCGAGCAACCTTGCCGCGACCCTGGGGCGGCTGGTCGTGCGCGTGATCGTGGCCGTGGTCGTGCTCGTGGCCCGGCTCATGGTCGTGCTCGTGGTGCTGCGCCCGCGTCCCCGCCTTCTCGGGTGGGCGTTTGTGACGCCATGACTTGCCAAACCCGAGCGCGCCCTCTGCCACGTATTCGACGCTGCCTTGGAGAACGCCGCGGGTCGCCATCATCTTGGTGGCGGCGTCCTTGAGCTGGTCGGAGCGCCCCCGCATCACGATCGTCTCGAGACAGTGCTCGTGATCGAGGTGAACGTGCATGGCAGAACGAACTTGCTCGCCCAAATCGTGCTGAAGGGCGGTCAGGCGCTCGGAGAGCTCGCGAACATGGTGATTGTAGACGAGCGTAACCGCTGCGAACGCTGGCACCCGATCGCGAATCGTCTCGCGGTTGACCTCGGCCCGCGCCAGGTCTCGTAGCAGTTCCGAGCGGTTGCAGGAGCGCGCGGCGCACAGCCGATCGAGCTCTTCGATCAGGCTAGCTTCCATGGCGACGCCAAAGCGGACCAGGTTGTTGGTCATCGCTCGGACGTTACCTCAGCGCGGCGCCAGAATGTAGCAGTGGCGGCGCGCGAACCTGATTCGTGACTAGATTTTTCCGACCCCCGCCGAGGCCGGGACCACGGTTTTGACGTCGTTCGTGGTGCCGGTGAGCGCGTCCGAGTAGGTGTAGGGGATGTTCGCGGTGCAATTGGGCGGGTAGGCCCGCGAAGTGCGCTTCACCTCGACGTTGTCGATTCGCTCCGTGCTGCCTTCGGAGTCCGAGGTCGTGTAAATCGAGTAGTGGAGCTCTTCGTAGTAGTTCTTCTCGACGCGGACGCACGTGCCCGCGCGAATCTCGGTCGCGTCGGTCGCGCCCACGATGTAATTGTTGAAGAAGTGCCCGACCGAGCCGCGGTACATGGGCACTCGGAGGTGCACCTTGTTGTAGTAGTTGTGGTGTAGCGTCAGCTTGCGATCGTCGAACAGATCGGTGTCCGACGCGCCGACCAGACCGCCCTTGTGGTGGTCGTGCAGGTAGCACCAGGAAATGGTGATGAAGCCGGTTTGCCCTTTGGTGTCGATCAAGCCGTCGTACAGGTCCTTGTTGGTCTGCACGTTCGGATCTTCGGAAAATAGCTCGCAGTGATCGATCCATATGTTCTTGCTGGTGCCGCTGATCGAGATGGCGTCACCGCCGTTCACCAAGATTTGAGGCAAACCACCGTCACCGGTCGAGCTGTACACCCCCGCCGTGTCCGTGCGCGTGGTCACGCCGAGCAACGAAACGCGCAAATTCTGAATGATGATGTTGTTGGCGTTGTTGATGTCGATTCCGACTCCGTTGAGGAAAGCGGTGCTGCCGACTCCGACGATGGATTTATTGGATTTGACGCTGATCTTTCCGCCATTCGCGCCGTTCGAAATGGTGCCTTGCACCAGGATGGTATAGGCGGTCGCGCTCTCGGCGTAGTTCTTCAGCTCGGCGAAGGTCGTTGCCGTAACGGTCGCGCCAGCAATGCCGCCGGTGGTGCCGCCGTTGAGCGTGGCGAAGCCGATTGGCTTGCCCACCACGCCGCCACCCGTACCCGTGCCGCCGCCGGTACCCTTGCCCGCGCCGCCTGCACTCGCGGCGCCAGCGCTACCACCGCTTGCCGTGCCTCCGGTGGTGCCACCGGTACCGCCCTTGGCTCCGCCGGTGCCAGCCTGCGTACCGCCGCTGCCGCCTTTCGCGCTGCCTCCAGTGTTGGTGCCGCCATTTGCGCTGCCGCCCGTTGCCGAGCCGCCACTACTGCCGCCCGTCGTGCCGATGCTGCCGCCGCTCGAGCTACCGCTAGCGGCGTTTCCCCCCGTGCCACTGGCCGAGCCGCCTCCCGAGGTGCCATTGCCGGCCGTTCCAGAGCCGCCGGTCGAGGCACCGCTCGTGTTCGCTCCACCGGTTGCGGCGCCGCCCGTCGACGGGGTGCCACCGGTTACTGCGCCACCTGAAACCACGCCCCCAGTGACGCTCGAAACACCCCCGCTCATCACGCCGCCTGTACCGGCGCCAGGGCTGTCGTTCTGGTTGTCCGAGCAGCCCGCAAGCGCGCCGGCGACCACTGCGACAACGGGATAGACGGAGCCGAAAGAGCGAAGTGCCATTGGGGAATATCCTCTGAGCGCAAACGTAGCTCCAAGGTCGCCTGGCCCTGCACATTCGGCTCAAATTTCGACCGAGGAATGTCCCGCCCCAGATCAACTCCGGCGCAAAGAGAATAATCCAGCCTCCTCAACCCCCTCGCCTGAGGAAAAGGGCCCACCATTCACTCCGAGTTCCTACCGCCGCGTCAGTGGCCGCCGGTCGAGTGCCGTTTAGAGCTCGCCGTTCAACACCTCGGCGACGAGTCGAAGGCTTCAGCGCGTCGCCCGAGCGCGTGACAACTGCCGCTATACTTAGTTTGGAGCCCACCCGCGTATTCCTCGATGAGCAAAAAGAATCAGGCAAAAAACAAGGCTCGGCACATGCCCGCGAGCGCTCAGCCCAAAGGGCTGAAGCCTGCCGCCCGCGACGCGCAGGGGCGCGTCCACCTGGTGTTTCATCGTGACTCCGCGGGCGGCAACGAGCAACTGCTGCTGAGCGGGCCGATCTTCAAGGAGCCATGGCAAAACGAAGTCGCGGCCGCAGCCGCGAACACCGCTTGCGACGTGCTGCAGGGCGAACCCGATTTCGCGCGCACGGTCGCGCTGGCGCGGAACGCGATGGCCGCGACTTCGCGGCTCGCCGAGGGCTTGCTGGCACGGGCACCTGCCGGCGCGGTGGCTTGCAAAGCCGGCTGCGATCACTGTTGCTATCAGTCGGTTGGGGTCACGCCGCCAGAAGCGCTCGCCATCTTCGATCACTTACGAAAAACTCTTTCGCCGAGCGAGCTAGATTCGATCTCCGCGCACATCGCCGTACGAGACGAGCAAACCCGCGCGCTCTCAGCGAGCGAACGCTTTTCGCCGGACCATCCCTGCCCTTTCCTGCAAGTCGAGCTGGGGCGCTGCTCCATTTACGAAGTTCGTCCGCTTTCGTGCCGCGGCATGAACTCGCTCGACGCCGGCGAGTGCGAAACTCGCTTGCGCGACCCAGCGGCGCGCGCAGCGTTTCTTTCGGAAGGGCGCGGTGGGCGCTCGTTCATGGAGCCCATTCGCGCTTTCCACGCGGTGAGCGCGGGACTACAGGTGGGCGTCGCGGATTTGTATCAGCTCGACATGCGGCCCTTGGAGTTGTCCGCTGCGCTCCACGTTTTGCTGAGCGCGCCCGAGACCGCACCGGCCGTGTGGCTCAGCGGCCAAACGCCGTTCGAAGCCGCGCTACGCAGCGATAGCGCAACCGATGCCGGGTTGCGCGAGGTCAGTGGTGCGCTCGGGTTTCCGGGCAAACCACCGGCGCCGTGAGCTTCAACCCGCAGCGGTGAGCTTCGTCACTTCGCCCGGGTTGGTGATGCCGCCGGTCGCTCCGGTGCCGTCGAACACGCCGAAGGTGGTCACCTTGCCGCCGCCGTCCGCCTTGCAGCCGACCGCGTTCATCAGCGTTACATACAGCTTGTTGATGGGGGTGGTGCCACCAGCCGAGCCGGTGTTGCCGATGTTGCCGCCGTCCTTGCAAGAACCCTCGCTGTTACCGACGCCGATGGTTCCCGTGCCCACGTTCACGGCCTGGCCGGTCTTCAAGTAGCCGCCGCAATTGCCGGCGATGACGATGGGCAGATTGTTGAGGTTGTGCGCAGCGCCGTCTGACAACTCCTGCAGCCACATGGTCGCCGTGTTGTCGAGCAACTTCCCGCCGCCCTCGCCGATGCTATCGAGCAAGCCCACGAGCTTGGCGAACTTACCGGCGTACCACTTGTCGATCTGGGCGATCATGTCGAGCACGCCGACCACGCCGCACGCGCCGCCGACCGACAAATCACCGGTTCTATGCGAAAGGCCGTGATGGTCGTGGGTGTGGTTGATGCCGTCCCAATTGAACGTCACGTAGCCGGGGTACAGCATCATGATCACGCGATTGACGTCGCAAATCATGTTCAGGGCAATCAAGTTGAGCATCAGATCACCCCCCAGAGTGAATGACGTCGCCAAGTTGGTCGCGCCTGCGCCGCTGTTGTTGCCGCCAAACACTCCGCCAGCGATGGTGCCGGTAGGGCTACCGGCGGTGACCGCGGCTTGCGTCACGTTGAACGGCGCCGCCTCGGCCGCAGCCTTGGTACACTGGGCCGATGCGCCCATGGTCATGATGCCGGTCTCGGTCGTGCGCAGCAGATCGAGCCAGTCTTGAATGCGCGACTGATCGGCCGCGCTCATTTTGAGCGCCTTGTAACGATTGAGGTCGCCTTTCACCAGGTCGATCGCGCTCTGACCGCGGCGCACCCGATAGTCGGCCTCGGTCATGCCGCCGCCGGTCGTACCGCCAGTGGTCGTACCGGTGCCGAAGACACCCGTGAGTTGGTTGTAAACCGTGGTCGGATTCACGATGGCCGGAAAGGCGGTGCCCGCGGCCGAAAACGAGAGGATCTCCTTGATGCTGGTGCTGGCGGCGCCCACCGAGAGCACCAGCGGACTCTTGCCACCCGGGTTGATCTGCTTGGCGATCACGTGGTCGAGCGACATCGCCGTCGCGTAGCGCTTGTTCGCCGCGTCGATGGTGGCGCAAGTGAGCTTCGAGCCCATGGCCTGGTCGTGCGGATCGATCGACTGACCGACCGCGTACCCGTTCATCGAGCGGAAGCCGCGCGGAACCAGCAATTTGTTGACGTACGGCGTGAGCCCTTCGAGCGTGGTACCCGCTAGCGCATCGGCCGTGAGCGCCCCGTTTTCGACCTTGGGGAACCAGCGATTGGTCAAACAGCCGTTGTGGGTGAAAAAGATGACCAGGCGCTTGGGCGGCGTGGCCGGCGTCGATTGCGCCTTGGCCTCTTGCTCGTGAACCGAGTGCAAGAAGGGCGCTGCCAGCGCGACGCCACCCACACCCTTGAGAAATACTCTGCGCTTCATGGGGCCTCTACAGCTCGAATTCGCACCGACTGCGCTTGCGTGAGATCGGTGATGAGGTTGATGACGGTGTACCCGCCGGCGGTGATCTTGGTGCTGAGGTCGTTCACCGTGCCGCAGTCGAGCGGATTGCCTTCGCGCTCGTAGGCGAACGAGACCCAGCGCTCGGCGTAGCGGCGCTGCGCCATCGGCGAGGCGGCGATTTTTGCCATTAGATCCGCGGGGCCGGTGACGTGCACCGTGGTGCCATCCATGGCCACATCGGTCACGCTGTCGATCGGCGCCTTGGTTACGGCTTCTTGCGTTTGCCAGCTACCTACCGCGTTGAAGTTTTCGAGCGCGAAGCCCGGTGGATTGATGAAGCCGTGATGGCACGTCATGCACACTCCGCCGGAGGTTTGCTGATCCACCTGCTTGCGATTGGTGTCCAAAGTGGCAGAAGTTGCGGGAAACTCGGTGGCCTCGGCGCCAGGGGGCGGCGCGCCAATCGGCGTGCCGAGCACCTGCTTGGTGATGAAAGCGCCACGCAAAATCGGCGAACTTCGGTTGTAGAAAGAGTAGGCGTTCAGAAAGCCGAGCCGAGTGAGGAAGCCGGGGCGCTGGCTGGCGTCCAGCATGGTCTCCTTGAGTTCGGTGCCGAACTGAGAGGCCGAAAGGCCATAAAGCGGCGCGGTGGCGGCGTTCACGTACGCGACCGGGCTCAGCAGCAAGTCCTGGAACGTGCCCTTCTTGGCGAATACCACGCTGTCGAAAAACTTCTCCGTTTCGGAGATCAGCGTGGGAACCAACGCCTGGCTGAAGGCGGGAAACAGCGCGGTGTCATGGTTTGGCGTATCCCAGCGAGTGTTCGTACCCATCAGCGTGTAGTAGCGATGAAAGCCGACCACTTTCGCGCGCGCCTTGTCACTCATCAGCATGCGCTGGGCCTGCGCCAGAATCTGCGCGGGCGTCGAGAGTTGCCCCTGGTCGGCCGCTTGATTCAAGGCGTCGTCCGGTATCGAGCCCCACAGCATGAACGCGAGGCGCGCCGCGAGTTCGAAGGGCGAAAGCGTGAAATGGCCCTGACCATCGGACGTTTCCGTGATCTCGGCGCGTTGCAGGAACGACGGTGATATCAGGAACATGTACAGCAACGTGCCGGCGATCTCGTCCACACTACCCGTCGGAGTGATGCTGGCGCCGTTGGTCACGATGGTGTCGAAGCGCGCGACCTCGTCGGTGGTGAGCGGCCGCCGAAACGCGCGCCGGCCGAACTGCACGATGGTGTCGTGCAAACACGCCTTGCCGTCGCCGCTCGGCGTACATTTCATGAAGTTTTTCTTGAGGTTGGCGTCGGCCATGACCTGCGTGGAGATCATGTCGGCGACCGACTTGTACGTGCTCCAGGCCAGATCGGTCATGCCGCCCGCCTGGTCGGTGGCCAGCACCGTGGAAGGCGGCACGTTGTTCTGCGCCTTCAAGGTCTGAACGCCTAACAAGTCGAAAACCACGCGGTCGTATTGCGCGTTACTGAGACGCGCAATCTGCGACGTTGCGGGGATTCCTGGAGTGCAGCTCGCTGCAGGCGTGCCGCCAGTGCCGGTCGTTCCAGCTGAAGTCGAGCCGCCCGAACCGGTGCTGGCTGGAGTGCCGCCAGTGCCAGTGCCGGTACCCGATGCCGTGCCGGTCCCACTATTGACGCCGGTAGCAGTCCCAACGCCTGGGCCCGTACCAGTGCCTGGTCCGGTACCGGTACCCACCGCGGATCCGGTAGCGGTGCCCGCACCTGGGCCCGTACCGGTGCCCGCGCCGGGCCCGGTGCTAGTACCGCCGGGGCCGCTGTCCTCGATGGTTGCTGAACAGCCTGCAGCCAGAACGGCCGCGGCAATCATTCCGCTCCGAAGGGAGTACATCACACTTACCTCGCAGTGTTCCGGGCAAAGCCTGGGCAGAGAACAACCCAAGGCTCCGCGCTGCGCTGCGCGCGCAGGCGGTCCCGATGGCGCGTCCACTTGCCGAGCTGACGCCTCAGCGCACCAAGAGAGGTCTCTTAACGTTGCGCCCGCGCTCGTTTTTGGACCGAACCCTCGAATTTTCCGCCTTCGACAGCACTTCTCAGAAACAGCGCGAGGTCATCTGCAGATACGAGAGGCCGATGGCGGCGAACCGCTGCCGCGTTACTGCGGCGCCCGCAGACTGAGCTGGCCGAGATAGTCGCGCTTACCCAGGCCCACCCCGTTGTGCCGCAAGATCGCGTACGCGTGGCTCAGGTGGAAGAAGAAGTTCGGGATCGCGTGCTCGAGAAAGTAGTCCGCGCCGGTCATGGTTTTGCCCTCCCAGCGCGGCTGAGAGATGGTGCGCGAAGCCGCCCCCTCGAAGTCTTTCTCCCCGAACCCGTCGAGGTAGGCGATGACCGCTCGCAGACGCGCGCGCAGCTCATCCAGGGTTTGCTCGGTATCCGGATGCGACGGCGCGTCCTTACCGCTCAAGCGCGCTGCGGCGAGCTTGGCCGTGTCGCAGGCGGTTTGAACCTGGCGCGCGAACGCGAATTGATCGGGCGCCAGTCGGAAGCCGAGAAACAAGTTGGGGTCGAACGACTTGCTCTGAGCGAACGCCAGAGCCGCGTCCAGCCACTTGTCGGCTTGCCCGAGCATCTTCTTCATTTGGCACAAGGTCTGGTAGTACATGCTCGGGATCCTAGGCCCAAAGCGGCGACCTTGTGCGGGAAAAGCGCTGGCGCTAGCGCTCGGCAGGCGAGTTCGAGCGAGGCCTGCGCGGCGAGTCCAGCACCTCGCGAATGCGACGCGCCAGCATCTCGGGAACGATGGGTTTTTGCAGGTACTCGATGCCGGAGTCGAGGATCCCGTGGTGCACGATGGCGTTCTCGGTATAACCCGACATGTACAGAACTCTCATGTCCGGGCGGATCAAGAGCAGGCGCTCCGCGAGCTCACGGCCGCTCACGTGCGGCATCACCACGTCGGTGAGTAGTAAGTGAATGCTGCGCGGGTGGCGCTCGCAGACCAAGAGCGCCTCGCCCGCGTTGCGGGCGTCGAGCACGTGGTAGCCGTAGCGCCTGAGAATGTGCAGGGCGACCGCGCGCACGTCGTCCTGGTCCTCCACCAATAGGATCGTTTCCTTGCCTTGGAGCGTGACCGGTTCGACGACTGCAGGCGGCTGGGACGGTGCCTCGCTCGCCCTCGGGAAATATACGCGGAAAGTCGTGCCTCGTCCGGGCTCGCTGTAGACCCAGATGTTCCCCTCGCACTGGCGAACGATGCCAAACACCGTGGCGAGCCCGAGCCCGGTGCCATGGTGACCCTTGGTCGTAAAGAACGGCTCGAAGATCCGGGTCTGGGTTTCCTTATCCATCCCGGCGCCGGTGTCGCTGATCGCGAGCATGGCGTACGGCCCGGGAATGACCGCGAAATGCTCGGAAGTGTAGCCTTCGTCGAGCGTCACGTTCTTGGTCTCGATCGTGAGCTTTCCGCCTTCAGGCATGGCGTCACGTGCGTTGAGCGCGAGGTTCATCACGACCTGGTCGATCTGCCCGGAGTCGACGCGGACCCGGCACAGGTCCCGGTCGTAGCGGGTGACCAGCTCGATATCTTCACGCAGGAGCCGGCGTAACATCCTCTCCGACCCCTGAACGAGCTCGTTCAGGTTGAGCACCTCGAGCTTCAGCACTTGTTGGCGGCTGAAGGCGAGCAGCTGGCGAGTGAGATCCGCCGCTCGTTCGCCTGCCGTTTTGATGGCCTGAACGTCGGCTCGGATCGGATCGACCGGCTTCAAGTCGGCGAGCAACATGGTGCTGTAACTGAGAATGACCGAGAGCAAGTTGTTGAAATCGTGAGCGACACTGCCCGCCAGGCGACCGATGGCTTCCATCTTCTGTGCGTGCCGAAGCTGTGCCTCGGTTAGCCGCAGTGCTTCGTCCGCCCGCTTTCGCTCCGCGAGAAAACGGATTCGGCCAGCCGCGACGGCGAGCTGCCCCGCCATCCCGATCAAGTAATCCAGCTGTTCGGGCGTGGGCGGCCGACAGCCCTCGGCGTCGCCGAACGTGCCGGTACCGAACGCGCCGAACGGCTTGTCGAGCAGGCGCAGCGGGACGTTGATGATGGTGCGGTTGCCGAGCTGGGCGACGATTTCCTTGTCGGTTCTGGGGTCGATGCGCGCATCCGCCACGACCACTGGGTGGTCGCTGGACAAGACCTCCTTCAGCATGGCGTCGTCGCCGATCTTGAGCACTGGCGCCACCTCCCAGGCTTGTTCGCGCTTGCTGCCCGCCACGTCGATCAGCCGAATTTCCTGGGCGTCTTCGCTATCGGCCACGAACAACCAGGCATGCTCGTAACCGATGGCAGCCTTGAGCTCGGTTTGAGTGGTGACCAACAGCTCTTCGAAGGTGGCCGCGCGCTGCAGCTCGCGGGCAAAGGCGAGCAAGCGGCTCAGAGGCGGGCTATCCATTTCGGCCCTACTCTAGGCACGCGAACGCGGCCGCGCCCGTTCGCCCGCTCGAATGCGAATGCCGCAACCGCGATCGGCGAAAACCGCCACCCTCACAAAAGGCGCTATTCGGTGCATTCCGGCGCGCCGCTGCGAGCTCGAAGCGAAGCCGTGGGCGCATTGGTCGCTTTGATCGCGGTGGCCGCCTGAGTTTGATTGGTGCCGCCGGGTGAAATGCTGGCCATGGGCAAGGCAAACAGCAAAAACTCGTAAACGTTTCCGCACTTTCCGGATCCGACGTAGCCGTTACCCGAATACGAACGCTGACTCGACCCGGGCGGGAAGGTCGGCATGGCCGTTTTCTCGAGACCAGCTGGCAGCTTGTTTACGTCAGCCGGGATGTTCCACATCACCCAGTGAATGAACGGATTGCCCTGCTGAACGTTGGTCAGATCCTGAAGGATGATCGCGTAGCTCTGCGTGGTCGATGGCGCGCCGCTCCAGTTGAGCTCGGGCGACTCACTCTTGCCGCCGTTCAGGCCTGTGTTGGCTTTCGGGAAGATGCCGCACGGCGCTTTGTTGTCCGGCGCACAGCCCGGCTGCGTGGTCCAAGCCGGCGAAGTCAAAGTGAAGCCCGACGCGCCTCCGCTGCCTCCGCTGGCTCCGCCAGCGCCCGCGGCGCCTCCGGTCATCGCAGCACCCGCGGTTCCGCCGGTCGCGCCTTTGCCACCCGCACCGCCGGTCGCGCCTTTGCCACCCGCACCGCCCGTGGAAGCGGCGCCGCCCTGAGTGCCACCAGCGCCAGCGTTGCCACCAGCGTTCGTGCCGCCAGTGCTCGATGTGCCACCCGCGCCGCCCGACGTGCTGATGCCACCGGTGCTATTGCCGCCCGTGCTGCCACCAGTGCCCGGAGCAGAGCCGCCGGAGCCTCCGGTGGGCATGCTCACGCTTCCGCCGGTAGACACCGTGCCGCCCGTAGTACCGCCGGTGCTGCTGCCGCCCGTCGCTGGTGTGCCGCCGGTCGTGCTGACCGTGCCGCCAGTCCCGGCCGGACCAGGAGGCGACTCGGAACTGCACGCGAGCGCGAACAGCACGAACGAACTGGAGACGCAGCCGACCCGGAATCGCCCAGCGAAGCTCATGCGCTGCACCTAGCACAGCTCAGTGTCGAAGGCGTTCCTCCTCGCGCGCGCGTTCGCTCACCGTTAACGACTCAGACCGGAAAGGAATTCCGCAGTCACAACGAAGAAAAATGAACCGATCTCTGCACTGGCTGGCGAAGAATCACGCTTCGCGCTCGCGGCCGGCAAGGTCGACCACGACGGTGTGTGTCGCAGGCGGGGCGTCGCTGGTACTGCCCGGATTCCGAGCGCGAACGTGCTCGCCGTGTATCGACCACCACGCATTGGCGTGAGCGGCGCGCCAGGGCGGGATTGGCAGCTCGGCGAGCTGCGCGGCGACTTCCTCCGCGCTCTGCGGCCGCTGCTCCGCATCTTTCGACAAGCAGGAAAGCAGCAGCGCCTCGAGCTCCGGCGGTATCGGTTGTTCACTGATCTGTGAAGGGGGAACCGGTGACTGATGCAAGTGTTGGGCAGCGACCTCGAGCAGTGAGGATCCCGAAAACACGGGGCGACCCGTAAGCAGGTAGTAGCCAACCGCGCCGAGCGCGTAGATGTCCGCACGCGCGTCGACCGTTTCGGGAGCGACGATCGCCTCCGGCGCGAGATAGAGCGGAGTGCCCACGATGGTATTCGTGGCGCTCAGCGTCAGCTTTGGCCGGCCGAAGGCGGTCAAGTCCTTCACCAACCCGAAATCGACGACCTTCGCCGTATCGGGCTGGCCGCGCCGGTCGCACAAGATGACGTTGGCCGGCTTCACGTCGCGGTGCACCAAGCCAACGCCGTGCGCCTCACCGAGCGAGCCCGCCACCTGAGACAAAATATGAACGACGCGGTTGGGCGGTTGCGGGCCGAATCGCTTCACCAGTTGCTCGAGATCGATGCCGTCGAGGTACTCCATGGCGTAGTAAAAGACGCCGGCCGGAGTGTGCCCGTAGTCGTAGACGCTCACCGTGTTCGGGTGAGTGAGGCTGGAAGTGAGCTGCACCTCGCGCTCGAAGCGCGCGAGGATTTGTGGCCCGGCCCGCTCTGGAAGCACCAGCTTGATGGCGGTGGGCCGGCGCAGCAGGGCGTGCCGGGCCTTGTACACGGCGCCCATGCCGCCCTCGCCAATTTTCTGCTCGAGCACGTACTGACCGAGCCGCGCGGCCTGCGCGACCTGACAGTGCAGGCCGTAGATGACCTGCGAAGCCAAGCCGCTAATGGCCAGGCCGACCACGATCCACATCACGATGTAGCCCGCCGCCGACACCGCCGGAATGTGCGCGCCGTAAATCACGAGCTTGGGTGCGTTCAGGATCGAAATCGAAAACACGGGGATCGAGCCCAGCACACCGACCACCAAGGTGTGAAGCCAGGTGCTCGGAATGACCACAGCGCGCAGGCACAGCATGCACAGCGTGATCAACATCATCACCAAGTCGATGCGCTGCGGGTTGGCCTGCGCCCCGACCACCGCCATGGCGCCGTAGGCGGCCAGCACGAACAAAATCCCGCCTGCGTCGAGCGCGAACAACGCGCGCAACGAGAGCGAGCGGCGCCGCGTGGCCAGCCACACCAGCACCGGCAGCACGGTGGCCGAAAGATGAAAGAGCGTGCCACTACGCCAAAACAGCTGCCAAAAGTCGTAGTTCGGCAAACCCGTCAGCACCAGCTGATAGGCGACGAAACCGAACGCCCCCAGCGCGAAGACCACCTTGGAAAACAAGGCCAAACGCGTCTGCAGAAACTCGCGCCCCGCGTCGCTGTCGAGCGGAGTTTCCCCGAACGGCAGCGCCAGCGTGATTGACCGCGCAGTTTGGCTCATGCGCGGTCGAATCGACGCCCAATCGACGCGTGGCGCTTCGCCCTCGCTCGCGCCGGGCGGCAGAGCGGGGGAAAGCTCACTCGTGGCCATCGGTTCCACGTCGCACTTCCATCACAGCGCCTTCGGGCGGCGCTCGAGCTCGATGCCCAAGCGCTCCATGCGTCGGTAGAGCGCTTGCCGGCTCACGCCGAGCTCGCCCGCCGCGCGGGACACCACGCCTTGCGCCCGCACCAACGCCGTTTCGATTTCCTGACGCTCCTCCGCGCTCGGCGCGCGTTCGGCGTCCACGTTGGAGCGCGGGAGTGACGTGGAGCTCGAGCGCGTCGACGTCGCGTTTCCATCCAGACCCAAGTCTTTCGGTGTGATGCGGCCGTCCTGCGAAACCAGTAGAGCCCGCTGAATGCGGTTTTCGAGCTCACGCACGTTGCCCGGCCATTCGTGCTGCTCGAGCGCGATCGCGGCTTCGTCGCTGAGCACCGCGGTCCGCTCTGCCTGATGCAGCTTGATGAAGTGTTCCGCCAACGGCCGTACGTCGTCACTGCGTTCTGCCAGAGGCGGGACGTCGAGCTCGATCACGTTGAGCCGGAAATACAGGTCTTCACGAAATTTTCCGGCCGCGATGTCCGCGCGCAAATCAGCGTTGGTCGCGCTGACGATGCGCACGTCGACTTTGCGGGTCGTGCTGCTGCCGAGCCGCTGATACTCACCGGTTTGCAGCACGCGCAGCAGCTTCATTTGGCCCGACGCCGAGAGGTTGCCGATCTCGTCCAGGAACAGCGTACCGCCGTGAGCCGCCTCGAAGCGGCCGACCCGGAGCTTGGTGGCACCGGTATAGGCCCCTGGCTCGGCACCGAACAGCTCGGCCTCCAGCAGTTGGTCGGGCAGGGCGCCCGCGTTCACGCGCACGAACGGCTTGTCCTTGCGGCGTGAATTGGCTTGCACGATTTCGGCGAGCTTCTCCTTACCGGATCCGTTTGGGCCGGTAATGAGCACCGGCACGTCGGACGGCGCCACATGAACCGCAAGAGAGACGCTGTCGTGCATGGCCCGGCTGCGATACACGATTCCACATAGGTCGAAGCGACCCGAAAGCTCACTGCGCAAACGTGCATCCTGGCCGCGCAAGCGCGCGTTTTCCTGGCGAAGGGCGCGTAGCCGCAGCAGATTTTTCACCGTGTTGACGAGCTTGTCGTCGTCCCAGGGCTTGGCGATGTAGTCGGCAGCGCCTTCGCGAACCAGCTCCACCGCGGTTTCGAGCGACGTCCAGGCGGTGATCAAAATCACCGGAAGATCCGGATCGAGCGCATGTATCTCGCGAAAGAGCGCGATGCCCTCCTGCCCGGAGGTCGTGCCCGCGCCGAAATTCATGTCCTGGACAACCACTCCGATGTCGTCGGTTCGAACTAGGCGCAGAGCGTCGGCCGGCTTCGAGCACAGCACGCACGGCACGTCATTGACATCGAAAAGGATTTGGAGAGCCGTTCGGACTCCCTCCTGATCGTCCACGACGAGAACCTTCAACATGGTCGCACTACGCCTTTCACCGTCCGAGGGTTTCTTCGTTGCTCGCTCCCGTCAAGCCAGGTCGCGCTAGCCACCCTGCGACGCGCGGTTTGTACCCCGCCCGACCGCAAAATCCAGCCTGGCGCGGGCCATTCTAAGCTCGAGGCGGGCGTTGAGAGCGGAACGCCGTGCCTGGGTCAAGTCCAGCTCGGCGTCCAGCAATTCGGTGCTCGTGGCCCGGCCGTTCTGGAACAGCGCCCGCCGTACTCGATAGGACTCCTCCGATGCAGCAAGGCCATGTTCGCTGGTGCGGATGGCGGCGCGAGCATCGAGCAAGGACTGAAGCGCGGCCGAAACCTGGCGCCGCACCTGATCTTCGAGGGCTCGTGCCTCCGCTTGCGCCGCCGCCGACGACGCCGACGCGGCGCGCGCCGCGGAGTTGGCGCCGGGAATGTCGCTGATGACCCAGGTCAGCTGCGCACCAGCATCCCAAGAACCACGGAACTTTTCCTCTTGGGGAAACACGCGCGAATTCGGGTTCGCGTACTGCGCATTGGCCACCAAGTCGAGACGCGGAAACATTGCGGCGCGCTCGATTTCTGCGCTCTTCGCCGTCGCGGCGATGCGGGCCTTGGCCGCGGCCAGCTCTGGGCGGTGCGAGAAGGCGTACTGCGAAAGGTCCGGAAGGCGCTCGGGCAACTCCGACTGCGGCAGCTCCCCGCGCACGTCTTCGCCAATGGCGTAAGACTGCTCGGGAGCGTCGTGACGCGCGATCCGAATTTGCTCTTCCAGATCGGCGGCCGAGTGACGAGCCGCGTCGAGCACCCGCTCACTTTCGGCAATGCGAGACTCCACGCGCAGCGCGTCCGCCTTCGAGGCGGTGCCGGCGTCCACGGCGTGACGCACGTCTTCACCGTGAGCGCGCGCTTGCTCCAAAGCGACCTCCGCGACCACCACCGAAAGCCGCGCTCCGACCCAAGAGTAGTAGAGTCCCCGCGCGTCGGTCGCCGCGGCGCGCTCGGCCGAAATTAAGTTCTGCTCGGCCGCGGACTTGGCAAACTCGGCCTGAGACTCGCTCTTCGAGACTCGCAGAAAATAGTCCGAAACCGGCACCTGCAGGCTCGCCCCAATCGAATAATTGTCGGGCAGAGTGTCGAACTCGAGTGGTACCTTCACCAACGTCGCATTGGCCGGAAGCACGCCATTCGGATTCAGCGGCGCGACGACCAGACTGCCGGCACTGTCGCCTTTGGTCTTCGACAATCGCGAATAGCGCGCGCTGAGCGTGAGCTTGGGAATGTAGCCGGCGCTGGCACGGCTCACGGTCGCGTCCGCGGCGGAAACATCCGAGCGTCGCGCCTCGATGGTGTAGCTGGTAGCGACGGCGCGCGCAGCAAGATCATCCGCCGTGAGACCGCCCGCGACCCCCAGCTCGCGAGCAAGTCGGCTCTCGAAGCTAGCGTCACTGGGCGTCTCGGCGAACGCCGGAGTGCTCAACGCGGGCAGCGCGATCAGGGTGAGCAAGGAGGACAGCAAAGTGGTTTTGAACGTCACGGGTCACCTCTCGAAAAGCGCCCACTTCACGTCCCGTGCCAACTCACGTGTTCGAGCCTTTGTCCGGCACTTCTCGTTCCTGCGCCGCGCTGTCCGAGCCCCGGTCGCCCCCGGACACTTGTCCGCGCGCGGACGATCGTCCGCCTCGAAGCGTCCACACCGAGCTTAAGGATCGGCATTTTTTGCGCAAATTCGAGGTTTCGGAGGCTGGCCCAATCCGTGCTTCTGGCCCGCTGCCATGACAGCGATCTCTCTTTCCCCCTCGCTCGTTTCTTCCCGCCTGCTGCCGCTGCTCCTGGCAGGCGCGGCCGTCGCCTGCTCGCGCGCGGAAGCCGCCGAAAAGCCCGCGCCCGCCGAGAAGGTGGCCGTCACCACGACCGACGTCGTCGAGCACGTGGTTCCCGTCACGCTGACCGTTACCGGCTCGCTGCTCGCCAACCGTGAATCGGAAGTCGCCGCGGACGCCGCCGGTCGCGTCATCTTCGCCTCGATCGAACGCGGCGCTTTCGTGAAGCAGGGCACGGTGCTCGCGCAGCTCGATTCGCGCAGCGCCGCGTTGAACCAAAACGCAGCGTCGGCCGAAGTCGCGGCCGCGCGTGCGCAACGCGAAAACGCGAACCTCGAGTGCGAACGCGCCGAGAAGCTTTTCAACCAAGGCGCGATCAGCAAGGCCGAGCTCGACCGCACGCGCACCGCGTGCAGCTCCAGCAGCTCGAGCACCGAGGCAGCGGTGGCCCGCCAGCAACTCGCCGCCAAGGCCGCCGGTGACGCCACGATTCGAGCCCCGTTTTCAGGTATGGTGGTCGATCGCGGCGTCGACGTTGGCGAATACGTGAGCCCCGGCCGGCGTGTGGCGACAGTGGTGGAGATCAACCCGCTGCGACTCGAGCTCACCATCCCGGAATCCGCGGCCAGCTCGGTGAAGGAGGGCGGTCGCGTCGAGTTCGGCGTGCGCACGTTCGCTTCCGAGCGCTTCAACGGCAAAATTCGCTACATTGGACCCGTCCTTCGGCGCGCCACCCACGACTTGGTGATTGAGGCGCTAGTGGACAATCAAGACGGCCGCCTCCGCCCGGGAATGTTCGCCGAGGCGGAGCTCGCGATCGGTGAGCGCAAGCTACCGATCGCGCCCGCGACCGCCTTGATCGGCAGCGCACCCAACACGCACGCCTTCGTGGTCGTCGGTGGTGTCGCCGAGGAGCGGGTCGTTCTCACTGGCGCTCGCGACGGAGACAACCTGACCATCCTTCAAGGCCTGCGGCCGGGTGAGCGGGTGATCACTCACCCCACCGAAGAAATTCGGGACGGCGTGCGCGTGCACTGAATTTTAGAGTCGAAGCTAGTTTCGTAAAGGGAGAATGAGTCATGCAGTGGCTGGCCAATGTCTCGGTAAGAAGGCCGGTGTTCGCGACCGTGCTGATTCTGGTCGTGTTGGTGATGGGCGTCGTGGGCTACTTCCAGCTCGGCGTCGATCGCTTTCCGAAGGTTGACTTCCCGACCGTCGCCGTGATCACGCGGCTGCCGGGCTCTGCTTCGCACGAGGTGGAGCTCGACATCACCGATAAGATCGAAGAGGCGGTCAACACCATCAGCGGCATCGACGAGCTGCACTCCGTCTCGAGCGAAGGCGTCTCGCAGGTGTACGTCTCGTTCGTGCTCGAGAAGGACATCGACGTCGCCTCGCAAGAGGTGCGCGAGCGCATCAACGGCATTCTCGCCGACCTGCCGGAGGGCGTCGAAGCGCCCAGTGTGACCAAGGTCGACCCCGACGCCACGCCGGTGCTCTACGTCGCGGTGAACGCGCGCGCGCCCATGCGCGAAATCACCGAAGTGGCCGACAAAGTCGTGCGCCGGCGGATCGAAAACGCGCCCGGCGTCGGCCAGGTCACGGTGGTGGGCGGCAGCAAGCGGCAGGTCAACGTCATCCTCGACCCGACGCGCCTGCGCGCGTTCGGCCTGACCGCGGTCGACGTGGAACGCGGCATCCGAGCGGCAAACCTCACGCTGCCCGGCGGCCGCTTGGAGGAAGGCCCGACGCAGCGCGTGCTGCGCGTGCGCGGGCGCGTGGAAAGTGCCGCCGAAGTCGCCAATCTGAGCGTGGCCGAGCGCGACGGCGCGACCATTCACGTCAGCGACATCGCCCGTGTCGAAGACGGCATCGAGACACCCGAAACCACCGCCGTCCGCGACGGCAAGCCCGCGGTCGTGCTCTCTATTCGCAAGCAGTCCGGCGCCAACAGCGTGGCCGTGGTGGACTCGGTGCGCGAACGCATTCAGGAGCTCACGCCGCAGCTGCCCGCCGGCTACGGGCTGGAAGTGGTGCGCGACAACACCGCTACCATTCGCACCAGCGTCAGCGCCGTGAAAGAGCACTTGATCCTCGGCGGCCTGTTCGCCGGCGCGGTCGTGCTGCTGTTCCTCGGCAGCGTACAGAGCACCGTGATCGCCGCCATCGCGATTCCGGTTTCGATCATCGGCACCTTCGCTTTGATGTGGGTTCAGGGCTTCTCGCTCGACACCATCACGCTCCTGGCGCTGGCCCTGGCGGTCGGCATCGTGATCGACGACGCCATCGTGGTGCTCGAAAATATCGCGCGTTTCATCGAGGAAAAGGGGCTCTCCCCGGTCAAAGCCTCGATACTCGCGACCAAGGAGATTGGCCTGGCCGTGCTGGCCACGACCATCTCGCTCGCCGCGGTGTTCCTGCCGGTCGCGTTCATGAGCGGCATCGTGGGCCGATTCTTGAAGAGCTTCGGGCTGACCATGGCCTTCTCGATCTTGGTCTCGCTGGTGGTGAGCTTCACGCTGACCCCGATGCTGGCGTCGCGCTGGCTGCGCGGAAAGCGGCCCATCTCGAGCGAAGGCCAGGCCGAACGCAAACCGCTGCTCGAGCGCATCGTCGACCGCTTCTACTCCCCCATCGAGCACGCTTACGTGGCCCTCCTGGCTTGGGTGATGAAGCGCCGCTGGGTCGTGGTGGTGGCCTCCGTGGCCTCACTCGCCGCGGTCGTGCCGTTGATGCAGCGCGTGCCCAAGGGCTTCCTCCCGAAGAGCGACGAGGCGCATTTCGAAATCAACGTGCGCGCACCCGAAGGCGCGAGCCTCGAGGCGACCAGCTTGGTCGCCGAGCGGGTGGCGCGCGAAGTGCGCACGCGCGGCGACGTGATCTCCACCCTGCTCACCATCGGTGACAACAATGATCGCAAGCCGAACCAGGCTCGCATCTACGTGCGCCTGACCGATCCCGAGGAGCGCAAGCTGTCTCAGGACCAGATCATGGACGAAGTGCGCCGCATCGTGCTCCCCAAACAACCCAAGGAGCTCGCCCTGGACGTGTCCGAAGTGGCCATGTTCTCGGGTGGTGGGCAGCGCACCGCGCTGGTTCAGTACGAAATCACGGGCCCCGATTTGGAACGACTGGCCGAGTACTCCGAGCGCCTGGTCGAGCGCGTGAAGAAGGTGCCGGGCGCGGTCGACGTTGCGACCACCTACGTCGGCGGTAAACCCGAGCTCGGCCTGCGCATCGACCGCGAGCGCGCCTCCGAGCTGGGCGTGAAAGTGAACGACATCGCCAGCACGCTGCGCCTGTTCGTGGGCGGGGACGAAGTTTCCACCTACGTCGACCAGGGTGAAACCTACTCGATCAACCTGCGCGGTGAAGCGCGCTACCGGTTCGACCTCGACGGCCTATCCCTGGTCACCGTGCCCTCGGCAAAGCTCGGCACCGTGCCGCTGCTCGACGTGGTGCGCGCCGAGCCCGGCTCCGGCCCCGCCTCGATCGACCGCGCCAACCGCCGTCGCCAGGTGATGCTGCTCGCCAACGCCGCGCCAGGCTACTCGCAGGGCCAGATCGTGGCCGCCATCGAGCGCGAGATCCGCGCGCTCAACATGCCCAGCGAATACAGCACCGCTCCCTACGGTCAGACCCGAGAAATGGCGCGCACGGGCAAGGCCTTCGGCATCGCGTTCGCCCTCTCGTTCATCTTCATGTACCTGGTCTTGGCGGCCCAGTTCGAGTCCTGGCTGCACCCCATCACCATCCTCTTGGCGTTGCCGCTCACCCTGCCGTTCGCGCTGGTCTCACTGCTACTGTTCAAGCAGCAACTCGACATCTACTCGATGCTCGGACTTCTGGTACTGTTCGGCGTGGTCAAGAAGAACTCGATTCTGCAAATTGACCACACCAATCAACTCCGCGCGGCCGGAAAGGATCGCCTGACCGCCATCTTGGAAGCCAACCGCGACCGCCTGCGCCCGATCTTGATGACCTCGCTCGCGTTCGTTGCCGGCATGTTGCCCCTGCTGCTGTCCCACGGCATCGGCGCCGGTTTCAACCAGGCGACCGCGGGCGTGATCGTGGGTGGCCAAATCCTGTCGCTGCTGCTCACCTTGCTCGCGACGCCGGTCGCCTACTCGCTGTTCGACGACGCCTCCGAGTTCTTGCGCAAGCGACTGAACAGCAACAGCGACGCCGAACGTGCCGAACGCGAACGCGAGCTCAGCGAGCTGGAGCGCCAGCGGCCCTCGTTCATCAGCCCGGAGCCGGCCGAGTGATCGCCGAAACCGCAAAGAGCGCAGTGAACCTCGAACCCCTGATCAGAACCGTGACGCCCGCCCTGCTAGCGGCGGGCGCCGCGGGCCTCTCCGCCAGCGTCGGCACCAGCTTCTGGGCCGCGCTGGCGGCTGGTTTTTTGTTGGGGCTCGGCGGCGCGCTGTGGATGGGGAAGCGTTCCTCTGCAATCGCCACACAGCCGCCGCCCGCCGTCACCAGCGCGCGCGGGGTCGAAGAAGGCGTCGTCGCCGCCATCGCTGACTCGAACCCCGACGCCGTCGTGTTCTTCAACGACAGCGGCCACATTCGCTATGCCAACCCCACGGCACGTGAGTTGTTCTTCGACGGTGTAGCGCCCGAAGGCCAGAATTTTCTGCGCCTGATGGCGTCCGCGCCGCCCATGCTGCGCGAAGCCCTGCTCGGCGAGTCCGATCGGTTGTTCAACATCGAGGTCGATGGCCAGCGCGAGACCTTTCACGTCGCCCGCCGCAACTTCACCCTCGCGGATGAACTTCATACTCTGCTCATCGTCAAACACCTGACCCGTGAAATCTCGCGGCGCGAGGTCGACATCCTGAAGCGCGTGATTCGCGTGATCAGTCACGAGGTCAACAACTCGCTCGCCCCCGTCAGCTCGCTCGTGCATTCGGCCCGTAAAATCGCGCAAAACCCGGACCCGGGCGCCAAGCTCACCCGCGTCTTCGACACCATCGAAGAGCGCACGCGTCACTTGGCCACCTTCCTCGAAGGCTATGCCACCATGGCGCGCCTGCCGGAACCGCGCGCGCAGCGCATCGAGTGGGAGCCCTTCCTGCGCCACCTCGGCGAGCTCCACCCCGGCCTAATCCTGCCCGAGTCCCCGAGCGAACCCGGCTATTTCGATCCCGTGCAAATCGAACAGGTGCTGATCAACCTGTTCAAGAACGCGGTCGAGGCAGGCAGCAACAAGGAGGGTATCGAGCTCTCTGCGCGCGTCGACCCCAGCGGGGAAACCGAGTTGAAGGTCCGCGACCGCGGGCCCGGCTTCAGTGAAGAAGCTCTGCGCAGCGCCCTTTTACCCCTCTACACCACCAAAGAGCGCGGCAGCGGCATGGGCCTCGCGCTCTGCCGTGAAATCGCCGAAGCCCACGGCGGCAGCATCGGCCTCGGCAACGCCCCGGACGGCGGCGGCTGGGTCGCGATCCGCCTGCCTGGGCGCCGCAAAGACGACTCCCACTCGCGCACGCTCACCAAATCCCGCCTCACGCTCACGCGCGGCTGAGCCCCTGTTCGCGCCCGCGTTGCACCAAGCGATTCCCCACCCGCGACGCTCAGCCTTTCTCTCCCCGTTCGGCGCTGTCGTCTCGAGACGACACACGTTGTCGTCTGCGGCCTGCAGATGGCGAAAGCGGTCACGAAAAACCCGCGATTTTCATGCAAGTTGCCTGGCTCGCAGCTTGCACCAAGCGCTGTCATGGCGCGACTCGCTGCACAAGATCGTCGGTCGAAGTTCCCTGGTCCGAGCTACGCTGCGGCAGCGAGCGGCGCGCCGCGACGGCGGCGCTTCGGGTCAGGCGCACCGGGTCCACTGAGCGCCACTATTCATGACACAGAGAGCGACGCGGTGTGCTTGCTCGGCAGCGCTCGCTGGGTGCGTCTCGACGCGCGCTGGGAGCAGCGGCTCGGTTGGAACAGCGAAGTCGTGCATTTGCTACAGCCTGATGATGCGACCCTGGTGGCCCGTCACCTCGAGTCGCTCGACAGCGAGGCGGGCGTCACCAGCGAGAGCCAGGGCTCGGCAGTGCGCGTGTGGCTGGCATGGACGCTCGTGCAGCGCGCCGGACGTTCCTATGCGCTCGCCCGCAACGTGGGTGAGGAGCGCAGGGCCCGACGGGATCGGCAAGAGCTGCAGCGCAAGCTCGAGAACGCCCAGCGGCATGCCAGCGTGGGGCTGCTGGTATCCGGCGTTGCGCACGACTTCAACAACATCCTGTCCACCGTGCTCGGCAACGCCAGTCTGGCCATGGTCGAACTATCGGACTTTTCTCCGAATCACCCGGTCCACCGCGAGCTCGAGGCGATCGTCGAGGCAACCCAGTTCGCAGCGAGCTTGTGCGGCCAACTGATGTCCTACGCGGGCAACAGCTCGCGCGAAGTCAGGGAGACCGATCTCTCGCAAGTGGTACGCTCGTTGTCGGGCCTGCTCAGCGCCTGCGCGGGGCGGCGCACCGAGCTCCGCTACTTTCTCGCCGACCGGCTGGCCACGGTCGCGGCAGATCCCGTGCAGCTCAGCCAAGTCATCATGAACTTGGTGATGAATGCCAAAGACGCACTCGCCGGTCTGCCCGGCACCATCGAAATTCGCACGGGTCAATGTTGGTACGACGCAGAGCAACTCGAAAGCGGCCACGCCGGTCCGGCACGGGCGGCCGGCGAATACTCTTTCATCGAAGTGAGCGACACGGGTCCGGGCATGAGCCCGCGCGTGCGCGACCACCTCTTCGACCCTTTCTTCTCCACCAAAGGCGAAGGGCGCGGTCTCGGCCTGGCAGCTACTCTCGGCATCATCGGCGGCCACGGGGGCGCTATCGCCGTTCAGAGTGAGCTCGGGCGTGGGACGACGTTCCGCGTGCTCCTGCCGGTCGCCGAGGGCTAGCCGCGCCGGCTTTCTGGGCCACATTTCGCAGCGGTTTCCGTGAGCCCGCACTATGTTAGCGTGGCACACGCTCGGGAGCGTGGGCTCGAGAGGTCATGAAGTCGCAGTCGGGCATCGATATTCGAGCGTTGTTGCTGATCGCGCTCGACGAGAAGCCGCCGGCGAACCTTCCCGAGCGGGTGATGGCGCGAATCGCCATGCTGACGACGATCGTCGAATTTGCGCGACTGCTCGGCGCCGCACCACTTTCGTGGCTGAACGAGCGTCGCGAAAGGAGCGGCTCGGATGATGACGGCAATGATCCTACTAGCGGCAGCTAGCGTTCCCGTGCTGACCGTAGAGAGCCCGTTGTTCGAGCGGTTCGTGAAGCAACCCGCCGAACAGGCCCTGGCTGAAGTGGTGCGTCGCGCGCCGACGCTCGGCTCCGCGCTCGCCGTGCTGTTTGCGCTCTGGCTCGTGGCGCGCGCCGTGCGCGCCGTGACCGCGCGCCTGCTGAAAATGTCCAAGCTCGATCGATTGATCGAGGACACCTGGTTCGGCCGCATTCTATCGGGTTTGAGCGACGGTTTCACGCCTTCGAAAGCGATCGCTTCCTTGTTGTACGTGGCCATCATGATGATGGCCGTAGCCGCCTCCGCGGACATTTTGGGGCTGTCGGCGGTGCGCAACGCGCTCACCAGCGTGCTCGGCTACGTGCCGCGACTGGTCTCGGCGATCTGCGTGCTGGCGGTCGGTGGCTACGTGGGCCGCGCCGCGCGGCGCGCGATCGGCTCCGTGATGAAGGAGCTGAAATCGCCCTTCGCCGGCATCGCCGAGTCGGGAAGCGAAGGCTTGATTTTGGTGCTCACCGTGACCGTCGCGGTGAACGCTTTGGGCGCCGATCTATCCTTCGTCACCAACAACTTGGCCATGCTGGTCGGTACGCTGGTGCTGACCGCTGCATTTCTGTTCGCCTGGTCGATGCGCAAGCCTGCCGAAGAAATCATCGCCAACTACTATCTTCGGCGGCTTGTGCAGGTGGGCGACAAGGTGACTTTCGGAAAGGTCGAAGGCACCGTGGAAAAGTTTGCGGCGCTCGGTTTGGTGCTGAAGGACGCAGAAGGGTCGGAGCATTTCGTGCCGGCGCGCCACGTGCTCGACGGGTTGCAACGCGCGCAGTCGGTCGCGTCGTTGCGCCGGAAATAGGACCAGGTGGAGCAGCAAGCCCAACCGGCGGCGGCTGGCCTCGGCGCGGAATTGAGCGACGCGGCGCTGGTTGGGCTGTATCGCGACGGCGGCGGAGACTTCGCTTTCGGGGAGCTGATCCGGCGCCACCAGATCGGCGTGTTTCGGCTGTTGCTCACGATCTTGGGCGACCCCGACGACGCCGAGCGCATCTGTGAACAGACGTTCTTCGACGCTGCACGCAAACTTTCCGATCTCGCAGATCCAGCCGGCTTCTATGGATTTTTGGCAGGCATCGCGCGCGGGCTGGCCAAGAAACGCGACGAAGAGCGCAAGAAGTCGCGCGTCACGTCGCCACGCCCGCGGCCCGTACCGCGCAACCCGCGGGAAGCGGTCAAGCAAGAGGTGCAGGGCGTGCTGTCGGAGCTCGAGAACGACGAGCGCGTTGCGCTGGTGCTTGCTCACCTCGAAGGAGACTCGTTCGAGTCGATCGGAGCGACCCTGGGCACCAGTGCGCTCGAAGCCGAAGTCTTGCTCGATCGCGCGCAGCAGAAGTTCATCGGTGCCATGACTCAGCGCACCGAGCTGCCCGACCGACCGCTCGCGACCCCGGCTGCGGCTGCGTCCGCAGGCGAGCTTCCGCTCGGGGCGTTGCTGGGCGGGCGCTTCCGGCTCGAAAGCGAGCTCGGCAAGGGGGGCATGGGCTTGGTGTTTCGAGCCAAAGATCTGGAGACCGGCCGAGACGTCGCGGTAAAAACGCTGCTGCCCGAGGCGGCCAAAGATGCGGCGCTGCGCAAGCGCTTCGAGCGTGAAGCAGAAATCATCGAGAAGCTCGCGCACCCGAACTTCGTGCGTTTCATCGGCCACGGCGGCGGAAAGTCCGAGCCCGCGTACGTGGTCATGGAGTTCGTCGACGGCAAGCCGCTCGACCGGCTACTGAAACTCGAATCGCGGCTCACGCCGAAAAGGGCCCTGCACATCGCGGGGCACGTGCTGACCGGTCTCAGTTGGGCGCACGAAAACGGGGTGGTCCACCGCGACATCAAGCCGGAGAACGTGGTGCTCGTGCCCGAGAACGAGGATCCGGATTTTGCCAAAATTCTGGATCTTGGTATCGCACGCTTGCTGTCGTCGCGTGATGAAGTGGAGAAAACCAGACTCACCCAGAAGGGTGAAATATTTGGCACACCGGTGTACATGTCACCCGAGCAGGTTCAGGGCGAAGACGTCGATGGCCGATCGGATCTCTACTCGCTGAGCGTGATGCTGTTCGAGCTGATCGCCGCTCGCCCGCCATTTCAGGCCAAGAATTCGATGGCCCTGTTCGCGATGCACCTGGCGACGCCCGCGCCGCGGTTGTCGGAGGTCGCGCCGGAGCTATCGGTGCCAGGCGCGCTCGAAGCGCTGCTCGAGCGCGGTCTAGCCAAGGATCCCGCGCAGCGTCTGCCTTCTGCGCAGGAGTACTTGGCGAGCGTGCAAGCGCTCCTCGCCGGCGATTGGCAGCCCGACGAAGGCGCGGCCCGCGCGCCGGCTGCGAGGCAAGCCGTGGTGGCCGAGCCAGCGGCCGCCGCACGGCTCCCCGTTCAGCCCGCGACCGCAGCGAAAAGCCGGGGCGTCCGCGCCATCCAGCGCATTCGACCGCTGCCCTTCGCGCTCTCACTGCTGATCATTTGCTTGGTGATCTGGGCGCTCTTTCGGGGATTCCACAAGCTCGGCGGCTGAGTCGCCAAGCGCGAAAGGGCTGTGGCAAAGTCTCGGCAATGTCGAATCCGACCACCCGGCTGCGCCAGCGCCCGACCATCCCGGTAAAGACCCTGCGCGTCGAGGTGGTGGCCGGCGTCGATCAAGGCAAGAGCCTGGAAACCGATCAGGAGCTTCTGACAATCGGCACCGCGCCAGGCAGCGATCTCACGCTCAACGACGATACCGTATCGCGCTTTCACCTGGAGCTCGCACGGGGCGCGAACGGAGTTAGCGTAAACGACCTAGGATCGAGCAATGGAACCCTGCTCGGCGGCGCGCGTATCGAGCGCGGCGTGGTTCCGCCGGGCACCGAGCTCCTGCTCGGCAACACCCGCATTGCCATTCTGGACGGCTCCGGTGCGGCCGTGGAGGTCAGCGCCGAGAGCGAGCTCGACGACCTCAAGGGCCAGACCGAGATCATGCGCCGCTTGATGGCCCAGGTCACCACCGCTGCGCGCTCGAACGCGGCGGTGCTGTTGATCGGGGAATCCGGGACCGGCAAGGAACTGGTCGCTCGCGCGCTGCACGAACACGGCGCGCGCGCTTCGGGTCCGTTCGTGACCCTCGACTGCGGCGCGCTGGCGCCGAACCTGGTGGCGAGTGAGCTATTCGGGCACGAAAGGGGAGCTTTCACCGGCGCTGAACGCCAGCACGTCGGCGCGTTCGAGCGCGCCGACAAAGGAACGCTGTTCCTGGACGAAATCGGTGAGCTGCCGGCGGAGCTGCAGCCGCAGCTGCTCGGGGCGCTCGAACGACGCCGTTTTCGGCGGGTCGGTGGGAGAAACGAGATCGGCGTCGACGTGCGCATCGTCGGCGCCACCAACCGAGACCTGCGGGCAGAGGTGAATAGCGGTGTCTTTCGCCTCGACCTCTATTACCGCCTCGCCGTGGTCGTGCTGCGCATCCCGCCGCTTCGCGAACGGAGCGCCGACATCCCACTCTTGGTCGACCATTTCTTCAAGGAGTGCGGGCACACGGGGAACGCCGGGGAAGTGCTCTCCGAATCAACGCTGCGTTCGTTGATGACTTACCGGTGGCCGGGCAACGTGCGCGAGTTGCGCAATTGGGTAGAAGCGACTTTGGCCATGGGCGAAAGCCCAGAGCTTTCGCCCAACTCTGGCGTCGGCAACGCTGCGCCCGGCGCGGACGCGGAGCTAATGGGACTGCCGTACAAGGACGCCCGTCGCACTTTGCTGGAAGATTTCGAGCATCGCTACCTCAAGCACTTACTGGAAGCTACCCAGGGCAACGTCGCGCAGGCCGCGCGAAAAGCGCAGATGGATCGCACTTACTTGATCAAGCTCATTCAACGCCACGCGCTTCGTCCGCGCTGAAACTGCGCGCACGCATTCGCATCGCGTCAGCGCTGCTGAGCTGAGCCGTACGCGCGAGCTCCTCGCGCGCAGGGGTGCGTTCCGGTCTCGGCGTCTGAGCCGTGCCGGTCGGTGCGCGGAGCAGCGCGGAAACTCCCAGGCTGCCAATCAAGGCTAGCCCCGTGAACAAACGAAGCCGGATGGAGGACATGGGCGTTCTCCCGAATACTGCGAGAGCCGCGAAGTTCGCTGAGACTCGCGAAGGGGGCCTCTCGCTGCCACCCTCGACGCTGGTCAGTATTCAGCTCGAACCGCGCCGCCGGATAGTACGCTATTGCTGGTTTGTCTATTTTTTCTGGCGGCCCGGACCGGGGCAATTTCGTACAACTTGCCTGCGTTAGCGCAGCGCGAGCGTCACCGACGGATTTGGCCGTGGCTTGCGCGCGAGGTCGCCCAGGTCACCTGCGCCCAGGTCGCCAGGAGTGATCTATGCTTGAGGGTCTGCATGTCGGACAGCGACTGGAAGGAGCGTGTCGGGAATTCGAAACGCCTGGCGGCTCTCGCTGCCACAGCCCTCTCGGACAGCGAAGCGGAGGACGCCTTTGATCGGCTGACGCGCCTGTCGGCAGAGCTGCTCGACTCACCGACCGCCCTGGTCTCGCTGGTCGACGAGCGCAGGCAATTTTTCAAGAGCGCGGTCGGTCTCGATGAGCCGTGGGCGAGCCGGCGCGAGACTCCACTTTCGCATTCGTTTTGCAAATACGTGGTCGCTAGGGGTGAGGCCCTGGTCGTATCCGACGCTCGAGAGTCGCCTCTCGTGAGCGACAACGCTGCGGTCACCGAGCTCGGGGTGATTGCCTACGCGGGTGTTCCGCTCACGGCGCTGGGTGAGCCCATCGGTGCCTTTTGCGTCATCGACCAAAAGCCTCGGGCGTGGTCCGAAGACAACTTGCGTCTGCTGCGCGAGATCGCGCGCGCAGTGGAAGCGCAAATTGCGCTGCGGCTCGCCAACCGCGCGCTTGCGGAGCGCGAGCAAACGCTCTCGCAGGTGCTCGACGCAATCCCCGCTGGTGTGCTGATCCGCGACGTTGCAGGCGCATCGCTGCGCATCAACCCGGCCCTGGCGACCTTACTCGGCCGCAGCGAAGCGGAGCTGCTCGCTACGGACTTCTGGGACATCACCCACCCCGATGATCTGCCCGGTGATTCCCGTTCTCGCGAGGAGCTGCTCGAGGGCGATCGCAAGACCGTCACGCGGACCAAACGCTACCGGCACGCGCAAGGTCACTACATCTGGGTGCGTCTGCAGGCGGCCCTACTGCGCTCGGTCGACGGGCAAGTGGAAGGCACGGTGGCGACGATCACCGACATTACCGCCGAACGCGAGGCGGAAGAGGCACTCGCGCGCCAGGCGCGCATCTATCACACTATCGCGCGCAGTATCCCTCGGGGCGCCGTGCTCTTGTTCGATCGCGACATGCGCTACCTCGCTGCTGACGGGGCCGACGTGCTCAGCAGCATCGGGCTCGAACAGTCGGACATCGAAGGCCGCACGCTGCGTGATATCGCTAACCCCAGGAACGTCGACTTCGTCGAGAGCAAGTACCGCGAGGCCTTGGCCGGTAATACGGTAGAGTTGGAAGGGGTGCGGAACGGTCGCACGCTGCTCACGCGCGTGGCGCCGGTCTGGGGTGGCGACGGGGTCACCGGCGGCATTGCCCTGGTTCAAGACGTTACCGAAGAGCGCAGGCAAGTGGAGCTGGTCCGCCGCGCCAAAGAACTGTTCGAAGTGACGATCGCCAACGTGCGTGATGGCGTGGTCGTGCTCGATGCGAATCACACCGTGGTCTATGCCAACCGCGCGTACGCCGAGCTCTTGGCTTTCGACCCCGACAAACTGGTTGGCTCGGGGCGGCCCGAGTTTTTGGCCCACGTTGCGCCGATGATGGCCGATCCCGCGGAATTTACTGCGCGTATCGAGCAGCCGTCGCCCGGCCCGCTCGGGGCGAGCGACGAATTCACGCTACTGCGTCCGAAAAAGCGCCATGTGCGGCGCACCATCGCTCCGCTGCAGCTGCCCGATGGTCCGGGCCACATCGTGATTTGGCACGACATTTCGGCCGAGGTCGAGTTACTCGCCGAGCGCGACCGGCAAGCGCTGACCGATTCCCTCACCGGCATCGCCAACCGGCGTGCCGCCGAGGCAGCACTGGCCAAGGAGCGAGCCTGCGCCGAACGCGCGTCCACCCCGCTGAGCATCGCGCTGTTCGACATCGACTATTTCAAGCAGGTCAACGATCAGTACGGACACGGTGCCGGAGACGAAGTGTTGAAGCGCGTCGCCGCGACGATCGACCGCGCCAAGCGCCTGACTGATACCGTTGCGCGCTGGGGCGGTGAAGAGTTCATCGCCGTGCTCCCGGTGCCGCTCGAGGGCGCGGTCGCATTTTGCGAGCGTGTGCGGAAAGAAATCTCCGAGCTCGTCTGCCCGGGGGTCGGGCGGGTGACGATCTCGGCTGGGGTCGCGCAGCTCAACCAAAGCGAGAGTATCGAGAGCTGGCTAAAGCGCGCCGATCAGCGGCTCTATTCTGCCAAGTCGAGCGGACGGAACCGGGTCGAATCGTAGCGCTCAGGGCGTCCACACTCGCACGTCGTCGAACAGCGCGGTCGTGTTGGAGCCGTACGTGTAGACACCGGCGCTACCGCTTGCCGCGGTACTGGTAGTCACTGCGCAGTCGTGCGCGACCTTGCCGTCGATGAAGCTTCGCAGGTGAACGCTCCCGGCCGGGCCCGTCACCTCGAGTCGCAGCGTGTACCAAACACCTGCCGTCGCGCCCGCCGAGTAGTCCCCGCAAGCGCCGCTTCCGCTCAAGGTGTTCGTGCCACGCAAGAGGCGCAGCGCGCCGTTGCCCGCGAGCCCGAGCGTATAGTAGTTGCTGGACGAGTTCGCGCGGCCGACCAGACCAGCGCGGTAAGAATTGCTGGTGCCGCCGAAGTGCGTCACCTTCACGCGCAGCTCCACGACTTGCTCGGTCCACACCGTGCTGCCCGCGTCCGCCTGGCACGTCCCAGGGCCGCCCTCGAAGCTGAAGCCTGCGCCTTCGGCCAGCACGCCCCAATCGCAACCTTGCGGCACCCAGCCACCGGCATCGCCGTCTTCGAAATCGTCGCAAAAGGCCTGCATCGGACCGCCGCCGCTGGCCCCACCGACGCCTCCCGAACCAGACGCGCCGCCCGCGTCGCCGCCGGATAGTCCCAGGAGCCCCTGTGCACCGCCGCCATCGCCAACGCCACCCGCGCCGTCGCCGCCCGTGCCGGTAACGCCACCCGCGGGTGCCCCGCCCCCGTCGGCGCCGCCGGCCGTGGCACCGCTCGTCGCGCCTGAGCCGGTGTCCGAGCCACCCACGCCGCCGCCGCCAATGCCGTCGGTGAAGTGACAAGTGGGGCCGCCCGCAAACGGCGAACCACCGGTGCTGGTCGCGCCGCCAGTGGACACGCTGCCACCTGTGCTGGCCTTGCCGCCCGTAGCAACGGTTCCTCCGCTGCTCGTCTTGCCGCCCGTCACTTGTCCACCGGTGCTCACTCCACCGCTGGACTTCAGCCCGCCGCTAGTGACTGGCGCGCCTCCGCTACCGATGGCTCCGCCGGACCCGCCGGAGTCACTGCCCGTCTCTCGGTCGAACGGTTGGCCTTCCGCGCAAGCGACGGCCACCACTAGCGCCAACAAAACGGCGCGCACGCGTCGCGCTTGACCCAAACCAGCACGGCTTTGCAAGACTCGGACGATACACGGCGCGCGCCGCCCCTGCAGCTCTCAATATCGAGTTTCAGACACTCAGAGTGAGGCTTGAGCCTTAATTTTTCGGCGGCAACCAAAACAACACTCCAGAGCTCGCAATTGGAACGACGCGCAACACTGAGTAAACACGTTTTCCAAATACGGTTAACGTCTATGCGCTCGTCATCCGGGACCGGTCGGCACGCGAGCAGCATCCGCGGGCAGTAGGTTCAACGCACGGAGCACGCTTTCGGTGACGCGGCGCCGCACCGGGAGCACGTTGACCTCGGGCGATACCTCATCGATTAGAGTCGCAAAGAACACGCGACGCTCGCCCAGCTCCAGCCAACCAACGAACCACGCGGTGAGCAATGCCTGCGGAGACCCCGAGAGCCCGGTCTTCCCGCGCAGCACGTGATTTTGACCAACGTCGAGTGTGATCAAATCCTGTACGATTTCGGCGGTGCGCGCGGAGATCGGTAGCTTGCCGGCGTCGAATCGGCGAAGGAACTCGATCTGCTGCACCGGTGAGATGCGAAGCTTTCCAGACAGCCAGAACCGGTCCACGTCGCCCGACGTATCGCCGTTGCCGTAGTCGAGTCGCTTGACCCATTCGCTCATCCGCTCTGCGCCGATCTTGCGAGCAATCGCCTGAAAGCAGGGCACACACGACAGGCGAACCGCCGCGCGCAAGGTGAGATCTCGATTCCACTCCTCGGTCGGGTATGGCGTGCCGTCCCAGGGCAACACCGTCTCGGCGTCGTCGACCACGCCCATTTCGAGCGCGATCATCGAGTTTGCAATCTTGAACGTGGACGCCGGTACCGCCGCCTTCGTGCAGCGCGCCACGTCACTACATGACAGCACGTTTTCGGCGCTATCGAAGAGCGCGATGGATCCCGAGACCCCTTCCGCATCGAAATACCGCCTCCACTCAGCGCGCTCGACCGGTAGACTCCCGGCAGCACGCGCGGGCTGGGCCCGAGCCCCCTCGCCCACCTCAGCTGCCCGCTCCGGCGTTGGACCAACCGTTGAGCTTGGACTCTGCGCCGCTCGCGACGCACACGCCGTAAGCAAAGCTACAACCGCGAAGACGAACCGATACTGCCTAACCGCGTCGACCACCCCAAGTGATTCCTAACAAACGCTGCGGCCGTCAACCCCAGCCCGCGCGCCCCCGCGCCGCCGTCAGAACGTAACGTCCCGAAAGTCCCGATCCGGCCGCCCAAAGAGATAGCCCTGCAACAGATCCGCCCCAAGGTCGAGCAGCGCATCCCTTTCCGCCACGGTCTCCACCCCTTCGCAAACCAACTTGGTGTGGAGCTCCTTCGTGCACACGGTGATCATCGAGCGCACGATGGACCCCTTGCGCGGGCTCTGATCGATACCCCGCACCAACGACATATCGAGCTTCGCGATGTCCGGCTCCAGCTGACTGAAGCTGGAAAGACCCGCGTAGCCGGCACCAAGATCATCGACCGCTATTCGAAATCCGAGCTCCCGCAGCTGCCCGATACGACTTCGCACGTCCCCGACGCGATCGAGCGACGCGCGTTCGGTAATTTCGAGCACGATGCGCGACGCCCAGGCGGACATGGGAGCCCCTGCGGAGAACAGGTCCTCGTCGTTCAAGTCCGCGGAGTGCAGGTTGGTGAACAGGACCGCTTCTTTGGGAGCCCGATCCACGCTCTGCGCCAACAGACGTCGAATCCGCCGTCCGAGCTCACCCACGCGGCCAAGTCGCTCAGCAGCGTCGAACAACAGCCCCGGATTACCGAGCGCAGGCTCGGCCGAGCGCACCAGCGCTTCGTAGCCATAGACGGTGCGCGCGGGCCAATCGACGATGGGTTGAAAGGCGAGCCACAGTTTGTCGAGCGCACTCTCGAAGTGCCCCTCCAAGCTGGCGCGATCACCGAGCGACCAGCCCTGGTTCTCGTACAGCTCGAGCGCGCGGCGTTTGAGCAGCGCGAGGCGGTGCATCGAGGTCGCCTCGCGTACGGTCTCGACCAAGTTGCCGACATCGACCGGCTTGTCGAGGTAGCGAAAGCCACCGTAGCGCACGGTCGCAACGGCGGTCTCCAAGCTAGGATAGCCCGTCATCACGATCATCGGGACGTCGAGATCGAGCTGGCGCACCGCTCGCAGAAACTCCACGCCGCCCATGTCCGGCATGAACAGATCGGTGACGATGGCGTCGAAGCGGCCGCCGGCACGCAAGTGCTCGAGCGCGCTACTTGCTTGGTCGGCCTTGGCGACCTCGAACCCTGCATGCTTGAGGGCCAGCCCGAGCGCTGTCCTCAGCATCTCATCGTCATCTACGAGCAATACGGTGGCGAGGGGCGAAGGCACTGATCACTTGCGATACGACCGGCCGCCTTCGAGAATTTAGGGTGAGGGCACGGACCCACGGCATCTCCGGTAATCGGAGCCATATCCGGCGGCAGTCGGGGCAACCTGCCACGCTGATCGAATTGCTCTGTCCCTCGATCGGATGGGCTGTCGAGCGCACCCGCCGCCACGCCCGATGGGGCGCTACTGCGGGGCGTCCGCGGCGCAGCGGAAGCCGGCCACGGCAATGCGAAACGAGGCGGGGTGATGCACGCGATTGGATGCGCGCACGCCACTCACCCCATAGTTATAGGCAGCGCCGCGCAGCACGCGCTCGCACTCGCTCGGGATCGGATTCTTTCCGGTGAAGCCTTGCTTATGCTGGCGCCGAAGCTCCGCGAGCGTCTCTAGAATTTCTTCGCAGCTGCCCGGCTCCCCTCGACCCGCGCTCGCGCGTCGATAAGCGTACGGGTCGTACAAATCGACGACCCATTCCCAGGCATTCCCGGCTAGGTCCAGATGACCGTAGGGGCCCCGGCCATCAGGGTAAGAGCCAACGCGCTCGGTACACTGCCGGCCTCCGAAGACGCCGTGCCGCTTGGGATCGGGAGCCTCGTTGCCCCAGACGTAGCGACGGCCATCGCCACCACGCGCAGCGCGTTCCCACTCCGCCTCGCGAGGCAAGCGCTTGCCCCGAAACCTGCAATACGCCTGCGCATCGAACCACGACACCCCCACCGCGGGTTTCTCTGGTTCGTGGAACGCTCTGGGCTGGCCATAGGCGAGCGCGCTCCCGACCAGCGAATCCGGCGCCTGACAGGCGCCCGCGCTCACACACGCGGCGTACGCGGCATTGGTCACCTCGGTGCGATCGAGCAGGAAGGGCGCGACGGTGACCGCGTGCGCTGGACGCTCGTCTTGCTCGCCTTCGTTGTCCGCACCCATGACGAACGTGCCGCCCGGCACGGGCAGCATGTCAGCTGGAAGCGAGTTGGGCACCGGCGCGGGCGCGTCCGGGTCCACCGCTGTTGCGGTCTTCGTTTGCGCCTCGGGCGCGGCGGCACTCGCGGCTTCTGCCGGCGGTAGCCCGCCGCTCGCGACCGGCGCCGCCGACCGGAGCGCCGACGCGCTCGGGATCGGCGCTGCGCTCGGCGCAGGCGCAGGCCCGACAGGCCGCGAGCTCGTCGCACACGCCACCAGCGTGAGGGTCGCGAACAACCAAGGAGACGCGGACCCGAGCGCTTTCAAAGCGTCAGCGCGCGGCGTGCATGCCGCTCGAACGCTCGTCGCTTTCCGCGCTCTCGGCTTCGGCGGGTTCGGAAGACTTGCCGCGCGTGCCGAACACGTAGTCGAGCCACGGACAGCTCACGCCGAAGCGCGTGGTCGGCTCCTTGAAATGATGCACGAGGTGTTCGCGCCGGATCCAACGGCCGAA
Source organism: Polyangiaceae bacterium (assembly GCA_035549735.1). Taxonomy (GTDB): domain Bacteria; phylum Myxococcota_A; class Polyangia; order Polyangiales; family Polyangiaceae; genus PMG-095. Next base: position 108,059 of record DASZQI010000043.1, on the reverse strand, counting down.
GCGGTTCTTCGGGGCGTGCGCGTGCACGTACCAATGCACGGTGTCGTAGAGCACGTAGCCAACCACGAACCCGGCGAACGGCCCGTACATGCCGTGAGCGCCGAACAGAAACCGGAACGCGCCGAAGATCAGCAGACACAGCCCGAGCGACGCTCCCGGCGGAATCACGAGCCGCGTTTCGTCCCACGGGTAGTCGTGATGGACACCGTGCACGAAGAAATGGAGCCGCTCGGTCTTCGGCCCGATCACCGGCATGTGGAAGAACAGACGGTGCAGCCAGTACTCGAACAGCGTCCAGAACAGGTAGCCGCCGATCAGCTCTCCTGCGACGCGCAAGAACGGTAAGCCCTCAACGGAGAGCGCCATCCACACCGACGCCGTTGCTACCGGCAGGTACAACACTGCCGGGACCGCCGGGTGAACACGCGAAAAGAACTCGAAAAAGTCAGATTCGAACATGCGCGGCGAACCGCGCTGCGTGCGCGGTGCGGGGACTTGGGTGGATTTCCGCGTCATTCGAGTTCGTCCAAGGGAGTTATGGCGCCGTAACGTGCTCCCGGAAGTGCGCGGCCGCAAGTGGGGAGTGATAGTGCGGCCGGAAGGCCGTCCCGCTTCCACGTTGGCCGGCTGTTCAAAGTGGACCCTGATCCGGGATCACCGTGCTGAGGCGCACGCTTTCCGCCTTCAGCGCATACGATCGCTGGCCCTTCGCGAACCGGGACCTTCGCTAGCCTGCCCCACCCGGCCTTCGATCACGAACCTGGGCCGGTTTTTCAAAATCTCGTAAATCTTGCCGAGGTACGCGCCAATCACCCCGAGCAGGACGAACAGCACACCGAACATCAACGACATGACCGTCATGACCGAGGCCCAGCCGGGTATCGCGTGACCGCGGAAGTACGTGATGAGGATGTAGCAAAGCTCGAGGAACGACAGCGCGCTCGTGAACAGCCCGATACCAATACCGAGCCGGAGCGGCACCACGGAGAAGGAGAGCATCGCGCCGGAAGAGAAGCGCAGCATCTTCTTCAGGGTAAATTTGGGCACTCCAGAGTGCCGGTTCTGCGCTTGGTACGGGAGCGTTTGGGTGCTGAAGCCGAGCCAGCGCACGAGCCCGCGCAAGAACAAATCGGCATCGCCCATTCCCACCAGGGCATCGAGCGCGACACGATCGAGCAGACGAAAGTCCGACGCGCCCGCTTCCATCTGTACACCCGACAGGCGCGAGAATAGCCAATAGAACCCGCGCGAAGTAAGCCGCTTGAACGGCCCCGTATCCGCGCTGTCGACGCGGCGTGTATTGACGACCAGGTTGCCGGCGCGCCAGGCTTCGATCAGCGCGGGCAGCAACGCCGGGGGGTGCTGCAGATCGCCGTCCATGCTGACCACCGCCCGACCCCGTGCGTGATTCAACCCCGCGAAGAGCGCGCCCTGGTGGCCGAAGTTCCGTGACAGGCGAATACCCTGCACCGCCGCATTGCGGCGCGCCGCAGCCACGATCGCCGGCCACGTGCCGTCGCGACTACCGTCGTCGACGAGCACGATTTCGTAGCTGATGCCCTGTTTTTCCAGCACCGCGGAGACCGCCTCCACGAATGGATCGATGTTCGTCTCCTCGTTGTACATCGGAGCGACCACGGAGAGCTCGGGAGTCGTCTCTGCGGGGCGAGCGAGGGAGGCTTCGAACATACGCCCGCGCATCCTACCCGAATCCGCGCGCGCGGACGCCGGGTATTGCCGGGACCCGACTGCTCGGCTAGCACCCCGCCCTGTGAAAGGTGTCCTCCTAGCCTGGTCGGGTAAAGCCCGAACCGCTGCGCTCGCCTATCGCGAGCGGTTCAAGCGGGAGCGCGGGCTGGTCTTGTTCGAGGCGGCGGCCACCCTCCTACTCGCGCTGTCGTTCTTCGCGTTTCTGCGAGACTGGTGGCACGTCTATTCGCCGGCGCTGACCGATCCCAATCTACAAACCGACGACGCGCGCACCGCGCTGTTCGCGTTCCACCGTTACGCGAGTGGTCATCCGTTGGCGCACGACCCGATCGCGAACGAGATGATCGAGTATCAGCCGTACGCGTTTCGTTTCCTGTATCGCCTCGCGGTGCCGCTGGTCGGCTTGCTGTACGCGGCCAAGATCGCGCAAGCGGTCTGCCTCGCGCTGATCGTCGCCGGCGGTGTCGTACTCTGGCGCAGTCCGCGAGCGGGCTTGGGCGCCGGCGCGCTGTTCGTGTTCGTCTTCCTGCGCGATGGCTTCATCATGGATCGAGTGGGCGGAGGTCTGCCGCGCAGCTTCGGCTTTCCCGCGATGGCGCTGTGGCTCGCGGGTGCGCTCGGGCACGATCGGCGCGCACGTCGAGCCGGCGCGATCGCAGCGGCGCTCACCTACCCTTCCGCGCTCGCCATGGTGCTCGGAGCCGAAGGGCTCTACGCGTTGCGCCGCCTGGGTCGCCCTGGCTTTCGCACCACCTTGCGTCGCTTGAAGCACTACCTGGCGCTGTCCGGTGTGTGTGCGGCGCTGTTCCTACCCACGGCCCTGTTCGGCGCCTCGGACGGCGGCCCCGTGCACACGCTGGAGCAGGCCGAGCAGGAGCCGGCGTTCGGCAAATCGGGCAGGCTCTGGCTTTTGCCGCTCGGTGAGACCGGGGTCAACTTCGGCAAGCATCTGTTTCGCTCCTTCATCGCCGTCGGCAACAGCCCGGTCCCCCCGGTGCAAGACGCGATTTACCATCGCTCGAACGAAGCCGCCGGCGTGTTCATTGCGCTCCTGCTGGTACTTCCGCTGTTCGGTGTGGTGCCGACGCCGGCCGCGGTGATCGCCTTTCTCGCGGCCAGCTTGACGATTTACGCGGCCTCGGTGGTGTTCGCGTTCCAGCTGTACTCGCCCGAGCGTTACTACAGCTACGGCATGCACATGGTCGCGGTTGGATTGGTGGTGAGCACGCTCGGATTGCTGATTCCGCGCCTCAAGTTGCGGCTGCGCGTGCCACTCCGCAACGCTGCGTCCGCCGCCATCATTTTCGCGCTCTGGAGCTGGCTCGGCAACGGCGCGCCCACGAACTCGGCGATGGCCATGACCATCGACTACCGGCGCAACGCACCGCTCTGGGAGTTCATTCGTTCGCTGCCGAAGGACGTGCGCATTGCGTCGTTCATTTCGGACGGCGACGATATTCCGCTGTTCGCTCAGCGCGCCAACAACGGCGGCTTCGAGACCATGCAGCCTTGGCTGACTTTGTCCTGGGCCCGCCAGAAGGCGCGCGCCGAGGACACGCTGCGTGCTTTTTACGCGACTTCGCACGAAGAAGTGCTCGACTACGCGAAGAAGTATGGGGTCACGCACCTGCTGGTGAACCAGGTGCGCTACCGCTCGGATTTCGTGCGTCGGGCCCGCACCTTCCAGCCGCTCTCGACTTTCTCCGATCAGCTGCTCGGTGGCCGTCGTCTCAGCGACTTGGTACTGGCCGAACCTCCGGAGGAGGCGGTGATCTACCGGCAGGGACGCTTCTCGCTCCTCGACGTGAAAAAACTGGCCGAAGCTTGGAGTAAGCCGGCACCGGCCCGAAATCCTGGCTCGGCAGAGGACCCGGTCGCGCCCTGAGCCAAACTCGCCGAAAGCCCCTCGTTTCCGGCTCGCCGGTGGCGTGCTAGGAAGTCCCCCGAACCGTGTCGCGCCGCTTCATTCGTCCCCTCGCTTCTTTCGCTCTGTTCTTTGCGCTGGGCAGCTCAGTCGCTCAGGCCACGCTCGTCGAGCGCATCGTGGCCGTGGTGGGTGAAAGGGCGATCCTGCTGAGCGACCTTCGCTCACGCGCTCAGCCCTACATGATTCAAGTGCACCAATCGGTGCCCGAGGGCGCCCAACGCAACGCGGCCATCTCGCAGCTCTATCGGACCGTGCTCGATCGCCTGGTGGACGAGGAGCTCGAGCAACGCGCAGCTCAGCAATCGAAGCTCAGCGTGTCCGCGAAGGAAATCGACGAGGCCATCAGCCGCGTCGCCACGCAGAACAAGCTCACGGTGCAGACGCTGCTGTCCGAGGCGCAAAACAGCGGCTTGAACGAAGCGGCTTACCGCGACGAGCTCCGTCGCCAGCTGTTGGAAGCGAAGCTCATCAACGTGCGCCTGCAGGGCCGCATCCGAGTGGTGGACGAGGATCTGCGTGACGCCTACCGCAAGCTGGTGATCGAGGAGCGCAAGCGCCTCAGCATCACGCCCGCCTGGATCGTGATCAACGCCGGTGCCACTCCCGCCGACCAGCGCAAGCAGCGCGCGCTCGCCGCGAGCATCGCGGAGCAAGCGCAGACGAGTGATTTCGCTGAGCTCGCGCGCCGCTATTCCGAGGACGCGGCCACGCGCCAGCGAGGTGGCGTCCAAGCCAAGGTCAGCCCGGCCGAAATGGCGCCGCCGCTCGCCCGCACCGCGCTGGGGCTCGAAGTCGGGCAAACGTCGGCGCCAGTGCGCGTTGGTGATCGCTACGTCGTGCTGAAGGTCGTCGAGCGACAGGCCTCGGAGCTCCCGGACTTCGAACAGGCCCGCCAAGAGCTCGCAGAGCGCGTTTACGTCGAGAAAATGGCGCAGGCGAAGAAGGTTTGGCTGGACGGGCTGCGCCGGCAGCACCACGTCGAAGTCCGCCTCTGACGCTTAACGCTACGCCACCCCTGCCAATTTCTTCTCTCCCGGCCAGCGAGTGAGGTTTGAATCGGTCGGCAGCACATGCTCTGCTCGGGGGGCGATTGGCCCCTGTGGCCCAGTCGCCTTTCTCAAAACTCGGAGCGCACACATGAAGGCAAGGTACGGGTCTTTGGCATTTGCTCTGCTCTTCGCAACCGCAAGCGCGTGGGCCGACGACGACGAGCCTCGAGAAGATCCGTGGGCGTACGATCAGGACAAGGCCGAGAAGCGGGAGAAAGCCGCAGAAGAGGAGAAGGCCGACGAGCGCGAGTTCGCCGTTTCGGGCCAACTGGCGATCTCGGCCGAGCGCGTGGTCGGCATCTCGAGTACGTCGTGGCGTGTCAAACAGACCGGCACGGATCCCAAGGGCTCGGTCACTCGCGTGCACTTGCTATTGAACGAGAACAGCGACGTGCGCAGCTATTCCGCGCCGCGCATCGCGTTCGACTGGTTCGCGATGGACTCGCTCAGCTTGGGCGGCGCGCTCGGCTACAGCTCGGAGGCCGATTCGGAGAGCGGCGGCGCATCGCAGCGCCAACTGCTGGTCGCCCCGCGCGTCGGCTACGCGCTGATGTTCAGTGAGCTGATCGGGGTCTGGCCTCGGGTCGGCGTCACCTATCAACAGCAAACCATCACCGACGCCAAGGTCGCTCTGCTCGCCGCTGCGGTGGAAGCAGAGCTCGTACTGATACCGACCGCCAACGTTCTGATCACGCTGGGGCCGACCGGAGACTTCGGACTGATCGGCAAGATCAACCCGGACGGCGCCGCCAAGAAGACCGACTACGCACAAGACGAGTTCGGCTTCTCGGCGGGCCTCGGCATGTACTTCTGAGCGCCCTGCCACTTTGGCAGGGCCCGGCCAGCGGCTGACAGTCTGGCCGGCGTTCCCGCGCGATTTTCGAAGTCTCCAAACCTGAGCGCACGCGTCGTCGGCTCGGAAGCCTTGAAAGGGCTTCCGTTTGCGCCGTGGCATGCCTTGTGCTCTGTTCCTCGTGCCGTGATTGCCAGAGCGCTCATTTTTCTTGCTGCCGTGTTCGTGGTCGAAGTGCTGCCCTGCGCGGAAGCGAGTGCGCAGACGACCACCCCCAGCATCACCTTGACCATTGGCACGAAGATCGAGCGACGTGACAATCGAGATTCGGGGCTCAAGCAGACCGACATCAATTACAACGACTGCATGGCGGATGACGCCCTTGGCATCACGGTCACGCCGAAGGGCGGGACGGCCACCTTGGAGGTTTGGTCGGGCACCTCGAGTTCGAACTGTGCCGACGCCACGTATCGCAGCGACCACGGCGATCTATGCTGGAAGGTGGCGACCCTGAGCGCGATCAGCACTACCAGCAACCTCTCTCTGAAGGTTCGCACGGTGCTTCCGCAGTCGTCGGGGGAAAGCGACGAAGCCTTGTGCAACGCGCTCGCGACGGACACCGACAGCGGCTCCGGTACCCTGAAGCTGTATTTCATCCTGACTTCGGGCAGCGACGTGGTCAATGCCAGCACGGCGCCGCTTTCGCTGAAGTACGACCTCGTCGGACCGATCGCGCCCAAGGGCGTTACTCTGGGTATCGGCGATACGCGTTTGTTTCCGGAGTGGGACGCGCCCGATGCCACACTCGACACCAGCGGTTACGAGCTCTACTGCGAGCCGATCGAGTCCGTCGACAACTGCGTCGGCACGCTGCTGAGGGCGGGTGAGCATCCGCCGGTGGATGACGGCACCTTGAAGTCCTCGAAAATAGGTAAACGCTCCACGGGCGGAGAGGTCTCAGGGCTAACGAACTACACGCCCTATGCTTGTGCGGTCGCCGGCGTCGATGGGCTCAGCAACGTCGGCGTGCTCTCGGACCTCGTGTGCGACGCTCCACAGCCCGTAAACGGCTATTTCAAGACTTTCCGCGCCGCGGGCGGGACCGCCGGCGGCGGCTACTGCAGCTTTGGACGCAAGGCCGCGACGCCGTCGACCGCGTTGCTATCGCTCTTCGCCCTGGGCGGGCTATTCGTGCGTCGGCAGCGTCGGCGCTCGGCGTCGCGCGCCAGTTAGCCGCCGCACAGCAGGCTTTCGAAGCGCGCGGCAGGCGTGCCGTGACGCTCGACGCGACGAGCCGCGTCGAGCTCTTCTCGCACCACGTCCTCGAGTGCAGCGGCGGGCACCGCGCCTGAAACCTTGCGCCCATTGATGAAGAGCGTGGGGGCCCCCTCGAGCCCCAAAGAGCTCGCGAGCTCGTGATCTTGCTCGAGCTCGCGCGCACGCCGAGGGTCGTCGACCGCTTTCAGCAGCCGCGCACCGTCGAGCCCCAGCCGGGCCGCGAGCGCCCGCAAATGAACGTCCTCGAGCGCGTCGCTCGGGCCAGCGAGCAGCGCCGCATGCACGGCCCAAAACGCCGCTTCACCGCCGAGCTCGCGCGCGGCCAGCGCGAACGCTGCGGCCTTACGCGCGTTTTCGTGTTGCGGGAGCGCGAAGCTGCGCCACACGCGGCGCACCACGCCCGGATGGCGAGCCATGACCGCCGCGAGGCTCGCTTCGAGCGCACGGCAATGCTGGCATTCGAAATCGGAGAACTCGACCACCGTCAGCAGCGCTTGCGGTGGCCCGAGCGCTGGCGCCTTGTCGATCGGCACGCAGGCTCGACTCGGCGCGCCCTCGTCCACACCGATCAGGTTCTTTTTGACGCGCCGCGCGTAGGCTTCGGCAGAGGCCACCCCTTGCGCTCGCACGAAGCGAACCGCTCGGCCTTCTTCCTCGATCAGAACGTCCAGCGTGCCCGGGGCGGGAACGCCAATCAAGCGCCGGCCATTGACGAACAAAGTGGGTGTCTGTTGCACGTCGAGCACGACCCCGAGTTCGAGATCCGCCTGCACACGCGCCTGTGCGGCCGGCTCGGCCGCCAGCGCCGCGGGTGCGGTCTCGACCCCGGCCACGGTAAGCCAACGCTCGATTTCATTGCGATCCGCGCCGCGGCCCGAGCTAGCTTCGTTGAGCGCGCGCCAAGCCGCGTCGGTGCTCGGTCGCGACGCGACGGCCGAAAGCACGCGCGCGGCCTCGAGCGAAAAGGGCCGATCGGCAAGCGGCCGATGGTAGAAAACCAAACGTAGCTGCGGCCCGAGATGCGCGGCCGCCCGCACGCACGCGCGCAGCGCCGAACGCGTGTGCGGGCAACCCAGGTCCCCGAACAGCGCGACCGTCACCGGCGCATCTGCAGCACCCCACACGGCCGACCCAGACGTCACCGGAAAGAGCGCGCTCCCCTCCTGCGCAGACGCTCGCGCGCCGCGAGCAGACGGCGGCAGGGCATTCGGGATACTGTCGTCCGAATCTCCCGCAGGCGCCGAACCGGCAATCGAAGGCGGCGCCAGCGTTGGCGGAGACGGCAGAGGCGCCGGCAGCACGGGTGTCGTGGTCGAAGCGCCCAGCGGACCCGTCCCCGCGCCGCCGGGGCTACGCAGGGCGAACACTAAGCCCGCCACCGCGCCGCCCAAGAGCACCAGCAAACCAAGCCCCACTGGCAGCAAAGTCCAGAGCCACGCCCGAGAGCGCCGGGGCTCCGGAACCGCGGGCGGGGGATCCAGCATCTCTCCAAAAGTACCAGCGCTTTGCCAGTTTGGCAGCTCGGGCTTGGATTCGGACTTTCTGACCGATGGAACGCGCCCGGCCCGCCCGGTTATCGGGAGCGAGCGAAGGCGAATCTGGCTGCAAGCCGCGACTCGACACAACCCCGCCGCGTTCGGGTTTGCGCTGTGGCACGCCCTGTGCTCTGTAGGAGCCGACCGCAATGCTTTCCGCGCCGCTTTCCGTTTCTGGTTGGGGTTCAGGCTCCGGTTTTCCGCAGCGCGCAACGCGGCTCGGCCTGTGCGCGGGCGTTGCCGTGGCTGCGTTGCTGGCTCCCTCGCTGGCCTCCGCGGCGGATCTCTCGGACGAGCTCGGCCGCTACGACCGTTCCGAACGCTCGGAGTCGCCGCAAGACGTGGCCGTGGAGTTTCGCTTCGGCCGCTATGTCCCAAACGCGGACGAAGGCCTGAACAGCACGCCGTATCAAGACGTGTTCGGTACCGACAACCGCTACTACGGGGGTCTCGAGCTCGATTGGCAGCTCCTCCGCATCCCGCTGCTCGGCACGCTGTCGCCCGGCTTCGGCATCGGGTTTACCAAGTCGAGCGCCAAGGCCCTGCTCGAAGACGGCAGGGTCTCGGGTCAGAGCACCGGGCTCGAGATCTTGCCAATGTACCTGGTCGCCGTTTTGCGCGCGGACGTCATTGCCAAGCGAACTCCCATCCCGCTCGTACCGTACGGCAAGCTCGGCTTGGGCTTCGCCTTCTGGCGGGCCACCGACGCGGGCGAAGCCGCTCGCGTCGATGGCGTCTCGGGACGCGGCCACTCCTATGGACCGCAGTTTGCGCTCGGCGGCATGCTCCTGCTCGACGCGTTCGACCCGGCGGATGCGCGCACGGCCGACGCCAACATCGGGCTCAACCATTCTTACGTGTTCGGTGAATGGTACGTGAGCAAGCTGGACGGCTTTGGCGCCAAGGACCAGCTTCAGGTCGGCACCAACACCTGGACGGTGGGCCTCGCGTTCGAGTTCTGAGCGGCGCCGAGCACGCGCGCCCCACACAACCAGCGCGAACTAGCGCGAACTAGCGCGCAGCAGGCGGTCGATGTGCTTGTGTTCCCAAGCCGCAGCGCGCTCGAAATGCCTGAATTCGCGCTCGCGCCGTTTGAACTCGGGCGGGTGCAACAGTGAACGCCCGCCGCTGGGGATGGTCGGAATCACGTGATGCAAGAGCTCGTGATAGACGATGTAGGCCACGAAGTAGCGCGGCACCCACGGCTTATCGAGCACCGGGTGAATGCGCACCAACCGCTCGACCGCACTGTAGCTGCCAAGCTTGATGCTCTTGCGAACCCGCAAACCCTGGCGCGGGGTGCGCCGGCTCCAAGTGACGAGCACGTCCGAAAGCGCGCCGCCGAAGTACTCCTCGTTCAGCTCGCCCAGGATGGCCACGAGGTCATGCACCTCCCCGCGGGTCTTGAGCGGACCAGGCACGGGCCGCGACGCGCGGATACGATGCAGGTTCTGATCGATGTACTCGCCGACCACCTGAGACGCTTCACGGTTGCCGTGAACGACGTAGGCGACGAGCGCGTCCCGGACCCGGTCCGAGGCGCCCAGAAACATCATGTGCACCCGAACCCGCAGCGTGCCCTTGCTCCGACTGTGGGTGACCATCCGACGTCGGTTGTCGGTGACCGCCAACTGCACGGGGCCGGCAAAGGCGGCGATGAAGCGCCGCTCGAGCGCCTGGCGAGCGCCTTCGTGTACGAAAATCTGCGGACCACCCGGTGTCAGAAAGGGTAGCTGCAGCGGAACCACACGCGGATCCGGCACGCGCAGCACCGCAGTCGCCATGCGCGGAGCAAGCGCTCGACGACGCGCGGCGAGACGCCGTTGCGACGCTCTGGGCGCTGAGATCCAAGGGAAGCCGAGCTGGGGCGTCATGGGTGCCGAAGGGGTATGAGTTCGCAGTATGGTTTAGGATCCGGAGCGTCAAGGAACAGCAAATAGACTTGTAATATCAGCAACTTGTGCCCATTTGACCCCCCGGTCTCACGGCGCTGCCTAAGTACCCGTTCTGAATGGAGATCCCAGTGTGCGACCCCGTAAACGTCGAGGGAAAGGGGCGCTGGGGGCCCGCCCCCTGCTCACCGAAAACCCAAAGGATCTACGCAGCTTATCCACAGAGGGACACCCCGCTTGAAACGATCCTGGACCTCGAATCCTCAACTTGAGGCAAAGGGAACAGGCTCATGGGGCTCGCCCGCGCAGAGCAAAGCCCTGCGCGGTGAACCGCATGCTTGTGTGAGCCTCAGCTGGGACGCGCACCGGGGGGACGACGCGCCTGAGGAGGTGCGTTGCCACTGCCGTTCGCGGGCGCCTTCGCTGCAGGCTCTGCTGCCGCCTCACCTTTTCCCTTAGCCGGGGGCTCGCCCGACTTGGGGTCAACTGCGGCTACCGCTTCCCCCGGACGCTGCACGCCATGCTTGGCGAGCACGCGCTGCTCGAGCTTGTCGAGCAATGCGGGGTGCTGCTCGAGATACAGGCGGGCGTTATCGCGTCCCTGCCCGATCCGCTCCCCATCCAGCGAGAACCAGGCGCCGCTCTTCTGGACCAAGCCGGCGTCCGCCGCCAGATCGAGCACCTCGCCCGAACGGCTCACGCCCTGGCCGTACAAAATATCGAACTCGACCTCCCGAAACGGCGCGGCGAGCTTGTTTTTCACGACCTTCACCCGCGTTCGGTTGCCGACCACGGTGGGATCCTTACCTTCGGCGCCCGCCTCCTTGATGGCGCCGATGCGACGCACGTCGAGCCGGACCGAGGCGTAGAATTTCAGTGCATTTCCGCCCGTGGTCGTTTCCGGACTGCCGAACATGACGCCGATCTTCATGCGGATCTGGTTGGTGAAGAAGATCATGCACTGCGAGCGCGCCACCGACCCAGTTACCTTGCGCAGCGCTTGACTCATGAGCCGCGCCTGCAAGCCGACATGGGAGTCCCCCATGTCGCCTTCGATTTCGGCCTTGGGCACGAGCGCCGCCACCGAGTCGACGACCACCAAGTCGACCGCGCCAGAACGCACCAGCATGTCCGCGATCTCTAGAGCCTGCTCACCGTAGTCGGGCTGGCTGATCAAGAGCTCGTCGGTTTTCACGCCTAGCTTGCGGGCGTAGGTGACGTCGAGCGCATGCTCGGCATCGATGAACGCTGCGACACCGCCCTGGCGTTGAACGGAGGCGATAGCGTGCAAGGTCAGCGTGGTTTTACCGCTCGATTCCGGACCGTAGATCTCGACGATGCGACCGCGCGGGTAGCCGCCGATGCCGAGCGCAACGTCGAGGCCTAACGAGCCGGTCGGGATGACGGCCACCTCACCGCCAATCTTTTCGCCGTCTTTCAGGCGCATGATCGCGCCTTCGCCGAACTCTTTTTGAACGCTCGCGATCGCGAGCTCCAACGCTTTCCCCTTCTGCTTGTCGTCCAGCACGCTCATGAGATGTTCCTCCGTACCACGGCCTCGAATTGCTGGAGCGGTTATACTGCTCGGCTGTTCAGCTGTCAACCAACCGCAAAGGGTCGGCCTGATGGTCGGAGCGAGACTCCGGGCTCCCGCCAATGACGGGGGCCCGGGTCCAAGGCGGAGCCCAGAACGAGGGCTCGGGGCTCAGTTACAAATGCTGTTACCGGCCGCGTGCTGGCAGTGCAGCGCCGCGTCGGTCGCGGCAGCCGTCACGTGATAGGCGCGACAGCAGAGCTGCGCGTCGTCGAACAACTCGCACCTGCTGAGGCAATCGGCCAGGTTCGTGAACGTCTCATCGCTCGTGTTGTAGGCCGCGCAGGTCGAAAGGTACGCGGTGCAGTAGTCGTTGCAGTCGTGGCCCTTGGCCGTGGTTTCGCCCGCACCGGGGTTCGTGCACACCTTGCCAGAGGCGCCGCCTTCGCCGCCTTCGCCGCCGCCACCGCCTTCGCCGGTGGGTGCGCCGCCTTCGCTCGCTCCGCCGCCGCCGACCGTGCCCGAACCGCCAGTGCTGGTCGTTCCGCCGGTGCTGGTCGTTCCACCAGTGGTGGAGTTGCCATCGCCACCCGCACCGCCCTCTTCATCGCCGGAGCCGCTGCTGACCGTGCACGCCGGTGCGACGCAAAACGCCGCGGCGGCAGAAATCATCGCGAGCCCACTCAAGAATCGAAAAGTTGAAAGCCTTGCCATGGCGCGCAGAATCTTGCGCCCCGCAGTCGCTGTCAAGCATTCGGCCCTTCGTTAAGGGGCCGCGCTTTTCAAGGACCCTCGGGCAACTTTCGGATTTCGATACGCTCGGCGCGACGCGCGCTCGCGCGCGTGACCGTGAAAAGGTGTCCGCCCCACTCCACTTTGTCTCCCACTCTCGGCACGCGCCCCACGAGCTCGGCGACGAAGCCGGCGAGCGTGACCATCTCGGTTTCCTCTTCGATTCCGAGGATTTCGAAGACCTTGCGGGTCTCCGCAGAGCCTCGACACGAAAACACACCGGGCGCGCGCCGTACGATGCTCGGATCGACGCGATCGCTCTCGTCTTCGATTTCGCCGACGATCTCTTCGAGCACGTCCTCGAGCGTCACGATGCCCTGCGTGCCGCCGTACTCGTCGACCACGATGGCCATGTGCCGGCGCTCTTCCTGAAACGTGCGCAGCACGCGTTCGAGCGGCGCCGTGGCAGGAACCACCAGCAGCGCGCTCAAGAGCTCCTGAAAGTCCACGTGGTCGTCACCCGACTCACGCAGGGCGAAAAAGAGCTCCTTGGCCAGCACGACGCCGTCGACTTTGTCGAGGTTGCCGTCTGGCGTGTAGGGAAATCGGCTGTGACCCGAGCGCTTGATGACGGCCAGATTCTCCTCCAACGTCCGCTCGCCGGAGAGAATGATCACCTGCGCGCGCGGAACCATCACGTCGTAGGCCGTGAGCTCGCGCAGGCGCGCGGCGCCTTCGATCATGTCCGCAAGTCGGCCACCGACCGCGCCTTCGTTGCGTCCGAACGCCACCAATAGTCGAATCTCGTCGATCGAGGTGGGCTGCGCCGGCTGTCCCCGCCGCAGGAGCTTCGCGAACAGATTGGTCACCCAAATCACGGGCTTCAGGATCAGCACCAAGAAGCTGACCGTGTAGGCGACCGGGATCGCGAACTGTGCGACGTAGGTGACGCCGAGTGTCTTGGGGATGATTTCGGAGAAGACCAACACCAGGATGGTGAAGGTCAGCGAGAACACCCAGAGCGAGCTCTCGTCGAAGATGTGCACGTAAATCGCGCCGCTGACCGAGGCGCCCACGGTGTGAGCCACCGTGTGGAACGCCACGATCGCCGCGATCGGAATGTCCACCTCACGCTTGAAATGGCGGAGGATTTTGGCTGCGCGAGACTTGCCCAGCGCCTGAATCTGCGCGTGCGAAATACTGAGCACGACGGACTCGGCGATCGAGCACGCGAATGAAACGGTGAGCGACCAGAGAACGGTGAGCGCAAGTGTCAGCATCGAGTCGAGACGGGCTCGGCGCGCCCCGGGTGGAGCTTAACCCACGAGACCGCGCCCGGGGCGACAAACCGAGGCCACCCTCGGAAGCCCGCGGAGAGAGCGGAAACTTACTCGAAAAAGCGGTGTAACGGGCCTAGGCGCGGCGCGGCGCGCCCGCGGCGAGCTGTTGCTGTTGCTGCTGGAGGTACTGCGCGACCATCCGCGAGCGCTCGATGGCGAACTGCTTGACCTCGCGGTTCTGCGAACCTGCCAGCGCGTTGAGCAACTTTGTCACGCGATCGAGCTGCCGCTTCTGGAACAACGCCTCGAAGTAGTTGTGCGCCAGACGCACGTCGTTCGCCATCTTCGCCTCGTGCTTGCTGAGCACCTCGATCACCTTGTCGAGGTCGCCGCTCTGCCCGTACAGCGCGGACAGACAGATCAACGCGAGGGGGTCGTTCTCGTTCCGCTCGACGGCCTTCTTCGCGAAGGTGATGGCCTTGTCCCGCTTGTCTTCCATGCCCGAGTAAACGCCCTGGATGGCGATGAACGGCGCCGCGGTCTTGGCGTTGGCCTCTCGGTTGGCAAGCTCCGTCACCGCGGCCTCGCCCGCCTCGTCCCCGCTCTCGCGCTGCACTTGGGTGAACAGATAGGCCCAAGCATCCACGCTGTTCGGCGCGACTTGAATGGCCTGCTCGACCATCGCGCGTTCCTCCGCGAGGTTGCCCTTGCCGCGAAACGCTTTGGCCAAGTGCAGCGCGGGAAACGGATTGTCGGGCAACAGGTTCTGCGCTCCGCGCAGCGTGCCCTCGGCCTTGTCCCACTTCTCTTGCTGAACCTGAGTGACGCCGAGCGCGAGCCAGTCCTCACCGGTGCCACCCAGCGCGACGACCTTGGCCAGGACCTTTTCGGCCTGCTCGAAGCGCGAGTACTTCATCAGCTCTTGCGCATACAGCCGGCCGCGGTTGAGATCTTGGCTGTCCTCCTGCCAGTGCTTTTCGAGACCGGAGAGCAGATCTTCGAGGCCGATGGCGATGGGGCGACCGTCCGCGTCCTGAACTTGCACCGCCGGGCCGTTGAAGCCGAGCATTTCCCACATGCGATCGATCTCGAGCGCGACGGGGCCCTTCTTCATGGCCTCGACCAGCTCGTCCCCGGGCTTGCCAAGGGGCAGGACGATCAGCGCGTTACCCGGAACTCCGCCCGGGAACGCGCTGACCGGCGCGACGATGGCAGCACCGCCCTGCAATTGGAGATTGGGCTGTCCGTTGCTGCTTCCGGGGAGATTGGGCTGGCTCATCGCCGCCGGTAGTAGCAGCGCCCCTGGAACGCGGCAATAGCCGGTCCGGGTAGGCGAGTCTTCATTGGCTTTCAGCGCCGGATGTCGGCGCGGGCCGTTCGGAGAGGTCGAAAGGGAGTGGGCGCCGTCCAGCAGCTGCTTCAGGCAAGCGGCCGGGCTCGAGCCTGCGGCCGCCTCTGAGGGGCGTGGGCCGTCAGCCGCGGAAGGCTTCGGCCACGCGGCACTCGGCGATTCCGCAGGCGCCGAGGCGCGCGTGGATGATTCGGTCTCCGCGCGCCTCAGTCCGCCATGTCGAACGAGTCGCCTCCGAGCGCGCGGTACAGCGTCACCAGCGTCTCCGCGCGTAGCAAGCGCGTCTGCAGCAGGGATTGGCGTGCAGCGAACAAGGTGCGTTGAGCCTCGAGAGTGGCCAGGAAATTGTCGACGCCGCCGCGGTAGCGAGCCTCGGCGAGGCGGTAACTGCCTTCGGCTGCCTGTACGACGGCCCGTTCGGCGGCAAGTTGCTCGGCGATGGTTCGCTGGCGAGCAAGCGCGTCGGCGACCTCGCGGAATGCGGTCTGGATCGTGCGCTCGTATTGCGCCAGGTAGAGTTCGCGTTGCGCGGAGGCGTAGTCGACGTTGGCCGCGTCAGCGCCACCGTTGAATAGGTTCACGCTGGCGTTGGGGTGCACGTTCCAACCGAACGCATCGGACGAAAACAAGCTACCGAGCGAACCGCTGGCGAAGCCGAGTAAGCCAGTGAGGCTGATGCTCGGAAAGAACGCCGCGCGCGCCGCGCCAATCCGGGCATTTGCGGAGCGGAGCTGGAATTCGGCCTGATTCACGTCGGGGCGCCGCAGCAGGACCTGGGAGCTGACGCCCGCGGGGAGCTCCACGACCAGCGCGTCGACGTCTTCGAGAGCAGCTGGGACCATCGCGCCAATCACGGGTGCGCCGACCAGGAGCGCCAGTGAGTTGAGGTCTTGAGCGACCCGGGTCGTTTGCTCGGCGATGCTCGATTGCGCCTGGGCCATGATGGTCTCGGCCTGGCGCAGGTCGAGCGCGGCCGCGATGCCTCCGCTGAGACGAACGCGAGCAAGCTCCGCGGAGGCGTTGGCGTTCTCCAGTGTCTGCCGTGCGATCGTGAGCCGGCTGCTATCCGCCGCGAGCGTGAGATAGGTGCTCGCGAGCTGGCTTACCAGAGCGACCCGCGCCGCTTGAGCGCCGGCCTTGCTTGCAAAATAGACGTCGAGCGCGGCCGCGCTCAGGTTGCGAACACGACCGAACAGGTCGAGCTCGAACGCGCTCAACGCAACGTTCGCCGAATACACCCGATAAATGTCGCCAGGGCCGCTCGAGCCAGTGGTCTGTCCGCTCGCCGCTCCGCCACCGATCGTGACGCCCGCGTTGGCGTCGATACGCGGGTACGAGCCGGCTCGTTGAACCCGGTACAGAGCCTGCGCGGACAGAACGTTGGCGGTCGCTATTCGCAAGTCACGGCTGTTCCGTAGCGCGCTGGCGATGATCGATTGCAACTTGGGGTCGCGAAAGATGTCCTGATAGCGCACGCTCGGGAGCGGGCCGTTGCTCGCGCGCGCAGTAGCCTCCCCTTTCGGTAGCGTCTTCGGCACCGGGGCTTCGGGGCGAACGTAGCGCGGCGCCAAGTTGCAGCCGAGCGAAAGCGCGGCTGCCCCGAACGCGACCGCGAGACGGCGTCTCACGTCAGCTTGCTCCGACTGGAGCCGCCTCGGCCGCGTCCGCAACCTTCACCTCGGGCCGTTTGCCGTGAACGATTCGACGCAAGACGACGAAGAACAGCGGCACGAAATAGATCGCCAGCGCGGTGGCAGCGATCATGCCTCCGAGCACGGTGGTGCCGATGGCGACGCGACTCTTCGCCCCGGCGCCCGTCGATATGGCCAGCGGGAACACGCCGAACATGAAGGCAAAGGACGTCATCAGAATCGGTCGTAGGCGGAGCCGTGCCGCTTCGAGCGCAGCTTCAGTAGGGCTCTTGCCCTGACGCTCGGCGTGCTCGGCGAACTCCACGATCAGGATGGCATTCTTCGCCGAGAGACCCATGGTGGTCAGCAAGCCGACTTGAAAGAACACGTCGTTTTGCAGTCCCCGCCCCACGACGGCTAGCACCGCGCCCAGTACGCCGAGCGGGATGACGAGCAAGACCGCGAGCGGAATGGACCAACTTTCGTACAAGGCCGCGAGGCACAGGAACACCACCAAGAGCGACAGCCCATAGAGCAACGGCGCTTGCCCGCCGGACAGACGCTCCTGATAGGAAAGGCCGGACCAAGCCAAAGTCGTGCCTTGCAGCTTGGTGGCGAGCGCCGAAATTCGATTCATGGCCTCGCCCGAGCTGCGGCCAGGCGCCGCCTGTCCTTGGATCTCGTACGAAGACAAGCCATTGAAGCGCGCGCGCACGCTCGGCGCGCTCTCCCAAGAGGTGCGGGCAAAGGCCGAGAACGGCGCCATTTGCCCGTTCGCGGAGCGCACGAACCAGCTACCGAGATCTTCGGGTTCGGAGCGATACTTGGCCTCGCCCTGCATGTACACGCGCTTCACGCGACCGCGATCCACGAAGTCGTTGACGTAGATGCTGCCCCAGGCCGCGGACAGCGTGTCGTACACGTCTCCCTGCGAAATACCGAGCGCACCGACCTTGGCCTCGTCGATGTCGACGTGCAGCGCCGGCGTATCGTCGAGTTCGCTCGGACGCACCGCGGCGAGCGCAGGATCGGCGCCGGCCTCCGCGAGCAGCTGATTGCGCAGGGTCGTAAATTGCTCCCGGCTCATGCCGGAAGAGTTGAGGAGCTCGACCGTGAAGCCGCTCGATTGACCGAGACCACGCACCGGCGGCGGGGTGAGCGCAAAGATCTGTGCGTCCCGCACGAACGCGAGCCGCTGCGTGGCGCGCTGCGCAATGCTCGCGGACGAGTTTTCGGGCCCCGGGCGCTGGTCCCAGGGTGTCAACGACATGAAACCGAGCCCAGTGTTTTGGCCGGACCCGCTGAAGCCGAAACCGGTAATCGTGAACAGCGCGCCCACGTTTCGCCGTTCCGGCCCGAGCAAATAGCCTTCGATGCGCTGGGCAACGGCCAGCGTGCGGACTTGCGTCGCGCCGGCAGGTAGCGTGAATTGAACCAGGGCCGAGCCGTCGTCCTCGCTCGGCAAGAAGCTGGTGGGCAAGCGCAGGAACAGGAACACGAGTAGCGCGCCGAGCCCGCCGTAGCCGAGCATGAACGCCACCGGGTGAGCCAGCGTGCGCGACACGCCGCGCTGGTAGCTCCCGACCATGCGTTCGAAGCCGCGATTGAAGCCAGCGCTCAGCCGCTCTGCGAAGCGCCCGAGCCGACGCGGAGCCGGATCCTCGCGGCGGCGAGGAGGCCGTAGCAGCGTCGCGGTCAGGGCCGGCGTGAGCACGAGCGCCACCACCACCGACAGCACCATGGACGCCACGATGGTGATCGAGAACTGACGATAAATGACGCCGGTCGAGCCGCCGAAGAACGCCATCGGCAAGAACACCGCCGAAAGCACGAGCGCGATCGCGATCAGCGCGGTCTGAATCTCGCCCATCGACTGCAGGGTGGCTTCGCGCGGCCCCACGCTGGGTTGCTCGGCCATCACGCGCTCGACGTTCTCGACCACCACGATCGCATCGTCGACCAAGAGCCCAATGGCCAGCACCAACCCGAACAAGGTCAGCGTGTTGATGGAGAACCCAAAGGCTTGCAGCACACCAAACGTGCCCAGCAGCACCACCGGCACCGCGATTGCCGGGATCAGCGTGGCGCGCCAGTTCTGCAAGAACACGAACATGACGATCACCACCAGCACGATCGCCTCGAGCAAGGTCTTGATCACTTCCTCGATCGACAGCCGAATGAAGGCCGTGCTGTCGCGAGGAAAAGCGTACTTGAAACCTCGAGGAAAGCTGTCCGCTCGCCGCGCGACTTCGGCCTTGACCGTCTCGGCCGTGTCGAGCGCGTCGGCGCCGGGCGCGAGCATGATCGCCATTCCGGAGCCGGGGTGGCCGTTGACGCGAGTGAGCGTGTTGTAGTCTTCGCTACCGAGCTCGACGCGCGCCACGTCCCGGAGCAGCACCTTCGAGCCGTCGGGCTGCGTTTTGACGATGATCGCGCGGAACTGCTCCGGAGTTTGCAGGCGTGACTTCGCCGTCACCGTCGCGTTCAGCATCTGTTCGGGACCGGCCGGCTGCGCGCCAATTTGACCGGCGGCAACCTGGGTGTTCTGCGCCAAAATGGCGCTGCGTACGTCCGCCGGCATCAGCCCGTAGCCCGCCAGGCGGAACGGATCGAGCCAGATCCGCATCGCGTACTGCGACCCGAACACGCGCAAGTCGCCGACGCCGGGTAGACGCCCGATCGGATCTTGCATGGTCGAAACCAGAAAGTCGGCGATGTCCGCGCTGCTGACGCGGTCGGTCTCGTCGTAGAGCGCGACGATCGTCAAGAAATCGGGGTTCGACTTGGTAACGGTCACGCCTTGCTGCTGCACGGCCTGCGGCAAGCGCGTGATGGCTTGCTGCACCTTGTTCTGCACCTGCACTTGCGCGATGTCCGGGTTCGTCCCCTTCTCGAACGTCGCGGTAATCGACGCCGAGCCCTGTGAGCTCGAGGTCGACGCGAAATAGAGCATGCCGTTGATACCCGTGAGCTGCTGCTCGATCACCTGAGTGACGCTGGTTTCGAGCGTCTCAGCGGAGGCGCCAGGGTAAGTTGCGCGGATGTTGACGGTCGGCGGTGCGATGTCCGGATACTGCTCGATCGGCAAGAACAGAATGGAACCAGCCCCAGCCAGCATGATCACGATCGCGATCACCCAAGCAAAGATCGGGCGATCGATGAAGATTCTCGAAATCATGCTCAGCCCTGAGGGCTCCGCGGCGGCGTCGGCTGCTCCGCGCGACTAGTGACGGGAACGGGTCTTACCTTCTGTCCGGGTTTCACTTTGCCCGTGCCTTCCACGATCAAGCGGTCGCCAGCCACTAGTCCCTCCTCGATCAACCACTGATCGCCGACAGCGCGCGTCGTTCGGATTTGGCGCAGGACGACCTTATCGTCCGGCCCTACCACTAGCGCCGTCGCGTTCCCCTTTGCGTCGCGCGTGATTCCCGGTTGCGGCGCCAGAATCGCGGACGGATTTCGTGACTGCGCGAGCAGCGCGCGCACGTACATGCCAGGCAGCAGCAAGCTATCTGGGTTGTCGAAGCGAGCGCGCAAGGTCACCGTGCTGGTGCTGGGGTCGACGGTCGCTTCGGAGAACTGCAACGTGCCCTTCCTGCCGTACTCGCTGCCGTCTTCGAGCTTGAGCTCGACATCGGTCGAGGCCGTGACCACCCCGCCCTGAGACAGCGAGCGCCTCAGCGCGAGCAGATCAGCGCTCGATTGCTGCATATCCACGAAGATCGGATCGAGTCGTTGAATGGTGCTGAGCGCCGCGGCCTGGTTCGCGGTAACCAACGCCCCCGTGGTCACCAGCGAGCGACCGATACGCCCCGAAATCGGCGCGGGCACCTCGGTGTAGCGCCGATTGATCCTTGCGGTCTGTAGCGCGGCCCGCGCTTGCTCCACAGCCGCGGCAGCCTGCTCCGCGCCGGATTTCGCGTCGGCGTAGTCGAGCTCACTGACCGCTTGCATCTTCACCAGCGGCTCGTATCGCTGCGCACGGGCATTCGCCGATTGCGTGGCCGCCTCCGCGCTCATCAAGTTCGCTCGAGCTTGCGCCTCGGCGGCGTCGTACAGGCGCGCATCGATTTGATACAGCGTCTGTCCCGCGCGCACCGTTTGCCCCTCGCTGAACAGGCGCGAGCGAATGATTCCCGAAACCTGTGGACGCACTTCGGAAACTTCGTACGCCGACGTGCGCCCGGGCAGCTCCGTCGTGAGCAAGGCGGGCTGCTGCTCCAGCACGACCACACCTACTTCGACCGGAGGTCGAGCGGCCGTCGGCGCCTTGTCTGCCTTACTGCAAGCGCCCAAAGCGAGCAGCGCGCCCAGCCTGGCAAGGCCCGAGATGCGTGCTGAACAGCGCATGCTCAGCGACTATCCCGAACGTCTGCAGGGGCTCCACTGGGACGGCCAAGCGACATTTCTAGTTGCAGTCCGAATGGAGTCTCAACGCCGGGGATGCTCACTGTGCGCGCACTCCTGCAAAGCACGTTCCCGACTCGCGAACGAGACGCGAGCGACAATACTCGGCAGCTAACGCCGCTCGAACCGAACCAAGCCGCGTCAACGACGCACGGATGCCTCGCCGAGGCGCGTTTGCTCAGTCAGGGTCGCTTGTACTTTCCGATGCGCACCACGATGAACGGCTCGCTGCGTGTCTTGGTCGACCAGCATGGTGTGCTCGCCAGTGCCCACGAGATCGCGCAGCTCGTTTCTATTCAGGGTTTGGGGGCCACCCTGAAAAGTGCGCGCTCCTCGGCATCCTCTCCCGTTGGGCCACGCATCCGTCCCCAGCGCGGCAAAGCAGCCGCGCCTGCCCCCGCAGAAAATTGGGGCCCCCCTGGTTCAAAGACAACCCTTTGACAGCCCTGCAAAGCTCATGCATCTGGTGGAGCTATGCAGCTCTGCTCCCGGTTCATTCGCACCAGCCTGCAGCGCAAAGCCGGCGCTCACGGCGCGTTTCTAGGCGCATTTCTGGCCGCCTTCCTGGGCTGGTCACGAAACGCCGCCGCGGACACGATGATCATCAAGCGCCCCGGCTACCACCCTCGTTACAGCTTCGAGGCCGAGCCGCACCTGTTGGTCGGGCTGATCGATCCGCCCGGCGCCGCCAACGGCAACGGCATTGGCTTCGGCTTCCGGGGCACGATTCCGCTAGTGGCCAACGGCTTCATCCCGAGCATCAACAACAACGTCGGCATCGGCTTCGGCGTCGACGTCGTCCACTACGGCTACGGAAGTGATCGCTGCATCGCGTTCGACGCGGGCGGACGCTGCGTGCGGCTCGACAACCGCAATGCGGTCAACGACATCTGGATGCCGGTGGTGATGCAGTGGAACTTCTTTTTGAGCCGAAATTGGTCGGTTTTCGGAGAACCGGGGATAGCGCTGCGCTTCGAGTCCAATGACGGACCCGATCGAGGCCTGCACGTCGAGCCGTTTCAGCTCTACCTGGGAGGCCGCTTCCACTTCAGTGACAGCGTGACGCTCACCATGCGCATCGGTTACCCGACCTTTTCGGTCGGCGTTTCGTTCCTATTGTGATGTTCCCGTTTTGGCCTGAGCCGCGCTCAGGCCAAAACTCTCGAGCTGATCACTGGAACGAAAAACGCAGCTCGTGGTCGCAGACCTTGAAGATGTCGCCTTCGCCGATCACGCGGCGCTGCACGCGCTGACCGTTGAACTCGACGCCGTTCGTCGAGCCCATGTCGACGATGTAGTACTGCCCGTTCGAAAACTCGATCATCGCGTGCTGGCGCGAGACGTTGGGATCCTTGATCGTCAGGTCGCTGGTCTGCTTGCCGCGACCGATGATGAAGCGGTCCTTGGTGACCGAAAACACTTCACCCTGGTAGTGAATCGATAGCGAGTTGCTCGAGGCCGGAGCGGCCACGCGCGCCGGCGGAGGGCCTGCACCTGGTAGCGGGGGCAAGCTCCGCTGCATCGGCGCGGGGGGTGCGGGCGGCGCGGGGGGCGGACCGCCTGCCATGCTGCCGCGACGGACCGGAGGCACACCCGTTGGTGCGGGCGGTGGAGGCGGTGGAGGCGGACCCCCGCGCTTCGCGGGCGGCGGGGTCGGTCGACCGCCCACCGGTGGAGGCGGCAAGCCGGCGCTAGGGAGCGGAGGCGGAGGGGGCGGCGCAGCCGCCGCTGGGAGCGGCGGAGGCGGAGGCGGAGGCAGGTGCGGAACCGCCGACATGGCTGGGGGCGGCGGTGCCACCGGCATCGGCGCAGCCGCAGAAGGCGATGACCCCGGGGGCGGCCCTCCCGTCGCGATCGACGGAGCAGCGGGACCGAGGCTCGTCGCCGTCCCATAGCCGCGCTGACGCGCGTACTGCTTCATCGCATCGTTGATCAGGTAGTCGACGGAGCACTCGAGCTCCTTCGCCATTTGCTCGAACTTCTGCCAAAGGGCCTCGCGGCACTGAAAGCTTCGGGGAATTTTCTTGTTCGGATCCGTCATCACAGGTCCCGTTGCACTGAGCTCGGACAGCAAATTCGCCCCCTCTTACCCTGGCTAGCTAATGCCCGCAAAGCGCGCCCGGACAATCGCCGGACGACGCAGGTTCGCATGGAAAAATCGTGACTTCGAGGCCAATCGGCAGCGCCCGCCGCACGGCTTCGTACGGCGGACGTCGCGTTTCTGCGTCGCGCGGGGGACCGACTGAACTGCGTCCGGGGCATCATTTACTTCTTGGCACGCCCCTCCATGGCCGGCTTGACGCAGTAGGTCACGAAGTCGCCCAGAGTCGAGATCTCTTTGGTCTCGCGCTTGTCGGGGCTGCCGACCTCGCACTTCCACTCGCACTCTTTCGCGCTCTCCTTGCAGGTCGGCGCCTTCGCTTTGTCGGACGCGTAGCTCTCCACCTTGGGGAGATCGGCCTTGGTTCCGATCTCGAAGTAGTAACCGAGCGCGGCCATGCGGACCTGAACCGGGTGCGGCGCGGCGGCGTATTTGTCGACGATCTGCGCGGCGGGCTGTGCGTTCGGGCCGGCCTTCATCGCGGCGATGAGCGCGCCATAGCGGAGCGGCTCCGTAATGGCAAAGTGGTCGGCCTGCCCGAGCTTGTTGAAGAACTGCGGTAGCTCGCTGGTATCGCTCGTCTTCAAGATGAGCTCGGCCGCAACCCAGCGCACCTTCCAGTTGTCGTTCTTGAAGAGGTCGTACAACTTGCCGAGGATCATCTGCCGCGGGAATTCGCCGAGACGGGCGAACGCCACGTCACGCAGCTGGTCCGG
This sequence comes from Polyangiaceae bacterium, assembly GCA_035549735.1. Taxonomy (GTDB): domain Bacteria; phylum Myxococcota_A; class Polyangia; order Polyangiales; family Polyangiaceae; genus PMG-095. The sequence continues at coordinate 84,123 of DASZQI010000043.1, read as the reverse complement.
CGTGTCGGCTGCCGAAGCGACCGCGAGCGTGACCTCGGCGTGCGCCTGGTTCGTGCGCTCCAAATTGCCCTGCAGGGCGGCCATCGCCGTAGCGCGCCGCTTCTCGCTCTCGTTCTTGTCCTGGATGAAGCCGAGCAAGTAGTCCACGACCGGCTTCCCACCGACCTTCTTCATGGACGAGAAGAGGCGGAGCAGCTCCTCCTCTTGGTACTGCACGAGTTGCTTCTTGAATTGGTCGGGCGTGGGGGTCAGCTTGGAGGCGCGATTGGCGGCCTCGACGGCTGGCGCCTTCTGCTTGATCCACGCCTCGGAGTTGACCTCCTTGGCGACGGCGACCAGCTTCTGACTTGCGATGAGCTTCGTTTGCGGATCGGCGAAGTCGGCGATCAGCTCGGAGAGGCGATCGATCTTGCCCGCGCCCGGGGCGATCAGCGCAGGCAGCGCGCGCACGCCATCCGCCTTGAGCTCGCGCATCATCTGCTCGACCCCGTAGAGCTGGGAAGAGTCGTCGAGGCGCTCGGCAAAGTTGGTGGAGGCCCAACTCGACAGCGCCTCACGCATCGCAGCGCTCTGCGCAGGGTCGGAAACGAGCGACCCCGAGTTGTGGGTTAACAGAACGAACGCCGCGTCCTTGTACGGTACCGATGGGTCTGCCGGAGCAGGCTGCCCGGCCTGCGCAGCCGGCAGCGGGCGCTTCATTTCGTCCAAGAGTCGCGGCACGAGGCGCGAAACGATGGCGTTCCTCGCGGCGGGCTGGAGCTGGGACAGCGCGTCGATGAGGCCCGGCTGATCATCCGAGCCCTGAATCCCGATCCGACGCCCGCTCCGTGGCTTCATGCTGATGAGCGACAGCGCCGCGTCCACGCGCAACTCGAGCGGATACTTTTCGTGTGTGAGCACCGCTAATAGCTTGCGCGGACCCTGGACGGTGTTCGCCCAACGATGAACGTCATCACTACTCGTTCGACAGCCACCGAGCCCGAACGCGGTCAGGAGGACGGCCGCGCCGAGTACCCGGCCCAAGGGAGCCCCCAGGTGCATACCAATCTGCTCCGTTCTCTTGCGTCGCTCCATGGAATCTCATGGAGGAGCGAGGAGGGACCATAGTACAGCCCGGTCGTATTCAGACTCAAGCGGGCGATCCGTGAAGAGCGCACGGAACCGCGCGACGCCGTTGGTATTTTTGGCCGGATGGCCTGAGGTCTGTGAAAGTTGATATTGGGAGGTGGGTTAATGTAAGTATATGTGACCAATGGGCGTTCGTCTGTTCAGTCCCAGACCGGCGGAGGGCCCTCGCCAACTAGAGAGCGCGCCCGCCCCCGCCCCCGGCCTACCGCACGGTCGATGGCGTGAAGCGGCCGCACTTCTGCTGTTCGCGGGCTCTGCTTTCGTTCTGCTCTCTCTCGCGAGCTACCGGGTCGACCCATACGATCCGACCGTTCAAGGCGCGAACTGGATGGGCCTCACGGGCTGCATGGTCGCGCGGATTCTGGTTCAGGGATTCGGGGCGGTCGCTTGGCTCGCACCCTTGGAGCTCGGGCTGATCGCCCGGCCGCTGATTCGCGGCCGACTGCCCGACACGCTCGGTCTACGACTCGCGGGCGACCTGGTGGTCGCGATCGTGCTTTCGGCGCTTTGCCAGGTCGCGTTGCCGGACGCCGTGCTGCTGGGCCACGCCTCGTTTGCGGGCAACGTGGGCCTTCTGTTCGGCGAGATGATGCGCGAAGCCTTCTCGACCGCTGGCTCCTTTCTGGTTGGGCCGACCGTGGTCGGCTTGATTTTGATCGGACGGAGCAGCTTTTCGTTCATCGATTCGGCGCGGCGCGCGTCAGCGTTGCTCGTCCGACTTTCGCACTGGCTGCGCGCCCTGCTGGGCCGGGTCGGAGTCGCCTGGAGCGAGGCACGCGCCCTGCGGCGACGCGAACGTGACGAGCGGCGCGCGCAAGCGGAACCCGCCATCATCAAGCCGGATCCGGACGCGGCGATTCTGATCCAGCTCGAGGACGACGACTCGGATTGGATTCCGCTGGAGCGGACCGGCGTACCGCCGCTGGCGATTTCCGAGGCGCTGCGCAATGCGAGCTCGCTCTCGGGCACGCTGAACCTCGCGGAGGCCGCGGCCGCGCCGCGCCCGCGCGTGGCGAATGAATCGCAAGATCCCCCGGAGCTCGATCTGGCAGCGCTGACCAGCACGCCCGCACCGGGCAGCCGCGGCGAACCGAAGGCGCGCGGGCGGCGCGCGCGGGACCGTGCAGGCGCCGCGGAGCCGGCAGCGGAGTCCGAAGCGAGCGAGAGGACGGTTGGCGAAACCGAACCGGCGGAGCCGCCCAGCGCCCCCGCGCCGAAACCACGCCGCAGTCGGGAGAAGGCCAAAGACGCAGGCCCCGAGATCGTGGACACCGAGCACGAGCGCGCGGTGGAACGCGCGGCAGAGCCCGAGCTGGTGCGCGTCCGCGACGACTTCCGGTTGCCGGCATTCGATCTGCTCGAACCCGCACCGCCACCGAACCCCAACTTGGTGAGCGAAGAACGGCTCAAGGAAAACGGCGTGCTGCTGGTGAAGACGCTGCTCGACTACGGCGTGCAAGCCAACGTCGAAGCGATCCTGCCGGGCCCGACCGTGACCATGTACGAAGTGTCGTGCGAAGCCGGCACCAAGGTGAGCAAGGTGGCTGCGCTCACGGACGACCTGGCGCTCGGCTTGTCGCGCAAGGTGCGCATCGTCGCGCCAATTCCAGGCAAGAACCGCATCGGCTTCGAGCTGCCCAACGAAGAGCGCATTCCGGTGAGCCTGCGCGAGCTGGTCGAAGATCAGCGCTTCGATCGTTTGGCGGACAAGGCGCCGCTGCCGGTCGTGCTCGGGCGCGACATCGTGGGCAAGCCGTTTTACGCCGATTTGGCGTCGATGCCGCACGTGATCGTCGCGGGCGCCACCGGCGCAGGCAAGAGCGTCGGGCTGAACGTGATGCTCTCGAGCCTCTTGTTCAAGCGAACGCCGCAGGAATTGCGGATGCTGATGATCGATCCGAAGGTGGTCGAACTGGCGCCTTTCGATGGCATTCCGCACATGCTGCTGCCGGTCGTCACCGACATGAAGCAGGCCGCCACGGCGCTGCGCTGGGCGGTGGACGAGATGGAACGCCGCTATCAGCTGTTCGCCAACGCTGGCACCAAGAACATCGTCACCTACAACGGCTGGGTGAAACGCGTGGAGGCGGGGGAACTGCCCGCACCGCGCCCCGAAGAGGTCGAAGCGCTATCGCACGACGGCGCCGTGGTGAGCGTACCCGCGGCGAAGCACGGCAGCGACGGCGTGAGCTTGCCGGGCAAGCTGCCTTACATCGTGGTCGTGGTCGACGAGTTCGCGGACTTGATGATGCAGCAGGGCAAGGAAGTCGAAGCCTCCGTGGCTCGCTTGGCACAAAAAGCGCGCGCGGCGGGAATGCACGTCGTGCTGGCCACGCAGCGACCGAGTGTCGACGTCATCACGGGCATGATCAAAGCCAACTTCCCGACTCGCATCGGCTTTCGCGTCGCTCAGAAGGTCGACAGTCGCACCATCCTCGACGAGCAAGGCGCCGAGCACCTACTCGGGCGGGGTGACATGCTGGTGAAGCTCAACGGCGCCACCGAGACCTACCGCGTGCAGTGCCCGTTCGTGAGCGAGGACGAAGTGAGCCGGCTCACCGACTACCTGCGCGCGCAGGGCGCGCCGGAATACCACGATGCGATCCTGCGGGTCCCCGAGGAGAGCGAAGAGGAGTCGGGTGTCCAGGAGCCGCTCGATCCCCGTTTCGATGAGGCGGTGCGGATCGTGGCGGAAACCCAACGCTGCTCGACCTCGTGGCTGCAACGCAAGATGACGATTGGCTACAACCGCGCAGCCAAGATCGTGGAAATGATGGAAAAGCAGCAGATGGTGGGGCCACCCAACGGGGCGCGCGACCGGGAAGTGTTCCTGCCGCCACCATGACGGGCGTATGGTATGAAGGGCGTCCGGCATGATCCAGCGCTCCGCGCCGCCCATATTTCCCGAAGCGCTCGACGACGACGACGATGATGTAACCTGGGCGCTGCAAACGGCTGGCGTGCAGTGGAAACGGGGAGCTCACGCGGACGCGGTCGAGTGGCTGCGACGCGCGGCGGAGTCTGCGGTCGACAGCGGTCGTGCCATTCGCGCGCGGGAGCTGACACAACAGACCAACGCGCTGGAAGCCGCGCTGAACACCGGTTGGGTTCCGCGTCTCAGCCCAAGCAGCCCGCCGCCCGCGAGCAATCGCGCCTCATCCGGCTCGTTACCTCCACTGAGCCCGCGCGGGCTCGGTAACAGTCGGAACAGTACTCCGCCTCCGGGGAGTGCCCGGCCATTTCCGCTACGCACACCGCGACCGCCGGCTAACCCCTTCTCGGCGCCGCCCGCGGTCAATCCTTTTGCCTCCGCTCCGGCCATCAATCCGTTCTCGAGCGGGCCCGCCGATATGGGCGGGGCGCGTGGTCGCGCGCGGCGGGTGAGCGACTTCGAGGGCAACGATCTGCTCGAGCACGAGGCTTACGGCGAGCTCGCGGTCGACATCGACGTGCCGCCCGCGTCGCTCGTGCCACCGCAGAGTCTCGGGCGAATGGAATCGCTGCCCGCCACCGAGGTGAGCGACGACGACCTAATCGAAGAAGTCGAGCCACTCGACGAAGAAGAGGACCTCGAGGAGTTCGATGATGCCGACGTGGTCGCGCTGTCCGCGGGTCGCCATTCGGCGCCCAGGGCGCCCATGGTGAGCGCACCGGAGGTCGAAACCGGGCCTGCGCTAGAGGCCGACTTCGATCTCCAAGCCTCGGAATTCACGGAAGATCACGAAGACGACGAACGGCCGACGCTACCGCCCAGTTCGTCGAATCGGCAACCCCAAGTCCTGGTGCCGTCATCGCTGCGTGACGAAATCGATGAGCTTCTGGGCAAATCGCCACGCTCGAGTCGAGCTCCGAGTTCCAGTCGCGGAGCGGCCGCAACGTCGAGCGCGCCGCCGGAGCCCGCAAAGCGCGAGGCGAAGGGGCGCTCGTCCATTCCGGCCTCGCTCCCGCCGGAAGACGACGAGCCCACCGAGCGCAGCCTCGAAGCGGCACCCGAGCTTCGCGCGGTGCCGGCGCTCCAAACGCCGAGCGTTCCGGTGGAGCAGCCGCCGGAGGAGACCACCGAGCGCGATCTCGATGCCGAGCGTCTGCCGTCGGACCCCGCCCCCAGCAGCCGCGAGCGAAACAAAGTGCCGCAGTCGGAGCCGGGGACGGCGCCCGATCTGAAGACGTCATTCGCGAACTCGGACTCCACTCCGCCGACCGAACCGAGCCCGGACCTCCCTTCGGGTCCCCCGTCGAGCAAGCAGCCTGACGCGCAACGTGCGCTCTCACCCGCTAAAATACCGAACTGGGCAGAGCCAGCGAGAGCTCCAGCCGCGCCCGCGCCCGAATCCGATCCGCCCGTGATCCTCTCGGTCGTCCCAACGGCGTTCTCTGAGCCTGCGCCGCCACCAGCGGCGCCCGCGTCTCACTCGCGCCCGAGCCAATTGCCGCGACCAACGGAGATCGGGGGCATCTCGCTTGCCGAGGTGCCCGGCCTCGAAGACCTTCCGGACGAATCACAGGCTCAGTTGGTGCAAGGCGCGGAGATCCATACGCTGACCGCCAACGAGGAAGTCGCGGGCTTTGGGCTCGCGCTCGTGCTGGATGGCGCTGTCGCCGTCATGCCGGAGGTCGCAGATGTTGCGGCCGCCCAGGCTCGTCGGGGCGAGCTGGTCTTCAGTCAAGGTCACCTCGAGGAGGGGATCCGCATGCGGGTGGTCGCCGGCGGCGGCGGCGCGCAGGTCGCCACCTGGCCGTTCGAAGCATTTTCCTCGGCCATCACCGCCTGTCCTTGGGTGGGCGATGAGCTCAAACGAGTCGGCGACCGTTTTCAGGCGCTCGCCGGGGTCACCATGGGCCCCATGGGCGACCAGCTCGACGACATGCTCCGCGCGCTCGTGATCGAGCGCTGCGAAGTGAAGTATCTACTACCGGGCGAGGTGATGGCGCAGGCTGGAAAGCCGGTGCCCGGCATGGTCATCGTCGGAGCTGGGCGGCTCGAAGTACTCGAGGGTGAGGGACCGAGCGCCCGCGTGGTCGAAGAGCTTCACCCCGGTGACTTCTTGTTCGCGCCGCAGATTCTTCAGGCGTCCCCGGCACCGGGCACCGCACGCGCGGGCAAAGGTGGTGCGCTGGTGCTGTTCGCCGAACGCAAGATCGCGCACGAGCTGCTGGTCGGCGTCCCCCCGCTGCTCGGCATCTTTGCCTGCTAATTTGCTGCGGAAATTTCCCAGACGAGCTCGTCATTGCCCTGCGCACCCGCAAAGCGCAGGCCGAACCAGCGAGCGGCGCTCGAGATCGTGGGACGCCCGTCGGCCCTGACTTTGGGAAACCGCACGCGGAACGCGCTGCGCCAGGGCGTAGTGTACGGAAAATAGGTGAGCTCGATCGCCCCGGGTCGCTTGATCGGCTCGATTTCCGAAGGTGCGGTCTCGGTGCCCTCGTCGTCAATCAAACGCACAATCCAGGCTGGCTGGGTCGCGGTAAGATCGTTCCATTTGTATTTTTCGGCATACAGCGCCACGTAGAAGGTGTGATGGTCGCGAGTTTCGGCCAGTGACCGCTCCAAGAGATCGTGCCGCTGATCGATGGTGAGGCGATAGTCCTCCGCGTAGCGAACCACGTACGCCCAACGAAAGTCCCAAGACTCGTAAGTGGACGAAACATTCAGCACGTTGTCCATCTGAGTCACGTTGGTCAGCTCCACCGAGCGTGTCCAATGACGCAGCACGGTGTCGTAGTCGGTCGCCACGTACTCGCGGGGCCCTTCGCTGAGACCGACGGCCTTCCGCCCGCAGCCACAAAGCAGCCCGAAAAAGCAGAGTAGAAACAGGCGAACACCGAGACCTCGCATCTTCGCTGGCGGAGTCTAACACGACGGCTATGGCGCGCGCGGAGCGGGAAATCGCGGGCTGCCGGAGCTACGAGCTGGAACGAGCACCGCGCACTGAGGTATGAAACGAGCGTGAGGCTCCGAGTCGCACTGGCCGCGGTGGCCGCCTTCCTGGGTGCGGGGGCGCTGGCGCGGGCGGCAGAGCTGCCAGAACTACGCAAGCGTGGCGAGCTCAGCTGGGGCGGCGATCTACAGGGCGGCGAGCCGTACGTGTTCGAGGACCCGGACAAGCCTGGCCAAATTCGCGGCTTCGAGGTCGACATCGCGTCGGCGCTGGCCAAAAAGCTCGGACTGAAAGCTCACTTCGTGCAAACCGACTGGTCGAGCCTGGTCCCGGGGCTCGAGCGAGGCGACTTCGACGTCATCCTGAATGGCCTCGAAGACACGCCCGAAAGGCGCGAGCGGATTTTGCTCTCGGACCCGTACTACGTGTACGGCGAGACCCTGGCCGTGCGAAAGGACGGCAAGTACCGGAGCTTGGCGTCGCTTTCTGGGCGCCGCGTGGGCACGCTGAATCAGACCGTCGCACACGACTTGCTCAAGGCTCAACCAGTCGAGGTGGTGCTGTACGAAGGGCAAGAGGAGCCGTACTTCGACCTGGCCAACGGCCGCACCGACGCGGTGCTCCTCGATCACGTGATCGCCGATCGCTATGGCTGCAATCGCCCTACGCTGCTGTGCTTGCCAGAGGACGTCGCGCGCGGGCGCTACGTGCTGGGCGTCGGCCGAAATCACCCACAGCTGAAGCGCGCGATTGATTCCGCGCTGTCCGCGATGAAGGAAAACGGCGAGCTCGAGCGCATCTTACGAGGCTGGAAGCTGTGGGATGCCCGCCAAGAGACCACTGCCCCCCTGGCCTCGAGCGAACCGGCGGCTTCAGCCGCCCTGCCCGTTGCGTCGGTGACGTCGGCCGCGCCGAGCGTCTCCACCGGCGCGCCCGCTCCTGCACGCCGGATGACGCTTGGGCAAGTGCAGCTATTCTTGCAGGGCGCAGCGATGACCTTGTTGCTCTCGTGCGCGTCATTTGCGCTCGCCTCCCCGCTCGGCGTGGGGGCGTCGCTGCTGAAGTTGTACTCCGGTCGCGTGGGCCGCGCGCTTTCCACCGCCTACGTGGAGCTCTTCCGCGGCACACCCCTGTTGCTCCAGCTCTACGTGCTTTACTTCGGCATCAGCGGCGTGGTGAAGCTTTCCCCACTGACGGCGGCCATTCTCGCGCTGGCGCTGAACTATGGGGCCTACGAGGCCGAGGTTCACCGCGGCGCGCTGCTCGCCATCCCGCGCGCGCAGACCGAGGCCGCGCGCGCGCTCGGGCTCGGCCGCTGGCAGACGCTCCGCTACGTGCTCTTGCCGCAATCGATTCGGCATGCTTTGCCCGCGGTGACCAACGACTTCGTCGCGCTACTCAAAGACTCGTCGCTGGTCAGCGTGATCACCGTTGTCGAACTGACCAAGCGCATGACCATCGTCGCAGTAGAGGTCCGAGATTGGGTGACGCCCGGCTTGCTGTGCGCTGGGCTGTACTTTTTACTCAGCTTCCCGTTGGCGCAGCTCGCGCGGCGGCTCGAACGGAGACTTTCGCATGATCACCATCCGCTCCCTGCATAAGCGGTACGGCGCACGCAGCGTACTGGCCGGGCTCGATGCGCAGGTCACTGCGGGCGCGATCGTTGCCGTCGTCGGCGCCTCCGGCTCGGGTAAGAGCACGCTGCTGCGCTGTCTGAACGCACTCGAGCCGTTCGACTCCGGTCAGATCGAAATCGCGGGACACCAACTGACGCCCGGCCTGGATGGCGTCGCGTTGGATCGGCTGCGCGCCGACGTCGGCCTGGTGTTTCAGGATTATCAGCTGTTTCCACACCTCTCCGTGCTCGGTAACGTGTCGCTCGCGCCGCGCGTGGTGGGCAAGCGAACGCGCGCCGAGGCCGAACGTCTGGCGCTCGACTGGCTCGCGCGGGTGGGCATGGCGGATCGCGCGTCAGCGCGCCCCAATGAGCTTTCTGGCGGGCAAAAGCAGCGTGTCGCGCTGGCGCGGGCGCTCGCGCAGGGCGTCAGCGTGTTGCTGCTCGATGAACCAACCAGCGCGCTCGACCCGGAGACGCGCGACGAGGTGCGCCGGGTGCTTGCGGACCTGGCGCGGGCACCCGGCGACAACCGCTCGCTCACCATCGTGATCGTGACGCATGACCTCGCTCTGGCCAAGAACCTGGCCGACGAGCTGTGGGTGCTCGATGAAGGAACGCTCGCCGAGCGTGGAGCCCCGCAAGCGATCGTCGCCGACCCCAAGAGCCGCGTGGCTCGGGAATACTTCTCTCGACTCGCCGCCAACTGAGATCAGGCCCTTGGAAACCGCGCACACCAAAGCCACCGCAGAACCCAACACCTTGCAAGGGAGCGCCGCCATGGTGTGCGGCGTGCTGGTGCTGTTCTCGTTCGCCATCGGCGCGGCCATGGGCGCCTACCCGGGCGGCACGCACCTCGACCCCACCCAAGCGGGTTACGATTTCTGGAACAATTTTTGGTGCGACGCCTTGCGCAACCCCGCATTGAATGGGGAGCCCAACGTACGCGGCGCGCGCATGGCCAGCATCGCGCTGTGGGTGTTGAGCGCGGGGCTATTGCCGTTTTGGGGCATGGCAGCCGAGCTCTCGGTGCCGCGCGTGGAGGCGGCCAGCGCGGCCCGCACCGCCATTCGTTGGCTCGGCACCTGCGCCATGCTCGGGATGATGGGTGTCACCGTGCTGCCTTCCGACCAGTACCCTTTCGTGCACGGGCTGCTGGTCAGCGTTGCGGGGCCGCTGGGCATCCTGGCCGCGGCGCTCGCGGTCATAAAAGGGCACTCCTCACGGCGCGTACCCGGCATTGCCTCGCTGCTCGGGGGGCTTTCGCTGTTCAGCGCGCTCAGCAATCTGCTGCAATATGCGCGTCAATTTTGGCTCGCGGCCGCGCCCTGGCCTTTCTTGCCCGCGCTGCAGAAGGTCGCGACCTTGTTCTTCCTGAGCTGGGTGGTCACGTTGAGCGCCGCCGCGCTCAGTGGCAGGGAGTTTCCCCGTCGCCGGCCGATCTAGGTCCCTCGGTTCTCAGGGGCTCGGCAAGAACCGCAGGTTGTCGATCGCGAACTGGCTATCGGTGCTGCCGAACGCGACGAAATCGATGCCCACGATCTGTCGCGAGTCAGCCATCATCGCGAGCGGGTTCAGAAGGCTCGCCCAGGGCAGCGAATAGGGGCTGAAGCCGCCCGGGGGTAACGACAGCGTCGACACGAAGTGGTCGCCGCAGCCGGTCGTGCAATCGCCGCCACTTCCCGAAGGTTCGGTGGAGCGCGTGCGCACGCGCACGGTCAACGCGAGCGGCGCGGTTGCAGTCTGTGGGCTGGCGTCGAAGGCGATGCCGCCGGTCGCCACGGCGTCCACGCACATGCCGAAGTCGATGGACATACCAGCATCCGGGCTGCCGAAAATGCCGAGCGCCCCGCCGGTCGTGCCCGCGCCGGGCGTCACGTTGGAAAGTGAGCCCAGAAAGCCGTTCGAATTCGTGACTCGCCAGCCGCCCAGCGTGGTGACCAAGTCTCCGTCCTCGAAATCGTCGATCAGCGACCCGGTCGCGTCGATCTTTCGGCACATGGCGATCGGAGCATTGCATTGCGCGCAGACGCCGCTCTGACACGAGAGATAAGCCGCCGAGCTTGCTTCGATCTGCCCGCCGCTGACGGCGCATTGCTGCTGACAGCTCGCGGCTGAATCGCCGCGCGCGGCGCAGCCCTGCATGCACTTCGTCTCTTCCTGGCAGGTGGCTGAGGCGGAGCACGCCTCGAGCTCCGCGCAGCAGCTCGACTTCATGCACTGCGCACAGGAGTCATCCGCGCTCGACAGCGAGCACGGGCCGAGCGGGCCTGGCGCCCGCAAGCTGCTCACCACGCCTTGCGCCGCTGGAACTAGCCGCCCCAGGCTCACCGACGCGGGTCCCACCAATTTGTTCGCCTCGTTGAAGCAGGAAAGATCCGCACTTTTCACGGCAGGCCCGAGGCTTCGTCCAGCGCCGTCCAAATAGCTGGCGGCCCGTTGGTAGCCGTTTGCTTGCTGGATGGCCTGGAACAGGCGCGGCGTGTTGTCGCTGATGGCCGGCGCCACTTCCGGCGGAGTCGGACCGGCCACGAATACGCTGCCCGGCGTGCACTGCTGATGCAGACCGCCAGTCGCGGCCGCGAGGTTCGCGCAGCCGTCGGTCATTGCGCAACTCGGGAGCGTGAGCGGGCTCTCGCAGTACTCGGTTACTACGCTACCCTGGCATTCTCCTCGGCAAGTGCCGAGGCAAGAGGCGTCACTCATACAATCGCCCTGGCACGTTCCAGAGCACGTCCCATCGCAGAGGCCGAGGCAATCGCTCGCCGGCAGCGGATTGCCGCCCGGGCCGGTGCAATTTCCATCGCAGCTACCGTCACACTGACCCGAACAGTGGCCTTGACACGCCACGTTGAGCATCATCGGGCCCGGCGAACACGCTCCGAAACAAGATCCGTTGCAGCTCGTGAGCCGCGACGAGCAGCGCTCCGCGAAGGTTCCGACGCTGCAACCACCGAGCTGGCAGCTGGCCTCGAGCGAGAGTTGCTCGGCCGCGTCGCTGCGACAGCTACCTGGGCTGAGGCTGACCTCGGTCTCTGCCTGGCGATTGGTGAGCTCGAGCTGAGCGGCATTGCAAGCAGCGACGGCTTCGGCATCGGTCGGCACGGCACCGGCAAAAGTCGTCACTCGACCGGTCAGCCGCAGCACGATCGAGCTGCACGCCTGACCGACGTCGCTGCGAACCCGATTGACTGCCTGCGCGAGCTCGATGCTCAACCGATCGAAATGATCGACCAGGGGGTCGGCAGAGAGCGGCGGGGAACTCGACATGTAGAGCTGCGGGCAAGTGGAGTTCGGATCCGGAATGACCCCGTTTCCGGGCGTACCGGTCATGCTGCCCGGATCGAGCGGACCCTTGTCGGGATTCTGCGTGCCAACGCTGGTCCACGGTCCGCACGTCGGTGTTTGCTCGGTCTTGGTCAGGCAAGCGCTGCTCACGCGCACGGCCTGCGCGTCGCCGCTCGCCAGTCGGTCGCAAACGGCGCTCGGCAAGAGAACGCGAGCGGGGCTCTGCGCCCCGGGCTCCAGCTGCCAACCGTTTTCGCCGCGATCGAGCGGCACGTAGCAATTGCCGGTCTGGTTACAAATGCCCGCGCGACCCGGCGGAAGGCGCAGCGCCACGTTCAGGTTGTTCACCTCGGCCGGCGGCAGCGCGAGCCGACACTGGGCGTCCGGTACCACGTCGCGACCGGAGTCGAGGCACGGCACGGTATCAAAGCACAAGCCGTGCGCCGGATCCGCAGAGCCGCCGCTGATCTCCTGAGCACGATAATCCGGGAGCGTCGCGGAATCGACCTTCACGCGCCGGCACTCACCGGCGACGCACGCTTCGTCCGGGTTCTTGCACGATGAGTCGTAGCTGTCGGGCACGCCTTCGGTCGGCTTGACCTGTCCGTCGCACAACCACTGAATCGGCACGCGAAGCGTCGCGATGCGATCTTGCGGGATGGTGGTCACCGCCCGATTCAGCGTGCGAACGGTCGCGCCTTGATAGGACAGCACGCGCACCTCGGTCGTATCCGAGGCATTGTCGCTGGCGATGATGCCGAGCGTCGCCGGAATCTCCTCGCCATCCGCGCCGACCCGATACTTTTGATCGAACTTCAGCGCCCCGTTCTTGAACACCAGGATACGGACGTGACTCACGTCGTCCGGAATGCTCATGTCGGTCTGCAGCGCCAACATGATCTGGCCCTTGCGCTCTGCTTTCCCGCCCGAGCAGGCGCTCAACAAGGACAAGCCAAGCGCAACGAGCGCGCAACGCAAACCCAATCCAAAGCCCTTCATGCTCAAAACCTCAAGCCGAGCGGAATCGATCCAGGATCGAGCGAGCCATCGACCGGCGGAGCGGGCCCTTCGTCTCGCGGACGGAACAAGAAATAAGCTCCGACCGAAGCTCCCACCAACGCCACCCCACCGGCGACCCAAGGCCAAACCGGAGCGGACGCGCGCGCGGCCTTCGACTCCAACGTAACGCGCAGGTTCGAGAGCTGACCGTCATCGACGACCACGTCGGATTGGTAGGCGATTTTGCCTTCGGCGCTGACCTGTACGGCGTGAACGCCGCTCGTCAGTTTGCCTTCCCACTGACCGACTCCCTGCTCGCGGCCGTCGACACGAATGCTGTCCCCGGGGCCGGCCACGACGCGTAAGCGCCCTTCGTGCACGATCGCCTTCAGCGCGACCTCGATCTGCAACGTGGTCCCGCCCGCTATTTCGCGCGTGGCAACGAAGTCTTCGAAGCCAGCCTTTTGCACGACCAGCTTGCGCTCGCCCATTTCGAGCTTCACCGGACCACTCAGCGGCGAAGTACCGAGCACTTGATCGTCGACGCGGATGCTGGCGCCAGCAGGCTGAACCGCGAAGGTGACTTCACCAATGAAGCCTCTGACCGTAGAAAGCAGGGTCTCGGCTTCGCTGCGGTCATCGGCGGACAGGCTTGGCTGGGCTTCCGCCAGGTAGCGCTCCACGAGCGTATACACGCGAGCATAGTGCCGAAGGTTTTTCTCGGCGGCGGCGATGTTCCAGAGCAAGCGAGGATCCTTCGCCTCGTCGTAGGCGCGCTGAAACTTCATGGCCGCGCCCGCGAAGTCGCCGTCGGCATAGAGAATCTTGCCCGCTTCGTACTCCGCACGCGCCATCCCGCGCAGCGATTCCGAGAGCGGCGCGGCCGCCTGGCTCGTGGCTGCGTTGGGACTTTGAGCGTGCGCCTCGACCCCGAACCCCATCGGCAGCAACAGTGCCGCTAGTATTGAACAGCGCTTGACCATACTCGAACTCCAGATGGCGGCGAAAAGTCCTCGAACTAACCTAGAGAGTCACTTAAGCTCGATCGCGAGCGGGTTTCGTTTTGCTTTCGGTGCGGGCGCTGGCGCGGCCGCCGGTTCAGCGTGCGTTTCAGGCGCGTGCGCGGGGCTCGCAACTTTGCTCGGGCTTTGCTGCGAGGCCTTGCGCTTCGGCGCGCTCTGGCCGTCCGCGCCGACATTGACGACCGGCTTCGGCGTGTTGCTCGCCGCCTCGCCCGACTCCGACGAAGCCGCAGCCTGCGGTTGCGGCGGAGGTATGGGAAGAACTTCTGGCGCGCTCGGCGCCGAAAGCGGCGGCGCCGCAGGAACCTCACCCGCCGCTGCCACAACGCTGGGGCTCGTCCGAACCGCTGGGCTCCGCGCAACGTCGACGCTCGGCTTCACGGCCCACACCGTGAAGCAAGCGCCGAGCACGCCGGCGAGCGCCGCGCCGCCCCACACCAATTTGCGCTTGCCGTGCTTCGCGCTCTTGTCGCCCTGTGTTTCCGCCCAGTTGGTGGCGGTCTGCGCGCCAACCGCCGGGGCTGGACCAATCGCCACGGTTTCACCGAGCTCGACTTCCGGCGGTAGAGACGCCGGCAAGCTTTCGAGCGAACCGGTCAGCTTGAGTACGCGCTCGGCGGTGTAACGCGAACGACGTGAGCCGAAGGGCAAAAGCGCGCGAGTCAGCGCGCCGACGTCCTGAATGCGGTCATCGCGGGACTTGCGCAGGCAGCGCAGCACGATTTGCTCGAGCGCAAGCGGCACGTCGGGGCGCAAGCCGGTCAGCGATGGGGGGGTATCGGTCATGATGCTGGTGAGCAGCCCGGGCAGCGAATCCCCTTGAAACGGCGTGCGACCGGAAATGAGCTCGAACAGGATGACCCCGAGCGACCAGATATCGGTGCGATGATCCACGTCCCGCGCCGAGCGCATTTGCTCGGGTGACATGTAGTAAGGCGAGCCCATCATGGTGCTGGTCTTGGTCAGCGAAGCTTCGGGCAAATCGCCGCCCGCTGCGCCCTTCGAAATGCCGAAGTCCAGGACCTTGATCACGCGCGTTCCGTCCGAGCGCTGCGCGAGGAACAAATTGGCCGGCTTCAGATCCCGATGCACGATGCCCGCCGCGTGAGCCTCGGCCATCGCGTGGCAGGCTTGGATGACGTAGTCGACCGCGTCATCGATCGGAAGCGGTCCGCCGCTGACCAGCGCGCTCAGATCGCGCCCCTCCAGGTACTCCATCACCATGTAGGGGGCGGAGGTCTCGAGCCGGCCGACGTCGATCACCCGCGCCACGTATTCGCTCTTGATGCGAGCCGCCGCGCGCGCCTCGCGCAGGAAGCGCTTGGCCGCGTTTTCGTTGTCGGCGTACTCCGGAAGCAAAAACTTCACCGCGACCCGCTCCTCGAGCTCGAGGTGCAGCGCGGCCACCACCACGCCCATGCCCCCTGCTCCGAGCACGCGCTCCACCCGGTATTTCCCGGCAAGCACGTCGCCAGGGGACACGGGTGCGTTCGACCGCGGGGGCGGGACGGACATCCTGCCCGGACAACGGCCCCGTACCAGGTCGAGAAAAGGGGGACGCGCGGGATCCGAGCCGCTCGCACCTTGCCCTACCCGAGCGCAAGAGCGCGGCGAATGTATAGAAGTGTCGCGCGAAACGACTACGTCGTCTCGTTCAGCATGTGGAAGGTCCCGTCGCCGCTCACGAACACATGACGGCGCGGTTCTTCCTCCGCGAGTAGCGTGACGACCAGCTCGCCCGCGGGCAGCTCTTCGTCCATCAAGACCAGAGGATACCCTGCGAGGAAGGCGAAGGTCCGCCCTTTCGGCAAAGTCCAGAGTAACGGAGGGTCTTCACTCGGACCATAAACCTCGTTCCAATAGCGCTCGGCGTACTCGGCGAACGCGGGCGATCTGCGCGCGAGGTTGTTGTTGAAGCGCCAGGCCGGATCCCAGCCGATCGAACGCAACCAATCATGGAGGCGCTCGGACCCACGCGCGACCAACTCCGCGGGATTCGGCAAGCAGCGATCGGGATGCGCGTAGAGCAGCACCGATTTTTCGTCGAGCTCCGGCCAAACCAAACGGCGCCCCGTGTCGCGTCCGCGCTTGAGATTCGCGAACTCGACGACCTCCGGAACCGCCGAGGGGCGCGCCGAGAAATCGACGAGCTCGGGTAGCACCGCAAACACGCTCTGCGGTCCGTCCATTTCGTCATCCACGTGGTGCAGGGTGAGCGTGCCGCAGAGCTCCCGACGTTCGCACAGGGGCGCGGGCAACGCGCTGCTGTCGAGCGAGAGCAGATGCTGACCAGGTAGCTCACTCGCGACCGGCGCCGGCCCACGATAGCAGCCGACCGGCGCGGCCCCCGACGGAACGGGCGAAAGGCGCACCGTAACGCGCGCGAGTCGAACCGCCTCGTCGAACAGCTCGTCAGCGTTCATGGCGTGCCCCTCGGGACTCGACTTGGCATGAACGGATCAGTCCCGCTTTTGCGCGCGATACCAGGCCACGGTTTCTTCTAGGCCCTCATCGAGGGTCGTGCTCGCTGAGAAACCGAAGCGCTCCTTCGCCCGCGAAACATCGAGCATGCGCCGCGGCTGCCCGTTCGGCTGCGAGCTGTCCCAACGCACCGGACCCTCGAAGCCGACCTTCTTCGCGATCAAGCGGCACAGTTCGGCCATGGCGATCTCGAAGCCTGCGCCGAGGTTTACCGGATCCGGATCGTCGTAGTACTCGAGCGCATCGACGATGCCGCGCGCCGCGTCCCGTACGAACAGGAACTCTCGGGTGGGCGTGCCGTCACCCCACAGCACGACTTCGCTGCGCCCCTGTTCCTTCGCTTCCAAGAACTTTCGGATCATCGCGGGGATGACGTGCGATGTCTCTAAATCGAAATTATCCCGCGGGCCGTACAGGTTCACGGGCAGCAGCGTGACGAAGTTGCAACCGAACTCCTGCCGGTAAGCCTGCGCCATGACGAGCAGCGCCTTCTTGGCGATGCCATAGGGTGCGTTGGTCTCCTCGGGGTAACCATTCCACAAGTCGTCTTCCCGGAACGGCACGGGCGCAAACTTCGGGTAGGCGCAGATGGTGCCGACCATCAACACTTTGCGAGTACCGGCGCGACGAGCCTCCTCCAACAGGTTGAGGCCCATGGCCAGGTTGTCGCGGAAGAACGTGCCTGGATAGCGGCGATTCGCGCCGATACCCCCGACCTTGGCGGCCAGATGAATGATGAGATCCGGCTTCTCCTGCTCGATCAAACGGCGCGTCGCGGTGGGATCGGTCAGGTCGACCTCCGACGAGCGCGGCGCGATCACCTGCGCGGCTCCGCGCGTCGCGAGCTCCTCGCGCAGATGGCCGCCCAAGAAGCCGCTGCCGCCGGTGACGACGACTCGACTCGTAGCCAGGTTCACAGACGCAGTTCGCTGCTTCATCGTGCCTGCTGCCTTACTTTCCTGTCAAATGCGCTCGACCACTACCAACGCGAACAGCCCCAGCGCTTCATCCCCGAAGCGAACGCGCCGATCGAGCGCAACCAGCCCGCGCGCGATCGGCGCCGGCACGTGCGTGTTGAGCTTGAGACCGCCGCTGGCGAGATACAGCCACTTGTGAAAGGGCTGCCGCTTTCGCAAGACCAACTGCGGAAACTCACGCTGAAAGCGCTCGTCGCTATCGCGGAAGACGCTGGTCGGCAGGCGCGTGTTGGCGCCGGTCATTCGCCCCTCACCGACTAGCCGCCAATCGCTCGGGTCGTCGCGGTACGGCTCGTGATGAATCAGCCGGTGGAACAGCTGTCCGACGCTGGTGAACCACGGCTCCACCAAGCAAATCTTGCCCCCCGGGCGCAGCACGCTGGAGGCGCCGCGGAGAAAGCCGCTGACGTCCGGCAAATGGTGAAACACGTTGAACGCCACGATGGCGTCGAGGCTGTTCGGCTCGAAGTGCTCGGCGATGCGACAGGCGTCCACCGTGCGCTCGATTCCAGGAATCGGAACGCACTCACTGGTCAACGTGTGGGGCGCGAGCTCCTTCAAAAAACCGCCGCCCGAACCCAGCTCGAGCAGCCGCGGATAGCTCTCACGCGGCACTTCCTCGAGCAGGCGCCGGTAGACATCCAGGTAGATGCAATGGAGCAGCGCGTTCTTTCGAATTTTTCGAGCGTCGGCCGAGATTTCCTGGCTTTCGGTCGCAAATCCTTGGTCCGGGCTGCCGGCTCCGACTTCCATACGCACCGCCAAGCATAGGCAGTCATGGCGGGTTCCGCAACGACGCACTGGCCGGGGTTCACCGGGGCTCCGGCCGCGTGCTATGCGGCAGCAGCGGGCACCCGCTCGCGCTGACCACCTCGGATCCCACGATGTCGCTAGCCATGTCGGAAAACGGTAGCAATCACTCCCATGGGGCTTCGAACCCCGCTTTCTCCACGCAAAGCGACTACGACCGCCGGGAGCAAGAGCGGCGCGAGCGACGGCTTCAAGAGCTGAGCCGCATCGCGGCGACCCGCAACCCGTCATCGGCCCTGCGTGCGTATTACGCCTCCGAGCTCCACGGCTTGCTGAGCACTTTGATCCTGCCCTCGAGCCGCGTGCTCGACGTGGGCTGCGGGCTCGGTGACCTCTTGGCTCGCCTCTCGCCACGCGAAGCGATCGGCATCGACGTTTCGCCGGAGCTCATCGAACAAGGTCGGGAGCGACACCCCGGCCTCGATCTACGCGTGGTCGACGTCGAGCGTGACCCGCTACCCGAAGGTCCGTTCGACGTGATCATCTTGACCGACACGATCGGCTTGCTCGGCGACATTCAAAATACGCTCGAGCGCCTGCGCCCGCTGCTCGCTGCCAACGGGCGCCTGATCGTGACCTATTACAACTTCCTGTGGGAGCCGGTGCTCAAGCTCGCCGAACAGCTCAGGCTCAAGACCAGCTGGCCCGATCAAAACTGGCTGTCCATGTCGGACATCGGCGGCATCTTGCACCTCTCGGGCTACGAGGTCGTGCGCCAAGGTACCGATCTCTTGTTGCCGCTCGACGTGCCGCTGGTTTCACCGCTCGCCAATCGCGTGCTGGCCAAGCTACCGCTGACGCGGGAGTTTGCGCTGGTCGACTTCTTCGTGGCGCGCGCGCTGCCCGTCACGTATCCGAAGCAGCTACCCGGCGTCAGCGTGATTTGCCCGTGCCGCAACGAGAAGGGCAACATTCGCGAGGCGATCGCGCGCACGCCGGTGATGGGGCCACACACCGAGCTGATTTTCGTCGACGGCAATTCGAGCGACGGCACCGTCGAGGAAATCGAGGCCGCCATTCGCGACTACCGCGGCCCGCTCGAGCTCAAGCTCGTGCCGCAAGGCGACGGCAAGGGCAAGGGCGACGCGGTCCGCAAGGGCTTTGCCGCGGCCAAATACCAAGTGCTGATGATCCTCGACTCCGACTTGACCGTTCCACCCGAGGATCTGCCAAAGTTCTACAACGCCTTGGTGACCGGCAAAGGCGAGTTCATCAACGGCGTGCGCTTGGTCTACCCGATGGAGCAGCAAGCGATGCGCTTTCTGAATCTGCTCGGGAACAAGTTCTTCTCGGCCGCGCTCTCCTGGCTACTCGAACAGCCGATCAAGGACTCGCTATGTGGCACCAAGGTGCTGCTCGCCAGCGACTACCAGAAGATCGCCGACAATCGTTCGTTCTTCGGCGAATTCGACCCGTTTGGAGACTTCGATTTGTTGTTCGGCGCCGCGCGCTTGAACATGAAGATCATCGATGTGCCTGTGCGTTACCGCGCGCGCACTTACGGCGAAACCAAGATTCACCGCTTCGCGCACGGCTGGCTGCTGCTCAAGATGACCGCCTTCGGCTTCCGTAAGTTCAAGCTCGGCATTTGAGCGTTGGTCGCGCGTCAGCCGCGCCGGGCCCGCTTGGGCTCGGGACCGAGCAACAGATCGCGCACGACCTTGAAGCGCGAGGTCTCGATCGAGGCTTTGCGCCAGATCAGATAGATCGGATTCTTCGGCGCGGGCTTGCGTGGCGCGAGCCGCAGCAGCTTGCCGCGCTGAACCGCGTCGCTGACCAGGTAGTTGGGCAACACGGCCACGCCGAAGCCCATTTCGGCCAGGTGCAGCATCTCGTCCAGGTTCGCGATCGAGCAGGAAAGGGTGGCCGGCGCGCCGCGGCGCCCCACGACGCTCTGCCACCATGCGTCGTGCATGGGGCGGCTGTCGTCGTACACGATGTAGCGCTGCTGCAGCAGCTCCTTTTCGGTCTCTGGCGGCGCGGCGCCTGCGAGGTAGCTCTTTGCGCAGACGGCCCAGAACTCTTCCACGAAGATCGCGCGCGAGCTCAAGAGCGGCGATTCGACGGGCTCGGCCGCGATCGCCAAGTCGAGCGAGCCCGACTGCAACCTCGGGATCAACAGCGAGGGCACCCCGAAGCTCACTTCCAGACGAAGCTCGGGGTAAAGCCGCAAAAGCTCCGCGACGCGCGGCCTCAGCCACAAGCGTGAAAACGGCAAAACGCCGCCGACACGCATCAACCCGCGCACGTTCATGCCGTCGTCGAGCAGCGCCTCGAGCGCGTCTTCGATCGGCGGCAGGTGCTCGCCCACCACACCGACCAAGCGCTGCGCTTCGGTCGTGAGCCGCGCGCGTCGGCCCACGCGCTCGAACAATCGAAAACCGAGCTGCGCTTCCAACGTGCGCATCTGATGACTCACCGCGGATGGCGTGAGCCGCAGGCGCTTGGCCGTTTCGGCGAAGGTGCGACCGGCGCCGAGCTCGAGCAGCGTGGGCAGCAACGCGTAATTGATGAGCATCTCTCATCTTTATCACAAGACCATTTCAATTGTTTCACCTCTCCCCGGTGCGTATATCCGTGTGCGAACAGCGCCGCAGCGTCGGCGCGAGCAAAGGAGAGCGGGAAAATGGCGATACCGAAGCGTATTCTGATGATCGTTACCAGCCACGCGAAGCTCGGGGCGACCAACACCAAGACCGGTTTTTGGCTGGAAGAGCTGGCTGCTCCCTACCTGGAGTTCAGCAAGGAGGGCGCCGAGATCGACATCGCTTCGCCAGCGGGCGGAAAGCCGGCAGCCGATCCGAAGAGTGAGGGCTCGCCAACGGCCGCGGTGCGCGCGTTCCTCGACGATCCGAAAGCCACGGCGAAGCTCACCAACACGCTGCGCCTGTCGGACGTCAAAGCCAGCTACGACGCGTATTTCGTGGTCGGCGGGCACGGCGTCATGTGGGACCTGTCGGAGGATCCGACCTTGAGCACGCTACTCGGCAAGGCCTACGACGCAGGTAAGGTGGTGGCGGCCGTGTGTCACGGACCCGCCGCGCTCGTCAACGTGCGCTTGGCCGACGGACGCTATCTGGTCGCCGGCAAGCGTGTCTCGGCATTCACCAACCAGGAAGAGGCTGCGGTTGGGCTCGACAAGATCGTACCGTTCGCCCTCGAGTCCACGCTGAAAGAGCGCGGCGCGAAGTACGAAGCGGCGCCCATGTGGACCTCGTTCGCAATCCGCGATGGCCGCCTCGTCACCGGCCAAAACCCGGCTTCCTCGGTGGCAGTCGCGCGCGCCACGCTCGAAGCGCTGGCCTGATCAGGGAAAAAGCCGATGAGACCAGGCAAACTCGGCCGCAGCCGCTGGCTGCCACTGTTCGGCGTATTCCTGCTCGGGGCGTGCGCGCGAAAGCCAGACGCGGCGACGAGCTCGCGGGCTCCGGAGGGTACCCCCTCGGCGACCGCAGCGAGCTCGCGCGGCCGAGTACTGGTCGTGCTCTCCAGCAGTAATCAGCTTCCGCTCAAGGAGGGTCGTTCCTATCGAACGGGCTACTTTCTGAACGAGGTGATGGTGCCGGTACGAGCACTGCTCACCGCACACTACGAGCCCGTATTCGCAACGCCGGCGGGCACGCCCGCCGTCATGGATCCGCACTCGGACAGCCCGCAGTTCTTCGCGACCGAGGCGGATTATCGGGAGATCGTCGAGCTTCGGCATCGGCTCCACGATTTGTCGCGCACGAGCGCGCTTTCCGCGGTCCTGCGCGAAGGCCTCGAACCCTATCTCGCGCTGCTCGTACCCGGCGGCCACGCCGCCTTTGGTGACCTGCTCGAAAACCCCGAGCTCGGTCGAGTGCTCACGCACTTCCACGAACGGCACAAACCAACCGCGCTCATCTGTCATGGGCCGAGCGCGTTGCTTTCGACTCTGCCCCGCGCGGGCGACTTCACCGCAGCGTTGGCCAACGGCGACCAAGCGGCTGCCAAAGCAGCCAGCGTTGGCTTTCCGTATGCTGGCTACCGACTCACGGCCTTCAGCACGGCCGAGGAGCAGGTCGTGGAAGAGGGCGGCGCCGGCGCGTTTCTGGGCGGAAAAGTGCGGTTTTACTTGGATCAAGCGCTGACCGCCGCCGGCGCCCAAGTCGAGGTGCGGGAGCCGTTCAAAAGTCACGTGGTGGTCGACCGCGAGTTGATCAGCGCGCAGCAACCGGCGTCCGACGCGGCCTTCACACAGGCCCTACTCGACGCCTTGCAAAAGTCTCAACCAAACGGGCCGGTGGCCCGTGATTAGTCGTCGAAAGGGGAAAAAAATGTTCATTCGATCGTCTGGTGCATCACTCGCTATCCTCGTTGGGCTGCTCGGTTGCGCAGGAGCTCCAGCGCCGGAGGCCAGCGCGCCGGTTACCGAAGCCGCTCCGGCAGCGGCCGTCACTCCAAGCAACGCGACCCCGGTGTCGGCCGCAGCGCCCGCGGCGCCCGCGGCCGATGCGGCGCTGCGTATGCTCGCTTCGTTCGACGCAGCCAAGGGCGGCCTACCGGAAGGCCTGGCCGTGCGTGACGGATTTGCTTACGTCGGGTTTGCGCCCACCGGCCAAGTGCTGCGCCTGAGCTTGAAAGACGGCGCTTCGACGCCATACGCCGAGTTGCCGAAGCCGGTTGCGAACAAAGGCTTCATGACCGGCCTGGAGTTCGACGGTGAGGGCCGGCTGTACGCCGCGATGGCGTCGTTCGTCGACAAGCCGGAAGCCGGAATTTATCGCGTCGGGGCCGACGGCAAGACCAGCCTGTTCGCCAAGCACGAAAAGATGAAATTCCCGAACGGCATCGCGCTCGACGGCCACGGCAGCCTGTTCGTCACCGACTCGGGGAGCGGCGGCGTTTTCAAGGTGAGCCCGAGCGGAAGCGCGACGGTGTGGTCGAGCGGAGAGCTCCTGAAAGGCGACAAAGACTACTGCGGCAAAGGCGTCGGCGCGTCGTTCGACATCGGCGCCAACGGCATCGCCCGCATCGGCGGCAACCTCTACGTCGCCAACAACGACCGTGCCACGATCGTGCGGATTCCGATCGAAGGCGACGGCAGCGCCGGCCCGGCCAGCGTCTTTGCAGGGCCGGATTGCGCGAATTTGGGCGGCGCGGACGGCCTCACCGCCGATGCGAGCGGCAACTTGATCTTGGCGACCAATCGCCTCAACCGCATCCTTCGCATTACGAGCTCGGCCAAGATCGAGCCGCTGGCCGAAGGTGGAGAGCTCGACTTTCCGGCCAGCGTGGCGTTCAGCGGTTCCAAGCTGATCGCTACGAACTTCGCGTTGTTCAACGCGATGAGCGGGAAGCCCGGCCGACCAGGCCTGATCGAGCTTCCGTACGCTCGCTGAATCGCGTTTGGGGAAGCGGCGCCAGCGCGGTGGGGGCTGGCGCCGCTCTGGCGGTTTCGAACCAAGTAGCTTCGGTCTAACGGCTGGTGCGTCGGCTGGACTAAGCCGGGCATGCCAGGTAGACCAGTGGCGTTACTAGAGGGCGCGCAGGGAAGAAGCGCGGTGGGGTCGAGTAAAACGAATTGACCGGCCCCGCCATTTTCGCCGACAGGTCGGAGGCAACGTGACACTTCTGTTAGGGTGGAGAGGGGTGGGAACAACGTGGCTATTCTGCTAGCGCTAGCGCGAACCGGAGAACGTGAGTTCATTTCCTCGGCATTCGAGCAACTCGGCCACGTCGTCGAGTGCTGCAGCGACGCCCAGCTGATCATCGATCGCGCGTTGTCTCTATACAGCGACGTCGTCGTCGCCGAAGCCGCGCTGGCCCGAGACCATATCAAGTCGGTATGCCGGGAGCTCGGCGGCACCGCGCAGATCGGCGTGGTGCTGCTGGTCGATGGCTTGGACTCCTTGGCGCGAGCGGATCTGCTGGAGGCGGGCGCAGACGACGTGGTGCAGCGGCCGTTCGACGTGCGAGAACTGCTGGCGCGCGTCGAGGCCGTGCTACGGCGCGTGGCCCGCAGCACGCGCAACCTTCGCGCGGGGCGCATCACGGTCATGGAGCGGGAGCGTACGGCCTACGTGGACGACGCCCGCATCGATTTGACCGCGCGCGAGTGGACGCTGCTCCGCTACTTCGTGCGTCGGGTCGACCACACGGTGACCCGCGCGGAAGTGCTGGCCAACGTGTGGTCGAGCTCGCAAAACCCCGGCAGCAACGTGCTGGACGTGCACGTCGCGCGTCTGCGTCAGAAGCTCGGCGAAGCCGGGCGCAGTCTGCGCTGCGTGCGCGGCGTCGGCTATCGACTCGAAGTCGAAGCAGCGAGTGCACCGGAGAACGCTTCGCCGTGATCGCCGCTGAAGCACACGCGAGCGCAAAGTTTTTGCGTTTCGATTGCGTTTCGAACGCACCACTGCAAACTCGCTATCTGCCTTTTCAGATGAACCGATATTCATCGAACATTAAGTTGAACGAGTGAGTGAGCGTAGCTAAAAGTGGGTGGTGGGCGTCGAACAAACCGTTCGACGCGAGTGGGTAAAAAATCGTGCGCCGAGCGGCGCCTGGTGGTGGTGGAGGACAAAGTGGAGAGGGAACTTGCGACAGTTGTGCCGTGGCTCGCGGATGACATCGAAGCATCGAGCAGCCCATCTTCCTCGGACGTCATGACGTTCGCGCGGGCGCTGCCCGACAGCGATCTAACGACGAGCGAGCATTTCGACAAGGACGTGTATCTGGACGGGATCATCCCCAAACCGTGGGGGCACGAATATCGCGTCTACGCCGACCTTTTATACGATGTTTGGAAGCTCAGCATCGATCCGGGTGAGCGAACGTCGACGCACTGCCACCCACGCAAGGAAACGGCGCTTTTGTGCCTATCTGGCCGAGGCCGCATTCAACGCTTGAGTCGCCAGCACGAGGTCTCGACCGGTGACATGGTGTTGCTGCGCAAGGGCGTCTTTCACGCTACCGAGAACATCGGGGACACACCACTCGAGCTAATCGAAGTCGAGACTCCGCGTAACAAGCTCGACCTGGTGAGAGTGAGAGACAAATACGGCCGGCAGGGTCAAGGCTACGAGACGCGAACCATAGACGGACCCATCGCCAGCATGACGTCCGTGCTGCACACACCCGCGGGCAAGCTGCGCTCGCTTTCGCTGCACCACGCCTATCAACTCGAGGTCGTGAGCAGCTCGGAGCTGGCGGGCCACGACGACGACGTGCTGTTCGCGGTGTCGCTCTCGTTACGCCAGGCGTTCGCTCACGAAATTCGCGTCGTGTCCGGTCGCGCCTCGCTGTCCCGCATACAGAGCGAACCCGCTGAACCGTACTTGGTCATTCGGCGCCGCGCGCGCCTTTGAAAGTTTCGAGACGATTTTTGGCTACGACAATAGGAGGATTCATGCATCGCGCTGTCATCATAACGGGCCCCGGTTTTCAAGATCACGACGTCGTCTACACCTACTATCGCTTCAAGGAAGAGGGTTATCACGTGGACGTGGCGACCAAGAACGGTGCGCCCGTGATCGGCAAGTACGGTGTGCCGCTCCCCATGGACAAGCTGGCCTCGCCGAACGTGACGTTCGAGAGCTTGGCCGTAGACAAGTACGACACGGTCATCCTGACCGGCGGCCACGAAGCGCCCGACCGCGTCCGCCAAGATCGCAAGGTGCTGGACTTCGTCGCCGGTATGAACGCGGCGGGCAAGGTCGTGGGCGGGCTCTGCCACGGACCGTGGATCATGATTTCGGCCAAGGTCTTGAAAGGCAAGACCGTGTGCGCCTACGTCGGCATGGTGGACGACATGGTCAACTCCGGGGCCAACGTGGTCGAGGGTGACGTGATCGTCGACGACAACATCATCACCTGCTCGTACTACGCGTATGCCGGCAAATTCATGCGCGCGGTGTTCGAAGGGGTCGAAAAGCGGGCCGGGGCCCGGCCGATCTTGGCAGCGGTTTGAAGAGGGGGCGCTCATGCTCAAGGCATTGGCTTTGGATTTCGACGGCGTCATTTGTGACGGCTTCAACGAGTGTGTACTCGTGACCTGGTACGGGCCACGCGCCGGAACTCTGGCTGATTTCGGAGCTTCGGGCTTGAGCGCCATCCCACCTGCGTTCGTGCGGCGGTTTCTGCACTGCCGCGCGTTTGCCAAACACCTGGGACATTTCTACGTGTCACTGCTCGATGGCATCGATGACGTGCGCACGCAGGCCGACTTCGAAGCCCTGTACGCGAGCGCGAATCCGCTCGACGTCGAGTCTTTCGTGGTCAGAGTGAACGAATACCGCGCGTTGGTGCGCAACCACTTGCCCGACAGCTGGTTGTCTCAGCAAGGCCTGTACCCAGGCGTCCGCGACTTTCTGCGCCAGACGCGACTGCCGCTGTACGTCGTCACCGCCAAGGACGCGGCGTCAGTGACGCAGATCCTCGAGCATGCCGGAGTGCGCCTCGACGCTGGTCGCATCTTCGGGGAGCTGCGGGACAAGCGTGCGGCGCTCGCGCAAATCTGCAGCGCGGAGCAGATAGCGCCGGCCGCTTTGGGCGTGGTCGACGACAACGTGCTGAACGCGCTGGCCGCGCAGCGCGCCGGATTTCGGGCATACTGGGCGCTGTGGGGCTATCGTGCCCCCGACCACGCCGCGATCGCCGATGAAAATCATCTACCACGCCTGTTGCTCGACCAGCTCTTGAGCGGGCAAGATTGGCAGAGTGCTGCATGAAATTCCTACATTCGATGCTCCGGGTGCGTGATCCCCAAGTTGCGCTCCACTTTTACTGCGAGCTCTTGGGCCTCCGCTTGCTTCGCAAAAGCGACAACCCCGGCGGGCGTTTCACGCTGTTTTTTCTGGCAACCGCCGAGGGCGAGCCCGAAATCGAGCTCACTCACAACTGGGATCCCCGCGAATACACCGGTGGCGACAACTTCGGACACCTGGCGTTTCGGGTCGACGACATCTACGCCCTGTGTAGCCGGTTGATGGCGGGTGGAGTGACCATCCTGCGCCCGCCGCGCGACGGGCACATGGCGTTCGTCAAAGATCCGAACGGCATCTCGATCGAGCTTCTGCAAGCCGGCGCAGCGCTGCCGCGGCAAGAGCCGTGGGCGTCCATGCCGAACACGGGTAGCTGGTAGGCGGGACCGGCTTTCGGACGCGGCTAAGGTTCGAAGCGCGGATCGCCTTCCACGAGCCACTGAAAGTTCTGCGCGACCACGTCCGCGACCGGCCCGTCGTAGGTGTGCCCCGCGCGTGGGCTGCCCCCGCCGCGCGTGGGCAGCCCGGCTCGTTCCAATGCTGGCACCAGCGTCTTGATTCGGGCCATACAATCGAGTTGACCGCAGGCGATGAGCAGGCGCTGGCCGCCGCCCTTCACGTAGCGCTTCGCCGTCGCCGCTGACCAAGCGCCGAGACCACCTTCGATTATGACCGCGCGCGGAAAACGCTCGGGAAACTTTTGCACGAGCGGCACGCCGTAGATGGCGCCCAGCGAAAAGCCGATGAATAGTAGCGGCCCGTCGTCCACGTACTCCCCGAAGCGCGCGTGGAGCGCGGCGATTCCCGCGTCGAGCTCGGCTTGGACCGCCTTGCCCGAGTGATACTCCCAGCGGTCCCAGCTCTTCGGCACGTCTCGGCGCGCAGCACCGCGCGGGCACAACACGAACGCGCGCGCGGCGACGATGGGAGCCCACACGCTGCACTGCCAGTCCGGGCGATCGAAATTGCCGTGCAGCGCAACCACGACCGGTTTGCGCGAGCTCGCGCCGAGCGGCAACGCGACGATCGCTGGCGAGAAGCCGGGCACCTCGAGCGCGACCAGAGGTTC
Source organism: Polyangiaceae bacterium (assembly GCA_035549735.1). Lineage (GTDB taxonomy): Bacteria > Myxococcota_A > Polyangia > Polyangiales > Polyangiaceae > PMG-095. The sequence goes on along the minus strand of DASZQI010000043.1, from coordinate 56,132 downwards.
ACCGACGAGAAGTGGCAGACCCGCGGGCTTTGCCGGCACGGGCTCCAAACTGGCGGCTGCGCTGCTGCTCGGGCTCGACGTGCTACCGCCAGCATCAGCTGAGGGCGCAATAGCCGAATTCTTGCTCGGCGCCGAAGCCTCGCTCGGCGCGCTGGGCAACGCGGGCGCCTGCCGCAGCTCACTTTCTGCGCGAGAACAGCCGGCCGTGAGCAACGCGAGCGCAGCGAACAGCGCTTTGAGAGTCACCGAAAACGCGGCTCCTCGGAAACCAGCCAGGGAAACTCGCTGCGCAGCCGAGCCACGACCTCGGCGTCGAGACCGTGCCCGCGCTCAACCCGAACGATGCGGGTGGCAACACCCCCTGGAGCCAGCGCGCGCAGTCGCTGCTCGACGTCCGACTCGCAGGCGCCCGCGCTGCACACGACCAGCACGCGCTTGCCGCCGGCGCTGCCGAAGCGGGTGGCCGCGGGCAGTGTGAAACGCTTGGTCGAACCGTCGACCAGGAGCAGGAGCGAGAAAAAGCTGGGCTCTTTCAGCGCGAGCTCGATAGCTTGATCGACTGACGGTCCGAGCCCTGCGAGCACCACCGGGCCGGGCGAAAGGTACGCTTTGAAGCGCGACTTGAGCGCGGGCAGGGCCTTGCGCAGCTCGGTCGACGTGTCGTCGCTGGGGCCGAGCGTAAAGTCGCGATCCGGGCGCGCCGCGCCTTCTGGACATAGGATGAACGCACGCGAGCCAACGACGTGGCGATAGCTGCCACACGTCCATTCGGGCCGATCGTGGTCGCCGTGCAAGGCGATCAGCAGCGGCTTGGGCGTCTTCGCGCCGAGCGGGACCGCGACTCGGGCCGGGCCGAACCCCGGCACCTCCACGGGTACGAGCCAGCTCGAGGCCGCGAGCGGAGGCAAGCCGCCCGCCGCTCCGCGCTTTTTCTGGCCATGGCAGCCGACCAAGACCGCGGCGAGTGCGGCGCAGCCCATCACCCGCCGCAGTCGTGAAATGAGGTTCCGCGACTTCGGCCTTTGCACCAGCGGCATCTCCCGCATTGTGCGGGAAGCCCCGCGCCTGGCCAAGCTTCGTCTCCATCGCCGCGCAGGCGCGGCTGCAACTTCGCCCCACACCGTACCCTGGCACCGAGCGACGCCGCACGCCTGCAGTCGCGCCCGTCCCCTCGCCTTCGCCACCCAACCTCCCAAGCCCAGTCCTTCTAGAACCTCAGCTCGCCCTCCAGAATCCTTCGGTACTGCTCCCTTCCCAGCCGAACATACCCGTCCCCCTGCCGAAAATAGAGCTCATCCGAGACTCGCTCCGGATCGACGCCTTCGCGCGCGAATTGCGCCTTTTTCAACTTCAAGGACCGGGTGTACGAAAGCTCGCGCGTCAAGCGCACGAAGCACGGGCGGGCAAACGAGGGCAAGCGTCGCGCACGCTCGGCCAATGCGTCCAGCGAGAGGCCGGCGGGCGCATCGACGATGGCCAAGCCGAGCTTTCCCTCCACTCCCGGTAGCGCAACGCCCACCACGGCCAGGTTTGCCACCGCGGGTGTGTCTCGCAAAACGCCTTCTACTTCGCGCGTCGACACGTTCTCGCCCTTGAAGCGAAAGGTGTCGCCCAAGCGGTCGACGAAAAAGTACGCGCCGGTGGCGTCCCTGCGCAGCAGATCGCCCGACCGGCAATAGACATCGCCCGGGCGAAACACGTCGCGCGCGATGCGCTCGCCGCCTGGCCGTTCGCCGAGGTATCCGAGATAGTTTCCGGTTGGGCGATCCGCCGCGGGTTTCAGGCGATAAAGAAGCTCGCCCGGCTCGTCCACGCCGCAGGCGATGGCTCGCCCTTGCGCGGTTCGCACGAGCTCACCGGTGTCGGGGTCGACTCGCGCCAGCCGGTAGCCGCGAAAGCGCGCGAGCGGCAGATGCCCGATGCTGCCCACTTCACCCGTCAGGTTGACGACCGCGCCCGGGAACTCGGTGGCGGCGTAGAATTCGACGATTTTCGGGATGGCGAAGCGCGCTTGCAAGCGCGACCACACCTCGGGGCTCATGCCGTTTCCAATCGCGAGGCGCAGGTGGTGCTCGCGATCGTGCGCGCTCTCGGGTTGCGCGAGCCAAGCCCGACCGAGCTCACCAACGTAGAGCAGCAGCGTGGCGCGATGCTGGCGAAGGTCGGATAGCAAGGCGCTCGCGCTGAAGCGTTCGCGCAGCGCGAGCGCGCCGCCGCCGACCAGGGTGGCGCCGAGCCCGAGCAGTAGCGCGCTTGCGTGGCAGAGGGGCAGCGCGCAGTAGAGCACGTCGTCTGCGCGCAGGCCGTGCACCAGCCTGGAGAAGATGGTCGCCGCGGACAGCGCGCGCCGGTGACTCACGCGGCAGGGCTTCGAGCTTCCGGTCGTGCCGGAGGTGTAGACGTAGGCAAAATCAGCGTCCCCGCCGGAGGGCAGCGCGACGCTCGGGGCCTTTGGGGCGCGCTCGACCAGGCGTCGAAACGAGTCGTCGCCGTAGCTCAGCACGGGTCGCGGGGTCGAGCGGCGCACGCGCGACGAAATCGCCGCCTCCGCGAGGACGAAGGCAGAGCCGGCGCGCGAGAGCGCGCGTTCCAACAACTCGCCGTCGAGTTCGGGGCCGACCAGCGCCACCGGCGCGCCGAGCCGCGCGCAGGCGAACAGCAGCAACACGTACTCGATGGAGTTCTCGCCGACCAGCGCGACCACCGATCCCTTTCGCACCCCCTCCCCTTCTAGATATGAAGCGCGCTGCTCGAGCGCTCGCAAGAGCTCGGCGTAGTCGAGGCGAGTGTCAGCGAGGAGCAGCGCCGGCGCTTTGGGGCGGCGCGCGGCTTGCGCCCGAATCACATGAACGAGTGACTCGGACTCGCGAAGGCGCGAGAGGGTCAGTTCGGGGACCACGCGCCCGAGCAAGGCCGGCAACTTTCGAACGCTGGCGAAGCCCAAGGCCACGCGAGCTCGCGCGATCTTCCCAAACGAAGGGCGCGCGAGCGGCGGTCTGTCGGCGGTTGCGGCGGGCCGCGGATCGGTCATCCGTCGGCGCTTGGTAAGCGCGACCGCGGCGGATGGCAATTCTGGGGCCTGTCGGGTCCAGGCCCGGCGGGGACGGAGCCCCGCGTCCGCGATTCCCGGCGCAACGCAGCAGAAACGACCGAGCGCCAGAAAAGCCGGGCTGGCACGGGGTCGGCCGGCAGCCGCACCCGAAAACTCCGTGCTGGGCCGGAAACGCTTCGCACTGGGGGCACGGGGAAAGCGCGGCGAAAGGAGCCTTTTCGCGGGAAGAGTGCTAGAAAGTTCGCGGATACCTCGTGGGTGAAATCGGCCCCGCGAAGCCGCCTCCCACACGCTCGTACAAGCGCACTCGAGCGGTGCCATTACGGTGGAGCTGTCATCCTAGGTACCGGCTCGCCTTGAGTGGCGATCGGACCTTTGCAACACTTCAGTCAGGCTTCAGTGAACCCAGCGACCGAACCAGCAAGAATGCCGAGCAGCTCTGGCATGGTCGCTCCCGGACAAGTTCTCGGGCGCTACGAGCTACTCATGCCAATCGCCGCGGGTGGCATGGCGATGGTGTGGGCGGCGCGGCTCAAGGGCACGCGCGGGTTCCAAAAGGTCGTCGCGATCAAGACGATGCTGCCGAAGCTGAGCGACGAAAGTCAGTTCGAGCAGATGTTCCTCGACGAAGCGTCGCTCGCTTCGCAAGTCCGGCACCCGCACGTGGTCGAGATCCTGGATCTCGGCGAGCAAGACGGCGTGTTGTTCCTGGTCATGGAGTGGATCGATGGCATGCCACTCAACCAGTTGATGAAGGCGGCCAAGGCGGCGGGCGGAATGCCGCTGCCGGTTGCGGTGCGCATCGTGATGCAGGCGTGCGCCGGGCTGCACGCCGCGCACGAGCTCAAGGATTCCAAGGGTCAACTGGTCGGGCTGGTTCATCGCGACGTCTCGCCGCAAAACATTCTGGTCACCTACGACGGCGTCACCAAAGTGGTGGATTTCGGCGTGGCCAAGGCGACCGCCGCGGGCGGCGGCACCACTTCGGCCGGGCAGATCAAGGGCAAAGTCGGGTACATGGCGCCCGAGCAGATCGAGGGCGAGAGCATCGATCGGCGCGCCGACGTGTTCGCGATCGGCATCGTGCTGTACGCGCTGACCACCGGTAAGCACCCGTTCCGCAGGGAGTCGGACGCGGCCACCATGTACAACATCTGCTCGCCGCAGCCGGTGTTGCCGCCCCGCAAGTTTTTGCCGGACTACCCCGAGCAACTCGAGCGCGTGATTCTGCGTGCGCTCGCCAAATCGCCTGGTGATCGTTACGAATCGGCGAACGCGCTGCTGCGCGATTTGGATCACGCCTTGCCCGCGAGCGAGCGCGCCAACACGGACGAAGACGTGGCGCGCTTCGTGCGCAAGCTGTTGGGCGAGAAGCTCGACGAGCGGCGCGCGACGCTGAGCGACGCGCTGACCCGCGCCGATCAAAACACCGAGTCGCGCTTGCGCTTTCCGCCTGCCGCGCCGTCGCTGCCGAGCGCCAGCGCGGTGTCGACCGTCGAGCTCGCGCAGAGCTTGTTGCCGCTCGACAGTCACGCCACCGCGACCGCGCTCGACGGCGTCAGTCCTTTCAGAAACTGGAAGTTGATCATCGGCGGCGCAGCCGCCGCGGTATTTCTGGTGCTGCTGACGGTCTTGCTGGTGCGCTCTCCGACCCCGCCGCCGATTGCGGCTCCCGTTGCGCCGAAAGTGGAGGCGCCGGCAAAGGTAGCCGAGCCGGCGGAGCCGATCGCGATGCCACGCACCGAAGTGGAGTCACTCGCGGTGGAGAAGCCGGCGGCATCCGCGAAACCGGAAACGCCTCCAACGGGCGCGCGCGGCGGCGCGCGCGGTCCTTGGCCGGCCCCTGCGACATCGGCCAAGGCTCCGGTGAAGAACTGGCGCCAGGATCCGGGATTTTAGCGCGGATTTTTTGGGCTGAATTTGTTGGGGCGGCGCCGCGGGCTCAGAACGCGGCGAACGCGGCGAGCCCCGCGTAGTCGGGCGCAACGCTGGGCAGAACGGTCAAAGCGGTGTGCTGTTCCTGCTTCTGCTTCTTGAGATCGAGAACGTAGAGCGCTGCGCCGGTGCCGAGCGCTGCCACGCCCACGCCCAGGGTCACGAGCGATGCGTAGTGATAGGTCTTGAGGCGGCTCACGGAGCCGCGCTCGGACGTGGGGCAGGTCGTGCCATTGCAGCGATCGTCGAGGCCGGACTTGGTCGATTGGCGCAAAGCGAAGAAAACGCCAGAAGCGAGCAGCGTCGCGGCGCCCGCGCCGCCCACGATGTACGGCACCAGGTTGACTTTGCGCGGCGGCGGAGGCGGTGGCAGTTCGGCACGACGCGCGGGCGGCCCTTCCTCGGGGGCCGGCTCCATCACGATTTCGATCACTTTTCGTTCGCCCTCGGCGAGCGTGACGGTGCTCTCGAAAGGCTGAAAATTCGGCGCTCGCGCGGTGATCGCGTGGGGACCTGGATCCTGCGGTACATCGACGCCGACCGAGCTGTCGCCGACCGAGACACCGTCGAGTTCGATCACGGCCGCCTGAGCGCCAGCGCCACGCTGAATGACGAGCTTCGGAATGCGCTCTCGCAGCCGGGTGACGTTGCCTTCGACCTCGGCCCGGAAATCGGGTCCGACCGAGTTGGCGTCCGCGAGCGCGAGTTCATAGCCGCCGAGCGCGGCCACCAGGCGGCCGAGCTTGTCTTCGCACAGCGCGATGTGAAAGCGCACCTGAGGCGTCATGCGAACCTGACCGACTTCGCGAAAGCGCTGCACCGCGGCCGACCAGTTGCCGGCCTGCTCGAGCTCGGTGGCCTGCTGGAAGAGCGCGCGCGCACGGCCGAGCTCCTTGGCGTCCTGCGCGGTTGCGGGCAACGCGTGCAGCAAGCACGAAAGGAGCAGCCCGGAACCACCGAGCGACCGAAAGCCAAGACGCATGGGCTCAGTCTACACCGAGGGCGCCCGAACACGCGCCCCGGCGAAGAGACGACGCCGGTGGGGCCGGTTTCAGCGGACTTTGCGCACAAGGTCGTACCTCGAAAGCCAGCAGGAAGCGCGCGCCTTCGCTATCCTCCAACGAACGAGACGATGCAGGGCCCCCCGCGAGAACCCTTGGTCGAGACGGCCTTCGATGGCCTGGTGGGCCCCACCCACCACTACGCGGGGCTGAGCGCGGGCAACCTGGCCAGCACTCGGCACGCGGGAGAGGTCGGTAACCCCAAAGCCGCCGCGCTACAGGGGCTCGGCAAGGTTCGCTTGGTCCACCAACTAGGCGGCAAGCGCGCGATATTGCCGCCGCACGAGCGCCCGTACCTGCCGCTGCTGCGCCAGCTCGGCTTTCACGGCAACGACGCGGCGGTGCTCGACGCGGTTCATCGCGAGGCGCCCTGGCTACTCAGCGCCGCGAGCAGCGCCTCGGCGATGTGGGCGGCGAACATGGCGACCACCACGCCGTCGCAAGACGCAGCGGACGAGCGCAGCCACTTCACGCCGGCGAACTTGAGCTCGATGCTGCATCGGAGCCTGGAAGCCCCCACCGCGACCCGCCTCTTGCGACGGTTGTTTTCGGACGAAGCGTTGTTCAGTGTGCACGAGCCGCTGCCTGCGCACGCGAGCTACTCCGACGAGGGCGCCGCGAATCACACGCGCCTGGCGACCAGCCAAGGCGCTCTGCATTTGTTCGGCTGGGGCCGCAGCCCGGACGCAAAGGACCTTCCGACCCGCTTCCCCGCGCGCCAAACCCGGGCCGCCAGCGAGGCGGTGATTCGGGCGCACCGCTTGTCGCCCGAAAACGCTTTGCTCTGGCAGCAGAGCGCAACCGGCATCGATGCCGGAGCCTTTCACAGCGACGTGCTCGCGGTCGGTTCGGGGAGCGTATGGCTGCTGCACGAGCTGGCCTTCGTCGAAACCGAGCGCTTGCTCGAAACCTTGCGCGGGCGGCTCGGCGCGGAGCTCCAGGTCGTGCTGGCAGGCGAGGCCGAGCTACCCGTGACCGACGCAGTGGCCGCCTACCCGTTCAACTCCGAGCTCGTGCCGTTGCCGAACGGCAAGCTCGCGCTCGTGGCACCGCGTGAAAGCGAGCAAAATCCGCGCGCGCGGGCCTTCTTCGCCCGGGTGCTCGCCGAGGCTCCCCGGGTGGAGCAGGTCGTTTACGTCGACGTCAACGACTCGATGCGCAATGGCGGAGGCCCGGCCTGTCTTCGCTTTCGGGTTCAGCTCACGGACGTGGAGCGCGCGGCAGTGTTGCCGCGGGTTTTCTTCGATGACGCCCTCGACCGCGCGCTCAGCGCCTGGATCGAAAAGCACTATCGCGACCGCCTCACGGTCGACGACCTGCGTGATCCGGCGCTGCTCGACGAAACGCGGCGCGCGCTGGACGAGCTGACCGGCTTACTCGAGCTCGGAAGTATCTACGACTTTCAGCTCGGCTAGCGCGCCTCGAAGCTTGGCCTCAGCCGAGCTGAGCGCGTTCGCTGGTGGCGACCACGCGGTACGAGCGGACCGACTGGTCCATGGCGCTCAGTAGCGCGCCGACCAGACCGACGCGGTCACCGAGCGCGCCCGGCACGATGCGGACGCCGCCGCCACGCAGGGTGTGCTTGTTCATGGATTCGCGGGCCGCTTCGATGATGTAGTCCGCGCCGGACATCACGCCGCCGCCGAGCACCACCATCTCCGGATCCAGCAGGTTTACCAGGGTGGAAATGCCCATGCCGATGTAGCTGCCCACGTCGGCCAGGATGCCCTGCGCCACTCGGTCGCCTGCGCGCGCGGCGTCCGCCACGGCGCGTGCGTCGAGCGGTCGGTTCGCGCCGGCGAGCAGGGTCGACTCCCCGCGCTCCACCGCTTGCTGCGCGGCGCGTCCAATCGCCCAACCTGAAGCCACCGCTTCCAGACAACCGCGCAGGCCGCAGCTGCACTCGGGGCCATCCATCACCACCGGGCAATGGCCGATCTCACCGCTGAAGCCGGTGTGGCCGTGAAACACTTGGCCATCGATCACGATGCCAGCGCCGACGCCGGTTCCGACGTAAACCCAAACGAACGAGCGCACGCCGCGCGCGGCGCCGCAGCGCGCCTCCGCCAGTGCACCGGCGTGGGTGTCGTTCACCACGGCGACCGGTAGCCCGAGCGCTTGGCGCACGATGCCGCGCACCGGGACCTGCTTCCAGTGCAGGTTCGGGGCCAGCTCGACCAACCCGCTCGCCTGCGAAACCAGGCCCGGAACCGCGACGCCGACGCCTTGCAGCCGGGCGCGCGGAACATTGGCTTCCTCGAGTAGCTCGTCCACCACGGTGAGCGCCTCGGCGATGCCGCGCTCCGGATCGCCGTGCGCGCTCGGGATCTCACGCACTGCACGCAAGCCACCGCGGGCGTCCGCGATGCCGATGCCGGTGGTGCGCACGCCGAAGCGCAAGCCCAGGTACGCAGCAGAGGCGTCGTTGAACTCGAGCAGGCGCGCGCGTCGCCCGCCGCCGCCCACCGTCTTCCCGTAACCGACTTCCTGCACGATGCCGCGAGCCAGGAGGTCCTCCACGATGGCGGATACCGTGGGCTTGGTCAGTGCCGATCGCTTCGCCAGATCGGTGCGCGAGACCTTTCCGCCCCGCCGAATGATGTCGAGCACGATCGACCGGTTGATCTCCCGCATCGCGCGACTATCGACCTTACCCTGGACACCCTGGACGCCTTGCATGTTTACCTCGTTCACGGGATTCACAGAGCAAGTGGTCCGGCGCTCTCGCCACGGCCCAAAAAAAAGTAAACCGATCTTTCCAATGGAAATCTGGCTCGATTGGAAAGGCAGGGCGCCCGCCCGGCCGCTACCTCATCGGCAAAATCGTAACGCGGCCGACGAAAAATCACGCCTGCCAGCCCAGCAGCAGACTTGTAATTTCACAGCGTCACGGGCAAATGAACGCGATATCGTCGAGCCAGAAGTCGAACGAGTCGGGGGAGTCTGCCTGGATGCGAACGCCGTAAACTTCCGACGAAACGATCCCCGGCAGGTTCTTGTTCGACCAATTGCGAGCGCGGAGCTGCTCCCAGGTGTAGCGGAAGAGGTGCCATTCACTGGTTAGCTCGGAACCGAAGTCGGCTCCGAAGTAGTCGTGACAGGGGCCGCGCTCGGCCATGCAGATGCCGTCGCCGACGCTCTCGGTAGCGCCCACGTCCGCCTGACAATCCAGATCGCACACGCTGCCGAACTGGGAGGTATTGCGGTCGGTCACGTTGACGCGCACCGTTTGCGTCACGTCGGCGGCGCCGCGCGCCCAGAAAGCGATGCCCGCGTAACCCGAAGCGTCGTATGGCGCGGTCGACGCCAACTCGAAGCCAACACCTGCGCCCCACGTCGTGAAACCCGAGCCATAGGTGTGTACGGCCAGGGTGCTGGTGCCGCGCGCAGGTTCGAGGCGTGCCATCGGGAACAGCTGCGTAGCAACCGGCGGAGACTGCATGCCCGTGCCGTCGTTGAAGGAAAACCAGCTGCCCGAGCGCCCAGCGAATTGCTTGATGGCCTGGTTGTTGTCCTCCATGTCCTCGATCAGCTCGAGGTCGGCGTCTTTACCGCAGGTGCCGACGCGTAACAGCTCGATCGGGCCGCCAGCGACGTCACCGCCGAGTCGATGCCCGCTCGCCTGACCGCACGCGGCGAGCAGCAGCGAGCAGGCGCAAAGAGCCGGACCGAGGTTGTGTTTCGAGCTCATGGCCGCTCTCCCAAGCATGTCCGAAGACCATGTCGTCGTCATCCGAAAGGGCTCCGAAAAGCGCTCCGCCGCCCGGAATCGGCTCAGGCGCTCTCACTCGCACGGCGCTCCGCAGGGCTCGCTTCGAGCCCATCCGAGGCGCTCACGAATTGGCGGTACATGTCCGCGTACTTGCCCTGGCGCGACAGCAGCTCCGTGTGGTTTCCGCGCTCGATGATGCGCCCGTGATCGAGGACCAGGACCTGATCGGCGTGCCGAATCGTGCTGAGCCGATGCGCGACGACGAAGCTGGTGCGCCCCGCGAGCAATTTCGCGAGCGCGGCTTGAATGCGGGCCTCGGTCATGGCGTCGACCGAGCTCGTGGCCTCGTCGAGCAACAAAATGCGAGGATTTTTCAGGAGCGCGCGCGCGAAGCAAATGACTTGACGCTGTCCGAGCGAGATGCCCGCGCCGCGCTCACCGACCACCGTGGCGAGCCCGCGCGGCAGATCTTCCACCAGGTCGAGCACGTCGAGCGATTCGAGCGCCTTTCGCACCTGTTCGTCGCTGGCGTCCGGCCTACCGACGCGAATATTTTCGAGCACGCTGCCGGTGAACAAGAAATTCTCCTGTGTCACGCAGGCGATCTGCCGATGCAACGATAGCCCGGTCACGGTTTTGATCTCGTGGCCGTCGATCAGCAGCTGCCCGCTCGTCGGCAGATAGAGCTTGGCGATCAGGTTGATCAGAGTGCTCTTGCCGCTGCCGGTGTGGCCAACCAAAGCGATGGTTTGCCCGGGCGTGGCGAGCAGCGAGACCCCGCGCAGCGCCGCGCGCCCCGGCTGATACTCGAAGCCGAGATCGCGCAGCTCGACCGCTCCGCGAATTTCGGGCAGTGGCTGGGCGTCGGGCGCGTCCTGCCAATCCGGTTCGGTGTCGAGCAGCGCGAACACACGCTCGGCCCCGGCCATGGCGGTGAGCGCCTGATTGTATTGGTTGCCAATGTTCGGGATCGCAGCGAACAGCGCGTTCGAAAGGAAAAAAAACTGTATCAGCGCTTCCAGCCGCACTTCGTGCAGAAGCGCCTGGTAGCCGCCCGCGACCAACAAGATGGCCAGGAAGAGCTGGCCATTGAACTCGAGCAGCGGCTGAAAGATCGCGGAGTGCTGCGCCGAGAGCATGTTGTAGCGCGAGTGGTCGTGAATCAGCTGCCCGAACAGGCCTCCGTTCACGTCCTGACGCACGAAGCCCTGAATCTCGCGGATGCCATTGACCGACTCGGCCAGCGTGGCCGTGACCCGGCTGAAGCTCTCCTGTTGGGCGCGGTACGCCTGGCTCAGTCGTTTTCGAAAGTGCCGAATCGCGAGCCAGAGCAGCGGCACCATCGCCGATACGACCAGGAACAGCTTCCAATCGTAGTAGAGCATCAGCGCGGCCGAAACCAACATGTTGCCGGCCTGCACCGTGGTCACGAAGGCCACGTCCTGCACGCCCACGCGCACCACGTCCACGTCGGCCGTGATGCGGCCGATCAAGCGTCCGACTTGGGTGCGCTTGAAGAAGCTTATCGGCAAGCGCAAGAGCTGAGCGTAGATTTCCGCGCGGAGGTCCTGGACCACCGCCTCGCCCAAGCGCAAAGCATAGCGCTGCCGGTACACGAAACAGAACTCGGTAAAGCCAGCAAAGGCCAAGAAGCCGAGCACCCCCAGCACGGTGCCCGACGCGTCTCGGCGCGCGATAGGTCCGCTGATCACGCGTGCGATGGCCCAAGTGACGATCGGCAATTGAATGGCGCGCAGCACCACCAGGCCCGCCAAGGCGTTACGCAGACCGCGGTACGAACGCGTGTAGCCGAGGAGGCGCGCGATGATCCGAAAATCGAGCGGCCTTTGGTCGACGTGCGAGGGGGGCGCTTTTTGACTCACGGCCGCCTCATGCGCGAGCTCCAAAGCCCGACAGCAGCTGCAGGCTCTCGTTGTCGGCGGCTTGCAGTGACGCCGCGCGGAAGTACACGCCGTGCTCGCGCATCAGCGACTCGTGCGTGCCGCGTTCGACGATCCGACCGTCGTGCAGCACCAGAATCTCGTCGGCGCGCCGCAGCGTGGAGAGCCGGTTGGCGACCACCAGCGTGGTTCGGCCGGTCATTGCGCCGTCCATGGCCGAGAGCACCTCGTGCTCGGTTTCGGGATCGATGGCCGTGGTCGGGTCGTCCAGCAGCAAGATCGGCGGCTCGAGCAGGAGCGCGCGCGCGATGGCGATACGCTGTCGCTGACCGCCCGACAAGTTCGTGGCCGCTTCCTCGAGCACGGTGTCGTAGCCGTTCGGGAGCGCGACGATGAAGTCGTGCGCGCCTGCCACGCGCGCGGCGCGCTCGATCGCATCGCGACTGGCCTCGGGGTGACCGAAGGCGATGTTCTGAGCCACCGTGTTGCGAAACAACAGGCTCTCCTGGAAGACCAGGCCGATATTGCGGCGAAGCGCGTCGAGCTCGAGCTCGCGCACGTCCACGCCGTCGAGCAAGACGCGCCCCTGGGTTGCATCGTAGAAGCGCGGGATGAGGCTGAGCAGGGTGCTCTTGCCGGCACCGGTAAGGCCCAAGATCGCCACGCACTTTCCAGGCTGAATCTGGAAATCGATGCCGCGCAGCACGGGATCGCCGGGCTGGTACTGAAATTCGACGTCTTCGAAGCGAATCTGACCCGACAGGCGCTTGAGTCGCACCGGGTTCTTGGGGTTTTGCACCTCGAGCGGCGCGTCTAGCACCTCGAACACGCGACGCGCGCCGGTGAGGCTCTGCTGCAGCGTGTTGATCACCCCTGCCATGCTCGAGATCTGCGCCGAGAATTGCTGGAGCAGCCCAGCAAACACGATCAAATCGCCGATGGTGAGCGTCGCGCGCGACACCAAATAACCGCCGTAGGTCAACAAGATCGCGACGTCGACCTGAGTGATGAACTGCACGGTCGGCCCGAAGCGGCTCACGCGACGGAAGATGCCTTGCTGCTGCGCGAGCACCGCACGGTTCTTCTCGCCGAAGCGAGCAAACTCCTCGGCTTCACGCCCGAACACCTTGGTGACTTGAATGCCGTGAATGCCTTCGGACATGGCCAACACCATGTCGTCCACGAGCTCGCGGTTTTTCTTGTAGGCAGGTCGGGCCCAGCGTGAAAATCGCGCAGTGAGCAGCCAGATCAGCGGCGTGAGCGCCAGGCTGGCCGCGGTGAGCCCGACGTGAGTGCGCAGCATGTAGGCGAGGTACACGCCCAGCGAGAGCAGCATGATCGCGCCCTGGAGCACCACGCCGTCGACGAAAGAACGCAGGGACTGCACGTCGCCGGTAACGCGGTTGATGATGGAGCCGCTCGCGTTGTCGTCGAAGAAGCGGAAGCTGAGACGCTGCAGCTTGTCGAACACGCGCGTTCTGAGCGCGGGCACGAGCTTCAGGTGAATCAGCTTGCCGACCGCGATCGCGTAGCTGTAGTTGAGCAGGGCGCGCGCGAGCGCCATCAGCAAAACCAGCGCACCAATCGCCAAGAGCAGGTTCAAAGCGGGCCAATCGGCAGGCGGATTGAAGCCGAGTGGCCAGCGCGGCGCAGGCGCCGCGGGGTCGAGCGAGTGGCGAATCACGTCGATCGACAGGCCGGTGAGGCCCAGCCCGGCAACACCCAGGGCCAGCAGCAGGACCTGGAACGCGAACACGCGCAGACAGTCCGCTCGGTAGCTCCAGGTCAAAGCGAGCAGGCGGCGTAACAGTCGCCCGCTATCAGGATCGCGCAAAGGGAAGGAACTTGCCTGCCGAGGTGGCATCGAAGCCTACGAGAGCGCCGCGTTCATAGCAGGAATTTTCCGCCGGGTCTGACGGGACCGATTCCAGCCACGCTGTGCTCATTGCCTCAAACGGCCAGGACACCGCGAATCTTCAGGCGATGACCCGGCTGCAAGGAGCTGAGGTAGGCTGCAGCGAGCGCGGGGTCCGTCTCCCAATTTGGCCTGTGGCGAGCCGGCTGCGGGTACTTGCACGACGAGCCTGCAGCGGCATTTGCGGCCGGCTTTTCTTGGAATTGAGCCGAATGGAATCCATCCACTGCACCGCGTGCGGAGCTCCGAATCCAGCGACGGCCGCCGACGCCCCGAGCCAAGAGCCGTCCGCGCGCCGAACGTGCGAGGCCTGCGGCGCAACGCTGAATCTGGAGGAACGAGCCGTCGTTAACGAGTCGGCGGGGGATGCTCCGCCAGTGGGCGAGGACGGAGCCGGAGCGGGAGCGGAAGCAACAGAGCCGCAAGCGCCGGCAGCGACGGAAGCGACAGCGACGGAAGCGACAGCGACGGAAGCGACAGCGCGGGAAACGGCAGCGCGGGAAACGGCAGCGCGGGAAACGGCAGCCGAGCCTACGGCAGCAGAAGTGGCAGCGGAACCTGTAGCCGAAGCCGCCGCAGCAGCTGAACCCCAACCCACCGCAATCGCCGATCCGGCTGCGTCAGCAACATCGGCCGATGCCGACCGCGCAACTGCAACAGCAACAACGGCCGCCACCGAACCGGCTGCGGCGATAGCAGCCGACGCCAACCCAGCAGCTGCAACAGCAGCCGACGCCGACCCAGCAGCACCCTCTGCTGCTGATCCTGAACCCACTGCAGCCGAGCCGGTTGATCCGCTCCTCGCTGCTGCGCTCACCGCATACAGCGGGGCTGCGCGCCCAGTCGTGCGACCGTCGGTTCCGGACGAGAAGAGCGAGCCGTCGGCTCAGCCTTCGAGGCGTGCAGACGTAGCGCAGGCGGGCTCGCGGGAGCAGGTGACGACGGATGCTCCCGTCGTCGCCTCCGGCTACCAAGCGGTGGTTCCGAAACTGCCGGTGAACTCACCAAACGCGCTGTTCGCCGGAGCGGCGGGGCTACTACTGGTCCTCTCTTTTTTCGTGGGTCGAAGCACGGCTCCCAGCGCGGCCTCGGCCGAGCCCCAGTGTCCGCCAGCTAGCGACGCTTGGCCTGCAGAAAGCCCCAAAACGAGCGCGAAAAACGCCGCAACGCCGACCACCCCCGCTCCCTCGGTGTCGACGCTAGCAGCAGCAGCTCCAGAGCTCTCTGCCACGCCGAAACGCACGCCTGCGCTCAGAAGCGCATTCGACGCGAAGGCGGCAGGCCGCGCGCTGAAACAGGCAGCAGCGCGGGCCTCGAGCTGCCGGCGCGCCGGCGACCCACACGGGGCGGCGGTGGTGATGGTCACGTTCGCCAACAGCGGGTACGCCGCGAGCGCGAACGTAACCGGAGCGCCCTACGCCGGCACGCCCACCGCGGCCTGCATTTCGTCGCTACTCAAGAACGCGCGAGTGCCAGCGTTCGCCGGCGAAGCGGTCACGGTGAAAAAGACGCTGGCGCTCTAGCGCGCCCACGCGCGATCGAGCACGAGCTCTTAGCCCTTCACCGCGCCCACGATAACGCCCTTGGTGAAGTTCCGCTGCACGAACGGGTAGATGATGATGGCCGGCAGCACGGTCACGACCACCACCGCCATCTTGATCGCGAGCGTCGGTGGATACGCGGTGATGCCCGGCAGGTTCACCTGCGCGCCCGCGACATGCGGCGACTGCCCCGCCAAAATATAGCTCTGCAGCACGCGCTGAATCGGCCACAAGTCGTTGCTGTCGATATAGAGGACCGAGTTGAAGTAGGCATTCCAGTAGCCGACTGCGTAGAACAAGCCGACCACGGCCACGACCGCCTTGGACAGGGGCAGTACGACGCGCGTCAGAATCCCCCATTCGCTTGCGCCATCGATGCGCGCGCTGTCGATCAGCTCGCCCGGGATGCTCATGAAAAAGCTGCGGATCACCACCAGATTGAACACGCTTACGGCGCCCGGGATGATCAAAGACCACAGACTGTTCTTGAGCCCCAAACCGGTCACCACCAGGTAGCTTGGCACCAGGCCGGGGTAGACCAAGAAGGTGAGCAGAAAGAAGAACAAGAGCGGCCGATGCGCGAGCGAGCCGGGTCGCGACAAGCCGTACGCGGCGAGCACCGTGAGCGCCAAGCTGAACGCGGTCCCCACCACCGTGACCAGCAAACTGACGCCGAGCGCGCGCGTGACCTGACCGCCGGAAAGCATGGTCACATAGGCGGACAGATCGAACTCCCGTGGCAAGACCACCATGCCGCCCGCGCGGTTGATCGTCTCGCGTGAGGCGAGGCTGGTCACCACCACTGACCACATCGGAAATAGCACGGCCAGAACGACGCCAGCGAGCACCGCGACGCGAGCACCGGAAAGAAGCAGCGAAGGCTTCTCTTCCCAGGCAGGTCGCGACCTGGTCCTGACGGGTGCGGTGGTCCGCGTCGAAACGGCTGCGCTCGAGCTAGTCATCCTTTGGAGTACACCCCTTGCTCGCCGAACCGGTGCGCGACCTTGTTCGCGGTCAGAATCAAAATCAGGCCCACGACGGCCTTGAAAAGGCCTGCGGCGGCGCCCAAGCCCCATTGTTGCGGGACAATCGCCTGGTAGTACACGAACGTGTCGAGCACCTCGGCTGCCTGTCTGCCGACCGCCTCACGCTGTAGCAAGTACTGCTCGAAGCCGACACTGAGTGCGTCGCCCATGCGCAAGATCAGCAGCAGCACGATCACGGGCCGGAGCCCGGGGAGCGTGACATGCCACAAGCGTCGCGCCCGCCCGGCGCCGTCCGCCGCGGCTGCTTCGTAGAGCGTCGGATCGATGGCGGACAGCGCCGCCAAGAACACGATGGTGCCCCAGCCCACGTCTTTCCAGATCGCCTCGGCGGTGACCAAGACGATGAAGGTATCGGGATTGGTCATCGCGTTCCACGGCTCCAGGCCGTGTGCGCGCATTTCTTGCGCGAGCAAGCCGGCGCCCCCCAGCATCTGCACGAAGAAGGTGATTACCAACACCCAGCTGAAAAAGTGCGGCAGATACACCACGCTCTGAATGAAACCGCGCAGCTTGGCGGAGCTCACGCTGTTCAACAAAATGGCCAGCACGATCGGCAGCGGAAAGAAGAAAACCAGCTGAAATAACGTGATTGCTAGGGTGTTGCGCACCGAGTCCCAAAACGCAGAATCGCGAAACAGGTCCTCGAAATTGCCGAACCCAATCCACTCGCTGCCCAGGAACGCTTCGAGCGGGTTGTTGCCCTCGAACGGGTTGTAATCCTGAAAGGCGATCACGTTGCCGAGCGTTGGCAGGTAGTGAAAGATCAAGAGTACCAGCGCTGCTGGCGCGGTCATGGCCAACAGCGGCCAATCGCGAGCCAGGCGAGCCCGAAGGGAGCGGTGCACGGGTTTCATCGGCCGTTGTCCGCCAGGGTTCGTTCGAGAAACTCACGTCCCTCGTCACCGCCCGTGCTGCGCCATTCCTTCACGATCACCTCGAGATCGCTGAGCGGCCGGCGTCCCCGCTGCAGATCGGCGATCTTGTCCTCGGTCGTCACGATCACCTTGGAGTAGTTGGGAGGGAGCTCGACCTTGATGCCCTTGAACAAATCGGGTTCGAGGTACTTGCTCGTGGTGCGCAAGTACGCGAGCAAGTCTTGGACGAAACCGGGGACGTCGGCCGTGCCGACGACGGCCGGATATCGCCCCCCCAACAGCCCATATTGGCCGGCAATTTCCTTGCGGCCGAGGTCGGTGGGCAGCGGGCTGTGATCGGGCGCGCGCGTGAAATGCTTGCCCTCGACGCCGTACTGAGCAAGCTCGTATTCCTTGCTGCCGAACGGCGCGGCGCACCAATTGAGCACTCGCAAGAGCTCCTCGACGCGCGGTTTGCCGAGCCCCTTGCGCACGAAGGTGTAGAAGATGGGTGCGTCGCTGCCCCAAGCGAGCGGCTCACCGCCAACCGCAGAAAACACGGGTATCGGCTGAATGTTGTAACCCGGCGTGATCTTCACCTGCTCACTTTGCGCGCCACGCCAACCGCCGATGCCGTCTTGAGACACGATGATCTTGCCAGCGTTGAACAGCTGCTTGGTGTCGGCGCCCTTGCTGGCCACGACGTCGGGGTGAATCAGGCCCTCTTTGTACAGGCGCGTGATGAACGAAAGCGCCTCGCGATACTCCGGGATCTCGTATTTGAACTCGAGCCCGCCGCTGGCTTTCTTGCGCCAGCCGCCTTTGGAAGCGGGGCACTTGAAGAACATCTGCACCATGTCGAAGACGCTGCCGAACGCCCAGACGCCGCGCTTCGGATCGGTCATCTTCTTGCCGAAGGCGTAGAGTTCGTCGATCGTCTTCGGCGCCGCCACGCCCGCCTTGTCGCAGATGTCTTTGCGGTAGAAGAGCGCCCACGGAAACGGGCCATCGGTGGGGAATGGCACCGCCGAGAGTCGCCCGCCCCACACCGAGTGTTCCCAGGAAGCGGTCGGCAAGGTGGCCAACATCGGATAGGTCTTGACCGCATCCCCCTTCAGGTAGTCGGTGAGATCCTCGAACAGCGCCTTCACCGCCTGCGAAAAGCGCGGTATCTTGTCGATTTCCCAGCTGGGCGCGGACAGCAAGTCGGGCACATCGCGCGCGCCGAGGATGGCGCTCAGCTTGTCGCCGAAGGTGTTGCCGTCCTGCACGTTCGGATTGATCGCGATGCCGAGCTCGGCGTTCACCGCGGCGAGGTAAGCGTTCCGCCCCAACCCGGGCGGTGTCGGACCCCAGGCCGCGGTCATGGTCGTGATCGGCACGCCACCCTTGCTTGGCTTCTCGGGCACCGCTCGCACCAAGTCGGCCGGGTACGTGAGATAGCCGTTCGGAATGGCGCCTTCGCCAGGGAGGTCCGGGGTCAGCAGCTGAAGCGGGTGAAAGTGCGGCACCACCGCGGCCACGTCCTTGGCGCTGGTCGCGGAACCGCGGCCCCTACGGCGCTTGCCACAACCAGCGGACGCGCTGCCGAGCGCGGCGGCCGCCGCGCCCGTGCCGAGAAGCGAAAGGAATTCTCGACGACTGTTCACACCTTCACCTGCGCAGGCATTCTCTTCAATTGTCGAGGTTCGCGCCTTCGAGCGTGGCGATGCGCTCACCGGCTTCCCCGGTCGCGAAAAAATGCACGCGCTTCGGGTCGACGGCCATGGGAATGCGCTGGCCGGCGCTCACTCCTCCGATGGCATCGACCAAGGCGACCAGGTGCGGATGGCGCTCGGTCGCCAAATAGAGATTCATGCGATCGCCGAGCGGTTGAACCAGGGTGACGTCGAGTGAAAAAGAGTTGTCGTCACTGACCGCGAAGCGCGCGTGCTGCCGCGGCGCGAACGCCTCGGGCCGAACGCCGAGCACGACCTCTCTGCCTATCGACTCGCGCAGCTGTGGCGCCGCCCAGTCCGGCACGGCGAGCTTCACGCCGCCCTCGTCGAACCAAAGCCGTTGCGCCTGCTCGCGCAGCGTTCCGGTGATGAAGTTCATGGGCGGGCTGCCCAAAAACCCGGCGACGAAGCGGTTTTTGGGCTGGTGATAGATTTCGAGCGCCGCGCCCGCCTGCTGAATGATGCCGTCGCGCATCACGACCACCAAATCGCCGAGCGTCATCGCCTCCTCCTGATCGTGCGTGACGTAGATGGTGGTGGCGTTCAGGCTCATGTGCAGGCGCTTGATTTCCGCGCGCATCTCGACGCGAAGCTTGGCGTCGAGGTTGGACAGCGGCTCGTCGAACAAGAAACACTTGGGGTCGCGCACGATGGCGCGCCCGAGCGCCACACGCTGCCGCTGCCCGCCCGACAGGGCCTTCGGCTTTCTGTCGAGCAAGTTTTCGATCACCAAGGACTTTGCCGCGCTGCGCACCTTCTCGTCGATCACGCTCTTCGCGAGCCCGCGCAGCTTCAACGAAAACGCCATGTTCTCGTACACCGTCATGTGCGGATAGAGCGCGTAGCTCTGGAACACCATGGCGATGTCACGATCCTTCGGCGGCACGTCGTTCACCACTCGATCGCCGATGCGAATGGTGCCGTCGGTGATCTCTTCCAGCCCGGCGATCATGCGTAAGGTGGTGGATTTGCCGCAACCGGAGGGCCCCACCAGCACCACGAAATCGCGGTCAGGGATGGTCAGATTGAAGTGGTCGACGACGCGAACGCCGCCTTCGTATACCTTGCTGACATCCGTGAGCGTCACTCCAGCCATAGAGTCGATCTACCTTTGCCCGACTGAGCGCTTGGCGCGGTCGAATCGGAGCGCGGCATCATACTCGGCTGCTCGCCCGAGGCTACCCGGAAGGTAGGCGGGGAAAGAACCGGCAAGGAACGGCACGGACCCGAGGACGGTCGAGCCGCTCGAATCGGCTCAACGAATTGCGGAGCACCGCCTCGAATCGAACCGCGGAGTTAGGCGTTGACCACGACTTTTCGGCCGCTGCCTGCGTCGCTGGCGAAGCTTTCCAGCATCCGTTCGGTGGTCTGGAAATCGACGCAGGCGTCGGTGATGCTCTGGCCGTACACCAGCCCTTGCCGAGAGCTGCCCAAGTCCTGCCGACCCGCCACCAGATTGCTCTCGACCATGGCGCCGAGCAAGCGCGGCGAGCCCTCGCGAACCTGTGCGCCCACGTCGGCCAGCACGCTCGGCTGACGCTCGGGCTGCTTGCCGCTGTTGTCGTGGCTACAGTCGACCATCACGCCGGTCTTCACGTCGGCTTTGGTCAGCGCCTGCACGGCCTGATCCACCGCGGCTCGACCGAAGTTCGGCCCGCGGCTACCACCCCGCAGAACCAGGTGCGCGTGCGGGTTGCCGGAGGTGCGCACCACGCCGACGCGACCTTCCCCGTCGACGCCCAGGAAACTGTGCGGGCGCGAGGCTGCGATGATGGCGTTGATGGCGGCACCCAGACTGCCGTCGGTACCATTCTTGAAACCGACCGGCATCGACAAGCCGCTCGCCATTTCGCGATGGGTTTGGCTCTCGGTGGTGCGCGCACCAATCGCGCTCCAGGCCACCACGTCGGCAATGTACTGCGGGATGATCGGGTCCAGCATTTCGGTGGCCGCGGGCATGCCCATTTCGGCCAAATCGCGCAGCAAGCGCCGCGCCACGCGAATTCCGGTCGGAATGTCGAAGGTACCGTCCAAGTGCGGATCGTTGATCAGGCCCTTCCAGCCCACGGTCGTGCGGGGCTTCTCGAAGTACACGCGCATCACGATCATCAGCGAGTCGGAGAGCCGCTCGCGGAGCTTCAGTAGCCGCACCGCGTAATCGAGCGCGGCTTCCGGATCGTGAATCGAGCACGGGCCGACGATCACGACCCGACGCGAGTCGCGTCCGTTCAGGATGCCCTCGAGCTCCCCGCGCGCGCGAAACACCACCTCTGCGGCGCGTTCGCCGAGCGGCAGCTCTTGTAGGATCTGATTCGGGCTCTGAAGCACGGCGGTGTCGACGACTCGAAGATTCTTGGTTTCACGCATGACGGCACTCGAAAGCAAAAAACCCCTGGTGCCTCGCGGCGACCAGGGGTTTCGGTTCGTTTCGGCCTAATCTCGTTTACCAGGCCTGCCCCTGACGCCGCACAGCAGGGCGCCAATAGCCAAACCAAAACGAAAACAGGGCCGAACGCATTGAGGCGGTCTACATACGGTACTTTCCCGTGCAGCGCAAGGCGGCTCTCCGCTTTTCAGCCCCGCGAGCGCTCGTTTCCGGCGAGATTTCCGCTAGCGCGTTACTCCGCGCCGGAACCACACAGCTCGAGTTCGGGCGTGGGCGGCGCATCCGGGCGTCGCTCGGACTTGGCGCGTCGACCCAGCACGTCGAACAAGGGACTTCGCTCCCGGGCCGCTTGCAGCGTGCCCTTCGCCAGCGAACACGCGGCGTGCGCGAGGCCGCCGCGCAGCGAGGGCGACACGACCAACGCATCTCGATAGTTCGTCTCGTCGGGACTCCAGCGCGTCTTGGCGGTGTCACGCCCGGTAGAGAGGTTCACCGAGGTAAGCTCGCTCTCGATCGCGTAGCGAACCGCTTCGGCGAGCACGGTCGTCATCACGCTGTACTGCCGGAACGCCGGATCGTAGCCCGAATAATAAAGGTAGAGCGAGCGGTCGCACACGAACCCGATGCGCGTCGCCACCACGCGCTCGTCGATCACCAACTGGAACAGACGCAGGCGCCCGCGCATCGCTGCGCGGCGGCAGAAAGCCCGCAGAAAGTTGCGGGAACTCTCAGCTTCGAACGCGTCGTTGTGCGCTATCGTATCGGACAGCTCCGCGCGCGCGCGATGCAGGCGAAAGAAGTGAGTCAACGCGGGCTCCACGTCCGCAGCCTCGCTCAACACCCGGAACTCGAACGAGAGCCCGTCGCGCTTGAGCGAGTTGTAACACTTGCGCAGCGACTCTTTGATGTTGCGCGAGCGCGAGCTCTTGAACTCCTCGAAGGTGGCCGGTAGCTCGAGCGTGTAGTCCGGTATCGTGCGCAACCACTCCACCCGCGCGAACGGAGTTTCCACGATCTGATTCAGCTCCTGACTCTCGGGCACCCCGGTGAGCAGCAGCCAATCCCACTCACCCGAATGACTGCGCAGGTAGCGCATGAATGCCGCGTACACCCGGGCCTGGTCGGCGACCGGGGCGACCAGCGATCGGATCTCGGTGAGGTTGGGGTCCGCCCCGAAGAACTGAAGCTGCCGCGTGGAAATAAAGTCGAAACCCGGATACTGAGTCAGCATCAACGGCGCGACGCCCACGAGGCGCCCCTGGGCATCGCGGAAGGCCAGAACGCGCAAGTTGTCCTTCATCAGCAGGCGCCGCTCGGCCATGTGCTCCCACCACAACGCAAACCAATCGAAGGTCTGAAAGGGTAAGCTCGGCAGACGTGCTTCGAGCGCGAGCCACTCGTTTTCGAGCGCCCTGAACCCGGCCATGGTGACAATGGTTTCGACGCGCAACTCGCCGTCGTTCTGCCGGCCGATCAACGATTTCTCCTGGGCCACGATTTCGCCACGCATGCCGCCCGGAATTGCACGCCACGTGCCAGTAGTTTTGGGCCTTAACGACTTGGAAAACCCGCTTTCCCAGGCAGTCGCGGAAATCGCCCTGTGGCATGAATGTGCCCGCCCGCTAGCTTGCCCCAGTAGCAGCGCCCATCATGCCCGGTGTTATGGTCTCGGGCATGAGCAGCGAGAGCTACCATGAATCCTACGAGGCCCTGTCGGAACCGACGCGCAACCTGCACCGCGCGATTGTCTCGCTCAAAGAAGAGCTGGAGGCGGTCGACTGGTACCAGCAGCGCGCGGAGGCGTGCACCGACGATGAGCTTCGCGCAGTCCTCGTTCACAACAAGAACGAGGAAATCGAGCACGCCATGATGACGCTCGAGTGGCTTCGCCGCCACGACCCGGTAGTAGCGGCGAACATCGCTACCTACATCGGCGCAAGCGGGCCCATCACCGAAGTCGAAAAGCAAACTACCGGAGGCGGCGCGCCCGCGCCTTCTGGTTCGTCCTCCGGCTCGCTCGGGATCGGTAGCTTGAAAGGGATGACCTGATGGACCTGCTCAAGCGCGAGCTCTCCCCGATTACGACCGAAGCCTGGGAGCAGATTGACGAGGAAGCGCGCCGAGTGCTGAAGCTGCACCTGGCTGGGCGCAAGGTCGTCGACTTCTCGGGCCCACACGGCTGGCAGCTCGGCGGGGTGAACACCGGTCGTCTACAGCAAATCGAGGCGGGCCCGGTGCCGCAGGTGAGCCACGCCATTCGCGAAGTACGGCCGCTCGTCGAATTGAGGGCGCCGATCGTGCTGCCGATATTGGAGCTCGACTACGCCTCGCGCGGCGCCGCCGATCTCGACCTCGACCCCGTGATCGCGACGGCCGAGCGCGTCGCGCGCGCGGAAGATTCCGCGATTTTTCACGGTTTTGCGGACGCCAAGATCACCGGCATCGTCGAAGCCAGCCCGCATGCACCGATTGAAGTGAACTCCAGCCTGGAATGGCCACGCGCGGTCAGCGCGGCCAAAGAAGTGCTGCGCATCGCGGGCGTCAACGGCCCTTACGTCCTCGCGCTCGGCGTTCAGGCCTACGCGGAGGTCACTGCGGACGGCGATGATGGTTACCCGATTCGCCACCGCATCGAGGAGAACTTGGCCGACGGCTCGCTGATCTGGGCTCCCGCTCTGAAGGAAGGTGCCGTGCTGCTCTCGAAACGCGGCGGCGACTACGAGCTCACCGTCGGCGCAGATCTGTCGATTGGCTATGCAGGCCACGACCGCACCTCGGTCGAGCTCTACCTGACCGAATCCTTCACCTTTCGCGTGCTCGAGAATAAGGCCGCGATCTTGCTGCGTCGGACGAGCAAGTAGCGAGGAACAAGACGTGCCGAGCGCGCGAGCCTTCGCGCGCTCGCACGCGCACGACGTCCACCTCAAACCCGGCGTTCACCAGTCGCCGCTCGTAGCGCGGGCTCGGCCCCGCCGACCACACCGAGAGCACGCCGCCGGCGCGCAGCGCGGCGCGACACGCGCGCACCCCGCTTTCGCTGTAGAGCCGCTGATTATCGGCTTGCGACAGCGCAACCGGACCGTTGTCCACGTCCAACAAAATGGCGTCGAACGCGCCGCGCGAGGCGCGAATGGTGTCCAGCACGTCGCCCACCACGACCTCGCAGCGCGGATCGTCGAGAGCGCGCTCGTGCAGCGCGGCCAAGTACTCGTGGTTCCAGCCGACCAGCTCCGGCACGAGCTCCGCGACCGTGACCGTGGTGTCAGCGGGCACGCGGTCGAGCACGGCGCGCAGCGTAAAGCCGAGACCGAGCCCGCCCACCAGCACCGCGCCGGGTTCATCCACGCGCTCAAGCGCGTATTCGGCCAGGGCTTCCTCCGAGTCGTGCATGCGACTCGACATCAGCGTGCGGCCGTCCACGCGCACGATCCACTCCTGATCGCGTCGCACCAGCACGAACTCGCCACCACCCGCGACGCGAGCGGTGGCTACTATCTCGGATTCCAACATTCTCGGGGCTAGTTGCTCAGCGCTTGAGCAGCGCTGGTTTCACGCGCGCCGCGCGCCGGCATCACGCGCACCGCCGCGCCGCGATGCACCGGATCCGCGCCGATGGTGCCGGCCAGCGTGCTCAAATACGCGGGCGCGCTCACGCGCTCGAGCTCCGCCTTGGCGCGCGCCAGGCGCCCCGCGATGTCGAGCCGCTCTGCCTCGTCGCGGTGACTCGGCTGCTGCAAAAACTCGCTGAGCGCGCGCACGTTGCGACGCCAGAGCTCCACGTCGCGCTCCTGCTTGACCGCCAGGCGCTCGCCGTACCAGTCGCTTTCGAGCAGCGCCTCGCGCGTGAACAGCCGGCGAATGTCCGGGTGATGTGCGTCTTTTCCTTCATAGTGCCCGTAGGCCATGATGTGGAGCAGCGCGCGCAGCGGCGGACACGCATCCTCGATGCTGCCGTCCTGGAAGTAGGTTTCCGCGACGCGGCGCTGCGCGTCGATGATGTTGTCGACGCCATCGGCGAACACACGCAGGTCCTGAGTCTCCGGCCGCAGAATCTCCTCGGTAAATACATCCGCAGGGTTATCGAACACGCGACCCAGGAACGTGTGCACGAACTTGGCGGTAATCCGGTAGCCGAGCCGGCTAGCGAGCACCTGACGGCCCTCGAAAACCAGATCCTCGAGCGGCTCGATCTGCCCTTCGGCGATCAGGCGTTTCGGATCGCGCTCGTGCGGGAACATGCGGCACCACACCTCCGGTACCAGCAAGCTGATGTCGTGGTCGACCTGGAACTTCGGCCCGATGAAGCCGGCGGCGGAGCTGAATCCGGCGTAGCCGGTGAGCAGCATCGAGACCAGCGCGTTGTTCAAGTCCGCGGTCGCGCACAAAGCGTTGAACGGCCCCTTGGTGAGCGCGCCCTCGGTGCCTGCGCCGGTGGTGCTCGGCGACTTTCCCGTCACCGAGCAGATGTAGTCCATGAACAGCTCCGGCAGCTCCTGATAGTGAATCGGCGAGTACACGCACAGCGGGCGAATCGCGCCGTCCGGCGGGTTGTTGCGCCGCCCCGAGAGCACGCTGATCACCGGGAAAATCACCGGCTCGCCCAGCGGAATACGGCGATAGAGCCGCGCGCCGAGCTCGGCCATGTAGCGATCGCGCAGCCGCACCACGTCCGGCCGCACCTGCAGGTAGCGCGGGTTCTTGCTCGGCTTGCCGCCGACCAGACGCGGCTTGGCCGAGCAAATCGAGAAACCGGCGTCGCGTGCCGCGTTCTCGGCCACGTGCTTGCGCATGGGCTCCGTGAACGCATCGTGCAGCGCGACCTCCTCCACCATGCTCTTCAGCTCGGTCGGGCCGAGCGGCTGGAAATTGGAGCAGAACAGCCCGAGCCCGGACATGTCTTCTTCGGTCTGCTTGTCGAAGCCCGGATGAATCGCCTCGTCCGGACGTTGGAACAGCCGAAACTCGCAGTTGACGCTGAGCTTGAGGCTCGGATGCCCGTCGTATTCGGAGGGCAGCCCGAACAAGCTCTTGGCGGGCACGACCACCGACGCGCTGATGTCGTCTTCCATCTGCACTTTGTCCGCGGCCAAGAAATCCTGACGGAGCTTGTAAGTGCGCCACGCCCCGTTTCCGAGCAGCCCGACACGCAGGTAGCTACCCACCAGCTTGCGCGCGTCTTCCCTGAACTTCAGTTCGTGGCCCGGCGCGCCGTTGATGATGTCGACGGCAAAGTGCCGCTTCCAATCGGCACCCCAATCGCTCTGGTAGAAGCGCTTGATCACGAACACCAGCGCGCGCACGTAGTTCGGCAAACCCTCGAGCCAGGCGTTGTACTCCGGCGTGAAATCACCCGGGTTCGGCGTGAGCAGCTTGACCACCGAGCCGAGCGAGCGATCCGGGGACAAGATCGGCCGGGAATTGTCGACCGAAGCACGCAGCTCCGGATGCAGCGCGTCGCGGTAGTCCTTGTTGAAGATGGCCTCGACGCGGGCCATGTCCTCTTCGAAGTTGTGCACGTAGATGGGCCCGTAAATCACCGCGTCGATCAAGCTCTTGCTGATCTCGGATTTACCGCCGCCGGATACGGTGCACGGCTTGTGGCAGAAGGTTCCCTCTGCCGCCGTGCCGACCAAACGCCAGCTCGGCGCCGCCGGGTGCTTTTGCATGCGCACCTTGTAACCGCTCGGGTGCACGTAGATCTTGTCGGGCAAAAGCTTCAGGTGCTGCTCTTCGCCGCGGCTCGTCCACTTGATGTCCTGCCGCTTGAGGTCGATGTCCATGTCCTCGGGCAGGTAATGAATCTCGGGATAGGTCTTGTCGGTGGCGTAGCCCGTGGGGTGCAGGGTCACGCTGTCGCCGAGCAGCTCCAACACCTCCGCGAAGCGGTGACCCGACTGCGCGAAGCGATCGGCCACGAAGTGATCGCCGAGGCTCTGCGTGGCGAAGGCCAGAGCGCCGCCCGCGTGCTCCTCCTCGGCCAAGCCGAACAGGTTGGCGCTGAAGCTGATCTGAGTCTTGACCTCTTTCTTGCAGTAACCAAAGTAGTTGTCGGCCAGGATGGTCACCATCACGCCATCCATGCTGCGCGCGGTGATCTTGAACGCGCCGCCGTTGTTGTAGAGCTCGGTCGGGTCCGCCCAGCACATTCCGTCGCGCTTCTGCGCTTCGGTGGCCTCGGAAACGTGCGGCAAACCCACGTCCTTCTTGCGCAGCCGCGTCAGGTGCGGCGCCAAGATCACGCAGCCGGTGTGCCCGGTCCAATGCTCGACGTCGAGCGCCGCGTCGTTCTCGGACAAGAACGGGTCGCCAGCGTTCCCGAAGATGCTCTCCAAGAAATCCAAGTTCGAGACCAGCCCGCCGGGCGCGAAGAAGCGCACCTCGAGCCGCTTCTCGGGCGACACTTTGGGCACCTCCGGGCAGACCAAGGGGCGTAGCAAGAGCGACACCATCGTCTCGGGCGGGTCGTCCCAGTTGGCGCCGAACGGAATGCGCTTCAGATGCGCCGGAGCTTGCAGCGCCTGGTACAGCAAATGCGCGTAGGTGATGAGCGGGACCGAGGTTTTGTCACCTGGCACCGGCAAGCCAACGTCCGCCACGTGGAAAACGCCCTGCGTCGTGCGTCGATCGTTGAGCGGATTGTGCAGCACGCCGTTATCGAGCCGATAACTGCTGATGACCTCGTTGTGCCACTCGTCCGCCTCGACCGGCAGCGACAGCTCGCGCGCGAGGCCGTAGCGATCGAGCAAGAACGTGTTCGCGGGCAGCCGCACCGCGAACGACAAATCGAGCTTGCCGAACAGCGAGTCCAAAAACGCCTGAATGCGCCGATCCGCCGGACACAGGTGATCGCTCAAGAGCCTCACCTGCTCGCGATAACGAGCAAACAGGTCACGCTCCAAGTCGAGCAGCTCGGGATCGCCCACGGTATCGGGCACCGAAAAGCCCATCGCCGCGAGCTTCAACGCGATGGAGCGCGCCATCTTGCGTCGATCCAGCGCCGCTACTTTGCCGTCCGACTTGAGACCCACTCGGCGTACCAAATCCATTCGCGCCTCCGTAATTGCGACGCTCATGGATACCAGCGGATCCCCGGGCCGAGAAGAGCCAAGCGCCGCGGCAGCCCCCCAAAAATCCCGCATAAATACGCGAAACGTACGTGACACACTTTCAGCGCACGACAGAAGCGCGCCGCCCCAGGAAAATTGCACGAACCACTGAGCGTTGAATTTGTTTGTTGGGTTGCCCATGCGGAAAAGGGCGCGCTTCCCGCCAGAGCGCGAACCTGGGCAACCGAGCGCGCCGCAGCGCACCCCAGCAGCCGCGCCTGGCCGGCACTGCCACAATTTCGCCTTAACTCGACCTAAATCTCTCCTCGGTTCCACCCAACCCCGGCCACAACCCCTGGCTAGCCTGAGTTTCAGGTGAACCATGTTGAGACTGCTTGCAATTGCGTTCGTTTGGCTCGGCTGTGCGGTGGCGTGGATGATTCTCGGCTCGACGGTGGTCGTGCGCACGAACAGCGTGAGCGACGCGCTCGACAGTGAGGTGCACGCGCTCTGGGGTCCGCCCGCGCGCCAGCTCCCGCCGAGCGGCAGCTACCCCACGGTCGAGACGGTGAAGGAGCTCGTCACCACCACCAACGCAGCCGGAGTCGCTAACCAACAAACCGTTGAAAAGCAGACCCGCGTCGAACACCCGCTCGAGTTCGACGGCTCGGATATCGACGTGGCCTTCGAGCTCACCCATCGACGAAAAGGCTTGCTCTGGTTCCCCACTTACGCGGTCCATTTTCGCGGGACCTACGCGTTCGTCAATCCGACCGACCACGCGCAAGACGGCACCTTGCGTCTGCCCCTTGGCACCGAGGGTTCGAGCCCGGTCAGCTTCGATGACTTCCAGGTAACCGACGAGCAGGGCACCCCCGTTCGGCACACGGTCGACCATGGCGTCGCGACCTGGACCACGCGCTTCGAACCGCACGCTCGCCACGAATATCACGTTGCCTATCGCTCCCGCGGCACCTCGACCTGGAGCTACCTGCTGACGGCCGGCAACAGCGAAGTCCGAAACTTTCGCATGAACATGACCACCAACTTCGCCAACGTCGATTTTCCGGCCGGCAGCACCAGCCCGAGCCAGCACTCGGTTCAAAACGGACACTGGCGGGGCGAGTGGCGATTCAAGAGCCTCGTCTCTGGCGCCCCGATTGGCGTCGAGATGCCCAAGCTCCTGAACCCCGGCCCCTTGGCATCGAAAGTGACGTTCTTCGCGCCCGTTTCGTTGCTGTTCTTCTTCTTCGTGGTCGCCATTCTCGCCCTGGTACGCAAACGCGAGCTCCACCCCATGCACTACCTCTTGCTCGGCTGCGCCTTCTTCGCGTTTCACCTGCTGTTCGCCTACCTCGTCGACCACTTGGCGATCGGCACCAGCTTCGCAATCGCGTCGCTGGTCAGCATTGTCTTGGTCGTCACCTACGCGCGCCTCTTCGTGGGCTGGCGCTTCGCGCTGGTCGAGATGGGCCTCTCACAGCTGATCTATCTAGTGCTGTTCTCGCTCACCTTCTTCTGGGAAGGCTACACCGGCCTCGCCATCACCATCGGCGCAGTCGTTACGCTCTTCTTGGTCATGCAGATCACGGGGCGCTTCGATTTTCGTGGACTCAGCGCGCCCAAGCTGTCGCCGGTCGTACCGCGAGGCTGACGGCAGCGGTGGCAGCTCGAACTTCTCGTCGGAGCGGCGGCGCATACCGGGACGCGCACCTTTCGCGCCACCGGCTGCTACCGCCGGCAGCCATGCCCGACTGCGCTTCGTAACTGCCGAAACTGCGGCGCAGCCCTCTGCGTGGTCCTTGAAATCAGCGACGATTCGGACATTCGCTTTGCCCAGCGCCCACACGCGCGTAAGACCTTGGGTGTGACCCGCGTCGCCTACTTGCCGGTCGCCTTTGTTCTGTCGCTCGCGTGCTCACGCGTTTCCACTCCGGGCGCGAACAACGATGCCGGCGCAGGCGCGACGAGCACCGGCGGCGCCGCTGCGGGCGGTGTGTCTGGAACGAACACCGGCGGTTCCGTTTCGAATGGCGGCGCTGCGACGAGCACGGGCGGTTCGAGTGTCGGCGCAGGTACGGGTGCTGGCGGCTCCGCGTCGAGCGGCGGTTCCGGACCGAACACGGCCGATGGCGGTGCGGGAGCCACCACTGCAAGCGGCGGCGTGACTGCAGGCGGCGCCAGCCTGCCGCAGCTCGAAAACGACACGGAGAGCGGCGTGTTCGTGCATTTGTTCGAGTGGCGTTGGGCCGACATTGCCCTGGAATGCGAAAATTTCTTGGGGCCTAAAGGCTTTACGGCCGTGCAGGTGTCGCCGCCGAGCGAGCACGCGCTGCTTCCCGACGAAGCGTTCCCTTGGTGGCAACGTTACCAAGTCGTCAGCTATGAGCTCGAGAGTCGCAGCGGATCGCGCACGGCGTTCGTAGACATGGTTGCCCGCTGTCGGGCTGCCGGCGTCGGAATTTACGTCGATGCCGTGCTGAACCACACTACGGGGATCACCTCGGGCGCGGGGAGCAACGGCACGAGATTCACCAAATACGCCTACCCGGATTT
Source organism: Polyangiaceae bacterium (assembly GCA_035549735.1). GTDB lineage: Bacteria > Myxococcota_A > Polyangia > Polyangiales > Polyangiaceae > PMG-095. The sequence continues at coordinate 25,409 of DASZQI010000043.1, read as the reverse complement.
GTACACGCAGGCCGACTTTCACGCGCCGATCTGCCAAATTCAGGACGCTGACTACGTCGACAGCGCCGAGCGCGTCCAGCGCTGCGAACTGTTGGGCTTAGCCGATCTCGATACCGGTAGCCCAACGGTTCGAAGCACGCTGGCGGGCTACTTGAGCGACCTTCTGCAAATAGGCGTGCGCGGCTTTCGACTGGACGCCGCGAAGCACATGGCGCCAGCCGACCTGGCAGCGATCCTCGCGCAGGTAAAGCCGCGCCCCAACGAAGTACCCTATTACTTCCTAGAGGTGAGCGACTACGGGGGCGGAGCCGTCCACGCCACCGATTATCTGGACGTAGGCGGCAACGCGGAGCTCGACGTGACCGAGTTCAAATACGGGGGCGTGGGCGACATTTTCTTGGGTAGAAACGGGCAGTCGATATCTTCCCTCACCCTGCTGAACGAACGAACGTGGGGGCTCTTGCCGAGCGAGCGCGCCGTAACGTTCATCGAGAATCACGACACCCAGCGCGTTGACGCAGACTTTTACCAAAATGGACCCGCGCACGACCTAGCTACGGTCTTCATGCTGGCTTGGCCCTACGGTTACCCATCGGTGATGTCGAGCTACGGTTTCGATCGCACCACCAGCGCCGGGCGTGACGCGGGGCCGCCTACGGATGGCGGCGGTTCGACGCATCCCATATACGAAGTCGGCACGCGCGAGCCGAGCTGCGTTCCCGGCCCGTACACGAATTCGACCAGAGGGTTTATCTGCGAGCATCGCGCGCGCTACGTCAGCGCCCTGGTGCTTTTCCGCAAGACGGCGACCGGAGCGGCGGTCGCCAACGTCTGGACCAACGGTAAAAATCAGCTCGCGTTCTCACGCGGAGCTCGCGCGTTCGTTGCCATCAATCACGAATCGACCGCCCTGAGCCAGTCTTTGAAGACCGGCCTGCCTGCGGGGACGTACTGTGACGTTCTGAGCGGTGACTACACGCCGAAATCGGGTGACGTGCCAGCCAACTGCGGCGGCAAGCGGGTCGAGGTCGACGCTTCTGGAAACGCAGCCATCGAAGTCGCCGCGGAGTCGGCATTGGCTCTGCACGTTGCGGCCAAGCTTTAGCCGCTCAATCCGCCAGGTTTGGGCCCTTGGCCGTGGACAGAGCTCCCGGTCGGCTCTTGTGGTCACCACCGTAGTCACCCGCGCCGGGGGCGCGAGAGATAAGTTATGCAAGGCCCTGGCCTGTGCGACGGTGTGCCGGACTCGAAGCGCGCTCTCCTGGGTCGCCTCGGGAGGATGGTTTGTTCCCGGCCCAAGAACGGCGCGGCCTGCAGCGCGGCGCCCCAATCTTGCCCTTACCGCGTGTCGCCGGGCAACTCGGTGTCGAACGTCTGCCAGTGCACGACGCAAACCCGACTTGGAGCTGTCCGATCTAGCTCGCGGCTTCTGCGGCCTCCGTTCTTAGGCCATGGGAACCCTCACGACTAGCCTTCGGCGACCAGACGCGTGCGCGGCGCTTGACTCCTGGCCTTGGCGACGCGGGCCAGGAGCTCACCCCGGCTGCGGGCGCCGAACGCGCGATGGATGGCTTTGACGTGCTCGTGCGCCGTGTGCGGGGACACGTTCAGCTCGTGCGCGAGCTCTTTCTCACTGGCTCCGGCCATCAATTGTGCGAGCACCTGCCGCTGACGCGGAGTCAAGCGCGCGCTTTCCTCGCGCTCGACGCGGTTCCAATCATGAGCCAGCTCTTCGTGCAACAGCTGCACCAACAGGCGCTCGCGCTCGCTGAAGCGGACGCCTCGATCACGGTAGACTTCCATGCTCGAAATGACGCCGAGCGAGGCGACGGGCATCATCGACATCACGAAGTCATCGCAGCCCAGCGGTCTAAAGCGCTCGTTCGCGCTGACCGAGCGATCCCAGTGACGATCCCCGATCACGTTTTGGCGGCTGACAGTGAAAGCGCTGCCGTACAGTGGAACCATCGCGCACAGCGCATCATCGGTGCGGTGATCGATGAAGTACAGATCGCGATAAAATTGCTCACGAAGCGAGGCATCGAGCCCATGGTCGACGGCTTGAAGCGGCGTGACCGCTTCGGCGCAGTTGGTGGGGGCGTGCGCGGGGGTGCCGTTGACTCGAAGCTCCGAGATGACTGCCACACGCGCACCACACAGTGCCTCCAGGTTCGAAACGAGGTGAGCCCGCCACGCGCCAGGATCGCCACCGAGTTCTCGTAATTCGGCGAGCAACCGCAATAGGGCACGCACGTCAGCGCTGGATAGGTGGTCCCTCATGAGTCGCTATTCTTGACGCAACGCGAGCCACAGCGCACGCAGTTCGTCGTTCGAAAGGCTTTTCATACTGCGCCAGGGCATGGCCGCATCGAGCACCCGGCCGTCGCGCCCCTTTCCCTCTCGTAACGCACGCTCGAAGCTCGAAAACTCCCAGGGTGACACCGCCGGCGAGATGTCCGCAGACGGCCGCGCGCCAGGATGAATCACGATTCCCCCGCGCAAGTCCGCGCCGTGGCAGCCACGACACACGTTGAGCAAGTAGCTCCCGTACTCTCGCGTCGGACCGGGCTCGGGTGCCGCCGCGCGACGCGCTCCGTGGTCGATGTCCTCTGCGCTGAGAATCGGCATTCCGACCAGACCGATCACGACTCGTCCGAGAGCGTTGACCGTGCTCACACCTGGGTCCCGATCTACGGGGGGCAGCGTCTGCAGGAACGCAATCATCGCCGCCACGTCTTGGTCCGCAAAGGACGCCAGCTCCTTGGACGGCATCAGCAGCAGCGAGCGCCGATTCCGTCCCACCCCATGCACGATCGCGTTGAACCAATCGCGGTCCGTGTAACTGCGTACCGCACTGCCGTTGCCTGACGTCAGGTTCGGGGCTACCGCGCGGAACAGCGGGGTTTCGGCGAATAGGCGGCCACCGAGGTCCACTCCGTGGCACTCCGCACAGCCGGCAATTCCACGCGCCAAGTGTTCCCCCCGCGCCAGCACTGCAGGCGTGCGCTCGACCGCCCAACTCACCGGTGGAAGCGCGTACACCCGCTCGCTTCGCGCTCGAAAGCACAGCCACCCAACCAGGACCGAAAGCAGGAGTAGAACCGGGACCGCCAATAACGACCAGTACGCGTAAGGGACGCACCGCGGCGGGGCAGAGCTCGATTTCGAATGGTTGTTTTGCACGAACTCAACCTAAAGACCTGGCGTCGCGCCGCCCATACCCTGATCCGGTTATTGGCGATCCGCGTTCTGGACCGCAAATACGGCCTATGAACAACACCGCATCCGCCGCCGACCTCCTCTCGTTTTGGATCGGCGCCCCCGCAGAAACCTCGCTCGAATTGCTCGCCAAGTACCGACGCTGGTACGAAGGTGGCCCCGAACTCGACCAAGAGATCCGCGAGCGCTACGGTACGCTGGTCGAAGCCGCCATCGCTGGCGAGCTCCAAGCCTGGCGGAGCAGCGTCAGCGGCCGTCTCGCTCTGCTCATCCTACTCGACCAATTCACTCGCAACATCTACCGCGGCACGCCACGAGCTTACGCCGGCGATTCCACCGCGCTCGACCTCGCGCTGGAAACCTTCGATAGCGGTGCGCATCGCGCGTACTCTTTGGAAGAGCGCTTGTTCGTGCTCATGCCGCTCGTCCACGCCGAGAACGTAGCCATGCTTTCCCGCGCCGTGCTCATTTCCGACGAAATGCTGAGCGAAGCGCCTTCGCAGCTGAGAGAGCCCTGGGCATTCGGCGCGCAACGCGTGCGCAAGTATCACGCTTTGATCGAGCGCTTCGGCCGCTTTCCCGCGCGCAACGCGCTGCTCGGTCGCCAGTCGAGCGCGGCGGAGCTTACGTACATCGCCGAGGAGGCAGGGCGCGGGAGCCCGCTTTCGGCGTTGGCCGCGCGCGCTTGAGTGTGAAGAGCGCTCGCGCGGTCCGAAAACAACGAGCCGCTCGAACCGTGCGCCGAGTTTCTTTCGGAACTTCAATAAAGGGTGATGGCCGCGCCCCGCACGCCGAATGTCTGGACCGAAGAAACAAGGGCCTCGCAGCGTTGGCTGCGCGAGTCGTGCAAATGACGATCCGCGCGCGATGCGCATCTCGATTCCGAAGCGAAACAAGGCGAAGCGTCGGATACCTTCGATGCGCGAGTCGTGCACGAAGGCGCAGTTCGCGATGCGCGTGTCGCGCTGTTACCAATTCATTGCCGTCTCGAAACGAAACGTTGGTGGCGCGCGCACGAAGTGGGAGCGATGCACCACGCACAACTCGTTAGCAACCCGACTCCGAATGACGTAGAGTCTGAGTAGTCTGCGAGATCATCGAACTCGCAAAAGGAATTGATGAACATGACGAAGACGTGGGTCGGCGCATTGATTTTGGGATCACTTGCTGTGTCTGCTTGCAACGAGGCGCCTCGGACAGAAAGCACGGTGACCGTCTCTGAGCCGATCATCAATGGCGCGCCGGCGGACGAGGCGAAGTACCGCGCCGTGGCAGCGCTCGTGTATACGATTCCGGACACGGATATCGTGCTCGACGCGTTCTGTAGCGCGACGCTGGTGGCGCCGAAAACGGTGGTGACGGCTCGTCACTGCACGCCGGCGATCACCGAGGCACCGGCGAATGGGCTCGGCGTCGCGGTGGCGTTCGGTCCGGACGCGCTGGCCTCGACCCTGGTCGTCCCGATCACGGACTTCGCGACCGCCCCGCCCGCGCCGCCGCCCGAGAGCGGGCTATTGCGCGACGGCGGTCGAGACGTCGCGGTGGTTCACCTTGCGAGCGCTCCCGTCGGCATTCCGCCAGCGAAGCTCGGAAAGTTCCAAGAGTCCATGGTGGGCACGAAGTTCCAGATCGCGGGCTTTGGCATCAACAACTTCCAGGGCTTTTACGGGACCAAGTATGCGGGGCCGGCGACCGCACGTGCCACCAACGGTAAATGGTACCCGCTACTGTTCAAGAACGATCGCCGCGCGTTCACGAGTTGGTATTTCACCGACTCGGCGCTGGCAGCGCCGAGCCAGGCGGAAGCCGATCAGTGGTGGGTACTCTACAAGCTCGAAAACAAATACGAGCTGCTAGCCGGCGGACTTCCGGGCGAGGCGGTCGGCTGCTACGGCGATTCGGGTGGTCCGCTGCTGCTCGGCTCGAACGCGCAGACGCTCACAACCTACGGCGTCAGCTTTGCGGTGGAGGGCACGTTCTCGACGGTTTGCGGTCTGGGCGGCGCGTACTCGGTGTTCAACCCAACCCTGTACGACTTCGTCAAGGCGAGGCTGCGGTGAACACGCTTGGGCCGGAAACTCGGTTTCCGGCCCAAAGAGCGAGGCCAAAAGGCTAGGGCGAACGGCGACGAGCGAACGGCGCGAGAGCACCTGCTCCCGCGCCGCTCAGGTTCTTTTCACCTCAGCACGGCACTGCGTCCAGGCTCGAATAGACGAGCACGAACACGGTGTCGACGGGTTGGCCCGAGGGGCCGTGACAGAGGACATCCACCTGCGTGCCGCCGTTCACGGCCAACCAGCCCCTGACCTTGCACGACTCCGGGCCGCTACCGTACGCGGTGACCTTCGCGTGTGAACCGAGCACGCTGAGCCCCGGAATGGTCGCGGAGTACGAGCCCGTCGAGTTACGCCGCATGCCGACGGGTGACATTGCGGTGCAGGTGCGGAAGTTCCGCTGGTACGTGCTGTAGGGTGCGTAGTTCGCGGCGGTAGGCTGCTCGGCCCAGGCGTAAGCGTAAGACGGCATGTTGCGCAGCGTCTTCTCGGCAAAGCTCAGTGTGAAGAGCGCGTCGGTTGGGGCTCCCCCGGGCGTGAAGCAACCAACGTTGACGGTATTGCCGCCCCAGCCCCTGACCTTGCAATGCTCGTTGCCCCAGCCGTAGGCCGTTACCTCGACGGTGCCACCCGAGATGGCGATGCCAGGGAACGTCGCGGTGTACATGCCGACGCTGGTCCTCACGACCGTGTTTTGCGAGCCGCTCGAGTTCCACTGATACGTCAGGGATGGCACGTACGGCGTCGACAGCGGCGCGCTCGGCTGCTCGGCCCACAGGTAGCCGCCCTTCGCTGCGGGATTCACCGCCGGCTGCTGCACGTAAGACGCAGTGAACAGCGTGTCCACCGGCGCGCCCGCCGCAGTGAAGCAATTGACGTAAGCGGAAAGCATGCCGTCGCCCGAGCCCCACGACCCGACCTTGCAGCGCTCCGAACCTGCGCCGTACGCCGTGACTTGGACGTTGCCGCCAACCGTCGCGCCGAGACCTGGGAAATCCACCCGATAAGACCCTGTGCTGAGCCAAGTGATGGTGTTCGCGGCGCCCGTGGAGTTGTGCGAATACAACTGAGACGCCGTGTACGACCCCGTTGCCGCGTGCGCCCAAACGAACCCGCTCGCGAAGGCCGAGGTGGAGCAGGTAGCCACCGGCAGCGGCATCAGCGGATTGGTTCCGTCCATCACCGACGCGTTGGTGCCACAGCTGTCAGCATCGATGAGGTGCTCCTCCACCACGAAGCAATCTGGCGCGCCCCCGGGAACGGCCCATATGCGATGCCCCGGGTACATCGATAGCGCGTCTACGAAGCCCGCGTGAGACCAGACCTCACCGACGTTGTTGGACGACAGGCCCGGGAAGCTGCGATCGGCAACGAGCACGGAAGCGCCCGCCCCATTCACGTCGTCCTCGCAGCCATACTCGCTGTAGCGCGACACGAACTCGTCGTTGTCACGATTGAAGTATTCGTGGTGCTTGCTGGCAGAGAAGTAGAACTTCGGATGCGTCTTGTCGAACACCTCGAGCCGACTGTTGGCGATGCTCGGGTCCGGATGCCAGACCAGTCCCTTGAAGCTCAGATCGATCCTGGTGACGCGCCAGGTGACGCCGCCGTCGGTGGTTGCGAGATCGAAGCTGGCGGCGTCGTTGTCGCCGGGGTGGGAATTGTCGCACCAGCTCTCCGGGCCGTAGCCGCCATCATTGGCGAACAGGAAGGACCAGCGGATGTGAACGGTGTTGCTCGACGTCGGATACAGCCGAAACACCGTGACCGGCTCGAACGCGCTCCGGGCGCTCTCATCGCTGTCGAAGGTGACGTGCGGCCGGATCAGCGAGGCCAGCTGCGCCTCCATTTCGTCGACCAAACAATCCTGATCTTTGTCCTGGGCCGCGGTGTTGCTGGCGCCCATGCGCAAGCTCGACGACAGCGAGACCGTCAGCGTGGGAGCGGTGACGATCTCCTCTCCCGAGATCTTTTCGAACCAGTAGTAGCCTTGACCCGCCGGAGCGCCGATGTCGCCACCGATGACGCGCCGGAAGCCGGGTGGGCTCGCCGAAGACGCCGCCGGATCGTAGGTGACGCCGTTCCAGACCAGCACCTTGCTTGCCTGGTTGGCGGCGTGCTTGAGCCCGACCACCGTATACTTCGGCAGTAGCGCGTCGACTCCGCTCCAGTTCGTGAAGCCAGCACCCGTGGACTCGTACCAGTAATATCCGACGCCCGAGCTCGCGCCGCGATCGCCACCGATTTGACGGCGAAAGCCCGGGAAATCCGTGCCGCTTACCGGGTTTCTGCCGAAGGCCGTGATCGAGAGTGAAGCCTGATTCGAGCTGTGCTTCAGCGCGACGACCACCCCTGGAGGCAGGCGCAGCGCCGCTGGATCGCCGCCCGTGTCGGGCAACGACCACCACTCGAAGCCGCGTTGGCGAGTCGCGCCCAGATCGCCGCCGCGACGTTGCGTGGCTTCCGACGCGAACGCTGAATACATGACGCCGCCGGGCCCGACTTGGTTCTGATTGTGTTGCAGCCCCATCACGAGGCCGGGTACGCGGGTGCCCGTGAACAACTCCGAAGACAACTTACCGGCGTCGTCGGTTCCCCCGACCTCACCCGCACTGCAACCCACGGCGCCAAAGGACACCAACACCAAAGACAACCAAGCGACCGTTTTGTTTCTCATGCCTCGCTCTCCTCCGAAAGCGCCCGCTGCAAGTCGCGTACCCGCACCCCTGCGCGCTTACCATGATCGCTGCGTGCTTGTTCTGGCCGCCGGAGCACGCGAGCGGTGGAAAAATCAGCCTGATCAGCCGGCATCTAAGCAAAACGCCTTCGCGAACGTCCGGCGAGCGTCCGCGAACGTTCGCGAACGGTCCCGCTACCCGAAGCCTCTCAAGGCTCTTGCAGGGTGCGCAGCACGAGCTCGGTTGGCACCCCGCAACGAAGCACGCGCACGGCTTGTTCGGTCAAAGTTTCGGGTGCGTGCTGCGAGTCGTCCGCCTCGAGACAGCAGAGAATGGCCTGCGAGGCGAGTGAGTCGGTTGGCGTGCAGTAACACGCCAGCGAGCCGATGTGAGCCCAGCTGTCTTGGCGAGCGTCGGCAAGCTCCGCCACCGTGGCGCCGGCCTCCAAAAATCGCCGTGCCACTCCGAGCTGACCGAAAGCGCCCGGACCGGCGATGCGCAAAACCAACTCCGCGAGCGCGACCTTCAACCGGTGGACCTCGCGCGGACCGCTCGAGAAGCGCGTGCGGAGCGCCTCTCGAATTTCTTGCGGTACTTCGCTGGTGTCGTTCACTCTGCGCGGCTTAGCACGGACCCGGAGTAGGCCGCGAGCGGGTTCGCGAGCGCGAAGGTCAGGTTGCTCCCTTGTTCCCTTCAACGCTTTGCGTCGCCTCGCCGCCGCCGGCGGAGCAGAAGCGTTGCGAGCGTGAGTGGCGCCCAGGACGGCCACTTTGACATGCGCGGCGCCACGTTGCAGCTGCAGCCTCGCGCTAGGTCGGCGCCTTCGACGGTTTGATCGGAGTCGCCCCCGTCCGTGGACGTAGCCCCTGTTCCCGCGCCCCCCGCACCTGTGGCGCCGCCGCGATGACTGGTGCCGCCCTGAGCAATGCCGCCTACCGAGCTCGACCTCCCGCCGGTTTCGATGGACGTGACTCCGCCGCTGGTCGAAGAGCCTGCGCCGGCTTCACCGCTCTCGTCTCGACCTCCAGTGCTACCCGGGTTTTCTACTCCTGCCGTGCCGCCGGAGTCATGCACGCCGCCAAAGCCGCCAAGCCCCGCGGACCCACTCGCTCCGCCAATTGGGCCCTCGCCCCCCGCCCCGCCGTCGCTCGCGTCGTCCGTGACTTCGATGAAACTGAATACGGCGCGCGGGTTCGAGCCGCCGAAGCGCCGTGACTCTTGCTCGCCGCTCAAGACCAATCTCTTTCCAGTGGGCTCCGAGAGTGAGGTCACCAGCATCTCGGCTTGGTCTCGTTCCACGAGGTTTTCGCCAGGCGCCGCCCAGCCTAACGAAGAGAATGGAGTTGCCGGGCGCTCAGCCCGCCAGGCGCCGATCGCGTATCCAGAAACCGCGCGCAGCTCCACGAACGAGGCGTCCAGCATTTGAAGGGGTTCGGCCGGCGGCATTTCGCTAAACCAACTGGAATGCGCGTCCCCGAGCGTCAGCCACGCCGTTTCTCCCGCGACCACGAGATTCGAGGGAGAGCGTATGGAGCTCACTGAGGTCGACAACCGCAGCTTCAGCGGTATGTCCTGAGGCTCACCGCGAGCATTGAGCTGTTGCGACCACACGTAAGTTTCCTGGCCCGAGTCTCCGAGTGGAACGGTCGTCGCCCAGCTCGCGAAAAAGCCCTGTTCGTTCTTAGCGAGCTGTGTTCTGCCGAAAGAAGATCGACCGCTGACACGCGCAACCTCCACGCGAGAGAGGGGCGCGCCCTCGTAGTCGTACCGTTCCGCGACTTGTGTACGACGGCTGTCGATGGCGTAAACGAGGAGCCAGCCGTCGTCGTCCCTGGCAATTGCGGGCGGCGATTCGAGCGCAATTGGCGACGTGAAAGCGCCGTCCGGCTTGACCAGCATGGCCCGGGATGACTGTGGGGCAGAGCGGTCGGTCCAGACGACGAGCCAGCCTTTGGGGCCACCCGAAATCGTTTCGAGATGAAGATCGTGACTGGCCGAGTCGGGAAAGAGAGTGGGATCGCCCACCGGGTCGCCGTTTTGGTTGAAGCGCCGAAAGCGGAGCACACCCGTGAAGTCGCGCGTTTCGACCCAAGCGGCGAGCCAGCTCTCTACGGATGGCGCTGCATGCATTTGTGTTTGCGCCACAACTTCCAAAGATAGATCGACTGACGGGGGCCCTTCGACCTCCAACGAAGTCGCATCCACGAGACTGGCCCGGAGCGAAAAGCCGTAGTAGGTGACGAGAATCTTTTCGCCGCTGGGCGTCAACTCGAGTCCGCCCACACAGTTTTCGCAGAGCGAAAGAGGGACAGCCGGACCAGCGGGCTCGAAATTCCAGTCCACCCTCTGCAAAGAATGTGACTCGCCCTCCGCTTGCGGTGGCATCGCCAGCAGGTATCCCTGGTCCCGAGGCAGCAGTCGGACGCCGGGGCACCGCGGACCTGGAAGCATGGCCGTCGCCAGGACGTTTAGCCTCTCGTCGAGGCGCGCGAGGTGAACGCCATCGAACTGGCTCCAAGCCAGGGTAGGGGCAGCTTCAGCGCGCGCCAGTGTGAGACAGAAGATCAAGTCGAGTTCCCCTACCAGCGCTACGGGTACGGGCGGCGAGAGCACCCCGCCCCGATCGATGTGATAAGCCACTATGGCTTCGTCGGAAGCCGTGAAGATAGCGAAGCCGGCCTGCGTCGGCTGGAACTGCACGGACTTCAGCGCGGGCGGCAGCGTGAACGACGTGTGTGGCATCAGCGTGTCGCCCGCGAGTGCACTGATGGTGCAGTAGACGTCGTGATGGTCAGTAACGCACGCCAGCGCTTCGACGGTTCCGAGCGCGTCGATGGTCAGGTCATGTGCGACGAACAGCCCGTTTGGAGGCGCGCTGACTCCGGAAATGGTTGGGCCGGTAAAATCCACGCCGAGGCGATGAATCTCATGGGTTTGCGTCTGTCCGAGCTCGCTGTGCAAGGCCAGCGTGGAAACCACCAGGCTCTGCCCGTCAAAGACCAGGCGCGCGCCGACCTCCTCCGTCTTACCGAGCAGCGGGAACGAGGTACCGATTGGCGAGCCGTCACTGGCGAGCCAGGTGCCTGCAAGTTGACCCTTCGTGTTCGAATAAACGACGAGCCAGCGGGTTCCGTCGAAAGCAGCGGCTTCACCGCCCGCTTCCGCCGGTACCGGTGCAGGTTCGGGCTCGACCGCTATCGGCGTGCCGATCGCGATGCGAGGTGCACCCCAACACCACGAGCCTAGCAGCATCAGCACAAGCGAAAGCTGCGAGGCGAAGGAACCGCCGCCCGTTGCACCCGCCCAGCATTGCTCGCATTCTAGCACGGGGTTTGATTCCCATATCGCGCGATATCGAGGTGGCTCGGCCTCGGCGCACGTCGCCAGTACGTTTCCCGAGCGATTCACGGCCCGCACGCCGCACGGCACGCGGTTCGGAAGGTTTTGAACGTACGGACGAGCTGGCGCACCGTAGCCACGGACTCGCGTTGGAGGCACTGCGACATGAAACCGTTGGCTGGGCGGGCGATATCACTACTCGCGGTGTGCTGCGCGCTTTCTGGCGCGTCATGCGAGGAATCGCCACCGGGCCACGCAACGGGTGGCTCACCGGGCGCTGGCGGCGCACCCGAAGCCGGAGTTGGTGGCAATGCCGGGGGCGGCGCAGGCGGCGACGGTGGCGATGCCGTCGCCGGCTCGGATCAGGGCGGCGACGGGGCCGGCGGGCAGCGGGATTCTGCTGGCAGTAGTGCAGGTGGCAGCAGCGGCGAGACCGGTGGCAACGTTGGCTCTGCTGGTGAAGACACAGGTGGAACGAACGGGGGAAGCGTCGCCACCGGCGGAACTTCCGCGGACACCGGCGGCACGACACCAGGGGGAGCGAGCGGGGGAAGCAGCGCCGGTGGAACGAGCAACACGGGCGGCGCCGCGGCAGGCTTCGGTGGAACGATTGAAGTGGGCGGAGCCAGCAGCGGCGGAACGAGTAACGCCGGAACGGACACCGGCGGAGCGGACATCGGCGGCACGGGTGGTACGAGCGTGGGCGGCGGTGGCGGAAGCGGCGGTGGCGGAAGCGGCGAGACGGCCGGCGGCGCGGGAGGCGGTGGCGTGGGAGGTCAGGCAAACGGAGGCAGCAGCGGCGGCGGACCGGTCGCGAGGGTTCCACCAAGTTGCGTCGGCCTTCCTGCCAATTGCGGACCAGGGCGCGATGAGTCGTGCTGCGATTCGCGGCTGGTCAAAGGTGGAACGTACTTTCGACGCACGTCCATTTTGCCCACTCAAGATTACCCAACGAAGGTCAGTGACTTTCGCTTGGACAAATTCGAGGTGACCGTTGGAAGGTTCCGCAAGTTCGTGAACGCTTGGCTGGACGGGTGGCGTCCGGCAGCCGGTGCCGGAAAGCACACGCATCTGCACGGGGGGCGTGGGCTCTCGCTGTACCCCGGAGGCTATGAGTGGGGCTGGGACGTCCAGAAGAGCCTGGACTTGTGCGAAACACGCGATTGCTGGAACGGGCATCTCGCAACGGATCTATGGAACGTCCAAGAGCTGCTCCAAGATACGAGACTGCCAGCGGCAACTTGGACCCCAGAAGCTGGGGAGAACGAAAACCTGCCGATCAACGACGTCACTTGGTATGACGTCAGTGCGTTCTGCATCTGGGACGGCGGCTTCTTGCCGACTGATTCGGAGTGGGGCTATGCAGCGGAGGGTGGCGCCGAGCAGCGGCGATATCCATGGGGAAGTGCAGCACCCAACACGACGCTCGTTCTTCCCTACGATCGTTGCTACTACGTCGGATCGTCCGGAGCCTGCGGGCGGGAGCGGCGATTCGGTCCGGTCGGCTCAGTGCCCGCCGGCAACGGTAAGTATGGGCAAGCCGACTTGGCCGGCGGGGTTTGGGAATGGACGCAGGACTCTAGCAACGGTTTTGCCCCGTGCGAGGACTGCGTCTGGACCATTGCCAGCGATCGCGTCGAGCGCGGCTACGTCATGGGGCCTGGCCTGTTCGCGCCAACGGGCACGAATGTAGATAACATCGGAAGCAGCCTGCCCGGCGAGCTCAGCAGTCGCTGGACCGGCGCGCGTTGCGCGCGCTCCCCCAATGACGCGCCCGCGCCGGCGGAACCGGGTGGAACTGGAGGCGCCGGTGGAACCGGTGGGACTGGAGGCGCCGCTTCCGGCAGCGCGATCACGCCGTTTGCAAGCTGTGAAGGTCTGCCGACCAACTGTGGCGCCCAAGGTAATGAGTCCTGTTGCGAAAGTCCGCTCGTGGAAGGAGGGCAAGCACATCGCTGGCTCGACGATGTTTATCAAGGAGCTCCTCTCACGCTGACCAGCTTCCGACTCGATAAATTCGAAGCGACGGTAGGTCGCTTTCGAAAGTTCGTCAGCGCATGGAACGGAGGCTGGCGTCCTGAAGCGGGCGCGGGCAAGCACATTCACGTGAACAACGGCCAGGGCCTGCAAGCCATCGGCTCTGGCCACGAGTGGGGTTGGGACAAGCGCTGGGACGAGCGTCTCTGCACCGATGCAGCTTGCTGGGCCAACAAGCTCAGCAGTCTGACTTCCGAGCCAGTGACTTGGACTACGAATCCTGGCGCGAACGAGCGACTGCCGCTCAACCTTGCTGACTGGTACTCGGCCTATGCCTTCTGTATTTGGGATGGCGGCTTCTTGCCGAGTGACGCCGAATGGAGCTACGCGGCAGGCGGTGGAAACGAGCAGCGGCCCTACCCGTGGGGCGCTACGCCGCCCGGTCCGAACGCCAACTTGGCGATCTATGGCTGCTACTACAAGCCCGATGGGATTTGCCCCGCGCTCCAACACGTCGCGCCGGTCGGCTCTGCGCCGCTCGGAAATGGCAAGTACGGGCAGGCCGACCTGTTCGGCAGCGTTTCGGAGTGGGTGCTTGACTGGGCGGCGCCCCCCGAAGTCTGGGGCTACGCCCTCACCCCCTGCGTCGATTGTTTCCAGAATCTCGTCGATCCAACTGGCGGGGGCATTGCCTATCAGGCGGCTCACGGGGTTTCCGCTTGGAGTGCTGCTGGCACGTGGCCAGCACTGACATCTCAAAGCCCAGAATGGAGTGCCTTCGGTATTCGCTGCGCGCGCCCTCCAGTGCCGGGTAGCCAAGACTCGGGTTCGAACAGCGGAGGTACCGGTGGAACGTCTGGCTCAGGCGGAGCGCCGAACTCGGGGAACGCCACCGGCGGCAGCAGTGGCGCAGCTGGTTTCGAGCCAAGCTACGCGATCGGCCCCGCCGGTTCACCGTGCGCAGTAGAGGGCGAAAGGGCTTGTGGCGCTCACGGAAGCCGTCAACGGATGCTGTGCAGCAACGGTCAATGGATCGAAAAAGGGCTGTGTCGGGCCGGCTGGCTCTGTGAGAGCCGCGTCGGACACCCGGTAGGAATGTGCAGCTACGCGTTGCCGTCCTGCTGGGGCCTGACCCCTGGTGCCCATGCTTGCGATGCCGGGATCCCGATCACCTGCGGTCCCGACCTCATCACGGTCGACTATCGCGAGCACTGCGCGCTGAGCACCGCTTCCTGCATCGACGGAGAATGTATTGCGTGCCCCGACGACACCGCGAATTGTGACGATGAACCAACGGAGTGTGAAACCAACCTGTCTTCGGTCAACACCTGTGGAACCGGCTGCGACAATTTGACGTTCTGTGACCGAAGCCACGGCGAGGCGGCCTGCGTCGACAACCAGTGTGAGGTCACCAGTTGCAACCCGCCCTTCGCGGACTGCAGCGATGAGCAGCAGGGCTGCGAAACTTTCTTGAATGCGAGCGACAGCTGCGGAACCTCGTGCGCCGATCGAGTCGTGTGCAGCTGGCCCAACTCACGCTGCGTGGATGGCGCGTGTGTTCGCCCGCCGAGTTGCGAAGGCCTTGCCAGTGACTGCGGCCCGGCTGGCAACGAGTCGTGTTGCGACAGCCTGCTCGTGCCTCACACTCAGGTTACGGAGCCGCGGAGTACCGGAATCACGTATGAAGTGAGCGAGGTTCGGCTCGATCGCTTCGAGGTCACGGTGGGTCGATTCCGAAAGTTCTTCAGCGCTTGGCAGGCGGGCTGGAGACCCACCCAAGGACAGGGCAAACACGCCTTTTTGCGAGGCGGCTTGGGGCTCGTCAATACCATCCTCCCCTACTTCGAGTGGCAGGGTCCGCTTGCCGAAGGGGGCTGGTCTGGCGTGGGCTTTCCCTCAATCGAGGCCTCGATGACCGAAGCCAATTTCCGAAGCTGCACCGATCTCGGCCCCGGGCGCCCAGGTTCCACCTGGAGCTCCAACCCGGCGGGTAGTGAGAATCGACCAATGGTCTGTACAACCAAGGACGAGGCGTACGCCTTCTGCATCTGGGACGGCGGCTTTCTACCCAGCGCCGCCGAATGGTTGGCTGCGGCGCGCGGCGGCGAAGAGAGCCGCAACTACCCCTGGTCCCAACCCGCGGACTCAACCAACATCGATTGCGACCACACGGACTTCCGCTGCTCGACCCCGGAGTCCAATCGCGTCGGCGCCAAGTCGCCCCTAGGCGATGGGAAATACGGTCACGCAGACCTCTTCGGTAGCGTGCAAGAATTCGTGCTCGACACCGGCTATCCGCCGACCTGCGCCAATTGCTCCCCTCGAATCTGCACGGACTGCATCACCGTGTCGACTAGTGGTTCAGGCGCAACAGTCGGGTTCAGCACGCCGAGCTTCGGGTTCGATCAGGCGCCGTGGTACGGGCAATCTGCCAATGCCCGCCTGAACTCCGGCTTTCGGTGCGCACGCGCGCCCTGAGCGGCCTTTCTCACCGTCGCGGCCTGTCGAACCGGGATACTCGAAGGTAGTCAGGAGGTTGGCGCGAACGGTTACCGATCAGCGCAGGATCGCCGTCGATCGCCACCGAATAGCCAAAGAGGTTCGCGAACGAGCCATCTTGCTCCGGGCCCGGGTGGAGGCGCAGCTTTCCGAAGACCCTACGGTTTCTTCTTCGACGGCGAGCTACGCCAGGTGTGCCTTCAGGAGCGGCGCCTCGGACGACAGCGTACTGCCCGATCTGCCATGCCGCCTATCCCCGCACCCAATCGCCAGAATCGCCGCCGCTCCGCAGAGCAAACCAGCCGCGGAGCGAAACAGCGCACGGAGCCCACCGCGAGAAACCGAGTGAATGCGCATTGCTTGGTCCGTTCCGGGTAGTTACGACGCGCGCCCAGCAGACGGCATTCATCGGTGAGGGGGCGAATAAAGTGCGCGGCCCACCATCTTTCGACCAAGCCCACAAGTCGATGAAGCCGGATCCGTAGACCCGATACGCTCGCGTCCAGTGGATAGAGCCCCTGGCAGGAGCCGTCGTCGCTGCGCTACACTGTCCGGATGGGTTGGTGCGGAACAGTCGTGGCTATGGGCGCGTGCGTGGTCGTGGTTTCGGCGATGCCGGGGTGCGGCGAAGGTGACACGAACGGGAATCCCGCAGTGCGTTGTGTGCTCGACCACGCCACGTGCTCGTGCGGTGACCCTTTTCGGAACGGGGGAGTCGCTGGTGACCCGATTCCCACGTGCGCCGACCAAGTGCCGATGCCCAGACGCTGCTGCCAGAACGACAGCGGCTGCTGGTGCGATCCGTTCACGTGCTACGGCGGAGGGCTAACCAACGAATGCGTGTGCGGGTTTGGCAACCGCAAGTCAACCGACATCGAGTGCATCACGCTCGCCACCGGCCGCGCCGAGAACAAGGCCTTCGCTTCCGGGGATCACTGCTGCGCCTTTCGCCAAAACGATCGCGGGTCTTGCGAATGCAACCCCAACGCTTGCCCTTCCGAAACGATGGAGGTCGAGCGATGCAACGTCGATACGGTCGATCCAACCTGCCTGTTTGACGCCGTGCTCGTGGACAGCTGCGGGCCTTGAATGCTATCGGCGCGGAAATCGAGATTGGCGCAAGGCGAGCCGACGCTGGCACACCTGACACGGCTGACATAGCTGTCAGTCCCCGGTCCGGCGAAAATTTCGCAAAAGCCGAAGAAAGTGACACGCTACGCAAACCGAGGGGGCACGGCACGACCCTTGCGATGCCCGCGCCCATGCGACCCTTGGCCTGGTTGGTGTTGGCTCTCCCTTGGTGCCCGACCCTCGTTCGCGAGGCCGCGGCCTGCAGCGTGGCCGAGCCCTATCAAGAGTACTCCACACAGGCCACTGGCGATGTCGTTCGACCGGTGCTGAGCGCTGCAACCATCGAAATAACGCGCTCCAAGAATCCGGGCCCCGGACACGGTGGCGAGTGTGGAGGCATGGGCCAGTTTCGGATTCGAGTCGACGCTTCCGACGACCAAACGAGCAAGGAAGACCTCGGCTTTTCGCTGTCGGTCGTCGAAGGCAGCGTGCCCTTTTACATGCCCAAGACGAACGTTCAAGGCACGAGCGAGGGAGACCTCTCCTCTTGGTTCAGCGACAATGGCGATGCGTTCGCAGGGACGTTGGAGGTCAAGGTCGTGGATCGCGCTGGCAATCAGTCTGACCCCATACAGGTCCGCGCCGCCTCGGAAGCCGTCGGGTGCGGCTGCTCTGTCGCCGGCGCTCCCGCGAGCACCGTTGGATGGCTAGGGTCACTCGCCGTGACCGCGCTGTGCCTTCGACGGATCCGCAGACGGGGTCCCAACGTCGACTATTCGATTACATGACAGTGCCCAACGACTGAATGGCCTCAACCGCTCACGATCGAACCGTGCTGCCCCTCTGACTGCTTCAGGTCACCAAGCCGTGCGCCGCCTTGTCGACTCAGTAGGCGCGAAACCCTATTCCGGCAAGCGCCGAGCGTCGCTCCCGCACCTCCGAACATTCGCCGCGCGCTCCTCGAGCCCGATCAGCGGAGCGCTGCGCGAAGCGCAGCGCGCAGCCGGGCGGGCGCTCACCGAGCTGCAGCGTGACGCCGGAGGCCCCACGACTCGCCATGGCACCTATCAGGCAGCGCTCCCCAGAGCCGCACACTGTCCGCGGGAGCGACCCTCGGCCCGAGCCGGAATAGGGCTTCGCCGACGAGCCGCGTTCAAAGGCCGGCGCCCGTCTAGCTCGCCCGAGTGGGCCGCGGCGCCGCTTTGAGTGCGGCTGCGCTGGGACCGGTGACGACCTTCCAAAGCACGCTCGGATGAAAGAGGACTCTCGGCTCGGCCAAGAGATGCATCACGCTTGCGAAGCGGCGCGCCACATCGGCGTCCGTGGCCGTTAGTTCGTGCACTCGACGCGTGTAAAAATGGGCGATGCTGGTGCCGAAGGGGCGCGCACCGGCAACTTCCGGATAGCGAAAGTCCTCGGTCGTCGAGAGTGACCAAGCCGTGCGATAGGCGCGCACGACGTCGGAGCGAAAACGTCGCGCCAGCCGTTCGAGATCGCCGTTACAGTCGCGCGCGGACGCCGCCAACACTTCCGCAGCCAGCGCTGCCACGGTCATGCCCTGCCCGAACACAGGGTCGACGCTGCAGAGCGCGTCCCCCGTGACGACCGTGGCGGGCGGAAAACGAGTGAGCCGTTCGTAGTGGTTCAGTCGCGCCTCCTTGTAGTGATACTGCCGGAACGGGCTGGTGCGCTCCGAGCTCGCGATGAGCTCGGCAATTTCGGAACGAGGCAGGCCCTGCGCGAATTCGAGGAACGCGGCATCGTTCGGTTCGGTGTGCTCTCCGCACCAGCCGAATAGGGACACGAGTACTTCACCGGTTTCCGTCGGAACCACCGCCCCGGCGCACTTTTCGAGTGGGGGCGATGGATAGATCAACACGCAACGCCAATCTCGCTCGACGCTCGGGCGGAAGCGCGCCGTGGTGTAGGTGACATTGACGGCGGCGCTCTCATTCTCGGGTCTGGAAAAACCCGCGGTCTCCAGCCACTTTGGCATTTGAGAGCCTCCCCCGCTCGCGTCCACGACGAAGTCGAACTCCTGAACGTCGTCGCGCGTGGCGATCCGCGGCTTACCCCCGAACCAGGAGAGCTCACCGACGCCCGCCGTGCGAAGCTCGACGTTGTCGAGCGCGAGCGTCCGCTCACGAATGGTCTCTTCGAGCAGCAGTCGACTCTGAATACGTACCTTGATGCCGAGCTCCATGCGACGCTTCCAGACGCCGAAGTGAAACCAATTGTTTTCCTCCCCCATATCGAAATAGAGGCCGCCGCGCGCGCTCACCGCCTCGAAGATCCCGGGAAAAGCGTTCTCGAGCGCGATTGCCCCCGCCGCGAGTAGCACGTGCACGTGCGCAGCCTGCGGTGCTCCCTTGCGCAGGCCGGTCGAGCCCCGAATTGCGTCGCGCTCGAACAAGACGACCTTGCCGAAGTGCGGCGCGAGGGCCCGTGCCGCCAGCAACCCCGCGATGCTTCCCCCGATTACCGCCGCGGTCTTGTCGCGCATGTCTCGACCAATAGCATGCCCAGCGTCAAGGCGAGCGTCCCGCGAGAGGGCTCGTGCCCTGAGCCTTATCGTCCGCGGCGGGCGAAGATCAGATGAGTCACTCCTGCGGGTGATGAGATGGTCTCGACCTCGTACTCCTTCTCGAGACCCTCCAGCCCGTCCCACAGGCGCACGCCTTTGCCCAGCAGGATCGGGACCTGCACGAGGTGCATATGGTCGATGAGACCGGCGGCAAGAAAGTCGCGGAGGACGCTCGGACCGCCTCCGATGCGAACGTCTTGACCGTTCGCGGCCGCGCGCGCGGTCGCGAGCGCTTCGGCGGGCGAAGCATCGATGAAGTGAAAGGTCGTTCCACCCTCCATCTCGATTGACGCGCGCCGATGGTGCGTGAGGACGAAAACGGGCGTGTGGAACGGCGGATTCGGACCCCACCATCCTTTCCACTGCGGGTCTGCGTGCCATCCGGGGTAGCCGAACTTGCCCGCCCCCATGATTTCGGCGCCGATGCCGACCGAGAATAGTCGAAGAAAGGTGTCGTCGACACCGCGGGAGCCGCCCGCCTCGCCGAGCATTTTGCGTCCAAATTGGGTAGCGAACATCCACTCGTGCAGCCGTTCGCCGGCATGGCCGAACGGTGCCTCGAGGCTCAGCCCCTCCCCTGTCGCGAAACCGTCCAGGGAGATCGATACGTGTTGCACGCGGGCAAGCGACAAAGGGTGCTCCTCTCGGTTGGTCGACCCTTCAGGTCAATTCGTTACCGCCCGCAGGTTAGCCGGCTCGTGTCGGGCGGCAAGTGGTGCGGGTCGAACGTCGCCGCTCGGAACCGACACGGCATGGATCGAATCGGGTATCGTGAGCGAATGCCGCAGCAGCAAATCGTGGGCCTGGCCTCGCCGTCGCCGTCATCGATACGGCCATTGGTCACCTGGTCATTGCGCCACGGGTGGCCAACGAACAGAAGCGCAACACCTTGCGCGTCGCGTTCTCCATCTCCGGCGTGGGCATCGCCGGCCTCGCACTGGCGGTCTACCAGGGCATCGTGTCGCTCGACTGAGCCAGTGCGTGACGGTTCAATTGTCCTTCCGAGCCCCGTCCAGCCTCTGACTGTTCCAGGTCCCACCCGTGCGCCGCCCTGGCGACTCAAGGAGGCGCGAAGCCCTATTCCGGCGAGCGCCGAGCGTCGCTCCCGCACCGCCGAACACTCGCCGAGCGCCGCTCGAGCCCGCAGCGGAGCGGAGCGCGGAGCGCGAAGCGCAGCCGGGCGGGCGCTCAACGAGCTGCAGCGTGACGCCGGAGGCCCCACGACTCCGCACTGGCACCTACCAGGCAGCGCTCCACAGAGCCGCACACTGTCCGCGGGAGCGACCCTCGGCCCGAGCCGGAATAGGGCTTCGCGCCGACGAGCCGCCACAGCGACGCGCAGCCGCCAATCGCTGCCTACCGCCGCCACAACACTGGTGCACGAGAGCTGCCGCGAAGCAGCCCCCGAGACCAGACCCGGACGTTGTCGTCATAGGCAGTGGGGGATCGTTGTGGCAACGATCCCGTCGACTTCACCCGCCAAGCGCTCGGTGCGCTCGAGCTCCCAAGTCCCCCGGCCAGCCCGTGCCATATCGATACAGCCGCTGGCCTGCCCTGTTACGTTTCGTTCCACGGTCAGCTTTTACGGGCAGAATTGGCGCTTCCGCGGGCGGAGAGGGCTCCCATCTCGACCGCCCAGTCATTTTCGATTGCGACCGAGGTCGCGTGCGCTATGCGAAGGTAGTGCAAACCCCCGTGGAAGTCGGTGCGGTAGTCGGCGGCAAGTACCGCATCCAAGAGTTCGTGGGTTCTGGAGCGATGAGTGTGGTGGCGCTCGCTCAGCACCTCGAGCTCGAGCACTTGGTTGCGATCAAGTTCTTGCACGCCGTCGGTTTCGACCACGAGCAGAGCGCTCAGCGCTTCAAGCGCGAGGCGCGTGCCGCCGCAAAGATTCAAAGTGAGCATGTGACTCGCGTGTTCGACGTCGGCTCATTGCCCGACGGCTGCCCGTACATCGTGATGGAGCACCTCAAGGGCTGCGACTTGGCGCAGGAGCTCGCGAAGCGCGGACCGCTGCCCGCCACCGAGGTTGCGCGCTACATGCTGGAGACGTGTGAAGCGCTTGCAGAGGCGCACGCCGCCGGCATCATACATCGTGACCTGAAGCCGGAGAACTTGTTCTTGGCCGACCGCGCCGACGGCTCGCGCTCGATCAAGGTGGTCGATTTCGGCATCTCGAAATCGATGAGCCAGTCGCTCACCGATCTCTCGCTCACCGGTACGGCCTCCTTCATGGGCTCGCCGTTGTACATGTCTCCCGAACAGATGCGCTCGTCCCGTAACGTCGACGCGCGCACCGACATTTGGTCTCTCGGCACCGTCATGTACGAAATGGTGAGCGGGAATAGCCCGTTCATGGCGGAATCGATCCCCGAGCTCTGTTTGGCGGTGGTAGGCGACCCACCCAAACCGCTGCGCGAGGTGCAGCCCAATTTGCCCGCTGGCTTCGAGCAGGTGATCATGCGCTGTCTCGAGAAGGACCGCGATCGACGCTACGCTTCGGTCGCCGAACTCGCGCAGGCACTCAGTCCATTCGCGCCGGCGGAGGCCAGCTCCGCACTGCGCACGGGTCGGATTCTAGCCCGGTCCATCGCTCGGTTCGACGGGGCCGAAGCCGTGACCGGCGCGGGAGTGTCTCGCACCCTCCCACCCACTTCGACTGCACGGCCCTCGGCGCCCGCGCAAGCACAGGATTCATCAAGCCCGGTCCTTCGAAGGCGGCTTGGCTCTAGTGGGCTGCGGATTGCGGCCGCCGCTGTCCTAGCGCTCGGGTTGGGTGCCCTATGGATGTACCGGAGCGAGCAGGACAAGAGTGGAGTTCTCACTCCCTCTCTCGCGGCTGAACCGGCCGTGCCCATGGCCGCCGCGACTGCAGTCGCTTCGGGACCCCGCGTCGAGCCCGTCGATCGAGCCATCGAAGTGAGTGCGAACGCGGAGGAGTCGAGCGCGAAACGCGGTGACAGCGCGACGGGTAGCGCGCCGCGTCCCAGCAACTCCGCGCGCGCTCGCGGCGCGCGAGTCGCCCTCTCGGCAGCCCGCGAACCCACGCCGATCCCTTCGGAGGCACCAAAGGCCGCCCCTAACGCCTCCGCGGCCAAGCCCGTGAACGCCTGGGACCCATCGACGTTCGGCGGCCGCTACTGACGCCGGATATGGATGTGCCCGGGCACTTGGCCTGAGCGCCGGCCTTAAGTTTGCTGCGTGCCCTGCCGCTGTATCCAGCGAGCCCTCCGCCATGCCGACGCAAGCCGTACACGAACTGATTTACGTGAGCGCCGCCGTGACTCCAATGGACCAGCAAGAGCTCGCGGCGCTGCTGCTGAAAGCGCGAGCCAACAACAAGCGCCTCGATGTCAGCGGCATTTTGGTGCATCACGAGGGTTCGTTCCTGCAGGTGCTCGAAGGCGATCCAACCGTCGTAGAGCCGTTGTTTGCTCGCATCCAACGCGACAAGCGTCATCAGCGCACGCTGGTCCTGCAACGCGGTCTAAGTCCGCAGCGCTCATTTGGCGACTGGAGCATGGGATTCGTCGAGGCGGACCCGCGTCTGATTAAGACCCTGCCTGGCTTCAACGACTTTTTCCGCCGCGGTTTCCGGCTCACACAAATCTCGAGTGATCCGGGTCGCGTCAAGCAGTTGCTCGACGCCTTCCGCGAAGGCCGGTTTCACCAACACGTTCGCGTCTGAAACGCAACGCGCGCGCCAAGCCTTTTCTGCTCGAGCCTTCGTGTCTGGCCGTGCGCCGCCTTGGCGACACCAGGAGGCGCGAAGCCCTATTCCGGCGAGCGCCGAGTCGTCGCTCCCGCACCGCCGAACATTCGCCGAGTGCCCCTCGAGCCCGCAGCGGAGCGGAGCGCGAAGCGCGAAGCGCAGCCGGGCGGGCGCTCACCGAGCTGCAGCGTGACGCCGCCAGGCCCCTTGCTCACACTCGCACCTATCAGGCAGCGCTCCACAGAGCCGCACACTGTCCGCGGGAGCGACCCTCGGCGCGAGCCGGGATAGGGCTTCACGCCGACGAGCCGCCAAAACGACGCGCAGCCGCCAATCGCTGCCTACCGCCGCCACAACACTGGTGCACGAGAGCTGCCGCGAAGCAGCCCCCAGCCCTTGAAATTCCGAACGACTAGGGAGCCTCGCACACGAAGGGCTTCATCGAACTGCAGGGCTCGTCGTCCCAGGTGCCAGCCGGAAAGCCACTGCGATCGACAGCGAAGGAAACGCAGTCCTCCTCGCCCGCGCCGTGGTCGGGGCGGTTCGGAGACCAGTTCACGTAGTGACCGTCGACCGGCATGCCGGAAGCCTGGCCCGACCAGAACTGAGTCCCGCTCACGCTTCCGTCTTCTACCCAGCGCCACGCGCCTTCGGTGCCGCCGTCGGAAGCGCCGATCCAAAAGTTCGTGACAGAGCCCGCGATGTGCTGCGCCTCGGCCAGCACCGCCGCATTTTCCTTCGCTGTCTCCAACCAGACGAGGTGCATGTCGTTGTCGGCGCAGGCCGTGCTCGCGCGTTCGGGAGTGCGGGCGCTCGCGGTGAGGCAGAACATGTAACCCTTGCCGTCGAGGACCCGGCCCATGCAGCCGCTCGGACACGCGCCCGAACCGTTGTCGATGCGGCCGTTGCAGTCATTGTCGATGCCATCGCAAATCTCCTGCCCGCTGGGCTCGCACCCGGCACCGCCGACCCCGCCTTGACCCGCGCCCGAGGAAGCACCTGCGCCGTCGCCTCCGGCGCCGCCATTTTCCTTGCCGCCGCCGTTGGCACCGCCCGTGGCTGAGCCCCCACTCGCGGCGGCGCCAGCTCCGCCGCTGCTCCGGCCGCCAGCGGGGGAGTCGGTGCCGCCGGATCCCTGGCCGCCGTTGCTCGGATTTCCTCCGGCGACGACCCCGCCGTTCCCGTTGCCAGCGGTGCCTCCGTTGCCTGCGAGCGTGCCGCCGCTCCCGCTCGTAGGAGGGGTGATGGAACCCCCCTGGCTCACGCCTCCGGAACTGAACGACGCCCCGACCGCACCGCCCGACGTCGAGTCATTGCCGCCGGAGCTCGCTCGAGTGCCGCCCGAATCCGTAAAAAGGCTGCCGGAGTTCGAGCTCCCGCAGGCCACGCCGAACGCCAGAGAGAACACCCAGAGCGAACGGCAGCGGACACTGGCTGCTCGTGACGAGCCGATCATCCCGCTCAGTATCCGACGTGCGCCGCAGACAAGCAAACGCGAAACACCCACCCGAGCCGACCACGCGCGAGGGCTGCCGCGGGTTCGTAACAATATCCCGCGCTCGCGCACGCGTCGGAAAATGTGCGGAGAGGTATGCCGCAAAATTCCGCCATCTTTTTCGCGGCTCCATGCAACCGAGCTGCCGCCAAGCAGCGTCTGAAATGGCAAGCGGCGCCGAGCCAAGGTTCCCCCGCCGCTCAGCGCCATCACTCCGAACAGTGACGTCCCTACTCGAGCGCGGTTTGCGAACCCCTTGGTGCGAGTGAACAGTTCGACTAGGTTGCGATCATGAGCAAAGTCGGGGTTGGCGTGGGGTTGCTTCTCTTCGTGTTTTCGCTGGTTGGGTGCGGTTCCAGCCGCAACTCAGGGCAGCGTTCCACAGAGCCGCACACTGTCCGCGGGAGCGACCCTCGGCGCGAGCCGGGATAGGGCTTCACGCCGACGAGCCGCCAAACCGACGCGCAGCCGCCAATCGTTGCCTACCGCCGCCACAACACTGGTGCACGCGAGCTGCCGCGAAGCAGCCCCCCAGTCCATGAAATGCCGAACGGCGCGAGAATCGAAACTCCCGCGCCGCGCAGCGATCACTCCGCAGGGTGACTGTTGTCCGTGCGGGACCTACTCGGCGTTGCAGTCTGGCGGAACCGAGGCTTCCGCGACCCACGCCGATAGGCGCGACACGTCACCGTAGGCGGCTTGCACCAAAGCGTTCAGTCGGCACCATTCATGTCGCGACTGAGCGGTGGCGAGAGACATGGCGATTTCGTGTTGCGCAGCG
>DASZQI010000042.1:0-35743 GCA_035549735.1 Polyangiaceae bacterium | reverse complement strand
CTCCCTGATTTTCCTTGCGAAAGTGGCCGCGGATGAGCGACGCGAAATCACCGATGTCCACCGGGATCCCGCCACTGGATCACATCCTTGGCGGGGGTCTACCTCGCGACCGCATCTACCTGCTTCAGGGAGACCCCGGCTCCGGCAAGACAACGATGGCTGTGCAATTCCTCTTGGAGGGGGTGCGCCGAAAAGAGCGGGTCCTCTACGTCACGCTCAGCGAGACGAAGGAAGAGCTGCTCGACGTCGCGGCGTCCCACGGCTGGACACTCGACGGAATCGACGTGTTCGAGCTCAGCAACCTGGAAGATTCCGTCAACCCCGACGTGCAATACACCCTTTTTCACCCCGCAGAAGTTGAGCTCGGGGAGACCACACGGCGCCTCCTGGACGCGATCGAGCGGGTGAAACCCACGCGCCTCGTCTTCGACTCGCTCTCCGAACTTCGTCTGCTCTCCGGCGACCCGCTCCGCTATCGTCGACAAATCCTCGCGTTCAAGCAGTTCTTCGTCGGCAAGAAATGCACGGCGCTGTTCCTCGACGATGGCACATCCAAGGACGGCGACCTGCAGCTTCAGAGCCTCGCTCATGGCGTGTTTGTGACCGAGCAGCTCGCGCCCGAGTACGGCGCCGAACGGCGGCGTCTGCGCGTGGTGAAGCTGCGAGGGGTCAAGTACAGGGGCGGGTTCCATGACTTCATCATCGAGAAGGGGGGAATCGCGCTTTACCCGCGGCTCGTTGCCGCTGAGCACCGGGAACTTTCGGCAAGCGAACGCGTCACCAGCGGTTTGCCCGCGCTCGACGCGCTCTGCGGCGGGGGCCTCGATCGAGGCTCGAGCACCTTGGTTCTTGGGCCAGCGGGCACCGGCAAGTCCACGATCTGCTCACAGTTCGTGATCTCGGCCCTTGAGCGCGGCGAGCGTTGCGTGATCTTCACATTCGACGAAGGTCAGGCGACATTGCTGGCACGCGCGAGTGGGATGGGCATCGCCCTTCAGAAGCACGTGGACGCCGGGACGCTGCGGATCAAGCAGGTGGACCCCGCCGAGCTATCGCCGGGCCAGTTCACGAACCTCGTCCAGGAGGAAGTGACGCGGGGCGCGCGGATGGTCATCATCGACAGCATCAACGGCTACCTCAATGCGATGCCGGAGGAGCGCTTTCTCCTGATACAAATGCACGAGCTGCTGAGCTTCCTGAACCAGGCCGGCATCGTCTCCATGATGACGATGGCTCAGCATGGCCTCGTCGGCGACCGCATGGCTTCACCCGTCGATCTCAGCTATCTCGCGGACACGGCGCTGCTGCTGCGCTACTTCGAGAACGAGGGCACCGTTCATAAGGCAATTAGCGTCATCAAAAAGCGCCGTGGCAACCATGAGGCGGCTATCCGTGAGCTCCGGATGACCGCGAAAGGAATTCTCGTTGGCGAACCCCTCGTCGGTTTCCGCGGCGTGCTCACCGGCGTTCCCGTGCTGACCGGAGACCGCCGACCGCTCGATGGCGATGGAGTCTAGTCAGGACAGCGATATCGAGAACCGGGTGCTGGTGCTGGCACCCGTCGGCCGCGATGGAGAGCTCGCGTGCCGGGTGCTGCGCGGCAATGCCATTGCAGCCGTCCGTTGCAAGGACGTCCCCGAGCTTCTCCGTTTTCTGAGCGAAGGCGCCGGCGCGCTCCTCATAACAGACGAGGCGCTCTCTGACTCGAAAGTCGCCGAGCTCGCGGCCGCGCTCAGCAAGCAGCCGGCGTGGTCCGATGTACCCATCATCCTCATCTCGAGCCAGGACGCCCCGTTGGCGGCGAAACGAGCGCTCACACGGGTCGAGCTCCTAGGCCACGTGACCCTGCTTGATCGGCCGCTGCGCCTGCAATCCCTATTGACAGTCGTCCGTACGGCGCTTCGAGCGCGATCGCGCCAGTACGAGGCAAGAGCCATGGTCGCGCGGCTAAAGGAGGGCCTAACGCAGCTCGCCCGTAGTCGCGCACGGGCTGACTACGCCACGCAGATCTCGGGCGTCGGCTTCTGGTACTGCGACTTGCCCTTCGACGAGCTGAAGTGGGACACGCGCGTCAAGGACCACTTCTTCTTGCCGCATGACGCGCGCGTAACGATTGACACTTTCTTCGAGCGCATCATTCCTGACGACCGAGACCGCACGCGCGCTGCCATTGAGGCGTCCATAGGTAACCACACGCCGTACGACATCATTTACCGCACGCACGAGCCTGCGAGCAGCGCGGTAAAATGGGTGCGAGCGCTCGGCGGAGCCTCGTACGGCGCTGATGGGACGCCCGTCCACTTCGACGGGGTGACCGTGGACGTCTCGGAACAAAAGCGAGCCGAGGAGGCGCAAAAGAGCTTGGCCGAAGCCGAACGCGCCGCGCTGCTCGCCGCGGCAGAAGCTGGCGGCGCGGAGCGCCGACGGCTCCTCAGCCTGCTCGAGCAAGTGCCCGCCATCGTCAACTTTCTGCGTGGACCCGACTTGGTTTTCGAGTTTGCGCACCCGAAGGCGGTTAAAGCGCTCGGGGGTCGCGAGCTTCTCGGTAAGCCCATTCTGGAGGCGATACCGGAGCATCATGGGCAGCCGTTCTATGCTCGGATGCGGCGCGTCTTCGAGACCGGAGAACCCTATCATCAAAAGGAGGCGCGCGCGCGTCTCGTGGTCGACGGCACAGAGGTCATCAGCTACTGGGACTCTGTCTACCTTCCTGTGCGCGACGAGTCGGGTCGGATCGAAGGCGTCATGACCTTCGACCTCGACGTCACCGACGGCGTGACAGCACGTCAGCAGAACGCGGAAGCCACAGCGGAGCTGGAAGCCGTGTTCGCAAATGTACCGATCGGCGTCGGCTTCATGGACCGTGACCTACGCTTTCGCCGCGTGAACCGTGTGCTGGCGGAAGAGATCAACGGCTTTCCCATAGAAGAGCACTTGGGAAAGACCGGGGCCGAACTCCTGCCAAATTTGCGCGACTACCTAGAACCCACGTTGAACGGAGTGCTCGCGACGGGGCAGATCGTGGAGCAGGAGGTCACGGGCGAGACTCCGGCTCAGCCCGGTCAGCACCGGGTCTGGAAGACGATTCATTTCCCCGTCAAGCGCGGGAGTGGTGAGGTCCTCGGCATCGGTAGCATCGTGCAGGACATCACAGCGCACAAGGAGATCGCAGAACGCGAACGCGTCGCTCTGCTCAAAGCAGAAGAAGCCAGTCGAGCCAAAGATGACTTCTTGGCCATGCTCGGGCACGAGCTGAGAAACCCCCTTGCCCCGATCGCGACGGCCGTGCACTTGCTCAAGCTTCGGAGCAAGGACGGTCTCGCTCGCGAAATCGGCATTATCGAGCGTCAATCGCAACACATTGCCCGTCTCGTAGAAGATCTGCTGGACGTATCGCGGATTGCCCAAGGGAAGGTCGTCCTGACCAAGGACACGATTGAGATCGCTGAGCTCGTAGCCGCCGCCATCGAGATTGCGAGCCCCGTGATCGAGAACGCAAGGCACAGGCTGGTCGTAAACGTCCTTAAGCAGGATCTTGTCGTGGACGCCGACCGTGGGCGAATGACACAGGTGCTAGCGAACCTTCTCACGAACGCGGCGAAGTACACGTCGCCCGGCGGAACAATTCACGTTACGGCGGCTCGAGACGGGAGCGACGTCGTGATCTCCGTCCAGGACTCGGGCGTGGGGATCTCCGCCGAGCTCTTGCCGCACGTGTTCGACTTGTTCGTTCAGGCTCGGCAGACGTTGGATCGTTCTCAGGGTGGCCTGGGACTCGGACTCGCCTTAGTGAAAAACCTGGTCGCTATGCACGGCGGCACCGTCTCTGCGGACAGCGCCGGACTGGGTCGAGGCAGTACTTTCAGCGTGCGTTTGCCGAGAAGCGACGCGACGACGAAGGCCAGGGAGGAGGACCTCTCGTTGCCTCCAGGCGTTGCGCCAACGCACCAACACCGCATCTTGATTGTCGACGACAACGCGGATGGCGCGGATATGCTGGCCGAGGTGCTCGAGAGCCTCGGTTATCGCACCGTCATCGCCCACGACGGGCCCGACGCGCTACGGCTGGCGGGTGACTTTGCTCCGCACGTGGCGCTGCTCGACATCGGGCTGCCAGTGATGAATGGCTATGAACTCGCGATGCGCCTGCGAGCCGATTGGCCCGACGTGAAGCTCGTGGCTGTCACCGGCTATGGCCAGGAAGGCGATCGGCTAAATGCTCGTCGCGCGGGGTTCCAGGCGCATCTCACCAAGCCCGTCGACTTCGAGCGACTCGCCAGTCTGCTGGCGACTTTTTAAGGACGTGGTTGGGCGCGCCGCCCCCGCCTTCGCCTGTTAGCATCACAAATTGGCCGCTCACGCCACGGATAAAACGTTCAGAAGAATCAGGGCCTAGTGTCCATCGCTCCCGTTTGTCCATCTGATGTCTTTCCGAGGCAGTCGGCAGCGGGGCAAGTTTGCGCGAGGGAGGCGTCTGTGCGCGCTACAGCGTCCGGATTGCGGCGTTCCATGGCCAGCCTCAGGGGCATAGTTCGTGCAGACCTATTGACGGCGCTCGGCTTTTCCGATGGCCCGCATCATTCTGTCAGAAATACAAGATTTCTTGCTTCAGCGGATCACCACGCATGAAGCGCTACGGACGATATCGTGGCTTTTCGATCACGCCGACAGGAGCGTTACGACGGCTGAATTAGCCGAGGAGCTCGGGCTGCCCAAGCCGACCGCGCAAGAGGCGCTAGACGACCTCGTCGACGCGGACCTGGTGTGCATCGAAGAGGCTGTCGCGTTGCGGTATCGGTATCAGACAAAGGGTCCTGAACTCCATCGAGACCTCGAGCGGGCCCTGACGTTCGCAGAGCAAGACAAGGGTGAAGTGGCTCGAATGCTGTCCGCAAACTCGATTCACCGCTTGCGTGGCATGGCATACGTGGCGTTCGCCCCGGCGCTCGTGAAGGTCTCACCAACTGCAGTCCGGGAGCGGTCGGTTGCAGATAGTGCTGGCGAGCCTCAAGCCGAGCCGCCCATCACTTCGGCCGCTACGACAGATACCGGCTCCCGACTGCCGTAACGAGAAGCGAGTGCGGGCGCGGCTCACTAGCATGCGATTGGCCGCTGAGAGGGGTCTAGACTGTTTCGGGCGGGTGGCCCCCCGAACCGCTGGCTACTTGACGCGCCGCACTTTCGCTCCAAACTCCGCGATGCCATGAGAATCCTAAATCTCGACGGCAGCGAAATCTGCAAAATGCTTTCGTTCGCACGCAGCAGGGGTGAAATGGCTGCACAAGTCGCGATCGAGCACGGGCCAACGCTCGGCACACGCGAGACTGACGTGCTGTTCGAGGACGACTCGGGGCACCAGTTTCGTGGATCAGTACGCGGGACACGCGTCTGCCCCACGGGGGCGATAGTCAGCGCGAAGCTTCAGGACTTGGGAGCGGTAGCGACGAGCCACCCAAAGCCTTAGCTGCTGAAACGATTGGACCGATGAAACGTAAAAAAGGCCCCCAAGCTCCGGAGAGCCCGGGGGCGCGTAAACCGCCTGAACGGCGGGGCTGGGGATCCGGATTCTACGCTGCATTAGACGCCCTTCCAGCGCGATCCCCGAACCGCCGATCCGACTCGCTGAGCGACGGCGCAAGCCGGACCCGAAGCCAGAATGGCGGCCGCGGTCCGTTCGTCGGAGCGGAGGTGATCTCACGGGGGAGCGAACCTCCCGACGAGCGCCACGACTGCGGCGATTAGCTCCTGAGGCTCCGTCGGCTTTGCTACGTGGTTCTGAAAGCCCTCCATGAGTGCTCGCGTTCGATCGGTCATCGAAGCGTAAGCGGTGAGGGCAATGGCGGGAACACGACCTCCCTTCTCGACGGGCAACGCGCGGACGCGGCGGATCAGTTCGTAACCGGACGCTTCGGGCATACCGATATCGCTGATCAGCACGTCGGGAATGGTCTCCGAAAACCGGTCGAGCGCTTCCACGACCGAAGCAGCTAGTGTGACCGTGGCCTTACACCCGGTGAGGATCGATTCGAGCAACTCGCGCGCGTCGGGCTCGTCCTCGCAAACGAGAACGCGAAGACCTTCCAGTTCCGGGGGGCACCGCAGCATCGCGAAGGTCTCATCCGGTCGGACGATGGTTTTCACCGAAGGGGACGACGATGCGGGTCGCAGCGGAGAAACCGGGAGCTTCACGACGAACGTCGAGCCCTTGCCCTGACCTTCGCTACGCGCTTCGATGTTGCCCCCGTGTAGCTCGACGAGATGCTTCACGATCGCGAGCCCGAGCCCGAGCCCGCCGTGCGTGCGTGTAGAGGTACCGTCTTGCTGCCTGAATGGCTGGAAGACGTGCGGAAGGAATGCTGGTGCGATTCCAGACCCAGTGTCCGCCACGACAATCTCGACATGAGAGTCTTCGCGCTGCATTCGGACGTAGACCCGGCCGCCTTTCGGCGTGAATTTCACCGCGTTTGACAACAAATTCCAGACGACCTGCTGAAGACGCTCTGCGTCGCCATTCAGCGTTCCCGCATCGGGGTCGAGCAGCACCTGAAGCCGTACGTTCTTGGCGTCGGCGGCGGGGCGGACTACGTCGATGGCTGCCTCTACGACCTGCGTGGGCTCGAGCGGCGCCAACGAAAGTCGCAGTCGACCCGTGATGACGCGGTTGAAGTCGAGCAAGTCTTCGACGAGTTGAACTTGGATTTTGGCGTTGCGCTCGATTGTCTCGAGCGCACGCGCTCGCTTCTCCTCGCTGAGATGACCCGAACGTAGCATTCGGATCCAGCCAAGGATAGCGCTTAACGGCGTTCGCAACTCATGTGAGGTGACACCGAGCAACTCATCCTTCGCACGGCTCGCCTCCTCCGCGCGCAGCCGTTCGCGCTGGGTCATTTCGAACAGGCGCGCATTGTCGATCGCGGTTCCTACGCGCCGCCCGAGCTCCTCGGCGATGTCCAAGTCTCGCTGCTCGAACAGCCGCCCTGACTCCGACGACGCGAACGAGATCACCCCGATTGTGCGTCGGTCCACGATGATCGGCACGGCCATCCAGGACCGCAGACCGAGCTCGCGAATGAGCTCCAGATGATGGGGGCCGCGCGAACTCGCAATCAGCATGTCGTCCGTGAGCTCGCGCACGTGCTCAGAGGCCCCAGTGCGGACGATGCGCCGAGCGGCATCGTTCTCGTCAGCGGGGTACTGGTGCTCGATCTCGCGAATGAGGTCGAGCCGATGCGGGTCTGCGTGAACGACTGCGATCCGTTCAAGGTCGCCATTACTGTTTAGGAGCTCGATCGAGCACCAATCCGCCATATGCGGCACGGCAAGGCGCGCCAACGCGGGCAGCGTCTGCCGGTAGTCGAGCGAGGACGCGAGCAGCGCGCCCGCTTCTGCGACAAAACGGTGCGTTTCCTCGGTTCTCTTGCGATCATCGATGTCGGTGCAGGAGCCAACCCACCTCGCGATACGGCCTTCGCCGTCTCGAACGCAGGCACCTCGGGCGAGAAACCAACGGTAGCTTCCATCGGAGGCGCGCCGAAACCGGTACTCGACGTCGTAGGGTTCGCCGGTCGACAATGCCTTCGTCCAGGCGTCGATTGCCCTCTGCATGTCCTCTGGATGGACAAGCAGCTCCCATACCGGCCCGCGCCGCAGCTGCTCCAACGAGAGCCCCACGTAGGCCAGGAACTGCGGGTTGCAATACTCGACCCTACCGTCCGGTGTCGTCGTCCAAACCAGCTGCGGCGAAGATTCAGCGAGTGCGCGATACTGCTGCTCGGCGGTCATGGTCGCCGCGTGCAGACGAGCGTTGTCAATCGCGACTGCCGCCTGCGCCGCGACCGCGACCAGCATTCGCTCGTCCCTCTCGGTAAATACGGCCGGCTCCGCATGACCGAAGAAGAGTCCGCCGTGGACCTCGCCGGCTCGCGAAACGACCGGCACCGCGAGGTAGCTCCGAACGGGCAAATGGCCTTCCGGCATCCCATGATAAGGGGCGCTCTTGCCGTAGCGTGAATCCTGCGTGATGTCGTCCGATCGAACGACGCCTTCGCCCGCAAATGTCGGCGCGAAGACCGCCGTGTTGCGGGGCATCGGGAAGCCGGCGAATTTTTCTCTCGGCACGCCAGCGAGCGTGTGCAGCATGTAGCGGCCGCGCTCAGGATCGTCGACGTTGTAAAAGAACGCACCGAATTGGGCTCGGCACAGGGCGGTTGCTTCGTCCGTCAGGCGGGCGAACACCGTATCGAGGTCGAGGTCCTGCACGAGCGCGGTGCCAACCCGGTAGAGCGTTTCGTTCAGGCGGGCCTCCTCCGCTAACCGGTCTTCAGCGCGTTTCGCGTCCGTGACATCCAGCACGAGACTCACGTAGCCTTGGACTTTGCCCTCACCATCGTGGTCCGGGATATACGTGCCTCTCACCCAGCGCGCGCCACCCGATGCGTACGGCATCTCGGCTTCGAATGACACGCGTTGGCCCATCAAGGCAGAGGTAACGTGTGGGCGGATTCTGTCGTAGGCCGGCGTGCCGAGCACGTCCGAGAGATGCCGGCCGACGAGCTGCTCAGCAGGCCGGCCGAACCATGCTTCATAAGCACGGTTGACCTGCCGATACGTTTCGTCCGGAGACATGTAAGCGACCAAGCCAGGGATCGCGTCGATGATGAGACGGAGCTCGGCCTCGCGGCGATGGAGAGCTTCGCTGAGCTCCCGATAGCGGGTGCGATCTTGCGTGACCTTTACAAACCCGACGAGCGTGCCGGAATCGTCTTGCAACCGCGACAGTGACACTGCCGCGTAAAAGCGCGAGCCGTCTTTGCGTTCGCGCCATCCCTCACCTTCGTAGCGCCCCTGTTCGCGAGCAGTCTTCAGCTCGAGCTCGGGCAGTCCGGACGCGCGGTCTTCCGGCGTGAAGAAGAGGCCGAAATACTGACCGCGCACGTCTTCCAATGCGTGGCCCTTGATCTGCTGCGCAGCGCGATTGAACGTGATGATCCTACCCTCGGGATCGAGCATCGAGATGGCGTGATCGCGAACGCCCTCGACGATTAGCCGCAGCCGCTCCTCCTGTTGCCTCAGCTCTCGTTCGATGCGTTGACGCTCTCGCTCGGCATCTCCGGCGGCCTGGCGCGCCAGCGCCTCCTCGGCGGCCCCCAGCCGACTGTGCGTCGCTTGCAGCTCTTCAATCAGCTCCTCTTTCGTTTTGTTGTGGTAGTTCATCGGCATGTAGGCGGCTCGAACGCTGGCAAACGATAACGCGTTGCGATTCGCTTTCGCGCTGAATCGGATGCGGC
This sequence comes from Polyangiaceae bacterium, assembly GCA_035549735.1. GTDB lineage: Bacteria > Myxococcota_A > Polyangia > Polyangiales > Polyangiaceae > PMG-095. The sequence goes on along the minus strand of DASZQI010000042.1, from coordinate 26,456 downwards.
CTCCAAGCCGCGGCAAATCGCCACACGACCACGGGGCGGCAGCCGTACCTTCGGAGGCACTCCGAGGGTGCGGTGTTCACGTTACAGGACGCACAGACGACGCCAGCGCGCGCCCCTGCGGAACCCCCAAGATCGTTGCCGTGCGCTGGTGATCGCTCCCAACTCGTGTCTCGGCGTCGTCCCCGAGATGCGGGATGGGTTTCTGTCGGAGCGCTGCCATGCCGGCGCCCTAAGCAGGTGCCGTTACAGGAGCTGCTAAAGCCCTACAACTTCGGCGTTGGATCCGGGCACACGAGTGCCACAGCGAGGGGAGGATGCGCCGCACGCTGCGCGCGCATGCTGGCCGGCTCGCGCGCGAAGATGTCGCGATCTCCTCGGCGTTCACGAACGCGCGTACCTCGAACGCTGCCGTCGCTACGCGCTGACGAAGAAAAGAAGCGAGAGATTGCGTCCGGGCGGCGGAGTAGAGCTAGAGCGAGTCGAGCGAAAGCGTCCCTTAGGCAATTTCTCACTCGCTGGGCTGGTCGTCTAGGCTTTCGAGAAAGAGCGCGACGTCTTGGCGTTGGTCGGGATCTGCGATGAAGAACGGGTGAGGCGCGCCCTCGCCACGGGTCGGGTCCAAGAGTTCATCCAAGGACGCCACCGAACTGTCGTGCAAGAAATTTGGTTTGCGCGCGAGATCGAGCAGCAACGGCAGCGCGCTACCGCGCGGTTGGTTACGGTTACTGGCGTCCACGATGATCAGCTTGTCATCGAAGATACCGGGTGAATTGCGCGCGGGCGCTAGGCGTGCAGCGCTGCGGTCGGCGACCAGCGCTCCCGCGTAGCTCGGAAACAGTGCCGGCCGCGCCGGGGCGTTCTCGAAGAACTCGACGCTATCGTTGTAGGGCACGATATTTTGAGGCACGAAACGACTCTGATCGTCATTGTGACAGCTGGTGCAGGCGGTCCTGAAAAGCATTCGACCGCGCGCAACCCTGGCGCCAAGAGGGCTGACGACTCGCGGAGCGGGCAAGGAATTCAGGTAAGCGTTCAGATCCAAAAGAGCGGTATCATCGACCCTGATTCCAATCAGCGAATCCTCCACTTTGGCCCCGGCAGCGAGCCCGACCGCCACATCCGTCTTACCGGGACGCCCGACGAACGGGTAGCCATTCACGCCCCCGGCCGGCACACCCATGGACGCCAAGATGCCGACGTAGTTGTCGACGATCTCGGTGCCGGCAGCGCCGCCGCGCTCGAACATGAACTGGCGACCGCCCTCGGTCGTCAAGTCGGTGGGATCGAACAGCGCCGTGTACACGAGGTTGTTGAAGTTCTGCAGCATCTCGATCGACCCGTCGGTGCCCCAGGGCGCCGCGAGGTCAGCACGGAACAGCGGCGTATTGTGCATTGGGGCGCCGTTGCCGTCCGCGGCATCATCGAACATGCCGACAGGGTAGAGTTCCGGATCCAGGAGGTAGGAGTCCACTTCTTCTTCGGTGGCAGCCTTGGACACCAAACCCAGCCCCACGCCCAGGCGAGACACCGACTTGTGCTTGTTCGCTACCAGATCGAGCGCCAAAGTCGGATAGAACGCCCGCGAATTCTCGCCGAGCGCCAGGCTCGCGCCGACATTCAGGTCGTGGTTGGCCCGACCGTCGCTGCGAACACCAATGCCGCCGCCTTGCGGCATTGCGTAGACGCTGCCGTCCGTCAGCCCGTGGCAAAACGCGCAGGTCATGCCCACGCTCTCACCGGCGTAGACGTTCGTTTCGTTGATGTCGAGAGTTCCGTTCAACGTCTTCACATTGCGGGCGGCAATGCCGACTACCGCATTCGCTTCGAGGAGCGCCATGAAGGTCGTTGGATCATTCATCACGGGCGCATTTGCCGGCGACAAATCGGTCTCGGCTTCAGCAATGATTTCGTCGCGCAGTGTGGGTGGGAAACTTTCGATGTCGAAGTTCACGCCAGCCTCCAACGCCTGGATCACGGTCAGCTTTGCGGACTCCATTCCCTGCGGCAACCGCAACGTGCGAGTCCAAAAACCCTCGTTACCGAATGTCTCGAAGCGAAAAACCGCCTGGCCCTTGTCAGCATCACCCGTAGGGTGATGAAACTGATCGGTCGCGCCGTCGGAGGGGCCTGCCGAGCCCGCCAAGCCTTGACCGGCAGTGCCTGCGGTCGATCCGCCTGAGGCGCTACCGCCCGAGCTCGAATTGGAGCCTCCGCTCGCTGCGCCGCCTTTGGCGCCATTTCCCCCCGTACCGCTGCTGTCGCCATTGCTGTCCGTGCAAGCGACTGCCAGCGCGGCTGACGCCATCGCTCCGATTAAAACCAATGAACTGCGTAAAGCGAGCATGCGTGACCATCCTGCGATTGGGGCACCGAAGCGCACACGACGTATCGCGTACGGATGCCGCGCGCCTCCGTTGCACACTCCGTGCCGCTACCCTCTGGCGCCTCGCATCGCGATCGATGCGGCTCCTATTCGACTTTCACTGGGAAGCGACGATGCAAGGGTCGAAAAAACGTCGTGACACTCCTGCGAGCAACGGCGCTTTGGTCACGGCGTTCTCGCTCTGCGGCTGTTCAAGGGAGAAGACGGGACTCTCGGAAGAACAACGGGCGCTCGCAGCGTTATCCGAAACAAAGCGATCGCACCGCGTGGCGCGGCGAGGAGTCGGTGTCATGCGGATGGGGCTGCAGAGGGGGGCAACTTGCACCGCCCGTCAGCACAGACAAAGCACGTCTGCACATTTCGTCGCCAATCAGGGCGCTATGCCGACACGATATAACCTAAGTGCTCAGCACCGCGCTGGCCTTTCCGCGGAGAATCTCAGGCACCGGAGTCCCTCGTGGTTCGGAAGAAAGTTGTCTCATCAGATGGCGTGGTTGACACGTTCGTCTTGATTACCGAATTGGCGGCGGGTAACGAGAAATACTTGGACCATGGTAACCACGCCGCCTCCATCGAATCGAGAGGACCTACGCGACAGGTATGCCGCCGGTGAGCGGGCATTTGCGTACGCCAATCTTGGCGGCGCCGACCTGAGTACGCTCGACTTGAGCGAAGTCGACTTGAGCAGAGCAAACCTCAGAAGGGCCACGCTGCGCGCCGCAAATCTGCTTCACGCGGACCTATCGTTTTCGGACGTCAGCTTCGCGAACCTGGAGTGGGTAACGCTTGAACGTGCAAAGCTCGACAGCGCTGACTTGAACTCCGCCGAATTACGCTCCGCGAATCTGCGATCCAGCGACCTCACTAGAGTGGATCTGGCGAAAGCAGACTTAACGGATGCGAGCCTGGAGGAAGCTACCCTCATCAGGGCGAATCTTTCCGGAGCGACAATGCGCGGAGTGAACCTTGCCGGCGCTCAGTTGCAAGGGGCGGATCTCAGTGGTGCAGATCTCTCTTCCGCGGTGTTGGACTCAGCGAACCTTAGCGAAGCGAATCTCACGAGCGTTACGCTGAAACTCGCGAGCGTCTCGGAAGTGACCCTCGGTCACACCGCGCTCATCGACATCGACCTGTCTCCACTGTGTCGCGCGAAGGTGGTCCACGCGGGCGAAAGCGCCGTTGACTTTCGCTCAATCGTGCGCTCGGTGAAAGAGCCTCGTCTGAAAGAATTTCTGTCCCGCATTGGCATGCCCGACGTATTCGTCGAGTACATGATAGATTGCGCGCGCAGCCTTGACCCTCACCAGGTTTTCAGCTTGTTCCAAAGCACATTCATCAGCTACGGCGGCCCGGACGAGCGGTTTGCACAAAAACTCAACGACGCGCTTGAAAGCCGCGGAGTGACGACCTTCTTTTTCAAGGATGATGCGCCGCCGGGCGAAAAGCTTCACCGCGTGATGCGTCGCGGTGTCAACGAACACGACCGAGTGATTCTTATCTGCTCAGAGGCATCGCTGGAACGCCCGGGACTTTTGAACGAGCTGGAGGAAACAATGGCTCGCGAGTCTCGCGACGGCGGACGAACGTATCTTATTCCAGTACGCGTCGATGACTACGTGATCAGCGGGTGGAACCCTAAGAACACCGACCTCGCGCAAGCGGTTCGTGACCGAGTCATCGCGGACTTCACTGAGCATAGTGATCCGGTAAAATTCCGAGCCGAGATCGCCAAGCTGATCGCTGTGCTAAAAAAACCATCCCCTGCGCCTTAGCCGTTTCGCGCAAGCCGGTCGACTCGTAAGCGTCGCCAGGTCGGTCCGACGCGAGCAATGGCGGCGCCAAGCGGCAAGCACGACGCCTCAAGGGGCTCACCGAAGGGAGCTTCCCTACATTCAGCTGGCGAGCAGAAACGCTTCTACTTGGCGGCTCGTGGGCCGCGCTGCGAGCAGCGCAACGGGTACTGAATCGGGCGGCGTATACCGCCACGTTGACGCCGCGACGGCTTGCTTTTTTTGCTCGTACCATGGGCCGAGTGACCCTCCGTAGAACGATGGCGGAAAGGCTCCGCGGTCCTAGTTGACGCAAGGGTAGTTGGCGCCAAACCGGACCGGTACGTCGTGACGCTTCGCCGGGTGGGTGCAGGCGTGCTGCCCTCTATAAACGACGCCGTGCCCATCCAGTTGGCGGAGGCGATCCTGTCGGCCGTGTGCCATTTTGCGGAAGAAAACGCTGCCGTCCGCGCCCTGCTGTCCGCAAGCCAGAAACCGCCGAACCCCGGAGACGCGAAACCGCACACTACTAGTCCTCGCTGTGCATCACACGAGCGTTGGGCATTCCTTTCCGGCTAGGAGCATGGGCGGCGCCGAGCCGAGCCGCAACCGCCAGTTGCACGAGGCCACAGCCTGCCATCATTGCAGGCGTCGCCGTCTGGGGCGCGAGCCCCGAACGCTAGTCATTTTTCGGTTTTGGCAGCGTTTGGTCTCACGACCGACCACAACACCTCAACCCGGTAGACGGCCCTTACTACTGGGACCGGATGCTTCGAGGCTCAAGCCCGCCAGGTTCGCGACCATCGTCACCAACTGCGACGGGTCAATAGGCTTGGATGCGTGCATTTGGTAGCCCGCGTTGAATGCTCGCTGCGCGTCCTCTTTCCGAGCGTATGCGGTCAATGCCAGCGCGGGCGTGCGGCCGCCGCGCGGCGCCGGCATGGCGCGCAGTTTCCGGATGAAGGTGAAGCCGTCCATTTCGGGCATCGCGATGTCGCTGACGATCACGTCCGCGCGCGTTCTGTCCAGCGCGTCGAGGGCCTGTGCCGCGCTACCGGCGGTTGTCACTTGCGCGCCGCGCTCTCGCAGGATGTGAGCGGCGATATCCAGCGCGTCCGGCTCATCATCCACGACCAGCACGCTGAGGCCGGCGAGGCTAGGCAGCACGGCCGTCGCATTTTCGATACTAGAGGTCGCTGGGATATTCTGTTCCGGCACGCTCGTCACAACAATTTGGGCAGGCAGGGCGACGACGAATTTCGCTCCCTTGCCCGGTCCCTCGCTCTCTGCGCGCACTGTTCCGCCGTGCGCGGCCACCAGCTGCCGCACGATCGCAAGCCCTAGCCCAAGCCCGCCGTGCCGGCGCGTCGTCGATGCGTCCGCCTGGCGAAACGGCTCAAAAATCACCGGCAAAGCATCACTCGTTATGCCTTCACCGGTGTCGCTCACGCAGATGCAGATGTCGGAGCCTTCGCGGTGCGTCCGGATGCTAACCTCGCCGGCATGGGGCGTGAATTTGACGGCGTTGGACAGCAGATTCCATACGACCTGTTGCAGGCGGTCACCGTCGGCGGTGATCGTAACGTCGACATCAAGCTTCACCCGGATGCGGATCTGCTTCGCTTCGGCGGCGGGACCCACCGACTCCATGGCGTTCTGCACAACCTCGGACAGATTCGTGGGACCCTGATGCAGCGTCAGCTTGCCGCTGATGATGCGCGAGATATCGAGCACATCCTCGATCAAGCGAGCCTGCCGGCGCGCATTGCGTTCGATGATGGCGAGCGGTTGGTCGAGATCGGGCGGTGGCTGCCGCCTGCGCAGCGCGCTCGCCCAACCCAAAATGGCGTTCAGCGGCGTCCTTAGTTCGTGCGACACGGTCGCCAGAAAGTCGTCCTTTGCCTTGTTAGCGATGTCCGCCTCGCGGCGCAGGCGTTGCTCCTGGACGCGCGCTTCCTCCGCCTGCCGCAACGCAAGCGCGTTCTCGATCGCAAGCGCGGCCGTCCGCGCGAACTCCTCGGCGAAGGTCAGATCTTCCTCGGAGTACCTCCTGCCCGACTCGGCATGAATGAATGTCAGCGCTCCGAGCGTCCGCTCGCGCCCAAGTAACGGCACGATCATCGCCGAATGTAGGCGCAGCTCGTGTATCAAGCGCAGGTGCTCGTCGTCGCGCGCGGAGCGCTCGAGGAGCGCAGGCGGAACGACGGTGTAAAGCTCCGACCGTCCCGTGCGAATCACGTGATGCGCGCCAGTGGGCGCATTCGGGTCGGGCGGATAACGCTCCGCCAGCTCCCGGGCAAACTGAAGCTTCGCCGGATCGGCATGGGCCATCGCAACCTGTCGTGGCTCCGCTTCGCCAGGTTCGAGCAACAGCACCGTGCACCAGTCCGAAAGCTCCGGCACGGCGAATTGTGCGACGCTGGCCAGCGTCGATCGATAATCCAAGGACGAGGTGAGGGCCGCACCGGCGCGTGCAAGAAAATCGCGCCGCGCGTGATGACGCTTTTCGGCTGTGACGTCGCGAAACACCAGGACCACACCGAACAAAGCCCCTTTGGTATCGCGGATTGGGGCGGCGCTGTCATCGATCGGTGTCTCGACCCCCGCGCGAGAACGAAGCACCGTGTGATTTGCCAGGCCCACCACCTTGCCTTCGCGCAGCACCTTCTCGACCGGATTCTCGCAGCGCTCGCGAGTCTTTTCGGAGAAAATCGGGAACACTTCGTCCAAAGGCCGGCCACGCGCTTGCGACTCGCTCCAACCCGTCAGCTCTTCGGCGACGGCGTTCATGAGCGTCACTCGCCCGGCCGTATCCGTCGTGATCACGGCATCGCCGATACTGCGCAACGTTGTGGCGAGCCACGCGCGGACCCGACCCTCGCGTTCTGCACGCAATGCGCGCAGCAGCGCCTGCCCGCATTGCCTGCCCATTGTTTCGATGAGGGAACGCTCCTCGTCAGGGAACCGGCGCTCCTCGTAGAATCCCATCCCCAGAAGTCCGACGGGACCGCCTTCGACCACAAGTGGGACGCACCAAAACGCCTGCGCCCGTCTGCCGTCCACTTTCATCCCGGCGACCCGAGGATAAAGCCGGCCATACTCCTCCGCGGTCTCCGCCCACTGCGACGTGCCGGCACGCAGCACTGCGAAGCTCTCGGGCGCATCAGACTCCTGCATGCGCTGCATGCGCTCGATAATTGCCGTGGCCACGCCGCGGTGGCCGACGAGTTCCAGCGTGGTCCCCGCCTCGTCGAGTGCGTACAGCACGCAGGTGTCGGCCTGCGACAACTGCATGCCGGTGTCGACGATCACGGTGCCGACGTCTTCGGGCGTACGGGCGTTAGCAAGCGCGAAGGCAAGTTCGGTCAGCTGTCGCAGCGACCGATTGGCGCGCTCGATCCGCTCGCGAGCGAGCACGTTTTCAGTGACATCCTGATCGAAGGTCATCACGCCTTCGACTGCGCCGGCCGCATCGCGCACTGGCAAGTGGATGGAGCTCCAGTAGCTCAGCGTCTCGATGCCCCCGCGTTGCAGGCGGACCGGAAATTCGTGAAATGTCGACGGCTCGCCGGTGTCGTACACGCGGCGAATGCGCGCCACGATCTCTGGCTGGTCGCGGTACTCGGGGATGGCCTCCATGAGCGGCTTGCCGATGAGATCGCGGCCGCCCAGCGCCTCGACGGCCGTCGGGTGCACCAGCTCGAACACCAGGTCGGGGCCGCGCAACAAGTTCACGCTCGCTGGTAATTGTGCGAAGAGCCCGAGCAGGCGATTGCGTTCGGCTTCCGCCGACTCCCGCGCCAGGCGCTCCGCGGCAAGGCGTCGTTCGCTCTCCTCGGCCGCTCGCCGGATGGTCAGATCGCGCGTGACCTTGGCGAAGCCCGTGATGTCGCCCTGCACGTCGCGCAGCGCCGTGATGACGACGTTGGCCCAAAACCGCGTGCCATCCCTCCGCTCGCGCCAGGCTTCTTGCTCAAAGCGTCCTTGGTCGCGCACCGTCTGCAGCACTTGCTCGGGTTTGCCCGCGGCTCGGTCCTCGGCCGTGTAAAAAATCGAGAAGTGTTCGCCTACAATCTCGGCTGCGTCGTAGCCCTTGATGCGCTTGGCGCCCTCGTTCCAAGTCGCGACATGACCGGTTGCATCCAGCAAAAAGATTGCGTAGTCGGTGACTGCGTCCACGAGCTGGTGAAATCGCTGCTCAGAGGCGAGCAGCGCCTGAAGCGCTGCGCGTCGCTCGTCTTCCAAGAGCGCGATGCGCACATCCATACCGGCGCTCTCGACTGGTCTGCTGACTAGCTCCTGCGACCCCACTGCGTCGTTGACGCTGCCGCCGCGATCGCCACCAGCGGGTGGCGCGTTGCCAGTAGAATCCATAATCCCTTCCCTTAAGCCAGGAGCAGTGCGCCAGACAAGCCAGTCTCGGAGCGCCTGGCCGAACGCCCCCTCCCCGGTGTCCGATGTGGCGTTTTGTGCCACGCGCAATGCCCCGCAACTACTTGCCGCGCATGGCACGGCACCGCAGTGTAGGGGGTCCGAGGGTCTGGCTCCCGCGGCCCTACGTGAGCGAAGCCCAGTGACGGCTGGTCCTAGCCAAGCCGGTTGCGCTGGTGGTTGTTAGCCGCGGCTTTTCGGTCTCGACATCGGGGATCGGGAACGTAGAGGCGAAGCTCGTCACCGCCGGGGGGCGTCCCAGCTCTGGACAGGCCATCGGAAGGCCTTCCTTCTGCCGAACACGCCCCGGTCGTTACCCGAGCCGGCGCAAAAAAGACTCAGGGCGCGGTTGCAGTCACCGCGCCCTGGCGCCGCATCGAGTGATGCGGTCGGTTTAGTTGCGTCTCAGCGCCGGCACTCGTCGATTACACCGAGAACGTCGACGTGTTTGTTCGGCGTGCCCATGCCGGAGAGCTTGATGTGGTTTACGAGGCAGTTGTTGTCCTCGTCCTCTTCTTCGATGCTGTTGTCGGGATCCGCGCAGAACTCGAGGCGGTAGTAGCCGTCCGGCACGCCGCTGACCTCGATGTACTGGTCGGGAATATACCAATCGTAGACGTCGGCCCAGCCAGGGGTGAGCCCCTGCTTGAAGTGATCGAGAACGCCGTCGCTGCTAGCGGGAAACAGGCAGTCGGGCGCGTAATAGGTGCGCGGACCGTCACCCTTCTCGGCCCACTTGTCGATGCGAATGTCAGCAACACAGAAGCTGACCTTGCGGCCGTCGCTGAGTGGCGCACGACCGAGCTTCGCGCCTTGCCGATTCGAGCGCCACAGCTCGGTGGTGGCAAAGCTCGAATAGTGAAAGTGGCCGTGCACCGCGTGGAACTCGACTTCGCCGGCAGGCTGATCTTGCGTGGTGCCATTGCTGGAGCGCACGCGCTGGCTCACCGGGAAGGTTTCTTCGGGCTCGGGAGTTTCCCCGGCGGGCGCCGAGAACCAGAGCTCGAGCGGGCCCTTGCCTTCGTTGGCGATGATTTGATCGAAGCGCAAGCAATTCTGCGCCCCGTCCTCTTCCATCTCCGAAATGAAGCAGCTCGAACCAGGCGGCGGTTCGGGTTCGAAAATCGGAAACGAAGGCGTGTCGAAGGTGATGCGCTCGGTGCCGCGGAAAGCAAGATCGGGCAGCACGCGTCGCGTCGGCTTGATCTTGGGCGCATACTCCACTTCCGCGAGCGCTTCGTAGTCGACGAAGGGGCTCACGTTGTAGCTGGGATCGGAGGCGATCCAGACGTCGTACACGCCGTTCTCGGGATTGGGGATGAACGCGGACTGCGAGACAGCGATGATACCCGCTGAAAAACCGCGCAGCGCGCCGTCCTTGTAAACCCACAGATTGAGCGCATCGAATTCGCCGCAACAGGGCGGGGTGTCAGGCGGGAAGTTATGCGGACCGGGGTTGCCAAACCAGCGCAGCGCGACCTGCAAACCACCCGGACGGTTTTGATCCGCGAAAGTTCCTTGCGGCAGGTTCACGCGAAGCTTGAAGTGATCGCAGGGCACCGTGCTGCACTCCGGTGGCTCACCACCAACCGGCGCATCTTCCGGCCCAACACGCCCGGACCAGAGCACGGTCTGCTCCTTCGTGCGCAATGTGCCGGAGCCTGCGGAAAGCTCCTGCTTTGCGCTGGCGAGCGAGTCATCCTCACTCCCTGAATTCGCTGCGCAACCAGCAATACCGAATACACTAGTAACGGCCCCTACGATCACCACGCGAGAAAACATGTGCTCACCATAGCAAAAAAAAGCGCAGAACAGTGGGAAATCTCGGGTAATTCTTAGACTTAGGTTGTGGGCGCAGAACGCATTGCCACTTCATGCGATGCCCCTGTGATAGGAAACAATTCATGGATCTCTCGCAAGCGGGGCTCGAACCAAGTCCGGAAGCAACGCGCGAGCTCATTCAGGGCGCGCTCGATCGCGTGGTTTCGTACGTCGCGACGCTTGGAAATCAGCCTGCTTCCAATTTCAGTGACGCGGTCGAGATCGCGCGCTCCCTCATGGAGCCAATACCGAGGAGTGGTCGGCCTTACGCCGAGCTACTTCAGTTTCTTTTCGAACGCGTAATACCGTTAGGTTGCAATACCAATAGCCCGGGGATGTTCTCGTACATCAACGGTGGAGCGGCGATTCATGCTGCCGTGGCAGATCTCATCACTGCGGCTACCAATCCCCACGTTGGCTACTGGGGGGCCGCACCAGCGCTGGTGCAGCTCGAACACACGGTAATCCGCTGGTTCGCAGACCTGTTCGATTTAGGGGAAGACGCGGGCGGAGTACTGCTTTCGGGCGGGTCGATCGCCAACCTTTCTGCGCTGGTCGCCGCTCGCAAAGCATTGCTGAGCGGAGACCCTCGCGCCGGCACCGTGTATGCGTCGGATCAGGTCCATCACTCTTTGCCGAAAGCTCTGATGCTCGCTGGCTTCGCCGACGACGCGCTGCGGGTCATCCCGAGTGATGACTCCTACCGGATACGTGTGGACCTGGCGGCTCGGCAAATTCGCGCAGATCGCGAGGCCGGTCGCCAGCCGTTCTGCCTGATCGGCAACGCGGGGACCACTAACACCGGCGCGGTCGACGACCTGACACGGCTCGCCGAGCTCGCTCGTGCCGAACGCGTCTGGTTTCACGTGGACGCCGCCTACGGCGGTTGTTTCGCGCTGACCGAACGCGGCAAGAGCGCGCTCGCTGGTATCGAAGCGGCGGACACGATCGTCCTCGATCCGCATAAGAGTCTGTTCACTCCGTTCGGCACCGCTTGCCTGCTCGCCAAGAATCTGGGGCTGCTCCGCAAAGCCCACCAATTGCACTCCGATTATATCGACGGAGTAATCGACGAAGGCGACCATGCCGCGGCAGCCAACTTCGCGGATTTATCGCCCGAGCTATCGCGTGGCATGCGCGGGCTCCGCATTTGGTTGCCAATCCAGCTGCTCGGCTCGGACGCCTACCGCGCGGCCCTCGACGAGAAGCTCGACCTAGCTCGCATGGCCGCTGAAAGGCTCGCAAACATGCCCGGCTTCGAGCTCGTTGCCGCTCCGGTGCTTTCGATCCTCGCCTTCCGGGCGACCCAATCCGGCCTGTCCGTCGGCGAGCTCGATCAGTTGAATCGCGAAGTATTGGAACGGGTGAATCAGCGCGGCCGCGTTCACCTTTCTGCGACTACCTTGGGCGGGCGGTTCACACTGCGATTGTGCGTGCTGTCGCTGCGCTCGCATCGGGATGATGTGCTCGGCTGCCTGAGCGAGCTTCGAACCTGCCATCCGGTCTGACCTGCTCCGCACGCAGTCGCTTAACTAACCGAATCCATTAACAAAACGCCAGGCCGCTGGTCACCCGCGCGCGATGAACAACGTAGAGAGCGGGTGAGAGCGATCGACGCGCGCGCGCTCGAAGCCGGCGGACGCTAGCCACGCTTGATATTCGCTCTCGGAATAGCTCGCACCGTTCGGCGTCTGCAGCACCATGCCGGCGCCGAACAGGGCGGCAAAGGCTGGCCCCTTGCGATCGTCGTGCAAAACGAACTCGCTCACCACCAAATGGCCGCCCGGCTCCAAGCCCAGCCTCACTCGTCGGAAAAGGTCGACGTTGCCCTCTGGGCTCTCGTGGTGACAGATGTTGCTCAAGATCACTACGTCAAATTTTTGCGCTGCGAACTCGAACGAATGCAAATCACCATCGAGGGTAACAAACCTGTCGCCGAATGCGCATGGGGCGAGGCTTTCTCGAGCGAGCGCGTTGACTGGCGCCCAATCCAGCTGGGTGACACGCGCGCGAGGATTGAGGCCGAGCCAAACCTCTGAATAAGCGCCGGCTCCGCCACCAACGTCGAGCACCGACATTGGAGCACCCCCACTCACTCCCAATAGGTCAGCAGCGATTGCGGCGACCTCGCGAGAAAGTGGTGTCAGGACCTTTACGAGTTCGGGCCAGAAGGGGCTGTCAGGTTCTACGATTGTTTCCGGTTTGATCGGCTTGCCAGACTTGAGCGCATTGACGAGCTGTGACCACTGGCGCATGCCCCCATCGCCGGCGCCGCTGATGATGCGCGCATACCCGCCCAGATAGCCGGGTTTTCCGCGAACCAGATGAGTTTCGGCCGCGTCCGAGTTGGCATAGCGCCCGGGACCGTCTGTCGTAACCAGGCCAATCGCGACCAGACCGTCGAGCAACGCCTGCAGCGAACGAACCGGAACACCGGTGCGCGCATGCAGCTCGGTGAGAGTTGTAACACCCCGGAGGTATTCGAAGACCTCGAGCTCCACCGCACTGGAAAGCACCGCGCTAACCCAGTGAGAAGTGAAGAGTTGAATGATACTGGACGCCGCCGAGACCATAACCAAAAAAGGATCGTTTTCTACAACCCGAGGCTTAACATTAGCGGGCGACCGCCCGTTCCCGTCAAGCGGGATCTGATTGATGAATCTCGGCAACACTGTGGTGGTGGTTGGTGCCGGCCCCGTTGGTATCGTCGGGGCGCTCCTACTCGCGCGTCAAGGCAACGAAGTGCACGTGTTCGACCGCCGGGAGGATCCACGGAAGGTCGCACCTCCGCGCGGCAGGTCGATCAGTCTGACACTCACGCAGCGCGGTTGGACCGCGCTGCGGCGCGCGGGGGTCGAATCGTGCATCCGGCAAATCGCCATCCCGCTCCAGGGTCGTCAGATTCACCTCGAGAGCGGAGAGCTCCGCTACCAGCCCTACGGCGTCAACGGCGAGCATATCGACTGCGTGCCTCGCCCCGACCTGACCGCGACACTAATCAATGAAGCCGAAAAGGTAGCCAATGTGCACCTACATTTCGGTTGGAAATGCATCGCGGCAGCGCCCGAGGAGGGCTCGCTCACCTTTCATGACCCGTCGGGCGCAGCGGTGCGAGTGCAGTCGGATCGCATCCTGGCGGCCGACGGCGCCACGTCCGCAGTGCGCGACGCCCTGGCTAGCCGCGGGGACGTCGAACTGCAGCGAACACGCTCGACGCACTACTATAAAGAGCTGACGGTCGACGAGCTGCCGGCCGACTTCGGCCCGTTGAAGCAGAACGCGCTGCACGTCTGGCCGCGCGGCGACTGCATGTTGGTCGCCTTCCCTACCCCTTCCGGCGGCTTCAGTTTCACCCTTTTTCTGCCCATGACGGGGGAGCGCTCGTTCGACGCTTTGTCCGAAGCCAGCGCGGTGCAGACCTTCATCGAGAACCATTTTTCGGATCTGCGGCCGCTGCTGCCCTATTTTTTGCGCGATTTCTACGAAGTGCAGCCTTCCAGCCTGGTGTCGGTTCGCTGCTACCCATGGGTGTTCCACGGGCTGGCGCTGATTGGCGATGCAGCGCACAGCATGTTTCCCTTTCTCGGCCAGGGTCTGAACGCGGGCCTCGAGGACCTCTCCGTGTTGCTGGACTGCATTCAGCACGGGGACGGCTCATGGCAGGATGCCCTTGGCGTCTATCAGAAGGCGCGCAAGGCGAACTGTGACGCGGTGACCGAAATCGCAGCGCAACACTACGGTGAACTGGCCGAGGCGACCAAGGACCCGCGCTTCTTGTTACGAAAACGGCTAGAGGTTCGGCTCGGGGAGCTGTTCCCGAAAGAATTGGCGAGCCCCTACCACATTGTGAGCTTCTCTGATCGTCCTTACTTGGAGGCACGCCGGACGGCGGCCCTACAGCGGCGCATCATCGAGCAATTGATCGGAATCGCAGACGTTCAAACGTTGGAGTCTGGTCGACTCGACTCGGATCTAGTATCAGTAGCTGAGGCGGTCCTCTCTCCGACGAGTGTTGGAACCTAGTCGCCATCTGGCGAAACAAACTCACAAGTCCGCGCCCTAGAAGAAACTTGACAGGACACCGGAAGGGCTGAGAGCGTGTCACTCAAGGAATTGCGACGACTAACCAGCATACGTGAGGCGTTGCTGAGCGAGCTATCTGGCAACACAGCCAGTCTCCGGTTCATCAATACGCGCTTGATCCTCAGCATTGGTGTCGACCTCATCACGGTCAAGCCCGCGGAGGACGCCGACCTGAACCGGGTAAAAATCACTCTGGAGACGTTGAACAAGATGGGGTTTCTGCAGCCGGAGGCTCGGCGATGACTCGCGACGTGGTCTGCGCGCACTCCCGGCGAATCGACACGGCCACCGCGTTGGCCGAATTGAAGCCGCAGCTCGCCGGCAGCGAGCCAGCCGTCCTTCTGTTCTTCTGCTCTTCCAACCACGACGGGATGATGCTCCAGTCGCAGTTGAAGACACTGGCGCCCAAAGCGCTGGTGCTCGGCTGCACGACTTCGGGCGAATTCACCAACCGTGGCATGAGCCAGGGCGGCGTCGTCGTTCTCGCGCTTTCCAGCGCCAAAGTGCGTCGTTGCGCCGTAGCTCTAGCCGAGTACGACAAAGGCGTCAGCGTGGAAGCCGCCGTCGGCGAAGCGACGGCCCGTATGTCGCAAAGCCTGGGCGTCGACATGCGCAAGCTCAACCCGGAGAACTGGGTGGGCGTCGTGCTCAACGAAGGCATGAATGGCAACGAGGAAGACGTCGCTGCGACGCTCGGACACGTGGCGCCGTTCTTGTCGTTCGTCGGCGGCTCGGCCGGCGACAACCTGACCATCAAGCAGTGCACGGTGTACTGCGAGGGGCGCTCTTCGAGCAACGGCTCGGCGCTGCTACTGATGGAGCTCGCGGTGCCGTACGTCATCGTGAAGACGTGCAGCTTCGAACCGACCGAGAAGCGGCTGCGCATCACGCGCGTCCAGCACCGTATCGTCTACGAGATCGACGGCCAGCCCGCTCTGCGGCGCTACGCCGAGCTCTGCGGCGTCAACCCCGAAGCGGTCGACAACGTCGTGTTCGCCAACAACCCGGTCGGTCTGATGATCGACGGCGAGCCTTGGGTTCGAAGCCCGGTGGCGCTCATGCCAGATGGCGGAATCATGTTTGGCTGCCGACTGCTCGAGGGGTCGGAGCTTCACATGCTTCGACCGACCAATGAGCTCGTCAAGGACACCAAGGCAGCCTTGGCTGCGGGTGCGCAGAAGCTCGGAAAACAGCCTTCCGTCGGGCTGCTCTTCAATTGCGCGCACCGCTGCCATGAGATCGAAGCCAAGTGCATCGATGCTCAATTCACCGAAGCCATCTCTGGGTTCCCGGCCATCGGTTTCAATAGCTACGGTGAGAGCTACCTCGCTCAGCTGAACCAAACGCTGATCGGGTTGCTGCTCGGCTAGGCAACGTTGGGCTAGTGCCTGGCGACTCTTTACGCGCTGACTCAGCGCGTAAAGAGCTCGTTTCCGCTCGCAAAGTCGAACACACGGAGCGAATGGGAGCCGCCCACGGCAACGCGCAGTGGATGGTCGCCGATCACGACCTCCCGGTCCTTGGAGGCTTGGGCTGCCCAGTCGGGGTCGCTGGTGACCGGAACGGTGCCGAGCGAATGTGAGTAAGTTTGCGTTCCGGCGAGCGTGAAAACATGGAGCGCGAATTCGCGGGGCTCGCCGGGTTGCTCGCGCACGCTGACCAGAGCAAAACCGGTTGGGCTGCTCGCGAAGTCGAACGGCTTCAGCCCGGTCTGAACGAGCTTGGCCACGTCGAGCCGCGGCGAGAGCCCCACGAGCTGGATCTCACCCGAGGCGCGCACCACCCAAGCGCGATCGATGCGGTCGGCTGCTGCCAGCCGCCAGATCGGGCCCGCTCCTGGCAACCGGTAGGGTTGGGGCGAACCGAAGCCGCGGGAGTGAACCAGAGCGGTTCCCTCTTCGGCCGTGTAGAGCAAGCTGCCATCGCGAAGCGTGGTGACCGCACGCCCATCGAAGTCCGGAAGCTCACGTTCGCTCGGCAGGCCCAGGTCTGCGTCGGCAGCGAGCGAGTAGGACTGAAGTCGCTTGGCCTGCAAAACCCAGATCACGTCCTGGCGATCGCGACGTGGCTCGACAACGAAGCCTGGTAGTAGCGAGAGGCGCGAAAGCTTGTGCGGCCGGGTTTGCCCCGGATCGAAGCGGAAGGAGCCGTCCAGCGCCAGCACCAGAGCGCTTCCCCCGGGCAGCCCGGTTGCGGCACGAGGCTCTTTGAGGGGGCATCGGGCTAGCTCTTGGCCGGTGCTGCTGTTTCTGACGATAGTTTCGCTCGAGCCCACTTGCAGAACGAACCCCTTGCCGAAGGCCAGGTGGCGCGGCAGAAGCGGCGGCGCAGCCAGCGAGAGAGCGCGCTCTCGAATCTCGATGACCGCGCTCGCGATCGGCGCAGCCAACGAAGCCGCGGGTCGCGCATTCGCGGCGCTCGCGGCCAGCTCGAGCTCGGCCCGACTCGGCGCGCGCTGCTCGACTTTTCTTGCGGTCGAGGGCGCGAACTCTTCGGGGTGAGGCGGGCCTTCGCTGCGCGAGCAGCCGACGAGTAGAATCGCGTGCGCGAAGAATAGCTTCACGCCGACACGTGCACTCCGCAAAAGGGGACTGGCTCTTTTCAAGTCGCGGCCGCTCTCGCCCGCGACTATCGCGAAGACGAGCGCTCGGCAACCACCGGCGCAGCCGGGAACACGAACCAGCGCAGGAGCGGGAAATTCCAAGCGACGAAAACCACGGTACGAGCGACGGCCCAGGCCAGACCGAAGCGCGAGCCAAAGAGCGCGAGCAGGAACACCACTCCAGCCACGTTGAGGGCAGCGCTGGTCAACCAGACCACGAGAAAGCGAGCGAACTGCGGCCCGTGTCGTCCCGTCGCCCGAAAGGCCCAACCGCGGTTCACGGTGAAGGAGAGCACGCCGCCGGCGACGTAGCCCACAGCGGTGGCCAGCCCGGCTGGAACCGCGCTCGCCGCCAGCGAGCTCGCGACTACGAAATCGGTGCCGGTGGCCAGCCCGCTGGTCAGAGCGGAGCGTGTAAGCTCAGTGAAAGCCTTGGTTCCGCTCAGACGCTCGAACGCCGACACCCCCTAACTATTCGACGCATGCCCTGCGCCGTAAAGCCCCCCAGTTGCTCGATGCCGCGCCGTGCTAAGGAGGGGCGCCCCTTGCGCCGCCCCTTCCCCTTCCCCATCGCCTTTCTGCTGCTTTCTCTGGCCGGCTCCGTGCTCACGGGCTGCGACCGTGTGAATCGCGTGCGCGACTGTCGGCGACTCTCCACGCTGGTAAACCCGGCCCTGGACGCGATCGACGAGCAAACCAAAGCGAAATCGATCAAAGGCTACCGCATGGCAGCCAACGCCTACAGCGCTTTGGCCGGGGAGGTGCGTAAGAGCCAGCAGTGGCCGGGCGCGGGCAAGCCACTGGTGGACGAATACGCGAGCTTGTTCGATTCGATTTCGCCCGCCATGACCGCGTACGCCAACGCGCTGGAGGTCAAGCAAGACCACAGCATCGAAGAAGCAAGGCGCACGCTCGATCGGCTGAGCAAGCAGCAGCACAGCCTGGTGGCCCGAATCGATTCGTATTGTCAGGCGCCGTAGCGAAGTCGCGCGGCACGTCTCACTTTCCGGATCGCCGGCTGCCCTTCTTTTTCTTTTTCGCGTCGTCCGCCTTGCCGACGTGACGATCCTCGGCGTGCACAGTGACGCGCCCCCAGGCGTAGCCGATCAGACGCTTGAAGCGTCCGACTTCGTCGCCGCCGAGCATCCAGACGTCCTTTGGGTCCGCTTCCTGGTGGAGCGAGGCGATGAACAGTCCGCTCGGCGCCCAACCCACGTACTCGGAAACGCCGAGATAATCGCGAGTGATGAGCAGGCCGCACACCGGACGTGTGCCGAGGCCCGAGCAGACCGAGACCACTTCGAGCTCTTCGTTGCCCACCGGCCGCCACGCCCAAAGCCGCTCGACGCGCGGCGCGCCGCCGCGGGCCAGGGCGGCGCGCGCTTCTTCGGGCAGCGCGCGCAGGATTTTCGTGGAGCGCTGCTTTTCGATGCGCAAAAATTCCTCGAGCGTCTTGCCCCAGCGTACGTCCAGGGTGACCTCGGCTTCGTTCTCCGGGCCGGCGCAGCACCGGAACCCGATCACGCCGGATTTGCTGTCTTTCGCACGGGCTTCGCCGTTCGCGCAGCGCGCGGCCACTTCACCCGCTGTGGCGTTGCCGCCGCGCACCGTAATCGCGTCACCGTTGCTGCCGCGCCCCCAGCGACTCGACGTCCATTCGAATGCTCCACCGTGCATGTCGCGCACCCCGAAGTCGCTGCGACAGCCGACCCGTAGCCCTGCGGGGCGCAAGCTTGGCTCGACCCCGGTGCCGCAGCGGTCGGGCCGGTGCCGCTCGCCGTACTCGTACAGGTGGTTGCTCGGCCCCTTGCAGGCGCGCTCCCACTCGAGCTCGGAGCACAGCCGCTTGCCGCGCTCGACGCACAGCGCCGACGCTTCGCTCTGGGTCACGTTGGTGAGCGGAATCGCGCCTTCCTCGTCCGGATACGGGAACACGTCGATGTAGTAGCCGTGCAGAATCACTTGCTCGCCGCGCATCTCCTCATCGACCTTGCGCGGCAGTTCGGCGCTGGGCGTGCCAGCCACCAGCGCGCCCTGCGGGATCCAGACCATGCCCTGGCGCGGCGCCGGCAAAGACTCTGGCGGGCCAATCGAGCTACTGGCTCTCGGCGCGGCCGAAACCGCGGCCGAAGCGGACAGTGACGAGGCGGTCAGCCCGGGCTGATCGCTCTTGCTGCGGCAACCGATCCCGCAGGCGAACACAAGCGCGAGGCTTGCGACGAAGCGGGTGCGCATGGTCACGAGTCTTTGCTGTCGTCTCGCTCGCGCAAGTTCAGCTCCTTCATCTTGAGCTGCAGCCCCTTGCGCGAAATCTTGAGAAGGCGCGCGGCGTGGGTCACGTTACCGTGAGTTTGGCTCAACGCGCGCACGATCAGCTCGCGTTCGAGGCGGCTCATCGCGGCTTTGACCTGTTCCTTGAGTCCGTCGCTGCTCTCCGCCGGCGCCGCGATGGGCGGCGTCGGCGTACTGCTCTGCACCACCGACTCCCCGCGAATTTCGGCGGGGATGTCGCTGATCCCGATCTCCGTCTTGTCGCAGAACAGCACCGCGCGCTCGATCACGTTCTCGAGCTCGCGAATGTTGCCCGGCCAGGGGTAGCTGCAGAGCAGCGAGAGCGCCTGCGGTTCGATACCGGTGACCGTCTTCTTCAGTCGCGCGTTGAATTTCTCGATGAAGTGACCGGTCAGCAGCGTGATGTCCTGCGCTCGCTCGCGTAGCGCAGGCAGGCGAATCGGCACCACGTTCAGTCGATAGTAGAGGTCTTCGCGAAACGTACCGAGGCCGATTTCTTTTTTGAGATCGCTGTTGGTCGCCGCCACCAGCCGCACGTCGACGCGGATGGTGCGAATGCCGCCGACCCGCTCGAACTCGCTCTCTTGCAGCGCGCGCAGCAGCTTGACCTGCATCTCCACGGGGATGGACCCGATTTCATCCAGAAAAAGCGTGCCGCCCGAGGCCAGCTCGAAGCGCCCCGGCTTGGAGCCGACCGCGCCGGTGAACGCGCCGCGTTCGTAGCCGAACAGCTCGCTCTCCATCAGATCCTTGGGGATGGCGGCGCAGTTGACCTTGATGAAAGGCTTGTCGCGACGCGACGAGTTTTCGTGCAACGCGCGCGCCACCAGTTCCTTGCCGGTGCCGCTCTCGCCGGTGATCAGCACCGTGGTCGGCGTATCGGCGACTCGGTCCAACACCGCGTACAGCTCGAGAATGCCCGCGCTCTGGCCGATGATGCCGTAGCGGGCGCCCTCCTGAGGCGCCTGTGCCGCGCGCGAAGCGTCGGCCGCGGAAAGATCCCGCGTGCGCAGCGCCTTGCGCACGATGGTGCGCACTTCCACTTGGTCGAAGGGCTTGGTGATGTAGTCGAAGGCGCCCGTCTTCAGCGCCTCGACCGCGTTGTCGACCGTGCCATGCGCGGTGAGCATCACCACCGGCGGCTCTTCATCCATCGCCACCACGCGACGCAACAGCTCCATCCCGTCGAGCTTGGGCATGCGAAGGTCGGTGATCACGAGATCGATGTGGTGCTCGCGCAGCATGGACAGCGCTTGCTCACCGTCCTCGGCCGTGTGCACGTCGTAGCCGTCGCGTTCGAGTTGCGCGGACAGCACGCGACGCAGGTTCGGTTCATCGTCGACGACCAGGATCTGCTTGCGTTCGGGAAACATGGAAAACTAGCGCGGGCGCGGGCAGGCCCAGGCCGGTCTTAGCACCCCCGAACGCGGGGGCGCTCACCGACGAACGCTGAAGCGGCACGAAATCTCGGGCGGCCAACAGGCCGAATTGGTACCCACCAGCGCACGAACCCCCGGGATAGGTGGCTCGCGACGTCGATTGCCCTCTCGGAACGCGGCTCGCCTATGCTATCGAACCGAAATCTCCCGACCTCGCTCCGGAGGGACCGTGTCGCGAATGCGTAAGCCGCTTGCCTCGTGCGTTATCGTTGTCTCTTTGCTGGCGAGTGCAGTCGCCCACGCCGAGGACGTAAAACCGTATGCTCCCTGCTCGCACGAGCCGAGCGAAACGGATCTGACCGCGGCGAAGGGCGCGTTTCAGGCCGGCAACGCCTCGTTCGACGAAGCCGACTATCCGCGCGCCATCGTCTACTGGGAAGACGCTTACCGGCGAGATTGCACCGCGCACGCGCTATTGCTGAACCTGGCCCGCGCCTACGAGCTCAACGGCAACAAGCCGCAAGCCGTGGTGGCCCTACAGACCTACATCGCGCGCGTCCCGGCGAGCCCTGACAAGGACAAGATCCAACGTCGGCTCGACGTGATTCAAAAGCAAATCGATGCCGAGAAAGCGCAGGCAGCGGCGCCCGCACCGGCGGCTCCCGCCGCAGCTGCCGCTGCGCCGGCACCCGGACCCGCACCGGCCGTCGCCGCGAGCACCGGAGGCGAGGCCGGCGCTGAGCCTTCTGGATCACGCCCAATCTTGCCGCTGATCGTGGCGAGCGCAGGTGCAGGCATCGCCGTGATCGGCACGGTGCTCTACGCCACCGCGCGCAGCGATCTCTCGAAAGCCGAAGATAGCTGCCCGAACCGCCGCTGCGATGCCAACCCGACCGCGGCTGCCGATGGCAACGACGCGCGCAAGCGCGTCACCTTGGGCGGCACGCTGACCGTGACCGGCGTCTTGGTCGCAGGCGGCGGGCTCGTTTGGTATTTCTTGAGCCCGAAGTCCGCGCCCGCCGGCGCCGCGACGAGCGCCCGGCACCTCACACCGGTGGCAGCGCCGAATTTCGTCGGGCTGAACTACTCCGGCGCGTTTTAATCCGAGTCACTTCGGCGAAAGCTCGGGCAGCGGCTCGGGTGCGCTCGAACCCCAGGTGCCAGGGCCCTTCGACTTCGCGCCGCGCGGCGGGTTACGCGTGACTTCCGGCTCGGGCTCGGCGTCGGCCTCGACCCCGGGCTTCAAAGGCTCGCGTGGTTCCACCGCGCCTTTCGCCCGATACGGCTCGTTGAGCGGCATCGGCGGCAACGGGGGCGGCGTCTCGCTCGACGAACCTCCGCAGGCCGGAGTGAGGCTCGCGGTGAGCAGAAGCATTTTCAACGAACGACGGAGCGCGGTCATCGCTCGGGGCGCATACCACGGCCGTCCGCGGCGTGAAGCCTCCTCGCGATGGATCGCGCCGGCAGCCCGGGGTAATAGAGAGATCCCCGTATGATCGGTAGACTCCGAGGCGTCGTCGTTGCCGATGATCCACCGACCCTGACCGTCGACGTGAAGGGCGTGGGTTACGAAGTGTCGATTCCGGTCGGAACCACCGAGCGCGCGCGGCGGGGTGAGGGCGAAGTCGAGCTGTGGATCCACACCGTGCTGCGCAGCGATGCGCTCGAGCTGTTTGGATTCGCGACCCAGCTGGAACGAACCGTCTTTCGGCAGCTAATTTCGGTGCCCAACGTGGGCCCGCGCACCGCGCTCGGCGTACTCAGCGCGCTGCCGGTGGCCGATCTGGTGCAAGCGGTTCAGGCCTCCGATCACGCGCGGTTGACCCGTGTTCCGGGCGTCGGAAAGAAGACCGCCGAGCGCCTCGTGCTGGAGCTCCGGGGCAAGCTCCCCGGCGAGGAGCTGCAACCACATGCGGCAAGCCCGGCGCCAGCGGCCGCGCGTCCGAGCGACGCCAAGGTGCGTCTGGTCACCGCACTAACGAATATGGGTTACCGCCCGGCCGAGGCCGAACGGGCCGTTCAGACGCTCGGCCCACGGGTTGGCTCTGAGCCCCTGAGCACCCTCCTACGCGAAGCTCTCGCCCTGCTTTCCGCATGATTCGGAGAGCCGAGCCCGCCGACCCCGAAGCGGCCGACAAGCCGCCAGGTCGCGCGACCTTGCCGGCGGCGGAGCGAGCGTCGCCCGAGTCCTTGACCACAGTTTTCGGGCGTGGATAATCGCGCGGTTGCGAGGGTTTTCGACCGCAGCGAGTCCGGCGCCCTTCACCCGGCAGGCCCAGGGAGGCCAATCGTGATCACGTGTTCCAAGTGCGGCAAGGAGAATCAGGATCACTACAAGTTCTGCCTCGGCTGTGGTGCCGAGCTGCCGCGGGGGGCAGCGGCTAAGCCGTTCGCTCCGCAGACTCCGTCGCGCGGAGTCGCGGCGCAGTCTCCCGCCGGCGCGCAGAGGCCTTCGCAATCGCCGTTGGGGGCGACAGCTCTGGTGCAGCCCCCGCCCGGGGCGGCGCCCGCTGCTGCGCCGCCCGCAGCGGCCGCGGCGCCCGCACAAGCTCCGCGCCCCGCTGCCGCGGCCACCGCTGCCGCAGCGCCTGCGGCCACCGCCGGCGCGAACATGGTGCCGTGCCCTCAGTGCGGACACAGCAACGTTGCCGGCAATCGCTTCTGCGCCTCGTGCGGCTACAACCTGAGCGCGCTCTCTGCCGCGCCGCCAGCGGTCGCTCCGGCCCAGTCTCCTTCGGGCCCCCCAGCGGCCGGTGGGGCCGGTCCGAGCCTGGGGCTCACTGCGCTGCGCGCCGATGGTTCCGAAGCCGGCAACCATCGCTTGCCGGACGCTCCCTCGGTCACGGTGGGGCGCGACACGGGCGGCATCTTCGCCGGGGATAGTTACCTATCTCCGCGCCACGCTACCTTCGCGCGCCGCAACGGCCAGGTTTCGATCCGCGACGAAGGTTCGCTCAATGGCGTTTACCTCAAGCTGCGTCCGAACGAGCCTCAACTGCTCGAGTTCGGGGATTCCTTCCGAATTGGACAGGAAATCATCCGTTTCGAAGAGCTGAAGCCGCTCGGCCGCTCACCGGACGGCGTCGAGCGCTTCGGCAGCCCGGCCAAGGGTTACATCGGCCGCCTGGCGCTCGTGATCGGCCGCGACACCACCGGCAACTCGTTCCCGATTCCGGAGCGGGGCGTGCATTGCGGCCGTGAGCGCGGCGACATCTTGTTCTCGGAAGATGGCTATGTCTCCGGGCTGCATTGCCGCGTCGCCAAGGGCGCCGACGGCCGCGTCTATCTCACCGACATCGGTAGCTCGAACGGCACTTTCGTTCGCCTGCGCAGTGAGCGCTCCGTCGTGAACGGAGACATCCTACTAATGGGCCAGCAGCTGTTCCGCGTCGACTTCTGAGGCCGGCTGCACTTGGCCTCTTTGCGCACGATCCGGGTGGTCGCCGCCATCATCGAGCGCGGCGGGCGGTACCTCATCACCCAGCGACGACCCACGGCAGTGCTACCGCTGCTGTGGGAGTTTCCGGGTGGGCGCGTGGAAGACGGCGAGGGCGATCGTGACGCGCTTCGCCGCGAGGTGCTGCACCGCATCGGCGTCGGCGTAGAGCCCGGCAAGCTGGTGAGCTTCGTGAGCCATCCGTACGAGCGCTACGTGGTGGATTTGTACCTGTACGAGTGTCAGTTGCTGGAGGGCGAGCCGAGCCCGGTGAACGTGAACGATTTCCGCTGGGCCACCAGCGCCGAGTTCGATCAGCTGCCGTTCACCCCCGCGGACGAAGCCTCGATGAGCAAATTGCTCGGGGAATAGCGGGTTTTCGCGAGCGCGCGGCGCGCAACTCGAACCTCGAGGCGACCGACCCGGGTCGCGATGAAAAAACTGATCGAAGTGCTGCTCGACGCGGTCGCGCCGCGCCGCTGCCCAGGCTGCAACGACGTCAGCGCGGGTGATTGGTGTAGCGCATGCGGCGTCCCCGAGGCGCTCCCGGACGCAGGACTAATTTGCGGCGTGCCCC
This sequence comes from Polyangiaceae bacterium, assembly GCA_035549735.1. Classification (GTDB taxonomy): domain Bacteria; phylum Myxococcota_A; class Polyangia; order Polyangiales; family Polyangiaceae; genus PMG-095. The sequence continues at coordinate 1,683 of DASZQI010000042.1, read as the reverse complement.
TCGCGGTCGCTGGGGTCTATGGCGGTGCGCTGGCCCGCGCCATCACGCGCTTCAAGTACGAACCGCGACCCGAGCTCGCCGGACCGCTCGCACGGCTGTTGCTCCCCGTCGCGCAGAAGCTCCCGTCGAACTCGGACACGCTTTGGGTACCTGTGCCGCTGCACTTCGAGCGGCTCGTCGAGCGCGGCTTCAATCAGTCGGCGCTGCTCGCACGTGAGCTCGCACGTGCCACGCGCAGGCCACTCACCACCCGCCTGCTGCAGCGCGCGCGCGACACCGGCCACCAAGCGGCGCTCGGCCGCGCGGAACGCGCCACCAATGTGCGAAACGCATTTCAGGTGCGCGCCGTGAAAGAGGGCCGCGTGGTGCTGGTTGACGACGTAGTAACCACTGGCGCCACGGCGGAGGCCTGCATTCTCGCTCTCGCCGAAAAAGGCGTCCAAGTGCAGGCCGTCCTGGCCCTGGCGCGCACTGGAGCCAAAGCCGAAGGTCGGGGGCCATTGCCCCGTGCCTAGCGCGCGTCGAGCGGCGCCAAGACTCTTGGCTCTGTATCTCGCCCCCGCGAGGGGCATAATCGGAACCCGGTCGAAGGAACACCGCGGTGGAGCAGCCCCAAGAGCCACGCTGGCACTGGCTCACGCCAACCGGCACCGAAGAGCAGGGCACGCTGTCCGACTTGCGCACGCGCTTGTTGAGCCAGACGTTGCCCGCTTCGACCTGGGTGTGGAGCACCACCTGGACCGAATGGATACAGGCGACACGCGTTGCCGAGCTTGCCAGCGCACTGCAGCCCATTGCGCGTCGCCCACTGAAAAAACCGAAACGCGATCCTCAAGCCCAGCGTCCACCGTCACAACGCCCCAACGAGGAAGCCGCGCGCGTGCCACCCGACCCGGGCACCGCGCGCGAACCACTGCCCACTCTCGGTGACGAAGCGCAATCGGTCTCGCCGAGCAACACACTGCGGCCACCTGGCGCCGTGCCGCCACCCCCACGCCCGGTGCCGCAGCTCGTGAAACCGGAAGCGCGGCCAGCGCGCAGCGCGGGCGCCGCGATAGCTACGCCGATTCCTAGCGTATTCGTGGGTGGCCAGCGCGACAGCGCGGCAACGCTGGCCTCCGGCCTCGATGCTCCGCACGCGGTGAAGAGAGAGACGCTGAGCTCGCGCCCGGACACGCTGCACGAGATCGAAGCGCGCTCCGGCGTGCGCGGCGCGGCCAGGGGTGCAGCACCAGCACCCAAGAGCGCGTCCGCCGTCGACGCCAAAGCCGCGGCTGCAACTCCGGCTCGGACCGCAAAGCACAGCAGAGAGCGCGCCGCGTTGTGGCTCTTGTCGCTCGCCTGCGCCGGCCTCGCGCTCGGCCTCGCGCTCGCGCTTTCGGCCCTATCCAGCGGTCCCTCTGCCGCGCCGGCTGCGATCGCGAGCGCGCCGACCAGCGCGCTGCTTCCCGCGCACGCCCCAGGCTGCACACTCCTGGTGCCAGCCGCGAAGCTTGCGCCGAGCGTCGAGCGCAGCGTCGAACCCTACTTTCTCAATCTGAGCCCGGACCACGTGGCCGTTGGTTTCGCCAAGACCAAAACAGAGGCCGCCGGCTCGGTGATCGACCTGAATTCGCTCGATCAGAGCGCGGTGTTCGAAGAGGCGGGCGAGCGCGCCGTACTCGGTGTCGTGCCAACTCGAGC
>DASZQI010000041.1:0-16168 GCA_035549735.1 Polyangiaceae bacterium | reverse complement strand
GGTTAGTAATTAGGAGAGAGAGATGCGTTTCCGATGGTTCCTGCTGCTAATCACGGTGGCTTTGGCCTTCGTGCTGGAGTCTCCGGTCTTTGCGCAGAGCGGTGCGGCAGGCTCGATCGTGGGCACGGTGACCGATCAGTCTGGAAATCCTCTGCGGGGCGTTTCCATCAAGGCCGAGTCGGACGTGCAGATTGGCGTGAAGACCGCCACCACCAACGAAGAGGGCTACTTCACCATCCTCGGCCTGAGCCCCGGTAACTACAAAGTTACCGCCTCGGCCCCGTCGATGGCGACCGTGGTTCAGGACGCCGTACCGGTCGGTATCACGTCGGCGGTGGAGCTGAATTTCTTCATGGAGGCGCAGGGCGCGGAGGAAACGCTCACCATCGTCGACAAACCGTCGGTGGTCAGTACCAGCAAAGCGAGCGTCAAGGAGACCTACCAGCTGCGCTTGGTCGAGGCGACGCCGTTCAACGACCCGATCAATCAGTTTCGCGACATCATCGACATGACGCCAGGCACCATCAACCGCCGCGTTCGCGGTGGTGGTCAGCGTCAAACGCTGTTCATGCAGGACGGCTTCGAGATCAAGGAGCAGTTCCCGTCGCTGCGCTCGTCCGCTGCGTTCGAGATTCAGACCGCGGCCTACGGCGCCGACGCGCCGACTGCCTCCGGCGGCGTCGAGAACTTGGTGACGCGCTCTGGCTCCAACCAGTTTCAGTTCGAGTTCACCTCGGTTTACGACTCGAGCCGGACCCGCTTGTTCACCGAAGAGGGGGAGCCCTCCACCGGCCAAGATCGTCTGGTGATCAACCCGACCATCTCCGGTCCCATCATCAAGGATAAGCTCTGGTACCACTTGAACGTGGAGGGGCACTTCATCCGCGAGCCGCAGGAGCGAGACGCGCTGCGCATCCTTCCGGAGAGCGCGCCGTTCATCAACATCATCCCGAAGGTCACGCTGAAGACCCGCTGGCAAGCCACGTCCCGCGACAAGATCGAGGTTTTGTTCAACGGTGATTGGCCCTATCAGCGCAACAATCGCCGCGCCGCGGGCATCTCGGACGAGGCTCAGGCCGACCGCCAGGCGCAGCGTTACTTCGCCGGTTTGACCTACGAGCGCGTGCTCACCGACGATCTGTTGTTCCGCAGCCAGGCTGGCTACATCCAGTTCCTGCAGGACATCTATCCGTCGAATTGCCGTAACGATCCGCCAGGATGTTACGACGTGCCGAACGTCAAGCAGACCATCCCGGAGACACTCGAGTTCGACAACGCCCCCAAGCACGACAAGCAGAACCTGCAGAGTTTGCAGTTCATCAACACCCTCGAGTGGTTCGCGAGCACGAAGAACTTTGGAACGCACAACGTTCGTTTGCGCGACACGGTTTACCTCGAGCGCGACGAGCAGAAGACGTCGGAGACCGGCAACGCGGCGATCGAGCTCGTGGGCACGATTCCGCTGCGTCGCACCGAGTTCTATGCCAACGACCCGCGTTTGGAGCCGGCGCAGTACGGCTACTTCTCGGGCACGGTGAACAGCACCAAGAACATCGCCACCCTCAGCGACACTTGGGCTTTCAGTAAGCGCTTCACCGCTACGCCCGCGCTCTCGTACGTGTATGCGCACGGCACGAACAGCCGCAACGTGTACCCGATTACGCTGAACGCCTGGACGCCGTCGCTGTCCTTGGTTTGGGACGTCAGCGGGGACGGTCGCACGGTGCTCCGTACCAGCGGCAGCATGTACGTCGATGTCGACATGTCGCTGATCGGTCGCCACGCGATCGGTTCGCAGGTGACTCAGCGCTGCAACTGGAACCCGTCGACTCAGCAGTACGACCTCGACTGCCAGTACAGCGGCGGTGCCTCCAAGAACACCGTGGCTTCGGACCTCCGGACGCCGCGCACTTACGAGGTCACGCTCGGCGCGTCTCAGGAGACCTCGCCGGGCACCGCAGCCAGCCTCGACTTCATCTATCGTCGCTTCGCTCACCAGTTCGAGGACGTGGAGACGAACCGCGTCTGGAACAGCTCGGGCACCGCGGTGGTCGGCTATCGCAACGGTCAGAACGAGACGATCTTCGACTTGCGCACCCCCGACGGCGCCTACCGCGAGTATTTCGGCGCCACCTTGGGTCTGTCGAAGACCGAGGGCAACCTGCTGGTGAACGCGTCGTATACGCTCGGCTTCCTCAACGGCACCGTGCTCGACGGCTTCAACAACTTCTGGGGCACCATCCCGGCCATGGATCGGTATCTGGACGGACCGCTCGCGGACGACCATCGTCACGAGATCAAGGTCACCGGTGTGTATCAGTGGACGCCGTGGCTCTCGACCGGCTTCCGTTATCAGTACATCTCGGGCACGCCCGCCCAGCATCTTTATTACAACGCGGGGACCGGTACCTACCAGACCTACCGCGCTGGTACCGGCATCGACCCGGGCAACAACCTCAACGATCCGGCTGACGATCGCGCCATTCGCTTGCCGGACCGCCAGATCATCAACATCCAGGTTCGCGCGTTGCTCGAGCCGTTCATCAAGCAAGACGCGAGCGTGTTCGCCGAGGTGCTGAATGCGTTCGGTCTCCGCACCACGCTGACGCAGGGCGTGCAGGATGGCCGCGACTACGGCTTGCCGCTCACCCGCACGGATCCCTTCCGCATCCGCGTCGGCTTCGACTACCGCTGGCCGGCAGTTCCGAAGGCCTATCAGAGCAGCAATCCGCCGGCAGCAGCGCCTGCGCCGGCGGCGCCACCACCTGCCGCCGCGCCGCCGCCCGTCGAGGCCGCTCCCGCTCCGGAACCCGCTCCCGCGCCCGAAGGCACTCCTGCGCCTGAAGGCGAGATGCCTCCGGAGGATCCCGCGGCTCCGGCTCCGGCTCCGGGCCCTGCTCCCGCACCTGCTCCCGCTCCGTGAGCGAGTTGTCACCATGCTCCCAATGCGTGCTTCGATCCGTCGCAGTTTAACGATTCTCGTATTCGTGGCAGCGGGGGGCAGCGTCGGCTGCGGCGAGGTGCGCGGCCGACGTCTGGTAAAGCAAGGCAACGAACTGTATCGGCAGGGTAACTACGCCGATGCCGTGGCGCGCTTCAAAGAGGCGGAAGAGTACGCGCCCGAGCTGCCGCAGCTGTGGCTGAACAAGGGCTACACCTGCCGGCAAATGCTCACTCCGGGCGCGAAAACCCCCGAGAACGAGGCGGCCGTAAAGTGCGCGCTCGAGGCTTTTCAGAAACTGCAGAAGCTGCAGCCGAGTGACAAACGCGCCCCCTCGCTCTACGTGCAGACGCTGTTCGAGGCCGATCGCTTCGAGGCTCTGTCGAGCATGTACCTGGCCCGTTACCAGAAGGATCCGCGCGACCAGGAAGCGATCAACAGCCTGGTGCAGGTCTATTCGAAGTGGCCAGACCACACGAAAGAGGCGCTCGAGTGGTACGCGAAAAAGGCGGATTTGCTGGCGAACGACGCCGAAGCGCAATACACGCCGGCGGTTTTCATCTGGCAGCTGCTTCAGCAAAAAGGTGGCGGCAACGACAAGACCGAGTTCGATCCGCGTGTCGATCCGAACGCTCGAAAGAAGACCAAGAAGCCGCCACCCGAGTTCGCCCCCGGCGACATCGTCGGCCAAGAACGGATTGCGCTCGCAGACCGCTCCATTCAATATCTAGAGAAAGCGGTTGCGATTCGCCCCAAGTACGCCGAGGCGATGACTTATCTCAATTTGGTCTACCGCCAAAAGGCGGTCGCTTACTTCAACAGCCCCGACGATTGGCAGAAATGTGTCGACAAGGCGCTGGAGTGGCGTGACAAATCTCTGGTCGTGATGGGCAAACCCGTTCCGAAAGCGGACGGCGGAGCCGGGTCGAGCGAAGCTTCGGCCAAGAAGGGCGAGTAGGGCGATGGCGTTCGAGGCATTCCTCACGCAGGACAAAGCCAAGCCGACGCTGAAGCGTCGCTTGCTGATCACGGCTTCGCTTGCGGTCCACGGCGCGCTGCTGGTCGGCGGCGTCGTGTACTCCTTCTGGCACGTGGAAGAGCTGTCACCTCCGACCGTGACGGTCACGTTTCTCGCCAACGCACCGCCACCCCCGCCGCCCCCCGCCGCGAAGAAGAAGCGCAGCGAGGAGACCAAGCACGTGGTGCGCGAGGTGGTGCAGCCGAAACCGAACGAGATCGTGCAGCCCAAAGAAAAGCAGCGCGACGAGAACGAGGACGACGGCGTGAAGGGCGGCGTCGACAACGGAGTCGCGGGGGGCGTGGTCGGCGGTGTCGGTGATGGTCCGCCGCAGCCAGCTGCGCCCGAGCCGCCGCCTCCGCCCAAGCCGGATCCGCCGAAGTTCATTTCTCCGGCCATGGGCCAAGGTCAGCTGGCGATCAATCCCGCGGTACCGCCCTACAAGCTAGTGCTGCCGCCCGCGTTCGCAGCCACTCCCGGCTTGCGCCTGTGGGCCATGTTGCAGATTTGCGTCAACGCTACCGGCGGGGTTTCGAACGTTTCGATCATCAAGGGCATGGATCCGAAGGTGGACGGGCTCTTGGCGTCGAAGATTCGGACCTGGCGCTATAAACCGATGAGCGCGGACGGCAAGCCAATCCCGTTCTGCTACCGCCTTCGCTACCAACATCAAACGTGATCGAGTCTCGCGGTCTCCTGATTTAGGACTGAATACGATGGATTTTTCACTGACGCATATGTGGTCCCAGATGGGGACGGTGGCCAAGGTCGTGGTCATCATCCTCGTCATCATGTCCGTTTACGCGATTGGCGTAGCGGTAGAGCGCTTCCTGACGTTCCGTAAGGGGCGCAGCCAATCGGTGCTCTATATCGGGGCGCTGCACCAGCAGATCAGCCGCCAGGGCGGCCCGACCTTCGGCGGCGCCGTGGGTCTGGAGGAGAAGCTGACGGCTAGCCCGATCGCTCGGGTGATCGGCAGCGGTCTGCGCGAATTCGTGCTCGGTATTCAGGGGCTCGGGCCGCGTGCTCAGGACCCGGCGGAGCTCGAGCTCTTGGTGGACGGCGTCAGCCGCTCGATGGAGCGCGTCAAGGTGCGCGAGATCGCCAACATGAAGCAGGGGCTCTCGACGCTTGCCACGATCTCCTCGTCGGCGCCGTTCGTCGGCTTGTTCGGCACGGTGTTCGGCATCATCACCGCCTTCCAGAACATGGCCGATCCGTCCAAGGGCGGCGGCGGCGGTTTGGCCACGGTTTCGGCCGGTATTTCCGAGGCTCTGCTGACCACCGCGGTCGGCCTCGCGGTCGCGATCGTCTCGGTGTGGTTCTACAACTACTTCACCGGCCGGGTCGACGCGATCACCATCGACGTGGACGAGACCGCCGGCGAAGTGCTCGACAAGATGCTGCGCGAGGCTCGCACCGTCAATCAAGCGTGACGCCGTGATTAAAGTCCCCTACAGCCTTCGTCGAGCCCGCCACAAGCTGCGCGAAACACCGCGCCGTGAGGCCGGCCAGGTGAAGTCCGACATCAACGTCACCCCGCTGGTCGACGTGGTGCTGGTGCTGCTCATCATCTTCATGGTGGTGACGCCGATGATCGCGGGCGGTGTACCGGTGACGCTTCCGAAGACCGCGAATCACGATCGGAAGCCGGACGATGGCAAGGACATCATCATCTCGGTCACCAAGGAAAAGCGCGTTTACGTCTCCGGTAAACCGACGACCACCCCGAAGGACGTCACGCGCATGATCGAGGAAGAGCGGCGCAAGCACCCGGAAAAGACCGCCTTCATCAAGGGCGACAACCGCGCGAGCTACGGCGCGGTGCGCGAAGTGATGGAAGCGGTCAGCCAAGCGGGCTTCTCGGACGTGATGCTCGGCACCGACGACATCAAGGAGAAGACCCAATGAGCGCGTCGACGCGACTCTGGAAGGTCAAGGAGTAACCGCGATGGCGATGGACGTAGGCTCGAAAAAGGGCGCGAAATCGGACATCAACGTCACTCCGCTGATCGACGTAGTGCTGGTGCTCTTGATCATTTTCATGGTGCTCGTGCCGTCCATGCTGAAAGAGCTCACGGCCAACGTGCCGAAGAAGGACGAGACCAACACGCCGCCTGACCCGAACGCCGTGCCGATCGTGGTGGAGTACACCGCGCAAGGTGAGCTTTCGGTAAACACCGAGTCGGTCGCCCCGGACGCCCTGGCCGGCAAGGTGTCCGAGCGCCTGAAATTCAAGAGTCAAAAGGTCGTGTTCTTCAAGATCGAGGACGAAGCGCCGTACGGCGACGCGATTCGCTTCATGGACATCGTGAAGGGCGCCGGCGCGACCACGCTCGGCATCGTCACCAAGGATTGAGCGCGCCTCAGCGCGGTTGCGCGGCGAGCCACGCGGCGCGCGCCTCGGGGCCGACCAGGCGCTCGAGCAGCGCCGCGTAGAGCCTCACCGCGGTGGGGCTCAGCGCCGAGGGCGACTCGGGGACCGCCGCCAGCGCACGCGCAAGCTCGTCGAGGTTACGACCGAGGTCGGCCGCGACCGTGTTCGCGATCCAAGCGTTCGCGTCGTCGGGATCCGCGCTCAGCACCAGCGCGGCTTGCTCGGCCGCAGCCTGGCTCGAGCCGCGCTCGGCGAGCTCCGCGGCAAGCGCCCCGGGCGCTAGACGCAAGCGCGTGGCGGCAGAGCGCGCAGCGGGCAGATCGGTCGTGGATAGCGCCATTTTGAGCGCTTCATCGGGGCGGGCCGGGAGGACCGCGCCGAGCCCTTTCAGCGCAGCGCGGGCGCGCAGCGCGCGACCGGCATCGCGCTGACGAGCTGCGAAGGCCAGAAGCGCGCTCCAAGCCTCGCGCGATTGCGGCTCGCGCACGACCAACTCGTCGAGCCAAACCCGAGCATGAGCGACATCACCGGCCGCTTCCGCTCGCGCGCTCACCAGTAGCGTCGAGGCGATCGGCAGTGGATCGAACTCGGCCACGCGCTGTGCCGCTTCGTACGCCTCGCGCGGCCTTCCGCGGCGGGCCTCGCAGTGCGAGGTCTCGGCCCAGGCCGTGCTCGACTCGGGGTCGAGCTCGAGCGCACGTTGCAGGCTGCGCGTGGCCGCGAGCCCGAGCATGTCCTTGGCGGAGCGTGAAAGGCGACAGCGGACCGCGCCGAGCCGCGCGTGAATCTCTGGAGCGCCGGGATCTTCCGAGAGCGCCGCCTGATAGGCCGAAAGCGCCCTGCGATCGTCGCCCGCGGCTTCGAGCAGCGCGCCGCGCGCGTAGTCGCCGTAGGCTTCGCTCGAGATGGCGCGCCCCTCGAACTCGCGGTAGTCGGCCACGCGCGTTACGGTGCCCGCGCCGAACGAGCAGGCCGCGAGCGGCGCGGCCGAGAGCAGCAGCAGAACGCGCCCGAGGGATCTTCGCATCGAGTTTCAGACCAGCGCGCGGAACGCCGCCAAAAACGCATCATTTTCGGCGCTGGTGCCGATGGTGACGCGCAGCTGGTGCGCGAGCCGCCCGCCGCGCGCGTGAAAGCTGCGGACCAGAACGCCGCGTTCTTTGAGACCCTCGAACACTTCGCTAGCGGGGCGCTCGCTGCGAACCCACAAGAAATTGGCCTGGCTTTCGGTGACCTCTACCCTCGAAAGTTCGGACAGCGCGGCGCTGACGCGGCGGCGCTCCTTCACCACGTAGCTCACGGTATCGGCGATTTCGGACGACAGCTCGCTGACGGCAAGCGCGCCCATCCGTTGCGTGAGGGTCGACAGATTGTACGGTTGGCGCACCTTGTCGATTTCGCGGATCAGCTCTGGTCGCGCGATTAGCCAGCCGAGCCTGAGCGCGGCGAAGCCGATTTTAGACAGCGTGCGCAGAATCACCACGTTTTCGAAGCGACGATAGAGCTCGAGTTGGTTTTGGTCGGAGTAGTCGATGTACGCTTCGTCCACCACGATCAGCGAGCGTGGCAGGGCGGTGATGAGCTCGACCAGGCGTTCGAGCGAATATTTGTTGCCGGTGGGGTTGTTGGGGCTTGCCAGAAACACCAAGCTCGGCTCGGCGACCCGCACGGCCGCGGAGAGGCTGGTCAGCGGCAAATCCCAGTTCGCGTCGAGCGGAATTTCGAGCACCCGTTGCCCGCGGATCTTCGCGCCCATCGCGTACATCACGAAGGTCGGGGTGGTGGTGAGCAGCACGGGTGCCTGCGAGCGTTCGCGCGGCTGGGCGAACGCCGTGAGCAGCATGGTGATGATCTCGTCGCTGCCCACGCCGACCAACACCTCTTCCGGGGCCACCCCGGATCGAGCGGCCAGTGCGCTGCGCAGCGCCTCGGCCCCGGCGTCAGGATAACGCTCCCAGTCCACCTCGGCCGCCACCTCGGCGAGCCGGGCGCGCGCCGCGGCCGAGAGCAAGGGGGGAGCCTCATTGGCGTCGAGGCGCACCGGATAAGCCCCGGGGTGCGGCGTATACGGGCTCATCTCGCTGAGCTCGGGGCGAAGAAGATCGATGACAGGTGACGCCGGCATGGCCGAGGGGCATTACTATCACGATTGCCCGAGCCGGGAAGGCGACCGCCCATGAGCTTCGACCAGATTTGGGGCCAAGACCCCGCGATTCAGACCCTGAAGCGGGCGCTCGAGAGCGGGCATGTCCATCACGCTTACCGCTTCGAGGGACCGGCCGGAGTCGGTAAGATGATGACCGCGCAGCGCTTTGCGCGGGCCTTGGTGTGCGAGCAGGGCGGCCTGGGTTGCGAGAGCTGCTCGGCCTGCCGGCGAGCGCTCACGCTGTCGGAGGACGAGCCGCGTGTGCCAATTCACCCGGACGTGGTCTGGGTCGCGCGCGGCTTGTATCGCAGCGTCACCGGGCAGGCCGAGGCGGGCGGCATTGGCGTCGAGCAGATTCGCAAAGTGGTTCTGACCCGAATCGGCTTTTCGCCCCACGAAGGGCGCGCGCTCGTGTTCGTGATCGACGACGCGGACGAGATCACTCTGCAAGCGGCCAATTCACTGCTCAAGACGCTGGAAGAGCCGCCGCCGCGCACGCATTTCGTGCTGATCACCAGCCGTCCGAACCGGCTGCTCGATACGATTCGTTCGCGCACGCTGCCCGTGCGTTTCGGGCCGCTACCCGAAGCGGTGCTCGCGCGCATTTTGCGCGAGCGCGAGCTCTCCCCCGACGTGGCTCCGTTCGCCGAAGGTAGCGCCGCGCAAGCGCTCTCGCTTGCGCAGGAAGACTCGCTGCGCGAGCGGCAAGAGTTCGCGAATCAGGTGGAGGCAGCGCTCGTCGCGCGGGATCTGGCGCCGGGAGTGCGCTTCGCCGAAGCACAAAAAGGGGACCGCGACACCCTGAAAGGGCAGCTCGGCTTCTTCGCTCAGGCTTTGGCGGCGAAAGCCAAGCAAGCGGTGCGCGCCGAGCCGGAGCAAGCCGAGCGCGCGGCGCGCCGGCACGCTGCGGTGCTCGAGACGATCTCCGATATCGAGCGCAACGTGCAGTCCGCGCTCGCGCTGGAGGCGATGATCCAGCGCCTCCGCCAGATTTGAGCCTTCACTCGCTGGACGGCATCAGCGTCGGCGGTCCGGCTACCAGCGCGCGTTGAAAAGCCAGGGCAGTGTATTCGGCTTGCTGGAGCGAATCCGAGACCAGCGCGCCGATGACCGCGGCCAGCACGTTGAGCTCGGAAAGTGCCGACGCGTGCGCGAGCGTGATGCCGCCGATTGCCACCAGCGGCACGCCCGCGGCTTCCGCACGCTTGGCGGCCAGGGCCAGGCCAGCAAGGCCGACGACCGGGTCCGGGCGCAGCTTGGACTCGGTCGCGAAGACCGGTCCGAAAGCGACGTAGTCCGGGCGTTCGCCGACTGCGCGCTCGAGCTGCGCCATGTCGTGCGTCGAAACGCCCACTTTGAGCGCGGGGAACAGCCGCCGCACCGCTTCGATGGGCAGGTCGTCCTGCCCCACGTGAACGCCGTCCGCCCGCGCGAGCGCGGCCAGATCCGCGCGGTCGTTGGCGAACAGCAGCGTCCCCGCGCGTTCGCAGAGCGGCTTCAACTGCTCGAGCAGTGCGAGCACGTCGCGTGAGCTCTCGTGCTTGGCACGCAGTTGCAGCAGCGCCGGGCGCGCTGCCAGCACCCGTTCTGCAAACGCGAGGGGCGCGACGCCCTTTTTTGCCAGGGCGTCGATGTCTACAATCGGATAGAGGCCTTGCACTGCCGTTTCAGGGTAGAAGGCCGACAGGCGCTGGGGGAAGGGGGAAATGCTGCACTTTGGCCTGCGCTTGTTACTTGCGGCATGCGGCACTAAAACAGCCGGGTGTCGGAACGCAGCTCCAGTCAGCGCTCTCTCATCGCAACGCCCTCGAGTCGGTCGAGCTCGGCTCTGCTCGTGGCTGCGGCGGTCTTGCTCAACGCGTGCGCGGGTTCGGCGCGTGGTTCGGTGAGCACGGCGGGCGACGCCAGCGCTCAGACCGCGGCTTCGAGCTCGGCTGAAGGCTCGACTCCCGAGAGCGTGAAGGATGCCGAGGCCGGCGCGAAGAAATCTGCGGCGGCGTCGTCCTCGGCCGCACCGGCCGGCACCGCGACCCCGGAAACGGCGGAATCCGGCCCCCACTACGAACCCAAGCTGGTACGCGAGGCCGTGGATCGAACCGCTCAGGCGCCGGATGAGCGGGCGCGCCTCGGAGCCCGTCTCTCGTTGGTCGATCAGGGCCCGGACGCACCCTGGCTGCTCGCGATCGTCAATCGCGGCACCGAGCCGATTCGAGTGGTGCCTGATTTGCGTACGCTCTCGCTCACCATCACTCCCCCAAAGCCCGAACCCGAGCCGGGCAAAAAAGCCAAGCCCGTGCGCGAGCCGAAGCCAGTGACGTGCGCGCTGCCGAAAGGCCTCTCGCCGAACGAAGAGGATCCGACGCTCAGCACCCTGCTCGAACCGGGTGAAGGTCTGGTCGATTCCTTCGATCCACGGCTCTATTGCTTGTCGATTACCGGCAAGTCGCCCTTGGTTCCCGGCGCTTCGGTCGTGGCGCGGCTCGGCTGGGCGGAGAAGACCAAGACCGTCTGGAAGAAGGGCAAGCGCGAGCAGGTCGTACTCGAGCAGTCCGCACCCTTTCTCGTGCGGCGCGTGGTGCAGGAAGGCGCGCTCGCAGCTGCGACGCCCGAGCCGGTTCACGACGCGCCCGCAGAGGGGGCACCTCCGCACTCGGATGCGGACGGCATCAAGCAGCTGATCGCTCAAAGCGTCTCGCTCGGCTCGGAGTACGCGCCGCGGCCTGCGCCACCGGATCCGGAGCCGCTCGGCCTGCTGCTCACACGTGGCTCCGACGCTCCGACCGAGCGTGATGCCACCATCAGCGTGTCACTGGTCAACCGCGGCAAGAAGCCGGAGCGAGTCTTCTTTCGGCGCGAATTGGTCAGCTTCGAAATCTCGGGTCCCGACGGCGTGATCACGTGCGAGCCCGGGCCCGACAATCGCTCGCCCGATCGCTCGAGCGTGAGAATGCTGAGGCCCGGCGCCAGGATCAGCGCGACCAGTCGCTTGATCGAGCTGTGCCCCCAGGGTGCCTTACGGCGCCCCGGGCTGTACTTGGTTCATGGTCGTTTCCAGGGCATCGGTGGCGCGTCGGATCCACAGGCGCCGCCGGCTTTTGCCGGACGCCTGGTCAGCCACGAGCCCGTACAAATTCGCGTGCGCCGGGGTTGGGGCCCGCTCCCGCCGCAGCGTCAGCCCGAGCGTGTGCGCGTCGGCACGCCGTAGCGCTGGCAACGCCGAGAAATTGCGCGCTAATCGGCGCGGGTAGGATTGGTCCCTACCTCCGCGGTGAAGCGCGCCCGGGCGACGCACTGCGAACATGTCTGGTCCGCCTGCGCGTGGCCCGCTACGCTTTTTGGTAATGACTGCTGCCTGGTCGCGGCTCGCTGGGTTGAGCGTCGGGGGCCAATGGCCGCTCTGACCCACGAGCTGCACACGGTCGGCACGGTCGTCGATCGCCGCTATCGTTTGAAGCGCGAGATCGCGCGTGGAGCGGCGGGGGTCGTGTACGAGGCCGAGCACCTGTACACCAAGCGCAGCGTCGCGTTGAAGCTCCTCACCTACGCCTATTTCAACGTCGAGGAAACGCGGCTTCGCCTGCTACGCGAGGCGGCGGCGATTGCCAGCGTGCGACACCCGGGCGTCGCCCAGGTGCTGGATGCGGGCGACCTGCCGGACCTCGGCCCCTACGTGGTGATGGAGCTGCTCGAGGGACGTACCCTGCAGGGCATTCTGGCGGTGCGGTTGCGGGTGGGCGCGTTCGAAACCGTGCAGCTCGGGCGCCAAATCTGTGAGACGCTCGCGGCCGCGCACAAGCACGGCGTTTTGCACCGCGACATCAAGCCGAGCAACCTGTTCGTCGCACGCGACGAAACCGGCCGTGAAGTCATCAAAATCATCGATTTCGGCATCGCTCGCATCGCTAGTGACGATCGCAAACTAACCCAGCAGGGTGGGGTGCTCGGCACGCCCGAGTACATGGCGCCCGAGCAAATGCTCGGTCAGTCCGACATCGACGCGCGCGTCGATGTGTATGCGGTGGGCGTAACGCTTTACGAGTGTTTGACTGGTTCGGTGCCGTTCGAGGGCAATTACGGCGAGGTGTTGCTCAAGGCAGCGACCCAACCGCTGCCTCCGATCCGCGCGAAAAATCCCATGATCTCGGCCGAGCTCGCCTCGATCGTCGAGCGCGCCCTGGCGCGCGACCCGGCCGAGCGTCACCCGACCATGGCTGCGTTCGCCGAGGCGCTTTCGCAGATTCAGTTGCCCGATCCCGGCGGGTCGCTGCTCGGCCTGCGGCCGCCGCGGCCGCTCGCGCGACCCTCGGTGCAATTGCCCAAGCTTCCGCCCCTCACCGCTGCCGGGTCCGCGGCGTCGCCCGCGCCGACCGCCACAGCTCCGGCGATGCCGGCCTTGCCAGCCGATCAACGGCGGCGCTTTGCGCGCGCGCCCTACGTTACCCCCGTGCGCATTCTGCGCTCGAACGACCGAGCTATCGACGGCCGCAGCGAAGACGTGTCGGTGGGCGGCTTGTTGGTCGTGATCGGCACGCCGTGCGCAGCGGACGAGATCGTGAAGGTCCGCTTCGCGCTGCCGGCTACTGGAAAAATCGTGGAGCTTACCGCGCGCACCAAATGGGTGCGCAATACGCGCGGCACCGACGCGGTCGGTCTGGAGTTCACCTCCGTGCCGCCGGAAGTGCTCTCGACCATCGAAAGCTACGTGACCGAAATGGGTGGCACCTAGCGGGCCGTCGCCGCGCTCGAACGACCTTTCAGTGCGCGGCGTTCTTCTTGCGGAGCTCGATCAGCTCGTCGAGGTTCGCCTTGGCGCGAGGGTCGGTGGCATCGATGGCCAGCGCGCGGCGGAACGAGCGCTCCGCGTCGTCGTATTGACCCTTGCGCGCCTGAGCCGTGCCCAGATTAATCCAGCCCGAGCCCAGGTTCTGGTCCAAGCGGATGGCCTGCTTGGCTTGATCCATCGCGCGCGAGAGATCCCCGGCCAGTAGCGCGGCGTAGGCGAGATTCGAGCGAAACGTGGCCCGGTTCGGGTCGAGCTCGACCGCGCGGGACAGTTCGGGAAGCGCACGATCGGGGGCATTTTGAGCCAAAAGAGCGGTGCCGAGATCGCTGTGCGCGCGTGGATCTTCAGGCGCGAGCTGCACCGCGCGTTGATAGGCACCGACCGCGTCCGCGACTTGGCCGACCAACAAGTACGCGGTGCCCAAGTTACGCAGCCGATCCGCGCTTTTCGGATCGAGCTCGACCGCGCGATAGAAGCGCGGCAGCGCCTCAGCAGGTTTTCCGGTCGCGAGCAGGGCCACGCCGAGCGCCGAGTGCGCCTCCGGATCCTGAGGTGCAAGCTGGGCGCTTTCGCCGAGCGCGGCGAGCGCGGGCTCGGCGCGACCGAGGATGAGCAGCACGCGGCCACGTTCCAGCTGTGCGGGACCGTAGTCGGGAAAGCGCGCGTGGATTTCGTCCAGGCGCTTGGCGAGCGCGAGGATCTTGGGATTCTTCGGGGCCGCAGCGAAGTCGGTAGGGACGTCGCTCAGCGCGAGATCGACTCGGCACAGGCCAACGCGCGGAGCGGGATCGTTCGGCGCCAGACGCGCGGCGCGCTGGAATTCGGATTTGGCGCGGGGCAGATCGTCGGCGTCGTAGGCTTGATCCGCGGAAAAAAGCGCCCGATCGGCGGGTGTGGGGTTGCCGCGTGCCAGGCCGCCCGGGAGCGTCGGAGCCGGGGGCGGGTCGGCGGGTTTGGACGGAGCAGCGGCGGTGGAGGCCGCGGCAGCGGGAGCGGGAGAGTTAGCGGGCGAGGGAGTGGAGGCGGGTGGGGGGATGGTGGCGGTGGAGAGAGGGGGAGGCGCAGCGACGGCGGCAGCGCTCGCACCAGCGGGAGCCGGAGCAGGCGCGGGAGCAGCGGCGGCCGCCGGGGGAGCCGCTTGGGTCGGGGCAGCGGCTTTCGGGGGGGCTGAGGCGCAGGCGGCGGCCAGCAGGCAGAGAGCGAAACGCGTCATGGCGCGGGGTCCTGCTACGGAGCTTCGGCGCGCGAGGTGTGCTCCTTGCCGTCGTAGCGGAGGAGCGTGCGTTTTCCTTCGCTCAACGTAGCCAGGCACACCGGGCGGCGCCACACGCGCACCAGCGCGGCGAGCGTTTCTTTGGCGTAGTCGCCGCGCAGGTCCACTCCGCGGTGGTCATGGCGCAGCAAGAGTTCACCGCGGTTCTCGAAATTGGCGTCTTCCACGCTGATTACGGGGTTGCCGAAGTTGGTGAGCTGCGCGAGCAGCTTCTCCTTCACGGCGCGAAATTCGCGCGACTCGATCTCGTAGCGCTCGTTGCGGTTCGACCAATTGAACGTGTAGAGGCCGTGCTCGATCGCGAACTCTTCGGTCAAAAACTCGTCGATGAAGGTCACGTCGGTGTACAGCGAGCGCACCTCGAAGATCTTCTGCCGGCCGAGACCGAGCCGGAGGTCCCAGTTCCGCTTCACGTCGAGGTCGTCGCACTCCTCCCACTCGCGCCCGAATTGCCCGCGATTCCAGCGCTCCTCGATGCTGCGGAACAGCTCGACGCCGAGCTTGTACGGGTTCAAGCGGCCGCCCGAGGTCGCCATCACGCCCGCGTTGTTCTCGGCGTAGTCGACGATCTCGCTCCAGTCGCAGACCTCTTCGGTCATCAGCCGTGAGTGCCAGTACGAAGCCCAGCCCTCGTTCATGATCTTGGTCTGCATCTGGGGGACGAAGTAGTAGCCCTCGTCGCGAATGATGCTCAAAATCGCGCGTTCCCAGCGCTCGAGCGGCGCATTTTCGATCAGGAACATCAGCACGTCCTGCTCGGGCTGCGCGGGGTGCTTGCCCTTCTGCTTGTCGCGCTCCTCGGTCAGGCGCTGCCGCTCTTTCTCGATGTATTCGGAAGGGTTGATGAACTCTTCCATGTAGTCTTTCGAACGCAGGCGCGGAACCTCGATTTCCTTCGGCTCTTCCTCTTCGCGCTCATCACGGCGCCGCACGACGAAGCGCGACCAGGGGTCGATCAGGTTCTCGAGCGACAGGCAAATGTCGATGAACTCCTCGGCGCGGTGCACGCCGTGGCGGTCCACGATGCGGCGTACCGCCGCGCCGTGGTTCGCCATCTTGTCGATCCATTTGCGGTTCGGATCGTACTCGCTCGCCCTGCGCGCCAGCGGATCGGTGACCGGATCGCCCGCGTCGAGGTCGGTCGAGCGAAACACGAAGTTGTTCTTGAAGAAGTCGACGTGCCCGAACACGTGGCACATCACGAGCTTCTGGTCGGTCAAGCTGTTGCCCTCGAGCAGGTAGGCAAACGAGGGATTGTTGTTGATGACCATCTCGTAAATCTTAGAGAGGCCGTACTCGTAGCTCTTGCTCAAGCGCTCGTATTCCATGCCGAAGCGCCAGTGCGGGTAGCGCGTGGGGAACCCGCCGAACGAGGCGAGCTCGTTCATCTGGTCGTAGGTCGTCATCTCGAAGATGACCGGGAAGCAATCGAGGCCATACTCCTCGGCCACCTTGACCACCCGCTCCTGTTCGACACGCAGGTAGCGCGGCAGGCGCGTCTTCAGCGCGAATTGGCTCATTTCAATGACCCTTCCCGAGGAAGTCCTTGATGGATTGGATGATCGCTTCCTTGTTCGGGATCTCGCACATGGTGAGGCGCGGCTCCGAGGAGAAGTGCTCGCGGAGATCC
>DASZQI010000040.1:0-325277 GCA_035549735.1 Polyangiaceae bacterium | reverse complement strand
GCCTCGAGCAATGGCTCCTGGTACACCGGCCTTCGCGACACACGTGCCTGCACTCAGTGTCAGTGCGGTTTTGGGATCTCCAAGTGCACGGGTGGCGTCATTCAGGCCTACAGCGGCGCAGGCTGCACCGGAAGCGTGGCGCCGCTTGGTGACGGCACGCAGGGCAACTCATGCGGGGCTCTGCCGTTCGTGCCAGCGTCGGCCAGAATTTCGGGCACGCCCGAGTCGACGAGCTGTCCGCCCAACGCCTATCCGAGCGGCGAGCTCACACCTACGGGTGAGAAGACGGTGTGCTGTGGGAACTAGTCCGCGCTAACCGAGCGACGGCGCAGCCACGGTGCAAGGTTCTGCCACGGCTGATTGTGCTTCTGGAGAACCACCCGATTCGAGCGCTCGCGCCTGCAGGCCGAGAGTCCAGCGCGTGATAGAAGCAGGTAATGGGTTTTCGTGCGTTCGCGCAGCCTGGCGACGCGATGCGACCACTTCGATCTTGGCTTCTTGGCTCCGTGTGTGCAGCGTTGCTCGCGGTCGGCTGTAGCGGCCAGTCGCCTCAAAGTGGCCCTGATCCGGCTCGTGGCGGGGGTGGCTCAGGGAGTAGCACGATGGGAAGCGGTGGCGCGGCTACGCCGTCGTCGAGTGGCGGCTCGGGCGGAGCACCCTTATCGAACGGCGGCACCGCGGCCGGCGCCGCAACCAGCGGCGGTAACTCGAGTGGTGGCGTTACAACGGGTGGCACGAGCAGCGGGGGCACGCCGTCAGCTGGCGCGGACGCCGGTGGAAATGCCATGGCCGGCGCATCGGCGTCGGGAGCATCGAGCGGGGGTAACGGCGGTACGGGCGGCGCGTCAGCGGCGGGCGGCGCGATCAGCGGAGGCAGTGGCGGTAAGAGCAGCGGTTCAACCACTGGCGGCGCGACGAGCGGTGGGGTCGGCGGCGCTTCGCCCGTCACCTGGCCGCTCGTCAACGGCGTGCAATGGGCCGATACGGCAGGCAACCCGATTCAGGCGCACGGCGGCGGAGTGCTGCTGGTCGACGGCTACTATTACTGGTTCGGCGAGAACCGAAATTCGGACGGCACGTTCTACGCGGTGTCGGCCTACCGCTCGCAAGACCTCGTGCGCTGGGAGTTCGTGAACCACGTGCTGCGCGAGACGAGCGCCGCTGGTTTGGATCCCGCCAACGTGGAGCGCCCGAAGGTCGTCTTCAACGCCGCTACGGGCAAGTACGTGATGTGGATGCATTGGGAGAATGGCAAGGACTACGGCGACGCGCGCGCGGCCGTCGCAAGTTCGAGCAGCGTGGCCGGCAACTACACTTATCACGGCAGCGCGCGCCCGCTGGTCGACAGTGGTGTCACCGACCACGACAAGCCCGGCTACATGTCGCGCGACTGCAACCTGTTCGTGGATGACGATGGCAAGGGCTACTTCATCTCGGCTTCGAACGAAAATTACGATCTGAACTTGTATCAGCTGACCGCCGACTACCTGGCCGTCGAGCGCCTGGTCGCGGTGCTGTTCAAGGGTGGGCACCGCGAAGCGCCGGCGCTGTTCAAGCGAAACGGTGTGTATTTTCTGCTGACCTCGGGGGCGACGGGCTGGTCGCCGAACCAAGCGCAATACGCGACGTCGAAGTCGCTCGGCAGTGGCTGGTCCGCGATGACCAACGTCGCCGACGGCAACACCTACTATTCGCAGTCGACGTTCGTGCTGCAGGTTCAGGGCAGCGCTGGTACGGCGTTCTTGTATCTGGGCGACCGCTGGGCGGGGGCTTGGAGCGGTCGCGTCAACGATTCAGCGTACGTTTGGCAGCCGATCAGCTTTCCTTCGGCGACCTCGATGAGCATGACCTGGAACAACACGCTCACGATCGACGCGCGCGCCGGGAGCGTCACGGGCTCCACCAAGAACTTCAAGTTCATCAACCTGAAGAGCGGCAAGGCGCTCGAGGTGGCGGGCGGCTCTGCCGACAATGGCGCCGCGGTCGTTCAAAACCCGGAAGCCGCCAGCGACAGCCAGGCCTGGAGCTTGAACTACAACGGAGCGGGCTACTTTCGGCTCACCAACGTCAAGAGCAAGAAGATTCTCGACGTTCCGGATGAGTCGACCGCGGATGGCGTCGCGCTCGATCAGTGGGAAGATCACAACGGCGACAATCAGGCGTGGCTGCCGATTGACCTGGGTGGCGGGCGCTTCAAGCTGAAGAACAAGAAGAGCGGGAAGTTCGTGACCGTCGCCCAAGCCTCCAGCGCGAACGCCGCGCCGGTCGAACAGCGAGGCGAAGGCGCCGGAGACGAGCAGCGGTGGAAGCTCGTCGTGGCTCCCTGAGATGAACGGTGGTTTCAGCTAGGGGATGGTGACGGTCCAGGTCACGGTCTTGTCCGAGTGACCCATGGGACCGGAGCCCCAGTACTGACGATAGAAGGTCGTGCCGGGCACTTGCCGAACGAGATCCGTGCCGGCGTTGTCATAGGCTCTGGCGGTTACGGTGTGACTGCCGGCGGCGAGCTTCGCGGCGCCGATGTTGTACGTTGGACCGCCGTTTCGCGCGATCAAGGCGCCGTCGAGCGTCCAATCCACGCTGATGACCGCGGGATCGATGACGTTGACCGTGAGTGAGGTGGGGTTCATCACCGCGCCCGCCGGCGGGGTGAGCGAGTCGTATGGGGTTTGGACGGCGCGCCAAATGTCCATGATGATCTTCTCGCGCGACACCGCGTTGAACGAGGTGTTCGGGTTATTGCCAAAGAGGCTGTTCATCATGGAGTTACTGCTGGACCTCCAGGTGCCCCCGCCGTCGCAGCCGAAGAAGCCTTGCATGCCGGTACCGGGGGTCTGGTTGTATCCAATCCAGCCCTCCCACTTTCCGCCGCTCATGCCGTTCTGAAGGCTCACGTTGACGCCGTAGGCTGCTTCGCTGCTGACACGCCCTTGTTCACAGTTGCCGTATTCGTCGGCGAGCTGGTTGTGGCCGTGGCCCCCCTCGTGAAGCGCCGCGCCTCCAGCATCCGCGTTGCCGCCGGAGAACATCATCAGCGCGCCTCCCGAGTTCCACCAGCTCGAGCCGTTCAGCATGACCGAGCGCCAATCGATCTCGAAGCTTGCCGGGATGTTGTCGCGGATCGCGTTGTTCACGGAGGTGGTGTTGCAGTTGGCAAGCCGGCTCGAATCGTTGCCGCAGCAACCGAACACGCTGGAGCCGCAGATGGCCGTGGAGGGGATTCTGAGCACGCAGATGTTCACGAAGTTTCGGTACCTGAGGTAGGGCTGACCGATCGGATCGCTGAAGCGCTTGGCCAGCATCGCCTTGAGATGTTGATCCATCGTGCCGTCCGGCTGCAGCTGCGCTTCGGTGTAGCCGTCGCCCGCGATGACGTAGTTCAAACGGTTCATTGGCGGCCCGTGGCTTTCGAGCGCAGTGCCTTTGGCGCCGCAGTCCAGGGGCGGAACCGCTGGCATGCCGGCCGCGCCACCACCAACGAAGCCGCCCGCGACGCCCTGCCCGCCCGCGCCGCTGGCGCCGCCGGACCCGGCCTTGCCCGCTGCACCGCCGCCCACAGCGCCGCCTTGCGCGCCTCCGCCAGCGCCGCCTTTCGCGGCTCCGCCAGCACCGCCCTTCGCCGCGCCGCCACTTCCGCCCGTGCTCGTTCCCCCGGTGATCGAATTACCGGCCGAGCCACCCATGTTGCCCGGCGTGCCGCCGGAGCTGGAGCTGCCACCGGTCACCGAGGTCCCGCCAGTGCTCGAACTGCCGCCAGTGCTCGAGCTGCCGCCAGTGCTCGAGTTGCCACCGGTCACGAGCGCGCCACCGGTAGACACGGTGCCTCCGGTACTAGTCGGTGGGGCGCCGCCATTCGAGGGGGCGCCCCCCGTACCGCTGTCGTCGGTAGCAGGACTCGAGCAACTTATGGCGCTCGGGATCGCAAGGACGGCGCTAACGACGGAAAGTGACAGGGCACGGCGATTCATGGACAGGCCTCCACAGACGCAGCGGCTCAGAGCGCCCGGAAGCGCTCAAGTTTCGCTGGGATAACCTGCTTACCGTGCGGCTGCTCTGCGCAGGCCTTGACAGTCCGTCGGCCGGTCCAGCATCGAGCTGCGAGGCACCGGCTTCGGAAGGACCGTTTACTCCTCGAAAAGCGGCTTGAATCCGCCGTAAATCATGCGCTTGCCGTCGAAGGGCCACGTGCTCGCGTCGGTCTTCATTCGAGGATCCTTCATCACTTTTTCGTTCACCTCGTCGCGGTGGGCTCGCGACTTGTAAACGATGTAGGAGAAGATCACCGTCTCGTCCGGAGTGAGCTGAACGCTTTGGGGGAACGAGGTCAACTTACCGGGCTTCACGTCGTCAGCGATCCACTCGCGGTAGTCGAGCGCGCCGTACTCACGCCAAATGCTGGACGCGAGGCGAGCGAACTTTTTGTACTCTTCGAGTTTTCCCTCGGGAACCGGAATTACGAAGCCATCGACATAGGACATCGCTCTCTCCTTCCGTGAGTTTCGCCAAAACGGCCTGCGTCTGTCGAAGCGTCTAGTCCTGGCCGTAGCGCTGTCAACTGTGACAAAGCCGCGCGCGCCGTCGCGCCACGATCGGTGGCGAGGCGATGCGCGCGACGCGTGATCGCAAACCAGCGAAGCGTCGAGCGCTGCGCTGACGTCCGACGTCGAGCGCACGCTGAGCACGGAAACCGAGAGACAGCGCGAGCGGCAATGCGAATGCGCTCGGAACCGGCGAGATCGAGCGCTTACGCGCGCGGCGAAGGTTCGGCTGGCGCGGTGCCGATACTGGTTGTATGTTCAGCGCCATGACGGTCATTTCCCCTCCGATTCAGGCGCTTCTCGAGCTTTTCGACACCGCGCTCAGCGACGTGCGGTTCGCTGATCTCGACGCCGCGGCGCTATCCGCGCTGGCAGGGCAGGTCACTGCGGCCGCCCAGGGCGTCGCGGCCAAGCAAGCCGCGCTGGAGGAGGCCAACGCGACGCTGCTCGAGCGTCAGAATGCGCTGCTGCAGCAGGCGCAACGCGCGCTCGCGTACGCGCGCGTTTACGCGGAGAACGACTTCGAGCTCCGCGCCAAGCTGGAGGCGATCGCCCTGCCGCGAGCGCCACGTCGGCCGCGCGCTGAGACGTCGTCATCGTCGGCCGAGCCGGAGCGCGCTGCACCAGCCGAGCCGAAATCCGGCGCTCCTGCCGAAGAGGGGAGTGTAGACGAGCCACTCGAGGCGCGAGCGAACGCTTCGCTTCCCTCGCGTAAGAAGAAGCGCGAGAGCGCGCAATCTACGACGGCCTAGCGCCGTCGGAGAAGCCTCGCGGTCTCTGCGATGCCCGATCGCTCGAGGGCCGAGGCTGATTTCGCCCCGGAAGTTCGCGCGGTTGAGCGAGCGCCGCGCGAGCGGGCTACTATGGCTGCCCGGAGGCATTGCGGGCTTGGACATGGTTTGGGTGATCGTGGTGGCGCTGCTCGCGGCAGCAACGTGGTTCGTCGGCCACCAGCAGGAACGAGCCCTGCTCGAGACCTGGCGACGAGTCGCCGCCCAGTTCGGTCTGAGCTTCGGATTCGTAGACGATCACTGGTCGATGACCGGTTCGCTGGGCGGCTTCGGTGTGCGAGTCAGGATGGTGAAGCGAGGCAAGGTCCAAGCGACCGAGCTTGCCTTGGCCAGCTCGGGCATCCCCAAGCGCTTGACCCTCAAGAGCGAAGGCGGATGGCAATCACTGCGCAAGCTCGTAGTCGGCGAGGACGTTCTTACAGGTGATCGCGAGTTCGACGCGATGATTCACGTGACAGGGCCGGAAGCGGTGGCTCTGGCCGTGCTCGACGCGCCAGCACGCGCACGCGTCAAGACCTTCGTGCGCGGTTGGGCCGAGGCCGAGGCCCTGGTGAGCGACGGCCAGCTGAATTGGCAAAATTACAAAGTCCTCGCGGAGGGCAGCGTCTTGACCGCGTTGATCAAGGACGCGCTCGGCACGGCGCAGGCGTTGCAATTGCTACCGGATCAGGTTCAAGGGGATCTCGCGCTGAACGCAGCGCAGGATCCGGTCGCGGCGGTTCGCCTTCGAAACCTAGAGGTGTTGGCGCGGGTGGCGCCCGAGGTGGCCGCGGAGTGCCTTCGAGTCGCGCTGACCGATCCGGACGGCAGCGTTCGCGTGTTTGCAGCGACGCGGCTGGGGGAGTCGGAGCTTCCCCGCTTGCTCGAGCTGGCTCAGCGCGACCGCGACCCTGCCGTACGAGCGAAAGTGATTCGGCACTTGGCCTCGTTTACGCGCGAAAAGCTATGGCCAATTCTAGACAGCGCGATCGGTGCGCGTGACGACGACCTGAAACGCGCGGCCATCGTCGCCGCGGGCGAAACGCGCTACACGGCCCTGTTGCCGCGCGTCGCCGCGCTGGCCGACAGCGCGGAGCCCTTGGTCGCGCAGGCGGTCGCCCAAGCGCTGCACGCGCTCGGTGCTCGTGAGTACGAAGCCACGCTCGTTTCGCTGCTTGGCCACCAAGCGAGCGAGGTGCGCACGGCCGCTGCGCGAGCGCTCGGTGACCTGGGCGGCGGGGGGGCGGTCGAACCGCTGCTCGCTCAGACCAAAGGGGTGTTCGAGGATGCCACTCTCAAACGTACGGCACTCCAGGCGATCGCGAGGATTCAGTCTCGGCTCGACCCAGCTGAAGTGGGGCGCTTGTCGCTCGTTGAGCCTGCGCCACTCGAGGGAGCCTTGAGCACGGTGGGCGACGAGGCGAACGCCGGGGCGCTCAGCGTCCTGGCTGATGCGAGCGAGATTCAAGAGCCCGAGCGAGCGAACAAACGCTAGCTCGGTAGCGAGCTCCGCTCAATTTTCACCCGAGCCGCCGTTCGCGGAGTTTTCACGGGGCGCGAGCCCGGTCACCTGGCGGTGCACCCGATTGAACTGAGCGTAACTGCCGAAGCCCGCCTGAATCGCAGCCTCCTGGATGCTGATCTTTCCGGCTTGCATGGCCGCGAAGAAGCGTTCGAGTCGCAGTCGGTTGCGATAGTCGACGAGCGAAGTGCCGACCTCGGCCTTGAAGGTTCGGGCCAAATGTCCGGCGCTGACTCGGAAGCGTCGAGCCAGCTCGTCTCCGCTCAAATGCGGTTCGTGCTCCAGGTCGTATAAGACCTTGTGAATGAAGCGGCTGGTCTTCGGAACCGGTGGGCTGCTGCGGTCGAGGGGTTGCCGGGCCAGGCGCTGCGAGATGATTCCAGCGAGCAGGCTGCCGAAGACAGCGAGTTTGGCTTGCTTCGCGCTATCGAGCGGCTCCTTCGAGATCGCCGTGTCGTTGTAGAACAAGCCGACGATTCGGCCCGCGGTGACCATCGGAGTGGTCGCTAGCCATTCACGATCTTCACGCGTCCAGGGCAAGCAACGCCGGTCGGTCGCGGGCCGATCGAGCGAGCGATACTCCCAGAGCTCACCCGCCTGGTGCAGCGTGTGCAGCGCCTCGAAATCTTCTCGATTGTAGATGTGAGCGAGCCCGCGCTCGTCCGTGATGGCGCCGCGGTCGCTGGTGCCCCAGGTGCCCCGCATCACGACCTGCGGCTCGGTGCTCTCGACCAGGTAAATGCAGACCCGCTCCATGCCGAGCGTCTCACGCAGGAACTCGACCGATTCGCGTGTCAGTCGATCGAGCTCCGAAACCTGCGCCAGGCGCTCGATGGCCGCGATGATGGTGGCCAGGTCGGTGACGAGAGTCGATGCCCGAGACGCTTCCGTAGCGGTTGCTTTGGATTGGAAACGTCGCGTCATGGAATTAGGGGCTCAGGCGCAGCACTACCACGTCGTGAGGCGCGATTTTGAGCATCAAATCCTTGCTCGTGGAGCCGAGTGCTTGATGAGTCCAAAGGTTTCGAATCTTGTAGGTCGCCTTCTTGAAATCGAAGTCCGTTTTCGAGACCAGGTCTTCGACGCGGTGATCTTTCCAATCGTAGCGCAGAGACGCGGTCGTGCCGCCACGGTTGAGGAAGGTCACCGCCAGGTTGCCTTCTGAGAGCGGCTTGGCCCACACCTCGACGTCGCCGAGCTTGTAGGCCCGGTAGCCCTGGACCCCGAGCTTGTCCTGGTCGACCGCGATGACCTCTGCGTTGGTCAAGATCTCGCGGGTCGCAGGCGTCATCTTGGCCAGGTCATTGCCTGCCATCAACGGTGCGGCGAGCATGGCCCAAAGCGAAAAGTGCGCGCGATCTTCAGCCACGCTCATGCCGTTGCCGACCTCGAGCATGTCGGGATCATTCCAGTGATCGGGGCCGGCGTGCGCGCGCAGACCCTCCTGCATGTCCAAGATCTGAAGCACGCCCCACGACTTCCAGGTGCCGTGATCGACCACGCAATCGAAGCATTCGTGAACGTCGCCAGTGGTTCGCCACAGGTGCCCGACGTCTTTGCCCCAGAGCCAGGGCTTGTAGCTCCCCCACTCGCACAGGCTAAATACGACCGGGCGCTTGCTCGCAAACAATGCGTCCCGCATGGTTTGATAGGCGCCTTCCGCGTTCAGACCCTCGGTGTTGCACCAGTCGTATTTCAAGTAGTCCACGCCCCAGCGCGCGTAGCTGAGCGCGTCCTGGAATTCGTAGCCGCGGCTGCCGGGCCTACCGCCGCAGGTCTTCCAGCCTGCGTCCGAGTAGATACCGAATTTTAAACCCTTTGCGTGGACGTAGTCGGCGACCGCCTTGATGCCGTTGGGGAAGCGCTTCGGATCGGCGCGGATGAAGCCGTCCGCGTCGCGCGCGCCGTGCCAACAATCGTCGACCACCACGTACTGGTAGCCCACCGCCTTCATGCCACTCGACACCATTTGGTCGGCTGCCACCTTCAGCGTCTCCTCGCTGACGTTGCAGCCCACGTGGTTCCAGCTGTTCCAGCCCATGGGCGGGGTCGGCGCGAGCCCCGCGAACTTCTGAGCGCTGGCCGCGCCGGCGCCGAGCGTCAGGCACAGCGCCGCCGCCGCCGAGAGAATGGCTTTCATAGCTTCACGTCGACCCGCAGAATCGACATAGGCGCCACGGTGACGGTGATGGTCTTGCCGCTCACGTCGAGGGGCGGAAGTTCGCCGATCGCCTTCGGGTTGGCCCTGCTGTATTCGTAGCGGGCTGCCTTTTGTGCGGGCAGCGGAGCCGCCAGGTCGATGGTGATCTTCTCGCCTTTGCTGGCGCGCTTGTTGAGGATGATGAACGAAGCCACGCCGCTCTTCGCGTCCTTGAACACGTAAACGCTGGCGCTGTCGTAGTCGCTGACCTCTGGCAAAATGAACTGGTCGCCGACTGCGGTGCGCTTGCCGTCCGGGTTCCGGAACATCTTGAACGCGAAGTACACCGGGCCGTGTTTGCGCGGATCAGCCCAGTACATGGCGTACGAGAGCTGCGTGCGGGCGAAGGCCGCGAGGCTTTCGGCCTGTGCTACCGCGGCCGAGAGTTCCACGCCGCCCTCGGGTCCGGCATGGTCGTACTCGCCGATCGCGATCGGCACGTTCCAGCCGACCTCTTTCATCCAGCGCCGCATGAGCGGCACGTAGGCGACGTTGCCGTTCGCCCAGCTCTCCTTGCCCATCCAGGTGTCCGGGTCGCGGTACGACTCGTCCCAGAACTTGCGCACGTCGCGCACGCGGAACTCTTGCAGCTCGGGCGTGGGGTTGGTGAACGCAGCCTGATTGTCCCAACCGAGCTTGGGGGTCATCGGGTAACCGTGGAACACGAAGATGTCGACTAGGTCTTTACCGGTCTGCTTCTTGTACTCGGCACAGCGACGCATGAAGTCGCGCGCGAAGAAGCCGTACTTCTTGAAATCCGGCAGCTCGGTCGATTTGTCCCAGCCGAGGTTGTGCTCCTCGCGATAGTCGAGGTCGCCCGATGAGTGAACGTACGCGGTCCAGCCCCACAGGCCGGGCGCGGCGATTTTCACGCTAGGATCGGCCTGCCGGATGAGCTCGGCGTACTTCTTCGTGTGCTCCCAGAACTCGTCATAGGTGAAGCCCTTGCACCACATGTCACGGTGGGTTTGCCGGTACAACATGGGCTCGTTGTCGATCGACACCACGTCGATGCCGCCCTGATCCGCGCGGCCGAAGCCGGCGTCCTTGATGCAGTACTTCAAGAGCTCGACGTTGTACTCGGCCCCGACGTACTTGCCGTTCTGGGTGGGGTGCTCCTTGCTGCAGCGAAGCTCGATCTGCTGGCCCTCCTTGTTCTTCTCTTTCAGCTTGCCGTTGCAAGCGTCCGGGCGATCGGGCGCGAACTGATCACAGTTCGAATAGATCGATTTCGGGAACCCGTTCGAGGTGCCGTCCTTGGCGACCCACTCCGACGGGAGGGTGAAGAAGCTCTTCATCCCGTACTTCTTGTTCTCGCGGTGCATGACCACCCACCAGTTCTCTTGGGGGTGGGGCGTCTCCATCGCCTTGCGGTTTTCGAAGTACCAGTCCGCGCCGGCGGAGGTGAAGCCGGTGCGCCAGTCGTAGACGCTCGACAGATTGCCGCCCATGCGACGGCTCGTGACACCCATTTCGTGCAACGTCTCGGCGTCGCCGTGGCTCACACCGTAGATGAACGGGCTCACGGGCGTGCCGCTCGCGGAAAGGTCGACCTTGGCCGTAACGTCGATGACGTCATTGCCGAGCGGAGCCGGCTCGCGCTTTTCCGCCAGGCTGATGAGCGTTACCAGCTTTCGGTTGTCGAAGCCGATATTGTCCACGAAAACGGTGAAATTGTGCTCCGCCATCGAGTACTCGCCGAGGCGGAACTCCCAGGCCTTGGTTAGATCGAAGTCTTTGCCCTTGCCCTTCAAGAGGTCGCTGAGCGGGACGACGATCTCGTGCCATTTGCCGTCCGCGAGGTTGTCGACGTAACCAACCAGCGGCACTGACTCGGTCTCGAGCTTGCCCTTGTTCGAGCTCGCCAAGCCCACCTTGAGGTCCTTCAGTTCGGGCGCGTTCTTGGCGTCGTTGCTCGTGACACGAATCCAGAAACTCAGGTTCTTGTAGCTGGTGATGTCGGTGCCCGCGTCTTCGGGCCACCACCCGAACCAATTCCAGCCAAAGCCCTTCCAGTCTTTGCCCTCGACGTGCCACTCGAGACCGACCGAGCCGTTGACGCCTACACCCGGGTTGGCCTTGGCGGTGCTCTTGCACGCAGCCTTCAGGTTGCAGTTCGCCCACTCCTTGGCGTTGCCACCGTGCTTGTCGCCGTCCCAAACGAACGACACCTCGTTGTTCACCTCGACCTTGGCCGCGTTCGCGCCCGAGGTGTCGTTGGGCGGAAGCTTGATGCAGCTCGCCGAGACGACGAGCGCGGAGACGACGGGCGCAGCGAAAATAAGCCGGGTACGGAAGAGCGAGTTGGACATGGCAAATCCTCGGGGCAGGGGCCGCTCGGGATACTACGAAAGGCAGGAGCAATACATCAGATTTGCAAAGTACCGGAAGGTCCCAGGTTCCGGGTAAGCCACAAATTCACGTTGTATTTCTTTTAAATGCCGTGCAGACTGCGCGCCGCTTGGTGGCCATATAGGTCAAAATTGCAAGGAATTAGCCTTAAGTCACCCGCTGGAGTGCGCGCCGCGCGGCAAGGCGGCTTGCTCGCGGCCGTCGGGCTCGCAGCGGCATGCGCGAGCACGCAGCACGGCGCGACCGACGCCAACCTGGCAAAGGCGCGAGGCGCGTCGCCCAACGGCTCCTCGCTGTTCGAACAGAATTGCGCCAGCTGTCATGGCGAGCGCGGCGAGGGCGGGGGTCGTGCGCCCCGCGTCCTGGGCGAAGGCGCGCTGCCCGAGTTCCCGGCTGAGCGGGACGTCAATGCCGATCCTGCTGCCGGCGATCCAGAGCTGCTTCGTCTTCGCGCGCAGACCCGTCCAGCTGGAGCGCCCTCGCGCGATCCATTTCGCAGCGCGGACGACCTCTATCGCTATGTCAGCAAGAACATGCCGCTACCCGCGCACAAGGCAGGCTCGCTTTCGTCCGAGCAGTATTGGGCGCTCGTCAACTTCATGCTCCTCGCGCAGGGCGTAGTACTCCCTCCGGAGGGGGTGACTCCGATGAACGCGAGCTCGCTGAAGCTGTAGGTGCAGACCCCGTGACAAGCTCGAGCAGAAGATCGTTCGTTCTCGCGGGTCGCTACTCGGCCTGTATTTCGTTGGTTTTGTGCCTCGCCCCGGCGCAGGCGCGTGCGCAGGACGCCCGCGCGCAAGACGCCCGCGCGCTGCAAGAAGCGCAAGCCCAGCAGGAAGCACCCGCGCAAACCCCGCCTGGCGCGCAGGTGAACGCTCCGCAAGCGGGTGAGCCTCAGGACGCGCTGCCCGGCTCATCGAGGCCACCGGGCATGAGTCTCTCGCCCGAAGCGCCGCCCACGCCCCCGGCCCCCGGCGGGCGAGCGCCGTCGTTCGCATCCTCCGCGGATCCCGAGGCTTGGACCTTTCGTATCGGCGGGCGCATCTCTGGCTTCGGGCAAGTCGGCATCGGTCGAAATCCGCGCAGCGCCGATTCGGATCGTGGAACGGCGCTTCATACGCCGCCGGCGGTGGTCGGGCGCTCGCCTATTTACGCCGGCCCGGGCGGCACCCTGAATCTTCAATACGGAAGCCAGACCATCATGGCCTTCGTCTCCGTGGAGACTGCGCTCACCGGTAAGGAGTGGCAGAGCTACTACCCCGGCGAGAAGGGGCCGCGCATTCGAACTGCGTACGTTGCGGTGAACCCCGCGCCACTCGGCAATCTACGCCTGCGCTTTCAGGTCGGCGCTTTCCCAGCCAACTACGGCGCGCCGGGCCCCTGGGGTTGGGGCGTTTTTGGGCCAGTCCTAGCGATTCACGGCTACGGCGGCCTTGCCACCGCAAACTACGATCTCAGCCCGAGCACGCGACTCTACGCCGAGTACGGCATCGCCGGCGTGCCCGAAGTCGACAACGACACCGTGCGCGGCACCAACACCGATTGGCCCGAGGTGGGGCTGTCGACGATCGTGCACCACGCTCACGTCGGCGTGAGCTACCAGAACAAGTATTTCGCCAAGCTGCACTTGGCGCGCGCCGATGGCCGCGACATGCGCAAGGATGGCAACCCCTCGACGGTCCCGATTGAACCGACCAAAGACGGCACGCTGGACGTCGCCGCGCTCGAGCTGAAATGGATGGCCGATCCGTACGGCGAGCTCGGCGTGACCCCCGTGTACTGGAACTTCGACAACGCCATCGCGGTGCACGACGGAATTTGGTGGGGCATCGACTGGACCGCGGGCGGCCGAGAAATGACCAACAAGTTTCTCGGCAAGACCAGCAACGGTAACGGGAAGATCTTCGCGGTCAGCGCCGAATACGACTTCAGCCTCAAGCGCATGCTGATGCACCCGAAGCCGTTCGACGGCAACGGTCCGGATCTGCGCGTCGCGCTGGCGTTTTTGCCCTTTTGGACGTTGAAGAGCGCTGCTCCAGCCTATGACGGCACGAGTGGCTATTTCCTCGGCGCGACCTTCGAGCACGTGATGTTGCCCTGGCTCAGCACCACCTATCAACTGTTCGGTGAGAGTCGCGACGGCGCCACGGCGGACTCCCTCGGAGTCATGCGGAAAGGGCACTGGCTCACCTACAGCGCCACCGCGGGCGTGGTGCTGCACTCGAGTTGGCAATCGCAAGATCGAGTGGTGCTCGCCTACAGCCGTTACTTTTATACCAAGTTCACGGACAACAACCCCGAGTTGCCATTGGACCGTGACGTCTTCACCCTCGGCGGCAGCGTCGCCTTCTAGAAGAGTCGAACATGGCGCTCAGACTTTCAGTTGTGCGGACCGCGCGGATGTCAGGAAGGTGTTTCATGCGACGCGACCTAGTCGGATGGCTTTCGCTACTTGCGCTGGCCGCGCCTGCGCCGGCGTTGGCGCAATCGAGTGAAAAAGAGATCGAGCTGCCTCGCTTGGGCCTGGATCCGGCAGAGCCGAGCGTTCGGAGCGCGCCTCCCGCGCTTCCGTTCGGAGTCGCGCCCGCCACGTCGAAAGAGGTCGTTCTCGACTTTCACGGCTACGCCTCGTTGCCGCTCCAGATCGGTATCCAGAAGCGTGACGAGCCCTCGCCCGGCGAGAGCGGCACGGTGCTTCACACGCCCGCATACGTGCCGCAGAACTATCGTCGCTTCCAGTACACCGGAGTGCTTCCGGATCCCTGGATTCAGCTCGGCCTGAGCTACGGCAATTCCTTGCTGGCTGGCACGGTCATTCTTGCAGCAGGCGCCGCGACCGAGGCCGAGTCCTACTACAATCCGGTCAAGCAATTAGGCGTCAGTGATGCCTACGTCACGCTGAACCTCAGCGAAAAGGTCGGCATCCCGCTGCAGATTCGCGGCGGCGCTATGCACAATCGCTACGGTTCGATGGGCGCGTTCGACGCGGGCCGCTACGGGACCCCTCTCATCGCGCGCATCAACGCGATTGGTGAGACTGCGACCGCGGCGTTCAAGGCCGGGCCCGCGACCGTGGTGCTCGAGCAAGGGATTGGTGGGCAGCTCGGCCGAATCCCCGTGGGTACGGCACCCGAGGCGTGGAACGACTTCGGAAGTCAGGAGGCGGGCGCGAGCTACGTTGGCCACTTTCACGGTGGCCTCAGCGTGGCCGGCCGTTTTCAGCTCGGCCTTCACTACATCACCGCCTGGAGTCAGGACGATCTAGGGGAGACCCAGCAGCTTTCGAGCGGGCACATCAACGTCTTGGGCGCGGATGCGCGGCTCACTTGGGGGCGCTTCGGGCACCTTTACGGCGGCGTCGCTCACACTCAGGCGAAGAATCCGAGAGCCGTTTCGGGCATCATCGAGGTCCTGAACGCTCGCGGCGGAGAAGGGCTGTTCAACGAGTATCTGGGTCCCCGCCGTGACCCCAACCAAACCGTTGCGGAAGCGGCTCAGAGCCCCGGCGACGGCAGCCTCACGACCTTCGGCTTTCAATATGACCTGAGCATTGCCCGCGCGATGTTCGGCGATCGGTACCACGGCAAGAATCCGGACGTGCTGATCAGCGCGTTCGGCATCGGCACGTCGGTCAGCAGCGACGATTACCCGGACTACGACGGCGTGCTCAAGCTCAAAGCCGGCTTGGAGGCGACCTACACGATGGCCTCTTGGTTCGGCGTCTCCGGGCGTTTGGACCACGTTCGCCAGAACCATGACTTCAACCGGCGCTCGTTCACGGTCTACACCGGCCGCCTCTTGTTTCACACCTACTGGCAGAGCCGGGACGAGTTCGCGCTTTCGTACTCGCGTTTCGTGTACGGGCGCGAAGTGTACGTCGAAAAAGGCTCACCGGCTCTAGACGACCCGACGGCCAGCCCGGACCGTGACGTGCTGTCGCTGTCAGCTACATTTTGGTGGTGACGGCGATGACTCGAAGAGCCTCCTTTCTCTTCTGTGCGCTGCTCGGGATCTCCGGCTGCGGAACGAAGGCCCCCCAGCCAGCGGGAGAGGTGGATTGTTCGGTGCTCGAGCGCTACGACTTCCAGGATCTCTCGCCGTTCACCAGTGGGCAGTCGGGCTGGTACGCCTATGCGGACAATACCCCCGGGGGTAGGCCCGATCTGACGACCGGCAAGACCCCAGACGGTGAGGACGATCCGGCGATCGACGGCTCCAACGTCGCAATCCAAGCGCTGAAGCCGCCCCGCTGTGGCGATTCGTCAGGCGTCGAATTGAGAGCTTCCGGTCACAATTTCTACGGCGTGGGTTACGGGGACTATGCGCACAACGACAAAGCCAGCCGCATCCCGGGCACTGGCTATGACGGTCTCTCTTTCTGGGCGCGTAGCCCGGGCAACACCGACAAGACCTTCATGCTGTATGTGGACGATGGTCGCACGGTCAACCTGCAGCCGCCCACTGTCGACGGGGTGCTTCCCGCACCCATGGGCGATGATCAAGATCTCGACGGCGATGGAGTCATGGGCGCGGGGGACATCGTCGCGGGCACCTCGTGTCGCCTGCCGCCTTCTCAGGATCTCGGTCGGCCCTCCTGCTATTACGGTGGCGCGCTGCCGCCCGCGTCCCCGACGCGCGTGCCCGACGCCAACGAGTGCGGCAACCAATTTCATACGTACATCACCACCACCGAGAACTGGCAACTGTACTTGGTGCCGTGGAGCCAGCTCGTGCAGTGGCCGTGCCCGAACCGCCTCGCAGGCGGAATCGACCCGGCAGACATCGCCAAGATCGAGATCAAGTTCGTGCAGGGCTCGAACTACGATGTCTGGCTCGACAATGTCGCGTTTTATCGGCCGCGCGCAGACGCAGGCCCATGAAGTCTGGAGGCAGAGATGAACACCACTTTGAAGTTCTTGGCAGCACCGAGCTCGGCAGCAGTGCTTGCGGTCCTCGTCAACCTCGCGGGTTGCACGACCGACGATAACGATCCGGGCACCTCGACTGGCGGCACGGGAGCCAAGGGTGGCAGCACCTCGACGGGGAGCAGCACCGGCACCGGCGGTTCGAGCGCGGGCGGCGCTGGCGGCAGCGCGCCGGCCGGCTCGATCTGCGCCGGCTCGATCGTGATTGGCGCCGCGACCCCAGGCATTGCCGATTTCGAGACTTACGCGGGTGCGCCCCTCAAAAGCTGGAACTTCCCACTCGGGGATGACGCCAAGACCGGAGTCACTGCCGGAACCTTCGCCTACGGAGATCGCGAGGACGGCTTCCCACAAACGTACGAGATGGTGGACGGCAACGAGTCCAAGTACGCCTTCCGAATCAACGATACGTTGGCAGAGAAGTACGGCGGCGGTCTGGGCATCTGGCTCAGCGCTTGCCTCGACGCCAGCGCCTTCAAGGGCGTTTCGTTTTTCGCGCGTGGCAGCACGCCAGACGGCAAAGCGACCTTTACTCTCCAAATGGGGGACACCCTCCCGTCCACCCCAACCATGGCGGGCGGCCCGTTCGGAAGCTGCCCGGGTAGCACCGAAGACAAGACCTGCGTTCATCCGTCGTTCGTCTTCGATGTCACGGATACCTGGACCAAGGTCGAGGTCCCCTGGTCGTCAATCGCGCCAGGAACCTCGGCAGGCAATCCAGTGAAGGCCAACGGCAAGAACGTCACCCAGCTGCAGTTCGGAGTCGGGCTGGTGTGGACACCGGATTCAGCGGGCGTCTACTCGCCCACTCCGGCTCCCTACGAGCTTTTGGTCGACACTATCTCGTTCTACTGATCCGAAGCGACAAGCTTGGCGGGCGCTTCCCGGTGCTTTCACCTCGCTTGCTCGTGCGCGCTTTCGGCGCTCACGGCGTGCGCCCCTGCCGCCCGGCGTCCGTTTTTACCGGCGGCGAGGGCGCAGGATGCGAGCGTTGCCAAGCCGGCCACCCTCGCACCCGTGCGTGCGGCGGCGGTTGCTCGCGAGCGAATCAACTTGGATCGCGGCTTTCGCTTCGCGCTCGGGCACGCGAGCGATACCGAACGAGATTTCGGGCACGGCACTTCGTACTTCTCGTACCTCGCCAAAGCCGGTTACGGGGACGGTCCGGCCGATCCTGATTTCGACGATCGGAGTTTTCGCGAGGTTCGTCTGCCGCACGATTGGGCGGTGGAGCTGCCGTTCGACGAGCGCGGGGGGCACAGCCATGGCTACAAGGCGCTCGGGCGTCGCTTCCCAGAAAACAGCGTCGGCTGGTATCGGCGAGAGCTCGAGATTTCGAGCGCCGATCTCGGTCGCCGCATCGCGCTGGAGTTCGACGGCGTTTTTCGCGATTCGCGCGTGTTCGTGAATGGCTTCTTGGTGGGGCGCGAGCCGAGCGGCTATCTGAGCGCGCGCTACGATGTGAGTGACTACCTGAATTACGGCGGTCGCAACGTGCTCGCGGTGCGGGTCGACGCGAGCCAGGAAGAGGGCTGGTTCTACGAGGGCGCTGGCATCTACCGGCACGTGTGGCTGAGCAAAACTGCGCCCGTTCACGTCGCTTACGACGGAACCGCCGTCACCTCGACCGTCGTCAACGGCATCGCCAGCGTGAACGCGCGGGCCAACGTCGTGGCCGAAGGCAAAGAAGGCGCCGAGGTAGAGGTTCGTTTCGAGATCCTCGCCGCGGACGACACCGTGGTCGCTCGCGGCTCCGCGGGCCAGGGCAAGGTCCCAGCTCGTGCCGGGCGAGAGTTCGCCTCGAATCTTCAGGTCGATGCGCCCAAGCTTTGGTCGCTGGAATCACCAACGTTGTATCTCCTCGTAACCGAGGTCATCGTCTCGGGACGAGTGGTCGACCGCCACCTGACTCGTTTCGGAATTCGAACCATCCGCTTCGACCCCGACCGGGGGTTCTTTCTGAACGGTCAGCACGTGCTGCTCAAGGGCACCAACAACCATCAAGATCATGCGGGGGTGGGCACCGCGCTGCCGGATCGACTTCAGGAGTTTCGGCTGGAACGCCTGAAAGCGATGGGTAGCAACGCCTACCGCGCCTCCCACCACCCGCCGACGCCGGAGCTGCTCGATGCCTGCGATCGGCTCGGAATGCTGGTGATCGACGAGAATCGTTTGATGGGTTCGAGCCAGCAGGCGCTCTCGGAACTCGAGCGGATGATCGCGCGGGATCGCAATCACCCCAGCGTGATCTTGTGGTCGCTCGGCAACGAAGAATGGGCCATCGAGGGCAACGAGCGCGGAGCTCGCATCGCTGCGACCATGACCGCGCGTGCGCGAGAGCTCGACCCGTCGCGGCCCTCGACCGTGGCTTCCAGCGGCGGCTGGGACAAGGGCGTGTCGACCGTATCGGAGGTCATGGGCTACAACTACATCGTGCACGGCGACACCGACGCGCACCATCGGCAGTTTCCGTGGCAACCAGGGGTAGGCACCGAAGAGACGACGACCCAAGGCACGCGCGGCATCTATTTTACGGACGAAAAGCGTGCGCACTCCGCGCCGGTCACGAACGGAAGCTCCGGCGGCAACGTGGAAGTCGGTCTGCGCTACTACGCGGCGCGCCCGTATCTGGCGGGCCTCTTTTACTGGACCGGCTTCGACTACCGCGGTGAATCGAACCCCTACGGGTTTCCTGCCATCAGCTCGCAGTTCGGCATTCTCGACACCTGCGGCTTTCCAAAGGACAGCTTTCACTATTTGAGTGCCTGGTGGCGCGACGAGCCTCTCTTACAGCTCGCGCCGCACTGGAACTTCGGCGGACGGGAGGGGCAGGCGATCGACGTTCGCGCCTTTTCGAATGCGTCCGAGGTCGAGCTGTTTCTGAACGGCCGCAGTCTGGGGCGCAAACCGGTAGAGCGCTACGGTCACGCAGCCTGGAGCGTGCCGTATGAAGCGGGTGTTTTGAGCGCAACCGGCTTCGTCGACGGCGCACCGCGACTCCAAGCGCGAGTGGAAACGACCTCGGCCCCTGCGGCGCTGCGCCTGGAAGTCGATCGCGCAACCATCGTGGCGGACGACCGTGACCTCGCGGTCGTGACTGCGACGGCTATCGATGACAAGGGGCGTTCGGTGCCCACCGCAGACGCGTCGATCGCGTTCGCGGTCGAAGGCGGCGGCCAAATCCTTGGCGTGGGCAACGGCGATCCTTCGAGCCACGAGCCCGATCGCGTTGCGCCGACGGTGACTACGCTGGCGTTCTCGAATTTTCGCGAACATGCGGCTTCGGGCGCGGAGGATCTCCGCACAGTTCGCGTCGAATTCGACGACAGTCGCTGGAAGCCGGCATTCTCAGCGGCCCCACATGAAGCTCGTGTCTATCGAGGGACGCTGCTCGCCAAGCGGCTCGCGCTGGGCGCCCGCGTGCGTTTATTGCTGCGACACTTCGGCGGCAGTTCGGTCGTCTACCTGAACGGCAAGAAGCTCGGCAGTTTTGCACTGACCAACGACGCGCCGCTGCCGTCGGTCGAGCTCTCTGCGGGGTCGATTCGCGAAGGCCGCAACGTACTCTCCGTGATTGCGACACCGTTCGAGAACGACAAAGCGCGAGAACGCGCGCAGAAGGTGCCACCCGCGCTGGTGCGCCTCGAAACCCCAGCTGCACCCTGGCGCCGTCAGCTCTTCAACGGCTTCGCGCAGCTGATCGTGCAGTCGAACGGGCAAGCGGGGCCAATCCGCATCACGGCATCCGCGGCTGGGCTCACCTCCGCCGAGCTCCGCCTGACGGCCGCGCCGCCCGGCGTGGTTTCTCGCTAGGCGGCGCTCGGCGTCCTCGCGCTAGTGAGTCACTTCAGCGTCAATCTCCAGCGTCACTTTGTCGCCAACTACCACGCCGCCGGCTTCCAATGCCTTGTTCCACTTCAGCCCGAAGTCACCGCGGTTGATGGTACCGGTCAAGGTGGCTGCTCGCACCTGCTTGCCCCAAGGATTCTTGATCGGTTGGCTGAGCGTGGTCGTGAGCACGACCTCCTTGGTCACGTCTCGAATCGTCAGGTTCCCCGTGACTTTGTAGCCCTTGCCTGCTTTCACGATCTTCGTGGAGGCGAACTTGACGAGCGGAAACTTCGCGACGTCGAAAAAATCCGGGCTCTTGAGGTGTTCGTCGCGCTTCGCCTCGTCGGTGTTGATGGACGCCGCCTTGATGTCGATCTCGATCTTGCTGTTCGCTGGATTCTGATCGTCAATCACAATCTTCGACTTTTCCACCTCTCTGAAGCGACCCGAGACGTTGCTCACGACGAGGTGCTGCACCTTGAAGCCGATCTTGCTGTGCGAGGCGTCGAAGCTCCACTCCACCGGCTCGGCTTGCGCCAGGGTGGTGATGAACAGAAGCGGAAGCACAGCCAACATTTTGCGCATGAATTTCTCCTCCAAACCTTTCAGTCCCCGAGACCTTGCGCCGCGACCGGATCGCCACAAGCACGCTCCAATCGAACTCACTGTTCCCGTGGCGCAACAATGTCCCTGTTGAACTGAACTGATGTTCAGTATAATCGGGCAGCATGGCCCTTCCTGCCGCGCGCTTGTGCTGCCTCGACCTCGACACGTTCTTCGTCTCGGTCGAACGGCTTCTGAACCCGGACCTGGTCGGAAAGCCCGTGGTGGTCGGCGGCGCACCCGGGCAGCGAGGCGTGGTCACGTCTGCCAGCTACGAAGTGCGCGCGCTCGGCGTGCGTTCCGGCATGTCGCTGACGCGCGCGTGGGAGCTCGCGCCGAAAGCGGTGTACTTGCCCACTCGGCACGACCTTTACAGCGACTACGCGGCGCGCGTGCGCAAGATCGCCGAAGGGTACACGCCGCTCTCTCAGGTGGCGAGCATCGACGAGATGTTCCTGGACTTCTCGGGTTGCGAGAACCTGTACTTTGCGGCTGGCGACGCGAGCCCCGACGCGACGATCGAGCGCGTCGTGTGGCAGTTGACCGACGAGATCGAGGCTCGCGTCGGTCTCCCTTCGAGCGCTGGGGTTGCTACGACCCGGTCGGTTGCCAAGGTCGCGAGCGGCATTGCCAAGCCGCGCGGCGTCTTGATGGTGCCCGCCGGTGGCGAACTCGGGTTCTTGGGTCCGCTCCCGGTGCGGAAGTTTCCGGGGATTGGTCCGGTCGCCGAAGGAAAGCTCAATGCCGCCGGCATTTCGACGTTGGCGGATGTGGTGGCCGCACCCGTCTCGCTCCTGCGCCGTATCGTGGGCGCGTGGGCGGAGCCGCTGCAGTTGAGCTGCCGCGGCCTCGGCGCGCACGAGCTCGGCCGCGAGCGCCCCGCGTTTCTGGAGCATGATCCCGCAGGCGCCAGCCAGGGCACGATCTCCAATGAACGCACGTTCCGCGAAGACGTACGAAACCGCCTGACCATCGACAGAATGCTGTGTGCGTTGTGTGAACGCGTTTGTTTTCGGGCACGAAAGCGGGAAGTGAAAGCTGCGACCGTCACTTTGAAGCTTCGCTACGCCGACTTTCAAACGCTCTCCCGCTCCAAGAGCCTCACGCCCACCTGTTCGGAGCTCGAGCTCTATCCGGTCGTGCGCGACCTGTTCGAGCGCGCGCGCACGCGTCGCACTGCCATTCGACTGCTTGGCGTCTGCTTGTCGAACCTGCGTCCGGCGGGGCGGCAGCTGTGCTTGTTCGATCGCGGCGAGCCGCTCCATCGAGCGGTCGACGACATTCGGGGTCGTTATGGCTACGACGCGCTGAGGATCGCGCTCGCGAAGTCCGCAAATGACCGGGACCGTTCGTGAGTACCAGGGTGGGGCTCGAGCATCACCAGCCGATCGCGATCCAGTTCACGCGCACCTGGGCACCGGCAGTTCCAAGCACGGTGAATCCGGCGAGTGTTTCGTCGTCGTCGAGGCCCTTCACTCGTTGGTTGGTCGCGAAGGAATCAGTTGCAACCACCGTGACCAGCCCGGTCGGAAACGGCTCTGGAAAGCTGATTTTTCCATGACCGGTCGCGTCGAGCGTGAGGACCGTCGTGGCCGCTTGAACCTTGTAAGCAGTGTTCGCGGTCGGCGCCGGTCCCAGGGGAAAGGTCTTGGTCTTCGCGGTGAACGCGCCCGCGACGCTGGCCGTGTCGGCGGTTGCGGCAGACGCTGCTCGCACGGCATTGTCCGACGTCACGGCGTAAGGCACCGCACCGAGCTTCGAGCGCCCGAGTGAGGCTGCGCTGGCGGCGGAGGCGCCCACTAGCACCTCTGCATACACGTTCGGATTGTTGGCCACGGCTCCCGTGCAGGCATCCGGTAGCACGAGAGAAAAATGTCCACTCACCAGCTGGACCGATGCAGGGGTTCCGCTGTCGCAGAGCAGGTTGGCGTTCGCGGTGGCCGCTGGATCGTTCCACAGTTTCACTTCCACGAATTGAGGACTCGCAAGCGGCGCGCCGCCGGTATCCTGCAACAGGCCCGAATAGCTGAGCGCGCCGCTCGGCGGAATGCCGGCGGCACGACTGGTGCGCACGACACCTGCTAGAGCGAGTCCGAGCAGTGCAGCGCCTGCGGTAAGGGTCCATTTGAGTTTGATTTTCATGTCGCTCTCCTCAAGGTCGGAGCCCACCGACGACGCACTTGCCGAGGGCGGTGCTGCAGGTGGGTTTGGTGAGTTCGAGGCTGCCTTGCACCAGGCGCGCTTTGCTCGAACTCAGCGCGCCCTGGATACTCACCAGGCCGCCAATCAGACGAATGCCGACGCACGAACCA
Organism: Polyangiaceae bacterium; assembly: GCA_035549735.1. Lineage (GTDB taxonomy): Bacteria > Myxococcota_A > Polyangia > Polyangiales > Polyangiaceae > PMG-095. The sequence goes on along the minus strand of DASZQI010000040.1, from coordinate 302,224 downwards.
TTGCTGCACAGAGGCAACGAGCCGCCGCAGGCAGGCTGGGCGGTCCAGGCCTGTTTTACGCAGGAAAGTGGGGTTCCGTCCGACGAGCAGCGCCGTTCGCCGTTGCGGCAATCCACGCAGCCCCCGTCGACACAAACTTGAGTTGCGGGGCACCCGAGCTGACAGGCGTTGGTCGTGACGGTTCCACCGGTGCCGCTCGCTAGCCCGCCGCTGTTGGTCGAGCCGCCGCTGGTGCTCGACGCCCCGCCACGCCCGTTCGCCGAGCCTCCGGACGAGCCGTTGGCGCCACTGCTGTTCCCGCTTCCCCCCGTGCTCTTTCCGCCGCCTGTGGTGTTGGAAGCGCTGCCGGTGGTGTTGGGATTGCCGCCGCTGTTCGTTGCGCCTCCTTCGGTCGCGTGAGCGCCGCCATTCCCCCCTGCGCCGGACTTGCCACCGAGTGCGCCGGTACCGCCTCCGCCGTCGTCACCGGGGGTTCCAGCCTCGGCGCCGCTTGCGGCTCCGGTCCCGCCTTGATTGCCCGTCGCGGAGCCGCCCTGCGCTGAAGTCGAACTGCCTGAGGTCGATGTGCCAGCGGTAGAAATGTTGCCACCGTCGTTGTCTGCGCCAGGTCCACCGGCAGTTCCGCGCAACGGATGCGAGTCGATGTCGAGCAGCGCGTTGCAGCCCGCGAGGATCGGAAAGACCCACCAAATTCGTCGCGGGGGCATCAAAAAGCACCCGTCAAAACAGCCGACCCTGGGCCGAGCCCGACGCGCGTAGAGGTGGCGCTCGAGCTCGGCAACGTGAACCACAGCGTGGCCGCGGCCGCGCTGGCCACGCCGGCGACCACGAAGCTCACCGTCGCGAAATTGCCGCTCCGGCGCGCGTCTGCCCAGGCGTCGACTCCGGCTCGATCGGCGCAGGTTTCTGGGCAAGCGTCGCGCGCTTCGTTTCGCTGAGACCAAGCGGTGAGCCCGAATACGGTGCCTACGCCAACGCCTGCCACCGCCAAGCCCGCGCTGGCCAAGGCCAACGTGCGTTGCACGCGCGCGTTCTTCTCGGGCGGGGATGGTGGCGTCGCCGTACCTTGCTCGCCGGTCGCGCCATTCTGGATCTGTACCCGAATTTGTCGGTCTTTTTCGGCCTCACGAATCGTGACGCTGCGGGAAAGCTCGGCCTGCCCGGCGATGCGAAACTGAAACTGGTGCTCTCCGGGATCCACCGGCACCGGCTCGTCGTTCACGCTTGCGCTGAGCACGCGACCGTCTATGAGCACGGTCACCGCGGTGAGCGGTCGGTCCTGGGCGTCGCGCACGTCGAAGACCACCGTCGCCATCCGCTGATTGACCTCCTCGAGGCGGCGTTCGCACTCTTCCCGAATGACTTTGGGGCAGCTTGCCTGAGCGCAGATCAAGAGCTGATCCCGCTCGGCGAGGCGCTTGCGTTCGTTGCCCGACTGCAGCGAAGCGTCGCTTGCTGCCAGGCACTCCGGCACCGTGGGCGTTGCGGCAGCGGCGTTGTGGATCAGCAGCAGGTTCACCACCACCGCGCACGCGGCGCAACGGACCGCTCCAATCAAGGTTGTGAGTTCGTGAAGCATTGGGGCCTGAAGCGCTTTCTTCCAAGGGCGTCGAGCGTGTAAGGCGGGTCACAATTCGCGGGCTGGCCTGACGAGCCCTGCTTTTTGGGCGCAGCGCCGGGTAAAGCGGCGACCTCGTCGCGGCGGGTCGGAGGTTCGCTACGCGAAGGACGGGGTCCACGCGCGACGCCCGGGGTCGGCGCGGGTGGTGGACGTTCGGGAGTCACGGCCCGGGCTTTGTTCGACTCGACGACTTCGACGCTCGGCGAGTTTGGCAGCGCAGGCGCGGCAGTCGTTTCCACGGCCGCGCTTGCGCGCGTGCGAGCATCGGCGCTCGCGACCACATCGGCTGGTGGTGATCGTTCGTGCGGCCGCGCTCTTTGGAGTGACCAGCCAAGCGCGCCCAGCGTGACGCTGACCAACGTCGCCCCGCCGACCAGTGCCCAGCGATTCGCACGCCCGTCGCGTGTGGTCGCCCAAGCAGCGGCCGTTTGGGGTGCCCGGCTCGGTGTTCTTCCAGACGGCGGGAGCGAATGCGCGCGAGGTGGTCCTCCGGACGCGCTGCCCTGCACGATGCGCTGAATCCGCTCGACGAGCGCGCGCGAAGGCTCGGACGCAAACGGTAGCAGCAGACAGCCGAGCTCGGCGACGTCCGCCGGCCGCAGCGCGCGCTCCTTTTCCAAACAGCAAAAAATGGCAGCTTCGAGCGCTGCGGGTAGATCGGGCCGAAATTCGCGAATGCCCGGCGCAGGTTCGGTCGCAATCTTGATGGCGAGCTCGCCGAAGGCGACACCCGAGAACGGCACTTGCCCTGCGAGCAGCTCGAACAGCACCACGCCCAGTGACCAAATGTCGGCGCGCGCGTCGACGTCGCGTGCTTGGCGCATCTGCTCGGGGGCCATGTAGAACGGCGAGCCGAGCACCGCTCCCGTGCGCGTTACTGAGTCGGCGGTGCCGTCGCCGGGGCCGTGCTGCTGCTTCGAAATGCCGAAGTCGAGCACCTTGATCAGCAGGCGACCGTCGCTGCGTTGCACGCAAAACAGGTTGCCGGGTTTCAGATCTCGGTGAACGATACCGGCCAGATGCGCGTCCGCCATTGCTACGCACGCCTGCAACACGAAGTCGATCGCGACCTCGAGCTCGAGCGGTCCGACGCGCGCCAGATAGGCCCCGAGGTCCTCGCCTTCGAGGTACTCCATGACCATGAACGGGGCGCCGCTCGGGAGATGGCCGACGTCGAGCACGCGCACCACGTGCTCGCTCTTGATCTTGGCTGCCGCGCGCGCTTCGCGCTCGAAGCGCGCCATCGCTTCGGGGCTGAGGTTGGAAGACGACAGGAATTTGATGGCCACGCGCTCGTCGAGGAGCAGGTGGTGCGCCGCGTAGACGACGCCCATCCCGCCCTCTCCGAGCCGCTCGAGCACTCGGTACTTTTCCGAGAGCACTTGACCTTCCACCGCACCGAGTTCCAACATGCCGGAGCTTCGACGCACCTTCGCCGGGCTCTCGCGTAGAGAGTCGTGGGGGACCACCGGCCCGCGGCGCAGAGTGTCGGTCGCTTTCCTTCAGCGCGTGAATGCGCGAAACGTGCGAAAGGTTCGGTCGACCACCGAAAAGGGCCCGCGAGCCGGGCCAGACCAGCCAAGGGAGAGAAAATGCGGTCGCCGCCCGAAGGTTGGGCGGGGCGGGGGTCTCCAACGCGGGGCGGAGGTGTCCGGGCGACTCTTTTTCGGACCTTCGAGCGAACCTTTCGGCCGTGTAACGCACTGATTCGGTGAATGGAGAAGAGCCCGCATCTCTCGCTGGTTGCGTCGCCCGCGGCCCCCGAGCCGAGCGGGCTGGACGCGCGCAGCGACGACGAGCTGATGCTGCTCGCGCGCGGCGGTTTGGATCGGGCTTTTCGCGTACTGATCGAGCGCCACCAGGCCCGGACGCTGCGACTTGCGGTGCGCTATCTCGGTCGCGAATCGCTGGCCGCCGACGTGGCCCAGGACACCTTCGTCGAGATTTTCAGAGCGCTGCCGCAGTACCAGGCGCACGGCAAATTCTCGGCGTATCTCTACCGCGTGCTGCTCAATCGCTGTCACATGACCTGGCGCTCGCTGCGGGCCGAGCGCCAGGCGCTGGTTTTCGCCGCCGAGGGCCTGGTCGAGAGCGACGAGAGCGAACTCTTGCTGCGCGAACGTCGGCGCGATTTGCACGCGGCGCTCAGCGAGCTGTCGGACAAGCTGCGTAGCGTCGTGCTTTTGCGTTTCAGCGCGGGGCTCAGCTACGAGGAAATAGCCGACACGCTCGAGATCCCGACGGGAACCGTCAAACGCCGCTTGTTCGACGCGATGGCGAAGCTGCGCGAGAAATTGGAGGGCGCATGACTCGCCAGTCCCGCGACGACGTATTGGAGCTCAGCGCCTACCTGGAGGGTGAAGTTACGGCGTCCGAACGTGAGACAATCGAGGCAAAACTCCGGAATAGCGCGGACGCGCGCCGCACGCTCGCGCAGCTCGAGAGCGTGCGCGACCTTCTCTCGGCGCCCGCGACGGGCCTCGAAAGCACCGATCTCGCCTCCGGTGTGCTTTCACGCGCGCGCGAGCTTGGGCCGGTGAGCGTGACGCGATCGCGCCGCTTTTCTTTGGCTGCGCTCGCGGGAGCAGTGGCGGCGGCCGCCGCGGTGTGTGTCGCGCTGTGGCTGCCGGGCCAGGGGACGCAGGAATTTCGAGCGAAATCGAACGGCGCGCAGCTCGAACGCGCTCGCTGGGCCGGTGTGAAAGTATTCCGCGCGGTGGGCAACGCAGCCCCCGAGCCGCTGGGTTCGAAGCTCAGGGCCAGCGATAGCTTGGTGTTCACTTACACGAACCTGGGCGGGCACCCGTACCGTTACCTCATGATCTTCGCGGTGGACTCCGCAAACGAGGTGCGCTGGTTCTACCCGGCCTATGAAAAGGCTGGCGAGAATCCGGAATCGATTCCGATCGACGGCGGTCGAGCCAACGTGACGCTCGGCGAGCTCGTCCAGCAAGACTTCAGCGAGGGTCCACTTGCAGTGTACGCGCTGTTTTCGAACGAACCGGTACGCGTGCTAGAGATGGAGGCGTGGTTGAAGCAGCGCGGCAGAGGTCTCGACGAGGCGCCAGCCCCTCGGGATTTCTTGCAGCGATTCGACACACAGGTCGAGCGATGAAGTGGCTCGGCCCGCTCTTGGCCCTGAGCTTCGTGCTGGTTTGTTCGTCAGCGCTGGCCGACGTGGCGAAGGGCGGCGTGCGGCGCTTCGCGCTCGTGATCGGCAACAACCGCCCCGAACGCCAGGAAACACAGGCACTTCGCTACGCGGACGACGACGTCATCGCAGCGCATTCGCTGTTGAGTGAGGCGGGAGTGGAAAGCTTGCTGTTCGTCACCCCGGACGAGGCGACGCGTGCGCTGCACCCGGAGCTGCGGGTGACCGGGCCCGCCCGTTGGTCGGAAATAGAGCGCGGCTTCTTGCTCTTGGCGGAGCATATGCGCGCGGCACGAGCCGGCGGTTTCTCGACCGAGCTTTTGCTCTTCTACAGCGGGCACGGCGACGTCTCGAGCGGGGAAGGCTACGTGGTGCTGGAGGGCACGCGCCTGACCCGCTCGCTCTTGTTTTCGTTGCTTGCTCGCTCGCCGGCGGAGCATAACCACGTGTTCGTCGACGCGTGTAAGTCGTACTACCTCGTGTTCGACCGCGGGCCCGGTGGGCGGCGCGTGCCGTACGCTGGTTCGCTCGCCGAGAGCGTTCCCTCGGCGCTGAACAACACCGGCTTCGTGCTTTCGACCTCTTCCGATCGCGACAGCCACGAGTGGGAGCGCTTTCAAGGTGGCATCTTGAGCCATCAGCTGCGCTCGGGTCTCCGTGGCGCGGCGGACGCCAACCTGGACGGCGCTGTCACCTACGCCGAGCTCGGGGCGTTCTTGCAGACGGCCAACGCAGCCATCAAAAATCCGCGATTCAAGCCGGATTTCATGGTGCGAGCGCCAAATCACGACCTCGAGCGAAGAATTCTTAGCTATCCGCAGGGGCGAGCCACTTTGTTCTTTTCGCCCCGAACGTGGGGGCACTTCTACATCGAGAACGCGCGCGGCGAGCGCGTGCTCGACGCCCACCCGTCGCGCGACCAACCACTGCGGGTCCAGGTTCCCGAGGAGCGCCCGTTGTTCGTGCGGCGCAACGACGAGCGTGCCGAATACGTAGTGTCGAACGCGGGCAGCGTCGCCGTGGCGGAGCTCTCGCAAACCCGTCCGGAGGTCGCGCAGCGCGGGGCGCTCAGCCTGGCCTTCGAGTGGATTTTTTCAGCCCCATTTGCTGAATCGGACGTGCGCGCGTTCAAAGAGCGCGCGGCCGCCGTCCGTGACGCGCCTTCCGCGTCCGACGAGAGTGGCTCGCTGCGACACACCATTCAATGGACCTTCGGTGTGGCTGCGCTCGCGACCGCGAGCGCGGGCCTGACGCTCAACGGCTTCGCGCTCGGAACCTCGCTCGCAGCCGAGGGCACGTCTCAGCAAAACATTGCCGAGAAGAACAATCGGATCCGCGCGCTGAACCGCGCGTCCGTGCCGTGCTACGGAGCGGCCCTGGCCGCCGGACTTACCTGGGGGATCGCCACTTTTTGGCCTGAATCCAAGGTGAAATTCGAAAGTGGAAATGCCGGTAGTGAATTCTGGTTGCGCGCTGCGCGCGAGTTTTGAAGCCATGCTCCGTCGGTTTGCTGGTCTCGTGGTGCTGTCGCTGCTCAGTGGCGCGGGCTGCACGCTCGATCTTGAGGGGGCGCGCTGTGATTGCGCGGAGGGGTACGTCTGTTGCGAGGCCGATCGAATCTGCTATCGGCCCGATCAAGTCTGCGGTGCGAGCGGCGGGTCCGGAGCGAGTTCGGGCGGAAGCGGTGGTGCAAGAGCCACGGGAGGCACGCGGTCTGCTACGGGGGGCGCCGCGGTGAGCGGTGGGCAAGCCAGTGGCGGAGAGGCGAATGGCGGAGAGGCAACCGGCGGGCGGGATGCATCCGGAGGCGCGGACGGCGGAGAGGACGGGGGGCAAGCGGGCTCATCCGCAACGACCGGCGGAATCACGAGCACTGGCGGCGCCGGCGAAGGGGGCGCACCGGATGTGCAAGGCGGATCTGCGAACGGCGGGCTCGGTGGCGCTGCGAGCGGCGGGCTCGGCGGGGCGAACCCGACGACTGGGGGCGCCACCGGCGGCGTGTTCGCCGTGCCCACCCAACACAACGACAACGCGCGCAGCGGCGTAAACCCGCTCGAGACCGTGCTGACTCAGGCCAACGTAAAAGGCGGCTTTTTTCACGAAATTTCGCGGCGGCCGCTGCGCGGCGCCGTGTTCACTCAGCCGCTGCTCATCCCGAACGCTCCGCTGCCTACCGGCGAAAAGAACCTGCTCTTCGTCACGACGATGGCGAACGTCGTTTACGCGCTCGACGCGGACGACCCCACTGGCCCTCCGCTTTGGGTACGTGTGCTCGACGATCCGATCGAGCTCCCGGTCGCGCAGACGCCCCTCGGTGCGAGCGGCGTCTGGCACGAAGTCGGCATCTTGGGAACTGGCACCATCGATGGCGGCACGCTCTACGTCGTGACCGCGACCAAGAATGGGGATTCTTATCGGCATGTGCTGCACGCGATGGACTTCGTTGGCGGCGGTATCGAAAAATCGGTCACCATCGCTGCCGCGGGGTTCGACAGCAGAGGCCATGCGCAACGCGCGGGTCTCACTCAAAGCAACGGCATTATTTACGTTGCTTTCGGCGGCTACACGCTGGGTTCGGACTCGGCCGGCTGGATCTTTGCCTACGATACCAGCCTCAACTTGCTCGGTAGTCTGGCCTTGGGCAATCCAAACGGAGCCGGCATCACCCAGAGCGGGCAGGCTCTGGCGGCGGATAGCCAAGGCGCACTCTTTTTTACGACGAGCCCGGGCGTTGAATTCAATCCGTCCGATTCCCCGGATCTGGGCAGGAGTTTGTTGCGGCTCGGCGAGCTTTCGCCCGCGGGTGTGACCACACTCTTCAGTGCCTCGAAGACCTCCAGCGAGAGCGCTGAGCTCGGTAACGCGGGTCCGCTGCTCGTGCCAAACTCCGACCTCGCCCTCCTGAGCAGCCCGTCGCAGATGTACCTGCTGCGGCGCGATGCGGACAACGCGACTTCTGCGCTCGCGCAGACCTTCGTCGTGAATCGGAATGGGAACTGTCCAGCGGCGAATAGCTGCGATGCGGCCCCATTCGCGCCCGTGCTTTGGGGCGGCGTGTCCAACGAGAGCCGCGGGCGCTTGTACGCTTGGTTGCCGAACGACCTGCTCAAAGGGTTTACGTTCGACCCCAAGCTTGGCCGATTTGCCTGCGCCGACGGAGACGTGGTGTGCACGCCCTTTGCGACGAGCGCGCTCAACGATTCGCGCGACGCTCAGGCGCATCCGCCGGAGCGCGGCGCTGCCCTGAGTCTGTCCACGAATCTCGAAGTGCCTGGGAGCGGAGTGGTGTGGGCGGTCCATGGTTACGCCTCCGACACGCACTCGAACGACGATGGCATCGTCCGCGCATTCAACGCGGACACGCTGTCAGCGCTCTGGAACAGCAACTCCAGCGGCGTGCCGCTCGGGCCGATCGCTCCGGGTGCGACGCCGACCGTCGCTGGTGGGCGGGTATACGTGGGCACGGCGGATGGGCTCAGCGGGCGCCATTCGTTCGTCGGCAACGGTAACGGTGGCGCACCTGCGCTCACGAATTTTGGCGACCAATTCCTGGTCATGGCGTGGGGACTTTCGCCCGCCGTCACGCGCGGCATCGAACTGACCTGGTCGAGTGACGGCGTGCACTTCGATGAAACCGCGCTCGTGCCGGCGCTGTTTCTGAACTACGAGCCCGCGCTGGCAGCGGACGACGCTTCTCGCCTCTACCTTGGTTGGGGATCGAATGCCGAGACTGCAGAGGTCGTGGTCGCGAACGATCCCAGGTTCTCGACCTATCAGAGTATGCTTCAGCGAACGACGAGCGGCGCGCTCGAGCCGCTCGCGTTGAAAGCGACCAGCCCGCTCGCGCTGGCGTTCGGCAACGGTCACCTTTTCATGGCCTGGTACGACGACACGCAGCTGCATTTCATCTCGAGCTCGGACCGGGTCGCCTTCGAGCTGGCGACGCTCCGCGATTTTCCGGACCTCTTCGCCTACTCGGCGCCGCTCTTGAGCTACCAGGAAGGCAAGTTGTTCTTGGCGTCGACCACGACCGATGGCGTGGTGCACCTGCTCAGCTCCACGGATGACGGCGCGCATTTCTCGGCACCGGTCACGCTTCCGATGTCGAGCAACGGACACCCTGCCTTGCTCTGGGAGAAGCTCACGGGCAGCGAAGCGATCTCGTACTCCTGGGTCTGGAGCGATCGAGTCAGCACGTACAGCGGGCCGCTGCGCATCTCCACCGGTCGCGTTGGCGAGTTCTCGATCTTCACGGGCACGCGCCCGCTGTCCGCGCTCGAAGCGAACCCTTCGATCTCCGCAGCAAAGTTCAAAGGTTCCTGGTACGTCGCTTGGTCCGATGTTGCCGGCAGTCTGCCGAACGTCGCCCGTTACAGCTCCGGGGAGCTAGTGACCTACGGTCTCGCTTCGTCCGCGCCGTAAGCTCGCCCAGCGATCACGCGGTTCGCAGCTGCACGAGTTGGCCGCAAGCGGCGCCGACGTCGCGCCCGCGCGAGCGGCGCACGGTGACGACCGCGCGCGTTTCGGCGAGCAGGCTCAGCGCGAAGCGATCGAGCTCGTGGTCGGCCGGCGCGCGAAACTCGGAGCCAGCGTGCGCGTTCCACGGGATTAGATTGATTTGATGCGGGAAAGGCGCACAGAACCGCGCTAGTCGGTGCGCGTCCGCGGCCGAGTCGTTCACCCCCGAGAGTAAGACATACTCGAGCATGATTCGTTCGCGCGGGCGTACCGGAAAATGGGTGAGCGCGGCGCGCAGTTCGGACAAGCAATAGCGCCGCCCGATGGGCATCAAGCGCTCCCGCGTCGAATCGGTGGTCGCGTTCAGGCTCACGGCGAGCAGCGGACGCGGTTCGAGCTCGCCCAGAGCGATGATTTCGGGGACGAGCCCCGACGTGGACACCGTGATTCGACGGGGCGAAAGTCCGAGGCCGCGCGGCTCACACAAGACTGCGATGGCGCGCGCCACCTCCGGCAGGTTGTGCAGTGGCTCCCCCATGCCCATGAACACCAGAGTGAGCTCACCGGGGTGGCGCGGGCCGAGCGCCGCGATGACCGCGAGCACCTGGGCGACGATTTCGCCGGCGCTCAAGTGCCGAATGAAGCCCATGCGCGCAGTCGCGCAGAACGCGCAACCCATCGCGCAGCCGACCTGGCTGGAGACGCACAGCGTGACGCGGCCGTTGCCGACGGCGCGCGGCATGTGCACCGCTTCCACGCGGTCATTGCCGAGGCGCACAACGACCTTGGTCGAGCCGTCTGCCGAAGTATGCTGCTCTTCCAGCGTTGGCACCCGTGCGCCCAGTCCGCGCAAGCGGTCGGCGTAGCGGGCTGAAAAGTGCGGCCCACCCACGCGCCATAACCAGGGCCGCTGGAGCGTAGAGAACACACTGGCGCTCACGCCGCGTTCGATGAGCTCCGCTTCGAGCAGGCCGAACAGGGCGGTCTCGCTGCGCGCGGGAACCGTACTTTCGCTGAGCGCGCTCATAGGAAGCTATCCGTCCGTCTTGTTTCGCAAGAAAAAAGCGACATGTCGAAAGCGCTCCTCGAGGAAGCTTCGCACGTCGCCGTCGATGCCGAGCTCGTCCATCGCGCGGCACATCGTGCGAACCCAGGCTTCGGCGAGCGCGGAGTCGACCGGAACCGTCGCGTGACGCATTCTCAAACGAGGGTGTCCGTGCTGCGCAGAATAGTCTTCCGGCCCGCCCAGCCACTCGACGAGGAAGCGCTCGAAGCGTTCCTGCGAAGCTTCGTTGACCACCCCGTTCGGATCCAGCCGGTGAACCGCCAACAGCTCGGGTTCATGCTCGGCCATCAGCGCATAGAACTTGCGGGCGAGCTCCCGCGCGCGGGGGACGCCACCGATTAGATCCAAGGGCGACTCGACCATACTCGGTTCATGTAACACAGGCGCGGGCATCGCCCAGCGCGGCCCTGTCACCCGCAAGAGGTTCGTCCTGCTTGACCCTTGCCGGGAGCAAGCATCAGCTGAGGCATGAAGCAGGGAGTGCGCCTTCGAATCGTCGCCCTGGGAGCGGCCCTCGGAACTTCTGGCTGCAGCACCCCCGCGGCAAAGCAACCATCGAGCGCCGCGCCGGCGGTCGCGCCGGCGCAGCAAGCCATTTCAGCGCCTCGGCTGCCGGGCAGGCCGGCGTCTCCGGTTGTGTCGGCCGCGCCGTCTACCCCGCCTGTACCAGGGGCACGACTATTCGAGCTCGAGCCGGTCGCCCCCGAACCGAAGTTCGCGATCGCGCTCAACGCCGAGGGAAATACCTCGGAAAAGGACAGAGCCAGTCGTTTCGTGTGCATGACGCCGGAGCGACCGAACTGCGTGGGTGGGTACCAATACGTGGAGGGGACGCGTCGCTTCATGCTCGCGGAGAACGAGTTCAAGGACGAAAATGGGGTTTCTACTGGCGATCGCAGCGCGCACCGTCACCCCACCGCGATGATCGATAACCGCGGAGCCCCGAATTGCCTCAACGGAGTGTGTCGAGCAGAGGCACGCGGGCACTCGTTCATCTTCGAAGGATTCGACAGCACGAAGCGCCCGCGCGTCGAATTCTTGGAGCTTCAGATTTCGCAGTCCGGTGGCTCCCCAGACGACGTTCTTCAGTTCGGTGAATGGCGCTACCTTCGTTACTTCATCAAGATTCATCGTTCGTTTGGCGCTTCCAAGGACGACGTGCTGATCACGCAGGTTTGGCAGCGCAACTCCAATCCGCTGCTCGATGAAAAGGGGACGGTGCTGCGGGCCTCCGTCGGGCCTGCGTTCTCGGTCAATCTGACCAGCGCGGCGACCCCGCCGCCCGACCCGCGCTGCTCGGTGCCGGCCGGACCGGCAACCATCAACGCTCAGTTTTCCTACCGCAACGACTCGAACAGCGAGTGGGCCGCGCAAAACGGGCGCGGACCCGATCGAGTCCCATTTCTCACCTGCGTTCTGCCGAAGGACCAATGGCTCGGTTTTGCGATCGCGATGCAGCCGGTGCACGAGCCGCGCGAGAGCACCGATCCCGCAAAGCGGGGCACGATACTGGTTTGGAAGCTGGATACGGCGACCGGGCTGTCGTTCGGGCCCAACCTGCCGGTTACGAAAGCCGCCAACTACGACAGCCAAGACGAGAGCAAGTACCGCTTTTACTGGGGCTTTCGTCCCGAGCGCCGGTTCAGCTCTCCGCCGGATCCACTGGGCGGGTTTACGAATCGATTCGACATTCGTGTCGGAATCTACCGCTCCTCCGCGCTGTACTCGACCCTCTGGTTCGACGACGTGAAGTTGACCAACGACGAGGCTTGCTTACCGGGTACCGAGCCGAACTGCCCGTAGCGCGCTGAATCGCGCGATGCGCTAGGGTGCGCGCATGCGGCTTCGGTTGGCGCTCGGAAGCGCGGTGGCTTTGTCGGTCTCGGGCATCGTCACTGCTATTCCGGGCGCGCTCCTGCCGACCTGGGGTCCCCTGTTCGATCCAGGTCCTCGGCTCGCCTGGTATTTCAATCTCTCGCTGTTCGGGACCATCGCCGGGCTCAGCCTGACGCGTTGGCTGTCGTCTCGACATCCTTGGTTTTCGGCGAGCTTGCTGCTGGCCGCGCTCGGCCTTTCGAACCTGGCGCTGGCGCAAAGCTTCGATGTGATCGTGCTCGGCGCATTGCCGCTCGGGTTAGCGGTCGGGATGATCAATCTGAACGCGAACGCACTGCCCGGTGAGCTCTACCCGGAACGGCGTATGGTGGTGCTCAGTCAAGTCAACGCCGCATTCGGAGCAGGTGCAGTGGTCACGCCCCTGCTCTTGACGCTGCTGCCTTGGCGGGCGGTGCTGCTCGCCTTTGCCGCTTTCGCGTGCCTGGGCGCTGGGCTGGTCTGGCGCTCTCCGAGTGGTTCCACTTCACCGAATGCCGAGCTTTCGCGCTCGCTTTGGGCCTGGCTGCTCGCGCTGGTGGTGCTGGTTTATGCCGGGCTCGAGCAATCCTTGGTCACCTTTGGCGGCGCTTATTTCAGCGCACATGGGTTGTCGAAAGACTCTGCCGGTTTGCTCCTGTCACTCTACTGGCTGGCGTTTACGCTGGGACGGCTGCTGCTTTCCTACTTCGTCGCGCGTGCACCCCTGCGCAACATGACCGGTCTGCTGCTTGCCGTGCTCCCGATCGCTTTATTTCTGAGTGTGAAGGCCGCCTGGCTGTTGCCCCTCGCTGGGCTCTTGATCGGGCCGGCGTTCAGTTTGTTTTTGTCACTCGGGCAGAGCCGTATGGGAAACTCGGCGGTCGCGCTGGTGCTGTACGGCGGCGCAGCTGGCGTGAACCTGATTCCTGCGTTGTTTGCGCTCTTGCCGATCGATTGGGCGCCGCGAGCGCTGGCCGTCCTGGCTGCGCTGCTGATTGTCTTGGTGCGTGTGTTGGCGCGGGTCGATTCGGCGCGGACTTGAGCGTTACGGCGTCAGGTTTCGGCTTTCGGCAACCGCCTGAGCGTCGCGCCGGACCTCGCCGCCTGTGCTGAGCACCGTCTCGCGCAGCAGTGACAGCAAGCGACGCTGCCCGTGCTCCATAATCGTTTGCTGTAGCCAGCCGAAGTAAAAGCCTGGCGCGAGGTGACGCCGCCAGAGCACGCGCCGGGTGAGCAGCGTGCCGCTTGCACTGGGAAAAAGGGAATATTTCACCGAAGTGATGCTCAGCCAGTCTTCCACCCGCTCCGGGCGAAACCCGTAATTCGGACTGCGGCCGAGGCGAGTGATATGAAAGGGCAGGTCGTCGATTTCGAAGCGATCGATGCGATACGCAAGCTCTCGGTTGGTGCGCCACGCGGTCACCGAGCCGAAGGCGGTGCCCTGACCAATATCGAAGCGCAGCTCGGCCTGGGGCCCCGGGTTGTGAATGGACATGCGTCGCGGTGTGGGCAGTCCGATGCGCAAGAACCAAGGCCAATCGTCGCGAAGCACGACGTCGCTTCGAGTGAGAGCGGTGAACACTGCCTCTGGCGCTGCTGGGAAGAAGAGCGCCGCCTCCGCCGCGTGCTCGGGGTGGCGCTGCGGATCGTCGTAGGCGGCCTCCACTAAGTGCCAGAGCAGCCCCAAAGCCAGAATCCCATGGAGGGCGGAGCGGCGCTTTCGCTCGGAGTGTACGAAGCGCACGAGAAACCGGCCAACGAAGCTGCCCAAGAGCGAAAGCGGCATCAAAAGAGGCAGCGAGAACAGAACACAGACGACGCCTTCACGCAGGGTGAGCACCGAAAGGCCGAGCAACAGGATCGTCCCGAGCAGGCCCAGGCGGTAGGGGGCCTGCGGGGCGACCACGCCCATGGTCACCCCGACGAAGAACGGCGTGGCAAACAGTGCGGGGCCGTAACTCTTATCCACCAGCTGTGCGACGACGTAGAAAGCGACGCCGACCAGTAAGCCCAGGGCGAGCGCCGCGCCGACCTTGCTGGGCGGGCGAAATGGCGGCGTTTCGCTCAGATCCATCGCGCCGCCTTCCAAGTCTGACGAATGTTCGAGCTAGCGAGCGTGCTGTCGTAGTGGAAGCGAGCGCCGAGCGTGGCCCCGAGTCGTTCCAAGTATTCGAAGCGCGCCGCTCTCGCTCTCACGAATCGCGGTTCCCAGGGGTCATGGTCGATCGCTTGGGCGCGCACGCGGCCGTTGCTCACGTCGGCGCTGAAGTGCATGCCGAGCAGGAACTGGCTGGCGACCGTTGCATCCGAAAACAGCGAGTCGTGCGGTCCTTTGAGCGGTTCGAGCTCGGCGTCCAAGAGCGCGTCCGCGTGACCGTCCCGGCTCGCGCAGGTAAGCTCGACGCGGCCGGAATCCCGACGCAGCGAAACCTCGGCTAGCCGCGGCCGATAGTGCGAGAAGTAGCGGCCTAAGATGGCGAGCGCTCGGGAGCTGACGTCGCTTCTGAGTGTGATGAAGGTGGCGCGGCCTTGATAGCGTACGCCCAGCCGGTACAAGAATTCGCGGTTATCGAAGCGAAAGATCGAGGGAAGCGCGGTGATGCCCATGCCCAAGATCTCGACCGCGCAGACGCTCAGAAAGCCGTGCCCCCGATGGGTATCGAGCGTGAACGGAGCGGGGACCAGGCGACTCAGCGCTTCGGCCCGCATGCGGTAGCTGACCAGGAAGCGATTGCTCACCGTGCCCGAGACGGACGCCCATTGCGTGCCGCTCGTGCTCAGCTGAAAGGGAGTGAAGTCGCTCGGGCAGAAAGGCGGTGTGAGGGCGTGATCCATGGTCAGAAACTCCTTCTGACTGCCCGTACAAGGTTCCCGGCGCTCGGTTGCGTGCCCGCGCGATGATTCCAAGTGCGACGCTGCTGTCAGGGGTAGAGCCCTCGCCTGAACGTTGATCTTCCTCGGAAAGTCGCAAAACCGTCGAGTGGCACGGGGGTTGCCTAGGCGGCTACATGCGCTTTGCCCGCTGCTGGACGGCCCTCGCCTCGTTGACGCTGAGCTTTCTGCCCTCCGCATGCCACTGCGATTGCGATCCTCCGCTCGAAATCGTGCTGTCAACGCTCGATGCGAGCGTCGAGCAATCGGTGCGAGTCGAGTTTCGACGCGGTGACGTCGCGGAGCCCTGGTTGACGTGTAGCTGGGCTCCGCCTGACACCGGGGGGAGCGCGACGTGGAGTTGCGGCCCGAACGCGACGTTGACTCGAGTGGACTCCTTCAGCTCGCGCTTCAAGTTCGAAGACGTGGACACAAGGTCGGAGCTCTCGATCGAGCTCGAGGGGCCGTCAGGCTCCCAATCACTGAAGCGCACTCCGCACGACACCGATCCGGGTGAGGGCTATCCGGGTACTTGCACTTGCTACTCTTACGATGTGGTTCTCAGCGCACAGGATCTGGAAGCGGTCGGAGCGAAGTGACGCGCTTGGCGATAGGGCGACGGTGCGACAAGGTACTACCGAAACGATCGGTGGCTCCGTCTAATCCTGGCGGATTGTTCTACTCACGCTAACTTAGGTGAGCGGTCGGCGCGCGGGCTTCAACGCTCGAGCTGTCGAAAGTCTTGGCGGGCGTGGCGCGCGCTCGTCGGAAAAGAACCGTTTCTATGGCTATTTTTCCGTCTCGAATTGCTTCGGCTCCGTTCGCTTGTGCTTCGTTCCTGCTGGTGGGGCTCGGGTGTAGCTCGGCGCCGGACACTGGCTCTCCGCTGGGCCCTTCGGGCTCGGTTGGCAACGGCGGCAGCGGGGCTAGCGGTGGTAGCAGCGGAGTGACTGGGGGCGTCGCGAACGGTCAGGGCGGCAGCACGAGCACCGGCGGAGTCATTTCCTTCGCGGGCACGTTCGGCACCGCGGGCTCGAGCGGTTCGAGTGGCAACGGCATGCCGGAGACGTGCGACGGAGTCGACAACGACGGCAACGGTATCATCGACGATGTCGACGTGGGCAACGACGGGGTGTGCGACTGCCTCAATATTGCAACGCTCGGACAAATCGGACCCTGGAGCAACGGCGGAAACGTGTTTGCTTCGTGGCTCAATGCGCGCAGCCCTATGGGCGCGGTCGCACTCGATGACCAGGTGCTCACGCCGGATTTGCTCAAGCCTTTTCAAGTGATCGTGTCGCTGCACGTCGGTACCATGGAGGTGAGCTCGAAAGGCGTGACGGCAGCCGCGCATCACACGTTCACCGCCGACGAAGCCGCCGCGTTCAAGGGCTGGGTCGAGAACGGCGGCGGGGCCATGAGCACCATCGGCTATTTCAGCGACGAGGCGAAGGAAGTCGTCAACGTCAACCTGCTGCTGAACCCGCTCGGTGTTGGCTACAGCACGACGAAGCTCGACCTGAGCGGGTTCGTGACGACCTGGAATGCGCATCCTTTGACCATGGGCATCACCAGCATCAATACGCAAAACGGCGTTGAGCCTGACAACCTGGCCACCACGCTCGCCCTTGGTCAAAACGACCGCATTGCGCTCCAAGTGAAAGAAGCGGGCAAAGGTCGCGTCGTGGTTTGGGGCGATGAGTGGATCACCTACGATAGTGAGTGGGCGGATCAGGCGCACCAACAGGTAGAGCTGTTCTGGGTGAACATCTTGAAATGGTTGAGCCCGCCCAACCGCTGCCAGGTCCCAATTCCGCCGACGATCGTGCGCTAGGCAGGCCCGCTCGGGCTTCTCAATGTAGCTGGCACACGCCGCTGCCGTCCGGCTGAGCAACGCACACAGAGCCGGCGCCGCACGCGCGGGTCACCCAGCTCGCGGTGCGGCCGCCTCCCGAGCTATCCACCGTGCACAGCTCCATTTGACCGTTTGCTGCGCAGCGTTTGGCAGCCAATGCCAAGGCAGGGTTCTTGTCGTCGCAGTCGGTGCCGCACGACTTGGCCCCGCTGGCGAGCACGTTGCAGCAGGCCGCGTCTAGTTGACCGTCGTGATCGGCGTCGGCGGCGCCGTTCGTGCTCGGGTCGCAATCCTCGTCGTGACTGTAAGCGTCACAGACCTCGGTGTTACCTGGGAACCGGGCGGGGTCGCCGTCGTCGCAGTCGTTGCCGTCCGAAACGCCGTCGGGCCCCACCAGCAGCGCAATCGAAGGGTAGCCATCACCATCCGCGTCGACGACCGACATATCGGTTCGGCATAGGCCGCCGTCGGTTGGAACGCCGAAGCGGCGACAGGAGGGGTAGGAATAGCCGCAGCCGTGCCCGTCGCTCTCCGCGTTGTTCAGGCAGGCCGGCGCGCCCTCGAGGGTGTTTCCCGAATACGGTAGATAGTTGCAGTCATTGGTCGAAGGGCGGCAACGCCACCATCCGCAAGTCCCCTGTGCAACGCCTGGGTGTCGCTTCACACAGCGGATGTCTGGCGACGCGGTCCCGCACTCGCTGTCGTTCGTGCAAGCCTTGGCGGGTAGATTTGCCGGCGGCTGACGTGGCGGCACCGGCTTCTTGATCGGTACCCAAGTTTCACAACCGTTTTTGCGATTGCCGTCCAGGTCCGCGAAGTTTGGCTGGCACTTTTTGTAGTCACAGCCCTTCGGGCCGCAAAAGGCGCCTTCGGTCTTGTACAGCACGCACCGTTCACACGTGCCGCAGCTCCACTGTGGATCGGCGTTGAACACGCAGGTCTTTGGACGCGCGTTGTCGGGCGAGCCCGCTGCGATGCTCGACGGCACTTTGCCGCCGCCCAGAAAGCACTGGGTTTGCCCAATTCCGCAGGCGCCTACGGGATGTAGCTGCGGTGCGGTCGGCTTCAGCTTTGCCCCGCTGAGATTGGGTGCCTTCGGCGCGCCCGTCTTCGGCGTGACGCTGGGTTTGCTGCCCACTGCCGGCGTTTCCGCGGTGGCCATCGCGCCAAAGGTGGAGACGAGCAGAGCGGCACCGAGTCTAGGCAGGAGTTGTTTCATGACGGACGTGTGCTGAGTGTGTGCTTCACGCGACGAGCGTGAGGGGTGACCCGGCATCGTAAGCCGATGGTCCGCTCTGGTTCAACCGGCGCGAGCGGTCGCCGCTTTGCCCACGTTGTGTGCGACCGGCATTTTGTGCGCCGGTTCGTGAGGTTGGAGATACCTCGGATGCGCGTGGCGCGTGACGGCGGCTCGTCGAATGTGTCGCTGCGGTGCGCTCTTGGTCTCGAATCGGCGAACGCGGCGCTCAGGCCGCGCGCCGCAAGATCAACGAGTGCTCGCGGGCATTCAGCGGGTGGGGCGTGTCAGCGAGAAAAAACATGCGACTCGATGGTTCATCGCGACGATTCAACTCGCGCTTGTGGTGCGTCTCGACTTGCCTCGGCCTAGCCGTGGAATGCCTCAGTGCGTGCACGGACCCAGCCGCTTCGCCCAGTGTTGGTAGCGGCGGGGCGTCCAGCAATGCTGGCGGCGCGGCATCGGGCGGTGCGTCCGTGTCACCCGGCGGCAACGGCGTGCCGGCCACGGGTGCGGTCGGCGGCCTCCCTAGCGGAAATGCGAGTGGAACGGGGGCCGTTTCCGGTGCTGCAGGGAGCGCTGGGACCCCGGTGTTCGTCAGCGGCGGCTCGAACGAGGGCGGGACAGCGAGCGGAGGCTCGGCTGGAGTCGGCGCACCGACAACGGGTGGCGCGAACGCTGCCGGCGGCGGCGGCACCCACACCGGCGGCAGTGCGGATAGTGGCCGCGGCGGCGGCAGCAGCGCCGGCGCGGCGGGCGTGCACGCTGCGGATCACTGCATTTATGGCTACGATCCGCAACCAACCGACGCGGCGATGAAGGACGGTCCGGCTGAATTCTATCCTCCGGGCAACAACGATCCGAGCATCGTCGATACCACGCTGCAGCCCGAGGTGATCGCGTGGATGGAGCAAAACTCGTGGCAGGCGGCGCACGTCGAGTGGCACGCCATTCGCGGTTGCGCGGTGCCAGGTGGTGGCGGGCTTAGCAAAGTGAACATCTGCAGTTTCACGCAGCTGGTTCCGCAGGATCAGAACTGCCAGACCGCGGGGGACGGCTATCAATTCCTGCTTTTTCACCGGCACATGATCCAGGCGTTGAAGCAGCTTTGGCCCAAGCACACCGAGCAGTTCACGGGGTTTGACAAGTTTCCTCAGTCCGCAGCCGATGTGCCGCCGCAATGGCGCTCCGCCTGGAAGGATTGGGATGCGAATGTGCTGGCTGCTGGCAAGATCGGAGACGAAATCGACAAGCCCGAGAACCTGGCCAAATTTCCGAACGAAGGAGTGCTCGGCTTCTGGCTGCAATGCAACGTCGGCCAAAAGCTGACTACCCCGACCAACAGCATGCCGTTCGTTGGGCTGCATTTCGTTCTGCACGCCAAGTGGGCGCGGCCAGGCAATACGCGGCACGGCGTGAACAACACCGACTCTAACATCGACAACTACATGTTCTGGAAGCTCCACGGCTGGATCGACAATGTTTGGGAGAAGTACAGGCTGGCCAAGGGTCAGCTGCCGACCGACGCGAAGTACAAAGCCGATTTGCTGGCGCAATGTCGAGAGATGGACACCGAAATCAACATCATCCGCGACAAACTGAAGCCGGGCGACGTGGTCGTTCCTCCACCGCCCGATCCCAACGAGACCGGTGATTTCCATACCAAGGTCCGGCCCATCTTCGAGAGCCAGACCAACTTGTGTAGCGGCTGTCACGCTGAGACCGGCGCGAACGGCAAGCTAACCCTAGGCGGAAATACCAGCTCCAAGTTCATCGTCAGCGGGTTGGTGAACCGCCCGTCGATTGACGGCGGACAATTCAAGTTGGTCGTGCCGGGTGACCCGGACCACAGCTGGCTGTATCTGAAAGCCTCCGGCAACGCTGCTGCAGCTGGTTGCGTCGCGTCGAGCACGGCGCAGTGTATTCCGGGGACGATGCCGCCGAACGCAACCGGCGTGGCGACGGTGAGCGCGGGGGAGTTGCAAGTATTGAGGCAGTGGATTTTGGATGGTGCGAGGGGGCCCTGAACGTTCGGGGAGTGGGACGGGGGCGCGGCGGAAAACGAGATCGGCAGCGGCGGGGGCGGATCGGGTGGCCTCCGGGCTAAACTCGGCGCGGCTCGCGGGCCTCTCGTCCGCAGATACATCCGGAGCGAGCCTGACCGCTTCTCAGAGTGACGCGCTCGCTTCGTAGTCGACGCTACGGAGTCGTGGTCAGGCGGAAGTAGTAGAGGCGATCTACGTACAAGGAATAGTAAACTGCACTGGATTGGTAGTACGTGCTGGTAGCGCCGTTGGTGACGCCGAAGCTCAGGAGCTTTTGCTCAATGGGACTGCTGAAGTAGGCGCCATACGAGCCGACGATGTTCACGCCGATGAAGTACGTCTTCCCGGCTTGGAGCGTGTACGAAATGCTACCCGAGCTCTGAAATGCAGTGCCGGTTGCGACGGTTGCGGTGCTGTAGACCAGCGTGGCGGCGCTGTTTTGATCTTGCTTCTCGAAGATCATCCAAGTGAGCGCGCGCGACGCGGGCAGCGTGAGGTACGCTTCGATTTGGCTGAGCGTGCGATTGGTCTGAACCGAAACTTCGTTGCCCAGTAGCGTGTTGCCCGGGGTTTCGAGTTGGTCGCCGGAGCCCAGGGTGTCGACCGCTTGCGTGACGCAACCAGCTAGCGTGCACAGCTTTCCCTGTGAGCCGCAGTCGCTGGTCGTCGTTTTCAAGCTGGTTCCGTCGGTCGCGCACGTCCCGAGCTTTTCGGAAAGGCAGGCCGCCTGCCCCGGGTTGCAAGGAAGCCTGCGGCAAGTGGTTTGGCCGCCCTCCACTGCGCAAATGGTGTTGCTCGGGCACGCCCCGTAGTCGTACGAGGTCAGCCCGTCGAACTGGCAGTAGCGCTTGTGGTTCTCGCTGCAGTAGTTGCTGCCGGGCGTACAGACTTGCTGCAAGCACTGCCCGTTCGAGCAGACCTTACCGGTCGCTGCGCAGTCAGTTCCGCCGCTGTTCCAGCGACTGCCGTCTGCTGCACACGTGGAAATCACGTTACCGTTACAGCCGGTTTCGTTGGGAGTGCAGGTGTTCCAGCGGCAATAGGCTTCCGTGCCGAATTGTTCGCAATGCAGGTTCGATGAAGTGCACTGCTGAAAGAGCGTGCGTTCGACCCCGGTCTCGTTGCAGCGATAGATGTCGCCTTGCACGCACGAGTACTGGTTTGGCTGGCACACGATCGGCTTGCAGAGGCCTGTCGAGCAAGCCATGTCGTCGCTCGCGCAGTCTTTGCCGGTCGCCACCCAACTCGCGCCGAGCGCATCGCACTTCGCAACCTGCGTGCCGTCGCAACCGAGCGTTCCAGGCGTGCAGATGTGCGGCCGACAGGCGCCCATGTCGGGGTCGCAGAACTCGGTCCCGGTAGAGCAATCGGAAAACAGCGTGATGGAGGTGCCGTGCTCCGTGCACAGATAGACATCGTCGTGATCGCACAGCTTGGTGCCCGGTTTGCACGCCAGGTCCCGACATTCCCCTTCGTAGCAGGCCGCGCCGGTAGCGGCGCAGTCGTCGCCGCCGGGTTCGGGACCCGAGCCGTCCGCTGCGCAGCGAGTTGCCCGCTCTCCGACGCAAAGCGGCGTACCGGGCACGCACTGCGTGGCGCTGCACTCGGCGCTTCCGCTTTGTTCGAGGCAGAATTGGCTGCTGGCGCAATGCTGTTGCAGGGTCGCGCCGGTGCCGTCCGCGCTGCAGGCCCACACGTCTTTACCCGTGCAAAACTCGCTCTTGGGGACGCAAACGATGTCGCGGCAGGAGCCGGTCTGGCAAACCTGCGTGAGCGAGCAGGTCTTGTTCACGGTTTGCGCGGTGCCGTCGGCGTTGCAAGTGACGACGTTGGCGCCGTCGCAGCCCACGGAGTTTGGGTTGCAAACCCGAGTGACGCACTGGGCCCGTTGCGCGTCGCAAATCTCGGTGTCTTCACAGTGCTTGAGCTGTGCCTCGAACGAGCCATCGCCGTTGCAAACCAGAAGCTCGCTACCCATGCAGCGGTAGTTGCCGGGCACGCAGACCGAGTCCGCAGGGCCCTCGCCGCCGCTACCGCTACCGCCACCGCCGCAGGTGCCGCCGTTGCAGTCCGGACCTTGACCGCCGCAGCCTTGGCCCCCGCAATCTCCTGGCGCGCCAGCGCATTGACCTTTGCTGCAATCGGGAGTCGAAGGGTCGCCACCGCTCGCGGTGCCGCCCGTGTTGGTGACGCCGCCCGTGTTGGTGACGCCGCCGGTGACTGGAGCTCCCGCCGCGCCCGCGCAGTCGTCGCCCTCACACGGTGGAGACGAAGTGTCGCCGCCGCAATCGCCGCCACGACAAAGCTTTTGATCGTCGGCACGACCGCAGCCCGCCCATTCCAGGCTGCACAGCCCCAACACAAGTCCCAACAGCAGATTGCGATTAGCCACCCGAGTCGTCCTTCCGCTTGCTGCAAAGCACGCTAGTCGCTGCGCCAATCAGAGTCAAAGCGTGTCGCCAACCACAAGGCTTTGGCTACCTCGGGAACGCGCGCGGAGTTGCCTTGCTGAGATCACGCAGAGCAGCGCGCGCGGAGGCACCGGCCGCGGCAGCGTCGCGCGAGCTGGCTTCCAGGCGGCGGATCAGCCAGGGCAGCGGTTGGATCGCGGCCGGGGCGCGCGGAAGCTCGAAGTCGAGCGGCAATGGCGCAAAGGGCTGGCTCGGTTCGCGATCGACCAACTGCTCGTGGATGTCGCGGCGCGTACGCGCGAGCGCGGCGCTGGCCTGATCGGCTGGGAGGCGAGCGCCACGACGAAAGAGCAACGTGCGCACGGACGAGAGGTGCGCCATCAAGCGCTGTCCATGGTCGAGCGCGCTGACCAGCTCACGCACGGGTGGCTGCACGCGCTTCGGCTCGGCGGCGCTCCGCCGCAGCGCCGCGGCCACGACCTCGAGCGCGTCGTAGGCACGTTGCCGCAGCACGCGAGGTGCCGGCAGTCGACCCTCGCTGTCGCCCAGCACCAAATCGCTGTAGTCCCGGAGCGCGTCGAGCGCACGCCGGATCGCCGTGGGCAGCGTGCGCCGCTCCCAACTCGGAAGCACGTAGCTGAAGGCCCAGGCGAGCAGCGCGCCGATCACCGTGTCCAGTAGCCGTTCGACGACTGCGACGGTGTTGGTGGGCGCCGCCAGGCGTGCCTGAAGCAGGGCCATCACCGTGCCGGATGCCGCGGTCAGTAAATAGCGGACGTTGACGAACGCATGCGCGGTGCCCACGGCAGCGAAAAAGCTGAGCCTGAGCCACGTATCGCTCGCGATCGGAACCAGACAGGCCACCGCGACGCAGCCAATCGCCGTCCCGAGCACACGCTGATTCCGTCGCGACAAGGTGTTGTCGAGTGTTCCGCGCAGCACGACCGCTACGCTCAGCAGCATCCAATAGGGGCGCGTGGTCCAAGGCAAGGCATAGGCCAGAAAGTACACCGTGCTGAGCGCGAGCGCGCTGCGCAGCGCGTGGCGCAGCACCGGTGAGCTCAGCGTGAATTGAGCCGTGAGCAGAGCGAGCGGCCAGGAATCGTCGTCAGCGACCAGCTCCGAAAGCTGTTCTGGGCTCTGCGAGGCGCGCGCCGGCGAGCCCTGAGACAGCGCGCGAATCGCCTCGACCTCTTCGACCAAGTAGCCGAGCCGCGTAGCGACCACCGGCAACAAGGGCGCACGCGCGTCGCCCTCGAGCAAGCTTGCGGCTTCCATCAAGTCCGGAAGGTCGCTGATGAGCGGCTCGCCGCCGAGTTCGGCTTCGCTGCCGTCCCGCAGAGTCAGCGCCAGGCGGTCGAGCGCGCCGGATAGCTTCTTCAGCGCGAGCGCGAGCCGCGCGCGCACGAATCGGCCTGCGCTGTCATCGCCGAGCAACTCGAGATCCAGGCGCGAGGTGAGCACGAGCTCGCGCAGCTCCGCCAGGCGCGAAAGGATCGCGGCGAGGGGCTTTGCCGCCTCCGCGGCGGGAAAGACGAGATCGCTCGCGTTTTGCAGCGCTTCGGCCAGGCGCGCCTCTTCATGGACCTGTCCGAAACGCGCAGCCGAGCCGTCGTTCTCCGCCTCGTGCGCCTCGAATAGAACCGTCGCTCGCGCTCGCAGCAGTGCTGCCGCAGCTTCGACCGCGCTCGCCACGGAGAGCACGCGGTAGTGCGGCTCCAGCAGTTTGGCGCTGCAGAATGCCCAGAGCGCGTACAGCACGACCCCCAGCGCCGTCGCCGCGGCGATCGGCAAGGCCGGCTCGGGGCCAGGCCGCGCCAGTGAGAACACGACCGCAATCACCGCGCTGAACGCGATGGGCCCCGCCTTTGGCCCCCAAGAAAGGAGAAGCAACGAAAAGAATGCGATCAGCGCGACCGCGATGCCACGCGCGATCGGATGTGTCGCGAGCGCCAGGATCGCGAACGAAGCAAGCGCGGCGAAGGTGCCGCCTGCCAGAGTGCGCCGCAGCGTGGGCAGCGCGCGACCCGTGAGATGCGGCAAGCTCGCGAGGACCGCCCCTGCGCTTGCCGCCTGCGCAACGCTCGCGTTGGCTACGGAACTTACCGTGAGCTGAACGAACGCCACCCCCAGGCTGACGGTCACGCCATTGACCACGTGGGCCGGCTGTCGACGAAACCAACGAAACATCGAGGGCGCCAGAGCTCTCTAGACTCAAGCTCGCGCAGGGTCGTCGATAGTTGCCGCGGCGATCCTGATAGTCAGAGCACGCTGATTCTCGGCTACGCGCAGCTCGCTCTGGTCGCCGCTGCGCAGCGCGGCGATCAGGCGTGTCGCGGTGTCTCGCGTGAGCACTGCTCCGTAACCGTCCTCGAGAAACGTGACGCGATCGACTGGGTCGTAGCGGACGAACAGTGTCACGAAGGTCGCGCTCAACTCCGCAGCGCTCTTGCCCGCGACCGCGCTCGCCTGGGGCTCGGCCTGCGCGGGGTTCCACACCAGGGCAGCACTGAGCGCCAGATCTCGTCCTGGCTGAACGGCGAGCGCGCCTCGCTGTTCGAGAGTGTCCGCCAATAGCTGCGCGGCATCCGCCGGAACGGTGAGCACACAATCGTTGCCTTGCTGCGAGACCGTAGCGGTTGCTCCCGGCATTGCCACGCGATCGAGTTCGTAGAGCACGCTGCGGCCCGCGTCGCCGAGTTGATACACCGCCTCTCGACCCGGGTCGGACCAGTGTGGAAAGGGGAAGTAGCGCGCCTGTCTGCCGAGCGCGAACAGGACGCGCTGAACCCCGCAGCGCAGCGCCATTTCGACTTCGCCTTCTTTCAGAAACACGCCGGCCAGCGCGCCACTTGGCAGCAGAATACCGGGCAGCGGCTCAGGATCGAAAAAGGCGACACCGACGAAGCCGCCCAAGTTGAGCGGCCCAGGCGCTCTCCAACTGCTGACACTACCGTCGCGCACGAAGTCACCCTGCTCCGCGAGCGGGAAAAGCGAGCGTAGGTAACCGAAAACTCCCGGCGGCACTTTGTCGCGCGCCTCGCGCACTTTGAGCACGGTGAGAGCGATTTCTTGCTGACCCAGGGCTGCGAACCCGCCCGTGATGATGGTCCAGCAGGGCAACAGGTGCCCCGCGACCGGCAGGTCATGGTCGTACACTACGG
This sequence comes from Polyangiaceae bacterium, assembly GCA_035549735.1. Taxonomy (GTDB): domain Bacteria; phylum Myxococcota_A; class Polyangia; order Polyangiales; family Polyangiaceae; genus PMG-095. Next base: position 276,491 of record DASZQI010000040.1, on the reverse strand, counting down.
CAGTCAAACCACCGGGGATGAGGGTGGCTTCGATTCGGGTCATCATCGCGGCAATCTCGCCGCTCGACTATCGCACAGGGCCATCGGCTCGCCTACCCCTGCGGTCGCTTGAAGAACGACGCTTGCTGAAAGCGTAAGCCGTCCAGGACTTGCTGCACACGCCGCTCGGAAAGCGTGCCGATGAACGCGCCGAGCGCGGTTTTCTCGACCGACTCCAGCTGCGACACGACGAGCACGCTCTGCACGGGCAAATTGCCCTCGCCGATGTCGAGCAACACGTTTCCCGGTTCGCTTTCGCGCTTCAGGTTGGAAGTGAGAGCGCACACGACGACGGTGTGAATGCGCGAGCGGTTGAAGACGTCGTCTTGAACCACCAGGTGCGGGTGCGCAGGGCCTGAAGCCGGCCCGCTGGGCGCGAGCCAGAACAGGTCTCCGCGACTGATGTCTCGCTGTTTGTCGCTTGTGGTGGTCGTCATCCATTACCTCAGCGCTCGAATTCCCTTACACTCGCGGCCGATGCAGCGATTGGGATGTCTTGGGTCGGTGGCGAACGCAAGCGACTCTTCGCGCGCCGGCCGGAGCGGGGCAGCGCGGCGATGAGCGGCGAGAGCGCCGGGCTTCGACAGCGTTTCGCTTGGCCACTCGGCGTGGACGCGGTGTGGCTCGCGAGCCCGCTGTTCGTGCTGGCCCTGGCCGCGATTTTCAGTCCGATTCGACCTTTCGACTATTTTTGGGCCTTGGTGCAGGGGCGAGCCTGCGTGCAGCTGGGGCGTATCCCCACGGAAAACGCTTTCTTGTACACGCTGCCCGCGGGCGCGCCCTTCTTCGATCAGCCCTGGCTGAGCCAATTGGCGATGTTCTGGGTGTACCGCACGGGCGGGCACGCGGCCAACCTGCTCGTGCTGGCGTTGTGCCTGGGTCTGAGCTTCGCCTTGCTGATCGACACTGCACTCCGGTTGGGCGGCGACGCGCGTGTGGTCGCGCTCGTGGCGCTGCTCGCGGTGCCCTTGGTGGTCCTGGGCGCCGGGGTGCGAACGCAAATGTTTGCGTATCCCTGTTTTGCAATTCTGTTGCGACAGGCCGCGCTGAGCGGGCCGGAAGTAAAGCTAAGAAGTCTGCTCGTGAGCGTGTTGGTCGCTGCCTTTTGGGCCAACGTTCACGGCAGTTTCGTGCTGGCACCGCTGTTGCTGGCCGCGCCCGTCGCGGCGGCCTTGGTAGACCTCGTCCGCAAACGCGGCAGCCTGCGCTCCGCGCTGAACCGTTCGCTCGCGTGCCTGGCGGCCGCCATCGGAACCTGTCTGAACCCGAGCGGGCCCTGGGTGTATGTCTACGTCGCGCGCCTCGGTCGCTCCATGCGCGTGGCTTCTGGTACGGACGTTGCGGAGTGGCGGGCGCTCAGCCTGTCCACCGATCCTGGCTTGTTGTTTGCGGCCCTCGCGCTCGCGAGCCTCGGCCCGCTGCTCGTGTTTCGGCAAAACTCGAGGCCCGCGCTCACCTTGCTTTTCCTGAGCTTTGGCGTGTTGTCTTTGTCGAGTCAGCGCTTCGTTTGTTGGTGGGCGCTGGCCGCGATCGTGACCGTGGGGCCGCTCATCCAGCATGCGGGTCCCAGCGCGCCGCGAGGCAAGCCGGTGCTGAACGCGCTGCTCGTCGCGTTCTTCGGCGGCACGCTACTCACCGCCTCGCCGGGCATGCCTCTGTTCGAGAGCGTGGTCCGTGCGCGTCAGGCGGCGTCTCCAGACATGCGCGTGTTTGGACGCGAAACGCCAGTGCATCTCGTTGATTTGCTCGCGCTCGGCGAATATCCCGGGAGGCTCTTTCACAATCAGGCCATTGGCGGTCTTCTGGAGTGGGCGCTGGCTCGCGATGCGCCGAAAGCGGTTGCCTTCGTCGATCAGCGCTTCGAGCTCATTCCGGCCCCAGTTTGGCGCGACTATTTTGCGATCAGCGAGGCGCACAGCGGCTACGAGCGTCTGCTCGAGCGCTACGGAGTCGGGACCCTGCTCATTCACGACCAGCAAGACGCGCCGCTCGTGAAGGCCCTCAGCGCCGACCCTGCCTACACGCTCGTCGCGCGAGAACGAGGCTACTCTCTGTTCATGCGGCGCCCAGAAATTGCCTCGCGCGCAGGGGAGCGCTGGCAGTAACCTCGCGATTCGTCTTGCCTCTCAGCGAGCTGTATCAGGTCGACTGGCGCATCTTCATGACGGCTGCGGCAGCATGGCTGGATGGCAAGAGCCCGTATGGCGCGCTCTCGAGTGACTTCGGCGCCGGCGCCTTCGCCTATCCGCCCACCGCGCTCCCGTGGCTCGCTCTGTTTCTTCCTGCACGCGGAGCGGGATTTTACATTTGGTCACTGCTCGAGCTTTCGCTCTGGTGGGTTCTGATCAGAAAAGACCTTCGTTCGCAGTGGGTGCTGATCTTCTGGTCCCCGATGATCCTTCACTTCTACGAGGGCCAAAGCACGCTCGCGATTGCCCTGGTGGTCTGGGCGGCAGCGCGCGCCGAGCGGCGCGGATTCCTGTGGGGGCTCGCGCTCGCTTGGGCGCTGACCAAGCCGCAGGTAGCGCTATTTCCTCTTGGCTTCCTGCTGTTTCGCGAGCGCGCTGCGCCGCTCCGGTTTCGGCTCTGGGCCGGCATCGCCCTCGGTACTCTGCTGCTCGCGCTTCCGGCGACATTGCGACATCCCGGCATCTGGCTCGAGTGGCTCGAGTCATTCGCCAGCTACCGGTCCCGCTTGCTGCAGCTCGCGCCGTGGCAGGGCGCGAGCGCGTTGCTCGTCCTGCTGGTGTTCGTGCTTTGGTACCGCAGCCGTCGCGGCGGCTTCGAATGGCTATTGGCTGCCGCGGTCTTTCCGCAGACCAGCTTCTATTCGACCGTGGTGTTGCTACCCGCGCTTCGGCCCAGTCCCAGCTACTGGTCGCTTGCCGGACTTGCGCTGGCCGCGTTGCTGCAGGGACCGATGAGCTATGGAACGCTGACCTGGCTGCTCGCGGGGCACCTGCTCGCAGCGTGGATGATCACGGGTGGGCCGCGCGTAGCGGGCTCTGCCGCCGATCGCGACGGACGGTCGCCAGCATCGCGTAGCGGCGAGCGAGGGCCCTGAGGCTCACAGCGGCTTCGGAATATTCTTCGGCGCAACCTTCACGACGCGCTTGGTCACCGTGAACTTTTGCTCGAGCAAGACCAGCTCGTCGCGGTTCGAAGCCACGAACGTGAGCACCGGGTTTTGAGGCTTCAACAGCGGATTGCTGCTGGTATCGATGGTCAGCGCAATTTGATCGCGCGCGGCCGCCTGCACCAGCAGATGCGCGACCCCGAAGTCATCGGTTTGACCGATGACTTGGTTGAGGCGGCGGATCGGGAGTTTTGCGCCGTTTTCGGTGCGGATGCCCACCACGAACTGGCGCGTCAGCGGCACGCAAACCGTTTCGAAGCGCGGAGCGGGCGAGCCGGCCGCGAAATGCCGCAACCCGACCACGATGCCCTTCTCGGGGGACGCGAAGGTATCCGGGCACTTCGCGGTGAGCGTAGCGACGTCGCCTTCATTGCCCTTTAGCGAGAGGTGCACGTTGCCAGAAGCGTCGGTGCGCCCAACCACCGTCTTACCGAGCAAGATTTGCACGTCAGGGATCGGCGTTCGGTCGTCGCTGCGCGCCGTGATGACGATGGGGTAGTTTCGATTCACCGGCGGGGCTGCGCTCTCCGCGCCGAGAAAGCTCTTCACTCGCTCGCAAGCGGACGCGCCCAGGACTAGCCACGCCGCGAGCGCCAGGGTCCCTGCCTTCTTCGACCAGAACACGCGCAGAACATGGCACAACTCGGCAAGGTGATGAGACGGGTTCGAGGGGCTCGGCGCCTGGTGACCATTCGGGCCGGGCAGCCCGCCGCGCCTCCTCCTCATAGAGTCTTCGCCGCTTGGCGACCGAGGGACGGCCGAATCCGCATCGCCCGCACCCAGCGGCGCCCACGTACACCTTTCGAGGTCAGTCTCGGACAGCGCAACCGAACTGTGCAAACCAATGGTTGGCAGTGAACGTGCTCTTGGCTCGGCAACCACCCCCTCCCGGTCGCTGGCGAAAACCGATTGCAGGAAGGATTTGCAATTAATTTCAATTACTTGAACCAAGATCAGCCGATCTCTATCCGTGCCGCGGGGCCGATGCATGTTCCAGCAATACGAGAAGTGCTCGTGGCACCAATGTTGCTGAAGGGGTGAGTGTGTGCGCGATGGCAACAGGTAGGCTACACCACGACCCTGCAAAGGGAGACAGCGTGGAGAACCGACCTGCCCCGGGAGCGGCGCTCGGAATGAACGAGCGCGTGAGTCCGCTCGCCAAGTTGTACTCAGATACTCGCGGCGCCCTTTTGGTCGAGTACTCGGTGCTGATCGGCGCGATAGCCGTGGCTGCCTCGTTCGGCCTGGTCACCGTGGGCATCGCACTCGTGCACAGTTTCGATTTCGTTCGAGGCCTGATTCTCTGTCCCATCCCATAGATCACTGAAAGCACGCGGAGGAAACACGTAATGATTACCCAATTGAAGCAACTGGTTCGTCGCAGCTCCGATGTCTCGTCCGACAAGCTCGAGGCGAAGAGCCTGCTGCACGACGAGCGCGGCGCCGGCATGACCGAGTACATCATCCTCGTCGGCGTGATCGCGATGCTCGCGATCGTCGCCTTCCGGTTCTTCGGTAGCTCCGTCAGCCAGAAGATCAACGATCAGGCTGGCACGGTGCAAAAGATCGAGGTCGGCAGCGGTCCCTGATCGACGCTGTTCCCCCCAATGCTTGCGTTTCTGCTCGCGGCCGTCGCGCTCTCCGCGGTGGCTGGCGTCGTGGATTACAAGACCGGCACCATTCCGAACTGGCTGACGCTGGGCGGAATCGTGCTGGGGGTGCTGGGGCACATCGTATACGGCTGGAGCGTGGTGGACTTTCGAGCGGGCCTCTTGGAGGGGGCCTTCTCCGTGGCGGGGATCGTATTCTGTTCGCTCGCGCCAGCCGTGATGTTCTGGAAAGGCGGCATGGGTGGTGGGGATCTGAAGCTCTTCGCGGCGCTCGGAGCTCTCCTCCACCCGATGCTCGGTATTGAAATTCAAATGTACGCGCTGGTGATCGCCGCGGTGGTGGCGCAAGCGCGTCTTGCCTACGAGGGGCGCCTGTTTCGGGTGCTGGGCGGCTCGTTGGCCATGCTGTTCAATCCACTACGGTCGCCAGAAAAGCGAAGCGCGGCGCCCGCCGAGGCGATGGTTTGGTTTCGGCTAGGGCCTGCGATCTTTGCGGCCTCGCTGCTCGTCCTCGGTGTGCACGCCTTCAAAGCTGCACCTCCCTGAAACAACCTCCGCCTGGCCCGCGGTTAAGGGTTGCGGGGATCGCCGGCCAGCGCGCGGTTCGCGTTCCGGTTGCGCGAAAGTTCGTGGGAGTTGGGGTACCCAACTGACCTGGAACCTGTCTAAGCTCCCGCCTCGTTAGGCCACTCGCGAGACAAGGGTCATGAAGCTGCGTCCCATTCTCCTCGGTATCCTTGCGGCCCTGCTCGGGGTTGCTCTGCAGGTCCTCTACATGCGCCGCTTCGAGCAGGAAGCGTCGGGCGGCTCGAAGATCGAATTGCTGGTTGCGGTTCAAACCATCGAGCGTGGCAAGCCGGTCACCAGCGAAATGCTGTCGACGCGCTGGGTGCCGCAGGCGTACGTCGACGATCGCGCCGTGCGCGCGGTCGATCGCGAGAAGATTTTGAACTTACGCGCGGTGTCCAACGTCCCCGCGTCACAAACCCTGGCCTGGACCGACGTGATCGCGTCCACCGATGACCAGCGCGACCTCAGCACGCTGGTCCAGCCGGGCAACCGCGCGATGCCGATTCGCGTGCAGTACGAGGACTCGCTGCAGCTGATTCGCCCGGGCGATTTCGTGGACGTGATCGGCGTCGACGCCGACGGCAAAGAGGCCAGCGTGCTCTTGCAACGGGTGTTGGTGCTCGCCGCCGGGCTCGACACCGCCGTCGAGCGCAGCACCGACAAAAAGGCCTCGCTCAGGACTGGCTTGCTCACGCTGAGCGTCAGCCTGCCCGAGGCTCAGCTGCTCACTCTGGCTCAGGCGATCTCGCGCTTGGTGGTGCTCGTTCGAAACGCCAATGACCCGCGGGTGGTCGATGCCCCGGCTGACCTGTCACGCGAGCAGTTGTTCGACTCGCAGCAGCGAGCGGCAGTGCAATCCAACAATCACCGACCCATTCGCATCGGCCCGGGAGGCCCGCAATGAACGCGCGTCAGTTCGGGTTCAGGGGCGTGCTGCTCGCGCTCGCGCTCTGCCTGCCCAACCTTGGCTACGCCCAAGCGCCCAAGCGGGCGCCCGCCGAGAAGTCCGAAAAATCCGAAAAACCCGAGCGCCCGCCCGAGGGCAACGAGATCGTTTTGGCGGTGGGCGAGACCCGCACGATTTCGGCGCGCGACGTGAAGAACTACTCGGAAGGCGTGCCCGGCATCATCGACGTGCGCTTGACGTCGGACGCCAACCAGTTCGTCTTGGTCGGGAAAAAGCCTGGCTCCACCACGCTGCTGTTGATCAAGAACGACGGCTCACAGAACGCGCTGAACATCAACGTGTTCCACCGCTCACCGGTTGCGGTGGAGAAAGAGCTCGCCGAGCTGCTCAGCGGTTTGCCGGTGCGCTCGCGCCGCATCGGCGCGCAGATCGTGCTCGACGGTGTGGTGGACGACGAGGGCGCGCTGCAGCGCGTGCAGAAGATCGCCAGCCTGTACCCCGACCAAGTCACCACGCTGGTGCAGCTCGCGAGCAAAGGTGGCGTGCCGACGCCGGTGGCGGGCATCGAGAATTTCCTGATCCGCGTCGATTTCTACTTCGTGCAATACGACAAGAATTCGAGCTACGGCGTGGGAGTCGGTTGGCCAGACTCGATCGGTGCCGGCGCCACCGCGACGCTCAACTACGACTTTTTGCTGGGCAGCGTGCGCCAGGCCGCCGCGACCGTGACCACTCAGCCCCTGCCGCGGCTCGACATTGCGACTCGTCGCGGCTGGGCCAAGGTTTTGAAGCAGTCCACGGTCATCACCAACAACGGCACCGAGGCCACCTTTCAGAACGGCGGTGAGCAGAACTTTCCGGTAAACACCGGGCTCACCGTGGGCGTCGAGCGGATCGGGTTCGGTACCGAGCTCACCGTTTTACCGAGCTACAACCCCGAGCATCAGGAGCTCAACGTCCGACTGACCGCGGACGTCAGCGATCTGACCGCAGCGATTTCGGGCACCGCGCTACCCGGGCGCTCCACGTCCAAGCTGACCACCAACGTCACCCTGAAGCTCGGGCAGTCGCTCGTGCTCTCGGGCATTCGCACGCAGTCGCTCACCCACTCGGTCGCCGGTTTGCCGGGGCTCAGCGAGATTCCGCTGCTCGGAATCTTGTTCGGCTCTCACTCTCAGTCGAAGCTGGAGACCGAAGGCGCGATCTTCGTGGTTCCGAGCGTGGTCCAGACGATTCCGAGCTCCAGCGCGGATTTGGTCGACGTCGCGCTCAAGAAATTCAAGGACTACGACGGCGACATTTCGACGCTCAACTCCTACGACAAGAAGCCGGGCGGCGGGGTCGACGTTCCTCGCTGAGGGCGCGCAGGCACGGGCGGCATGAAGCTGGAAGTCGTCATCGCCACGGAAGCCGGTGTTCAGCACCGGCTGCTCGAGACCGTCGACGGCCTCTTGAGCATCGGGCGTGGTGCGCAATGCTCGATTCCGCTAGAGAGCTCGCTGGTTTCGCGTCACCACGCGACGATCGAGCTCTCCAGCGGGGGAATGCGAGTTCACGACTCGTCGCGAAACGGCACGCTCGCCGGCGCGGTGTTCGTCAACAACTCCGCGGCCGAAGTGCCGCTCAACACCCCGCTCACCATCGGTGAGTTCACGATTTCTGTGCGGGTGCCGGGCAGCGTCGACGCGGCTCCATTTCCCGCGCCTGCGCGGCGGGAGTCGCAGCCCGCGCCGGCTCGGCCATCGAACCACGTTCAGGCTCCGACCGAGCCACCGCCCAAGGCGGCGGGTCCGGCAGAGCCCAAGACCGCCGGTGCCGAAGCGGAGCAACGCGACCAGGATCTCGCGCAGGAAGCCAAGCGACGTGAAGACGTCTCGTTGCGTCGCGAGATCCATCGCTTGCTGCTCGAGCATCTCGACTTGGCCACGGTCGAAGCCGCCAAGCTCGATGATCCATCCCTGCGCTCGAAGCTCTTGGTCGCGTTGCGCCGCATCGTGCGCACGCTGGACGAGCGAATTCCGCCCGACGTCAACCGCGACGCGCTCGTGGGTGAAATGGTGGACGAGGCGCTCGGGCTCGGGCCCCTCGAGAATCTATTGGCCGACCCTGCGGTCTCGGAAATCATGGTGGTGGATCCGCAGACCATCTACATCGAGCGCAACGGCAAGCTGACTCGTTCGCCCGCCCGCTTCACCGACGACGAGCGCGTGCGCGCCATCATCGAGCGCATCGTCACTCCGCTCGGACGGCGCATCGACGAATCGTCGCCAATCGTCGACGCGCGTTTGCGCGACGGTTCGCGCGTGAACGCGGTGATCCGGCCGCTCGCGCTGCGCGGGTCGGCCATCACCATCCGCAAGTTCGCGAAGACGCCGCTCACGCTGGACAAGCTGATTTCGTTCGGCGCCATGACCCAAGAAATGGGGCGCTTCTTGACGCGCAGCGTGATCGCCAAGCGAAACGTGGTGATCGCGGGTGGTACGGGCAGCGGCAAGACCACGCTGCTCAACGTGCTTTCGGCCGCGATCCCCAGCGACGAGCGTATCGTGACCATCGAGGACGCGGCCGAGCTCCAGCTCGGGCAGCCCCACGTGGTGTCCCTGGAAACTCGTCCGGCGAACATGGAGGGCAAGGGCGAGTACACCATTCGCGACTTGGTGAAGAACGCGCTGCGCATGCGACCGGATCGCATCGTGGTTGGCGAGTGCCGCGGCGGCGAGGCGCTCGACATGCTCCAGGCCATGAACACCGGTCACGACGGTTCGCTCACCACGACCCACGCGAACTCGCCTCGCGAGGCCATCGCGCGGCTCGAGACGCTGGTGCTGATGTCCGGTCTCGAGCTGCCGGTGCGCGCCATTCGCGAGCAGATCGCAGGGGCGGTGCACGTCTTGGTGCAGCAATCTCGGCTCTCGGACGGTAGCCGGCGTGTCACCGCCATCACCGAGGTCACCGGTATCAACGACGAGGGCAACATCGAGATCGTGCCGATCTTTCAGTTCATTCGCACAGGCACCAGCAAGGAAGGCAAAGTGGTGGGCGAATATCGAGCGACCGGGTTCTTGCCCACGTTCCTCAACCAGTTCCTGGTGATGGGGCTCGTGAAGCCAGGGGAGCCTTTCCTGTGAAAGAGCTACTACCTCCGCTCGCGCTCAAGTTCGGCAGCTTGGCCCTGGTCATGTTCGGTCTGGGCTGGTCGGTGTTTGCGGCCGCCGCCGGCGACACCGTGCTGACCCGGTACTACCGGCAGTACACGACCTCCCTCGACCGTTCGCTCAAGCTCTTGTTCATGAAGGGCAACGGGCAACGCATCGCGCTTTGGCAGCTGGGCGTGATGTTCGTGGTGGTCGCCGCGGGGCTCGGCTTCAAAATCGAATACTGGTACGTCGGGTTGGTGCCGGCCGCGTTCGGCCCGGTGGTGCATTTGCGTCGCAAGCGGACCGAGCACATCACGCGACTCGAGGCGCAGATCGACGCGCTGATCCTGGGCTTGGCCAATTCGCTGAAGACCGTGCCGAGTCCTTCGGCAGCGCTGGCGGCGATCGTGCCGATTCTGCCCATGCCGATGCGCCTCGAGATCGACCGCTTGCTGAAGGAGATGCGCATCGGCAGCACGCTCGAACAAGGGCTGCTCAACATGTCTTCGCGCTTGAAGAGTCCCGATATCGACAACGCGCTCTCCGCGCTTCTGATCGGCCTGCAAGTCGGCGGCAATCTACCGATGGTGCTCGAGAACACCGCGGCCACGATTCGCGAGATGAATCGCTTGCAGGGCGTGGTGCGCACCAAGACGTCGGAGGCGCGCGCGCAGCTCTGGGTGCTCGCTATCTTTCCGTTCGCGATCTGCTTCGCCTTCACCATGCTCGACCCCACCTACTTCAGCCCGCTGCAGACCACGTTCGTCGGAACGCTGGTGGTGACGCTCGCGCTGGGGCTCTGGCTAGCCTCGCTCTTGGCGGCCCGAAAGATTCTGAAGGTGGACATATGATGCTTCCCGTCTACGTCCTGCGCCTGTTGGCCCTGGCTTCCACGGCGGTCGCGCTGATGATCATCGTCCACGTCGCGGCGTCTGCGCCCGCAGGCGAGGGTAAGCGGCTCGGTCTGCGCGGCTTGAAGCGCCAGCGCGCGCTGCAGTCGACGCCGTTCTGGTCCACGCTCGAGCCCATCGTGCGCTGGATCGGCGCGCGCTTCTCCGGGTTGGTTTCCGATGCCTGGCGGAAGGATCTGAACCAGAAGATCGCGCTGGCCGGGGATTTTCTGGGGCTACTTCCGGAAGAGACGATCGGGCTCAGCATCATCACTGGCTTGGGTGGCCTCGCGATTGGGGCCATGGCCGGCTACCTGAGCGGCATGGGCAACATTTTGATCGTCGGCGGCACGCTGATTGGGTTCGCTCTGCCGTTCATGCGCATTTCAGAGGCAGCGGCCGAGCGCATGAAGAACGTGGATCGGCGGCTACCGAGCGCGATCGATCTGCTCGCGTTGGCGATGGGCGCGGGGCTCGATTTTCCGGGCTCGGTTCGCCAGGTGGTCGAAAAATCCGGCAGCCCGGAGGATCCAGTGGTGGAGGAGTTCACCCTGATTCTGCAGAGTCTGCAGCTCGGGCGCACGCGCAGTCAGGCACTCGAGGAGTTTGCAGCGCGCGTGCCCGTCGACTCGGTGGTCGAATTCGTCGGCGCCGTGGTTCAGGCCGAGCTGCGCGGCAACCCGGTGGTCGACGTGCTCAGGATCCAGGCCGAGGTTTCGCGGCGCAAGCGCACCGTGCGGGCCGAGGAGGCGGCGGCCAAGGCCGGCGTGGCCATGATTGGCCCGCTGGTGCTGGTGTTCCTGTGCATTCTAATGCTGATCATCGCCCCGATCGTGATGAAGCTGCAAGACAGCTGAGCCGGAACGTAGCGCATGGGTATCATCCAATTCGACATTCGTCACCCGAACGGCCAGCGTGAAGCGATCGTCGTCGAAGGGGAGCGCGCGCTGATCGGCAGCGCGTCGTATTGCGACGTGCGACTGCCCATGGATCAGGCGGCGTACGAGCACGTGCTGATCGAGGCCTTCGGCGGAACGCTGCGCGCCGAAGCGAAGACCGACAAGCCGCCGGCCACGATCAACGACATGCCGCTCACCGCCAGCCCGCTGTCGAGCGACACGGTGCTCGGTATCGGGCGAATTCGTCTGTTCGTCAATTTCGTTCCAGACTTCGACGCCAGCGCCAGCGTCACCGCGAAGAAGAAGAAAGAAGCCAACCCAGCCGTGCAGCTCGGTCTGGTGGCGATGTTCGGGATCGTGGCGTACTTGCTGTTGATGGACGACGAGACCGCAATCGCTCCGCCGCCCGCGCAAGCGCCGCAGCTGTTCACCGACACGGCGGTCGAGTGCCGCGAAAAGGTCCCGGCTGCCGCGCTGGCTTTTGCGCAGGAGCAACAGGCGTTGGGCGACACCAAGCGTGAGCGCCTGCCATTCGCGGCGAGCGAGGGGGTTGCGGCGGTCGGTCTGTTCGAGATGGCAGCCGCCTGCTACGAAACCGGGGGCAGGCCAGTCGAAGCGCGTGAAGCGCACAACACCGCCGATACGCTCAAGGCCGATCTGGTGAACGATTTTCGCGCGCGACGCGTGCGGTTGTCGCACGTGCTGGCAGTGAAGGACTATGCGCTCGCTCGCGCCGACGTCGCCGTCTTACAAGCCCTGGCCGTCGATAAGAAGGGCCCCTACGTCGATTGGCTCGCGAAAACGGCCGAGCAGCTGAAAGGCAAGAAATGACGGCGCCTGCGCTCCGCAGTTTGGCTCACGGCTCGCGGCTGTCGCTCGCGTGCTGCGCGATCGCGATCGGGATCGCGGGCTGTGGCGGCGCGGCCGCGCAGCGCCAGGAAGAGCAGGCTGCCGTTCAACGCGAGTCGACCGCGGACGAGCTCTTGCGCAAGGCCGAAGCATCCGCGTCGGTCGGTGATTCGACGCGGGCCGAGCAGTACTACGTGTCCGCGCTCAAGGCCGGCGCGGATGCGCGCGTCGTGGTTCCCAAGCTGCTCGTGGTGTGCGTCGCGGACCAGCGTTACCCCGCGGCCATCGAGTACGCGGAGCAGCACCTGGGTCGGCATCCGACCGATCTGGACATCGAGTTCGCGGCGGCGTCGCTGCACGCCGCGGTCGGGCAGCGCGCGCGGGCTCGGCAGCTGCTCGAGGCGGTGTTGAAGGCGCGTCCGAGCTGGCCCGAGGCACACTACGCCCTGGCGTCGGTGCTGCGCGCCGACGGTGATTCGCTCGACGTGGCGGATGAACACGATCTCGCCTACCTCAAGCTCGAGCCAGACGGTCCATTCGCCGAACGGGTTCGGGCCAGGCTGAATAGGGCGGCGCCATGATTCCGAAGGAGGTCTTCGAGCAGACGATTCTGCAGTTTTTTGCCCCGATCGTGCCGTTTCTCGACGATGCGTCGGTGAGCGAAGTGATGATCAACGGGCCGGACCAGATCTACATCGAACGCAAAGGTCAGCTGGAGCTCACCAACGCGCGCTTTCCCAGTCGGGAAGCGCTGCTGGCCGCGCTCAGGAACCTGTCGCAGTTCGTCGGCAAGAACGTGAGCGAGGAGCGGCCGATTCTGGAAGGGCGCTTACCCGACGGCTCACGCGTCGAGGCGCTGATTCCGCCGGTTGCGCCCGACGGACCCCACGTAGCCATTCGTCGCTTCTTCAAGGAGACGCTGACGGTGCAGCGCCTGGTCGAGTTCGGCTCCATGCCGGGCATCGCGGCGGCGTCGCTGCAGGCGTTCGTGATTTCGAAGCTCAACGTCATCATCGCTGGCGGCACGGGCAGCGGCAAGACATCGATGCTGAACGCGCTCTCCAGCTTCATCCCTGACGGCGAGCGCGTGGTGGTGATCGAGGACTCGCGCGAAATCCAATTCCAGAAGCCGCACGTCGTGCAACTCGAGGCGCGCCCGGCCGACCCCAAGGGTCGCGGCGCGGTCAGCATTCGCGACCTGTTCCGCGCTACCCTACGTATGCGCCCCGATCGCGTGATCGTGGGCGAAATCCGCGGCGGCGAGGCGCTCGACATCGTGCAGGCGATGACCAGCGGTCACGGTGGCTGCATGGGCACGCTACACGCGTCGTATCCCAAGGATACCCTGACCCGGCTCGAGACCATGGCGATGATGAGCGACGTCGAAATGCCGCTCGCCGCCATGCGCTCGCAGATTGGCTCCGGCGTGCAGATGATCGTGCAGTGCTCGCGCCTGCAGGACGGCAGCCGCAAGGTGACGCACATCACCGAGGTCAAAGGCTTCGATCTGGAGGCTCAAAAATACGTCCTCCAGGACATCTTCGTGCGCAAGTATCACGGCATCGACGACAAGGGTAAGGTCATCAGCGAGCTGGTGCCCTCCGGCGTTTTGCCTTCATGCATGCATCAGCTCGAGGAGCACGGCGTCACCCTACCGGATCCGGTGTTCGACGCCGCCCGTAGCGCCGGTGCCCAGCACCATCACGGAGGGCCCGCCTAGTGCCTTCGACACCGCAAACGGTTCTCACGGTGATTACCGGTGGTGCACGCGAGTCCGCGCGCGCGCTGGCTCACGGCGTCGCGTTGCAGCCGTTTGGCGTGGGCACGCAGGGCGCTTGGGCCGTGTTCGCGCCCGGCGTCGAGCTCGTGCATTTTTTCTTTGGTTTCGACGGCACGCAGCTGCACGTCGCGAAGGCGTCCCCAAACTACCCGCTTTCGATTTCAGGGGTCGAGGTCGGGCACGGTTGGCATATCGTTCCGGTGCCCTGTGAGCTGCATTTCGGGGGCGCCTGCATCGCAGTGACCTCGGATGAGAAGCGTTTGATCACGCAGCCCTTCGGCCGCGCTGGCGAGCTGGGACACGAACCGCTCGCGCCTCCCGGGCAAATTCGCACTCAATTCATCGCGCGCCCGGGGCCGGTTCCTTCCGAAGCGGCACCTGCGACGCCCATGCACGGGTTCGTTCCGGTGCAACCCACGCCGCATCACGTGGCCGGGGGCCAAGCTTGGCAGAGCACCGTGCCGATCGGCGCTCAGGTTCCGCAACAGCAACCCGCGTTGGGCTCTACCGTGCCCCTTCAAGCGTCGCCAGTGGCGTTCCAGCCGCGCGACCCTGCGCCGCTGCAAGCTGCGCCTGCGCCTGGCTATCCGAAGCTCGACCCGGCCCCCGCAGTGGTGCTCGGCTACGGACAGCAGCAACCGGCCCCGCACGCCCAGAGCCCGCACGCGCACGTACAGGTTCCGTCGCATGGCCCCGCGCCGGGTGCCTTCGAAAATCCGCACGCCGCGGTGCCGTCCGCGCCCACGATGAATTCGGCTGGGCCGCTTCCCGAATCGCTCGGTCCGCGCACGCTCGGTGACGGCGGAGCGTTGCGCGAGCACGCCGCGCGCGTTGCACAAGCGACCCCGAGCGTGGCGTTTGCCTCGGCGCAGGCCTACGCGGCCGAGGTGCAGCGGGCTTCGGGTAACACCCCGCCTCCAGCGGACGCGCCGCCGGGCGTCGAGCGCTCAGCGGCAGCGCTGATGCAGGCGCCCACGATCCCGCAGGGCGCCGCCGAGCCTTTTGCAGCACCCCCGCCGGTGCAGCCTCCAGTCGCGAGTGAACCAAAACCGAAGTCGTCCGGGCTACTCGCTTCCTGGCGAGAAGCATCGTTGGTCAAGAAGCTCACGCTGGTCTTGTTGCCGTTCGGTCTGGTGGGGGTGGTGCTGATGCCGACCGACGAGCCACCGCCTGCGGTTCGCAAAGCGCCCAAGGTCCCGTCGGCTCTGAGCTCCGCTTCCGGTTCGGCGAGTTCGCAGCCTTCTGCCGCTGCGTCTGGTGCGGGCAGTAAAGTGGGTGCAGGCGCCGCAACGGTGCCCGCCTCGAGTGGCTCGGTTGCCCAACCCGCGCTGGTTGCTAGCGCGACGCCAGGGCCCAGTGCAGGTTCCCGAGAGGTCGCCCCAACCAGCGCAGTCGCGAGTGCGAGTGCGAGCGCGGTGCCCGCCACGAACTCTGCGCCCGCCACCAGCGCCGTGCCGGTCGCGGGAGGAGCTGCCAGCGGTGCGCCGGTGGTTGCGCTCTTGCCACCCGCGTCTTCGTCCTCTGCTGGGCCGGGCTATCGGCGCGCGCCAGGGGCGATCGAGCGCGATGCCATTTACGCGGCGTTCGAAGGGCGCAGCGAGATGGCGGCCAAGCTGTACGAGCAATTGGCGAGTGGCGGCGGAGACCGAATTTTCGCCCTCGCCGCTCGCCTAGCCCGCGAAGATCAAGTTCGAAAGCCCGTCATCTCCCACTGAGCCAAATCTCATGTTGAGTCATCTGCGCATCAAACTGGTCTCGCTCGCTCTCGGCCTGGGCCTTTGTCTCGCGGTCGCGGTGCCATTCACGAGCTGCAACTACTCGCATTGTGAGGCGCTTCGCGACGAGTTGTTCGCGAAGAAGTTGAAGTGGCAGCAGTGCGAGAACCACCTGGACTGCTACAAGGTCTTCGGCAACCGCAAGGATTGCACGGGCATTTTTTCTTGCGATCTCGCGGTCAATCGCGCGTACCGGAACGAGGCGGACCGCCGCATTGCTTCCCTCGGCGAGGATTCGGTCGATTGCATGGAGTGCGCGACACCGAACTGCGTGAGTGGCGCCATCTCGCTTTGCGAGCCGGTCAGCCACCAATGCATCCTCGTGACCGAGATTCTGGACGGAGGCATCATCGGCTCAAGTACCGATCCGGATGCCGGTGGCCCGCAGAATCCGCCTCCGGACGGTGGCTCACGCTGAAGCGTCGGGGCTTTCAGTCGGGGCTGCGCGTCGGCGTTGGGTAGAACTACCCAGCGCATCGGTCGCGCGAAATTGGGTGATTCCTCCGAAGTCGGGTCGGCCCTCGGCGCCGTAGCCTGAACTTCGTCGGCGCCACGTCGCCGTAAGGAGGCCCCATGAAGATGCCGCTCCAGGTCGAAGTCAGCGCCCAAGCCGCTCCCGCGCGCGCGGCGCCACCCGTTCGCGAACGCGGTTCGAGCGCAGACCGTCGCTTTCAGTTGGGGATGGCGATTGCTTTCCTGCTGACTGCGCTGTGCGGCTTCGGGCGAAGCTATTACTTGCGACCGCTGTTGCACGCGGCACCCCTGAGCCCGCTGCTGCACGTTCACGCAGCCTTGTTCAGCGCTTGGCTGCTGTTGCTACTCACCCAGACGGCTTTCATCGCGGCCGCGCGCGTGGATCTGCACCGTCGTCTCGGGATCGGGGGCCTTTTGCTGGCGGTGGCCATGGTCCCCGCCGGTTTCTCGAGCGCGATTCACTCGGCGCGCGCGGGCGTAACCGCCGTTGGCAAGAATCCCATGGATTTGTTGGTGTTCCAGCTCGGCGCGCTGTTGTTGTTCGCTGGCTTCGTCGCGGCTGCACTGGTCCTGCGTCGCCGCCCGGACTACCACCGGCGGTTGATACTGCTGGCGACGGTGAGCATCATTCCGCCGGCCATCGCGCGCTTGCCATTCGTAGATTTTCGGCCCCCGCTCGCGGTCGCGCTCAGCCTGTCATTCGTGGTCGCTGGCGTGATTCACGACATTCGTACCCGCGGCCGCGTGCACCCAGCCTACGTCTGGGGAGGACTCACCCTGATCGCGTCTGGCCCCCTTCGCTTTCTCGTCGGTCAAACCAGCGCATGGCAATCCTTCGCTCAATTTCTCGTGAGCTAGCTCAACGATTACCGACCAAGCTCCGTTTGGGGCCGCGGCACCGAAGTAGGAGAGGCCCCGATTCGGCTTTGCCGGTCGGGTCGGACGACGAAGCCCTCCGCTGAAGCAGCGCCTACTCGTTTCGGTACTTGCGCATGAGTTTTTGCAGCATCTGTCGCGAAACTTCGGCGATGGCTGCGGCGCGGGTGACGTTGCCATCGGTGCGCGCCAGAATCTGACGCAGGTAGTCTCGTTCGAAGCGTTCGCGCGCGGTTTGGCGAGCGAGGTGCAGTGGCTCGATCGGCGTCGTAGCGCTCGTGGCTTCGGATTCACTCGAGGCATCGGGAACGAGAGTGGTCGAGTGCTCGCGCGGGCCCAGGCTGGTTCCGAGCAACGAGTCGAGCACGGACGCGAGCTCTTGCACGTTGCCCGGCCAGCGATAGGTGGCGAACATTTCCCAGACAACGGGCGGGAAATCGTGCGGCCGGGCGCTCGCGCGGCGCAAAAAATGCTCGGCCAGCAAGGCGAGGTCGTCCATGCGATCGCGAAGCGGGGGGACTCGCACGCGCCGGCCCGCGATTTTCGTGAGCAGGTCGCGCCGAAAGGTACCGCGCTGGACCTCGGCTTCCAGGTCCTTGCTGCTCGAGGACAGCAGGCGCACATCGAGCGGCAGCGCCTCGCGCGCCCCGCGTCGCCTCACGCCTCCGCTCTCGAGCACGCGCACGATTTCGGCCTGCAGCCGCAGCGGCAGGGACCCGATCTCGTGCAGATAGACCGCGCCCGAGCTGGCGCGCTCGAACACCCCGGCGCTGCCGTCGCGGGCGCCAGCAAACGCGCCGCGCTCGTGTCCGAGCAGGTCGTCTTCACTCGGTACCTTGAGGGGATCCCCGCAGTCGAGCACCACGAAGGGCCGACCGCTGCGATAGCTCTCATCGTGAATGGACTCCGCGATGAGCTCTCTGCCGGTGCCCCGTTCGCCCTCGATTAACACGCTATCCGCGCTCAGCGCGATTTCAGCGAGCTCCGCGAACAATTCGCGCATTCGCTCGGAGCGCCCGAGCAGGTCGCCGAAGCGCTCGACCCCCGCACGCGGGCGGGTCAGCGTGCGTGGCAGTTGCTCCACCGAGAGCAGCGTATCGCCCAGGGACAGCTGAAAGGGCGGCACCGCGATTGCATCGAATACGCGCACGGTTCCCAAGAACACCCCCCGCTCGGAGCCTTCGTCGCGAATGCGCAACCCCGCCGGCACCGATTCGATCACGCAGTGACGCTGCCCGACGCGAGGGTCGCTCAGGATCAGATCGTTTGCCGAGGAGCTACCGATTCGCAGCGGCAGGTACGAGAGCTCGCGGCTCGCTCCCGCGTCGGGCCCCGTGCTGACCGACACTCGAAAAATCGCGTAGGCGATGAGCGTCTGGGGCGCCGTCTGCGGACTGTCTTCCATCATGCCTCGGTCATCCACGCCTCTGCCCTACGCTACCCTGGAACGGCTCGGACGAATCGAGGAAAGCTCCAGCTTTTGTGGTCATTGTCGGGCGCCCCCGCGCTCCGCGTGCAATGAAGGCGCGGTACGGATGCGCGAGGACGAGTGGCTCTGGGGCTGGGATGAAACGCCCGGCATCGTCTCGGTGTGGGCCGAGTCGGACGGCCGCGCCCTAGTCTGGCGCAGGCTGCCGGGCAGCCTGGAACTGGTCGAGGAGCAGGCGCGCTTTCGGCCCTGGCTGTTGCTCGGCTCACTCGCCGACTTGAGCCACCTCGGCGCGCGTCTGCGTCCCGAGCAGGCCGCTTCCGAAACGCCAGCTGGCTCACTGACCTATCGAGAGTTCGATGGTCCTGGCGCGCTTCGCTATCTCGTTCGAGGCGAGGACGGCCGAGAGCTCACGCGCGCGGTGCTGCGAGGCGCTTCGCAGCGGCTCGGCCGGCAAGTGACCCGCCTGTCCGAGCTCGAGCGCGAGCACGTGCTGTCGCTCGCGCCCGAAGAGCAGTACCTGATTGACTCGGGGCGCACCTATTTTCGCGATCTGCGTTTCGACGAGCTCAGGCGCCTGCAGTTCGATCTGGAGACCACGGGTCTCGACCCCGAGCGCCATCGCATCTTCATGGTGGCGCTGCGCGGCCCCGACGGCACCAGCGAAACGCTCGAAGCGCGCAGCGAAAGCGACGAAGCCGAGCTCATTCGCCGGCTGATCGAGCGCATCGCTGCGCTCGATCCGGACGTGATCGAAAATCACAACTTGCACGGCTTCGATTTGCCGTTTCTGGCGCGTCGCGCCGAGCGCCTGCAGGTTCCATTGAGCCTCGGGCGCGCGCTCGGCCCGGGCCTTCGGCAACGGCCGTCTGCCCGCGGAGCTTCGCTCGGATTTTCGGTCGCGAAAGAGCGGCGGCGCAGCCGCTACACCGTGCCGGGTCGCGAACTGATCGACACCATGGACGCCGTGTTACGCCACGACTTTGCCGCGCGCGATCTGCCGGGGCACGGGCTGAAGGCGCTCGCGCGCCACTTCGGCTTTGCATCGAGCGAGCGCGAATACGTTCCGGGCGCGCGAATTTATGAAGTGTTCCTGCGCGATCCCGAGCGCGTGCGCCGCTACGCCCGCGACGACGTCGAGGAAGCCGCTGCGCTCGCTCGTCTGCTCGGAGGCGCGGCGTTCGCGCTCGCGCGTATGGCTCCGCGGCGCTACGAGCGCTTGGCCGACGCCGGCGCGGCCACTGGTGTGTTGGATCCGCTCTTGATTCGCGCCTATTTTCGCGCGGGCGCAGCGCTGCCCGCGCATCAGCCGGGCGACGGCACGCCGCACAGCGGCGCAGCCCTTCATCTGTTCGCGGCTGGCCTGTCCGAGCGCATCGTGAAGGCCGACGTGGCGAGCCTGTATCCGTCGCTCATGCGACAATACGAGATTGGTCCGAGCCGCGACCGGCTCGGCGCCATGCTGGCGATCGTGGCGCGTCTGGTCGAACAGCGACTGTCCGCGAAGGCCGCCGCGCGCGCGGCCGCTCCGGGGTCCCCCGAGCGCTACACGGAGGAGGCGCTGTCAGCAGCGATGAAGCTCGTGGTCAACTCGGCCTACGGCTATCTCGGCGCGGTCGGCCTGACGCGCTTCGCGGACGTGCACGCGGCCAACGAAGTCACCCGCCGCGGCCGCGAAGTGCTCGGCCTGCTCTGCCGTGAGCTGTCGCGTCGCGGCGTCACCCTGCTCGAAGCGGACACCGACGGCGTCTACTTCTCGGTGCCGGGCAGCTGGTCCGAAGCGGACGAACGCCGCGTCGTGGCCGAGGTCGCCGCGCTACTGCCGCCGCTCGTGCGCCTCGAGTTCGACGGCCGCTATGCCGCGATGCTCTCGCACGAGCCGAAGAACTACGCGCTGAAGCCCTACGCGGGCCCGGTGCTGCTCCGCGGCGTGGCCTTCCGCTCGAGCCGCGCTGAACCGTTCGGAGAGCGCTTTCTGCGCGAAGCCCTGAGCTGCTTGTTGGTGCGCGACGTGCGCGGCGTGCAGCGCGCGTACTTTCGAACAGCCGATGCGCTGCGCCGGCGCGAGTTGCCGACGCGCGACGTGGCCGCGCGCGTCCGTCTGACCAAGACTCCCGAGCAGTACCTGGCCGTGCGCGCTCAGCGGCGTGAGCTCCCCTATGAGGCGTTGCTCGGCAACGGCCACTCGCACTGGGCTACCGGCGAGCGCGTGTTCGTCTATCGCGCGACGGGCGGGCGCGCGGGGCTTCTGCGCAACGCGGAGTCGGAGCGCGGGCTCGAAGCCGAAACTCCGGACGCGAGCGAGACCCCGCGCGACTATGACAGCGAGTACTATCTACGCCTGCTCCGCGAAACTTTCGCTGCCCGCCTGGCTCGCGCCTTCACCCGCGAAGGCTTCGAGGTCGTGTTTTCGAATCCGCTGCAGCCGTCCTTGTTTCCGGGGGATCTGGCGCGCGTGGAGCCCATTCTGACGCCGCTGCTCGACCCCGAGGCGCTCGGCTGAAGCGACGAGACTCGACGTTCGTACCCAATGTCGGGCCGGCGTGGCTGCTCTTTCGTGAGGCCCCGTTCTGCGTTGCCCACTGGCGCTGATCACGAGCAGCGCGCCCGTATCAGCGTGGCCACCCCAAACCCGAACCGTTGAAATGAGTTCATTCGGCGGAGCCGCTCAGCGCGACGGGGCGCGCCGTCCGCTACAGGTCGGGCCGATCGCGAAGCCGTCAGGGGGAGCTTGCTTCAGGCGCTGTTCGGTGGCCGGGCTGTAGCGACCGTCTTCGCTCAGCTTGTCGGTCGGGTGATTGCGATTCCATAGCTTTTGGAAGGCGAGCACGTCGGTGGCGCTGCGCGGGGGCGCGCTGCCGCCCTTGTAGTCGAAGTGCACGCGGTCGGAGGCGCCGAGCCACTTGAACTCGCGCGCTTCGAGCGCGGAGCGCCAGCTGGCTGCTTCGGCGATGTCGAGCGCGGTGCCGATTTCGTGGTTGCTCTCACCCGGCGGGGTTGCGAGCGGTACGCCGCAACGCTTGGTAGCCGACCAGCGCCACACCAAATATTGCTGGGCCACGGTGCGAAGGGCACTGTTGATAGTCATCTGCGTCTTGGGGTGCGCGTCCAAGGCCTTGAGCAGTTGATTGCGCGCCTTCGATTCGAGGTAGGGAAAGACTTGCGGCGCAACCACCAGGTTCGGCCGGCTCGGCAAGGGCACGAAGGCGTTCGGGCGGAGGCAGCGCGCTTGCTCGATGATCTGCCGGCTCAAGCCGTCCACGCTCGCGGTGGTGCAGCTTTCGATCGCAGCTTGCTGAACGGTGGCGTAGTGTTTGGGTGGGGGCGGCTTTTTGCTGCGCGGCTCGCCGTCGTCACTCTCGAAGTCGAGGCCCGGCGAGCTCGGCTCCGCGCTCGGGGCGATCGCTGGCGCGCTGCTGGCGCTCGGTGCCGGAGCGGCGGCGATTTTCGCCGCGGGCGGCTCGCTGGCTTTCGAGGTGAGTGCGGGCGCGCCCACTTCAGAGCCGCCCCCCTTGGTCATGAAGTACAGGTCGAGCGCGATGATGCCGCACAGGCCCAGGCTTCCGAGCCCGAGCGCGAGCGTTCGATTGCGCTCGAACCATGCGCGAAACGCGCCTTTCTCCGGCTCTTGCTGGTCCTGCTCGGGCCCTTCCTCGGGGCCTTCCTCGGGCCCTTCGGGCGCGCCGTCGTCCGGCATGGCCCCGCCGGGTACCGCGATCTTCCGCGACCGGCAAGCGTGATTGCCTTGCTCGCCGAAGCTGCGGGCCCTGAGCTCACCCGATTTCGAGCGATCGACACGGCTCCGCTGCTGCTGAATTTTGCCTCAGGCTTCAGCGAAGTTTCAGCGCTCATTTTCCGAGAGGTTTCCATTAGATCGGAAGCCACCTCTAGAATTCGGTTGGCCACTGCGTCCGTTCCTTGCGGGTCGGAGGCAAGTGCGGGTTATGCTGCCGGCCGCCCAGCGGTTCAGGGGCCGCGAACGACGGGATCCGAGCGAGATGGAAGACCCGCAAAACCAAGCCGATCGCGCGGAAGAAGACGCGCCGCAGGAAGGCGCTGAAGACGCGTCGCTGCGGGCAACGCGTGACTATCACCCGCCGACGTTGCTGGTCCCACCGCCGAGCAGCGCGCTGCCCGAGGAACCCCGGGCGCTGCGCTCGGTTTGGATCGAGCCCGAAGTCACCGTGGTCACCTCGAAGTCGCGTCTCTCGGACTACGCGCCCGCGGTCGCTCGGGCGCGCCGAGCGCACGCGGCCCGCTCTCAGGAGCGAGGCGTCGGCGAAAGCGACGCGCCGTGGTCGACCAATTCACGCAGCGAGTCGCCCCCCGCGGGAACCACGCGCGGCGCGCGTCTCGCCGCGCTAGCCGGCATCGTGCTGGCCGCGGTCGCGATTCTGGTTTCGCTGTTGCCGAAGAAGGGCAACATCGTGGTGAGCGCGACGGGGCCCGGCAACGCGCCGATTGCCAGCGCGAACGTGCTCGTCGATGGCCGCCTGGTGTGCGCGAACGTGCCCTGTCGCGTGGAGTCGCTTCGCCGCGGTTCCCACCTGGTCCGTATTCAAGCCCCCGGCTACGAGCAGACCGCAGACCAAGCCGTGGCAGTGCAAACCAACGAGGACGCGTTGATTCACGTGAACCTCGCGGCACAGAACAACGCGGGTATCGACGTGCGCGTCGCGGCCACTGGGCTTCGCGTGTTGATCGACGGCAGTGATCGCGGCCCCGCGCCGTTGGTGGTCCGCGGTTTGCCCCCCGGGCCGCACCGGCTGCGCATCGAGGGAAACTCGGCGTATGCGCCATTCGAGCGAAAGCTCGAGCTCGAATCCGGGCAAACGCTGCTCGTGGAACCGCAGCTCGTGGCCGAAAAAGCGGTCATTCACCTGAGCGGTGGGCCCACCGCGCTCGGCGCCCGCGTCGAAGTGCTGGGGGCCGGCGTGCAGCGGGACATTCGCGAGCTGCCTGCGACCGTGGAAGTGTCACCGTCCGCGAGCTATCGCGTCCGCGCGATCCGCGCTGGGTATCGAGACTACGAGAGCGAGGTCAGCTTCGCCGACGGCTCGCGGGAGAAGAGTCTACTCATCGACTTGGCCTGGGACGCGGGTGGGAAGAGCGACAGCGCTACGCTGAACGCCTTGGCTCCCGCCGCACCCGGTGGCGAAGGCGTGCTCGGCGCCAACTCGATTCCGATTTCGAACGTGCTCATCGACGGTCGCCCCGTAGGCAAGACTCCCGTGCAGCTCCCAGTTGCTTCCGGCACGCACTCGGTGGTGTTCGTGCACCCGAGCTTGGGCCGAAAGTCCGTGCGAATCGGCGTGAGCCCTGGAAAAACTGCGGTCGCCGCGGTGCGCTTCTAGCCGAGCGCCGAGCCTTCAACGCCACGTCGCGAACACGAACGTGTCGCCATCGTAATTTCCTCGGCAGTGCTAAGGTCGGGCGTGCCCTCCGACGACCCAGCTTTCGCGCAGCAAATCGAGCCATTTCGCAAGGAGCTGCGCGCGTACTGCTATCGGTTGCTCGGCTCCGTAGCCGACGCGGAGGACGCACTGCAGGACACACTGCTCGGCGCGTTTCGTGGCTTTGCTGGCTTCGAAGGGCGTAGTTCGCTGCGTTCGTGGCTCTACCGCATCGCGACTCACGCTTGCCTCGCGATCCTCGCGCAACGGCCGAAGCGGCTGCTCGCCAGCGACTATTCTCCTGCCGCGGAGCTGGGAGCGCCGCCCGAGGCTCCGCTGCTCGAGCCGTTCTGGCTCGAACCGTACCCGGTGGATGCGGAGGCGACGTTCGAGCAGCGTGAGAGCCTCGAGCTCGCGTTCATCGCTGCTCTGCAGTACCTGCCTGCCAATCAGCGGGCGGCCCTCATCTTGCGAGACGTGCTCGGCTTCGAAGCGAGCGAGGCCGCTTTGGTGCTCGACACCAGCGTCGCCTCCGTGAACAGCGCACTTCAGCGCGCCCGCGGCACGATCGAGAAACGCAGTCCGGCACCGAGCCAACAGGCCACGTTGCGGGCGCTCGGAGAGCCGGCCACGCGCGAGCTGGCGGCGCGCTTCATCGAGGCCTGGGGGCGCTCCGATGCGGACGCCATCGTGGCCCTGCTCGCCGCGGACGCGCGCTTCACCATGCCGCCCATTCCGACTTGGTTCGATGGCCGGGAGGCCATTCGGCGGTTCCTGGCTGAGCACGTTTTTGCTACCCGTTGGCGCCTGGTGCGCGCGCAGGGGACTCCCCAGCTTGCCTTCGTTTGCTACCAAGGGCCCGAGTTTGGTGTCGGGGCACTCTGCCTGCTCACGCTCGAAGGCCCGATCATCAAGGAAATGACTGGCTTTCTCGACCCCGCGGTGCACGCGCGATTTTCGCTCCCTGAGCGATGAGTTTTGCGAGCCCGCCCGCTCTTACCAACGAGAGCATCGCCGGCGCAGCAATCCGCGCCAGCGCTTCTCCCGGAGAGCCAAATGAAACAAACGTACCAAGGTAGCTGCCACTGCGGCGCAATCCGCTTCGAGTGTGACGTCGACCTGTCGGCCGGCACCATGCGCTGCAATTGCAGCTTCTGTGCGAAGAATCGACTCTGGCTGGTGTTCGCGAAGAAGGCTGACTTTCGCCTGCTGGCGGGAGAGAACGAACTCGGCGACTACCAGCACACGCCTGCCGGCAAGACCGAGCCGTTCCTACATTTGCACTTTTGCCGCCGCTGCGGGGTGCGGCCGTTCTCGCGCGGCGGGTCTTTGCCGCAATTCGAGGGCGAGTTTTGCGCGATCAGCGTTGCTTGCCTGGACGACGTGAGCGACTCGGTTCTCGCCGCCACGCCGGTGCACTTCGCGGATGGACGTCACGATCGCTGGGACGTGTCTCCGGAAGAACACCGGCATCTCTAGAAAGAGCGGCTACTGGTCTCCGACCGGTTTGCCGCCCTCGGCGGTATCCGCGTAGCTCGCGGCTTGGTTGTGCACCGGCTTGCGAGCGCGCGAGGTCTCGGACTGCAACATCGAACCCTCCAAAATGGGGCTGTTCTTCAGGTCACCGAGCTCGATGTCGACGCGGCGATCGATGGCGTAGCCCGCTTCGTCGCTGCCCTGAGCGCCTTGTTCGCCACGCGAGAGCAAGCGCATGCGATCCGCAGGCACGCCGCGGAGCGCGAGGTAGTCTCGGGCGGCTTCGGCCCGGCTCGCGCCCAAGCTTTGGTTATGGCTCTCGGAGCCTCGCGGATCGGCCCTGCCGACCAGCGTGATCACGTCTTCGCGCAGCGGCCCCTCGAGTAGGCAGTTGGCCACGTCGTCGAGCACGTTTCGCCCGCGGGCGTGCAGGGCGGCTCGGTCGTAGTCGAAACGCGGTGCGTCCTGGGGCAAGTCTTGAATCTTGCAGCGCTCGACGACGGTCTTGGAAATTTGGACCGTCGCTTCGCGATCCTCGGGTGACAGCGCCTTTGCCTGAGGCGCAGGTGCTGAGTTCGATTGGCTCGCTGTGGCAATTCTCGCCTCCGGCGCGCGGCTCGCGCAAGCCGAAAGCACCAGCGGAATGGCGGCAAATTTTATGAATTTGTTCATACGTCGACAGCGTTGCAAGCCTGGGGCCAAGCAGCGCCCAGAAATGACTGCTGTGAATTGCCTCGACGCGTTAGGCTGTGGCCGTTGGGTGCTCCACGAACGGTGGAGAGGAGGACACGATGACCAGTCACCGAGCGATGAGCGACTTGTTGGAGATCTTGGAGCGCGATCCTCGGCTGCGTGGGGAGCTCGAGCGAGCGGGCGCGCAAGGCGAAACTCAGCTGGCCCTCGCATTCCAAGGGCTCGGCAAGCGAGTCGGGCTTCCGATTGCGCAGCAGGACGTGCGAGCGCTGCTCGGGTCCGTGCAGGCGCTGACCGGCACATCGCTCGGGGACGAAGCGTCGCTCGCCAACGTCGATCTGCAAAACGTGTTGCAGAAGCAGCAGCAAACCTTGCAGATGATGAGCAACATCAGCAAGATGCTGTACGACACCAGCGCGGCGGTGAAATAGCTGCGACCTTCTAGTCGCCGACGCCGGTTTCGTCGCCGGCCGCTTCCGGCTCGGCGTGGGCGCGACAGTCGAGGCACAGCGTGCCGCGGTTGTGCTCGGTCTTTAGGTGTTTTACCGAGCCGCAGCTTTGACAGCGAAAGCCCGGCGCCTCACCGAAGTCGAGGCCCGCGCGGGACAAGTCTTCGCGCGTGACGATTCCCACCACGGTGTTGTTCTCGGTGACCAAGAGCGAGCCCACGCCTTCTTCAGCCATACTTTGCATGGCCGCGGACGCGCTGGCCCCGGCGGGGATGGTGACCGCTTCACGCGCGATCGCGTCCCCGATAGGCGCTTCCATGGCGAGGTCTTCCAGATCGCAGGTGCAAACCAGCCCCACGATTTTGCCTCCTTCGAGCAGGGGGAGGTGGTGCATTCCGCACCGTTCGGCGACCTCCAGCGCGTCACTCGTTTTGAGATCGGGCCGAAAGGTTCTTACGGGCGCGTGCATCACAGCAGTGACTGAAGCTGTTGAAGTCATGGCGAATTCCTTCCAAGCCTGAAACTCGCAAGCTTCGTGCCAAGGAGGATGCTCCGCCGACAGCGATCGTGCTCAAGGTCGGGCCGGCGCGGCTGCTTCGACTGGCCGCGCCGGCTTGCGTTGCCCACCGCCGGTCAGTTCGACCAGCGCGCACGTACCAGTGGGGCCCACCCAAACTCAAACCACGTCTCGTCGTGCATGGGTGCACGCGCTTTGGGCGGGGCACCCGCGTGTCAGCGCGCTAACGCGCGAGCACCGCGCCCTTGGTGGGCAATTTGGTGACCGGCTTGACGGGCAGATCGCCACCGCCGACCAGGTCGAAGTCGCGCATGCTGAAGCCGGGCACGAAGTAGTAGCGTGGGTGGTTGCCGGCGAGCATCGAGAGATCGTGCAGCCCGCTCGCGAGCTGATTGGCGGCGTCTTGCGCTCCCGCGCGCACTGCGTCGGTCATGCCGTCGCGGCAGCCCCAGGAATCGCCCCAGCCAGTATCGACGTAGACTTCGTTGACCGAGACCTGGAAGGTGCGGTCTTGGTTCATGATCGCGCGCAGACCGAAGATCGCTCCGCGCTCTTCGCACTCCCAAGCGTCGACGGTCAGGAATTGCCGAAGCACGAAGGAATTCGAGCCATCGAGCTTCAACTGCACGTCGCCGTCGGCGCTCGCGCCGTCGGGCAAATCGGCCAGGGCGTTGTTCCAATTCGATTTCACGAAAGCCGAAAAACCGACCTGCACGGCCTGCCGAGCGTGCGAAACCAGGTAGATGGAGCCCACGCGGTCCGCAATTTCGGGGGCCTGCTGGTGCAGGTTCACGAGCAGGGTTTGGTTCGCTTTGCAGCTGAATGCGTGACCGGTGCTGAACTCGCTCCACTCGTGCAGCGTCGCGCCGTTGTTGATGTCAGCAAACAGCACGACCTGGGCGTCCCGCGTACCGCAGACGAGTCGAAACGAGCTGATGCGGCCGTACAGGTTGGCCGACTCGATCTGCGTGGTCCGAATCAAGTTCACCGCCTCGTTGTTGTTCGCGGGAATGGCGTTCTGGACCAACGTGTCTCCATAGAATCCGGCTTCGGAATAGAGGACCAGCGTGGCCGCAGGGGTCGGCGGGCTCGGATCACCGTTCGACAGTACGAGGTCGCCCTGAACGGCCACGTCGCTGAAGGTGATCGCCTCTGCGTTCGCGTCCACCGATTCACTTTCGTCACCAGTTGCTTGCATGGCGCAGCCGCTCAGGGCCCACAACGAAACCAACACCGCGCTTTGAATGATACGTCGCATGTCCACTCCTTCAGGCGCGCCCCACGGCGCGTCGACGGCGTGTTCAGCAAGCGCTGTGCCCGCGGCACACGCCGCGAATTCTGCGTAAATCCACGATTGAAGAGCGCGGTCGAATGGGCGTGCGCGCGTGCGTGCACGGGCGTGCCGCCCGCTGTAATTGCATGAAATTCCCCGCGAACAGCGCGTCGCGGGTTCAGGCTCAGGGGCTCGGCTTGTTGAGAGGCTCGGCGTCGGACAAGCTGGGGCTCGTGCACGGTGCCTCATCGCTCGACCAGCCGCTGTCCGAGCTCACGGTTCTGATCGTGGACTGTCAGACGACCGGCGCCACGCCGAAGCAAGGCGCGGTGCTCGAGCTCGGGTGGTGTCTGGCGCGCGGCTCCGATCCGGATTGGAGCAGGGCGCCGAAGCGCACTGGATTGCCCTGCCGGCGGGCGAAAGGGTATCGGCTCCCGTGCGAGAGCTGACCGGGTTCAGTGAAGCGGTGCTGGCCGATGCGCTCGCCCCGGAGCAGGCCTGGGCTCGGCTCTGCGCGACCATGACCGAGCAGCGGCCGATGCCGGCGGCGATTCATTTTGCTCGCTTCGAGTTGACCTTCTTACGTGATTTTTGCGAGCGCTTTCAGCCGGACACCGCGTTTCCGATCGATGCGGTGTGCGTGCACGCCATCGCTTGCCGGCTCTACCCGGATTTGCCGCGCCGGAATCTGCGGGCCTTGGCAGGCTTTCTGGGGCACGGCCTGCACCTCGAGCGGCGCAGCTTGGGCCATGTCTTGGCCACTGCGTTCATCTGGCGGAAGCTCGCGGCAGAGCTTTCCGCCCGTGGGATCGGAAGCTGGGCGGAGCTCGGCACTTGGCTCGCCGCGAAAGAGAAGCCGGCCACGCCGCGCAAGCGCACTTATCCGTTGCCGCGCGAGCGTTGTCGCGCGCTGCCTGATGAGCCCGGGGTCTATCGTTTCTTGCGCTCGAATGGCGACGTGCTGTACGTCGGCAAGGCGACCAGCCTGAAGAAGCGCGTCACCAGCCATTTCAGCAAGCAGCGCGGCGCGACCGAGCGCGCGCTCGAGATGTTGACGCAGGTGAGCGACATTGCGGTCACGGTGAGCGCGAGCCCGCTCGAAGCGGCGCTGCTCGAAACCGACCTCATCAAGTCGTTGAATCCGCCGTACAACGTGCAGCTGGTGCAGGGCGAGCGTGGCGCCTGGTTCGCCTCGGTGGAGCTCGATTCTGCTGCCACGACGCCCGACGAACGGCACCGCTTGGGGCCGCTGCCGTCGAGGTTCTCGGTGCGCTGCTTGCGTGCTTTGTGTGAGCTGCTCGAAGGTGAAGCGCCGACCGTGCAGCGTCGCGCGGCGGTGGTGGGCGCGCCGCTCGCCTTCGCGCCGGATGAAACCAGTTTTGCAGAGGGCTTTGCGGCATTTCGAGAGCGGCACGCGCTGCGCCTTTCCGAGCAGCGCGGCAGCGCCCGAGCGCGGGCGTTCGCGATCGCGCGCACGTTGCTGCTTTCCGCGGCGCCGGAAGACGCCGAGGGTCAAAGCGAGGCGGAGGAGGCTGCCGAGCTCGACGCGCCGGTCTGGGATGCCGCGCGCGTGTGCCGTCACCTCGAGCGGAGCGCTGCGGCCGCCTATCAAGTGTTGCGACGCGCTTCCTGGCTTTGTTTGCTGGCCGAGAGCGTCGTCACCTTCCGTGAGCCGCGCGCACGGGTCGGGCGCTCGCTGGTGCTGCAGGGCGCGCGCGTGGTCGAGTTGGCTGACCAGGGGGCGGACGAAGTCGTTTCGTTGGGTCCGCGGCGCAGACGAGGCGCGAGCCGCGAGGCTTTCGACGCCGCACGCTACGACGAACTTCGCATTCTCACGACCGAGCTCAAGCGCATCCTGCGCGACGGAGGGGAAGTCGCGGTTCGGCTCTCTGCCAGGCGGGTGCTGAGCGGAAGTCGGCTTGCGAGTTTGCTTCGTCTGGTGTGAGAGCAGCGACGGCGAGGTATTGCGCTCTTCGCGGGTCGAGGCGGATTTGTCGTGGCACATGGCTTGCTTCGTGAATGAGGCATGGCCAATTCAATCGAACAGCTCGAGACCAAGACCATTGGAACCGCGCACGCCATCAAGGCGGGCTTCAACGGCCTGCGTGGCGTATTTCTACACTTGGCAGAGGAACACGGTGAAGTGAGCGCGCTCATCAAGCGTGTGGCCAAGAGCTCGGATGCGGGCGTTCGGCGCGAGCACTACCCGCTGATTCGTACGGAGCTTCTGACTCACGAGCGGGCCGAGCTGACCGAGGTCTATTCGGTGCTCAGCAAGTATCCCGAAACCCGGGGGCTCTCGCTGGCCCACAATCAGGAGGCGGAGCAGCTCGAAGACGCTATCGCGCGCATCGATGCGCTCGATTTCGCGTCCTCCGAGTGGCCGATCGCTTTCGAGCGCCTGGTGAGCTTGGTTCAAAATCACGTGCGCGAAGAGGAAGAGGAGTTTTTTCCGCGCGCTCAGCAAGTGTTGAGCGAGGATGAGTCGAAGAGCTTGCTGGCGCGCTACGAGGCCGCGCGCGCCGCAGCCAAGCGTCACGTCTAGTGTCGTTCACGCGACGTTATTTCGACGGTCGCGTGAACAGCGCAACGATGGCGAATATTTGTGCGAGGCGCGAGAACGGCGTGCAGAACCAGGCTTGAACGCTCGCAGAGCTGGCGGTACACGCCGTGAAATGCCCGTGCTGCGGCCCACGCCGGTGCTGGCGCCGCTGGCGCTGTGCTCGCTGGCAATAGTCGTCCTGACTTCTAGCTGCAGCGTCGATCACCGCCGCTTGCGCGAAGATGCGAGCGGCGGTTGTAGCAGCGCAGAGATGTCGAACTGCGAGGCAGAAAGCGGCGGTGTGGTGACCAGCCGCAGCACGGGCGGGACGCCATCGACGGGCGCTGGGGGCACGAGCTCGGAAGCCGGTCAGGGTGTGGGGGCGAGAGACGGCGGTGCGGGCGATAGCGGCGCTGGTTCAGAAGCGAGCACCGGAGCGCCGTGCTCGAGCGACGACGAGTGTCGCGCCCCGGAAGCAGGCGTCGCCCAGTGCCTTACCGACTGGCCCGGGGGCTACTGCTCCGGCCCGTGTGTGGAGTTCACTGACTGCGCTGGCGGCGACGGCACGCTCTGCCGCAACGTCGATGGGGAAAATCGCTGTCTCGTCGGATGTTTCGGCGCGCTCGACTGTCGCAAGGGCTACCGCTGCGACGAAACCCTGTTCGGCTGCGTTCCGGAATGAAAAAAACGGGGGCGACGCTCGCGCGCCGCCCCCGTACCCTCCCGGTCAATTGCCGGTCAGAGCCCGGCTGGATCGAAGATCGCGAGCAGCTGCCCACCTTCGACGAGCTCGGCGTCGGTCGCATAGTGCGCCTGAACGTCGACCAATAGCCAGCCCGCGCCCAGGATGTCGGATGCGTCGAGAATGCCCGAAGCTTCTTCGTCCTGAGTGAGGAACTGCGTGGCGCCCGGCGTGAAGAGCTGCAGATTGTGCTGGGCGATCAGGGTCAGGTTGTCCGTCGCGACCGTGTAGCGCCACACCTTGCCGATGTGCGCGTTGTTGCCCACGTCTTCGACCAGGTAAACGTGGCCTTTCTTGTCGACGGTGATGTTGTCCAACATCTTTTGGCCTTCGCTGCCGTCCAGCAACATTTCGACGGTGCCGCCGGCGGTCAAGTTGTTCACGTCACTGAAGCGCAGGCGCCAGAGACGCGACCCGGTCGTGAAGCTCGCCGTGGTGACGAAGTAGTAATCCGCGGGGTTTAGCGGATCCCACGCGCCGTCTTCCGGTCGGTTGAAGCGAGTGACGCCCGCAGTGGTGCTGGCGGTTTCGAGCGCCGCCCCCGTCGAGGTTTCGACGTTGCCGAGCGGCGCAAGCGTGAACGCCGTGCCCGACGGAATTCCGGCTGCGGCGTCTTCGAGCGCGACGCCCGTGACCGCTACGCCGTAGAGCGACCCGTTGGTGAGACCCGCCTGTTGTACAGGGCTGCCCGTCGTGGTCTTGGTCCCGATGTAAACGTAGACTTGACCCGGCGTGCTGTCGTCGTTGCCCACGACCACGGTCTTCAGACCGGTGCCCGGGTTGGCGAGCAGGTTCTCCCAGGAAGCCTTGCCCAGTCGCGGCAGCTCGTACGAGGTGCCGTTCAGCGCATGGGCCCAGGCCCTGCCTTCGTTGCCGCTCTCTTCGCCGTTCAGGAACAGGCGCCCGTTGTAGCCCGAGCCGCTGGCCGCGTCGTAGAACGCGCCCTGCGCCGCCAAGTCGGCCGAGCAGAAGCGCGAGAAGGCGTTGCCGCTGGCGGGCGCCAAGTACGCCGCCGTAGCCGGGTCGAATTTGACGACCGACTGGATCAGATCCTCGCCGCCAAGCACGGTCAGATCGCCTTTGCGGATCTTCCATTTGGATACGAATGCGCCGGTCGCGCCGTGCGCGCGGGTGATGCCGCCGCTCGAGATTTCGTGGTTCATGAGCAGCGTGAAGGTGCCGTCGCCGTTGTCGAAGGCACCGAGGCCGTCCGGAATGCCAACCATCTTGTACGGCGTACCATCCGCCTTGGCGTTCACGCTGTCGCCCACGGTGAACAGTGCCTTGGTGGTCACGCCCGCGGCCACCGGGGTGAGATACGGTTGCGGCCCGTTCTCGAAATCGACGCCCACGCCGAGCCGGCCGTTGCGGATCAGGGTGAGCGTGATGGTGTTCACGTCGATTGGGTCGACTCGGACCGAGACCGGCGCGCTGGTCACGTAGGCAGGAACGGAAGTGCTGGTCAGCGTACGACAGGCCTGGGGGAAGGCGTCGGCGGAGACCGTCACGATGCCCAGCGGCAAGCGCGTGAGCGGATAGGTCGAGCTCGAGCCCGGGGCGACGTCGATGAGCTGCGTGACCGAGCGCGAGCCCGAGACGCTGACTTTGACGCAAGTGACGTCCGTCGGAACGCTGGTGATGGCGAGCGAAACTTGGCCAGTGTCACCTTCGGTTCCGCCGTCCTGTGAGCTGCTGGAGCTGCAAGCGGAGCCGATTGCACCCGCCGCCAAGGACATGAACAACCAATTGATCTTTCGCATCGAGAGGCCTCCTGAAGGTGGCCCTTATGGCACGACGCTCCGACCCTTTCGGTGATAGCTCGTCAAAGCTTCGGTGCAGGATTCGTGACGGGATTCGCACGTTTCGGTGTCCGCGCTCGACACTGCTGATTTTGTCCCGTGACTTGCGCATATTCGCCGCGTTCGCCGATGCTCGATCCGGCTCAAGGATGCGTTGATGATGATCGCGTGAAGCGCCCATTTCAGAATGTGACGCTAAGACTTCAACGTGCTCTGCAGCGTCCTCGCGACGTCGCC
Source organism: Polyangiaceae bacterium (assembly GCA_035549735.1). Taxonomy (GTDB): domain Bacteria; phylum Myxococcota_A; class Polyangia; order Polyangiales; family Polyangiaceae; genus PMG-095. The sequence goes on along the minus strand of DASZQI010000040.1, from coordinate 242,999 downwards.
TCATTGGCTGGGCTCCGCGTGCTGTTCGGCCTGGTGATGAGCGGAGCCGCGCTTCGGTTTCTGGCCAAAGGCTGGGTGAATGAGCTCTTGGTCGCTCCACCTTTTCACTTTACCTACGAAGCGTTCAGCTTCGTGCGACCGTTGCCGGCGCCGCTATTCACCGCTCTGTATCTCTTGCTGGCGGCGGCCGGGCTCGGCATGGCGATTGGGCTCTGCTACCGGCTCTGCGCGAGTATCGTGTTTTTCGGCTTCACTTACGTCGAGCTGGTCGATAAGGCCATCTACCTCAACCACTATTACCTGGTGAGCTTGCTGGCAGGGCTGCTCATGCTGCTCCCCGCCGGTCGGGCCTACTCGCTGGACGCCTGGCGCCGTCCCGCGCTGACTCTTGCCACCGTCCCAAACTGGGTGCTGTGCGCGCTGCGGCTACAGGTCGGCGTGGTCTATTTCTTTGCGGGCGTGGCCAAGCTGAACGCGGACTGGCTGCTGCGGGCGCAGCCGCTACGGATTTGGCTCTCGGCGCGTGCCGACAGCCTGCCGTTTGGTGCGCTGCTCGCCGAACCTGCGGTGGCCTACGCAGCAAGCTGGTTCGGCGCTGCGTTCGATCTCGCGATCGTGTTTCTATTGCTCGCGCCGCGAACGCGCGCGTTCGGCTTCGGGACGCTGGTGATGTTTCATGCGCTGACCGGGTGGTTGTTTCCGATCGGCATCTTCCCTTGGTTGATGACCGCGGCGGCCACGGTGTTTCTGGCGCCGACTTGGCCACGGCGTTGGCTCGAGCGCGGCGCGGCGTTTTTTCTTGGAAGGTTTCCCGAGCGGAGTCGGAGCGGGCGCGGGTTTCGTGCGCCGGGCTGGCTTGCGGTCGTCCTCTTGCTGCACTGCACGGCGCAGGTGTTGCTGCCGCTACGCCGATTCATGGAACCCGCGAATAGTGCTTGGACCCAGCGCGGTTTCAACTTCGGCTGGAACGTGATGGTCGCTGAGAAGGCGGGGCAAGTTGGCTTTCGCGTGCGCGATCGTCACTCTGGAGTCGTTGAAAGCATTGCGCCCAGCACCTGGCTCGCGCACTTTCAGGAGGTCGCAATGGCGCAAGATCCCGAGATGGTCCGGCAAGCAGCGCTGTTCTTGGCCGAGCGGTTTCGCGCTCGAGGCCGCCAGGTGCAAGTCTTTGCCGACGCCGTGGCGTCGCTCAACGGCCGACCCTCGCGACCAATGTTGGATCCCAAGGTGGATCTGAGTGGCGCGCTGCCCGCGGCTTGGATTTTGCCGCTCGATTGAAGGCCGAAGGGCGCAGATTGTCATGGTGTCTGGAAGCTCGACGCACGCGAGCCTGCTGAAAAGCGCGGTTCGGCGCGAATCGGCCCTGTTCGTGTGGACCGCTTTCGGGCTGTGCGCTCTGCTCGGACTGACGTTCTTCGTACACCGGGACCTGCCGATGATGGACTTGCCGCAACACGCGGTGCAGGTTGCCATGTGGTCCCGTTGGTCGGACCTGCCCGCCGCTGAGCGTGCGGAGCTCGAGGTCAACCTCAGGACGCCGTACTTGATTGCCTACGGGCTGGCGCGCGCGGCTTCCCAACTCGTGGGGGTGGTGCCAGCGCTGAAACTCGTCGTTTTCCTGTCGCCGCTCGGCAACTTGCTTGCGCTGCTCGCGCTTTCGCGGCGCACCGGGCATTCGCGGTGGCTCTGCCTTTTGGCGCTGCCGTTGAGTTTTGGCTTCAGCTTCTACTTTGGATTCGTCAGCTTTTTGTTCGCGACGCCGTTGATCGTTTTCGCGCTCGTGCTGGCCTTCGACCACGCGACGAGCCCAACTCTGCGGAGTGGCGTGTCGCTGGCCGCGCTGCTCTGCGCTACTTTGGCTGCCCACGGCTTCGCGCTCTGCATCAGCCTGCTGTCGGTCGCGCCATTGCTGGCGTTCGGGCCTGGCACACGGCCGCTTGCGGCGTTGCGGTCCGAGCGACGACACGTGTTGTTGCTGCGCTTGGCGCCGCTCCTGGCGCCGCTCGCGTTGGGGCTAGCCTGGCTGACTCCTGCCGCTGCCGACCCCGCGATATACGACCTGACCATTCGTTTCGACCGCCTAACGCGGTGGCTGCCCATGCTCTTCGGTGCGGGCTTGTTCGCCGATCTCACGGCGGTGGCGTTGGGCCTCGCGTTCATGGGCCTGGTCTTGCTCTCTTGTGGACGCTTCAGCCGCGCCCCGGGCAGGTGGGGTCTCTTCGTCGTCGTGCTGTTCGGCTATGCTTTTGTGCCAGAAATGCTCTGGAACACGGCGTTCTTGCACGAGCGCTTCGTTGGGCTCTTGTTGCCCGCGCTGATGCTCGCGGCCGAACCACGGCGCCAACATCAAGGGTTCGACACGCGGATCGCGGTCCTTGCCGCGGCGACGTGTGCGGCCTGGTCGTTCGTTTTCTGGAGCCGGCTCTCCATCTTCAATCGAGAGATGGCGGACTATCACCGGCTCACCGACGCGCTGCCAACGGGCCTGCGCATCCGCCCGCTCATCTTCGAGCGAGATAGCCGGGCGATCCCCGGAGCCCCGGTCTACTTGCACGTGTCCGCTTACTATCATGCTGAACGCGGCGGCATTCCGGCTTATTCGTTCGCGGTTCAGCCCGCAGCCGTCATCCGCTACAAGCGCGGTCACAGCTCACCTTTGAGTCCGGGTTTGGAGTGGGCGCCCGAGCGCTTCGACCCCGCGTTGGACGCTGACCGGTACGACTATTTCTTGGTACGTGGCGGACCCGATAGCCGCGAGCTCTTCTCGCGTTCACCACTGCCGATCGTGCTCGACGCGTGTCGTGGCAGCTTCTGCGGCTATCGCTCGGAGCGTGGAGCCCGCGGAATCGCGAGTTCGGCTTGGCGCCGGCCGGATTTTTGGCCATAGTTCGAGACCTCGCCCACTGGGCGGGCGGGTGTGATTCGGGTTGGTGGTTTCATGGTGATGCAATGAAGCAGTGGCGGTCGCTGTGGCGAGTCCCCTACGTAGCTTGGGGAGTGTCATTTCTGTCGGTTGGTTGCGCGCCGGCTCAGAACGGTGGCACCGGCTCGCTCGGCGGCGAGGTCGGCGCTTCCGGCAACGCGGGCCGTGGCTCGGTGGGGGGCAGCAGCGGCGGCTCCGATCAGGGATCGAGCGGCGGCGGCAGTGGCGGTGGGTTCACGGTTCCATCGCCCGGCCTGGGTAAAGGGCCATCGGTCATCGGCAGCTGCGGCGCAACTGGCGCGAACTCGGTGGGGGCAACTCCGCTCCGGCGGATCTCGGCGCTCGAATACCAGAATGCGGTCCATGATCTGTTCGGCGACACGGAGAATTCCACACAAGCGAGCGGGTTCCCCTCCGACGAGAAGGTCGGCAGCTTCATTTCGAACAGCAAGACCACGCTGTCTCCCACCAACAATGAAGGCTACCTGTCAGCGGCCGAGGGAGTTTCGGGCCGCTACGTGGGAAAGTTCGCGGCTGCGTCGAAGTGCGCTTCGTCGGACACGACATGCGCGCAAGAGTACTTGCTGGCGTTGGCGCGGCGCGCATTCCACGGAACGCTCGAACCAGCGGCGGCGAGCTCCCTCAGAAACCTCTATACGCGCGTCGCGAGCAAGCTAGACGGCAACGCAGCCGTGGAGGCGGTGGTGCGTAGCATACTGCTATCTCCCCAATTTCTGTTCATCATCGAGTACGGCACACCCGACGGCAACGTCTCCAAATTGACCGAGTCGGAGGTTGCCGGCCGCTTGGCAGCGTTCTTGTGGCGCTCGGTTCCCGACGCACCACTGCTCGCGCTGGCGGACGCGCACGGTCTCGATACGTCGGAGAAAATCATGGCGCAGGCCGAGAGCATGTTGGCCGATGCCCGCGGCAACCAGGTGGCAGACGATTTCGTGCTGCAGTGGTTGCAGATCGACGCCATCTCGAGGATCTCACGGGACGACTCGGCCTGGACCCCTGCGTTGCGCGACGCGATGATGAAAGAGACCGAGCTCACCTTCGAAGGCGCGCTGAAGGACGCCGCGGTGACCTACACCGGACTGCTCACCTCCAGCACGTCGTACGTGAACAACGATCTTGCGCAGCTCTACGGCATGAGCAATCCGTCGATTCCATTCGAAAAGAGCGCCTTGCCCGACAATCGTCGTGGAATTCTGGCGCAGGCGTCGTTCTTGGCGACGCTTTCTCACCCGCAGCATCCGTCCCAGGTGCTGCGGGGCAAGGCGGTGCGCGAGCAGCTGCTGTGCGACTTCATCGCGCCCCCGCCCCCCGGCGTCGAGCGCAACGTCGGCGTTACCAGCGGGCAGTCCAGCGGGTCGGCCATCGACGCTCACACCAAGGTCGAGCCATGCGCCACTTGTCATTTGCAGATGGATCCGATCGGCAGGGGCTTCGCGCGCTACAATCAAATTGGGCGCTACGCCGAGACCGACAACGGTCAGGCGGTCAGCGGTGAGGGTGAGATTTTCAAGGGCACGTCCTCGAACGTTACCGGCAAATTCGCGGGCGTCGCCGAGCTCGCTACGTTGATTTCCAACGCCGAATTCGCGCAGCAGTGCTTTGCGATTCAAGCCATGCGTTTCGCCCTGGGTCGCAACGAACAAGACGCTGACGCCTGCTCTGCCAAGGGCGTGTGGGACAAGTTCGTGGCCGGCAAGCTCGGCGTGAGACAGCTCTTCGTGTCACTTACGGGAATGCCGGCGTTTTCACAACGCAACACGGTCAAAGCGGGGATGGCTTGCCGATGAAACTGAATCTCAATCGCCGAAAGTTCTTGGCGCTGGCCGGCGGCAGCGCGCTGACGTTGCCCTTTTTGCGCGCGCTGCCGAGCCAAGCGCAGGCTGCCGAAAAGAAGTATTTGATCCTGGTTTTTTCGCCGAACGGTGTCGTTCGCCACAACTGGGGCGCGGACAAGACCGGACCCGAGCGGGGCGCCTATACCTTCCGGCAGTCGTTCAAGGCGCTCGACGCATACAAGGACTACGTCACGATTCTCAACGGCCTGCGCAACAGTTCCGCCGACGAAGCCGGCGGAACTCACGAAGGCGGTATGGAGACCTTGTGGACCGGGGGCAAAAAGAACGCCGACTCGTGCTATCCGAGCGTCGACCAGTTGGTCGGGGCAAAGCTCGGGGGCGTGCGCGCTAGCCTCGAGTTCCGCGTGATGTCGAACGAGGAAGAGCTGCAGAGGAACCGCAACAATCGGATGATCTTCGACGCGGCGGGAGTGCCGGTCGACCCGCGAGAAGACGCGCTGAAGGCTGCGGAACAGCTGTTCGCCAACGTGAACCCGAGCGATCCCGCGGTGGTGCGAAGCGACACTTTGCGCTCCGAGGTCTTTGCTCAGCTCGGCTCAGAGCTGACCGCGCTCAAGCCCAGGCTGTGCTCCGAAGATCAAATACATCTCGAGGCTCTGCGCTCAGGCTGGGACACCCTGCAGCAGCAGCTGGCGATGGCCAAGACTCTGGTCTGCAGCAAGCCGAGCTTCACGGCCGCCTCCGATAACTATTTCCGCGATCGCTCACGCCAGACAATCGACGTATTGGTGATGTCGCTGGCGTGTGACCTGACGCGCACCGCGAGCTTGCAGTTCTCGCAAGGCCGCAGCGACATGGTGGCAAACTTCCTCGGCATCAGCGAGAAGCACCACGACGTTTCTCATCAGCAGCCCCAGCACGGCTCCTTCATTCAGTACGACGGCAAGGTGATGGGGCCAGTCGACCACTACGAGAAGCCGACCGAGTCGGAGCTTTCCACGTGGGGGCCAGTTTGGGACAAGCTTACCAAGCTCAACACCTTCTACGCCGAAGAGTTCGCTTACCTGTTGAAGCGTTTGAAAGAGACACCGGTCCCGGGTGGTAAGACTCTGCTCGACCAATCACTGGTGGTGTGGGGGTCCGAGATCGACAACGGTGCCGGTCACGATCACTTCGACATGCCGCTCGTGCTGGCGGGTGGCGCGGGCGGCAAGCTCAATCGTGGTACCGTAATCGACTACCCGAGGGCGATCGACTGGGATCCTGGCCGCAACCCGGTGGGCCAGCGCTACCATAGCGACCTCTTGCTCACGATCCCGAAGCTCCTCGGCGTCTCCGGCATCAGCACCCTCGGCGATCCCAAGTTCGTGAAAGGTACGCTGGACGAACTCGTGTTGGCGTGACGCGACGTTCGCCCTACAGCTCACTCAGCGCGCGCCGAAATACCCCCGACCCGGTGGCGGCGAATAGGTAGGTGCCGTCGGTCGCCAGCGCGTTGATGGTCAGGTCGGTGAGGCCGTCGTTGGCCTGGTCCCAGGGGCTGAAGCCGTCGTTTTGGGCCACGAACACTCCCGCGCCCGCCGTGCCAGCGAACACGGTGGAGCCTGCGGTGGTGAGGGCCGTAACCGAAAGGTTCGACAGGCCGTCGTTGATCGCCGTCCAGCCTCCCCATGCCGTCGTAGACCGGAAAACCCCGCCGCCTGCGGTGCCGGCGAAGGTTACCGCATAGCTCGAGCTCGCAGCGAGCGCGGTCACGAACGGGTTCGAGAGGCCCTCGTTCTTGGCCCACCAACTGACTCCGTCGTCCGAATGGAACACGCCCCCACCGTTCGTGCCCGCGAGCAAGTCGTTGGCTCCGATGCCATCGTTTTCATCGCCGCCCTCGAAGAAAAAGCAGAACGCGCGGATCGCTCGCTGGGTAAGCCCGGTGTTGACGGCACGCCAGGCCCACGGCAACGCATTGGCGCGAAAAACGCCGCTGTCGGTGCCGACGAAATAGACGGTGCCGGTGTACGAGTCTGCGATCGATGCCATGGCGCGAACCGTCGTGTTGGTCAGTCCCCAACTGCTCGACCACCAGGTCGCGCCGTTGTCCCAAGACGAGAACACCCCGCCGCCCAGCGTGCCGACGGCCAAGTGATTGTCGAGATGCGCGCTTCGAGCCACGCCGCTGATGTGCCGGTTGGTGAGGCCTATGTTCAGCGGCAACCAGCTGAGGAGGTTCGTGCTGACGAACAGACCGGCGCCATCGGTCCCTGCGAAAAGGCTGTCTGGCGCGGCATCGAGCGCGGTGATCCGGGCCCCGAGCGGGCCGCTCGCGTTGAGCCACTGGGTTTTACCCGGCGCAGCTCCGAGGCAGACAGTACATAGCGCGCAACTCGCAACGACGGCACGAATAGCCTTCATCAGAACCTCGCTTTTGCGCGACTCCCCTTGAATCGCTTACTCGGAATTCTGCGTCTACTTGGCGAGCGAGGTCAACCGTTGCTTGTCGACAGGTCGACTCGGTTCCGGTCAATGACGCAGGGCGGCTGGCGATCATGGACAACCGGGGCGGGTCTCGTGCCGATTCGGCCTCGGTTCGGAGTACAATTGCAGGCGATGGCCAACATAGGCGCAGAAGTCGATCGCGAGTTCTTGACTCATACTCCGATCTTCGCCGGTCTGCCCGCGCGGGTGATCGAACTCATCGCTGCTTCGATGCGGATCGTTCACGTGGTCCCCGCGAACAGCTGCTGCGCGAGGGCGACCCAGCCCGCAGCATGTTCGTCGTTCGTGAGGGCGAACTCGAGATCTTCAAGCACGGGTCGGGCGGCGCCGAGCACAAGCTGGCGATTCTCGCGCCGGGTGACTGCGTGGGGGAGATGTCGCTCATCGACATTCAACCCCGCTCGGCGACCGCGCGTGCGCGGAGCGCGGCGACGCTCTATGTTCTCGATCTGTCGGAAATAGCCAAGCTGTACCGGAGCGACGTCGAGGCCTACGCGCTGCTCGTTCTCAACATTTCACGCGAGATCAGCCGCCGGCTGCGCTGCGCGGACGAGTTGTTGGTAAGCCGCGGGATCACCGCCGATGCACTCTGGAGTGACGTGGCGGACGCCTCGTCGCGCGCCCCGACGTTGGTCGTTTCCGAACCGTCGTAGATCGCGTGATTCAGTCACCATCGCCGGTCTGAAAGGTGAGCGTCACCCCGAGCGCGCTGGCCACGTCCACCTTCAGCGCCAGCTCGAGCGCCTTGCTCGCAGCGACCGCGGCCGCGAGGGCGGATCGATTCTGAACGACTACACGTTCGAGCGGCGCGCCTAGCTCGCGTACGGTCTTGAGCGCTTCGTCGAGACGCTGCTGCACCCGAAGGTCGATCGCCGGCGCGACGGCACGCACCAGTTCGCCCAGGCCTCCGCGCTTGGAAGCACCGTAGAGTCGCTGGATGCCGGTCAACTCAGCCAGCGCGAGCGCAGTGGAAGAGCCACTCGGCCAGCCTTCGACTTCGGCGGGCTTGAGCATGCGACTCTCGGCCAGTCCCAAAACGAGGCCCAAACGATTGAATGCGAGCGCTTCCACGCTGCTCACCAGCTGGTTCACGAGCCGACTGACGCTTTCCTGACCGGCGGCGCCATAGCGTTCGGCGAAGGCGCGGCCGTCGCCCAGCGCGTGGTTGGCGGTTTCGGCGTGACTTGCCACGTTTCGCGCGAGCGCGAACAGCAAGTTGCGTCGCCGCTCGCCGCTCGCCGTCTCGAATAGCGCGAGCGCGCGCGTTTCTTCGAGGTCGAGCGGAAACAGCAAGGCTTCGAGCGCGTACACGCCTTTGGCGTCCGCGCCGAGGGCCTCGATCAGCGCATCATCGATGGGCGTGGCTCCGCTTATCGCGGCTTCGATTGCGGCCGGCCGCGCAGGCCAAAACGCGGCGCGCAGCAGCGCGTTGGTGTCGACCATGGGTCCGCTACGGAAACAGTGAGCGCGCTTCCAGGCTGGCAGCACGACTCGGCACGCTTCGCGCGCTCGACGCAGCAAAGGAAGCGATGGTCCAGCGCAAAAGGCGGCCACGCTCTCGCGCTGCTTTTGGCTGGCGGCGGCGACCGCGCGCACATCCGGTGCCACCACCTCCAGCACGAGCTCGGAAAGCACCTCGCGCTTGGTTCGCGGCGTTTGGCAGCTCGCAAGAATCACCCCGGAAGCCGCAAAAAAGGCGCTTGTTTTCAGAAAATCACGTCGCTCGAGTCTCATAAGCTACCCAAAAAAGCCAGCAGCTCGGCGCGCTCCTGGCCGCTCAGGGCGACGAAGCGGGCGCGCGCCGCTTCGGCTTCGCCGCCATGCCAGAGCACTGCCTCGAGGGGTCCGCGCGCGCGCCCATCGTGCAACAGCAGCGAATGCCCGTTTACCTTCTGAAGCAGCCCGAGGCCCCAGAGGGGTGGGGTGCGCCATTCGTTGCCTTCGGCTTCGAAGGTTGGGCGCTCGTCGGACAAGCCTGGCCCCAAGTCGTGCAGCAGCAGGTCGCTGTAAGGGTGGATTTCTTGCGCGGCGAGCTCAGGGAGCTCGGCCAGCACTTCGGTTTTCAGCGTTGGCGCGTGACACTGGGCGCAGCCGATGCTGGCGAACAAGTCTTCCCCGCGTGACACCTGACCATCGAGGTGGTTTCGCCGGGCGGGCACGGCGAGCGTGCGCGCGTACAGTGCGATCGCGCCGAGCACGTCGTCACCGACCTCGGGGTCTCCGCCATTGGGCAGCAGCGACAGGTCGTGCTCCCCAGGGGGCAAAGCGTTGCTCGGGAACAACGACGAGCTGAGGCCCATGTCGCCGAGAAATGCGCCCGCGCTTTGCTGCAGCACGCTGGGTTGCTCGGCCTTCCAGCCGAAGCGCCCTACCGCGAGCGCGCCGCGCTTCACGTCCGGCACGTGATTGATTCGCCCTGAAATACCGTCGCCGTCGCGATCGTTGGGATCCGCGAGATGCTCGAGCGCGGCGGCGGGCACGGCTTCCAGCAAGCCCAGACCGAAAATGGCTGGCGCGACGCGCGGTGACAGTCGGAGCGACCTGGCGACTGGGCCGTAGCCCAGCTGATCGAGCCGGTAGCGCGGGCGTCGCAGCGAAAAGCGCTCGCCGTCCGCGAAGGCGCCGGGAAGCTCCTCGTAATCGACCAGAACATCGGCTTCCTTGGCCACGCCGGGTAAGGCGCTGCCCTGAATTTGATCGCCGTACACCGGGTCGCCGAGCGGCGCGCCGTGCAGGCCGCGTTCCGGAAGGCTGACGCGCAGGAGCATGGTGCTCATTGGTTGCCCGGGCTCGGGCGGGCGCCCGCGCCCGTCCTTGAAATGGCAGGTCGAGCACGAGCGCGCGTTGAACAGCGGTCCGAGGCCGTCGCGGGTCGCCACCGAGGCTGGCGCCGCGACCCAGTTTTGGTTGAAGAACGAGTTGCCGACGAAAAATGCTCGTTGGTGCGCCGCAGACAGGCCGGGCATCGGCAGGCTATAGGCATCGCGCGTGGCGTCGCTGACGGTCGCCAAGCCGCCGCTCTGCGAGCTGTGCGGCATGGCCACGTGCTTGGCGCAGCTCGCGCTGAACAGCGCCCAGAAAAACAGCCAGCGCGCCGCTATAACTCCTGGGGGTGTCACCGCTGCACTCGCGGATCCGCTAGCGAAACCCGAATGTCGAAGGCGGCGGCCACCTTGGCCAACGTCTCGGTTTGGCGTTGTAACGCTTCGATCGCCGAATGAATGGCCTTGCGCCCCGGCGCGTTGTCGTCGCCTAGAATGGCCTGGTCGAACGGTGCAGGAATACGACGGGCTGCCAGCACGCTCGCAGCGATTTCCTGCTTCAGTCGTTGCGCAAGAGTCGCGTCCCGCAGGGCAATGATGTCGCACAGGCCGGGGCCTCCGAGCGCCGTTGCACCCTCGCGCTGATAGCGCCCGAGGCACACGTTCTCGATGCCGAGCGCGTCGTCTGCCAGGTCGATTTGGGTCGTGTCACTGAAGCAGGAGTGCTCGTTTTCTTGGTCTTTGGTTTCGTAGGGCACCGTCAGGCGTTCGCCCGATAGCTCTGGGCCGCTGAGCGAGCCCATGCCCTTGATGGCGCGGCCGAGTGCTTCCGAGAGCGGCAGCTTGAGGAATTGGCTGCGGTAGTTGCCTGCGACGCCGGGCGCCCAGGCGTCACGCACCTCGCTCAATTGGCTGATCAGGAGTTCGGTCGCCGCGCGTAGGTACTGCCCGCGACGGGTCGCGATCGTCCGCTGCGCGTCGGAGAGTGCCGTGAGCTTTCCGCGACCTGATCCATAGTCGCTGAAGGGGCGGGCGCCTGGGCCGTCGCTGCGTTCATCGCGGCCCCAGAGCAAAAACTCGATCACGTGATAGCCGGTGCTGATGCTGGTTTCGCCCTCGCTTGCGTTCAACTTGCTGAGCAGCGCGGGCGAGATCAGCGGATAGGTGCGCGCGTCCTCGATGATGCCGGGCTTGGCCGCCGGATCGCCCGCTTCCACGTAGCTCTCATCGATCGGCCAGGTGTTGATCTGGGTCTCGACCCGATCGATGGGCCCGTCACAGAAGCGGAAGACCTCGCTTTGCTGATACGGGCGGCGCGCGGCCGACCACGCCGTCCGCGCGTTGGCCAGGCGCTCGGCGCTCGGTTCCTCGAGAAGACGATCGATTTCGAGCAGCAGCAACTTCGCCCTCTCGGTCGCGTCGTCGTAGGTTGCGTAAGCGAGCTCGGCGTAGTTCGAAAGCGCCCGTACACCGAGTGCGTTTTGGTCTTCGGACAGCGGCGGCGGTGCCGCCTTCTCTGCTTCGCGGCTGCGTTGGCAGGAAGGCGCGCTCGCCACGGCCAGCAGCAGGGCCAGCGTTTTGAGCGCGCGCAGGGTCGGTTTTCGGACTCGGAACTGGAACCGGGTGAGCGCGTCGAGCGCGTCGAGAAGCATCGGCACCGCGCGCCAACCTATAGCGCCAGCCCGAGCCAGCCGTGCTCGCGGAATTACCGTTGCTACGCAGTTGTCACCAAACGCTTGCAGCGCTGTTGCATTCGGGCCCGGCTGGCCACAGACCATGCTACGAACGGCCTGAAATGAGCGCCTTTCCGCTGAACCGGACTCACCCTCCGCGCCGCATTCTGTATCGAGACGCCGAGCGGAGCTTCGTGCTGCGCCCCTGGGGCATGGACGACGTGCCGTCCTTGCTTTCGGCGGTCGAAGCCAGCCGGCCCGAGCTGCGCGAGTTCATGCCTTGGGCACACTTACCGCTCACGCTCGAAGTCGAGTTCGACGTCGTCAGAAACTTCATTGCCGACTATTGGGCAGGGCGACAGTACGTGTTTGGCCTGTTCGATACGCAGGGTGCCTTGCTCGGTGGTCTGGGTTTGCACCCGCGCACGGCGCTCAACCCGAAAGCGCTCGAGGTCGGCTATTGGTGTCACTCGGCGCACGCGCGAAAGGGCTGGACCACGCTGGCCGTGCGCGCGCTCACCGTGCTGTGCTTCGATTGGTTCGACTGCGATCGCTTGCAGGTCATGCACGACGAAACCAATCTGGCCAGTCGGCGCGTCATCGAAAAGTGTGGCTTTCACTACGAGGGGACCCTGACGAACGCCGTGGCCGCGGTCTCGGTCGAGGCGCGGGCGGCGGGCTATCGCGGCTGTCCCCGGCAGCGCCTGTACGCCCTCGTTCCCGAGCAGGTATCGGCGCTCGAGTGGCTGCCCCGCGCGCGGCAAAACTTGGTTTTCGAGGACGCGTTCGGCGCCGAGTGTCAGCGCGCGGCGAAATGAGAGCTTTTTTTTCGCTCATTCGGACGCGAGCGCTGCTGCAATCGGCGGCGTCGTGTTATGGGCGAACGGCGTGGCGCATTCACGAGTTTCAGCGGTCCTTGGTGCAATCTTTGCGTTGCATTTTTGCTTTTTCGCTTCTGGTTGTGTCAAGCGCAGCGCTGCTTCTGTCGCCGCTCAGGCGAGCGGCGGTGCAGCGATGACCGCGAGCGGCGATACGCTGCGCGCGCTGGCGAAGGCGCAGAACCGGCATGTCGGCGTTGCGCTCGCGACCTGGCACTTCGGCGACTCACGCTATTTGCAGGTCGCTGGCAGCCAATTCGATTCGCTCACCGCCGAGAACGAGATGAAGTGGGAGTCGGTGCAGCCGCAGCCCGGGCAATTCAATTTCGGTCCGGGGGACCAGCTCGTCGCCTTTGCGGAGCAGCATGGCATGCGCGTGCGCGGTCACACCCTGGTCTGGCACAACCAGCTGTCCGGGTGGGCACGCGGACTCAGCGGGGATTCGCTGCGTGGCGCCATGATCGGGCACGTGAAGGCGACCGTCGGACATTGGAAGGGCCGTATCGCGCAGTGGGACGTGGTGAACGAAGCCGTGGGTAACAACGGCGAGCTTCGGCAAGATTCGCCGTTTACCCCGCTCGGGCCTGGATACATCGCCGACGCTTTCTTTGCTGCGCACGAGGCCGACCCCAGCGCCGAGCTCGTGTACAACGACTACGAAACCGAAGGTGACACGGGCGAGAAGAGCGAGGGGACATATCGGCTGGTGAAGCAGTTGAAGGAGCGCGGCGTTCCCATTCACGGAGTCGGCTTTCAGATGCACGTCGACCCGCGGCATTGGCCTTCGGCCGACAGCATTCGCCGGAACTTGGAGCGGTTTGCCGCGCTCGGCGTGTTCGTCGAGCTCACCGAAATGGACATCCCCATCGGTGAGCTGTCAGGCTCGCTAGAGCAGAAGTTCGCGCAGCAAAGTCAGATCGCGCACGACATCGTGAAGGCTTGCCTCAGCGTGCCGGCTTGCAAAGGTATTACGTTCTGGGGTCTGACCGATCCTCAATCGTGGTTGGCGACGCCGCGTTGGGGGCAACTGCGCGGCAACGGACCGCACTTGCCTTTGCTCTTCGACGGGGACTATCGCGCGAAGCCGGTGTTCGAAGGCGTGTCTCAGGCGTTTCGCGGCCTGTAGTTCGATGCCCGCGCTGCGGGCTCGGCGCGCCGACCGCTTGACAGGTGTCCGCTGCCGGTACGGACGTCCACCGCCCGAATCGAGCGTTGTGGCGGTCGGATGCAGGCCGCGTCGCGCAGCCGATCCCGACGCAAATCAGGGCTGAATAGCGCCGAAAGCCCGAGGGTGGCTCAGAGTGGCGTCGCCAGACCGGAGTTTGGCACGCGTCGTGAATTGGCGGAACGCACTCGGCGTGACGGTCCAGCCGTCGCGGGTGGGGCGAAGGGTTCGTCTCCACTCGGCAGTGATCCGCCCAGGGTTCGCGTTTTTTTGCCTGGAGATTGTCATGAACTTTCGAACACAACTCACGACGTGCCTCGGGCTGGTCGCCTGCCTGGCACTCAGCGCGTGCAACCAGACCGCGAGTGCGGCCGAAAAGAAGCCGCCGATTCCGGTAAAGGTTGGCGTGGTCGAGCCGCGCGCCACGGGCGTGGCCACTCGCTATTCGGGCGCGCTCGAGCCCTCGACTCGAGTTGACCTGGCGTTTCGCGTTGGAGGCTACGTGGAGACCCTTGGAGAGGTGACGACGCCGAGCGGCAGGCGCCCGCTCGACAAGGGTGACTTCGTGAAGAAGGGGACGTTGCTCGCGCGCGTGCGGGCCGCCGACTACGCCCAGAAGGTGGACCTCGCTGGCGCGCAAATCAGCGAGGCGCGCGCGCAGGCCAAGCTCGCGCAGCAGGAGCTCGATCGAGCCAAGAAGCTGTTCGACGAAGACGTGGTCACCAAGGCCGAGCTGGACGTGAAGGTCGCGCGTCGGGACTCGGCCAACGCCGAGGTGGCGGGCGCCCTGGCGCGCTCGCAGGACGCGAACCTCTCGCTCAGCGACACCCTACTGCGCGCTCCCATGGACGGCGTGCTGCTGTCTCGGCAAGTCGAGGTGGGCACGCTGGTGGGACCCGGCCAGCTGGCGATGACGCTGGCCGACACGCGCAACGTGAAAGCAGTGTTCGGCGCGCCGCAAACGCTGGTGGAAAAGCTCGAAATCGGCAGCGACGTGCAGGTTTTCGTGGGCGCCGAAAGCGAGGCCAAGGCGCCGGACAAGCTCTTTCCCGCGCGCATCACGCGCATCGCGCCGGCCGCGGACTCGAACGGCCGCGTCTTTTCGGTGGAAGCCGCGTTGCCGAACGCCGACGGCGCGCTGCGCCCGGGCTCGGTCGTCTCGGTGCGCGTGCCGGACGCCTTGCTCTCAGCCGACGCGGCGCTGGTGCCGCTGAGCGCCATCGTGCGCTCCCCGCGCGATCCGCGCGGTTTTTCGGTGTTCGTGCTCGAGGGCAACGGTGAGCGGGGGCTCGCGCGCCTGCGTGACGTCGCCCTGGGCGAGGTCGCCGGCAACAAAGTCACTGTCACCTCGGGTCTCACGCTCGGTCAGCGAGTGGTGACCGTGGGCGCAACTTTGCTACGCGACGGCGGCGAGGCCGTCGTCATCCGTTGATTTAGAGCTGAAAGACGAGCACGGCCATGGCACACAAATCCGAAGCGGAAATGATTCAGAAGACGCGCAACACGGCGCGCTTCTTCACCGAAAACCGTCACATCTCTTGGGTGCTCTTGGTGGGCACGATCCTGTGGGGGATGTTCGGCTACCTGACCATGGCCAAGCGCAAGGACCCGGAGATCCCGGTGCGCTCCGCGGTGGCTCTGCTGTCCTGGCCCGGCGCCACTGCGGAGAACGTGGAGGAGCGGGTGACGCGTCCGGTCGAACACCAACTATCCGAAAACTCCAAGATCGAAAAGCTCGAGTCGACCACGCGCGCCGGGGTCGCGGTCGTAACGATCACGCTCGACAAGACCGTGGCCGATACGGCCAAGGAGTTCGACGACATCTGGCTCAAGCTGTCGAGCCTCAGCGGGCTGCCGGACGGCGCGTCGATGCAATTCAAGAAAGACTTTGGCGATGTCTCGGCGCTGATGCTCACGGTCGCGAGCCCGCCAGTGAGCGAGGTCGAGCTTCAGCTGCGTGCCGCGCGGGTGGCGAAGGCGATCCGGGAGGCGCGAGCGCACGCGGTCGGCGAGGCGGGCGCCGCGCGCGCCGCGCTGATCGCCTGTTTCCCGGACGGACTCGATGCGCGCGACCTGGCGGCGATCGGCCGCGAGCTCGCCGACTTTGCCGCGGCTCACGGCGCGGCGGACGTGCGAGTGCTCTCCGGGCCCGGCTTCTTCGGAATCGACTCGCAGACGCTGGCCAGCGACGACAAGATTCTGGCCGACGCGCGCGCGTTCGTGGCCGAACGCTTGCGCGTGGCCGAGATTCACCCGGACGTTTGGCCACTGACCGTGATTCGTGATGTCGGCGAGACCGAGCGGAAGCTTTCTCAAGTAGCCGGTGAGAAATACAGCTACCGCGAGCTCGACACCTACACGGATCAGCTCGAGAAAGCGCTGCAAGCGGTGCCCGAGGTGGCCAAGGTGACCCGCTCGGGCGTGCTGTCCGACGTGATCTATCTCGAGTACTCGCAGGAGAAGCTGGCCGCCTACGGCGTGGTTCCTGCGCAAATCCAGAACATTCTGGCCGCGCGCAACGTCGTCGCCCGTGGCGGCTCGATGGAGCTTTCGGGAAAGAGCGTCATGATCGCGCCCGCGGGCGAGTTCAATCACGAAGACGAGATCGGAAGCGTAATCGTGACCCGCGGCGCGAACGGCGCGCCGGTGTACTTGCGTGACCTGGTCAGCATCACGCGCGCCTACGAAAAGCCCCAGTATCTCTCGTTCGCTTCGTGGAAGGACGGAAAGGGGCACTGGCAGAGGACCCGCGCCATCACCGTGTCAGTGACGATGAAGTCGGGGTTGCAGATCGCGGCGTTCGGTGACGCAGTGAACGCGCAAATTCAAAAAACTCGCTCGCTGCTGCCGGAAGACTTGGTGATTCAAAAGGTGAGCGATCAGCCACTGCAAGTAGAAGAGAACGTCCACTTGTTCATGTCCAGCTTGTACGAGGCCATCGTGCTGGTGGTGTTGGTGGCACTGGTTGGGTTTTGGGAGTGGCGTTCGGCGCTCTTGATGGCCCTCAGTATCCCGATCACGCTAGCGATGACCTTCGGCATGATGCGCGTGCTCGGAATCGACGTGCAGCAAGTCTCCATCGCCTCACTGATCATCGCGCTCGGTCTGTTGGTCGACGATCCGGTGGTCGCGGGCGACGCGATCAAGCGTGACCTGAACAAGGGCCTGCCCGGTGTGGTCGCGGCGTGGCTCGGGCCGACCAAGCTGGCGAGCGCGATTATGTTCGCGACCGTCACCAATATCGTGGCGTATCTGCCGTTTCTAACGCTGACGGGTGATTCAGGTCGGTTCGTGTTTTCGCTGCCGATCGTGCTCACGGCGTCGCTCGTGGCCTCGCGCTTGGTGTCGATGAGCTTCATCCCGCTGCTCGGCTATTGCTTGCTGCGCCCTTCCAAAAAGGCCGAGCCGAGCATGGAAGAGCGGCGCAACACCGGCTTCGCGAAGTACTACTACCGGGTGGTGGGCGGCGCGATCCGTCATCGCTGGCTGGTGCTGGGCGGAGCGGTGCTGCTGTTGGTCGCGGGCGTGTTCAGCGTGCGCGGCGTAAAGCAAGCCTTCTTTCCCAAGGATCTCTCCTACCTCTCGTACGTCGACGTCTGGTTGCCGGAGGATTCCCCGGTCGCCGCGACTCGCGAAACGGCGAGCGAAGTGGATGCGGTCGTGCGCGACGTAGGTGAAGAGTTCGGGGTCGAGTCGGTGACCACGTTCGTGGGCGGCGGTGGCCCGCGCTTTTGGTTCTCGATCGCTCCCGAGCAGCGCCAGTCGAACTACGCGCAGCTCGTGATACGGCTCCGCGACAAGCACGAGACGCAGCACCTGGTGCCGGTGCTGCAAGCAGCGCTCAGCGCTCGCGTGGCCGGCGCGCGCATCGATGTGCGCCAGCTTGAGAGCGGTCCGGCCGTAGGTGTGCCGGTCTCGATTCGCGTCTCGGGCGAGGACGTGACGACCCTGCGTACGATCGCGGCCAAGGTCGCGGACGTGCTGGAACGCGCGCCCAAAGCCGAGCGTGTGCGCGACAACTGGGGCGCCGACAACTTCACGGTGAACCTCAACGTCGATCCGGATCGCGCCAACGCGGCCGGCGTGAACAACTACGACGTGGCTCGCTCGTCGTCGACCGCGCTGAACGGCACGGCGGTGAGCACGCTGTACGAGGGCGACCACAAGGTGCCAATCGTCGCGCGCTTGCGAGCCAAAGAGCGTCAAGAGCTGTCCGACGTCGCGAATCTGTACGTGTACTCATCGCAGAACGCGAGCGCCAAGGTGCCGTTGCAGCAGATCTCGGACCTCGGTTTCGGGGGTGTGACCGCCAAGATCTTGCGGCGCAATCATGCGCGCACGATTACGGTCGGCGCCTTCCCGGTACGCGGCGCACTGCCGAGCGAGGTGCTGGCCAGCGTGAAGAGTGAGCTCGACGCGCTCAAGGCGGGGCTTCCGCCCGGTTACGACCTGACCATCGGCGGTGAACAGGAGGAACAGCAGAAGTCGTTCAAGGACTTGGTCGTCGTGTTGCTGATCTCGATCGCGTGCATCTTCATCGCCTTGGTGCTGCAGTTCCGCAACGCGGTAAAGCCGCTGATCGTGTTTGCTGCCATCCCGTTCGGGGCGGTAGCTTCGCTGGTGAGCCTGAGGATCATGTCCGCGCCGTTCGGGTTCATGGCGTTCCTCGGGGTGATCAGCCTGATCGGCGTGATCGTCAGCCACGTGATCGTGCTGTTCGACTTCATCGAGGAGAAGCACGAAGCCGGCGCGCCGTTGCTCGAGGCGCTGCTCGATGCCGGCATTCTGCGTCTGCGGCCGGTGCTGGTGACCGTGGGGGCGACCGTGCTCGGGCTGTTTCCGCTCGCGAGCCACGGCGGGCCACTCTGGGAGCCGCTCTGCTACGTGCAGATCGGCGGTCTCACCGCGGCCACCCTCGTGACTCTGCTGCTCGTGCCGGTGCTTTACGCCATCTTCGTGCTCGACTTGAAGCTCGTGAGCTGGGGCGCGCCGAGCCACGAAGTCGAAGCTCCCGCGACACCGGCGCCGGTTCTCGCGACTTCGCCGAGCTAGCGAACCAGCTTTCGGCGCCCGATATCGCGCCCCGGCGGGGTTTGACCCTCGTCGGGGCGCGTGTCACACGAGCCTCGCTCGCTTCGTCATAGCCAGGATCGCACCAATTCGAGGAATTTGACCCAATGGCCAACGACGAACGACTCGCTGCATTGTTCGAGCAAAACCGGCCCCGCCTGCAGGCGGTTGCCTATCGCATGCTGAGCTCGCGCAGCGAGGCCGAGGACGCGGTGCAGGAAGCGTGGCTGCGGGTCAGCCGCGCCGAGACCAGTGAGGTCGAGAACCCGAGCGGTTGGTTAACGACCGTTGTGGCCCGCATCTGCCTCGACGCTCTGCGCGCTCGCAAGGCGCGCCGCGAGGAGCCCGAGCCGGAGCCAGCGCTCGAACCCAGCGCGGCCACGCTCGTCGAGACCAGCCCCGAGCAGCAAACTTTGCTCGGCGATTCGGTCGGTCTGGCGCTTTTGGTCGTGCTCGATACCCTGAGCCCGCCGGAGCGACTGGCCTTCGTGCTGCACGATCTGTTCGACCTGCCATTCGAAGAAATCGCTCCAATCGTCGGTGTTTCAGCGGTTGCGGCGAGGCAGCTCGCGAGTCGGGCGCGCCGGCGCGTGCAGGGAGCGCCTGCGGATTCGTCCGAGCAGGCCGATCTCGAGCGCAAACGCAGCGTGGTGGAAGCGTTCCTCCTGGCCTCGCGAGGGGGTGATCTGGGCGCGCTGCTCGCGGTGCTCGACCCCGAGGTCGTGCTTCGGCCCGACAGCGTGGCGATCGCTGCGAGCGTGGCCAACCGCGCGCGCGGAGCACCCGAGCTTTCGCCGGAGGTGCGCGGCCCGGCAGCGGTCGCGAAGGTCTTTACCGGGGGCGCTCAGGCGGCGCAGCTGGCGATCATCGATGGCGTGCCGGGCGCAGTTTGGGCGCCGAACGGAGTTCCCCGCGCCGTTTTCCGGCTCACCTTCGTGGAGGACAAGATCGTGGCGATCGATCTCATCGTCGATCCCAAGAGTGTACGGAACTTCGAGGTAGAGCTGGTCGGCTAGGGCGTAGTTGCCTCACCCGGCGTCATGGCGATATCGGAGCCAATTTATGAGCTGAGCTAGCCTCTCGGCTGTTCGGCCTGCGATTCGCGGTGCAACGCATTTTCCGCGGCGTTTCGCGTCAACGACGACGCCGGTAGCGGGCTGTTGCCCACGGACTCAAGCACCCACACCAGGCGCAACTAGCGCCACGAATCTCGAATCCTCATCGTGTGTGCAGGGACGACACTCGCGGCGTTCTTCGCTCGCGGTGTGCGTGAAACGTATTCGAGTGTGTGCTGAACGTTGCGGTTCCCGCCTGGTTTTGCGGATAGACCGGGTTCTTTGGAAATATCGAACACGGCTGCACGATCATCGTCAATTCGAGGCAGGTTGCTGCTCTAATGCTTTCTGTTGCGAGCAGACGACGCTCTTACGAGTTATAGTGCTGAGCACCGGCGAGAAGCGCACCAAACCGGGCGAGCGGAGATTTTTCATTTCAGTTGCGAGCCGTGCATCGTGCCCGCCTCGCAAGCCGGAAAAATCACGCGGCCTGCCTGTACTTTCAAGAATCGAACACTGACTTCCACATGTTTTAGCGAGCCACTCGTTCGTTGCAGGCGTTTGGAGCGAAGCGCTACGATCGGTCGAGTGGGTCGAGTCCGCCGAACAATAACCACTGGGTGACGGAGAATTCGAATATGCGCCACGCGTTGAGACTATTCACGACTCTGGGGCTCGTGTTGACGGGGGCGATGGTCGCATGCTCCCTGAAGGGTGGTGACGACGACGATGATTCGGGTGCCACGACGGGCGGCACGACCAGCACGGGCGGCATCGGCATCGGGATCACGGGTGGCAGCACGTCGAATGGTGGTTCCAACGGCGGTAAGGGGAATACCGGCGGCGCCCCGACCGGTCCAGCGGAGTGTCCCGACACCGGCCTACCCAAGGAGTGCGGGTCGAGCGCAGAAACCGCGGACATCAAGACCGTCAACATGATGCTAGTGGTCGATAAGTCCGGCAGCATGGTCGACACGCCGGACGGCTTCGCGGAGAACAAGTGGGTATCGCTCGGCGGCGCGCTGCAGACCGCGCTCTCCGAGGTAGCGGATCAAATGAATTTCGGGTTGATCCTGTACCCGTACGATCCGAACGCTGGCACGACTCAGAAGGACGTGACTTGCAGCGTCGTGGATGGTCCGCAGGCGGTCAACGTACCGATCGGCGAAGGCATCAAGACTGTTCCGCAAATCGTGCGTATCGTGCAAGACACCTCGCCGTCTGGCGGCACGCCGACCGCGGCGGCGCTGCGCGCCGCGCTCAACTATTACACGACGGGCGGCGGCGCGTCGGTTGCGGGCGACAAGTACGTGCTGCTTGCTACCGACGGCGGGCCGAATTGTAACCCGCTCAATACGGCTTGCTCCACCGACCCCAACTTGTGCACCGTCAACCTCGATAGCAAGAACCCTGGCAGCTCGGTCAAGTGCAACATGACCAACTGTTGCATCCGTAACAGCGGCGTGTACGCAGAGCAGTGCCTCGATCACCTGGAGGTGATTGACGCCATTCGGCAGCTCAAGAACGCCGGCGTCACCACTTACGTGGTCGGTATCCCCGGCACCGAAGCCTACGCTTCGTACTTGGATCAATTTGCCGAGGCGAGCGGCCAGCTGAACCCCAACGCGCCGCCCAAGTATTACTCGGTCGAAGCCTCCGGCGGTGTGGAAGGGCTCGCGGACGTGTTCAAGGGCATCGTCACTCAGCTCGTGCACTCCTGCGACATTCCCTTGAAAGAGCCGCCGACGGACGTGAACAAGGTGAACGTCGCGATCGATTGCCAGCTCGAGGCTCCCACCAATCCGACCGGTGGTTGGGAAATCGACACCACGAGCGATCCCAACAAGCTAATCCTTAAGGGTGAGACTTGCGCGAACGTCCAGATCAATGGCGCGAAGCGGGTCGATCTCTATTACGGCTGCCCGCCCATTCTCTGAGCGCCTGCTCCCCGAGGTTCCACGATGAAACGACATTATTTGCTTGGGTTTGCGCCGGTCGCACTGGCGCTGTCCATCGGCTTGATCGCCGGCGGCTGCAGTAGCAAGGGCGATGACGACGACGATTCCGGCTCGGGTCGCGGTGGCTCCGGCTCGACCACCGGAGGGACCGCTGCGCGCACCGGTGGCACCAGCTCGATGACCACCGGTGGCACCGTCGGCACGAACACTGGCGGTAGCGTCGGTACGGGTAAGGGCGGCACCGTCGGCACCAGCACGGGCGGCACCAGCACCGGCAAGGCGCCCTCGTGTGACGGCGTTCCGTTCACCGGCACGCTCGATCCGGTGAGCGGCATGATGTGCGGCATCGACTCCGAGACCGAAGCCGTTGCCATTCCGGTGGACATGTACATCATGATGGACCGCTCGAGCTCGATGCTCTACACGGTGCCGAACTCCACCGAGACTCGCTGGGCCGCGTTCGAAAAGGGCATGCGCCAGTTCGTGATGGAAGCCAGCGGTCAAGATCTGCGGGCTGGCATTGGCTTTTTCGGCGCGAGCGTGTTCGGCGGTGAGGACGCGGTCGACTGCAACGTCGACAACTACGCCACGCCGAAGGTCGAGATCGGTGCGATGGCCGACGTGGGCCCCGAGCTCATCAACGCCATCATCGACAATCAGCCGGCGGGCTTGACCCCCACGTTGCCGGCGCTCACGGGCGCCGTTCAGCACGCCAAGGAGTGGAAGGCCAGCGGCAAGAACATGAACCGCAAGGTGGTCGTGGTCTTGGTCACCGACGGCTACCCGACGCAGTGCCAAAGCCCCGTCTCCATTACGGACATCGCCAAGGTGGCCAAGGACGCCTTCGACAACGACCAGATCCGCACCTACGTGATCGGCCTCGCAGCGGGCTTCAACCTGAACACGATCGCGCAAGCGGGCGGGACCGAATCCGCGACGCTGCTCGACGAAGCGGAGCCGACCAGCTCGCTCGTCGACGCGCTCACGAACATCACCGACACCAAGGTCTCGTGCGAGTTCGAGATCCCCGAGCCCAGTGCAGGTATGGAGATCGACAAGGACAAGGTGCGGCTGGTGTGGACGCCCCAATCGGCGGCCGAGCAGGAGATTCCGCGCGTCGACAACTTCGGCAACTGCGCGGTCAACCCGAACGGCGGCTGGTACTACGACAACCCGGCGAACCCGAAGCGCATCTTCGTCTGCCCCTGCACCTGCTCGCAGATCGGAAAGGCCGGGCGTTTGCGCGTGTCGGTGGGCTGCTCTCCGACGTTCGGCATTCGCTAGTCGTTAGCGCGGGGATCGCGACGAACGTCGGAGGTTCGCTCCGCGTTCGTCGCGATCGAGCGCTTGCTCGGCTCAGCGGCAGCCGATTGGGCTCGCGCTGACCGCGATGTCGTCGTACCAGATGTCCGCGTCGGGGCCGGCGTATTTTTCGAAGCCGAAGTGGAAGGAGCCCAGCGGATCTTGCTGCCAATCGGTGCGGTGCAGGTCGGGCACTTCCTTGCCGTCGACCCAAATGTCGAACGTGGAATGCGGGGGATCGAACAGCGCCTCGACGCAGGTCCAGGCCATCGGTGCGAACACGACGCCCGGCTTCATGCCGTCGGTGTAGTAGTTTTGATTGGAAAGAAAGCCGCGATCTCCTGCGGGTTGGTTGATCATGAGCATGCTGTTCATGACGCCAATGCGCGTCTCGTGCTCCGAGCTGTTCATGCCGGCGGCGCCGGCCTTGTAATAGGTGTTGTGCCCGCCGGTCATGGCCGCGCCCAGGCGAATGTAGAGGCGCAGGTAGAGCAGACCGCCAGCAGGCGGAAACACCGGAGCCCCGCTCAGCGCGAAGAACGTTTGATATCCGCCCGCGCTGCTCACGTGCACCGATTTCGAGCCGCTGTGCGCCGGCGTCGTGCCGTCCACGACGACCGTGCCCATGCCGTTCAGCGCGATTGACCACTTGGGGGAGGGTGGGGGCATGCCCGCGGTCGTGCCCGCCTCGAAGTCGTCGCAGAAGAGCAGGCCGGGTGCACTGCAGCCGCCCGGGGTGCCCGCGCTGCCGCCGGCACCTGCGTTCGGCGCGCCGCCGTTGCCCGCGCCACTCGCAGCACCGCCGGCGCCGCTAAAGCCCGCGACGCCGCCCGTGAGTGCTCCTGCGCTTCCGCCGGTTGGGGAACCGGATGCGCCAGCCGACGGAGTGCCGCCGGTGATCGCATTGCCCCCACCGCTTGCGCCGCCAGAACTTTGGCTCGCACCACCGGTTTGCGCCGAGCCGCCCGTTTGCGGAATGCCACCGGTTGCGAGCAGCCCTCCAGTGGCAGCAGGTGCACCGCCGGTTGCGGGCACTCCTCCCGTGACCGTGCCGCCGGTTGCGTTCGGAGCTCCGCCCGATGCGGACGGGCCCGGCGTCGGGCTTGGCGAACAACCGAACACGGCGCCTAGCAAGGCGCAGGTTAGAACTCCCGCGGTATTCGTTGGCAATCGGTGACGGACCGGGGCGATAGGCGCTCGACTCACTGTAACTTCCGGCGTTTCGGCCACGCTCCACTGCGCGGTGGACGCTCACTCATAGCCCAAGGCTTCCGGCCCGCAAGAAGCGCGCGTCAGAAATGGCCGTTGAACATGAGCAGACCGCCGCTCGAGTCGGCAATCGCCTGAACGCGCAATTGGGATACCTGCCTCACCGAGTAGCGGGGTACCAAGAGATCGTAGGCAATTAGCAGCAGGCCGGCGCCCTGTACTGCGCCGAGCCCACCAAACAAAAGCGCGTACTTGGTGTCGCCGTGCACGTCGTCGCGACGGAGCGCGAGCCAGGGCCCTGCCAGCGGAACGTACAGCTCGCGGAACGCGCCCGCGCTCGGTTTCATCCCGCAGCCGCGGTCGCCATCGCTCGAAGCGGCGCAGTAAATGAGGGCTCCGGTCGCGATCAGCGCGCTCAACGTGTAACCCTGGCCGATGGCGGCTCCGCCGGCGATGCCCAACTGGTGTGTGCGAAAGCGTTCGAAGCGGGGTGGGGACGCGACGTCGGCCGGCGGTGATTCGGCTCGCGCAGGCGACGAAAGCGCCAGCGTTGCCAGCGTGAACACACCGAAAGCAAGCGGGCCGGACATCGGGCTCGCACGCTAGCCGGCTTGCGGCGCGCGGTCCAAACCCAAAGCAGTGCTGCAGCAGCGGGCCATCGCCAGGCCGAGTGCGCGGTAGTCGAGCGGCTTGTCGATCACCGCTTGCACGCCGAGCTCTGCCATCGTCTGGCTGGTCAAGCTGCCGCTGTAGCCGGACGTCAAGACGATGGGCAGGCTCGGGCGCAGCTTGCGCACCTCGCTGATCAGGTCGACCCCGGTCATGTTGGGCATGGTCAGGTCGGTGAGCACCACGTCGAAGCGGTGGGGGTCGCGCTGCAAGGCCTGGAAGGCCAGCTCGGAGCTCGGGAAAACGATTGGCTGGTATCCAAGCCGCAGCAGGATGCGCTCGGCCGCGTCGCATAGGGTCGGCTCGTCGTCCACGAACAGCACACGCTCACCGCGACCGCGCGGGACGCCCTCCAGCACCTGATCGGGTTCGACGCGGGTTTCGGCTATTACTGCTGGCAAATAGATGCGAAAGGTAGTGCCGCGTCCGACTTCACTCTCGACAGTGATGACCCCGTCGTGATCCTTGATGATGCCGTGTACCACCGAGAGGCCGAGGCCCGTGCCTTCCCCCGGGCGCTTGGTGGTGAAGAACGGCTCGAAGATGCGATTGGCGACTGCGGCGTCCATGCCCATGCCCGTGTCGCTGACCTCGAGCCGCAGGTAGTCGCCGGGCGCTAGCTCGGGATGCGGGCTCTGAGCATTGGGCGGCAATTTGTAGGCGGAAAGCGTTACCTTGAGCTGCCCGCGACCGTTCATCGCGTGCGCGGCGTTGGTGCACAAGTTCATCAGCACCTGGTGCAGCTGCGTGGCATCGGCCAACACCTGCGGCAGGTTCGGCTCGAAATTCTTCCCGATTTCGATCGTCGACGGCAGGCTCGATCGGAGCAGGCGCAACACCTCACCGATCACCGGCGTGATCGGAATCTTGCGCCGCTCCTGGCGTTGCTGGCGACTGAACGAAAGGATCTGGCTCACCAGGTTGGTAGCGCGCCCGCACGCCTTCAGCACCTCGCTCAGGTTGTCCGAGAGCTCGGCGTTGTCGGGGTTGTCCATCTTGGCCAGCTCGGTAAACGAGATGATCGCAGACAGGATGTTGTTGAAGTCGTGGGCGATACCGCCGGCGAGCGTGCCCAGGGCTTCGAGCTTTTGCGTTTGCCGCAGTTGCTCCTGCAGTGCCGCGCTCTCGGTGATGTCACGTGTGTTCACGACCAGGTAGCCGTCGGGGGACTCCCCCGGCACACTGCGACCGATGCATTCGACCAGACGGAATGCGCCATCGCGGTGCCGTAGCCGCACTTTGACCACCGCGGGAACTGCTGGATTGTTCTCTGCGTTCCGCAGGGTCTCGCTGGTCAGGGAGAGGTCGTCGGGGTGCAGCAGCTCGAACACGCTGCGACCGACCAGCTCTTCCGGCGGCATGCCCAGAACTCGCTCGGAGGACGGACTTTGAAAGCGGATCATGCCCGTGTTGCTGAGAACAGTGATCATGTCCGAGGCGTTCTCGATCAGACGCCGGAAGCGATCTTCACTGCGGCGCAGGCGCTCTTCGACCAGCTTTCGTTGGGTGATGACCTGGGTGAACATGATGAGCCCACCGATTTCACCGCCCGCTTTGCGCCAGGGTCGCACGTCCCAGGCTAGCCATTCCATCGAGCCGTCCTCGCGTGGGAACGGATCCTCCTCACGACGTTCGACCGCACCGGCCAGCACGCGACGATGGATCGCTTTCCACTCTTCCGGAATGTCCGGAAACACTTCGTAGTGCGAACGCCCGATGACGTCCTGCCCCTCCAGGTGGTAATCGACCAACCAGCGCTCGGCCGCGTACAGGTAGCGCATCTCGGTGTCGAACATGGCGACCGCTGCCGGCGTGTGCTTGATGAATTGCCGCAGCAGCGCCTCGCCCGCAACCACGGCTTCTTCGGCGCGTTGCTGGTCGATGCGAGCGCGTAGCGTCTGGATGCCGTACGAAAGATCCTCGGCCAGCTCGCGCAAAAGCTCGATTTCGGCCGCATCGAAGGCCTGCGCGTCGGCAGCGCGCACCAGAATCACTCCGAACGTCTGGACCCCATTCTTGAGCGGCACCACCAGCGTGCGCTCCGCACCCGCCGACAGAATCGGCTCGCCCTTGCGTAGAACCGCGCTAGTCGTTTCGGCGAGCGCAGGCTCGATTGGCTCGGGCGAGAGCTTTTCGCCGCCCGAGTGTGCCGTGAGTCGCACGGTTCCGGGCTGGTCGGGCACGGCGAAGCCGACGCAGGAAAGACCGTAGCCGCCGTCCTCCACGATCACCCGACACACTTCGTGCAGTAGTTCGGACTCGGTGCGCGCGTGCACCAGCGCTTGATTGCAGTTGCTCAGCGTGCGAAGCGCGCGGTTCGCGTTGCGCAGCTTGGCGTCCGAGAGCTTGCGTTCGCTGACGTCGACGATGGTGCCGATCATGCGCGCTACGCCGGTGGCCTCGTCGCGGTGAAGCTGTCCGCGCCCCTCCACCCAATGCAGCGACCCATCGGGCCAAATCACTCGGTGCTCGAGCTTGAAGTCGGGGTTTTCGCCGTTCGCCGTGCGCTGAATCGTGAGCAGGGCGCGTTCGCGGTCCTCCGGGTAGAGCAGCTCGGAGTACGCCTCGAACGTGCCACGGAACTGCCCCTTGCCGAGCCCGAACATGGCCTCGACGCCCTCCGACCAGACCACGTCGTTCGTGGAAAGGTTCCATTCCCAGGTGCCCATGCGCGTGGCGTCGAGCGCGAGGCGTAGCCTCTCGGCGTCCCGTTGCGCTACCTCGCCGAGCGCACGAAGACGGCTGCGGCCATCGTTCGCGCTTTGCTCGGCGGCGTGAGTCTCGGTGGCGCTCGCGGCCAGCAGCAGACCGGTGATGCTGGTGATCGCGAGGTAAACCTGTACCGAGAGCAGCCGCTCCGTGGGGTCGAGCAGCCCCAGGCTTGCGGAGCTCCCCGGGCTGGCCGCGCTCGTTACCGCGACGCCCGCCAGCAGCGCGAGCGAAAGGGTAACGCCGCGCTGTCCGAGCCGCAGCGCGGCCCAAGCGAGCAGCGCGATCAAAGCGTAGGGCCGAGGGGCGAGCGGGCCCGGCGTTTCGTCGCGAAACGAGAGCCAGGTGGCGACGCACCAGCTCACGAAAAACGCCGTGGCTTCCAGCGGCCGGCGCGGGCGAACCAGCGGTCGCGCGCTGAGCACTTTCGCGAAGGTCACGACCAGCGGTGTGACGAGCAGGATGCCGAGAGAGTTGGCGACCCACCAGATGCCGTAGGCGTCTGCGAACCCGACTTGGTTCGAGAGCGCGGTCGTGAGCGCGCCGAGCAGCGCCGCGACGCCCGTACCGAGCGTGGCCAGCGCGAGCAAGCTCAGCACCTCCTCGACGCGCTCGAAGGACACCCTTCGTCCTTCGCGCCGCCCGAGCAGCCATGCCCCGAACCCGAACTCGAGCAAGTTGGCGAGCGTGTAGCCCACGCTGACCCGGAACGAGTTTCCGTTGGCCAGGTTCGAGACCAGGGCGGCCGCGCCGATGCACGTCGCAAGCCCGAGCCAGAGTCGCCTCGGCACCAGCAGCAGGGCTGCGATGGCGACCCCACTGGCGGGCCAAAGCGGCGAGACGTGAGAGATGGGAGAGAGAAACTGAGTGCCGAGCTGATGACTCGCCGCGTACACGAGCCCCGCCGCGCCGCAGAGCAGCAGATCGCGGCGCTCTACGCGGGCTTGCGCTTTCGCGCTCATCGCCCGCCTGCGCCGCGTGGTGCGCGGAAATACGCGAAATTCATCGCTAGTCAGAGAATAGGCCCTCCCTCCGGGCAAGACTATCCGGAATTCGGGCGTCCATTTGGCGCGGTGTTTAGGCCGCGAATGGCTCGTTTGGCCGGCGCCGCGCTGATGGACGCGCGTCCCGACCTCACCGAATTCGGAGCCCGGTTAGCGGTTGCCCGAATCGCTAAAACGTTTAAGCTTTCCCGGCCCGCGAGGAAGCTCGGCGCGGAATCGCTCGCAGAATTTGGAAGGCGCAGCATCGTGTCGATTCGCACCGAACCCCGATTTCCTTCCGACTCGCGAGTGGTCGCGACGCTGCTATTCGCCGTCGCCGCAGCTACGGCCACCAGCGCCTGTAGTTCGGAGCCGGGCTCCGGCACGCCACCTGACGGTAACGGCAGCGGTACTGGAGGCAGCGCCAGCGCTGGCACGAGCGGTGGCTCCAACTCGTCGGGCGCCAGCAGCGGTGGCGCCGTGGGCGCCGGAGGCAGCGGCAGCGTCACCGGCGGGGCCAGCACCGTGGGCGGTGCGAGCGCGAGCGGCGGTCTGCCTACGTCGGGAGGCATGAGCAGCAGCGGCGCTGCCGGGACCCCGAGTCCCAGCACGGGAGGTAGCGCGGGAAACGCGGGCACGGGTGGCACGCCAGCCGGGGGCGCGGCTACCGGCGGTGCGGGCGGCGCCAGCACCACGTCCGAGCATCTGCCGGGCGTGGTGATTCGCGACGCTGCCAAGGGAACGGCCTCGTGCGTCCCGCTGTGTCGGGTGAACGTCGATCCCGCGCTCGACCCCGAGAAGGACGACTGGTCGTTCGAAAGCGGCCAGTCGTGTGTGATCCCCACCACGCCGACCAGTAAGAATCAGAGCTGCACCACCAACGAGCCGCTGCCGCCTGCGCCATCGGTGCCGGGTGTCGTGGTGGTGGACAGTGGGACCACGCGCTGCGCGCCGCTGTGCACCATCACCACCAACGTCGCCAATGACCCGGACGGGGACGGCTGGTCGTACGAGAACAGCACCTCCTGCGTCATTCCCGGCACGCCTACCGCGTCCAACCAAGCTTGCAAGACCGGTGAGCCCATCCCGCCGCCCGAGCCGCGTCCAGGCGTGCTGATCAACATCGACGCCGATCCTGACGCCGAGTGCGTACCGCTCTGCAAGGTCGTGACGACCCCGAGTGACCCCAAGGCACCGGACTGGGGCTACGAGAACAACGCCTCTTGTTTGCTGCCAGCGTCCACGTCGGCGATGGGCAAGATGCCGTGCACGTTCAACGCGGAGCCCCCCGTGTACAAGCCCCCCGCGCTCACCGGGACCAAGGTCAAGGACGGGTTTTATACCGAAAACGGCAAGCTGAACGACGCGTACGGCAATGCGTTCGTGATGCGCGGCGTGAACAATGCGCACATTTATTTCGACACCTCGGCTCGCTATTTGGCCTGGCAAGCGCTCGACAACATCGCCACCTACAAAACCAACACGATTCGCGTGGTCTGGGACACCACCGGCACTGCCGCGCTGCTGTCCGAGGTCCTGTATCGCGTCGTGGAGTTGAAGATGGTCCCGATCGTCGAGCTCCACGACGTGACCGGAAATCAGGACGCGAACCGCCTGCTCGACATGGCCAAGTACTATACGAAGGCCGACGTGAAACAGGTGCTGACCGACTTTCGCGCGTACCTCTTGATCAACATCGCGAACGAGTGGAGCGGCACGAGCAACTACGCCTCCGCGTATCAGGCTGCCATCAAGCAGCTGCGCGACAACGGCATCAATCACACGCTGGTGATCGACGCCAGCGGCTATGGCCAAGACGCGAGCTCCATCTTCAACAACGCGACCACGCTGACCAACGCGGATTCGCAGAAGAACCTGCTGTTCAGCGTACACATGTACGGTCAATATGGCAGCGCCGCGGCGGTCGACGCCGTGCTCGCGCAGGCGCAGAGCTCTGCGGTGCCCCTGATCGTGGGCGAATTCGGGCATCAACTCGGCGGCGCGCCGGTCGCCTGGCAAGACATTCTGGCCAAGTGTCAGACCCGCAACATCGGCTACATCGCCTGGTCCTGGATGGGCAACGACAGCATGAACATGCAGCTCGACATGGCAGCGGCCTGGGAGGGTCCGCTTACCAGCTGGGGTCAGAACGTGCTCACCGGGAGCAACGGCATTCAGCAGACCGCGAAGAAGGCCAGTATCTTCAATTGAGGCGAGCGCTCAATCTGCGCGCCGGCCGGGCGAGCGCTCACTGGCGGGCGGCGATGCCGCGAGCGATCGCACCGCGCTCGCGCTCTGCAGCGCGTCGCCGCGGGACCCGCTCGTGCTCGCGCTGAGCAACCCGACCTCGCACAAGATCGCGAGCAGCGTGGCGGCGCGATCGAGCGGTAGCTTCGCGCGGCTCGCAATTTCCGCCACGGTGGCGTAGCCGTCGACGAGCGAAAGCACGCGGCGCTCCGAGTCGCTGAGGTCGAACGCACGCAGCCGGCTGCTGAAGCCATGCACCCGTACGAGCAGCAGGTCGCCGTCCGGCAGCGTCGTCGGGGGCGCTTCGCGCAGGCGTTCCAAAGCCATTTGCTCCAGCGACACCGATTGCGGCGCCAAACTCGGCATGGCGCCGAGCGCCGACGGCCGCTTCGGAGACAGGCGCTGCCCGTGGGCCTGGACGTAGGCGGGTAGCTCGGAGAGCTCGCGCCACGAGCACTTTCCGGATGTGGCCTCGCTCGCGTCGGCGAGCAGCTTGCGGCCGTGCTTCGCGAGCACGTCGGTCAGATCTTTGTAGGGAAAATGGCCGCCCGCTGCCAGGGTCACGAACACCGGCGTACCCGAGACGCGCTGCTCGTTCTCCGCCGCGCGCAAAGCGTCGCGGGGCAGGCCGGCAATGCTCGCCGCCGACGGCAAATTGCGTCGCACGTAGTCCGCCGGATCGCGGCTCGTGACCAGGATGATTTCGCCGCCGCGGAAGTAGGCGAGCAGGCCCTTTCCGGCGCAAGTCAGCGAAAGCTCCCCGGTGCGCCCCGAGCTTTCGAAGAAGTGCACCAAGTCCAAAAGCGGCCAGCCATTCAGCGTGGCGAAGAAACCGCTGCGATCCGAGCGCGGAGGCTCGCTGAGCGGCGGCGCATCCAACTGCGGCGCCAGCGCGTCCACGAGGCGAGTGATGAGCTCCGGCGTCAGCAGCCTTCGCGCGAAAAACGCGGGAGGGGAAGCGTCGCCGAGCTCCTTCAACCAGCGCGGCATGTGTTCCAGAGCGTCGCGTAGCAGCGAGTAAACCGCCTTGGCCGCCACGTCTTTGCGCGGCGAGATCGGCGGCAGCTCCAGCGAGCGCTTGGGCGGCTGCCGGCTGGCGACGGCGGCTTCCACCTCCGCCCGGATGTGCGCTGGGTTTACCGGCTTGGCGACGCACGAGAAGAAGGACTCGAAGCTGCGGAAGATTTCGGCTGCCGCTTTGCCTTTGCTGCTCAGCACCACCACCGGCACTTGTGCGAGCTTCTCGTCTTTGGCGAATTGCTCGCACAGCTTGACCGCGTGCATGTCGGGCAAGACCAGGTTCACGAGCACGACGTCCGGCACGAACTTGCGTGCGAGTAGCAGCGCCTCGGCGCCCGAAGCGGCGAGATCGAGATGCCACGTGGTGGTCGGAAATGTGATCGCCGCCAGCTCGCGCATGGCTGGGCTGTCGTCCACCACCAGCAGCCGCTGGGGCGTCACCGAGGTGCCTCCGCGGTTCGGGCGGAGGCGCGGTGCGTGGGCTCAGTCAAATGCATGCAGGGGGATGCGCCACGAACGAGTGTACAGATGAAACGGACAGCCGAGGCACCGGCGTTAGGGATAGAAACCAGATTTTCACCGGGATTTACCGCGAATTGTGGGGTATCGCCTCCGAAATTTCGGACAGCCCCGTGCGACTTGCGCATTTCGTGGCGAGAACGTCCGGATTCCTGGACTCGCTCGCGGGCCGGAGCGTGAAGCACATCCGTACGGTCAAATTCTCGGGTGAGTGCTCGGTCGCCCCGCCGCCCGTTCACTTACATTGGCGCCATGCCGAACGGTGGTTCGGGTTTGGTCACCCCTCGGGGGGATTTTCTTGCGGATTTTCTTGCAACATTTTTGATGGAATGCGCTGAGCATCTCTGCCTCGGGCTCGTCTTCGGAAAATTTCCGCGCGGGCCTCGACGCTCGCGCGATCTTTCATCAGGATTCGTGGGCGCGCGCGGTGTGCGCTCGCCCGTCTTCGCCATGCAATCTAGAGATTTGCCTACGCTTCGCCGAGATACCACCCCATGAAGAACAACCCGCGATTGATCCGCGCCGCTCGGGGGATGGAGCGCCGGCTGTTTCTCAAAGCATTGGCGCTGGGCCTCAGCGTGCCGCTCGCCGTCAAGTTTTCTCGCATGGCGACCGCCCAGGCGTCGGGTCCGGTCAAGCGGTTCATGGTGATGTACGTGCCGCATGGCGTCGCGCCGGAGCACTACAACCCGAAGATGGGCAGCGACGGAATCAGCTTCGATCTCGACAAGACCAACGAGAGCATCCTCGGTCCGCTCCAGCCCTACAAGCAGTGGGTGAACGTCTATCAGGGGCTCAAGTACCCCGACAAAGGCGGCACGCACGAGGGCATCGTCAATTGCCTGTCTGGCGTCGATACGCTCGACGACACGTCGCCCCGCATCTCGGTCGAGCACGTGATCGGCAAGGGCATCGGCAAAAAGCCGCTGATTCTCGGCGCCTGCTCGCACCAGCCGTTCGGCATCGACCTGCACGGCAAGCTGTTCTGGGATGGCACCACCCACGTCGATCCCCAAAAGAATCCGGCCAAAGTGGCCGACACGCTGTTCGGCGGAACTTCGCAGCCCACGGTCTCCGACGCGGACTTGCGCGCCAAGCTGTTGCAGGTGAACGAGGCCGAAGTTGCCGATCTGCAAAAGACGGTGACCGGCCTCAGCAGTGAGCAGACCAAGCTGACTAGCTTCCTCGCGGGGCTCGAGGCGGTGCGCTCCGGCGGCGGTGGCGCAGTCTCCAGCTGTACCGGCAAGCCCAGCCTGCCCACAGTCGAGAAGGTGCGCACGGCGAGCGCCGGCATCGTCGTCGATCCGAGCGGCGGCAACGACTACTTCTATCAGGAAGCGAACTTCCGGCTGTTGCTCCAAGCGCAGCTCGAGCTCAGCGCGCAAGCCCTCATTTGCGGCGCCGCCCAGGTGATCGGGCTCATGCCCATGTACGCCACCTGCGAATTCGACTTCGGCTTCATCGGCGGCACCACGATGCCGGGGCAGCAGTGGGGCCATCACAACGGGCTCTCGCACACGCAGGCGCAAGCCACGGGTCAGTACAACTCGCCGATCTCGATCGACAATGCCGGCAAGCCGGAGGTGCGAGCCCCGTTCGCGCGCGCACAACGCTGGTTCTATCAGCAGCTCGTGGACAACCTGGTGAGCGTCCTCGCAAAGACGCCCGATCCGACCGCTTCGAACGGCAGCATGGTGCTCGACAACACGCTCATCTACGTCATGAGCGAGATTGGCGACGGGCAGATGCACAACCGCATCAGCTACGTGATGTACCCGCAGATCCCCTGTTTCGTGCACTCGGTCTCGATCGGAAAGTGCGCGGGCGCGATCAAAGCCGGCCAAGTGCTCTCGTTCCCAATCGACGCGGATCTGAACAAGAGCGCGCGACCAGCTACCGATCTTTATCTCACGATGGCGAAAGCGATGGGTGTCGCGAGTCCGACCTTCCCCGGTACGACGGGCCTCGTGACGGGGGCGCTCGCAACATGAAAACCCTCGGTTGTTGGCTGATCGCAGCGCTCAGCCTGGCAGGCTGCTCATCGGGCTCGAATCACGATCGGGGCGGCGCCGGCAGCGGTGGAACACAGTCCGAGTCCGGCTCGGGCGGCCTCGGCGCAGGCAACCCCGGCGGCGGCGGCCCGTCCCAAGGTGGCAGCTCGTCGAACGGTGGCAGCAACTCGAACGGCGGCACCGGCACCACCAGCGGCGGTTCCGGAGCGACCACGGGTGGCACGCCCGGCAGCAGCGGCTCGGTCGGCTATTCGCTGAATTGTCCCGCGCCTTCCACGGGGCGCCCCGTGCTCCGTCTGTTCACTCGCTTCGAGTTCGAGAACACGATCAACGACGTTTTCCCGGCGATCAAGGGCCAGTGGACCAACTCGCTGCCCGCGAACACCGTCTCGGGTGCCGGTTTCGACAACGACTCGGCGAACTCACCCGGCAACCAATTCGTGAGCGGCCTGCTCGAGAGCGCCGAGTCGGTGGGCGCGCTGGTCGCAGGTTCCGCGCTCGCCAACTTGCTGCCGTGTTCGAGCGCTGCCGCGGATCGCGCTTGCGCCGGCACCTTCGTCGACCAATTCGGCCGTCGCCTGTTCCGCCGCCCGGTCACCGCTGCGGAGAAAGAGCGCTACCTAGCGTTCTTCGACACCACCAAAGCGGCGACCGATTTCAAGACCGCCATCAAATGGATCGCCGCGGGGCTCGTACAATCGCCGAACGCAGTGTTTCGCAGCGAGGTCGGCATGGTCGCGAACGGCGCGCGCCAGCTCACGCCGTACGAGGTCGCGTCCGAGCTTTCGTATGCGTTCACCGGTTCAGCACCGTCCGACGAGCTCCTGACCAAGGCCGCCAGCGGCAACCTGGGTGACCTCGCCGCCATTGCCAAGGGACTGCTCGCGACCGAGCCTGGTCAGCGCATGGTCCAGCGCTTTTTCGAGGGTTACCTCGAGTACCCGCGCGCCGCGGCAATCAGCAAGACCAACATCACCTCGCCAGCGTTCAGCACCGTCAACAAGGCCATGGTGCAGGAGACCAGCAAGTTCGTCGAGGACGTGATCCTGAAGAAGGGCGGTGGTCTGAAGCAACTGCTCACCGCGAACACCACCAACCCGTCCAAAGATCTGGCGACTTACTACGGCTTCCCAGCGCCCGGCGCGGACTACGCCTCGATCACTCGACCGGCGGGCAAAGGCATCGGCGTGCTCGCCCAGGGCGCGTTCCTCTCGAGCCATGCGAACAGTGACGCCTCATCGCCGACGCAACGAGGGCTGTTTCCGTTCTATCGCTTGCTTTGCCAACCAAAGTTGACCGCGCCCGCGGACGTGCCGAGCATCACCGTGGCCAAGCAAACCAACACCACGCGCGAACGCTACGAAATCGCGCACACCTCGGCGGGTACGAGCTGCCCGGCCTGCCACAAGCGCTTCGATCCGATCGGCTTTGGCTTCGAGCACTTCGACGAAGGCGGAAGGTACCGCGACATGCAGGGTGGTGAAGCCATCAACTCGGCCGCTGAAGTGCCCGGGCCCGACGGCAAACCGCTGTTCAGCTTCAAGACCCAAGAAGAATTGGTGACCGGTCTCGCCGACCTGCCCGTAGCCTACCAATGCTTCTCGGCCTACCTGGCCACGTACACCTTCGGCACCACCGAAAGCTGCCTCGGCTCCAACAACGTTGCGGGCCTGCAAGCGGGCACCATCGGCGTCGTCGACGCGCTCGCGAGCCTGGCCAGCGCCCCGAACTTCACCCAACGAAAAGCGCAGTAAACCCGAACGCAGCCCCCGGACCCAACCCCCCGCGAGCCGCCCCGCACCAGCGAAATCTCGCCACTTGCGATTGGCTTCGGGCCCTCCTGGTTTACGAGCGCGCTAAGCGTCGATTGCGACCTTGGCAACCTAGAGCGCCCAAGGTCCCCGCAGCAGCCACGCCTGGCCGTCGGGTAAAGTTTCGGAGACCGAGGGGGCGGGGTGCCGTCGGGTTGGCGGGTGAGCGAGGGGCGGCGCGGCGGCGGCAGCCGCGCGGAGGCGTGGTTGGGTTGCGTCGGGTTGGTCGCATAAACGGCGGCGTAATGGGTTGCGTCGCGTTGGTGGCGTGAGCGGGAGGACTTTGGGATCGCGTCGGGTTCGCTGTGCCGCCGCGCCGGCGCGGTTCTGTCGCCCCCAAGATCGACCTGACTAGTTGATGGCGTGGTGAGCGGCGGGCGGCGGGTTGAAGTCAATGAGAGTACGCTACACGCACGACTTTCGGCCTCGTTAAGCACCCTTTTATCGCGCTTTCGGGCCGTGAAATGACTTTCGCCCGCACTGCTGCACGCGAGTGCAATCGCGCCATCACCGGCGCGCGCAGTGCGCCATATTCTCGCGGAACGACATCGAATCGCGCAGGAGTGCCTAAGATGCGTCAGGGAATTCGACGGTCCGACGTCTTCATTCGCCCTTGCGCTTGCACCTGCACCTGCACCTGCACCTGCACCTGTACCCCTCGGCGCATGCCCGCTCGCGACTCGGCGAGCGCTCACTCCTGGCGCGCGGGCGGGTTTAGCGTTCTTGTTGCATGCGGCGGGCGATGACTTCCAGGAGGCCGTCGAAGGCGTCGCGCATGGCCCAGGCTTGGGCGCTGGGTTCGGCGAGCTTGGCGGCGCGTTCGCGGCCTTGCGATAGTGCGCGCTTGGGGCCGGAGCAGGCTTTGGGGAGGCGGCGGGTGAGGTCGAGCGCGGCGCCTTCGTACACGTGGTAGCAGGCTGCGAAGTCGCCGCCGTTGTAGAGCGGCGCGCCGACTTCGATGGCTGCCGAGAGCGAGCGCGCGATGGTTTCGTGAGTCTCGGCGCTGCAGCCCTTCAGCAGCGTGAGCGCGTGGCGCGGCACATGGCGTTCGACGCGCGGGGCGCTCTTTTGCAAGGCGCTCATT
The DNA here is from genome assembly GCA_035549735.1 of Polyangiaceae bacterium. GTDB lineage: Bacteria > Myxococcota_A > Polyangia > Polyangiales > Polyangiaceae > PMG-095. The sequence continues at coordinate 205,643 of DASZQI010000040.1, read as the reverse complement.
GCCGCTGAAAAGACCGACATCGGGATCGGCTCGGGGTTCGTGAGCAGCGCGCTCACGTATTTGGCCGGCAGGGCCAGGTTCAGGTTCTGCCCGCCTTGGATGATCGCGGTCGCCACGCCGATGACCCGCCCTCGATCGTCGAACAGCGGGCCGCCCGATGAACCGGGCGCGATTGGAGCCGAGATTTGCAGCACATCGAGCTGCTCGCTCACGTGACGGAGCGCGCTCACCAGTCCGTTCGATACCGTGTCTTCGAAGCCGAGTGGGTGACCAATGGCCACCACTGGATCGCCCGGCCGCACCCGCTCGCTGTCTCCGAGTGGCAGCACCGGCAGCTTCTGGGCTTCGACGCGCAGGATCGCGAGGTCGTGCTCACGACTAGCGTTCACGATTTCGACGACTGGAAGCGTTCGGCCATCCGTGAACGTAACCGAAACGTTTCCGCCACTCTCGATCACGTGCAGGTTGGTCGCGATCCAGCCGTCCGCCCGGACCACGAAACCGGTGCCGAGTGATTCGTCGTTGTGCACCGACACGACTGAAGCGGTCGAGCGATCGGCGATTTCGCGCGGGGTGAGGCTGCGCGTCGTTTCGGCGGACGCCTTGTCGCCCTGGTTCGTGCTCGCCTGCGCGTTGCCCGCGCTCGTCGACGTGGTCCGCGAAGCTCCGCAGTGGATCAGCGAGATACTGAGCGTCAGCAGCGAGAGTGCGAGGACGCGGCGCACTCTGCCAGTGTAGCGCATGCCCCCCAGGTGGGCCCGCGCGGCGCCATACTGGCTGTAAAGTTGCTTCGCGAGCGAAAGGTGAGCCAGTTCTGAGAGGGGCTTTTCGTTCGTTGAGAAGAAAACAGTGCGCGCGGTCACTGTGCCAGAGCGGAGCAACCCTCGCGGCGCAGCTTGGCGATTGCTCCTCTCCACCCAGACCCAAGGTCCCGAGCGGGAAACCTCCGCCCAACACCACGAACAGGGCCACACCATGAAGATTCACAGAACGGGCCACTGGGGGGCGCTGGCCATTGCATCCTTCGTGGCAGCAAGCGCCAGTTGTTCACAGGAACCGCCGAGCACGACCGTGTTCGTGAACACCGGTGGGGCAACTTCGCCCACGACCGGCGGCGCGGGCGGCGCGAGCAATAGCAGCACGGGCGGCACCATCGTCGTCAACACCGGCGGATCGATCACCGTGGGTGGCGGAAATGTGGGCGGGGCTCCGGGCGCCTGCAAGAACCTGCAGTGCGCTCAAACCAGCTGCAAGGTCGGCGCCTGCACGCAGAAGGAGTGCGCGTCCGGCGAAACCACCGTGACCGGCATGGTCTACGACCCGGCTGGGAAGGTGCCGCTCTATAATGTCATCGTCTATGTCCCGAATGGGCCGGTGATGCCGTTCACGGCTGGCGCGACTTGCGACCGCTGCGGACAAACCATTGTCAATCCGGTGGTGTCCGCGCTCACCGACACTGCAGGCAAATTCGTGCTCAAGGACGTGCCCGTCGGGCAGAACATCCCGCTCGTCATGCAAATCGGCAAATGGCGCCGGCAAATCACCATCCCCAGCGTGACCGCCTGCGTCGACACGCAGATGATGGATCCTCAGGTCATGCGTCTGCCCCGCAACAAGGCAGAGGGCGACATTCCGCTGATTGCCATCACCACCGGCGGCGCGGACTCCATGGAGTGCCTGCCTCGGCGCATGGGCATCGACGACGCTGAGTTCACTCCCGGCTCGGGTGACGGCCGAATTCATCTCTACAACGGTAGCGACCACGTGACCGGCGGGGCCATGGACGTCGCGACCAAGACCTTCGATGCCACGTTGAATGGCGGCGCCGCCATGCTGCCGGCCACCGGGCTCTGGGGGACCACGGAGTCGCTCAGCAAGTACGACATCGTGATTCTGTCGTGCGAGGGCGGCACCATGGAAATGGACAAGCCGATGAGCGCACGTCAGGCGCTGTACGACTACTCGTCGATTGGCGGTCGCGTGTTCGCCTCGCACTGGCACCGGGTTTGGTTTTCGAACGGCCCGCAGCCGGTGCCGACCGTTGGCACCTGGTCGGACCGAACCGAGCCAACCAACCCGTCGATGGGCGCCATCAATACGGGGTTTCCGAAGGGCGCTGCGCTGGCAGAGTGGCTGGTCAACGTCGGCGCGTCCACGACCGCCGGACAGCTGGAAATTCGCGAGCCGCGCGACAACGTCCAAGCGGTCGACCCAGCTTTGGCGACCAGCTGGATCACCGTTCAAAACAGCAAAGTGAACCGCGACCCGGAGACGGTGCAATATCTCTCGTTCAACACGCCGATCACCGCGCCGGACGACATGAAGTGTGGTCGTGAGGTGTTCACCGATCTGCACGTCTCCACCACCGGCGCGACCGGCACCGACACCCGTGGTGTTCCGTTTCCGTCCGGCTGCCAGCAGCGCGATCTGTCGCCGCAAGAGAAGGCCGTCGAGTTCATGCTGTTCGACCTTTCTTCGTGTGTCATGCGGGACGACACGCCGCCGAAGCCGCCGGAACCGCCGCGCTAGCGTTCAAAGCGTAGGCAGGAATGGACGGGGTGCCTTCAAGCGTTTCCAGAGAAACGCGATGTAGGCGCCCCGTTCGCGCTCGAGCTCTGCGCTGCCGGCGTTGCCCATCACCAACGGTCGCAAGAAATCGTCGGGCACCGCGGCCAGCGCCTGCTCCAGCGCGGGTCGGGGAAGCGCCTTCGCCATCGCTTCGTCCCAGCTGCGGAGCTCGGTCGGGGCGACCTTGAACAGGTGATTTTCTACGACATTTCCCGGCTCTCGCGGTGAGTCTTCGTCGATCTTCGACCAGTCGTGCTGAAACGTCAGCGCCGCGCCGTGATCGATTAGCCAGAGCTCGGAGCCACGCCGCATCAGGTTCGGGTTCTGTGGCGTACGGTCGACGTTCTCGACCAGCGCGTCGAACCAAACGATCGGCGCGGCCACGAACGGTTCGATTCCCGCGGCCTCGTCGCGGCGCAGATCGCGCGCGCCCTTCAAGAGTTCGAAGCCCAGGTTCAAGCCTGCGCTGCGGTCCAGCAAGCTGCGCAGCTCTCCGTGCGGATCCTCGGACGGCACGTGTTCGTCGAAATGCACCGGTAGCCACCTGGGGACCGAGAGGCCCACGTGAGCGGCCAGCTCGGCCACGACAATCTCGGCCACCAGCGCGGCGGTGCCTTGACCCGCTCCACGCAGCTTCACGAAAAAGCTGCCCGAATTGGTCTCTACGATCACCGGCGACGAGCTGCTCTGCCGCAGCGCCGAGAGCACGCGCAGCGCTCGCGGCGCATCCGATGGACTCACAAGCCTCGTCATTTCGTCTCAGGCCGGGAAAGCCTGATCCTGTAGGGGAACAACCGACTGCCGCACTGCTTTTAGACTTACTCGACCCGGTGCACACCGGTCAGCGATTCGAAGGGTCGACGCCAACCATAGCGATTTCACAGGCTTGGCTGCTCCCCGTGCTGGGCGCCACAGCACGGCCGGCCGTGCTCGCTGCGCTGCGCGCGGCCGAGGCCCGTCAAGGCCGTGCTCGCTGCGCTGCGCGCGGCCGAGGGACCTCACGGCACTCGCCCGCGCAGCTCGCCGAACGCTGGCGTGGCGGTTGCAGTGGTCGGTCGCGTGGTGAAGCGACGGTGGTTCTCGTGGTTGTGCGGTGTCGGCGCGCTGCTCGCTCTGTGGCGGGCTGGAAATTGGCTCTGGGCAACGCCCTATTCCGGTGAGCGGCTGAACGCGGCCACACCGCAAGCCGGGATACAGCGCGCCGCGCTCGCGCCTCCCGTGCTCGAGCGCGCGTCCGCACCCGCGCCCGAACCTTCTGCGTCGGTGTCTCCGGCGTCGCCGCCGAAGCCGATTGAGGCGACTGCATCGATTCCCGCGCGCACGCCACTCTTCACGAATACCCGTAATTTCTTGCTGGTTGGGCTGGATCGGCGCGCCGATGGCACGGGCCCCGCGCTAGCCGACACTCTGGTCGTCGTGGTGCTCGACGAGCAGGCCGGACACGTGGGCTTGGTCAGTGTTCCGCGCGATTTGTACGTCGATATTCCCGACGCCGCGCCCGACCGCATCAACACGGTTTACAACGTCGCGCGGCGCGCCAAAAAGGCTCCTTTGCCGTTCCTCGCGCGTGTCGTCGCGGACACGCTCGCGTTGCCGATCGAACACGCGTTGGCCATCGACCTCGGCGTGTTCGAGCGCGGGATCGATGCGCTGGGCGGCGTCGACGTGGAGGTACCGTGTCCCATTCTGGACCGGTTCCTCGATGCTCGCGCGCCAGAGGGGCGGCGCACGCTCGACATTGCGGAAGGAAAACAACGCATGGACGGCGCGACCGCCGCCATGTACGTGCGTTCGCGTCACGGGCGCTCGGACTGGGATCGCGCGCGGCGTCAACAGGCGGTGCTGCTCGGCTTGCGCCACGAGCTCGAGACCTTCGGCGGCTTCAGTCGATTGCCGTCGCTGTGGGACGCGCTCGAGGCATCGGTAGAGACCGATCTGCGGCGCATCGAGCTGTTCGGGCTTGCGCGCCGAGCGCTCGGTATCGATCCCACGCACCTGCACGGCTTGGTACTCGGAGCGGAGCAAGCGCATGGCGAGCGCACCAGCGATGGCCGCGCCGTACTAATTCCGGACCACGACGCGATCGAGCGCGCGCTGCGAGGGCTCTTTTCAGCGCCGTCGCCGGGGGTACGACCGAAAAGCGCGAAGTGTGCGCCCAAGGATGCGGCGCTTCGCTCGGGCACGCGTGCCTAGTCGCTAGAGCGAGCTCAGGTACTCGAGTGCGCGTTTGCTCGGCATGAAGAAATAAGCGCCGCCGCGTACCTCGACCACGCGCGGCAGTTGGTGAACCCGGCGCGGGGGCAGGCCCGGAATCGTAAAAGCCGCGGCGGAAAATGGAAATTCGCGCTGAGCGCACAAGAGCGGATCCGGATCGCGGCTCAGCCCGGCGAAGGTCGGGTTCAGCGCCCAGTTCGACTGCACGAACTCGAACTGCCGGCTCAGGTTCGCGTTGAAGCACAAAAAATGAATTCCGCGCTCGCCCCCTTGTCCAGGCTCTGCCGCGCGCATTTCTTCCGGATCGTAGGTTTCGCTGAGCGGTTCGCCGTAGGGCCGCCCGCGACGCAAGATGCGATGCAGATCCACGAGGCGGAGCCGCGTCTTGCGGACCTCCGGATCTTCGGGCGAGCCGCTGAGCTCTGGATCGTGCGGGACCGGCAGCGCGGTGTCGCGCGGGTTGGTGCGACGAATGTGCGACCCAATCGGGCAGCGGCCGCCGTACGAATCCTCGTGCTCGCCGAACAGGAAGGCGTTGTCGTCGCTGCGATGCTCCGGGCCAGGTTGGTCCGGATAGCGAGTGAGCGGTGTTCCGTTGCGCCAGCGACCGACGAACCTGGAGGCCAGCCAATCGTCACCGGTTGGGTGCCGCTCCGGCAGGCCGGCGCTGGCCTCGTGCACGTACTGCCAGAAGCCGCGCACGTCTTGCTCCAGCTGCCGGAACACCAGGTAGCTGCCATTGCGGCCGAAATCACGCCGCTCTGCGTCCGAGCCAGGCGGCAAGATACCCGATGGATCGGCCGCGCTCGGCACCTCGGGCGAGAGCGGGAGCTTGCCGTAGCCGTTTTCGTAACCGAGCAGAATCTCGCCGTCCGCGATCACGTCCGCGGCGTCCGGCGCGGAAAGGCCGCGCAAGCGCGGATTCGCGATGCCGTCGCGGAAACCAAAGTGTTCTTTGCGCAGCAGGCGATTGGCCGGCATCGTGTCGAGCACCGTGAGAGCGCGCACGCCGTTTTCCGCCCTCAGGTGCGACAGGATACAGGCGTCGATTTGCTGCCACTCTTCGGGATCGGCGTCGTCCGTACCCGCAAAGATCGCCAGCATGCCGTGCAGCGGCTCGCCCGGGCGACCCCAGTTCCAGCGCTCCGGCGCGCTCGCGCCGTCGTCGCCCAAGCGTCGCGCGCGGTGTGGCTCGGCGAGCCCCTCTTGAAACGCCAGGCTGAAGCCGACGAGAGCGGTTTCGGGTAGCCCTAGCGCCCTCAAGCCTTGGTGAGTGAAGGCCAGGTTGATGCACAGGGCGTTCAAAAATGGCGGCTGGTTGCGCGCCGATTGGCGGTACTCGCTGAACTGCAGGCTCGGCAGCAGGCTCTTCAGCCACACCCGCGCGCGCGCCGCATCGAAGATCTCGAACAGGGCGTAGCGAGCGGTCGGTCGCTCACCATAGCCGCTGGTGATGAGCCCTTGGATTTCGGACAGCTCGAGCGCCTCGCTCACGTCAGCCTCCGAAACCAGGCCCCGAGCTCGGCCGCGCCGGGCCGCTCGTGCAAGCCCTGCCGAATCCAGGTGTTGTTGTTGATCGCGGCCAAGCTCAGGTCGGGATAAGCCGAGTAGAACACCTGTGTGGGTAGCTGGTGAGCGCGGCCCCAAGCCTTGAAGCGCTCTTCGTCGTCCGCGCCGTCGAGCGCCAAGAGGCGCGTTTTCGGGTAGCCCTCCGTGCAGGCCCAAGCCAGGTTGAGGCCGATCGCGGCCTGATCCACGAAGTCTCCCAAATAGCTCTCCCAGCTGTTGTCGTAGTTACTCAGAAAGAGCAGGCGACGGCCCTCGTCGAGCAACACCCACTTGGCGAAATGGATGGAAGGGATACCTCCGAGCTGGCCGGTGTCGTTGAAATAGGCTTTGACCATGCGATCGATGTAGGCGTGGGCCGTGGCCAGCACGAAGCCGCGCTTTTCGCCTGAGCGTAGCGCGACGAAGTGAGTGAGCGCGTTCTGCACGCCGCGGTCCTCACTGTCGGCGATGCGCGTGAACAACTCGCGATCCTTTTCTTGCCACGCTTCTTGGCGGGCGCGAGTGTCGAAAATCGAATCGCAACGACCCCAGTTCAAGATGCGCGGGATCTGCGGGATGAGCGGCAGCGCGGGGACGATGTTCCACAGCCAGGGCGTAATGCGATCGGAGAGGCGCAGGCTGCGCAGTGAGGCGCTCGGCGTCGCGGGAGCGGGCCCGTCCAAATCCAGGCCGTGAAGCTCCGGATCGCTACGCTCGCGCTTCCGCAAATGATCGCGAACCTGTGAGTAGAGCTCGCTCGCGCTTGCCCGCGGAGCCTGCTCGAAGAAGCTTAGAATCGCCTGGTGCACCGCGCGCTCCAGCCGAATGCGCGCCAAACTTCGCTCGCCGTGCCCTTGGTAGGCGGCGGTCGCGGGCACGAGCCGCTCGAGGCAATAGCCCGTGAGGCGCGCGGGCTCGGCTTGCAGCGGGAAGTCTTCGCAGTGCCGAAACACGCTGGCCAGGGCAGGGTATTCACGCTCGGCCAGCTCGCTCAGCTGACGCTCTTGCGCCGTGCTGGACTCGGCGAGCTCGGTGTCGAAATTTAGCTCGAACACCAGCGAGCCGTCGCCGTCTTGGGTTTCCCCCGGCAACCAGGCCAAGCGAGCGAAATGGATGCCGAGCCTCGCGTCAGCGAAAACGCGCGGCTGAAAACAGCGGGCGCCCACACCGAGCCGATCCGTGCCGAGCGCTGCCAGCGCCGTGTGCAGGGCGGTCACGTCGCTCACCCGCGCGACGACCGTCAGCGTTTCCTGTCGCATGAACCGTCAGAGGTAGCAAAGGTTCGCGCCGAACCGCAAGCCCTCGGATTTTCGCGAACCCGCGAATCAGGCGCAGCAGATTTCGCTCTCGTCGAGCGCGCTATCAGTCTTCGCCGCGACCAGTCGAGTTGCCGACTCGGGGGTTTCGATCTCTGCTTCGGATGTGAGATTCGTTGCGCTTGGCGCCGGGGCGGGGATCACGGCGGAAAACACGCTGCCTCGGCCCGGCGCGCTTTCGACGCTGACCGAGCCTCCCAGGGTCTCGGCCAAGCGCTTGCTGATCGCCAGGCCCAAGCCGGTACCGAGCTGACGCAGCTCGCCGCTGATCTCGAGCTGCTCGAATTCGCGAAACAAGCGCGCCTGATCTTCGGCCGTGATGCCGGGACCCGTGTCCTCGACCTCGAGGCGCAGGTTGCGCTCGTCCAAGCGGAAGCAGCGCAGCCAAATGACCGCGCCTTCGTCACTGAACTTCAGCGCGTTGGACAGGTAGTTATAGAGGATCTGGCGCACCTTCGTGGCGTGCTCGCCGGGCAGGGACAGCGCGGGCTCGAGCTCGAAGCGAACGTCGATGCGTTTGCTGGTTGCTACCAGCTTCAGCCCGTCGCGAACTTCCATCGCCAGCGTCGAGAGCTCGAGCGGAGCGTCGTTCTGCATGGGTCGCGGGACCGGAATCGTCGGAATCGAAAGGCCTTCGTTGAGCAGCCGCTGCATGTGGCGCGCGCTGGTCAGAATGTCGTCCAGGTATTCGCGATGAGCGGCCGCCACCGGCCCGACTTTGCCGTCACGTAGCAGCTCGGCAAACCCGATGATCGCGTTCAGGGGCGTTCTGAGCTCGTGCGAGAGCTCGAGCACGGGCGTGCTCTTGCTCGAAGGGGGCGGCGCTACCGAACTCAGAGTCTGATCCGCTCGCTCCACCCGCTCGGCGCGCGGGCGCTGCGAGCGCCGCGTCGAGGCAAGGCCCGGCATCGACGGGGGGGCAGCATCGGCCCCCGCCGCGAGTTCGCTGTTGCGCACCGAAATGGCGGGCAAGGTCTCGAGCGGACGCATCGCGATCAGCACGCGGTCGAGCTTTCCGTTCTTGCCCGGCAGGGCGAGCGTATCGCAGCGCACCCGGAAGGATTCGCCCCGAGCATTCAGCAGCGAGAGCTCCTGATCGTGCACCTCGTCTTGCAGCAGCGTTTGGCGCAGCAGCGCTTCCGCCTGTGCCGGATCGGCGAATTTGCCCTGCAGCTCGAAGCCGAGCCAGGCGCTGCGGGTCCGGCCGGTGGCGCCGCACGTCAACGGATTGACATCCCAGACCTTGCCGGCGAAATCCGTCACCAGTAGCAGGTCCGATTTCGAATCCAACATTTGAGCTTCTCGCGCGCGGGACTCGCTGAGCTCGCGCTCGATGCGCTCGGCCTCGCTCAGGTCACGCGACACGGCCACCAACCCATGGGGTTTACCGGCCGGATCGCGGCGCAGCAGCAGGGTGACATGAGCCGGAAAGGAAGTGCCGTCCTTGCGATAGCGACGCACCCGGCCTTCCCACTTACCGGTGGCCACCACCTGCGCGTAGAGCGTGCTTCCGCGCTCGCTCGGTGTTTGGGCACCTTGAAAAATCGACGCGTTTTGGCCGAGGATTTCTCGTGATTCATAACCGTACAGCGCGCTCGCCTCGTCGCTCCACGACACCACCCTCCCGGATAGATCTTTGCCGACGATCGCGGATGCGCCCGTGCGTTCGGCGACTGCTTTCAGGAAGGCGGCTTGTTGCTCCAGCGCGATGGATCGTTGGGTCGTCGGGGCGGATCGCTCGGACGGCATCAGAACATCTCTCCTCGGCTATTCTTGGGGACGCGGTTCATCCCGGCGGATTGTCGCAGCGTCGAGTGTCGGATCGATGGCAGTTTCATGCGACAGAACTCTGACGTCGTGGCGGTGTTCGGCAGTGGGTCGCGGATTTCGTGAGCGGCTCGGACTTCGCGAAATCCTTTTTGAGATTACGCCGGTGGGCGGCGGCGTACGGCAAGAAATTCGCGTAAGATAAGGCCCTTCGAGCGCGGCTGCTCAGCGCTCGATGCGCCTGAATTCGTGCTCAAACCGAAGCCGGCGAGTTTCGCCAGTCTGGCGGATTTCCGACGGCCCAATTCTCGCAAGGAACTTTGCCGGCTCTTCGGGGATTCGACACCGTCGGAACACCAGCAGAGTCACCTCGTCCGTTTCCAGGAGAGAAACAGCTAATGCCCGCCACTGTGCTCATTGTCGAAGACAATCCAATCACGAGGAAGCTAGTGCGACTAGCCCTCTCGTGTGAGGGCTTCGTCGTGATCGAAGCGGCCAGCGGCGCCGAAGCGGTCGAAGCATTCCAGAAACAGCCCGTCGATCTGGTGCTCGAGGATCTCGCGCTCGACGACATGGACGGCTTCGAGTTGCTCGAGCGACTGCGCGCGGTCGCTCCCGCGGGATTGCCCCCGGTTTTGGCTTTCACCGGGCTCGCCGATCCGGAGCGCGTGCGAGCCGCGGGCTTCAGCGATCTGGTGCTCAAACCCATCGAGCCCTCTGCGCTGGTGGCTTACGTGCGTGCGCACCTTTCGCTACCGGCCGCCACTCCCTCCGACCTACCGGCGTCCACGCTGGCCCCGAGCGCTCCGTTCAGTTCAGCGGCGCCCGCTCCAAGCGAAGCGCTGGCGCAGAGCCGCATGTGGAGCTCGGTCTCGAAGCTGTTCGCCAACCTGTCCGATCTCACCTTTGGCAGCGCCGCGTTTTCGGACGTGCTGGGCAGCGCACTGGCGAGCTTCCTCGACTTCTCCGGTTTCTCGTCGGGCGCCGTATATCTGCCGACCGGTAACGGCCGGCTCGCGCTGCGGGCACAGCTTGGCTTCGGCAAACCCGAGGCCGATCGTTTGGCCGATTTCTCCGGGCGCATGGAGTTGCTCGAGCACGTGTTGCGGGTGGTCGAGCCCTTGGCGCTCGAGGCCGATGACGGCAGCGGCATTCGTTTGCTCTTGGAGCGGCTGTCCGCGCGGTCTCTCCTGCTCATCCCAATCACCCACGCACGCACGAAGATCGGCGTGTTCGTCGCGGCTTCGGGTAATGAGCGCGTCGCGCCGGACTGGATCGAGCTCGCGCGTCTGGTAGCCGCTCCAATCGGCCAATCCTTGCAGCTCGCTCAGGCAGTGAGCAGCCTGGCGGCTTCCGAGCATCGCTTTCGCGGCATCGCCGAGTCGAGCCGCGACGGCATCATCGTCGCCACCTTTTCGGACCAGGTCAGCTACGTCAACGCGGCAGCAACGCGAATCCTCGGTTTGGAGCCGAGCGCATTGATCGGCCGGTCCATCGGCGAAATCCTGCCCTTCGTGAGTGAGGGTGCTTTTGCGGGCAGCGTGAACCGCTCCGACGGGCGCGAGGTGCCGCTCGAGGTCTGGCGTCAAACCTTCGAGGATCCTCCCGGTCGCACCGCGTGCGTGTACGTCGTGCGGGACCTCTCCGAGCGCCTGCGGATCGACGAGCTGGCCTGGCTGGCCAACCATGATCCGCTCACCGGGTTGGTCAATCGCCGACGCTTCGAGGAAGAGCTGTCGGCCCGCTTGTCGGAGTGTAACCGCTACGGCACCACCGGAGCGCTCTTGGCGCTCGACCTGGATGAATTCAAGCCCATCAACGACACCTACGGCCACGCCGCTGGCGACCTCGTGCTTCGCAAAGTGGGCGAGGTGCTGCGCTCGATGACTCGAGCCAGCGACGTCACCGCCCGCATCGGCGGCGACGAGTTCGTGGTGCTCTTGAGTCACACCAACGCCGCCGGCGCCGAAGCCTGCGCGCGCAAGCTCGTCGAGCATATCGCCGATGCCGTGTGCGAGTACGAGGGCGCTGCTCTGCGGATTACGGCTAGCGTCGGCGTCGCGCTCTTTCCCGGCGACGGCTGCGATCCGCAAGCGCTGCAAGCTGCGGCCGACCGGGCGCTGTACGTGGCCAAGCAAGGCGGGCGGCGACGCGTGTCGATCAGCGGCGCGGCGTCCAGCCTGGTTCCGCCCTCGGTCCGCCCGCCCGAGCACCGCGCTTCGGGAATTCGCGTCGAACCTCCGAATACGCGCCGCGCCGAGCCAGAGTTTTTGGCCCTGGATGAAGGCATGATGACTCCGCGCGCGGAACGCATCACGCGCCGCCCCGAGGCGCGCGGCCAAAGCTGAGCGTTCGGGGCCCGCCGCCGGCGGCGCGGCGACCTTTGGGAAAGCTCGGCTTGACGCCGGCCCCGCGCCCGTAGATACGCCCTAATCAAATCTACCGCGCGAGCTCGCATGCCAAAACCAAAATCTCCCGCTGCGGCGGGTTCGAAGAAGGGCACTCGCCGCTCGGCCAGTGCGACAAAAGCCAAACCGTCCACCGCGGCCGCTCCCAAAGCGGGCTCTTGGGGCTGGGGTGGTCGCCGCCCCGGCGCAGGTCGGCCGCCGGGGCCCGAGCCGCGGCAAGCGCTGCACCGACGCCGCGACGACCACGAGGCGCAGCACCCCGTGCTGGTGACCCTGCGCACCGGCTGCCGCACGCTGCGCAGCCAAGCCATCTTTCCCACGCTGCGCGAGTCGATTCATCGCGCCAATTCTGCTGAGCCGGAGCGCTTTCGCGTCGTCCACTTCTCGGTCAAAGTCGAGAAGATCCTGCTGATCGTGGAAGCGCGCGATGTTCGCGCCCTGATCGAGGGTGTGCGCGGCCTTTCGATCCGGATTGCCCGCCACCTGAATCCGTTGCTTGGTCTCGACGGTCGGTTCTTCACCGATCGCTGGCGCTCGAGCGAGCTCACCACGCCGCTCGCGGTGCGCAGCGCGCTGCTCGAGGTCCTGGCCGGAGTCGAGAAGCAGGAGCGTGCACCGCTGCTGCCGGCGACGACCAAGCTCCTGGCGAACGCCTCGAAGCAACACGGAAAGTTCTAGGTCTCGCTGCGTGCCCGCGCGTCGCCGCTTCGCTCGAGGATCGCCCGGCCGCCCCAGGTTGGACTATAACCGTCGCGATGCCAGCCTGGTTCGCTCGTCTTTGCCGCTTCTCGTGCCCGCGGACGCGCGTCCCCGCGCTCACTCTGCTCGTGCTCCTCGCCGCTTTCAGCGGAGCTTGCGCGGAGCGCGGGGCCAACTCCGGCACTCCCACGCTTCAAGCTGCGAAGCCGGCGCTGGTGTCTTCGGTGTCGTCGCCGAGTCCGAGTGTCGCGCCGAGCACGGCGCCGACGCCGCCCGCGAGCGCTGCGCCAGCGAGCGCCTCTACGCCCGCCACGGCCTCCTCGACCGGAGCGGTCGTGGCCGCAGCCGCCCCTCAGGCTGCGGCGTCCGCAGGCGCGGATGCTCCCGCAACTCCGTCGCTGCTCGACTCGAACGGCAAAGCGCTCCCCCAGACCGAGGAGCGTCCGCGCGTCGACGGTGCGAGCTTTCAGCAGCGCCTTTCATTGTTGGTCGAAGCGATTGCCAACGACGATCCGAAGCGCGCTCTTCCTGCGTTCTTTCCGGTGGTCGCCTACGAGCAGGTGAAAGCGGTCGAGAAGCCAGCGCGAGACTGGCAGTACCGCCTGATACGTGCCTTCGAGAAGGACGTCCACGAGTATCATCAGGCGCTCGGTCGTGACGCCGCGGGAGCACGCTTTGCCGGCATCGACGTGCCGGAGCCCAGCGCGCGCTGGATGAAACCGGGCTCGGAAGGGAATCGACTCGGCTACTTCCGCGTTTTACGTTCGCACCTGCGCGTTACGAAAGCGGACGGCAAAGAGAAGTCCTTCGAGATCACCTCCATGATCTCTTGGCGCGGTGAGTGGTACGTCGTGCATTTGAACGGCTTCGACTAGCCTCGGTACTCGTCCCATGAACTTCGACGTAAGCTCGCTGGTCGCGTCCTTCGTGGTCTCATCGGTCGGCTTCGTGCTGTTCATTTACGGAAAACGCATGAGCCGCGCGCCGCACTTGCTCATCGGACTGGTGCTGCTGATTTACCCGTATTTCATCGCGGGCGTGCTGCCGATGCTCGGCATCGCGCTGGTGCTCTTGGTCTTGCTCTGGTTCGCGGTAAACCGCGGTTTCTAGGGCGTGGCGCGCTTAACCGTGGCGCCCTTGCGCCCCAAAAAACCGTGGCGGCGTTTGCTCGGCGCGCGTACGTTTCAGCAGTGAAGTGGCTGTCGATGCGAAAGGGTGAGCGGCGCGATGCCTGGGCCGCCTTTTGCACCCTGTTCGTGCTCATCGCCAGCCACTCGCTGCTCGAGACTGCGCGCGACGCGCTGTTCTTGGGTCGGGTGCCGGCCGCGCGGCTGCCCTGGGTCTACCTCGCTATCGCGCTATTTTCGCTACTTTTAGTGCGGTTTTCGGGTTGGGCCGGGCGACACCTCCGGCCCCGGCAAGCGCTCGAAGGGTTCAGCTTGCTTGCTGGCTGCGGCACTGTCGCATTTTACTGGCTGATCCCTCGGCTCGGGGCGTTCGGCGTGTACGCGCTCTACTGTTGGTCCGGCCTGCTCGCGAGCCTACTGCTCACCTACTTCTGGGCGCACGTCGGCGGCGTGTTCTCGATCACCCAGGCCAAGCGACTGTACGGGATGATCGGCACCGGGAGTGTGCTGGGGGCGATCGTGGGTAGCGGGGTTGCAAGTTTCTTGTCGCGTTCGCTGCCGGTCGAACTCCTATTGCCCATCGCGGGTACGGGTTTTCTGTCGGCGACCGCGTTACCGCGACTCTTCGGTCGTGGAACGCTTGCGGAGCTGACTGAGCCGCGAGCGCCCCGGCTTTCGGAGACCCTCACTCACGTACTCAAGGAGCCTTACGGTTTTCGCGTGGGGCTCTCACTGCTACTCGCGAGCGCGTGCCTCACGCTTTCGGACTTCGTGTTCAAGAGCGCGGTGGCGGTGCTGGTGCCGAAGGCCGAACTCGGAGAATTCTTGGGGGCCGCCTACTTCTCGGTCAATGTGCTGTCGCTCCTGTGCCAGGTGGGCGTGGTGGCTTGGTTGCTGCGGCGCGTGTCGCTCGGCGCTGCGCTGTCGGTGTTGCCGCTCTCCTTGCTCGGCGCGGGGCTCGGTGTGCTGGCCTTCGGCGGGCTCTCGGCGGTGCTTGCGGTCAAGCTGGTCGACGGCGCGCTTCGTCATTCGCTGAATCGCACGGCGGCCGAGCTGTTGTTCCTGCCATTTTCGGAGGGTGCGCGCCGGCGGGTCAAGGCGTTCGTGGACGTGATCGCGCAGCGCGGCGGACAGGTGCTGAGCTCGCTCGCGATCCTGGCCTTCACTACGGTGTCCGCGTCCCCGCGCGTGACCGCTTTCGCGTTGGTAGTGAGCGCGGCCGCTTGGGCGGCCAGCGCGATTGCGCTTCGGCGGCCGTATATCGAGCTGTTCCGCTCTCGCCTCCAATCTGGGCGCATCGCGCACCTCGATCAGTTTCCCGAGCTCGACGTGGCCTCGCTCGAGACGTTGATCGCCGCGCTCGACAGCGAAAACGATCAGGAGGTGCTGGCCGCGCTGGGCATGCTGGAACGCGAGCGGAAAACGCGCTTCATTCCCGCGCTCATCTTGCACCACCCGTCGGAGCAGGTGGTGGTCCGCGCGCTTTCGATTCTCACTCACACGGGTCGCGCGAACCTCGCCAGGGTGCTCTCGCGCGTGGTCGAACATCCATCGCCCAAGGTGCGGGCCGCGAGCATCGCGGCGCTGTCGGTGCTCGCGCCCGACGTTGCGCGCTTGCGCGAGCGCCTCGAGCACGAGCGCTCGCCCGAAGTGCAAGCGACGATTGTCGTCAATTTGATCGTGGCGGGCGAGTTTTCGCTGGAAGAAGGCGGCAAGCGTCTGAGCGAGCTCTCGGAGGTCGGCTCCGTGGATACCCTGCTCGCGCTCGCCGAAGCGATTCGAGTGCGCAAAGCTTCTGGTTTCATGGATACGCTGGGACAGCTCCTGCGCGCCAAAGAAAGCGAAGTGCGAGTGGCCGCGTTGAGCGCGCTGAGCGAGGTCGTTCCGCTCACGGGCGCAGACGCAGAAGCGTCGCGCCGGCTGTTTTCGGCGCTGATTTCGGCGCTCGTCGACGAACCTCTGCGTCCACTCGCGGAGCAATTGCTGGCGTTGCGTGGTCAGCAGGCGTTTGCCGAACTGCGCGCTCGTTTCGAGTCGCCCGACACCGAAGCCCGGCTGCGCTGGCGCTTACCCCGCGCCATGAGTGAGCTGAACGCCAGACTCAGCGTGAAGGTGCTGCTCGCCTGGCTTCCGCGCGAAAAGGACGGCAGCGTGCGCTATCAAGTGATCCGCGAGCTGGAACGGTCGCTGCGCCGCGATCCGAAGCTGCCCGTCGACAAGCGGGCCCTTGGCGCGGTGCTGGAGGAAACCGTCGGCCGAGCGTTTCGCTATCTGGATCGCAGGCTCGCGCTGGCGCGTGGCGCTGCGGACGAACCGCGCCGGAAGACACCGGGGCACTCGCTATTGGTCGCGCTCCTTCACGACAAGGAGCGCAATGCTCGGGGGCGGCTGTTTCGACTGCTCGGTGTGTTGTATCCATACGAAGATTTCGCGCAGATCCTGCGTGGCCTCGGGGGCACTCCGGAGAACCGGGCCACCAGCATAGAACTGATCGAAAATATCCTGAACGAGCCGCTGCGCTCCGCAGTGCTTGCGCTGGTAGACGACGGCGCGGACGAGCAACGGCTCGCGCAGGCGGCTCCGTACCACGAAGTCTTGGATCTGGATTACGATTCGCTGCTCCGTCAGCTCACCGAGAGCAACAGCGAGGCGGTGCGCGAAGTAACGCGATATCACGCGGCCGAGCTCGACCTGGTCGAGCCGTCGCGCGAGGGAGGCCAGGCGGCATGAACTACGAAGCGGTCGGCCTGGGTACGGTGTCCGAACACGGCCTACGCGAACGCGTGCTGATGCTGCGCGCAATCGAATGGTTCGATGGGCTGGATGACCGAGCGCTGCTCTTGCTCACGGAGCACGCGCGCAGTGTTCGCTATCCCCCCGGCGCGATCGTTTCGCGGGCGGGTCAAGCGGTGCGCGCGGTCTACGTGGTTTCGACCGGGGAGGTCTCGCTCGATCGAGAAGGCGCCGATCTGCGCTTCGGGCCGGGCACCGCGTTCGGCGCCATGGCGCTACTGGCGCGAAAACCGTTAGGGCTCGTGCGCGCTTTGACCGACACCCGTATTCTGGAAATTCCAGCGCCGGTGTTCGAGGCTGCGATTGACGAGAACTTTTCGGTGCTTCGCGGCACGCTGCGCGCGACCGGCGCCGCGGTCTTGAAAGCGCGCGGCAACCTGCCGGCTGACCCAAGCGAACAGCGCGAGGTCGAGCTCGGCACTTTTCACGAGCCCCCGCGTACCTTGGTCGAGCGGCTGATCGAGCTGCGCGCGGGCCCGTTCGGCTACATGAACCTGGACGCGCTCGTGGACTTGGCCCGGCATATGCGGGAAGTCCGCGTTCCCGCAGGGCAGGTCCTGTGGTCCGTGGGCGACCCGTCGACGCACGCTTTCCATGTCGGCTACGGCAAGGTGCGCTGCACCGCGAGCGATGGCCGGCACGTCGACGTCGGGCGTGGCTTCACGATCGGCGTGCTCGATGTCTGGGGCTCCGAAGGTCGTGCCTATGAAGCCAAGGCCGAGACCGATTTGATCGGTTTTGCGGTCGATTTCGAGAATTTCCTGTCGCTGCTGGAGACCCATGTCGAGGTTGGTATCGACATCCTGCGCGGCTTCGCGCAGGCGATCATTGACCAACCTGGGACTTCTACGCGCCCGGTTTGAGGGCCTTTCGGCCACGAGCGTGGCCTTTTGGAGTGGTCGGCGCTTTTTCGAGATCTCCGGAATGAACTCGAGAGGCTCTGGGTTCTAAACACAGAGTCGATGTAGGTGGCCGCGTTTGCGGCCGGTTTTCCCACCAGGCGTCATCGCGGCGTCCGGTGCGTCCGCGGTTTCGAGGCTCGCTCCGGCAGGCGAACGCGAAAGCCCGCTTAAGTGTTGGAACCGGTGACCGCTAGCGTGGCGAGGGTTACGCGCGGTCCAATCACGAGAATGTTGCCGCGTTGCCGTTGACGAGCGGCTTCTTCGTACTCAGATCCAAGCCCAGCGGTGTTCAAGATGCTCGCCCAAGTCCACTTCGAGCAAGAAGGCTCGCGGCTCACCGCCGTCGAAATCGTGCGCGGGCTGCGCTCACCTGTGATTGGCACGTTGCACCGCGCACTGTTCGCGCTCGGCATCGTCGTGTCGTCTTACTCGGTTCGCGCTCGAACTCTCGACCTAGTCGAGCGAATCGTGATCGAGCGTAGCGATGGTGGCTCGATCGATGGCACGCTAATCGACGCTACCAAGGCCGCCATTCTGCCCATTGCCTTCAGCGAGTCCGAGGGCGTCCGGGCAATGAGCGCCTAGCCGGCGCGTTTCGCTCTCCGACTTGACCTGACGTCGCAGTGGGTCGAAACTCGAGCGCGTCAAATGGCTGTTTTCGATGCAATGCCGTTGGCCACGGTCGGCCGCGTTCCGCTGCAATACGTGCTGCCGGAAACGACCGCGTTCCCGAGCAGTCCGCTGCCGGTGCTGCTCTACCGCGCCGCGCTGGCACAGCCGGACCCCGACGTTTTCGAGCAGGTTTTCGAGAAACACGGCTGGACCAGCGCGTGGCGCAACGGCCTTTACACCTTTCACCACTACCACAGCACCGCGCACGAGGTGCTCGGGGTGTACCGCGGTTCGGTTCGAGTGCGACTGGGCGGTGAGCAAGGGGTCGAGCTCGCGCTTCAAGCGGGCGACGTGGTCGTGATCCCGGCCGGCGTGGCGCACAAGAACGAAGGCGCTGCTCCGGATTTCGCGGTGCTCGGCGCCTACCCGTCAGGCACCGGCCCCGACATGCAGTACGGCAAAGCCGGCGAACGTCCGAGTGCGGACCAGCGCATTCATGCGCTCGCCCTGCCCGCGGCCGATCCGCTCCAGGGCCCGGCGGGTTCGCTCGTTACGCTGTGGAAGCCGGTGCGCGCGCGCCCGGCGGCAAAGAGTCAGCGCCCGCGCTGACTCGGTCGCTGGCTCGGTCGTTGGCTGTCTTCGCGGATGCGAGCGAGCTGCGCTTTGAGCTGTTTCGCGGCGAGCGCGTAGCCGCCGTTGGCGCCGTCCACGAAATGCACGTGGTTGCCCGCGTGCGAGCGAACGAAGCAGGTAACCAGCGCGGCCGGCGCGCGATGCACGCCATAGGCGAGCCGCCCCGCGGTGCGCTCGCTGTCGAGGTAGCGCTCGAGCGCCGCGACCTCGCTGTCGGAGAGGTCGAGCACCATGCGCAAGGTCTCGTCGAATTTGCGAAAGTCGGTGTTCTCGACCAGCTCGACCGGGTAGCGCTTGCCGTCGAAGCCGCCCGCGCTGGCGCCGAAACCCATCAGCACACTGCCGATCAGCGCTTTCTTGCGCGCGTTCTTGCTGGCCGCGCGATAGTCCTCGCCGGAGGCCCCGCCCGCGCGTAAGCGCGCTTCGGTGGAGTAGTCGTTCGAAAGCGGCTTGAGGTGCAGCCCGCGCACCGACACTGGACGCACGTCGTGATCCACGACGGTCTGCTCCAGCACTCGCAGCACCTCGCGGTAGCTGTTTTCCCTCTCGATGTCGCTCGCGGCGAGGGCTTGGACGAGCAGGCTGACCACCGAGCCGCGCCGGTTCTGCACCGGTTGCCAACGGCACTCGAAGCCCTCGAAATTGACCTCGTTCGGACCTTCCGCGCTCACCAAGTAAGGTTCGCAGCGCTCGGGATCCTTCACTCGTCGTTCGGCTTCGCCGAAGCCGCTGCCAGCGAACATGGCCAGGCAAACGTGCGCGCTCGCTCGATAGCGTGCCACGCGCACCGCGTGTCCTTCGCGGTTGAGCTCCGCGATTGGCACCAACGCAACACGTAGCTCGAGCCCGTAGGCCTCTTCCGCGACTCGGCGAGCCCCGCGGAGCGCAGCCGTATACGTTTCGAGGTGCTGCCCCGGCACGAGCACGGTCGCGCCATCGCCGCCGAACACGAACGGCAATTGAATCTCCGGGGTCGCGTTGCACAGCGCAACGATGGAGGCGACCCCGAGCGCATTCACGTCTCGATAGCGCCCTGCTTCGATGGCCCGGGTCGAGCCGCGCACATCGGTGATCGCGATGTGCCAGCTGTTCGGCGCGTCTTGGTAGTGACGCGGCTCGGTCACCTGCGCGAAGTCTCCGAGCTCGGGCAAGCCGGCGAAGAAAGCGCTGTCTTCCAGCTTTTCGGGTTCGCTGTGTGGCGTTCCGGTCATGCTCCCTCCTCGCGTCTACGCCTCGGCAACGCGGTCGGATCGACGCGAGCCGGCGCTGGGACTGCGTTGGCAGCGCTCCCAGTCGGAAAAGCGTGCGGCGAGCGCCCAGCCCGACTTAGCATCGCCACCATGGTGCATCGGAGTGGCTGGCTTGTCGCCGTGAGTCTGCTGAGTTTTCCCGGCCAGGCGCAGTCCCCGCAGTCTCCGCCCCCTGCGCTTGGCTCTCCCGCTCCCGCAAACCCTGCCGCCCCCGCCAGCCCGCCCGCAAATACCCCTTCTCCCGCAGACCCTCCCGCTTCCTCGCCCCCCAACGCCGCCCCCGCTCCTCCCGGCGAGCTCCCCGCTGCTTCCCCCGAACCCCCGCCTCAACCGGAACCCCCGCCTCAACCCGAACCCCCGCCCACGCCCGTTCCCTCGCCTGCCCCCGTCCATGAGCCTGCTCCCACCACCCTCGCTGAACCGGACCAAAAGCCCGGGCCGTCTCCGGCGCCCATCGGTGAACTGCGCGAGCTCTCTCTCGAGCTCGGCGCCGGAGTCAACGCGCGTTTGGGTGAAGCCGCAGGTTATACGTCGGACGAGCACTGGGGCGCCCTCTATGGTCTCGGCATTTGGCTCAACGTCGCCAAGGCCACCGCGCTCGGCCTCGAACTCGTTCACACGGACCTCGGTCGCGGGAGCGCCGGAAGCGGGCAGAACCTGGTGAACGCGGACTACTCGGTGACCGGCGCCTGGCTCGGCGGGCGCTTCGTGCCCTGGCAGTCCGAGGCCGTGCGCCTCTTCGTCGGGCTCAGGTTGGGGCTCTCCCTCGAGCACGTCAGCGCGTACGGGCTGCGGCACACCGGTTCACCGTTCGAAAGCGCTCAGACCTTCGATTGCAGCGGGACCCACGGTCCTGCGCTCGGCATTGCCGGCGGCGCAGGCGTGGTGTTTCGGCTGAACTCGCGCCTGGATCTCGTGACCCGCCTCGACGCGCACGGTGAGCAGCTCACCTCCGAAACCATAGGCGACTGCGCCGCCGGCATCGGCTCGACCACGAACCTTTCGCTCGGCCTTGGCATTGCCTACGGCTTCGATGGGCCGTCGGGGCAGAGCGAACCGTTCGCCCGCGCCCGACGCGGCCGTCAAACGTGGTAGTTCGGCGGCTCTTCCGTGATGATCACGTCGTGCACGTGGCTCTCGCGCAGACCCGAGTTGGTAATGCGAATGAAGCGCGCGTTCTTGCGCAGCTCCTGCACCGTCCGCGCGCCCGCGTAGCCCATGCCGGCGCGCAAGCCGCCCACGAGCTGCAAGATGATGGAAGCCAGCGAGCCACGATGTGGCACGCGGCCCTCGATCCCTTGCGGCACCAACTCTTCGTCGGCGGTGCCGCCCTGGCCGTAGCGGTCGCGGCTGCCCTTCTTCATGGCGCCGATCGAGCCCATGCCGCGGTACACCTTGTAACTGCGTCCTTGGTAGAGCACCAGGTCTCCGGGTGCTTCGTCCGTACCGGCGAGTAGCGAGCCGACCATGACGCAGGAGGCGCCGGCTGCCAGCGCCTTGGTCACGTCGCCCGAGTACTTGATGCCACCGTCGGCGATGACTGGCACGTCGTGCGCGTCGGCGACCTCGACGCAATCGGCGATGGCCGTAATCTGCGGCACGCCGACGCCCGCGACGATGCGCGTCGTGCAAATGCTGCCGGGGCCGATACCGACCTTGATTCCGTCCACGCCCGTATCGATCAGCGCGCGTGCGGCCTCGGCCGTCGCGATGTTGCCCGCGACCAACTGCAAATTCGGGTAGCGCTTCTTGGTGTCTTTGGCGGCCTCGATCACGCCCTTGCTGTGGCCGTGCGCGGTATCAATCACCAATAAATCGACGCCCACTTCGACCAGCGCCGCGGTGCGCTCCTGGCGATCTGGGCCGGGTCCGATCGCGGCGCCCACTCGCAGCCGGCCGCGCTCGTCCTTCACGGCCAGCGGGTTTCGTTCAGCCTGCAGTAAGTCCTTGATGGTGATCAGGCCGACCAGTTTGCCGTTGTCGACGACCAACAGCTTTTCGATGCGATGCCGATGCAAGAGCTCGCGCGCCTCTTCCGCAGCAACGCCGGGCGGCACGGTTACGAGCTCGGTGGTCATCAGCGCGCTGACCGGCTGATCCAGGTTCTTCTCGAAGCGAATGTCGCGCGCGGTCAGAATACCCACCGGGTGATCGCCTTCGACCACCGGAACGCCCGAGACGTCGTGCGCGCGCATCACGGCCAGCGCTTCGCGCAACGACTGCGACGGCCGCACCGTGACTGGATCCAAGATGATCCCGCTCTCGGCGCGCTTTACCCGATCCACCTCTTGGGCTTGCGCCTTGGGCGGCAGATTCTTGTGGATGATGCCGATTCCGCCCTGTCGCGCGATGGCGATCGCGGCCCGGGCTTCCGTGACGGAATCCATGGCCGCGCTCACGACGGGGACGTTCAGCTCAATCCCGCGGGTCAGCCGGCTTCGAACATCCACCTCCGCGGGCAGCAATTCGCTGTACGCGGGAACGAGCATGACATCGTCGAACGTCAGGCATTCGCGAGCGCTTCGGTCAAACATGGCAAAGAGTACGCAGAAGCCGATGGCGCGCAAGAGCGGCGCGGAAAAGTGCTTGTAAGACAATGAAATCGTTCAGTAATCCGGCGGGTGACGCTCTTCGCGCAAGCCTTTCCGTGCGCTACGGTTCCGGATCGGGCGCGGTTCAGCGGCGGGCGGGCGCGATCGGTTCTAGAGTGGAGGGGTGGTGAGACGCACGGAGGTTCGCCCGAACGAGGGTGCGGCGCGCGCTAGCGAGCACGCGGACCACGCACACGCAGCCGACGCGCACGGCCACGACCACGCGGGTCACGACCACGCGGGTCACGACCACGCCGATCACGATCACGCTGATCACGACCACGCCGATCACGACCCTGGCCATGGCGGCGGGGGTCACGGGGGGCACGGGCATGGCGGCCATCACCATCATCATCACGGTGCAGGCACGGCGGCGCGCGCGCTCTTTCTAGCGCTCGCCGCGACCTCTCTGTTCATGCTGGTCGAGGCCGCGGTCGGGTTCGTCACCGGCAGCCTCGCGCTACTCGCGGACGCTGGCCACATGCTGGCCGATGCCGGAGCGCTGGCGCTGGCGCTGGCTGCGCAAAACTTCGCGGGGCGTCCGCGCACCGAGCGCAGCACCTTCGGCTTTCGTCGCGCGGAGGTGCTGGCCGCGTTCGTGAACGGCATGGCCCTGGCCGGCGTTTCCGTACTGATTCTGAAGGAAGCGGTCGAGCGCTGGCTCGAGCCGCGCGCCATCAATGGTAGCTCGGTGCTACTCACCGCCGCCGCGGGGTTGGTCGTCAATTTGCTGGTCGCCGGCCTGCTTTTGCGCGGGCAGAAGGACAACATCAACGTGCGCGCGGCCTTCGCACACGTGCTGTCCGACGCGCTCGGCTCGATCGCCGCGATGGGGGCTGGCCTGGCCGTGATGGTCTGGGGCTTCTACCGGGCGGATCCGCTGCTTTCGGGCGCCATCGCGGTGCTGGTCGCGCTCAGCGGGTTTCGTATCTTGAAGGAGACCGCGAGCATCTTGCTCGAGGCCGCGCCCGATCATCTCGATGTCGTCGCAATCGAGAGCACCATTCGAGACTGCCCAGGCGTGGCAGAGGTGCACGATCTGCACGTCTGGCGGATCTCCGAGCGCTTCGACACGCTCACCGCGCACGTCGTGCTCGAGGGCGGTCAGCACGGGACCGACGTGTGTCGCGCGGTAGCCGAGCGACTTCGCAGCCGGTATGGGCTCGACCACGTGACCATCCAACCGGAGCCACCGCGACCCCAAGACGTGGTCACTGTGCGTCGGAGCCGGGACGGCGCGCCGCTCCGTCATGTCGGCTGATTTCCCAGATGTCTCACGGACCGCCGCCTGCCAGGGCGACGAACGGTTTGGTTTGCCGAATTCACTTCCGAAGAGGGAGGCGTCGCGTGCCGCCCGCACGAACCGGGAGCGTGGTACGCTCGGCTCGCCATGATCCAATCGAGTGAGGATTTGGAAGGGTACCTGACCCGGCTCGAGCGACCGTTCGAGCGCCTGAGCGAGGGCACGTACGTGCTGACGATGGGGCAGGGGCAGCCCCTGGTCGCGCTTCGGCTCGAGCCCCCGGTGCTGCTCGTGAACGTCGAAATCGGAGCCGTGCCCGCGGGCGCCGAGGCGAGCCGCGCGCTGTTCCAAAAGTTGCTCGAGCTCAACGCCAGCTCGCTCATGCACGCCGCCTACGGGCTGGAGCGCGGACGCATCGTGCTCTCCGCCGCGCTATCTCTGGAAACGCTCGACCTCAGCGAGCTCGAAGCCGCGCTGGCCGACGTCGAATTGGCCCTTTCCGAACACGTCCCCGCGCTCCATGAGCTCGGAAAGGTGCCCGCCGCCCGCTGAGCGAGGAAAGAACCATGGGAATCTTCTCGAGGATCGCCACACTCATCAAGAGCAACCTGAACGATCTGATCAGCCGCTCCGAAGATCCGGAGAAAATGCTGAATCAAATCGTCGTCGACATGAACGAGCAGCTGGTCGAGGCGCGCAAACAAGTTGCCTCCAGCATCGCGGACGAAAAGCGGCTCGAGAAGCAAGCGCAGGAGGAATCGGGCAAGGCCGCCGAGTGGGAGCGGCGGGCGATGCTGGCCCTACGCGCGGGCGACGAAAACCTGGCCAAAGAAGCGCTAGCTCGCAAGAAAGAGCACGAAACCCTGCGCGACCAGTTTCAAGAGCAGTGGCAGAAGCAAAAGCAGGCGGTCGAGCAGCTGAAGCTCGCGCTGCGCGCGCTGAACAACAAGATCGAGGAAGCCAAGCGCAAGAAGAACCTGCTGATTGCGCGCAAGAAGCGGGCCGAGGCCCAGCGCACCATCTCCGAGACCATGAGTGGTCTGCGCAACGCCAGCGCTTTCGAAGCCTTCGATCGCATGGCGGGCAACATCGAGCGCATGGAGGCCGAAGCCGAAGCCGCCGCCGAGATGCACGAGCAGTTCACCGGCGACACCCTGGCTCACAAGTTCAACGAGCTCGAAGCCACGCACGGCGTGGATGACGACCTCGTGCAACTGAAGCGCAAAATGGGCATGTTGCCGCCGGAAGAGCCGCCACGCGCCCAGCCCGTTCGCGTGGAAGGGCCGCCCGCGCAGGCCGCCGCGCTCGAAGCCGCCGAGCAGGAGGAGCTCGCGCGCGCGCTCGCGGAGCTCGACGCGGAACAGCACGAGCCGCTGCGCTTGAAGCGCGAGTAACTTTGGAGCTTCCAGCGGTTCGGTGAGCCTGCCGGCTGAGCCGCGGGGGCCGTGCTACCATTGGTCTTCATGCGGACGGTGGGACGGGCGCTTTGGCTGGTGGCGGCGTGCTGCGTGTCGGTCGCTTGCGGGGAAGCGTCGCGTGACGCAGCACCCGAAGTGCCGCCCGAACCACCCAGCGCGGCGCCGCGATGGGTGGCGATCTCCTCGCGGGAACGGTTGCTCGTGGTGCGTTTCGACGACGTGACCCGGCCGGAAGAGGTCGTCCTTTCGGCGATCGCTGATGGCGAGCAGTCCGACTCGGAGCAGGTGTATTGGTCTCCGACCGGCGAGCACTTGGCGTTTCTGACCAGCGCTGCCGGGGGCGCGCCTACACTGTGGGTCGCCTCTGCGAGCGATGGGTTCCAGCGCCGCGCGCTAATGCAGCCCGAATCCTCCGTCTCGGCTTGGGGTCCGGCGCTGAGCCAGCGTGCGCTGTTCTGGATCGGTCCGAATGCGCTCGTGCTGCGCGTGCCCAGTGAAGGTGGCATCGCGTTCTATCGCGTGTCGGTCGCGACGCTGGCGCCGGAGCTGATTGGATCCTTCGAGAACGAGCCTGGTGACCTTGGTGCCGCTACGGACAACGTGCTCAGCGCCGCGTCGCGTTTCGGCTTCCTATTCACGACGGGCTCGCGCAGCCGGGCGGAGCTCCACTACGCGGCCGAAAGCGGGTCACCGCTCCGGCTCGGCTCAGCGCTCTCGATGAGCGGCGATGGCACGCACTACGACTCGGCTGAGCTCGTGTGGGCGCCAGACGGGCGGAGCGCGAATTTCTGGAGTACCGCAGTCTCCGACGGCGCAGCGACCAGCGCCGTTGGGCAATTGGGCCAGTACCCGGTGCCGGACGCTGAACCTCCAATGCTCGCGCTCGAGCCCGACCTCGAGCCAAAATTAGGGCTCGTGCACTTGCCGCGCCATCTGGTGGTGGACGCACATCCTCACGGCAACCTGAGCTACACGGAAGAGGTCTCCGGGCGAGCGCTCGCTCCAACGGGCGGAGCGGTGGCTTACACGCTTCGCCACTCGCTCAGCGACGATTACCGGCTTCTTTTCGGTGTTCCGATGGGGAGTTCGGGCGTTTCTGGCGCTACCGCGCTCGAGGGCGGCGTCGGTCACGCGCTGCCTCCTCAATTCGGCTTCTTGAATGCCGCGACGCTGTTCTATCCCGAGTTGGTGCCCGAAACGGATCCAGCTCGGGAGCCTCAGGTTCGCTGCGTGCTTTGGCGCGGCGGGGAAAAGCGTGAACTCAGCGTCGACCGCTACGCGCCCGCGACCTTTCGCGCGATTCCGGACAGTGACATCCTGTATTTCGTTCGTGAGGACGCGGCTCGTCACGCCGACCTGTTCCGCGTGGATCTCGGCGATGAATCGGCCCGCGCCGAGCCCATTCCGCTCACTGGGTCGGTGCTGCTCGATTCGGCGCTGCCGCAGGGGCGCACCTTCGGTCGCGGCTACGGAATGCTCGGGGGAAGCGACGCAGGTGCCGCACTCCTCGTCAGCACGTCCACCGTCGCGGAGTGTCGTGAACTTGGCCACCAATGCGAAACGGCGCGCTGGGTCGTGAATTTGACCACGAATGGCGCCATCACTAGGCTCGAATCTCGCTGGCTCAGCGCCACGCTGAACTGGGCGGTGGACGGCTCCGGATTGCTCGCGGTCGATCGCGAAGGCCTGAGCTTCGTGCCGAGCGCGGACTATCGCGGCTCCTTCGAGCTGAGCGCCGAGGTGGGCGTGATGATCGTGCCAGACAGCTGGCCTCCGCCCTGACACGCCGCGCTCGGCCGAGCGCGCTACTCCAGCACGTACGCGCTGCCGCTCCAGCGATAGCTGCGCTTGCTGCCGCTCCAGGGCAAGGGCAGGGGTTCGAGGCCGCCCGCAGCGGTTTTGTCCTCGGGAAACGGGTAACTGCTCTCGGTCCAACCGACCGCGCGGCCCGGCCGTAGCTCGATGCGCATGCTCTTGCCCGCGCGTTCGAAGGCAACCGTGCCCAGGATCTGATTCTTTCCCAGGCTACGCCCGGTTTCAGCGCCGAAAATTCGCACCAACTTGTCGTCACGAATGCCGTACACGAGCAGCGCGTGGCGGTCGATCGTGTCGCCGCCCAGCGCCTTGCTGGCCTTGGCGCGCATCACCGCGCGCACGATGATTTCGGCCTTGCCGTCGCCGGTCAAATCGCGCGCCGTGACGTCGAGGATATCCTTCGGATCGCTCACGCCGATGGTGATGAAAGCGTAGCTGCTGCCCGAGCGAAAGCCTTTGCCGAACACCACCATGTCTCGGTCGTGAATCAGCACGCGCTCCGGCCCAGAATCGCCGGCCACGTCGCTGACGAAATCGAAGCGCGGGCGTCCGCCGTTCACGCCGCGCTCCTTGCGGTAGAGCGCGTACACGCGATCGAGCAGTTCGTCCGCGGAAGGTGGGCGCGGGGCGGCGGGCTGCGCCGGACCGTCATCGCTCGGTTTGCTGCGCGGCGCCGACTTCTTGGCGCTGCCTTTGCTCGCCTTGGGCGACTGCGCTTCCTCGCCGGCTTTGACGAAGCCGCTACCTTGCCACTTGAAGCTCCGGCTCGCGACCGACTCCCACGGCAGCAGCGCGGAAGCGACGTTACCGCCGGGTAGGGGCTCGTTGTAGCTGTCGGGTTCGAAGCCGTCGGATTCGCCTTGCGAAATCTCGATGCCGCTGTCGTCGACCTTGACCTTGTTCAGAATCGAGCCATCCTGGGTCTTGATTCCGACCTCGTGCGAGAAGGCCACGAAGGGCGAGTCGTCGCGGCCAATCTTGGTGACTTCCAGCATCTCGCGGTACTTGTCGGCGGCGCCGTAGCGCTTGCGCATCACCAGCTCCTGGTGACCGTCACCGTCGAAGTCGCAAAGCTTCATGAACGTCACCATGTCGGCGCCGCTCACGCCGAGCTCGGCGAAATAGAACTCTTTTCCGCCGCGGAACTTGGGGCCGCTGATGGTAATGAACTGACCGAAGATCGCGACGCGCTCGAACATGGCGTCGCCGCTCAGGTTTCCGTACACCTCGCGCGCGGGCACGTCCGACAGCCCCTTGTCTCGCAGCAAATCCAGAAGACCTTGCTCGGCTTCCAGCAAGAGCGGACCAAGCCCGCGGCCCGACTTGCCGCTCGCGGTAGAGACCACGTTCTTGACAGTGCCGGGGCTGTCGGCGTTCGTGTAGCGCACCGACGCGCGCAGTCCCACGCGCGTCTTGTTCGCTTCGGGGAAGGTCGCCCAGGGGATTTGAGCTTCGAGCAAGAGCTCGCGTTCGGTCAGGTCTTCCACCGCCTTTGCGCCTGAAACCGCCTTGTTTCCGAGCTTTACTTGCGCGGGCAGTTTGCCCGGGTTGCCCGGATACACGTCGACCTCGTAGGTCGAATATTCGCCGCGACCGCGCGGAAACGACAGCGTCAGCGTGGCGTGATCCTCCGCGTCCTTGGCGGCAGCCGTGCGCGCGATGCGCTTGTCGCCGACGCGCAGCGCCAGGTACAGGTTCGTGTCGTCGTAGCCGACCACGGTGCGCGCCTCGAGCGCGCTGCCCTGTGCATCGAGCAAGGTCATTTTCGCCGGCCACTCGCGCAGGTCGCCGTCGATGCGAATCTTTTCACCCTGAACGGGCTCCGCGACCAGCGTGCGATTCGCGGCCTCGGCGCGCGGCGTGAGCGCCAGTGCGGCCAGAAGCAAACCCAGACTCAATCCGAAGCGATGCATCATCTTCCCCGAGTTTCGACCCCCGCATATATCATGGTCGCTGCGAGCCGCCGCTTCGCTAACGCTGGTCGCACCAAGGCAGCAACTTTCCAGCGCCTAACGAAGCACGGTATGCGCCACTACCGCAAAACCGCCGGCGGCGACGGTGACGCGCTGCCGCTTGCGCGCCCCGCGTGCGTACACGTCGACCTCGTGCGTGCCCGGTTTTACCCGAATTCTGCCGAACGTGAGCCGCGCGGGCAGCGTCTGCCAGCTACGCGTGTCAGGGGTGTCGGTCGCGGTCAGCGTGGCTTGCACGCCCAGGCTGAGCAGCGCGCCGACCAGTCCGTCCTTGGTCGAACGACGCACGGCTTCGCCGGTGGCCACGCGCGCGATCATGCGAGTGATGGCGGCGGCGACCACTGCGCCTTGCGCGTCCTTCCAAGCTGCGCGCGCCTGCTCGTCGATGGCGACCGGGCTGTCGAGCGCTGCGACCTTGCCGTCCACCTTGAACGCGGGCCTGTCGTACGAAATGGTCGACGGCCCGAGCTCTGGAAAGTTCACCCAGGTGACCAGGCCCTGCGCCGCCAGATAGTTCGCTCGATCGCGCTCGGTGGGGCTGAGCGCGCCCGAGGCGTAGGTCAGCGCGAGACCGATCGGAATACGCTTGGCGACCTTAGCGGGTACGCGGCCGTAGCCGATGACGACCAAGATCTCCCCGTCGCTCGCGTCCGCGTTTGCGTCCGCAGAAGCGGCGGTTTGCGCGGCGGCAGCGCGCAGCGCAGGGGAGCTATAGCTGCCTCGCGCGAGCAGGCGCGACAGCGGCTCGGCGAGCGAGTCGAACCTGCCGCCCGGCAGCGCCTCCTCGTAGTAGCGCAGCGCCTCGTCGATTTGCCCGCTCTTTTCGAAGGTAAAGCCGGCCAAATAAGCGCTCGGCCCGAGCAGGCCGCGCGCCGTTTCGTCGCTCTCGGCGAGGTACTTCTCCATCACCGACAAGCGTCGCGCCTCGATGCGCGCGCCGTTCAGGTCGCCGCGCGCGAGGTAGTTCACGATGTTCTCGCCGTTGATCAACAGCTTTTCGTAGGCCGGCGCCTTGTATGGACCGACGTCGTCCGAGAACAGGTACTTTCCGATGTCGTGCGCGGCGTTGCGCGACAGATCCAACAGATCGATCTGCTTGTCGGCGGTCTCCAAGTCGCGGCTCGAGATCGGGTACTTGTCGAGCCCCTGCAGAATCATCGCGCGGTCGAGCAACAGCAGCGCCTTGTCTCCGCTCACCGACGCCGGCAGGTCTTTCTCGCTGCTCACGTCGAGCGCTTCGTTCACGTGTTCCAGCGCCTCCGCGGGCTGTCCCGCGTCCAGCGCGGTACGAATCGCCACGGTGCGGTCGGAGTGGCTGGCGCAGCCCGCGAGCGCGAGGGCTACGCTGGCAACCACCACTCGAAGCGTGCTTGCGAAGCTCATGGGCGTCCGAGCCGGCACCGGGCGCGAGCAGCGCGACCCCGGCGCCCGAGCCTCAAATCAGGGCCTTGGTGACCGAGGTCTTGCGCTGAAACAGGACCTCGCCGGTCTCCACGTCGAGCACCTGAATGAACAGGAAGTACTGAACGCGTCGCTCGCCGTCCTGTCGCTCATCGGCGCTGTAGACCTTGCCGGTGACGATGTAGCGCGCGCCGACCTGCTTGCCCCACTTCGCGACCTGGGACGGATCGAAGGCGCCCGCGTACTGGCGTTTGATCTCTTCGACCAGCTTGGGCTGCTCTTCCATGCTGATCACGCGTACGTGACCGGCATTCACCAGCGTGGTCTCGATGTCGCTGAGCAGCGCGTCGAGCGCACTGTCGATGTGCTCGCTCGTCTCGTTGCGCAGCGGTATTACGGACACCGCCGGGCGATCTTCCTTTTCCCAGCGCTGCACTACCGCCGAGGTCTGCATGGCCTGCATGTTCTCGTGCAGCATCTTCTCGAGATCGCGCTTGTCGAGCCCAGTGCTCATGGCCTTGTCGTCGAGGCCCGCCACGTCCGACCCGCGCACGGCTTTCGGCCCGCAGTGCGCCAAGAGCGGCGCGAGCAACACGAGCAAGGTCTTGGAGCTAAGCGAGTGGGTCAGCGTGGCCATTCGAGGATCCTTTCGGAAAATGAAAAGGGAAGCGGCGATGCCTCAGCGTTGGACGGACTTGGGGCCCGAGATCTTTTAGTCCCGGGCGGTTTTCTCGCCAACTCATGCGGGCCGGGTACCCGGACTGTAAAATCCACCCATTGAGCTATTGGGCGGACGCTCGCGACAAGCAAGCGCCCGCCGGCGAGCTCAGCTCGGTTCGGCCGCGCTGGGCCGCCGAACCGGGATGATCTGGACGCGACGCTCTTCGCCCTCGCCGTCACTCTTGGTGATGACGCCTTCGAATTTGGCGAGCGCCAGATGGACGACGCGGCGGTCACGGGGATTCATCGGCTCGAAAGTGATGATCTTACCCTCGTCTACCGCCTGCTTTCCGAGCCGCCGGGCCATGTTGGCGAGCGACAGATCCCGGCGGCTTCGGTAGCCTTCCGCGTCGACCAGAATGTGACGGCGCTCGACGCCCGGGCGGTTGATCACGCGGTGCACTAGGAACTGAATGGCCTGCAGGACCTGGCCCTTCTTGCCGATGATGCGCCCGGCGTCCTTGCCCAGGATCTCCAGGTTGATCTCGTCGACCGAGTCTCCTTCGCGCGGCCGCCGGAGGCGCACGCGGCAGTCCATGCCCATCTTGCGCACGATGTCGTCGACGAACGCTTGAGCGCGGCGCGCGCGCTCGTCGAAGTTCTCGGGGCTCTCGTCCTCGCGACCGCGCCGACGACGGCGGCGTCGGTCGCCATCTCCGTCGCTCGCGTTCGACTTCTCGCCGTTGCCGTTGGCGCCGGCAGCCGCATCCGAGTCTGCCGGGTTCGATCCGTCCGCGCCGTCGGCATCTTCCGCATCGCCGGCGTCCCAGTCCTCATCCGTGAAGCCTTGGGTTTCGTCGCTCATGGTTACGCTTTACCTTCCCCGAGGAGCCGGCTGTCGCTGTCCGAAGCGCCTGTCGCAGGCTCGGCGCGGCCCTTTTTCGCCGCTGCTTTGCCTTTCGACCCGTTCGACTTGGCGCCGGAGTCCTCAATCACTTTGACTTTGATGTCGCCCGAGCCGGGGCCTCCGCCGGGCCGCACGCTGCGCCGCACGTGCCATTCGACCGCTTGTTGCTGGAGGATACCGAGCACGCCGTTCGTGAACATGTATACCCCGAGGCCAGCGGGCAAAAACAGCATGAAAACGGTGAACATCGCCGGCATGAAATACAGCATCATCTTTTGCTGGGCAGGGTCTCCCTGGAGGGGCATGAGCCGCTGCTGCAAAAATGAAGTGCCGCCGATGATGAACGGGAGCACGTAGTGCGGATCCGCGGACGATAGGTCCGGAAACCACAAGAACGGGATGTTGTAGAGCTCCACCGCGGTCTGCAGCGTGGTGTAGAGCGCGAACCAGACCGGCATGGAGGCCATCTGCGGCAGGCAGCCCTTGAGCGGGTTCACGTTGTGCTTCCGCCAAAGCTCCATCTGCGCGAGGCCCTTGGCTTGCGCGTCGTCCTTGTACTTCTCGTTCAACGCGTCGATTTCGGGCTTCAGCTCGCGCATCTTGATCATGCCCTTGATGCCGGGCAGCGCGAGCGGGAAGAGCAAGGTGCGCGCGGTCACCGTGAGCACGATGATGGCGACACCCCAATTGGGAATGACGCCGTGCACCTTCAGCAAGAAGGCGACCAAAATTTTGGCGATGGCGGAGAAAAAGCCGAGGTCGATCAGCTCGATCAGGCGATGGTTGCCGCCGCCCGCGGCGGCGAGCACGCTGCGCTCCTTCGGGCCGGCATAGGTCAGCACCGAATAGGTCGCGCTGGCGCCTGGCGCGAGCGTTTGAGCGGGGTACGCGAAGCGCGCGCGGTACATCGCGCCCGCGTTCTTGTCGTCGCCTTTGCTCGCGAAGTGCGCGCTATCCCAGCGCTCCTCGATTTGTAGCTGACAGACGGGGCTCGGCCCCGAGAGCGGGACCAGGGCGTGCGAGAAATAGGCGTTGGAGACGGCGGCCACGGCCGGCGCGCCCGGCGCTTGATACCAGTCGCCCAGGGTCAGAGCGTTGCGCGGAAATAGCTGGGCGTTGTCGAAATCGGAGGGTTCGAAGTCTTGCGGAGTGAGCCGGGTCGCGCTGCCCTCTTTGGGAACGCACTCGACGTGCGTCAGCAGTGGGCTGACCCGGAACATCGCCCCGTGCACCTCGTGTTCGGTGCGCCAGGCGTCGCTCTCGATGGTCAAACTGTGGCGCAGGGGCCGCGAGGCCAAGTTCGTGAGTGTGCTCTCCGCGATCAGCTCGTAGGGACGCTCGGTGCTGCGGATCACCTGGCGCAGCTCGCTGCGCTCGTCGCGATACACGAACTCACAGCTCTTGCCGTCGGCGCGGGCCAGGGTGAAGTCGAGCTTGTCGAACTGAATCTGAGCGTCTTCGTCGCCGAGCTTCGCGGCCGGGTTGCGGTAGTTGAATCGCAGCTGCTGGCGCTGCTCGAAATCCGGCGTCGTGGACAGCTCGATCGGGCGCCCATCCCGCTGATACTTCGCGGCGGTCAGGGCAAAGTGCTTCAAGCTCGCACCCCGGGAGCTCAGCTGCGCTCGGAAGCTGGGCCCCCAGATGTCACAGAGCTTCTCAGGGGGGCGCTCGCCACCCGGCGCGCTCCGCTCGCCCTCGGCCCGTAGTGGCTGGTGCTTGGTGCTTCCACCGCCCAGCAGGTTGGGCGCGAAGAAGTGCATGAAGAGGAAGACCGCTGCGACGATCAGCAGCAGGCGTCCGAGATTGCCTCGATCCATGTGGGTCGTATCCGAATGGGCGGTAAAAACGCCCGCCTTCGCCTAGCACCTTTCAGCGCAGGCTTCGATCCGCTTTCTCTGAAAGGGGGGAGCACGGTCACTCTCGCGGCCGCGGCGGCGGAGGGGGATCGTAGCCCCCTGGGTGGAACGGATGGCAGCGCAAAATGCGGCGGAGGCCCAGATAAGAGCCACGCAGGGGACCGTGGAGACGCAGGCACTCCGAAGTGTAACTGGAGCACGAGGGGTGAAAACGGCACGCCGGCCCTAGCAGAGGCGAAATCAGCAGCTGATACGCGCGCACCAACGCCATCAGCGCGCGCGTGACGACGGAGGGGGGCGGCGTCACCGCGGCAAAACCTAGCATCGGCGGCCAGCGCGCGCCTCGGCGAGGCGTTTTTCGAGCTGCCGCGACGCTGAATGCCATTCGGCGATCACCTTGGCCAGCGTGAAATCTGCGGGGGCACGCTTCACGATCACCACGAGATCCAGGTCGCCCGGGAGCTCATCGTGGAGGGCGCGGAAGGCTTCGCGCACCAGGCGGCGGATACGATTGCGTACGACCGCGCCACCTACTTTGCGCGACGCGGTGATCCCGAGCCGAGGCCCGGTCGCTTCAGCGTCGCTGCGCGCTGCGATCACGAACACGAAGTGGGGGAGCGAAACCCGCCGCCCACTCGCTTGAATTTGCAGATACTCACGCCGCTTTCTCACGCGGGCGCTCTTCAGAAAGCGCCCACGCGGCTCGGCGTTCACTTCTCGTAGGTCGTGACGGTCAAACGCCAGCGGCCTTTGCGGCGCCGATTGTTGAGAATCTTGCGGCCGCCTTTGGTGCTAATGCGTGCACGAAAGCCATGCGTGCGGAGTCGGCTGGTGTTGTGAGGCTGGAACGTGCGCTTCATGGGGCACCCTGTTTTTGGGGGCGCAACTCAGCCACGGAAACCCAGGCAAGTCAAGCCAGACACGCTCGTTCGGCCCGCTGACCAGCGCTGTCGCGGTT
The DNA here is from genome assembly GCA_035549735.1 of Polyangiaceae bacterium. Classification (GTDB taxonomy): domain Bacteria; phylum Myxococcota_A; class Polyangia; order Polyangiales; family Polyangiaceae; genus PMG-095. The sequence continues at coordinate 170,984 of DASZQI010000040.1, read as the reverse complement.
GCGAGACCCGAAGGCACGTGTTACACGCGCGGCGTCATGCGCGAGAACATTCGCCTTCTTTCCTCGGCCGGTACCGGCTTCACCTACTACTCGACCAAGAACAAGCGCACGCAAACGGCGAAGCTCGAGCTCAAGAAGTACGACCCCGTCGCCCGCAAGCACGTCGTATTCAAGGAGGCGAAGATGCCTCCGCACTCGAAGTAGCCACTTCGGCGTTCGCACGTCTCCTCGAGCTCGCCGCGCAACGCGGCGAGCTTCCGTGCGTTTACTCTTTGCCGCCGCCCAGGATCTTGAATTCGACCCGGCGGTTCTTGGTGCGTCCCGCTTCGGTGGCGTTGTCTTCGAGCGGCTTGGTCGCGCCGAAGCCGTCCGACTCGAGCCGCCTCGAGTCGATGCCTTTGTCCACCAAGTATTTCACGCACGCGGCCGCGCGCTCCTTGCTGAGGCGCAGGTTGAGCGCGGCGGCTCCGCGATTGTCGGTGTGACCGTACACGCCGATGCGGAATTCGGGGCGCGCCTTGAGCAGCGTCTCGACCTCGTTGAGGATCGGGAAGCTCTCTTCTTTGATCTTGGCCTTACCCGTCTCGAACTGAATCGCCTGCAGGAGCTCGACTTCGCCGCTGTCGTTCAAACGGGTAAGCGTGTTGCAGCCGTTCTTTTCGGGGTCGTCGTTGCGTGGCCCGGGCTCGATCGGGCACTTGTCTTCCACGTCCGGGACGCTGTCGTTGTCGGCGTCCTCTTCGGGGCAGCCATCCTCGTCCTGAATGCCGTCCTTGTCTTCCGCCTTGTCCGGACAGGAGTCGTTCTCGTCCAGGATACCGTCGGCGTCGCGATCGAACGTCGGGCAGCCGTCGGTCGCGTTCGGCGCTTTGCGATCCTCCGGTACGGTCGGACACTTGTCGACCGTGTCGGGGTAGCCGTCGCGATCGGTGTCGAGATCGTAGTGGTCCGCCTTCGGAACGACCTGAAGCTTGCGGGGCGGTGACACCGCGTTGCTGTCGGTGAGATCGAACACCTTGCCGACGCCGACCAACAAGCGAAAATCCGGGGCTCCATAGCCCACCGAGAGGCGCGTACCGAGGCCTGCGTTGATGTACACGCTCGGATCCTGCTCGAGCTGGAAGCGCGCCTGAGCGAGCCACTCGAGCGCAGTGTTCTTGCCGCTGAAGACCGTGTTCACCTCGCGCGCGCCGGCAGAGCCGTCGAGGCCGGTGCTTCCGAACAGCTCGCCGCCGACGCGCAGCTTGCCTTCGCGCAGGGGGACATAGGCGCCGAACGCCCAGCGCAGCTCGCTGCCCAGCGCGAGCGCGCCGAACTGACCGCCGAAGCTGCGCTCGGGCCTAAAATGCGGCCCGATGTGCCCTGACAGGTAGAAAGCGTCGAAGTTGAACTCGGCCGAGCCGAACAAAAAGCCCGTGACCTGGTCGTCACCTGCAAACGCGGTCGGGTTGCCCGTGGGCGCGAACAAGGCGAAGCCACCGCCGAAGCGCGCCACGCCGTCGTCCGTTTCGAAGCTTCGCACGCGCACATCGACGCGCAGGTCGTGCACCGCGGTCCGTTGGTCGCCGATACCGCCGGTACCGACACCGAGGCCTTGAGGATCACTGCCCGTGATGTTGTAGATCGCGACGGGCAACGTCACCGAGGCGCTGAGCCGGCTCATCAGCTGCACACCGACCGACGGGTACAGCAGCAGCTGGCCTTGCACGGGATTTTCGATCTGGCTTTGCAGCGAGCCTTGGTCAGTGACGGTCTCGGTGCGCAGCGTGTTGTGCGCGTAGCCAAAGGTAGCGGTGCCGTAGAAGCGGTTGCCCTTGCCCGTGTACGGGCGAAACACCGTGAAGCCGTCGTCGGGGGCACCCGAGATCTGCGCTCTATCGAGGTAGAAGTAGCCGGATTGCGCGCGCGCGGACGGCGCTAGCGAAAGGACCAGCGAAAGCACGAAGAGCAAGCAGGGCAGGCGCCGGCAGAGCTTTTCCCACGGACCCAGAGCGATGTTCGGACCACGCACGAGCGTGAAGGTAGCCTTTCGCTCTCTGCTTTTGAAGATCGGCGTTCAGCGTTCATCACCGAAGCGACCGAATAGCTCGCAGACCCAAACGCTGCCGTCCGCGTCGCGGGCTACGCCGATTCCAATAGAGTCAAAATAAGCGCTGAGGATGTTGGAGCGATGCGACGGGCTGCTCCAGAGCGCTCGATGTGCAGCCGCGACGTTCGCTCCGTGCGCGACGTTCTCGCCAACCGCTCGGAGCGTGAGGCCCGCGGCCGAGGCGCGCGTTTCGGGATCGCCACTGCCCAAATCGTGCGCAACGCGCTGGGCCGCTCGCAGGGCGAGCGCTTGATCGTGGGCCAGCTGATCCAGCCTTTTTTCGCGCTCGAAGGGGCGTAGGCCTTCGCTGTTCCGAGCGGCGCCGAGCATCTGCTGGAGCAGCCCTTCTGGATCCCCTTCCGAGCCCACGACATTCTCTCCGGGGGCCTCTTGCTGTGCGCCTTCGCGTCGCGAACCGCTGCCCGCGATGAGCAGCGCTTCGAGCACAGGGCGTGGTCCGTGCTCGACCTCGGCCAGCACTTGCACCAGCCAGGCACCTTCCGCGTCGGCCGCGAAGCGGGCGACCACGTTCGCGCCATTGGTGGACGTCGGGGCTGCCTTCGGTGCGCCTCGTGGGCCCAAAACCACGACTTTTGCGCCGTTGAATGGCACCCGCATCTGGGCGCGCACCTCGACCCAGGAGCCCACGCGCACGTTGGCTGGGATCGCTTGTAGATCTGCCAGCGCGTCGACCGCGACTGCTGCCACGACCTGCCGCCCGTCGCTTCGCTGGAAGAACGAGAGCCCGCAGCGCCGCTCTCCCCCGTCGCTGAACGTGCCGAGCCACGCCGCGAGCCGGGGACCGGCCAGCGCGCGCAGGTCACCGCGGCCGGCTAGAGTCCAAGCATGCGGCCAAACGTACGGCCCGCCTTCCTGCCGCACGCGCTGCTCGACCTCGCTCGCGTCGCTGGCCGGGCGCTGGTCGCTCCAACTTTCGGCCAGTGAGCGGGCAGCGCGCCCCAGCGCAGCGTCGAAAAAAGGACAGACGCTCGAGAGCGAGGGCTCGGGAGCAGCTTCCGGTTGCGGGGACTCGGTTGCCGGCTCGGAGCTCCCGGCTGACAGCGTAGCGGCGTTCGCGCGGTCCGTTTCCGGCACAACAGCGGTCTTTGGCGCCGGTCCTGCGCACGCGGCTGCTGCTGCCGCCGCGACCGGCGGAAGCCAGCGCATGATTGCCGCAGTGTACTCCCTTCTTTCTTCTCGCAAAACAGGTTTGGTTTCGCGGCCGAGCGGATTAGGGTGGGGGCTCGGCCCTCGTTCCCTGGGTCGACCGGCACGATGAGCAGCTCCGCGAGGCTAACGACGACGGCCAAAGTCGGTGCCTTTGCCATCGCCACGTTGCTGGCTGCGATCTTCATCTACCGCTTCGTGACCAAGTCGGGCACGGCGTCGGGCTACAAGGTGTACGCGATCATGGCCGACGCCACCGGCGTGGCGCAGCGCTCGCAGGTGCGGATCGCCGGCATCCCGGTGGGCACCGTGGACTCGGTTCGCCTCGAGCACGGTCAGGCCCGTGTAGAGGTGCGCGTGCGACCTGACGTGCCGCTGTACGAAGACGCGATGGTGGCCAAGGTCAGCACCAGCTTGCTCGGGGAATATTTTCTGAGCCTCAGCCCGGGCACCGAAGGCAAACGTCAGCTGAAGGACGGCGATCGCATCGGCGTAGTCGTGGAAGCCACCACACCCGATCAAATCATGAAGGAAGTGGCGTCCATCTCCAAAGACGTCAAGAAGGTGACCGAGGCGCTTGCCGCCAGCGTCGGCACCGATCAGGGCCGCGAGAACATCAAAGACATTCTCAGCAACCTGGCCCAGGTGACCGAAGCCCTGAACGCCACCGTGCGCGAGAATCGCGATTCGGTGCGGAGCATCCTGGTGAACACCGAGCGCATCACCGCGGAAGGTCGCCCGGAGATCAAAGAGATCCTGGAAAACGTACGGGTGACCACGGCCGAGATTCGCGAGCTGATGGGCAAGACCAACGCGACCGATACGACCCCGGAGAAGGCCGGAGAGATTCGGCAGATCGTCGAAAAGGTGAACCGCGCCAGCAGCAGCCTGGAGAGCGCACTGAAGAACATCGACGAGGTGTCCGGTCGACTCGAGCGCGGTGAGGGCACGCTCGGCAAGCTGACCAAGGACGATAAGCTGATCAACGAGGTTCAGGGCGTGGCCGAAGGGGTCGGCGAGTTCATCGGCGGCGTCTCGCGCTTGCAGACGATCCTGGTGCTGCGCACCGACTATCAGTTTCTGTCGAGCACGGTCAAAAGCTACGTCGAGCTCAGGCTGCAGCCGCGCGAGGACAAGTATTACCTGATCGAGGTGGTCAACGACCCCCGCGGGCTCACGCGCTACGAGCAGATCGACGTCGATAGCTCGAACCCCAACGAGCCCAACCACTACCGCGAAGTGCGTACGGTTACCACCAACTCGCTCCGCTTCTCGCTCATGTTCGCGCAACGTTTTGGCCCGTTCACGGGGCGCTTCGGCATCAAGGAATCGACCGGCGGCGTGGGCCTCGATACTTCGCTGTTCGAGGATCGCTTCGAGTTGAAGCAAGATCTGTACGGCTTCGGGGAGGTCGTGCTGCCCCGCTGGCGCGTGTCCCTTGGCTACGAGTTCGTGCATCGGCTCTGGCTGATCGGCGGCGTCGACAACATCCTGAGCGACACCGAGCGCGACTACTTCGTCGGCGCCCAGCTCAAGTTCAACGACGAGGATCTGAAGACGATCCTGCCCTTCGCGCCGAAACCCTGAGACGATGAGCACGAGCGTGGGCAGGCGAGTTGCGGTTGCTCGTGGCTGCGCGGCAGCTGCAGCGCTGCTCGGTGCGGTCGGGTATGCACCCCGTGCGCTGGCTCAGCAGCAGCAAGATCCTGATAAGCTCGAGGAGCCGACCACGTTCAGCGAAATGCAGAGCGGGGGCGTAGCGGTAGTGGACCCCGTTCCCTCGCCGTACGTTGCCGACGCGCGTGAACGAGAGGCGCGGGCGCGCGCGCTCAAGGCGCAACGAAACTTCGCCTTGGTCGCGGTGGGCCTGGCTTACGACGGCTTCGGGCTCGGAATCCGTGGCGGCAGCTCGCGCGTGGGGCTGGACCTTTCCGGCGCCTTTCGCCCCGTATTCGTCACCTACAGCAGCGACCCCGAAAAGTTTCCGAAGTTTCGTCTGCTCTCCGGTTTTCAACTGAACGCGGGCCTCTATTTCGGGCTGTATCGCCCGAATGCGCACACCGACCTCGGCTTCACGCTCGGCTACAAGTACCACACGCTGCTGCGCCACGGCGTCGCCGCCGCGTTCTACCTGAAGCGCGATCTCGGCGAACGCTTCTCTCTGCAGTTTTTCGTAGGGCCCGTGGTGTTTCCGAAAGCAGAGAGCAAAATTCGCGACAAGACGAATTGGGAGGGCGGCTCCGTGTCGTCGGGCATCGCCTGGCACCAAGGTGGCGTGGGAGTATCGCTCGCCTTTTACCCGTAGTTCCGCGGCGCCGTTCGCCGCGGCAGGCTCAGCTGACCCACGAGAGCCAGCCGAGCGCTTGCGCCGTGACCAGCGCGGCGCACGCCTCTTTGCTGGTGATGATGCGTGCTTCGTTGCGCGGATGGTAGTTCACCAAGCGATCGATGGCTTGGTCGACGCTCAGCCGATCTCCGACCAACGCGGCCACCAGGTGTAACGACGCTGGCGCGGTTCCGCGCTCCTTGCTGCTCGCGGCAGCCTCTGCGCGGGGCCCAGGCCCAACCACGGTGGAGCCGAGCGGCAACAGCGAGCGCGGTTCCCCCTGGGTCGCCAGAATGCAGCCCGCCATCATGGGGCTCGCCAAATCGAGATCGAGCGGAAAATCGACGCGGGTGGGCGCAGTGCCGCGGTAGAACGAGACCAAGCCTTCATCCCAAGTGCAGAGCGCCGCCACTCGATCGCGACCCTGATCGCGAATGGCGCGGAACACGTCGACCGCGTCGACCAGGTTGAGGCCGATCAACGTGTCGCCCAAGCGGCCGCCGAACATGGCTAGCTGACCGAGCGCAGTCTCGAGCTGCTCGCGCGTCAGCTTACCGCGGCGAACCAGATATTCGCCGAGCAGCTCTTCACGCTCCGAGGACGCCACGTGGTGGAGCCGCCCGTTCTCGAGGTACATCTCTTTACGGCTCGAGCGCCCACCCCCCTGTGCACGTTGCACGAACAGCGCGCCGCCTTCGTGGCGCGTTCTGAGGTGGGCCAGGACTTGCAGCATGCTGGTGTCGCGGAGCAGCACCGAATAATCGGGCGCGCCCGGCTCGAACACGCGGTTTGTTGTCGCGGTGGTCGAGGGCAAGAGGTGCCTCGAGAGCTCGTGCACGTCGCGGATCTTGCGGAAGCCCGCGCCCATCAGGGCGACCTCGTCGTCTCCCGTGAGATCGCCGGTGGCGACCATTTCGATCAGCTTCGCGAACGCGACGTTGTCGTAGATTTGCCCGCCCAGCCGGCGCACGCGCGAGAGCGCTTCGCTCGGGGCCGACGTATCCACCAGGTTGACCGCGCGCACCTGGCTGCTGGACGTGGATTTGGCCGCCTGCATGCGGCTCACCGACTCGCGGATTTGCCCTTCCAGCTTGCGCGCGAACTGCGAGGAGTCGCGAGCCCAGGTGACCCACTCCGCGAGCTTGGCCGAAAGCTCTTTTTCCGAAGGTCGCTCGAACGGGGACAGCGCGATCGATAACTCTTCCGCGCTCGCGTAGCGATCATCCGGATCGCGCGCCAGCGCTTTTTCACACACGGTCAGCAAGCCCGGTGGAAACGACGGCGCCGCGCTGCGCAGCGGCTCGATGTTGGCGTCGCGAATGGCCAGGAGCACCGCGAGCTGGCCGCTGCCCGGAAACACGCGCTCACCGATCAGCATTTCGCCGAGCAGCGCGGCGAGCGAGAAGAGATCCGCGCGGTGATCGAATGGCTCCCCCGCGACTTGCTCGGGCGCCAGGTAGCCGAACTTGCCTTTGAGACCGCCGCCCGGAGCGGCCGGCTTCATGTGCTGCTCGGCGCGCGCGATGCCGAAATCACCGAGCTTGACCTCTCCCTCGATCGACAAATAAACGTTCGATGGGGTCACGTCGCGGTGCACGATGGCGAGCGGCGCGCCACTCGGATCCTTGGCGGAGTGCACGGCAGAGAGCGCGGCCAGCACGCGTCGCGCCACGAAGATGCCGAGGCCAATCGGGATTCTGCGTTGGTCCGCTTCGGCGCGGCGCAGCAGCCGATACAGATCCACCCCGTCCACGTATTCCATCGCCAGGTACGGCTCTTCGCCTACCATCCCGGCGCCGAACACGGTCACCACGTTGGGGTGTGACACCGCTCGATGAAGCGCAGCTTCCCGTTCCAAGAGATCGAAGCCGCTCTCCCGTGCGTTCGGCAGCAGGCGCTTCACGACCAGGCGCGTCGCAGGAACCGTGCCGACCTTTGGCCGAGCCAGAAACACTTCGGCGCTACCGCCGACGGCGATTCTTCGCTCGAGCACGAAGGGCCCAAATGGTCTTTGAGCGTCGGGGCGCGGCCCCTGCTGCTCGCTGGTCACGATCTACATTATGCCGTTAGTTTCAGTGCAGAAGCGAGGATTGTGGCAGACGCCCAAGTGGGAGACCGGCGCGCGCTCACGAAACCTGGGAAACCGTGCTAAACAGCCCCGGCATGCGCGGCCCCGCGCTCTCGAAGCGGCTTCCCACCACGACTTGCTCGCCGCGTTCTTCTGGAACCGGTCGCTGGCTCCGGGTGCTCACTCTCGCGTTGTCTCTGGTCGGTGGGTGGGCCGGATGTCGCTGTCGTCCTGCGCCGCCCGCGGCAGAAGCGCCTGCCAAGCCGTCGCTGCGGCTACTGTTGTTCTCCGGTGTGGCAGGTGCGCTCGAGCCCTGCGGCTGTGTGAAGGACATGCTCGGCGGCGTCGATCACGCGGCGTCCTACCTTCGCGCACAAGGGGGCATGCCGACGCTCGCGCTCGGTGCTGGGCCGATGCTGTTCTTGGATCCGACCCTCGCGCCCGAGCGTCGTGTTCAGGATGAGTGGAAAGCGGAATCGCTCGCGCGCGCTCTGCGTGAGATGAACTTGCGCGCCTGGGCGCCCGCGGTGAACGATTTCGCCGCTGGAACCGCCGCGTTGGCTCGCTGGTCCGAAGGCGGTCCGGCCTTGCTTGCGGCCAATTTGCAGGCCTCCGGTGTCGGGATTCGCCGCAGCGCCGAGTACAGCGTCGGCGGGTTGCGCGTGGGTGTGACCGCGGTCAGCCAGGCCAAGGCTCTCTCGCGCGTCGAGGGACTCGAGGCGCGAGACCCGCTGCCCGAGTTGCGTGCCGCCGCGCAGGAGCTCGAGAAACAAGGCGTAGCCCTGCGCGTCGCGCTGCTGTCCATGCCGCGCGGTGAAGCGCTGCGCTTGGTCGAGCTGGTGCCGGGGTTCCACGTCGTGGTGCTCGGCAAGAGCATCGATCAGGGCGAAAGCAACGATGCGCCCACTCCTCCGGCGCTGATCGGCAAGACCTTGGTGGTCGAAGCGCAGAACCATCTGCAGTCGTTCTACGTCGTGGACTTGTTCATCAAGAACGGCAGCTTCGAGTTCAAGAATGGCGACGAAACATCCGAGCGTCGCGGCGAACTCAAGGCGCGCATCGCCGAGCTCCAGTCACGCATTCGCGAAGCGGAAGGCAAGAGCGGGGTACGCGCCGAAGATCTCGCCGCGCGGCGCAAGGATTTGGCCGCGCTCACGGTAGAGCTCGCCGAGCTGAGCAAGGCGCGCTCCCAGCCCGAGGGCAGCTACTACCGCGCCGAACGGGTCGAGGTGCGCGAAGGGTTGGGCAGCGACCCGCGCGTCAATGCCGAGCTCGGCCAGTATTACAAGCGGGTGAACGAGCACAACCGGGTGGCCTTTGCCGATCGCAAGCCGCCTGCTGCGCCGGAAGGGACCGCGTCCTACGTTGGCGTCGAGACTTGCGCCAATTGCCACGCCGAAGAGCACGCATTCTGGCTGAAGACCCGGCATGCCGTCGCTTATCCGACGCTCTCGCGTCAGTTCAAAGAGTTCAACCTCGACTGCGTTGGCTGCCACGTCACCGGGTACGAGAAGCCCGGCGGCTCGACCGTCACCCATGTGGCTGATTTAAAAAACGTGCAGTGCGAAGTGTGTCACGGGCCCGGTTCGCGGCACGTCTCGGACAACAAAGATCCGCTCGCCATCATCGCCAAGCCCGACCGTGCTCAATGCGCGCCAAAATGCCACCATCTGCCGCACGTCAAGGCCGACTGGAGCGCGGACAAGGCTTTCGAGCAGATCATCGGCCCGGGGCACGGTCGCTAGTAACCGGGTTACGGTGGCCGAAATGGTGCGCTGCGAATTGCTCGCTGCGTGCCTGGTTTTTCTCGACTCACGGAACCATTCCCTACGGCGCGCTCAGTTTAAGTCGTGCGCATGAGGTGACCGGTGAACGTTTCTTTCCGTGTGTTTCCCGTGCTGGCCGTTCTCGGTGCCGTCGCATTCGCGACGGCTTGCGGCGGCCCCGATCTCGGCACGCCTCCCGCGGTGTGCTCGACGCATGCCGTGGACGAAGGTGAATCTGCGTTGATGGAGCCCGGCGGTAACTGCATTCAATGTCACTCCGACTACGACGGGCCGCATTTCACCTTCGCCGGAACCGTGATGTCGGCGTCTCACGATGACACCAACTGCGCCGGAGTTTCCGACGTCATCGTTCGCATCAAAGGGGCGGACGGCAAGACGATCGATCTTACCACCAACGGGAACGGGAATTTCTACAGCGACGCAAGCATCGGCTCGATCGCGTTCCCGTACACCGCCGAGGTGAGCCGCGGCGGGAAGACCACGAGCATGCTCACGTCGCGCACGCAGGCGGAAACCAACTGCGCGAGCTGTCACACTGCTGCCGGGGCCAACGGGGCACCGGGACGAATCGTCGCGCCCTAGTCCGCCCGCGAGCGACCGTCGACCACCATGACGCGCGCGTCCCCAGCGCTGTGAGCTGAGCCGGTGTCGAGCGCGGCTTGATGTTCGAGCCACCAGTTTTGCGAGCGTTCGCCATCCCAGGGTTCGACGGCGCACGCTTCGAGCCGTCGCCGAAGCTCGACGGCGCTGCGTGGGCGCAGGTCTGGGCTCTTCTCGAGACAAGCGCGCACGACCGCCTCGAGTTCGGCCGAGACTGTCACGCCTCGCTCCGCCAGCGCATCTGGGGCTTGATGAAGATGTCGGCTGCACACCTCGACGAGCGACTCGCCTTTGAACACTTCCCCGCCCGCCAGCAGGAAGTAGGCGACCGCGCCGAGCGCGTAGATGTCCGTCCGCGCGTCGACCGAGTCGGGTGCGAGGATGCACTCTGGTGCCATGTAAAGCGGGGTGCCGGTCAAGGTGCCGGCCACCGACACGTCCGCTTCGCCAGCGACCGCGAGCTGCTTGACCAGGCCGAAATCGAGCAACTTCACGACGTCGCGCTCGCCGCCTTGCGTGCACAGCATGATATTGGCGGGTTTGATGTCGCGATGGATCAACCCGATGGCGTGCGCTTCTGCGAGCGCGCCGCAAGCCATCGTGAGGATCCGCACCACTCTGCCCTCCGGCTGCGGGCCGAAGACCTCGACGAGACGCTGTAGGTTTTCGCCGTCGAGGAGCTCCATCGCGTAGTAGAAAACGCCGTCGTCGGTGCGCCCATAGTCGAAGAGGGTGATGGTGTTGGGGTGGGTGAGCCGCGCGGTCAACTGCACCTCCCGTTCGAAGCGAGCGAGGCTGCTGTCGGTAACGTGGTCGGGGCGGAGCAGCTTGAGTGCGGAGGGTCTGCGCATCATGCCGTGGCGCGCGCGATAGACTTCGCCCATTCCGCCTTCACCGATCTTGTGTTCGAGCACGTACTGGCCGAGCTTACGCGCTTCGCGGATCTCCTTGCGGAGCCCGTAGATCACCCGGGAGATGACCGTGCTGGTAATGATCACGAAGCTCCACACGATCGCGAGACCCGCGGGCAGCCAGGGGAAAGCGCCGGAATCGAGGGCGCGAATAGCGAAGCCACCTTGTGCCAACGGGACCAGGAAAGACGGCGTTCCGATGACCGGAACGCCGACCATCGCGGTGTAAAGGAGAGTGCGGCGAGGAGAGGAAGGGATCAGCGCAGCGCGAACGACGATCATGAGCGCAGCGCCGACCAGGCCCAATATGGCCAGGTATGCGTCTGCCATGAGCGCTCCCTCGACGGTCGTCAGCGATCGCTCTCGAGCGAAGCCGACCAATACGTAGCGCCCGAGCAGCGAGGCTCCGCCAAAGAACAGAACGAGACCGACGCCCTCGATCGTGCGCGATGACCGAACGGACAGCCGTCGGCTGCGGCACAGCCACCAGCACAAGCCGGCGAAGCCGGCGAGAGCTACGTCGACGATCAGGTCTGCGCCGGGGTGCTTGAATGCGCCGACCGCGCCCAGCACGCTGGCGAACAGCATGATGAAGCAGATGACCTTCCAAAACAGCGCGACCCGGGCCTGAAGAAAGGCGCGTGCTTCCTCGCTATTCTCGACGCTTTGCGACGTTCTGTCTGGCAGCATTGGTCCCGTTATGGCGACGGACTCCTCGTCACCTCTGGTCGACTCCTCCGCGAGAGGAACCATGACGACCGCCGCTCCGCAACCTTGACGCATGATACCCCTTAACTTCGGCGCGGTCGGCGGCGTCGCAGAGACGGCCCGGCGCGGCTGCTAGGACCGGGAGCGCCGAGCCGCGTTGCCTTGAGGCGAGTCGCGCCGGGTAGCGCGCTCTTTTCAGTGTGGGCCCCCAAAAGAAGATGGCGCTTTAGGCGTCTAGCAGGTAGCGGGCTTCAGGCATTTCGCGACGCCAGATGACCGCGTCCATCGCGTAGTGGTGGATGTTGACGAAGGCGGTGATGCCGGCGAGGTACGGCGTGGTGCCAAGAGGATCGATTGCGTCCCAGAGCACGAGATAGCCGTCGAGGGCGGTGGGCAAGGCGCGAAAGAGTAACCAGCCGAGCGCGATGGCCGAAGCCGCGAGCGCGAGCACGCTGCCAGCGACCGAGCGGAAGGCGGGTGGCCCCGATTGCGCGAGTGCTTGGTTGCGGCGCGAGAGCCAGACGAAATAGAGGTATTGGAGCGAGTGCAGCGCTGGGATGACGTAGGAAAACAGCGGATCGAGGCGCGAGAACGCGGTCCACAGCCAAACGGTGATGAGAAAGCCGAGTAGCGGGACGAGCGGAGGCCGCTTGTGGCTGTGCCGGAAACGGCGCCAGAGCGTAAAAGCGAGGAACGCCGCGCTGAGCGCGAACGCGCCGCGGGTGATCGTGTCCAGCCCGTGTGGGTGCGGCAGCGACGTGTAAAGCACGTCGTCGACCACGGCGGGCCGCCCGGGATCGTGGGGGTTGGTTCGCCCGTACAGCCACGAAGCAAAACAGTGGGCGAGCAGGGCACGACGTTCGCTTTGGTCGAAGCGAAACCCACGGCGCAAGGAGAGCACGGTGACGACGCCGAACCCCTGCTTGACGTAGTGCCAGCCGACCAAGAAAAACATCAGCTGGATCAGGAAGCCCATTTGGCGTGCGCTGTGGTCCGCGAGTGCGCTCGTCACCCAAGCGGCGAGTAGCAGCGGCACCACGAGACCCGCGACCCAGTAACGCGCGCGCTGCGCGTTCGCGACGCTACGCCCGAACGCACGCTCTTTCGCGTCGCGATAAAAGAGCAGGTAGGTCACCGCAAAGTGCGGGTTGTTGATGATCATCGCCGCTTGGAAGGCGGCCCAACCGACCCACGCCTCGGCGTCGTCGAGCCCGGCCTGTTTTCGATACAGAAAGAGGCCCGGCAGCAGCACGAGCGAACCGCCGCCGACCACCAAAAACTCCCAGAAGTCCCGCCGGAAAGCGCGCCTGCCGAGCGTTTCGGCCGGCTCGGTTCGGAGCAGCGTGGCAGCGTCCGAGGTCACGAATGGACGGTATCATGGCTGCTGCCCATTGCGGAGGAGCAGACTTCGGATGGTGTCGACGAGTCAGCGAACAGAAGCTTGAGGCTTCTCGCGCCTTTCGTTAAAGTCCCCGAATGGGATGGTTCGCGAACGCGAGCGGCGGCAAGTCGTCGTTCGCTTTGCGTGCGGGGCTCCGTCCGCTTCTGTTTGCGCCTGGGCTGTTCCTTTCCGCGTGCTTGCTCAGAGATGGGCCGCCGAAGTTGCTGGGGCAGGAGGTGCGAAAGCCAGTGGCGCTCTGGCTTCGTGTTTCTTCGAAAGCCTCCGAGCAAGAGGACTTGGGCGGAACGCTGGCCTTGATTGAGTCGATCACCGACCGACTGAAGGCGAAAGGCGTGGAGAGCCGACTCTTCACTAGCGAGTCCGACCAGCCGCATCCGCCTCGGATCGAGATTCTGATCGAAGAGTGGGAGGTGGGTGATCGTATGGCGCGCGCGTTTGCACCCGTGTTCGTTCCATTCACGGTGACGGAGTCGGGCGTGGACGTGGGCGCCTATGGCAACTACAAACTAGTCGTAGAAGTCTTGCGGGAGGGGGATTGGGAGCCTGCCTACGTCAGGCGCTACGAGGGACGTATCTATGGTAGCTCGGAAACCACGTCGGCTTCTCTCGGTGAGTCGATCGCGCGCTCCGTCGTCGGGGAAATTCTCGCATTGTCCGTTCCATCGGGTGCGCGCTGACGTAACGCGGAACCGGCCGGCGTGGCGTTACTTCTCGCTGACTGTCACCGCCACTTGGTGGCGGAGGAAGTTGCCCTTCGAGTAGCTGTAGGCGTGCACGAGTGCGAAGGCGACGTAGGTGAGTGCGACGGTTTGCCAGAGGCCGATCGGGGTCTTGGCCTTGCTAACGACGAACGCGCTCAGCGGAAGCTGGATCAGCAGCACGACCAGGGCGTCGAGCTTGAGTGCCTGGCGCGTGGCTCCGGCGCCCTGGATGGCCGAGCCGAGCACGACCCCGACGCCGAGCGCGACGTAGCTCGGGCCGACCCAGCGGATGTAGGAAAGTGCGACGTCGAGGATGCGGGGGTCGTCGTCGAACAGCGAGATGATTTGGGCGCCGAACAAGTAGTAGATGACTACGAGAGCCGCCATCATCAGCGCGTTGAAGAGGGCGGCGTACCAGCCGCTCTGCTTGGCGCGGTCGAGCTGCCCGGCGCCCAAGTTTTGGCCGATGAAGGTCTGGGCCGCGCTGCCCCAGCCCAGGCCGACGAACAGGGCCATGGTTTCGAGGCGGAAGACGATGCCGAGCGCGGTGGTCGCGGTTTGATCGCTGAGGGTGGTGAAGGCGCGCGCAACCAAGGCGTGTGTGAAGAGCATGGCCACGATGCGCACCACCAGCTGCGCGCTGGAAGGCCAGGCGAGGTTCGCGATTCGGCGCAGCAAGGCCAGGTCTGGGATGAAGCGCCGGACGCTTCCCAGTAGGTCGAAGCGGCGTGCAACAATAACTCCCAAGGGTAATATGGCGACGGCGCGCGCAATCAGCGTTGCCCAGGCAGCGCCCTGCAGTTCCATGCGCGGCAAGCCGAGCCGCGCTGCCAGCGGAGGTCCCCAGGCGAATAGTTCCGGCGCGGGGCCGGGGCCGTAGACGAGCAGGATGGCCAGCACCAGGTTCAGGACGTTCGCGCCGACCAGCAACGCGACCGGTGTCTTGCTGCTACCGATGGCGCGCAGAATGCCGGTCAGATGTAGGAGCAGGAAGATCGTGAAACTGCCGCCCATCATCACGCGCAGGTAAGGCACGCTGAGCGCGGCGACGGCGCCCTTCGCGCCTACGGCGTCGTGGATGAGCCAGGGCGCACCCAGCACGCCAACGGCCGCAAACAGCAGTGACAGCGCGAGCACGAGCAGCAGAGATTGAATGGCGATGCGCCGTACGCCGACCGGGTCGGCTTCGCCTTGGTAACGGCTGAGTAACGCCCCGCTAGCGACGGTCAGGCCGTAGCTGACGATGCTGCCGAGCGCGGCCAGTTGGTCGCAAATGCCGATCGCGCCCAGGGCCGAGCCAGCGAGCTCGGGCTGCAGCCGACCGATGATGTACGCGTCGACCAGGTTGAACGCGGTCTGTAAGCCCATGCCCAGGGCCAGCGGCGTGCCGAAGCGGGCTACCGCGGGCGCCAGTGGTGCCGAGACGATGCGCGGAGAAGGTTCGGTATTTTCGCTCATGCGGGGCGGGGCACCGCACGCTCCGGCTTCGACGTCTCGACTGGGTCGCGGTCGCGCACGAAGCAGGTACTGGGGACCTTTTGGCGACGCCTGATGAGTGCGGTGCCGTCCACGAAGGCCTGCGTGATCGGGTCGTGGTAGCCGCTCGGCGGCGCCTCGCTGTCGAACGCGCTTGGATAAAAGCGTGCGACGCGCGCCATCAATAGCTCGCGCAGGTATTTGCCGACCAGCGACGCGAGCATGACCAACGGATCGGCGGCATCGGCGTCGCGGACGAAGGCGACTTCGCCGACCGTGGGAAAGTAGTAAGAGCTCTTCGCCTGGCCTTCGTCGAGCACGGTGTGCAGGTGACCCGAGAGCGGGCCAAAGAACTTGCCGTACGCGCCGATGCCGCCGACCTTGCCGCAAACGCAGTTGACGTTGCTGCCGGCTTCTTTGCGCAGGCTCAAGAGCAGGCCTTCCATGGCGTGAAGATCGGCGACGAAGCGGTTGATGCCGCGGGCTCGCGCTTCATTCAAGCGTTTGGTGCACCAGACGCTGGAGCGCACGGCGACGAGCGTGACGCCGCGTTCGGCTAGCGTGCGTCGATGCGCGCGCACGCGATCGCACAGCTTCGAGTCGGCCGTGAAGGCCTCGGTGCTCGCGGACCAGCATTGCGGCGCGACGTGGTTCGGACACGGGGCGGTGCGAGCGGGGCGATCCTCGAGCAGGAGTTGGTCGAGCAGCGCGTCGGGGCTGTCGGCGCGCTCGTCGCTGAGGACGCGGGCCCAAGCTTCGCCCAAGCTGACGTCGGCGTGCGACACCAAACGCTTGGAGTCGTCGAGATCGGCTCGCAAAGACTTCGGCAAGCGGCGGCTCAGCGTGCGGGCGCCTCGCTCGTCGACCCGCGCCAGGACGCCCGTGACGACCAACGGGCCGAGCTGCGCGCCCAGGCCGTTTTCATCCACGCCAATGCGGTGGAGCGAGGGTACCGGAGCGGGCATGGCATTCAGCCCATGCGTCGATCTTCAGCGGGCCGTCAACGGGCTAGCTGCGCACACTCGGCGGGGGCGCAGCAAAGCTGCCCCGGCGGGCCGCTCAGCCGCCGGAAACCGGGGGGATTAGCGCGATCACGTCGCCGTTCGCGAACGGGTCTTCCAGCTCGGCGAAGGCCTCGTTGCGCGCGATGCGCATCCGCTCGATGGCGCCCGCGAGGGCGGGGTGGCGGAGCGCGAGATGCACGGCAAGCTGCCGAAGTGTGCGCACGCCCTCGGGCGGCTCGAGCTTTTCTTCGGAAGTTCCCGCGAGGTCGCGAGCGGACGCAAAATAAAGCACTGTCACGGTCACGGCTTCTGCCTTGGTCGAAAGCTTAGTATAGTCTTGGGTTCGCAAAGTGAGAGGAGTCACCATGAAGGCGCGTCTTGGTCGCGACGTCTACATTGCGCTGGCGGCGGTCGGTTGGGCCGATGGCAAGTTGGATCGAGAAGAGGCGGACGCCATCGTTCGCACGGCCTTGGAAGAAGGGCTCGAGCTCGAGGAGATCGCGGAGATCGAAGCGGCAACGAAGGAGCCGGTCTCGCTCGAGGTGATCGATCGGAAGAATCTCTCGAAAGAGGACCGGTTGTTCGTCTATGCCGTCGCGTCCTGGATGACTCGCCTGGATGGGGAGGTGTCGCCCGCCGAGACCGAGGCGCTAGCCAAGCTGGGTGACGCGCTCAAGGTGCCGGCCCGCCCGCGCGAAATCGTGGACGGAATCGCTCAGGACGTGGCAAACCTCTCGGACGACCGTCCGTCGCGCTACGATCTGGCAGCCCTGCGGCGCCTGATCGGGGAACGGTTGCAGGCCGCGCACGAGTTGCGCACCGCCTCCCACACCAAGACGTGATGAAGGTGCCGCATCGCGTTAGCTCTGCTTCGGTTTAAGCAGGTGAGGCTCGGGGCCGTTACCCCGTTTGCCGTGCGATTCGCTGCCGCATCGGTTTCGCTATGAGCTCGACCGTTTCCGCTCTACCCGGAATGGATTCGCCGCTGTCCGTGGCAGCGCTGCAAATCGTGCGAGAAGCGCTGAAGCCCGAGGCGTCGCCTGCGTCGCTCGCGCACATGGCCGAGCAGGACCCGGCGTTCGCTCTCAAGATCATCGCCTTCGTTAATAGTGCTGCGCTTGGCGTCGCCCGCCGGGTGAGCGATGTGCGGCAGGCTGCCTCACTGCTCGGGGTCCGCGGTCTGCGTAGCCTGGGCATGAGCCTCGCGCTCTCGGACATGCTGCCGATGGGCAACGGGAGCGAGACGCTGCTGGCGAACTCATTGCGTCGCGCGATCGCCTCGCAGCTCTTGGCCGAAAGGTTGGGCGAGTCGGACCGGGACACCTACTTTACGGTCGGGCTGTTTTTGGAAGTGGGGTTGCTCGCGCGCGCTCGGGAGGACTTGGGCAGCGCGGTGCAAGTGGCGCGTGCCCCAGCTAGCGATCGGCTGCTCTTCGAGCGCGCGTTTGGCTTGGCCGAGCATCCAGTACGTGGCGCAGAGCTCGGGCAGGCGTTCGGCTTGCCGGAAGCGACCATCGAAGCAATTCGCTGCCATCACGATGTCGAGCCGCCGGCGACGGTGGTCGGTCGCGTCGCGTGGGTGGCTGAGCGCATTGCGGGGATTTGGGAGTGTGGCGACGTCACGCAGGCGCGTGGGGTGGCGTTGGACGCCTGCAGTCGAATCGGCCTGAAGGAGGACGACTTCACTGCGATCGTGAAGCGTATCCCCGAGCTGGTGACCGCGGCGAGCTCCGCGTTCGAGCGCGAGGTCGGCGACCAGAAGACTTACGAGAGCATGCTGGTCGACGTGAACCGTGGCTTGGTGGAGCTCACCAATAGCTACGAGGCGGTGGTGCGCCGGCTGGAAGTGCTGCTGGAAGAGAAGGAAGAGCTCACGCGACGGCTGGCCGAGGCCAACGACGCGTTGGAGCGCATGGCGCACACCGACGCGCTCACCGGGCTTGCCAACAAGCGTTCGCTGGAACAAGCGTTGATTCGCGATCTGGCGCGTGCGGATCGTGACAAGACCTATCTGTCGGTGGTGATCGCAGACGCCGATCACTTCAAGCAGGTCAACGATCGCTTCGGCCACCCGGTGGGCGACCAGGTATTGAAGCGCTTTTCCAAGGCGATTTCGGCCAATCTGCGCACCGGGGACCTGGCGACGCGCTATGGCGGCGAAGAGTTCGTGCTGATCTTGCCCGGGACCAACGCATTCGGCGCCAAGCTGGCGGCCGAACGCATTCGCAAAGCGCTCGAGAAGACCCAGATGGACGGGCCGCAAGGGCCGTTCACGGTGACCGCGAGCTTCGGGGTCGCGAGCGTGTGTGGACCAGGCTGCGCCGGCATGACCAAGCAGATTATCGAGCAAGCCGATCAAGCGCTGTACGCGGCCAAGAAGGCGGGGCGCAATCGCGTGCTGATGTTTGGCGAGGACCCGGCCGCGGCGGACGCGGCAGCGGCGCCCGCGAAGTAGAGCGCGTCGCCCTAGGCGAGCAGCTCGGTCTTCGACACCGGGAAGCCGTCCGGACGGCGCACGGCGTAGGACAGCGCCAGGATCTCCACCAGCACCACGCGGTAGACCGAGTGTACGTCGTCCACGTCGATTTCCTCGGCGTGCGCGTCGAGCGTGCCGTCGATGTGCTCGTGCACGAACGCGACGACGTGTGGCTGCTCCATCGAGATCACGTCGTCGCTATCGAGCGATTCCGCTGGATCGGCGCGGCGCAGCTCTTCGTCCAAGGTGAGAAGCTCTTCGGTCGCGACCAGCTCTTCCTCCGTGACCTCGTTCATGTGCGAGCTGTGCGCGCGGTCGAACGCCAACCAGACCGTTAACGCCAGGAAATAGCCGAGCGCAAGCGCGGTCTCGTCGAGCGGGCGACCGAGGGTTTCGGCCACGTAGGCTGCGAGCGAAGGTTGGGCGCGCTCGAAGCGTTCGAAGGCGTCATCCAGCTGCGCCCGCGCCTCTTCGTCGTCGTCAGCGAGCTCGTCACGTACTGCTTCGAGCGCTTGCGCTGACACCGACGCGTACGAAGGAACCGGGCGAATGGCCGAACGACGGACCCACACGACAACGCAACATGTAGCACGCCCGCTCAGCCATGGGGGGATTTGATGGGGGGCCTGTGAGGGCCCACCAGCGCCAGCCAAACATGCGTCGAATGAGCGAATCGACGCGCTCACGCTGCGCGCGCGCTGTGATAAGCCCCTCGGGCCCGGAAGGCACGAACCCTCTCGCTCGGCGCGATCAGACGAGCACGATCCACGATGCTCGAGATGTCGGGCAGGGTCGGCGGATCGGCGCTACACGGGAAAATTCCGTGCGAAATTCTGTCACGACTTCAGCCCTCATTTCTTCCATGGCGACCCGTGTCTGAGTCATCGGAAAACGAAGAAAGCCCGGACGAAGAGCACGCGAGTGAGTCGCCGCAGACCGTTTGGTCGCGGGTCTCCCCGCGACGCCTGGGCGTGAGCGCGTTGGTTCTGTTGGTCACTTTGCTGCTCGGCGCGTTCGTGAGCGATGAGCTGCTCGGCAGCGGTCTTCCGCGCGGGACCCGCGCGCTCGGGCTCGAGCTTTCGCACTGGTCGCTCGAACGTGCAGCGCATGACCTCGAGAGCCGCATCGGCGTGCGGGCGCGCTCCGCGCTCGACGTCGACATTGCGGGTAAGCATTTTCAGGTTCTGCCGGCCGATGCTGGCTTGAAGATCGACGTGCGCGCGAGCCTCACGCGCGCGCTGAACGAGCGGCGCAGCAAGAACGTCATCGCGCGGCTCGGCGCTTGGTTGCCGAGCGTGTTCGGAAACGGTCAGGAGCTCGACTGGCAAGTGGCGGTCGATGCGGTTCGCCTCGAGGCGAAGCTCGCTGAGCTGGAGAAGGCGAGCCTCGAGCTGCCCTTCCCGGGCGGCTTTCGGCGGGAGCAGGGCAAAATCGTGCCCGACTACCCGCGCGCGGGCCAGCGCCTCGAGCGCACGCAGGCGCGCGCGCGACTGCAGCGTGCGCTCGGGCTGGGCGAACGCGCGCTGAGCTTGCCGACGGTGCGCGCCGAGCCGAGCGTGACGCGCGCGACCATCGATCGCCTGGTCGAGAGCGCGGCAGCGCTGGGTCGCGCGGAAGTCGTGCTCAGCGACGCCGAATCGGCGCGCCAGCTCACGCTGTCGCCGTCCGAGTTGACTCAGGCGCTACGCGTCGCTGAGCCCGAACGACCCGGTGAGGAGCCGAAGATTCAGCTGGACGGTGAGGCTTTGCTCGAAGGCTTGGGGGAGCGGCGCGCGCAGGTGGAGCAAGAAGCCAAGGCCGCACGCTTCCAAATCGATGCGACGGACCACGTGGAAGTCGTGCCGAGCCAAGTCGAGCGGCGCCTGTCGCCAACCGCGCTTGCCGCTGCGGCGCTCAGCGCTGCGCGCGACGCGAGCCGCACAGGTCCACTCCCGCTCGAGCGCCGCAGCGAACCGCCATTGACGAGCGAGCAGGCGAGGGCGCTCGGGATTCGCGGGTTGGTCAGCAAATTCACCACGCGGCACCCTTGCTGCGAGCGCCGCGTCGAGAACATTCACCGCATCGCCGACTTGCTGAACGGCCTGCTCGTGAAGCCCGGCGAGACCCTGTCGGTGAACGCGGTGGTGGGGCCGCGCACCACCAAGAATGGCTTCGTTCCTGCGCCGACCATCGAGGAAGGCGAAATGGTGGAGACGATCGGCGGCGGCATCAGCCAATTCGCGACCACGATGTTCAACGCACTGTTTCACGGCGGCTACGACATCATCGAGCGCCAACCGCACACCTATTGGTTCACTCGCTATCCAATGGGTCACGAGGCGACTCTCAGCTATCCGAAGCCCGACCTGATCTTCAAGAACGACACTGAAGCCGGGATGCTGTTCGACATGAAGTACGACAAGACCAGCATCACGGTGCGCATCTTCGGTGACAACGGCGGGCGCAAGGTCGAGGCCAAGGTCTCGCCGCGCCAGAACATCGTGAAGCCGCCGCTCGAGATCATCCCGAACCCGCAAGTGGCCCCAGACAAGGAGCACACCGTGCAGGCCGGAATGATTGGCTGGTCGGTGATCGTCGCCCGTATTTTGCACTTCCCGGACGGCACGAAGAAGGAAGAGCGACGCAAGGTTACATACAAGCCGAAGGCGAGGCGCGTCGAAGTGCACCCATGCCGCGTGCCGGAGGGCGAGAAGGGCTACACCGGCGAACGCTGCCCAGAGCCCGAGGAAGAGCCGGAAGTCGCCGCCTCGGCGTCACCTTAGCTAGGGCTAGCTCGTGGTTTCGCCCACGGTGGCGCGAAACGCCGTACCGGTACCGCGCAAGACGTAGCCGCGCTCGGAAGCGGGGATGAACGCGGCGTCGCCCGAAAGCAACGCGAGCGAACCGGTGGAGGACTCGAGGTTCAGCTCTCCCGCGGTCACCAGCACGATTTCAGGGCTTTCGCGCGCGGTGAGCGCCACGGTTCCTTCGACCGGGACGTACGACAGGCGAAATTCCTCGCTGGGCGTCTCATACACCCGCTCGCCGCTCGCCAGCACGCGCGGGCTTAGCGGTTTTGGAGCGAGCTCGGAAAAGTCGAGCACGCGCAAGAGCTCGGGGACGTTGACGGCTTTGGGCGTGAGCCCGCCGCGCAGCACGTTGTCGGACGCGGCCATGATCTCGATGCCCGAACCTTCGAGATAAGCGTGCAGGTTGCCCGCGGGTAGGAAGATGCCCTGGAACGGTGCGAGCTCGACCAGGTTCAGCAGCAATGCGCCGACGATGCCGATGTCGCCGGGGTAGAGCGCGCCGAGCCGAACCGCCCATGCGAACTCTTTTTGGAACGGGCCAGCTATCTCGGCTTGGCGCTTGGCGCCTTCCAAAGTCTTCAGCGCGAGCGCGCTGCGCTCGCTGGGGCTCAGCGTCATCAGGCTGGAAAAGGCGTCGCTCAGCGCGCGGCTCGGCTCGGGCTCGGCCAGGTGCGCAATGGTCGGCTCGAGCTCGGGAACCTCGAGTGCGCGCAGCAGCTGGGCCGTGGTCGCGGGATGGCGAAAGCCGGAAAGCGCGAAAAAGGGGGTGAGCGCCACGATCAGCTCGGGCTTCGGGCTTCGGTCTTTGTAATTGCGTTCGGCCGCGGAGATCGGAATACCGGCGGCTTGCTCGCGCGCAAAGCCGTCTTCGGCCTGGCTGCGACTCGGATGAGCTTGCAGCGAAAGTGGCTGGGCCGCAGCGAGCACCTTGAGCAAGAATGGTAGCTCACCGTCGAAACGCGCCGTGACTCTGGCACCTAGCGCCCGCTCGCGGTCTTCGTCGATGAAATCGTTGAGCAGCGTGCGCTGGCCCACGTCCTCCACTTCCGACGGGGCGCCGGGATGCGCGCCGAGCCAGAGCTCGGCTTCTGGCTCGGCGGTCGGCGCGCGCCGGCCCTGTAGATTCGCAATGAAGTGATGCGAGCCCCAGGCGTAGGTGCGGATGGGGCCGACCAAGCGTTCGACCTTCACGGCGAGAACCTCGGAAAGATGAGCACGAACGAGGACGGGGAAGGCGAGTAGAGCAAGGTTTCCTCGGTGTGAGACGCGGTCTGGTACTCCTTGTACCAGGGAAACGCCTGCCAGCTCTCGGTGTCTTTCACGTATTCGGGCACGATCAAGTCGAGCTCGACGTAACGGCCGTTGGTTCGCTCACGAAGCGCGGGGCCAAAAGACCACGACTCACGGCCAGAGCGGGGCGAGAGGTCGTTGTGCAGCGCGCCGCCGTACGCCAAAATAAGGCCCGGTTCTGCTGAATTTGACGCCGTGTCGAGCAGACCGTTCAGGGTGCGCAGGCTCGCGTCGCGCACCGTGGTCAGCATGCGATCGATATCGCCCGCGCCCGCGCCGGTGATGGCGCGGTATTCGTCGCAGGTGGGGCGCAGTGGGTACGGCACGATGCCGAGCGCCTTGGATTGCTGAGCCAACGTCAGAAACTCATTTTGATTCGATGCGGCCTGGTTCTCGGTGACTGGGCGTTGCTGTTCCGCCACGCGTTGTTCGACTTGGCCCCCGCACTTCCCGTCGGACACGAGCAGCTCGACCACGAGCGCTCGGGCGCGACCGACCAGCCGCGGCAAGAGCTGTTCCGCGAAGCGCTTCGCGGTCGAGGGAATCGCCTCGGTGCCCTTTTGGGCGTGGGCCTCGCCCAGCGCCAGCACTAGCGGCCTCTCCGAGAGAACATGCTCGAACGCTGCTTCGGTCGATCGGAAGCGAAGGCAGCCGAGCCCGCCGCACGGGATGCTGGCGCTCGGATTGGTGGGCGCGGGCGTTGATGGGGTCGTGCCCGGCGTCGAGGCACTCGGAGGCGGTGACGGGGTTGCGTTGGGCGCCTCGCTGGTCGGGGCTTTCGCAACGAGCGGGGCTTGGCTCGGAGCGCAGGCCGAAGCCAACGAAAGCAGGATCAGGCGTAGCGGATGGCTCAAGGCGCGAACACTCCGGAGTCATCGTCCTTCATCGTGTCTCCTAGGCCAGACAGTGAGACCCGAGCATTGTTCCCGTGCCGAAAACGAATTGGTTCGAGTCTTGCCTCGCAGGGTCGCGGGCGTCAACGAGCGCCCGGCGCGCTTGTTACGCGAGGCGTTCCGTCGCGGGGCGTTGGTCGCGGCTGGCCCCCGTGAGGCGGGGCGCTCAGCGCGGCCCGGTGAATGGCGTTTGCAACAGGCGCAGCTGCGAGGCGGTAACCCAGCCTTCCACCGCGCCCCACTCCACGTGCGCGCGCCCCTCGCGTTGCTCGCGCACGTAGACCAGAGAGCCCTCTTGCACGGCGCTAGGATTGGGGGCGCGGACGGCGAGCGCCCGCCCGTCGGCGTCGAGCAAGCGGGCCTCGGGCACCACCACGACCGCGGGACGAGAGGTGAGACGATAATGACGCGCCGCGAAGGCCAACGAAGCGCCCGAGAGCCCGAAGACCAAGCCGACCACGATGGCCGTGGCGCCGGCGATCTCGGCAGCACGTCGCTTGACCGCGAGATAGAGCGCCAAGCCCACGGTAACCAGCGTCGAGCCGAGCGCGGCCACGTTTGCCCAGAGGTTTTCGGACGCTAGCCCGGCGACCGCGCGGCCGAGCGACGGACGTTGCAGCACGGGCGCGTTGCCTTCGCGCGCGCGTAGGCGCGCAATTTCGGAACGCAGCGTGACGAGCGCGTGCTCGACCGCTTCGTCGGGGCGCAGCAGTAGCGATTCCTCGAGCGCCGCGGCCGCGCGACCCAAGTCGCCGGGGCGCTTGGCGCGTGAACGCGCGCGCTCGACGTACACGTAGGCGCGCGCGTAGCTCGCGTCCGGGTGCACGAACCCACTGTCGGCCAGCAACTCCAGCTGGTCGACCGCCTCGTCGAACGCGCCGCGCTCGGTCGAAGCCACCGCGGCAGCGAGAATGGCGTTGGGCGCGGCGTCGCTGGCGGCGAGCGCAGGCCCGCCCGTGAGCAGCGCAGCAACGACCAGGATAGCGCCCCAAGATCTCATCCGAGCTTGCCTCGCACGAGCGAGCTCACCAGCACTTCTGCGCGGAGAAACAGCGCTTGGGCTTCGTTTTCGGCCTGGCCTTCCGCGAAGCGAGCGAGTTCCAGAGCCTCCAAGAGACTGACGGCTTCGTCCGCGTTCTTCTGCGAAAGCCCGCGTTCGACCAACAGCGAGCCGAGCTCGCTGCGCAGCACGCCGCGGCCCTTGAGCCCGGTTGCACCCTCCAGGGCGAGATGCAGCGCGCGCTCACAAGCAGCGCTGGTCGCGCCGAGGTCTCCGCTGCGCGCTTTCTCGCGCGCCGCTTCGAGCTCGCTGATCGCGCGCCGCGCGGGCGTCGCGCGGCTAGCGCCCAGGCGCTGCGCGAGCTGCTTGCTAGCTCGTAGCAGCCCGGTTCCGGCGAGCACCGAGAAGGGTCCCAGTAACAGCAAGCCGAAGAAGCCGCTGTTCTCGCTCAACGGCGTGGATGCGGTCTGGAACGGCCCCAGTTGCTTGCGTGGTGCGAGCAGCCCGCGCAGCCGGTCGTCCGAGCTAACCTGCGCGCTCGCTGTCTGCGCGGCTGTCGGATCGGGTTTGACCTCGATGGTGCCCAGCGCGGCGCGCGCGATCTGGTAGCGCTGTTGATCCGCGTCGTAATAGGGAAGGGTGATGTCTCCGAGCTCGATGTTGCCTGGCCGATCGAGCCGCACCACGAACGTGAACGTGCGCGAGCCACTGACCTTGCCCGCGTCGGCGTCCAGCTTGTCGATCACCGTGGGCTCGGGCCAATCCACGCCGTTTTGCTGGGGAATCTGCAATTTGCTCGGCACGTTGCCGGTGCCCTCGAGCCTTGCAATGACCGAGATCGCCTCGCCCTGTTTGATGCTGCGCGGGTCGACGCGCGCGGTCAGGGTGTATTGACCCACGTCGCCCAGGTGATACCCGGCAGGTCGCCCAGCGAGTGGCGGTTCGACCACGGTGATGTCGATGGGCGGGCTCTCTCGCATCAAGCCGAGAGCGCCCGGTGTCGGCGCGTAGCCACGACCCTGGAAACCCATGCGCATCGACCCGATGCGCAGGGTTCCGGTGCGGATCGGGAACAGCACCATTTCGCGCGTTTTGTGAGCGAGCCAGACCTTGCCGTCGATCGGTACGGGCACCGCGGTGTTCGCGTTCGGCCCGCCGTCGACGTCGAATGCCAGGAATCCTTCGCGGCTCGGCTCGTTCGAGCTCACCTCGGCGTAGGTGCCTTGCGAGCCATAGCCGTAGATCTTCAGTGAGACGGCCTGCCCAATCACCACTTTGCGTGGCGTCGCGCGCGCTCTCAAAAACGCGGTTGGGTCTGGCGCGTGCTCGACCTGATATTCGGGGGGAGCGGCGGGGATGCGCGGCTCTTCCTCTGTCTGGTCGTCGTCGCCGAAGGGGAAGCCGGGGAAGCGTGGCATGCCCAGGCCGCTGAAAGGGTCGAACGAAAACGGAATGCCGCGCCCGAGCGGTCGCGGCGCGCCGCCGCGGCTGCCGGCGGGCAGCACCTCGATCGAGACCGGCTGACTCTGGTAGCGGCGCCCATCGACTTCCACGCTCGCCGGACCGACGCGGTAGCTGCCGGGCTTGGCTGCGGTCACCGACCAACTCAGCGTCACTCCGGTCTGCCGCTGCATCTGGCCATTGCCCGAAATCGACATCTGCGTGCGCGAGCTGGTGCTCGGCCCCTGCCCCTGCATCCCGGCCGGCAGCGCGAGGCGGGCATTGGTGGCCTGAAATTGGTTCTCGGACATCAGCGTGAACTGAATCGTCAGTTCCTCGCCCACCTGAATCTGACGCGAGCTGAGCTGCAGCTGAGTTTCGACGTCGGCGGCGCGGCTCGGCTGATGGACCAGCGCGGTGGCCAGAAATAGCGAGAGACCGAGACTCGCCGCGAGTCGGCTCATTTGTCCTCCATACCGCCGCCGCGGCCTCTGAGCCCGCGGTTCTTGGCGTCCTGCTGCTGGACGGTGGGCGCTTGCTCGAGCTGGTCCAGGATCGATTCGTCCTGGTTGGCGTCGTTCTTTTGGGGCTGGGGCTGGGGCGGGGGCTCGGCTCCGGCGTCCCCGGCGCCGCCGTCCGGAGCGCTATCTTGTCCCGCGTCCTTCTTGTCGTCGCCTGCGTCAGGCGGATTCTGCTGACCCCCTCCATCCGGATTCGACTGGCCGGAGTCGGGAGGGCCGCCATCTTGCGGGCCCCCGTCGGGCTTGCCCGCGTCCGGGGGGCCCGCGTCGGGCTTCTTCTTGTCTTCCTCTTCGATGCGGCGCAGCGCGATCGAGCGGTTGTGCGCGGCGTCGCGTCCGATCGAGTCTCCGGCGTCGGGCGGCAAGCCTGGAATCACCTTCAGCGCAGCGTCGTAGCTCTTTACCGCGGTGCGATAGTCGCCGCGCAAGAATTCGAGGTTGCCCGCGAGGTACAACGCGCGGGAGCGAAACTCTGGCGTGAGCGCGATGTCTCCCGCGACGAGGCGGACGATTCGAAGCGCGCAGTCGACTTCGGCGCTGCGCTGCTCGTGAAGTTGCTGCTCTTCCTGGCTCGGGCCGCCGTCGTGCAGCACGGGCTCTTCGCCGAAGCGCTGCCCATAGCGCTCGGCGATTCGGAACAAGCCGAGGCCAAGATCGAAGCTCGCGTTGGGGCGCTCGCGCACCGGGTCGGGCACGCCGATCTCGCCCTTCTCGCATTTGCCGGTCGAGAGGTATTGCTGAAGCAGGTCGACTGCCGCGCCCGCGTCGCCGGCGTCGAGCGCTGCGATGGCCTCGACCACTTCTGGGGCGTTGCGCTCGAACAGCGAAGAGCGCTGGCGCGAGCAGGCGGCCGCGGCCAGCAACGAGAGCAGCAGACCCGTGGCGGCTCCGACCGTGCCCAGATGTCGGCGTTTGCGCCGCCGCTTCGCGGCAGGCGGCGGCAACACGGCGGCCTTCGCGCGAGCGCGCGTTTCGTTCACGAACACTTCGCACAAGAGCAGCAGCGCAGCGAGCGCGAGCGGGTAGTAGTAGACGTCCGCGTACACCGTCTCCACGCGCTCCGATAGCTCCTCGGTCATCAGCTTGCGGAGCTCGGCAGCGATCACCTCGATGCCGGTTTTTCCGCCGGCGCTGCGCACGATCTTGCCCGAGGCCGCCTGCGCGACCTTGGCGAGCTGCTCTTCACCTTCGGCCGAGAGCTCGGTGGTGAGCGGCTTCCCATCGCGATCCTGCCGCCAGCCGGTGACCTGGCCCATCTCGTTCACTTCCGGCAAAGGTTCGGGGGTGCGGCCGCCGACCTGAACCACGTGCACGGTCACCTGATCGGCTGCTGCGGCCTGCGCGACCGCGACTGGATCCCCCTCCAGATCTTCGCCGTCGGTGACCAGCACGATCACCTTCTTGTGCTTGCTCGAAAGGGGGTCTCGCGCGAAGAGGTCGCGCGCGCCCTCGAGAGCGCGCGCGATCGCGGTGCCGCCGATCGGCATGTCGTTCGGGGTTATTTGCCGAAAAAATTGGGAAATGGCGCCGCCGTCGCTGGTCAGCGGGAAGGCCATCGGCTGGCCCGCGAAGGCCACCGCGCCAAAGCGCGCGCCCGGCAAATCGGCGATCAAGCGCGCGACCTCGGTCTTGGCGCGCAACGTGCGCGACGGCGTAATATCGCGCGCGTACATGCTCTTCGAGTAGTCGAGCACGATCACCACATCGAGGTTGGTGGCCGGCATCAGGCGAGTACCGCGGCCATATTGCGGCTCGCTGAGCGCGACGAAGGCAAGCGCGACAGCGGCGACCAGCAGACCACCCTTCAAGGCGCGTCGCCCGCCCGGGCGCCCGGTGACCAACCCGAGCACCAGCTTCTCGTCACCGAAGCGCTTCACCGCTCGCAAGAGCAAGAAGCCACCGGTAGCCAAGACCGCAGCGACCACCAGGGCCAGCGCGGTGCCAAACAGCCAGAACGGTGCGGCGAACCTCATGGGAACCTCCGCAGCAGCAGCGCGCGCAAGAGCGCTTCAACGCTGAGTAGCAGGACTCCGGGCAGCAAGAAGTACCCGAACAGATCCTCGTAGTGCGCGACGGTGGACTCCAGCCGGGTCTTTTCCAGCTTGTTCAGAACGTCGTGAAAGCTCGCTTGCAGCGACTTTGCGTCGGTCGCGACGTAGGCGGAGCCACCGGTTTTCTCGGCCAGCTCGCCCAGAAGCTTGGGGTTTACCGGATAGGGGACCGAGGCGTAGCGAGGTTGTCCGAACAGATCGAAACCGGCTTGGACTTCGGCGGCGTCACCCTGTCCGATTTGTACCGTGAACACCTTGGCGCCAATCACGGTGGCCAAGTGTGCCGCATATTGGGGCGCGAGCTTCCCGCCGCGGCTGTCGCCGTCGGTGAGCAGGATGACGGCCTTGCTCTTGGCCGTGCTCTTGCGGAGCCGTGCGACCGCGACGCCCAGCGCGTCCCCGATCGCGGTCCCGTTCTGATCGATCATCCCGAGCTCCATGCCCGAAACCGAGACGTCGAGCAGGTGGTAGTCGAGCGTGGGCGGCGCGAGGACGTAGGCGCTGGCACCGAACACCACCACGCCGATGCGATCGCTCTTTCGGCGCGCGATGAAATCGCGAATCACCGCCTTGGCACCGTCGAGCCGGGTCGGTCGTACGCCACGGGGCTTGGGCGCAATGTAACGCGCCAAGTCCTCGGGCACATTGCCGAGCACGGCCTGCATCGACCCGGACATGTCGAGCGCGAGCACGATGTCGATGCCCTCCTCGTCGGAGGTTTGCGGACGCAGGGTGTCAATCGGACGAGCCAGCGCGAGCACGAACAAGCTCAGGGCTACCGCGCGCAGCACGCCCGGCAGATCCCGCAGCCAAACCCGCAAACCGGACGGGCCGCGTGCGAGCGGCGCCAGCGTGCCCAGGCGCAGGCGGGGGATCCGTCGGTCTTCACCCCAAATTCCGCGCCAGAACGCCAGCGGCACCAACAGCAACCCGAGCAAGAACCACTTGCGTTCGAAGTTCGCGGCGAGCAAAGCGTCCGCGCGCGAAAGCGCCGGGTACGCGAAGGCGGCGCCCAGCACCAAGACGGTGTAGGCGGCGACCAACAGCGCGCGCTCGATTCTAGGATGGCGTGTCATGGCGCCGCTCCTGGGGTATTCGGCGCGTCCTGAATCGGCGGCGCGATCACTGGCCGGGTCTGGTTGACCAGGAGCTCAGCACGTTCCATCGCGCTCGAACATTCGGCCTCGGTCGGGGTGCGTCGCGCAAACTTGACCAAGTCTGCGTCTTGCATGAACTCCTGAATCTTGAGCAAGACCTCGAGCGGAATGGCCACGCGCCTGAGTGAGCCGAGCGCTTCTCGCGTGGTGCTTTCGAGGCCGTCGTAACCGTAACGATCCCCCAAATAACGGCGCAGAATGTCCGAGACCCGATCGTAAAACTCCGCGAAGCGCTGCTCGCCGAGCAGCCCAGAGTGGCGCAAATCGTAGAGCCCTTCGATGGCGACCTCCCACGGTGGCCTCGGTGGCGGGGGCGGCGGCAGCTGCTTGGGCCGGCGCCTCCAGATCCCGATCAGCGTTGCCAGGAGTGCGCCGACGGCCATCGCAATCAAGGCCACGTAAGTGACTTGCTTGGCGAGCGTCCACTCCTCGCGCTGCATGCGCGGTTTGGGGTTGGGGTGCGGGCTCGGGTGTGGATCGTTCGCGATGGGATCTTCGATGTTGATGACGTGCGGGCTCGTGCACAGCGTCACGAGCTCACCGCTGGCGCGCGAAACCGCGATCGGGACGGGCGGCAGCGTGAGCTGGTTGCGCCCCGGTTTTTCGGGCAGCGGCACGAACCAGAGCTTCACGGTCGTGACCGCGCGTGCCCCGTCACTCTTTCTTTGAAGCGTCGGCTTCGCGTCGCCCGTCGGATCGGGCAAGAAAAAATGCGAGGCCTCGAGCGACTTGTATTCGTCGCTGCTCGGCTCCAAGCGAAAGCCGCTGGGCAGCACGGTTTCGCCGGGCCCGTGCTCGATCACCAGCTTTAGCAGCTGCGCGTGACCGCTGATGCCGCGGCTTTCGATCTCTTCGCTCAGCTTTGGGCGTGCCCGACCTTCGGGCAGGCGTTCGATACAGGTCCCGGTTGCCTTGGCCGGCGTGCCCGCCGCACCCGAAGCGCTGGCCGAAGCGGGGGGCGCTGGCCGAGCGGGGGACGCGGAGGCGCTCGGCTGCGCTGACGGTGCGGGCTGCGCGGCGGCGCTCGACAGGCCGAGCAGCGCCGCGAACGGCAGCATGGTTCGCCTCATCGCCGCGTTCTCCGCGCGCGGCGCGCGAACAAATCGCGAATCGGTCGCACGTAGGGTCTATCGGTGCGCACCAGGACGTGATCGAGCCCGAGCTTGCGAAACAGCTTGATTTGCGTGTCGCGCAGCGCGCCCATTTGCTTCTTGTAACTGGCTCGCACGGCCGCGCTGCTGGTGTCGACGAGCACGCTGTCGCCGCTCTCCAAATCTTCGAAGGCAGCCAGCCCGACGTCGGGCAGCTCTTCGTCGCGCGGGTCGACCAGCATCACCGGAATCACGTCGTGGCGCGCCGACGCCAGCGACAGTGCGCGCTCGTAGCCGGTCGCGAAGAAGTCGCTGATCACGAAGGCCACGCTGCGCCGTCGCGCCACGTGATACAGCGTTTGCAGTGCGATCTTCAGGTCGGTTCCCGGCCGCTCCGGCTCGGCGCCGAGAATTTCGCGCACCACGCGCATCACGTGCTTTTGCCCCTTTTTCGGCGGCACGATCTTTTCGATTTGGTCGGTCGACAGGATCAGTCCGACGCGGTCGTTGTGCTTGATGGCGCTGAACGCGCACAGCGCCGCCACCTCGGCGGCGAGCCTGGTCTTGTTGGCGACGCGCGTGCCGAAATGTTGGCTGGCACTCAGGTCCACCACCAACATCACCGTCATCTCGCGCTCTTCGACGAACACCTTCACGTAGGCGTTGTTCATGCGCGCGCTGACGTTCCAGTCGATGCTGCGCACGTCATCGCCGGGCTGGTACTCGCGCACCTCGCTGAAGGCGAGGCCCTGCCCCTTGAACACCGAGACGTAATTCGCCGACAGCTGCTCGGTGGCGAGCCGGTTGGTCGTGATCTCGATCTTGCGTAAGGCTTTGAGCAGCTCCTTCGGGATCACCTGGGCCTCCTTGGCTTCACGCGGGTCGAGTCAACGGCGCTCAGGGCACCTCCACGACCTCGAACACCCGGCGCACGATGTCTTCGGCGGTCACCTCTTCCGCTTCTGCTTCGTAGGACAGCACGATGCGGTGGCGCAGCACGTCGGGCCCGATGGCCTTCACGTCTTCCGGGGTTACGTAGCCGCGGTGGCGCAAGAAGGCGTGCGCCCGTGCGGCCAGGTTGAGCGCGATGCTGGCGCGCGGGCTGGCGCCGTACTCGAGCAGCGGGCCTAGGTCCTTCATGCCCTTCGCGCCAGGCTCGCGGGTCGCGAAGACCACGTCGACGATATAGTCTTTCACGCGATTATCCATGTAGACATCGCGCACCACCTTGCGGGCGTCGAGCAGCTGGGTCGGGCTGGTGACCGCGTTGGCTGCCGCGGTGACCGTCGAGGTCATGCGATCCATCACCGCGCGCTCTTCGTCGCGGCTCGGATAGTTCACCTTGATCATCAGCATGAAGCGGTCGACCTGCGCTTCCGGTAGCGGATAGGTGCCCTCTTGCTCGATGGGATTTTGCGTTGCCATGACCACGAACGGGTCGGGCAGCTGGTAGGTCTTGTCGCCAATGGTGACCTGCCGTTCCTGCATCGCTTCCAGAAGCGCGCTCTGAACCTTGGCCGGCGCGCGGTTGATCTCGTCGGCGAGCACCAGGTTGGCGAAGATCGGGCCGAGCTTGCTGCTGAACTCGCCGGTCTTCTGCTCGTAGATGACCGTGCCGATCAAGTCGGCGGGAAGGAGATCCGGGGTGAACTGGATGCGCGAGAATTTGGCGTGAATCGCGTCACAGATCGTGCGAACGGTGAGGGTCTTGGCCAGGCCTGGGACGCCTTCGAGCAGCACGTGCCCGCCAGCGAGCAGACCGACCAGCACGCGCTCGATCATGTACGACTGACCGACGATGACCTTGCCGATTTCGGCCAGCAGATCGTCGATGAAGGCGCTCTCCTTGGCGACGATTTCGTTCAGCGCTCGGACGTCTTGCATGCTCTCACCGCTTTCAATCTCAGCTGCCCGCGCCCGCCCGTCTCGGATCGAGTCGGTGCGGCACGCGGTGGCCGCGTATAGCGCGACCGGCCCGCCTGAGACAATCGAGCGCGAAGCGGTATTCCCAGTCGCGAACCTCGAATCTGCCGAAAATTGACGTGAAATAGCGAGGTTTGGCCGGGCGACCGAGCGCGAGATCGGCGTTAGCCGGCGCAACGCGCCCCGGGGCGACGGTTAGTAACTCGACCGTTTGGTAGCAGTCGCACTTTCCTCGCTACGCGGTTGAAAAACTGGGCCGGCCGTGCTTGCGCGGTGCGTTCGAGTTTTCGCGGCGCAAAGACGCGCGCTGTTTTGCGCCGAGATTGCTGGCGAGATTGGATGCCAGAAGCTAGATAGGGAGTCTGTCGAGGCCGTGCGTGCGGAGCGCAATCTGCGCCACGAGACTTCGTATCTCGACGGATAGGCAATATCGCTATGGCTTCTTCTGCTTCGCTCGCTCGTCCTTTGTCCATCGCTGGTGTCGCGCTCGGGTTGGTGCTCGGCTGTAGTTCGGAAGGCACGCAGAGCGACAGTTCCGGCGGGGCTCCGTCGACTGGTGGCAGCATCGGCAGCGGTGGCCAAGGTCCCGCTACCGGCGGCGTCGCGAGCACCGGAGGCGTCGTGAGCACCGGAGGCGTCGTGAGCACCGGTGGAAACTCCAGCAACGGCGGCAGTGCGACGACGGGTGGAGTGAATGCCACCGGCGGCAACGCAACCAGCGGCGGCAATTCGCAGACCGGCGGCGCGAGCGCGGGAGGCTCGACCGCGGGCGGAAAAAACGGTGGCGGTGGCGGCGGCAGTGCGACGATGGGCGGAAAAAATGGGGGCGGCAGCGGCGGCGGCGGTGTCACCACGGGCGGCGCGAGCACCGGCGGTAGCGGGGGCGCGAGCGAGCATTTTAGCTTCTTCATGGCAAGCCAAGCCGGTTTGATCCGTCTCTCTGGTAACGCCAAGGGCTTTGGCGGCGACCTGCGCTTCGGGAAGGCCGACGGCCTCAGCGGCGCAGACGAAATCTGTCGTCAGCTCGCCGAGACCTCGCTACCAAACAACGGTAAGACCTGGCGCGCGTTTCTGAGCGTGAGCAAAGGGCCCGCGGGCAGCGCGGTGAACGCCATCGATCGCGTCGGTGAAGGGCCTTGGTACGATCGCAAAGGGCGGGTGCTCGCGATGAATAAGGCGGCGTTACTGCAGACTCGACCCCAGGGCGCTGACGCCGCGATTGCCAATGATCTTCCGAACGAGGACGGGGTCCCGAATCACAACCCGGGTACCGGTATCATCGACAATCACAATGTGCTCACTGGCAGCACCACCATGGGGACGCTCGACGCTCAAGGCCTGACCGCTACTTGCCAAGACTGGACCAGTCAGGCGTCAAATGGCGGGCGGCCGCGCTGCGGTGTTTCCTGGCCGCGCGCGCAACTCACGCACTGGATTTCGGTTCTGAACGAGGGGGGCTGCGCGCCAGGCACGACGCCTGCGGGCGCAGACAGCGGACCCTCCGGCACGGTCGGCGCGCTGGGCGGCTACGGCGGCTTTTACTGCTTCGCTCTCACTCCCTGAAGCGCGGCCGCACGCAGCGAGCGGTTTGGCAACCCGAGGCTCGCGCGCGCTCAGTGGGCGATGGAGTCGACGAACTCTTTGAACGCGGTGTCTTCGCCAGGCTGCGGGCGCGCGTTGCGCCCGAGCGCCGGGTGACCGAGGTTCAGCTCGCAATGGATTGCGGCAGAGTACTTTTTGAAGGGTTCCTCGTAGCTGCGGTTGGCGATCACGGCCTTGGCGATCTCTTGCAGGCTTTCGGAGAGTGAATCGCAGCCCTTACTGGCTTCGGGGGTTACGAGCGGCTTGGGATCCTCGCAGCAGCCCGCGCGGATCACGGCGAACGCCGCCATGTCGTACCAGCCGAGGCGTGACGAGAGCTTCATGGCATCGGTCAGCGTCCCCTTTGGGGCGTTGCCTACGATCGCCACACGCAGCCCCTGCGCCCCCTTGTTGGGGTCCGACTCCGCACAAAGGAACGCGAGGTCAGGAGATTTCCCGAAGGCGCCCTTCGGCAGATAGTTCGCGACGCACGAGGCGGCCTTGTCGAGCTCGATGGCCTGCTTTTGATCCTCGCCCGTGACCGGCACTTCGGACAGGTCGATGGCCTTGGCGGATTCTGGCGGAGCTGCTTGCTGGCTCGCCGTTGGTGCGACGTCGGCCGGAGGCTTTGGGCGCAGCGCGGAGATGGCCCAAGCACCGATTAGGCCCACGAGAGTTCCGCCCACGGCCATCACTGCGAAGCGCGAGCGCCGCGCGGGTTCAGGGGGGCGCGCGGCCGCTACCACTGCGACCGGCTCCGGCTGGCGGCGCATCCCGGCCGGAAGCGGGGGCGGCACGGTGGAGTGCGGCCCGACCAGAACAGCCTCTTCCCCGGCATGCTCCACGAACCAACGTGCCAGCTCGCGCTTCAAAGGACGAATGTCCTTGCTTCGAGTTTCGGCGCTGGCGTTGAGCCCGTGTAAAAGCGCCTCGCGCAACGCCGGGTGAGCCACGCCCGCCGACTCCAGCTCT
The DNA here is from genome assembly GCA_035549735.1 of Polyangiaceae bacterium. Lineage (GTDB taxonomy): Bacteria > Myxococcota_A > Polyangia > Polyangiales > Polyangiaceae > PMG-095. The sequence continues at coordinate 135,561 of DASZQI010000040.1, read as the reverse complement.
TCGAGGCTGGTGTAGCCTTCCTTCGGTGGAGGTGAGCCGGTCAGCATCATATGCAGCAGACCGGCTGCCGCCCAGGCGTCGTCGGCGACCGAAGGCTTGCCGGTCTCGCCTCGCTCGGGGCTGTGAAAGGTGCGCTCGTCCGAAGGGATCGGGGCGAACGTGAGCACTGGACCCAAGCGCTCTGGCGGGTCGACGATCACGCTGTCCGTGTGCAGGAAGCCGTGCACACCCCCGGCGTCGTGGAGCGTCGACAGCGCGTCGGACACACGTAGCGCCGCGCCGACCGCTTCGACCTCTGACTTTCGGCCAATTTCGGCCAGGCGCTCGGTGAGGGTCGGGCCGGCAACGCGTTCGAACACGAGCAGCGGGGTACCCTCGTGCGTGAATACGCCGAGCACGCGCGCCAGGTGCGCATGCTCCGGGTTGCCCGTGGCCGCGGCGGTGTAGGTCTCTACCTCGTCGCCCTGCAGCTCGAGCAGGCACACCTCGAGGTCACCTTCTAGCTCGGTGGCATTGAAGTACGCACGCTCGTCACTGCCGAGCCGCGCCTCAACTCGGTACTTTCCGAGCTCGGCGCCTTCATCCATACCCTCTAGGGAAGCCACGAGCCTTCGTATCCGAGAGTTACACTTCGCGCTCGCAACGTCCACACTCCCTTTCATATTCCGACGAGTTCCGACGAGTTCCGACGAGCCGAGCGGCCGAACCCACGCAACAAGCGTGCAGCGAAATTGCGCATCGGCCTTCGGTCCGAACGGTGAACGCTGAGTGTGCTCCCGGTGCCGGCGCGCTCGCCGCGGAAAGCCCACGTTTCGAGGCACCAATCGTGATCGGTGCCTGTGTAGGATATTCTGCCGCGCGTACCCCATGCGTCTCTTCGCCGGCACGAGCGGTTTTTCGTATCCCGAGTGGCGGGGCACTTTCTACGAGGCGGGGCTACCGGCCGCCCGCATGCTTTCGGCCTACGCCGAGAAGCTGTCGACCGTCGAGATTAACAACACCTTCTACCGCATGCCCAAGGAGAGCCTGCTCAGCGGCTGGGCCGAGCAAACACCAAAGACGTTTTCCTTCGCGCTCAAAGCGCCCCGCCGCATCACGCACATCGGCAAGCTGAAAGACACCGAAGGCGCGGTCGCGAACCTGTTCGAGCTGGCCCAGGTGATGGGCGAGCGGCTCGGCCCGGTGCTGTTCCAGCTACCGCCGTTCCTGCGCAAGGACGTGGGCTTGCTCACCGCGTTCTGCGCTTCGCTGCCCAAGGGGGCGCGCGCGACCTTGGAATTCCGCCACGCTTCCTGGTTTTGCGACGAGGTCTACGCGGCGCTCGCAAGCGCCGGTGTCGCGCTGTGCGCGTGCGAGGTGGACCCCGATGAAGGCACGGGCGCGCCGTTCGTGCGCACCGCGCCGTTCACTTACGTGCGTTTGCGTAAGGCACTGTACGACGCCGCGTCGCTCGGCGCGGTGCTCGAGCAAATTCGCGGGCTCGGGGTCGAACAGGCGTTCGTATACTTCAAGCACGAAGTGCTGGGGCCGAAGTACGCGCTCGAGCTGCGCGCGCTTTCGGGCTGAGCTCCGTTCGCCGCGTTGGCGTTAGCGAACGGAGCTCACCTTTGGGCTCACTCTGCGGGCGCGGGCTCGGGCGTGGCGTCGTTGACCGCGCCGATGCGCATTCCGTAGAACGAGCGCCACACGAAGAACAGCATGGCCAGGCCGAACACGACGGCCAACAGCGAGCTGGTCGCGGGGGGCAGCTGGATGGCGAGTTCGACGGCGAGTAGGCCGAACAGCGTGGTGAACTTGATGATCGGGTTCATGGCCACGCTGGACGTGTCCTTGAAGGGGTCGCCCACCGTGTCGCCCACGACGCAGGCGGCGTGCAGCTCCGAGCCTTTGTCTTGTAGGTCAACCTCGACCACCTTCTTCGCGTTGTCCCAGGCGCCGCCCGCGTTGGCCAGGAAGATTGCCTGGAACAAGCCGAACAACGCGAGCGAGATCAGGTACCCGATGAAGTAGAACGGGTCGATGCACGCGAACGCCAGCGTGCCGCAGAAGATGGTCATGAAGATGTTGACCATGCCCTTCTGCGCGTAGCGCGTGCAGATTTCGACCACCTTCTTGCTGTCCTCGATGGACGCCTTGGTCGCGCCCTCGAGCTTCATGTTGCGCTTGATGAACTCCACCGCGCGGTAGGCGCCCGCCACCACGGCTTGCGTCGAAGCACCGGTGAACCAGAAGATCACCGCGCCGCCGGCCATCATGCCGAGCAAGAACGGCGGATGCAGAATGCTCAGCCGATCGAGGTTTTCGGTGAGGCCGTGCGTGAGCAACACCACGATCGAGAAGATCATGGTGGTGGCGCCCACGACCGCGGTACCGATCAGCACGGGCTTGGCCGTGGCCTTGAACGTGTTACCCGCGCCGTCATTTTCCTCGAGCAGGCGCTTGGCCTTCTCGAAGTCGAGCTTGAAGCCGTGGGCCTTCTCGATCTCGGCTGAGACGCCCTCGATTTCGGTGATCTGCGAGAGCTCGAACACGCTCTGCGCGTTGTCCGTGACCGGACCGTAGGAGTCGACCGCGATGGTGACCGGACCCATGCCCAGGAAGCCGAACGCGACCAGGCCGAACGAGAACACGGCCGGCGCCATCATCAGGCCATCCAGCCCGTAGCCGCTGATGGCGTAAGAAATCGCCATCAAAGCCGCGATCGTGAGGCCCATCCAGAAGCTGCTGAAGTTACCGGCCGTGAGCCCCGACAGGATGTTGAGCGACGCACCGCCTTCGCGAGACGAGGTCACGACCTCGGACACGTGCGCCGACTCGGTCGAGGTGAAGATCTTGATGAGCTCCGGAATGATCGCGCCGGCCAGAGTGCCGCAGCTGATGATGGCCGAGAGCTTCCACCACAGCGTGCCATCGCCGAGCTCCGGGATGAGCAGGTAGGAAACGGCGAAGGTCAGCGCGACCGAGGCCAGCGAGGTGATCCAGACCAGCCAGGTCAGCGGGTGCTCGAAGTTCACCTTCTCCGCCTTGGCCAGCATGTTCTTCTGGAGCGCCTCGTTGAACAGGTACGAAAGCGCGCTGGCGACGACCATGATCACGCGCATCGAGAAGATCCAGACCAAGAGCAGGACCTGCGTCGACGGTTCCTTCACGGCCAGCAAGATGAAGGAAATGAGCGCGACACCGGTGACGCCGTAGGTCTCGAAGCCGTCGGCGCTGGGGCCGACCGAGTCACCCGCGTTGTCCCCGGTGCAGTCGGCGATCACGCCCGGGTTGCGTGCGTCGTCTTCCTTCACCTTGAATACGATCTTCATCAGATCCGAGCCGATGTCGGCGATCTTGGTGAAGATGCCGCCGGCGATGCGCAGCGCCGAGGCGCCGAGAGACTCACCGATCGCGAAGCCGATGAAGCAGGAGCCCGCGTAGTCTCCCGGGATGAACAGCAAGATGGCGAGCATCAGCAAGAGCTCGACGCTGATCAGCAGCATGCCGATGCTCATGCCGGCTTTGAGCGGGATTTGGTAGACCGGGAGCGGCTTGCCCGCGAGGCTTGCGAACGCCGTGCGCGAGTTGGCGTAGGTGTTGATGCGGATACCGAACCAGGCCACGCCGTAGCTGCCCAAGATGCCGATCACGCTGAAGATCAGGATGATCAGCACTCGGTCGATGCTGAACTGCTGCAAATACCCGAAGTAGAGCACGATGATCGAGCCGATCAGCGCCTCCAGCATCATGATGAACTTGCCCTGCGTGATCAGGTACGTCTTGCAGGTCTCCCAAATGATGGCCGAGATGTCGGCCATCGATTTGTGCGTTGGCAGGTTCTTGATTTGAACCAGCGCCACGAGCCCAAACGCGAGGCCGCCCAGCGCCACCAGCATCCCGAGCGAGAGCAAGGAGTGCCCGCTCATTCCGAGCACTTCGACGCTCGAGAGGTCCGGCAGCACCAGACTCGCTTCGCCGCCCTGGTGGGGTTCGGCTGCGAGGGCCGCGCTAGGGGCGAGGAGGCAGAACCACCCCATCAAAGTGGCAGTCAGCGTTCGGAGGGAAGCGGCTGAGCGATACAAGGGCATACTCCTGGATATCCGGTCCGTCCCCCATAGAGACGAACTCGTCGTGGCGCGCCTGATTAGCCCACCCGGCGGAAGGGTGCCAGCCGCAATGGCAGCAACCTTCACCTAACCAGTATTTGCGGCAGAAACGCCGCACACCAGCCAACGCCTCCGGCGCCGGCTCTGCGAACGGGGCAGCGCTGCGATCAGCCGCGAAGCTGCGGGTCGTTGGCGCGGCGTTCGGCCTGCTCTTCGGACGTGAGCACGGAAAACGCGATGATGGCGCCGAGCACGGGCAGCAGCCAAATGAGCTTGGCCTGCGCGGATTTCTGCGCGTTCTCGTAGAGCCGGGAGCGGAACACGCGCACAGTAACCCACACCTGGAACAGCAACGCCCCGACGATCAACAACGCACCAATGATTCCGGCTCGATCCATGACGGCGAACAATACTGTGTCGACCTTGGCGCGCGCGCAAGGCCGGCAGGCCCCGAAAGCTGGGTTCCCGGCCTAAAAACGCGTTCGGCCAGCGCTGTCCATGAAAGTGTCACGGTTCCGCTGTGGGCCTTCGGGCTTTACGGCGCGGGAGGCTTAGCGAAGCGCCCGCTGCACCGCGGGCGCGTGGGGGCTGTCCGGATAGCGCTGCACGAAATCGGACGCTCGCCGGCGCGCGTTCTCACGGTCTCCCGACGCGAGCAGCGCATCGATGGTCAACGCTTCCCGCTCCTGAACCAGGACGCCGCTCGGAAACTCGCTCGCGACCGACTGGAGCAGGGCCAGCGCGCCGCGTGGATCTCCTGAGTGCAGCAAGGCACGCGCCTGCGCTACGCGTTGGCTCTCGAGACGCGCGCGATCCCGCGCGGAAGCAGGTGTTGGCGCTGCGAGCGGCGCGAGCGCTTGAACGGGCTCCGGGAACGCCGCGCGCGCCGCGCTCGGGTCGACCGGTGCGCGTTCGGGCTCGATGCTCGCCGTGGTTTTCGCCTCTGCCTCGCTCCGTGCGTCGGCCTCGCTCCGTGCGGCGCGTCGCGGCCGGGCCTCGTTCGCTGCAGTTGGCTCCGCGCGTTGCTCGAGTTGCAGCGGTGGCGCAGCCGGGTCCGGCGCTGCGGCTGGCTTTGGCGTCGCTCGAACTGGAGCGGGGGACGCATGATGCTGGCTTTCGTTGGGCGCAAGCCACGTCGCAGCCCCCATGGTGGCGGCGCCGAGCGCGAAGCCAACCGCCAGCGCTTTGAGCACCGCCGCGGTCATTGCCCCCTTCGCGCCGCTCGCCGCCGAGCCAAGACCGGCCGAGTGAGCAGCGCCGTCGACGAGCGCGGCCTTCGGTGCAGAAACCGAACCGAGCGCGGGAGAACCGCTGGCGACCGCCGCGAGCGGCAAGCGCGCGGCGAGCGAGAGCCAAATTTGCTGCTTGCTGCCGCGCGGAGCAGCCATCCGCTCGCCGCTTCGCAATACACGACGTTCGAGCGCGGAGAGCTCGCTCGGATCGTTTAGCCAGGGCTTCGGTGCGGTCATGTGCGTTCTCCCACCTGCAGTCGTTGCCATTGGGCACGCGCGGCGTGGCGCTTCAAGTTGCTACGAAATGCGATGCGCGCCAAACGAAGCCGCGAGTAGACCGTGCCGAGCGGAATCTGGAGCGTGGTCGCGATGTCCTGACCGCTCATCCCCTCGAGTTCGAACAACGCAAACACGGCGCGCTGGTCGAGGTCGAGCCCATCGAGCGCGCTGTCGAACAGCGCGAGGTCGTCGCGGCGTTCCAGCTCCTGAGTCGCGTCCGGCGCGGGATCCGCGACGCTGTCGAAGACGTTGGGATCGAGGAGCTCTCGGCGCACGTGCGCCTTGCGGCGACGATCGCGCGCAACACCCATTGCGATTCGAAACAGCCACGTGGTGACCTTCGATCGCCCCTCGAAGTCCGAAAGTCGACGGTGCACCACGAGAAATACCTCCTGAACCACGTCCGGAAGATCCGCTTCGGGGACACCCAACCGACGTAGGGTCCGCCAAACGAATTCGAATTCCGTGTCGTAGAGTTCTTCGAACGTCATGCGAGGTCCCGCGCGTCGACCTCTGCCGGCCTGCGCTGGGCCGCCTCCCCAGGTCAGGGGCGGGCGGTAGCGGCTGCCATCACCAAATCTGTACCTCGGGACCTATTTCGAGCACCCCGGCCACCGGCTGGGTTTCGAACGCCGGGCCCGCGCCGGCCACCAGAAAACGATGTCGTTTGAGCGGCACGAGCGCGGATAAGCTCGCGACAAAGCCCCACTTTTTGCTCAACGGCAAACGCGCGGCGCCGCTCAGGCTGAGCGCGTTCCAGGTCTGAGCGGCCTCGTAGTTTTCGTCGAACTGAACGCCCTTTCCGCTGAGCCGGCCCAGCCGAAACCCAGCGCAGGGCAAGAAGCCGAGCCGAGCCCGGTCGCTCGGGCCCAGCCGAAAGCAAGCGTCGATACCGCCCCCCCAGAGGCCGACTCGCACGAAGCCGTTGCGAAAGTCCGCGTTGTCGGGCGTGTTCCAGAACACCGATCCGAGCAGCTGAAAGCGCTCGCGCCCGAGCCGCAGCGCAGGCGAGAACACGCCCGAGATCGCGGGACCGAGCTCGCCGTATGCGACGCCCGCGCGTGCCGCCGCGTCCAGCACGAACGGCGGCATGGCTTTCTCTGGCGCGGAGGCAGGCGTGCCGTGATCACTCGCACTTTGCTGTTCTGGGCTCGGAATCAGATCGAGCAGCACGGCCAAGGTCACGCTCACCGCTTCGGCGAGCGGCTCGCACGTCTTGCCGGCCATTGCCAAGCGGCGCACACCCGCCTTGCTGCCGAACGAGTTGACGGTCGCAGCGTATCCCTCCGCGTTGCGCTCGAACGTGACTTCGATGCGCAGTCGCGACGGCGGCTGATTCGGCGCGGTGCCGAGCGCCAGAACCGCACGCGCGAGCGCTGCCGACTCCGGGCAGTCACTGGCTTCCGGTTTTCGAAACACTTCCAGTTCCGAGCCGGGTAGCTCCGTTCCGTGGGCGGTCGAGGCAACGCTGCCGAGAAACACGACGCAAAGCAGGCGGCTGAGAAGGAGCGCTCCGCCGGTTCCGATGCTCGACCTCCCCGTGCGTTTCCGACGAGCCAACCAGGCGTTCACCCTGCCTCTATACAGGACCTTCGCGGTGTCGGAGCCCCGCCAAGCCGGAAAAAACCCCAAGATTCTCGCGCGGCGCGCTTTTTGTGATGTCGTGCCCCGTCTGAATCCCACTGATATTCTTGGAGGCAAAGCCGTATCGCGATGCTCAGCTTTATCGGGCGCTGGATAGTAGCCCTTTCGGCCATCGGGCTCGTTGCCTGCGGCAAAAAGGACTCGGTGGTCGGCGCCATGGACGCGAATGAAGGGGGAAGCGGCAACCAGAGTGGGAGCGAGGAAGGGGGACGCGGTAACGGCGTCGGAGGCACTGGCCGTGCTGGCGGCACCGGCGGAGGGAGTGGCCTCGCCGGCTCCGGCGGCAACGGCTCGGTTCGGGGCGGCTCGGAAGGGAATGGGGCAACGGGAGGCGCGGGCCTGGGTGGTGACGCGACGGGCGGCGTAGCGGGTGAGCGCGCGTGTGAGGAGGGGCTCGAGGTCCAGCGGCGATTGGTGCGTCTCACGTTCACGCAAATGACGTCGTCGCTCGCAGCGTTGCTCGGCGAGGGCGCGGCGGAGCAAGCGCGGGTCGCTCTGGCGAGCGAGCTGCTCGGCGACCAAGCGTTCCCTCCGCTTTCGGCTGCAGGTGAGGGGATGATCGTGAACGACCCGGTTTTCGCCAGCACCGACGAGCTCGCGCAGCTCGCCGGAAAATACGTGCTCGACCATTTCGATGAAGTCACCGGTTGCGGTGCTGCGCCTAGCCTGACCTGTGTGCAGACGTTCATCGCCGACTTCACCGAGCGCGCCTACCGGCGGCCGCCCAGCGACGTCGAGCTCGCCAACATCGTGCAGGTGTTCACGGAGGCCCAGGCCCTGCAGGTGACCACGCAGGAGGCGGTCGCTGCCGCGGTCAGCGCGGTGTTCGATTCGCCCATCTTTGCTTACCGTACCGAGTTCGGCGCCGCAGCGAGGGCCGACGGTCGGTTCCCCCTGCTTCCGTTCGAAATGGCGAGCCAGCTCTCTTTCTTCCTCACCAACTCCCCGCCCGACACCAAGTTGCTTGCGGCGGCCAAGGCTGACGCGCTGGGCACGGCGGCGGCGCTCGCGCCGCATGTCGACCGGCTCTTGGCCGACCCGCTTTCGCGCGCCAATTTGGAGACCAGCTTCAGCAACTATCTGGGGCTTCCGTGGCTGCAAACGGTCGCGATCGATGATCCGGATTTCGATGCGGCACTGCGCGGCTCGATGCAAGCCGAGACGCGAGCGTTCCTTTCACGGCAGCTGTGGGGCGCGCCGCTCGACGAGCTCTTGACGTCACGGCGCACTCGCGTGAACGCGAGCCTCGCGGCACTCTATGGCGTGCCGTTTCCTCCCGCTGGCGGCGAGGTCGACGGTCAGGGCTTCACCGACGTCGAATTGCCCGCAGCGCGCTCCGGGCTACTGACGCAAGCTGCGCTGCTCGCCGCACGGTCTCTGCCGAAGCGACCCTCGATCGCGGCGCGGGGTCTATGGGTGAACGACACTCTGGGCTGCTTTGCCACCAGCCCGCCTTCGGCCCCCGACGGCGTCGACGAGAACGTCGGAGGTGCTCTCGGCGAGCGCGAGTCGGTCGCGTTCCGAACGCAGACTACCCCTTGCTCGGGCTGTCACCTGACGATCGACCCCATCGGCCTTACGCTCGGCCATTTCGACGCAATTGGCCGCTTCCGAAGCGTAGATTCGGATGGGTTGCGCGTCGACACGGTGGCAGAGCTGCCTGGTGGTGTGGGGACCGTCGATGGCGTTGCTGGCCTGGTCGAAAAAATCGTCGAGGACGATCGGCTCGCGCGCTGCTTGGCGCGAAGTTACCTGCGCTACGCCCTCGCCGACGGGCAGACGCAGGTTTCGTTCAACGATTGTGCGGTGCAAAAGGTCGTGGCCGCGTTCAAGTCCGGGGACGACCTCGCGTTTTCCGGAATCTTGCGGCAAATCGCGCTTTCGGATGTGCTCGCCGCTCGAAAGCCCTGAAGCGGGCGGGTCCGGGTTGACGCTACCGGCTCAACGCCTCACCCTATCGGTCATGGCGCGGCTGTTCACCGAGCACATCTGATCCGTCCTTCGACGTGCCGCGCGCCGGGCTGCTCGCTTGCAGCCCGCGTTGCTGGCTGTCCCGTTCCTGGACGAGCTTGGCTCCGGCTTGCCCGTGGTGGGCGCGCCCGCGCTCGAGCAAGAGCTGTTTGGGACGCTGACAGCGCTCGGCTTTGCGGTGTTCACGGCGCCGCAGCTGATCTCGTTTCTGCTCGAGCCACCGTTGCTGGTGTTCCTGGGTCGCTTTGCGCGAGCGCACAGGATTCGTTTCGGTTTGGTCGGCTACGGCTTGTCGCTGCTCATCGCGGCGTTGAGTCATTCGGCACTGCTGTTTGGCTTGGGCCTGACCGTGGCCTTCATCCTGAGCGGGGTCGCCTGCTCGAACGCGCAGGCCGCGCTGGTGGAGCGCGATTTGGAACACGGCGAGCGCGTGCTGGCCGAGTGGACGCTCGCCGGCGCGCTCGGCGATCTGGCGGCTCCGTTGCTCGTGGGCGCGCCGCTTCTGTTGGGTTGCGGGTTTCGCGCGGCGTGGGTGGTAGCAGCGTTGCTGTTCTTGGTTTGCGGTTTTATCGCGGGCCGGGGTGCGCGCGCGGCAGTGCCCGAGAAAACCCGCTCCGACCCTACGGGTGTTGCGGAGGCGGACGACGACGAGAAGCGGGTCTCCTTTGGCGAGCTGTGGCGCACCGCGCGTCAGACGCCGGGCCTCTTGGCGTGGCTCACTGGCGCCACTTTGTGCAGCTTGATGGACGAGACATTGGTGGCTTTTTGCGCGGTTTGGATGAAGCAACGATTCGCGACCGAGTCGGCGGCGACGCTCGGCGTGTTCACGTTGATGCTCGGCGGATTCCTCGGTCTCATCGCCTTGCATCGCCTCTTGCTCTGGGTCGAACCCCGCGCACTCTTGCTCGCCGCCTGCCTTGGCTCTTCGCTCGCACTCGCGTCCTTTCTCGCGGCAGGTTCGCCCTGGCTGGCCGCCTTCGCCCTGGGTTGTCTCGGAGCGTGCGCGGCCACGCACTATCCGCTCGCGCAAGCCGCCGCCTACCGCACGCTGCCGAACGGGGCGGGCAGTGTGGCGCTGCTCGGCCAACTCTTTGGTCCACTCGATCTGGCGATTCCGGTGGTGCTCGGCTTTGCGGCAGATCGTTGGGGCCTGGCCGCGGCGTTGATCGGTCTGCTCGTGCAACCGGTGGGGCTGCTCGCTGCACTCACCTCGTCTCGGCGCCACCGGCAAACCACGAACAAAAGTGAAGAAACCCTGCCAGGCAGCGAGCCAGAATAAAACTACCTATTGAGTCGCTTGGCTATCCGGCGGAGTGTCGAACGAGGGAGCGTGCTGCCATGTCGCACTCACCGCTCGATCTCGCAAACCCCGATCGCATTCCCGAACGCACACCGGCCGAAGTTCAGGTTCGCGACCAGGCGCGAAAGCCCGAGCTCGACCCTACTCTGGGCATTGCCGTTGACGTGAAGCGCGGCGGCACTCCCAAGCACCGGCTGGTGACCCTGGGTGACTCGCTGACGCAGGGCTTTCAGAGCGGCGCCATCTTCAACACGCAGCTCTCCTGGCCGCGTATGGTGGCCTGGGAAATGGGCTGGGACAGCTCTTTTCGCTATCCGAGCTACTGGGGGCAGGGGGGCATGCCATTGAACCTCGAGCTCGTGATTCGCACCATCGAGCGCCGGTTTGGCCCGAAGCTCGACAACGCTTGGGAGAAGGTGCTCGCGGTGGGCGAAGTCCTGAGCTTGCTCCAGAGCATCGGCAGCCACTGGAAGCAGGAGTGGGACCACGACATTCCGAGCACGCGCAATCACAACCTGGGCGTTTGGGGCTGGGACTTGCGCGACACGTTGTCTCGAACTGCGGACACCTGCGCGCGCGAGGTGAAGGACCACCCGTTCGACTATTTCAAGACCGCCAACGCGCGTTCGGCGTACCGGGTGTTGCATTCCGCGCGCGACGGCGGAAAGGCGCTCACGCCGGTGGGAGCCGCGCACGCGCTGTCTTTGGACGGTGGGGACGACGTCGGCAACGGTATCGAGACCTTGGTGGTGATGCTCGGCGCGAACAACGCCCTTCGCAGCGTGGTCGACCTCGAGCTCACTTGGAGCGACGACGGCTACCAAGACCTGCAGCAAAAAAAGCGCTTCACCGTCTGGCGCCCCAGCCATTTCAAGCACGAGTTCGAGCTGTTGGTGGCCGAGCTCTCGCGCATCCGCGCGCGGCACGTGATCGTGGCCACCGTGCCGCACGTGACGGTGGCGCCAGTGTGCCGTGGAATGAGTCGCAACCAGGGCAAGATAAAGCCGGGTAGCCGCTATTTCGAATACTACACGCGCCCCTGGGTCGAGCCCGCGGACTTCGACCCGCGAGACGAGCGCTGCATCACCGCGGGCGCGGCGCGCGTCGTCGACAGCGCGATCGATCAATACAACGACACCATCGCCGCGGTTGTTCGAGAAAAGCGGCGTGCGGGGCAAGATTGGTACCTGCTCGAGCTGTCCGGTCTGCTCGACCGCTTGGCGTCGCGTCGCTACATCGAAGACGAACAAGCGCGACCCGACTGGTGGCAAGAAGTTGGGGGGGAATATCCGATGCCCGCCGCGCTGGCCGCGCTCGAGCCCAAGGTGACTTCTTACTTTTTCCGCTCGGGTCCGGGCGGCCGCACCAAGGGCGGGCTGTTTTCGCTCGACGGCGTTCACCCGACCACGGTCGGCTACGGCCTCATCGCGCAGGAGGTGATCCAGGTGATGCAACGCGCGGGCGTGGTCTTCCGTTTCGGAAACGGCGGCGAGCGGACCGGCCCGATCGAGCTCGATTTTTCGCGGTTGCTGAAGCTCGATACCTTGCTCGCCGCCCCGCCCGAGTCGCTCGGTAACACCCTGGAGCTATTCGGCGCGATCGATCAGGGGGTCGACGGGCTGTTCGAAAAGATCGGCCTGCACGCGCGGTTTCCCTGAGGTCACGCGCGCCCCCGCGCCTGCACGCAGGGTTTCGCTCTGGTTTCGCTCGCGCGTGACGAGCGCGAGTCCACAGCCTGCGTGCATCCGGGCTTTGCCACGCGCCGCAAATCTGGGAGGGTAGGGGCCCGCATGGACGAAACAGAGCTCGTACGCGTCTCGCCTCGGCACACGGTCCGCCTCGCCAGCGAATACGCGCACTTCGTTCGGCGGGCGCCGAACAAAGACTTCGTCGTCCGCACGATCATGCGCCGCGAGGCCAACGGGCTGCCCTTGGTCTCTGCGGACATCGTGATCGCAGGCGAAACGACCCGCTCGCAGTTTCCGCTCGCGGCCCAGTTTCCACTGCACTTCAAGAAGACCTATTATCCGGGCCGCCTGCATGGCGATCCCAAGCAAGAATTCGATCGGCAGACCGAAGCTAGCGCGTTGATCGGCCTGCCGCCGCCGATCGGCTACGGCCCGGACATGTTTCGGAGCTGCCTGCTTCCGGGCACGCCCTATAACCGCTTGTCCCCGTTCGGAGGCGAGCCGGACGAAAGCAACCTGCCCGTGGCGCGCAAGCTTTCGCTGGCTACGGCCGCAGGTCTCTTCCACCTGCTCTCGAGCGCATTCGACGCTCTTTCGCGCCTCCACGATGGTGGCCTGTGTCACGCCGACGCGGAGCTGCACAACCTGATCGTTTGCCCCTCGCCGCTGGAGATTTTGCTGATCGACTTCGAGGCGGCTGAAACTCGCAGCGAGGTCGGCGACGCTGCTTGGCAAAAACACTGCGACGACGACTTCATGCCCCTGCTCAAGGAAGCCGTGTACCTGCAATGTAGCCTTGGGCCACAACCCGGGCCGCTCGCGGACATGGCCCGGCAGCGGCTCGATCGACTCTTCAAAAACCCGGATCGCTTTCGGCAGGAAATCAGCGATCAGGCGAACCCGTCCGCTTAGCGGCGATCGGGTTCCGGCGTTGTTCGCGTGGGGTTCCCGGCAAACGCCGCGAACCCCACGTCGAACGCTACGCCAGCGTGCTCAGCGGATGTAGAGCATCTCTTGGTAGGTCGGCAGCGGCCAGAGGTCGTCCGCCACCACGTTCTCGAGCGCGTCCGCCGCGGCGCGCACCGACAGCATGGCCGGCAGCACCTGATCGCGGAGGTGCTTGGCCTCCTCGAGCAGGCCGTCCGCGCCGTGCGCGGTCGCCGACTCCAGCGTGGCCAGGCCCTTCTCGAGGTCCCCGATCAAGCTGGTGACCGATTGAGCGAGCGTGGTGCTGGTGGCGAGACCCGCGGCCTTGGCCGACACGATGCCGTCCGCCAGCTCCTTCTGGTAGCGCAGCGCAGCCGGCAGAATCGAGCCCTTGCCGAGCTTCTTCACCAGGTTGGCCTCGACCAGCACGGTCTTGACGTAGATTTCGAGCTGGATCTCGTAACGGCTCTTGAGCTCGCGCGGGCTGAGCACGTTGTACTTGTCGAACACCTTGACCACCTCGGGCGCCTGCAGTGCGGGCAGGGCTTCGATGCTGGTCTTGTTGTTCGGCAGGCCACGCTTGCCGGCTTCGGCGTGCCACTCTTCCGAGTAGCCGTTGCCGTTGAAGATCACCGCGCTGTGCTCGCCCGCGATCTCGGTGAGCAGCTGCTGCACCGCGATGTTCAGCGTCTTGCCCGAGGCGATTGCGGCCTCGAGCTTGGTGGCGATCACGTCGAGCGACTCGGCGATGATCGTGTTCAGCGTCACGAGCGGACCCGAGATCGATTGACCGCTGCCCACCGCGCGGAACTCGAAGCGGTTGCCGGTAAAGGCGAACGGGCTGGTGCGGTTGCGATCGCCTGCGTCCTTCGGCAGCTTCGGCAGCGTGTCGACGCCGATTTCCAGCGTGCCGCGGCTCTTCGACGACTTGGCCGCGCCGAGCTTGATCTGCTCGAACACGTCCGCCAGCTGCTCGCCCAAGAACACCGACATGATCGCGGGCGGCGCTTCGTTGGCGCCGAGGCGATGGTCGTTGCTGGCGGACGCCACGGTTGCACGCAGGAGGCCGCTGTACTTGTGCACGGCGCGAATCACGCCGGCGCAGAACACCAGGAACTGCGCGTTCTCGTGGGGCGTGTCGCCCGGGTCGAGCAGGTTACCCTGCGTCGAGTTGCCGAACGAGAAGTTCACGTGCTTGCCCGAGCCGTTGACGCCGGCGAAGGGCTTCTCGTGCAGCAGGCACTCGAAGCCGTGGCGCACGGCCACGCGGCGCATGGTGGTCATGATCAAGTGCTGGTGGTCGGTCGCGACGTTCGCGCTCTCGAACACCGGGGCCACCTCGAACTGAGCCGGCGCCACCTCGTTGTGCCGCGTCTTCACGGGGATGCCGAGCTTGAACAGCTCCTTCTCCGCGTCGACCATGAACGCGTACACGCGCTCGGGGATCACGCCGAAGTACAGGTCCTCGAACTCCTGACCGCGAGGCGGCTTGGCGCCGAACAGCGTGCGGCCCGCGTTGATCAGGTCCGGGCGAGCCAGGACGAACTTGCGGTCGACCAGGAAGTACTCCTGCTCGGGGCCCGCGTAGGCCACGACCTGGGCGGGGTTCGCGTGGCCGAAGAGCTTCAGCACGCGCTGGGCCTGTTGGTTGAGCGCCTGCATCGAGCGGAGCAGCGGCGTCTTGTTGTCGAGCGCTTCGCCGGTCCAGGAAACGAACGCGGTCGGGATGCAGAGCGCGGTGTCGACCACGTAGGCCGGGCTGGTCACGTCCCAAGCGGTGTAGCCGCGGGCTTCCGCGGTCTGACGAATGCCGCCGTTCGGAAAGCTCGAAGCGTCGGGCTCGCCCTGGACGAGCGCCTTGCCCGAGAACTCGCCGAGCGCGCCGCCCTCACCGTCGGGCGAGAGGAACGCGTCGTGCTTCTCGGCGGTGGCGCCGGTGAGCGGGTAGAAGACGTGCGCGAAGTGGGTCGCGCCCTTCGAGACGGCCCAGTCCTTCATCGCGGCCGCGACGGTGTCGGCAATCGCGGGGTTCAGCGGCTCGCCACGGTCAATCGTGCGCTTGAGCGACTTGTACACTTCCTTCGGCAGGTGCGTCTTCATCGCCGCCAGGCCGAAGACGTTGGTTCCGAAGAGCGCCTCGGGCGTGGGCGCTTCCGGGTCCACGGACAGAGCGGTCACCTTGGATGATGCGATCGCGGAGATCGCTTGTTTGCGGACGTTGGTGGCAGTCATGGTGCGTTTTCCGTTTCCTTTTTGCTGAAGCGCCCGGGTCTTCAGACCGCGCGGCCGGTTGGCAATAACGAGATAGTGCTTTCGGAATTGAGTCGGGAATGTTTCCGCCTGACCTCGTGTCGCACAATGCGGGTGGGCTTGTCCGGATGTAGGTGAGCGCGCCTGCAACTATCCGAAACTTAATTGCATTTCTGTGAAGCGAAATTGCAACTCAGGCCTTGACACGGTGCGTTATTTGGTCCGAACTCTTGCTACGAAGGTTTCCAGAGTGGTGATGACCCGCTCGTCGACCTCCGCTTGGCTGGTCTGGTCGGCCTTGAGTCGGGCTCGGCTGACGAGCAGCGAGTGGTCTGCATCGGCCACCACGTAGAGCTCGCTCGGCGCCTGCATACGTTCGCGCACTTCGGCGAGGCGCGGAAGCGGACACATCGTGTCCCGACTCCCCTGCACGAATAGAACTGGGGTTCTGAGCTCGAGCAGCACCGCATCTCGGACCGCACCGTTTTGCCCCACCAGCGGATAGCCCAAGCAGACCAGCGCGATTGGGCCGTTCGCGCCGAGCTCCACCGCTAGGTGGCAGCCCATGCGGCCGCCCATGCTCTTGCCGACCAGCACGATTGGCCCCGAGTGAACGGCGCGGAGCGTTTCGAACGCCTCTCGATGCGCAGCAATCAGGGCCGGTTGCCGGTCCGGTGTGCGGCGCCCCGCGCGCTGATAAGGATAGTCGAAAGCCTGCGTCGGTCCGAGCCGCAACAGGCGCTCGCGAAACGCCTGCATCCAGGCCGAGCTCGAGGGCGCGCCAGCGCCCGGCGCGAACAAGAATGCGACCTCGGACGCTCCGCTCAATACGGAAGCTCCGTGCGCTGACCCACGAGCTCGAACTCGGCTGCGAGCGGAGCCTTGCCGGTAAGCGCCACGCTACGTGGGTCGGGCTGGCTGCCACCCACCGTGATCCGGAAACGGCCGGGCTCGAGCTGCCGCCGCCCTTGCTCGTCGATGAGCGATAGGTCCCGCGGGGACAGCGTGAAACTCACGCGCTGCGACGCACCCGGGCCGAGCCGAATGCGCTCGAACCCGCGCAGGTTGTGGTGCGGAACCGTCACCGAGGCTTCGAGGTCCTTCAGATAGAGCTGAACCACTTCGTCGCTCTCGCGCTGGCTCACGTTGCGCACCGTTACCGAGACCTCGAGTACATCGCCCGGCGCGAGCTTGGTTTTGGACAGAACCAGCTCGCCGTATTCGAAGCGACCATACGAGAGGCCATAGCCGAACGGATACAGCGGCTCGCTCTCGAGGTAGCGGTAGGTCCGCCCCTTCATGCTGTAGTCGGTGAACTCCGGCACGTCAGCGAGGCTCTTCGGGAACGTGATCGGTAGCCGCCCGGCCGGGCTGTAGTTTCCGAACAGCACGTCCGCAATCGCGGTGCCCGCGGCTTGCCCGGGGTACCACGCCTGCAAGATCGCGCCCACGTGCTCGTGAGCCCAGGTCACGCTGAGCGCGCTACCGCTGATCAACACCAACACGGTCGGCTTACCCAGCGCGACCACGGCTTCGAGCAGCTTTTGCTGGAGGCCGGTCAGGTTCAGGTGAGTCTTGTCACCCGCTGCTTCGGAGTTGCTCACGTCGCCCTGCTCGCCCTCGATTTCAGCGGAAAGCCCGAGGCAGAGCACGGTCACGTCGGCGCGCTGGGCCACGCTCAACGCCTCCGAGAGGATGCCCGAACGCCCGAGGCCTTCTTCCTTTTCGCCGGTCAGCTTGCAGCCTGGCGTGTACCAAACCTTGGTCTTTTTCGAGACCGCGGCGCGAATGCCTTCGAGCGGCGTGACCGGCCGAGACGGCGTGCCGAAGTAGTTGGCGACCAAAACGTCGTCATTGTTCGCGTTCGGCCCAATCACCGCGATGCTGCCGAGCTCGCGCGAGAGCGGCAAGAGGTTCGCGTGGTTCTTGAGCAGCACCATCGACTCGCGCGCGGCCGTGAGCGCGAGCGCCGCGTGCTTCTCGCTGTCGTTCACTTCGTACGGAATCTGCGCGTACGGCACGCGCTCCGGCGGGTCGAACATGCCGAGCAGCAGCCGCGCGCGCATCAGGCGCTTCACACACACGTCGAGGTCGCTCTCGCGAAGCAGGCCTTTCTCGATCGCGCTCGGGATGTGCTCGTAGGTGCAGCCGCAGTTCAGGTCGCAGCCAGCCTTGACCGCGAGCGCTGCCGACTCTTCGAACGAGTGCGTGACGCCGTGATGCTCGTGAATATCGCGAATCGCCCAGCAGTCGCTGACCACGTAGCCCTCGAACTTCCATTCATCGCGCAGAATTTTCTGCAGCAGAGTGGGGCTCGCGCTGCACGGCTCACCGTTGGTGCGGTTGTACGCCGACATCACGCTGTAGGCGCGTGCTTCGGTCACGCACTCGAAGAACGCGGGCAGGTAGGTTTCGCGCAGGTCTTTCGCGGACGCGCGCGCGTCGAAGCTGTGCCGCAGCCCTTCCGGACCGCTGTGCACGGCGAAGTGTTTGGGCGTGGCCACGAGCTTCAAATACTTCGGGTCGTCGCCCTGCAGCCCTTTGCACAGCGCGACGCCGAGCCGCCCGGTGAGGTAGGGGCACTCGCCGTACGTCTCGTGGCCGCGACCCCAGCGTGGATCGCGGAAGATGTTGATGTTGGGCGTCCAGTAGGTGAGGCCCTTGTAGTAGCCGTAGTCTTCTTGGCGCGAAAACTCGTGATGCTTGGCGCGCGCCTCGTCGCTGATCACGACCGCGATCTCGTGCAGCCGCTTGGCGCTGAACATCGCGGCCAAGCCGATGGCTTGCGGGAACACCGTGGCCACGCCGGCGCGCGCGACGCCGTGCAAGCATTCGTTCCACCAGTTGTACGCAGGAATGCCGAGGTGCGGCAGAGCGGGCGACTCGTGCAGCATCTGCCCCGCCTTCTCGGTCATGCTGAGCCGCGCAACCAGGTCGTCGACCCGCGCCTCGATGGAGAGCTCCGGGTTTCGGAACGGGAACGCGGCTGGCTTCGGGCTGTTATCGGGCATGCTGAGACGAGCTCTTCGCGAAATGAAAGCGCGGCGCATTGCTACGATCCCAGGCGAAGGCGGTCAATCGCTCGCAAGACTGGGTTGCGGCCGAGTGCCTTTCGTTGCCGTGCCGGGGAGGCGCGGCTGCAGTTTCGGGGCTCGCGAGCCGGGTGGCCTGGGGTCTTAACGCGACGAGCAGCGCGCACTTTTCTGTGGGCCCCCCAAACACACGGCCTGCACCGGCCGGAACGGGCGGGCCCTGCGTGGGAACCTTTGCGGAGCGCGCGGGGTTGTCGCTAGGCTTTGTCGAAGTCGATGATTGCTGCTGCTCCAATTCCGCCCGCGCCCGACGACGGGTACCGTTTGTGGCTGCGTTACGACGCGCTTCGGCAAGGGCCGCGGCTTGCGGAGTATCGCGCGTTGCTGTCGGCGGTGGAGGTCGATGGAGCGTCGGCGACGCTGCGGGTCGCGCGGGAGGAGCTCGAGTCGGGGCTCTCCGGGTTGCTTTCGATCAAGGTTTCGACCGGCACGGGGCGAATGGGGCTGTTGGCGGGTACGCCCAAGAGCTCGCCAGCGATTGCGCGGCTCGGGCTCGGCAGTGCGCTCGACTCGCTCGGTGAGGACGGGTTCTGGTTGCGACAGCTGGACGCCGGGGGCGAGCGCCGGCTGATCTTGGCAGCGAATCGCGAAGTCGGCGTGCTGTACGGCGCGTTTCACCTGCTGCGCTTGTTGGCGACGGAACGTTCGCTCGCAGGGCTCGACGTGAGCAGCGCGCCGCGCATTCGTCATCGCTTGCTGAACCATTGGGACAACCTGAATGGCACGGTCGAGCGCGGTTATGCCGGGTTTTCGCTGTGGGATTGGCACAAGCTGCCCGACTACCTGAGTCCGCGTTACGTGGACTACGCGCGCGCGAACGCGTCAGTGGGCATCAACGGCGCGGTGCTCACCAACGTGAACGCGAATGCGCTCGTCCTCAGTCCGCGCTATTTGGAAAAGGTTGCCGCACTGGCGGAGGTGTTTCGGCCTTACGGGCTGCGCGTGTATTTGACGGCGCGTTTCAGCGCGCCCATCGAGATCGGCGGCCTTTCGACGGCAGACCCCGAGGACCCGGCCGTGGTGGCTTTTTGGGCCCGGAAAGCCGATGAGATCTACCGCTTCATCCCGGACTTCGGCGGCTTCCTGGTCAAGGCGAACTCCGAGGGACAGCCGGGGCCACAGCGCTACGGGCGCTCACACGCGGACGGGGCGAACCTCTTGGCGCGCGCGGTCGCGCCGCATGGCGGCATCGTGCTGTGGCGCGCATTCGTGTACGACAGCGAGGTGCCTGACGATCGGGCCAAGCAGGCGTTCAACGAGTTTCAGCCGCTCGACGGCGAATTCGACGAAAACGTGCTGGTGCAGGTGAAGAACGGCCCGATCGACTTTCAGCCGCGCGAGCCGTTTCATCCGCTGTTCGGTGCGATGCCGAAGACGCCGCTCGCGCTCGAGGTCCAGCTGACGCAGGAATATCTCGGTTGCGCCACGCACCTCTGCTATCTCGGGCCGCTGCTGCGCGAATGTCTGGACGCCGATACGTTCGCGCGCGGTCCGGGCTCGCTGGTGGCGAAGGTCGCGGACGGCACGCTCGACGGGCATGGGCTCACCGCCATTTCAGCGGTGTCGAACATCGGCTCCGAGCGTAACTGGTGCGGGCACCCGTTCGCGGCCGCCAATTGGTTCGCTTTTGGCCGGCTCGCCTGGGATCATCGCCAGAGTTCCTCGGAAATCGCGCAGGATTGGCTGCGTATGACGTTCAGTAACGACGAGCGCTTCGTGCATTCGATGCGCGACGTGATGGAGGGTTCGCGCGAGGCGGTGGTGAGCTACATGACGCCGCTCGGCCTGCATCATTTGATGGCCTGGGATCACCACTACGGGCCGGGGCCGTGGATCCGTGAGGGGCGCGCAGACTGGACGTCGGTGTATTTTCACCGCGCCGACGAGCAGGGTTTGGGCTTCGACCGAACCCGGACCGGCAGCGACGCGCTTTCGCAGTATCAGCCCGTGCTGCGTGAGCACTTCCAAACGCTGACGAGCTGCCCGGAGTCGTTGCTTTTGTGGTTTCACCACGTGCCGTGGTCCCAGCGCTTGCGTTCCGGCCATACGCTCTGGGACGAGCTGTGCCTCAAGTATCAGGCGGGGGTGAACGCGGTGCGCGAGATGCAGCAGTGCTGGCGAGCGCTGGAGGGGGCGGTCGATCGGCCGCGCTTCGTGCACGTGCAGGCATTGCTCGCGATTCAGGAGAAAGAGGCGCGCTGGTGGCGTGACGCTTGCGTGCTCTATTTCCAGACCTTTTCGAAGCAGCCGATTCCTGCGGGTTGCGAAGCGCCGGAGCACTCGCTCGAGGACCTCATTCGCATTCAGCACTACTACGTGCCGGGGACGCCGAATTCCGCATGAAAATCACGAACGCCAAGGTCATCGTTTGTAGCCCGGGCCGCAATTTCGTCACGCTCAAGCTCGAGACCGACGAGGGAGTCCATGGGCTCGGCGACGCCACGCTGAACGGTCGCGAGCTCGCGGTGGTGAGCGCGCTCGAGCAGCACTGCTTGCCCGCGCTGATCGGCAAGGATCCGCGTAACATCGAGGACATTTGGCACTACTTTTACCGCGGCGTGTATTGGAAGCGCGGCGCGGTGACGATGACCGCGCTCTCGGCCATCGATCTTGCGCTGTGGGATATCAAGGGCAAGCTGCTCGGTACGCCGCTCTACAACTTGATTGGCGGAAAGAGCCGCGAGAAGGTGCTGGTGTATGCGCACGCGACGGGCAGCGACGTGGAAGCGGCGCTCGAGAGCGTGGCGCACAAGCGGGACCAGGGTTTCACGGCCATTCGCGTGCAGGCGGGGGTGCCCAACGTGCCGAGCTCGTACGGCGTGCCCAAGCACGGCGAGCCTTACGAGCCGGCGCAGCGCGGCTTGCCCGAGGAGCAAGCGTGGGACACGCCGAAATACCTGAATTTCTTGCCCCGATTGCTGTCGCGAGTGCGTGACACCTTCGGGGACGACCTGCACTTGCTCCACGACGTGCACCACCGCTGCACGCCGATCGAAGCAGCGCGGCTCGCCAAGGAGGTGGAGCCCTATCACCTGTTTTGGCTCGAAGATCCGGTGAGCGGCGAGCTTCAAGAAGGGCTCCGCTTGGTGCGAAAGCACTCGACCACGCCGATCGCCATTGGCGAGGTGTTCAACAGCATTTACGACTACACCACGCTGATCGGTGAGCAGCTGATCGATTTCGTGCGCATGCCCTTGGTGCATGGCGGCGGGATCACGCATTTGCTCAAGGTGGCCGCGCTTTCGGGCGCCTATCACGTGCAGATGGGCTTTCACGGCGCGACCGACCTGTCGCCGGTGAACCTGGCCGCGTCGCTGCACTTCGACCTTGCGGTGAACAACTTCGGAATTCAGGAGTACATGCCGCACGCGCCGGTCGTAAATGAGGTGTTCCGCGTGAACTATCGCTATGACCGGGGCCACATGACCATCGACGACACGCCCGGCATCGGGGTCGAGATCGACGAGGCGGCGGCCGCCCGCTACCCCTACTCGGCGGCAAGCCTGCCGGTCGCGCGGAAGCCGGATGGCACGCTCCACTACTGGTGAGCGATACACAGCGCCGCCCCCCCGGAGTGAGGCAGAAAGCGCGCGAAGTATATGGTAATTTCTTCGGTAGCGGTTTCTCGCGGAGGTGACCGGGTTTGGACAACGTAACCCACACCCTCGCCGGGTTGCTGCTGGCGGAGGCAGGCATCGCGCTCGCTCGGGAGCGCGGTCGCCCGCTGTCCGCCGCGGCTCGGGGCGCGCTGCGGGTGGGAAGCGCGCTTGCGAACAACCTGAACGACGCCGATTTTCTCTATGCCCGGCACTGGGCCGGCAAGCTTGGCTACCTGCTTCACCACCGCGGGCACACGCATACGCTGCCCGCGGCCTGCGCGCTCGGCGCGTTGGTGTATGCGCTGGTGAGCGTGGGGGTGAGGCTATCACGTGCGACGCTCAGCGCTCGCGAGAGAGGGTTCCTGCTGCTCGCGTGTCTGCTCGGGCCGTTTCTGCACATCGGCATGGACTTCACCAACAACTACGGCGTGCATCCGTTCTGGCCCTTCGATTCGCGTTGGTTCTATGGCGACACGCTGTTCATCATCGAGCCCTGGCTGTGGGTGTTCGCGGTGCCGCCGTTGTGCGGCTTGCTCGAGAGTCGCATTCTGCGCGCGGCGCTGGTGCTGAGCCTTGGTTTTTTGCTGATTCTAGGCTGGTTACACCCGCTCGTGCACTGGGTCACGGCGCTCCTTCTCTGCCTGGGGGCGTTCGGGTTTTGGCGGCTCAACGCGCGATCGTCGCCCCTCCGGCGGCTGACTCTCGCGGGCGCGGGTTGGTCTTTGGTGTTGCTTCTGTTCGCGCTCGGAACGCAGGGCGCGCGCGCGGCCGCGGCCAACCTGTCGGGCGCAGAGGCTGCTGCGCGTGGGTTTCGGGAAAAGATCGTGGACGTGGTGGTTACGCCCACGCCTGCGAACCCGCTCTGCGCAAGCGCGCTCGTGGTGGCCACGCGCGACGAGCAGTACCTGGTGCGCGCTGCCAGCGTGTCGCTCGCGCCCTGGTTGATAACACCCGAGGGTTGTCACGTGGAGCCGATCGGTTTTACCGCGGGAATGCGCCGTTCTCCGCTGGCCTCGTCGGAAAAGGTGCAGTGGGAGGGAGAGTGGCAGCGCTCGCTCGGCGAACTTCGGGGGCTCGAACGCGGAAACTGTTGGGCCAGCGCGATGCTGAGATTCGCACGCGTGCCGTTTTGGGAGCTACGTCGTGGCGGGGTGCTGGTGCTCGGCGACATTCGCTACGACCGTTTACCCGGTAACGGGTTTGCGGAACTGCACTTGCGGCAGCGACCGGGCGCGTGCCCCGAGGCCGTGCCGCCTTGGCGGCCACCGCGGTCGGACCTGCTCGAGTGAGGGAGACTAGTCGACGCGCACGATGCGCGAGGTCACCGCGTGCGCCTCGGGATCGACGCGCACGACCAGAAAGTGCCGGCCAATGTTGTCGAAGCGCTCCGGAATCGCGCCCCCTCCGCCGCTGATGAACGCCGGAATGCCCGCGTTCTCGAACGCGTAGTAGCTGTGGATGTGGCCATAGAACGTGGTGGCGACGCGACCGCGCCCGAGCCGCGCGAGCAGCTTGTCCGCTTCCGCGCGGCTCGAAAAGGCGCCGTTGCGGATGCCGCTCGGATCCAGCGGGGGCACGTGCATGAAGGTGAGATGCGGCTGATTGCGGCCTGCCTCGAGCCACTCGTCGAGCCAACCGTACACGCTCGGGTCGAGCGTCGCGCTCGCGGAATCCAGGAACGTGAAGCGCGCGCCGCGGAACACGAAGCTGTAGCTGCCGCGGCCAAAAAAGTCGTGATACGGCACGTCACTGTCGCCGAGCTCGTGATTGCCGAGGGTAACGAAGATCGGTAAATGGAGACGCTGCTGCTCGCTTTGGAAGCGCTCGAGCTGCTCCGAGCTACCGCTGCGCGTGATGTCGCCCGCCATGGTCACGAAACGGGCGGCGGACTCCTGATTCATGGCGTCGAACACGTCCGAAACCACGTCGACCGCTTCCTGCACGTCGGCGAAGTCGATGAACTCGAAGGGCGCGGCCGTGGCGGCATCGGGCGCGCTCAGCGTGAAATCGAGCGAGCTGCCGCCGGGGGCCGAGAAATGCACGCGGCGCTCGGTGCTGAAAACGGCCTCGCCTGCCGACGACAGCGCGAACGGTTGGCCATTGCTGGTTGCGCTCAGCACGGCATCGGGCAGCGTGTTGCGAATCGTGAGCGACCACTCGTCGTTCGCGGAGTCAGCGAGCACGAGCCTGACGTGTAGCGCTGGCGCGTTGGCCCAAAGCTCGACCTGGCCGGGCTCGAAGCGGCGGATGGCGGCGAGCCCGTCCGTCACGTCGAGCTGGGTACGCTCGAGCTCGGCATGGCCGATTCGAGTGTCGCGCTCGGCCCGCGGCTCCGCGACGTTCAGGCAAGCCTGAAGTAGCAGCAGCACGAGCGCGGCGAAGGGAGGCCGGGCGCGGCAGGGGTTTCTGGGAGCCATGGCCGGCACGCGCACCAAGAATAGCCGAGGAACGCAGGTCGTCCCCCTCGTGCCCGACGGCGTGCTAGCGTCCGGCCCCCAAACCGATGAACCCGGTGACCACCTTTCCAGGGCAGAGCTCGATCGGCGTGAGCGATTCGGTCGAGACGATTCGCGTGCGCGACCCACAAACGGCGGAGCCGCGCTGGTACACGGCGTGGGCGGCGCCGTACCTCAACGATGCCCGGGACGTGGTGTTCATCGGCCTGATGATGGAGGCTTCGATCGCTCTTTTGTGCGGGATCGCGGTCTGGCTGTCCTCCGCGCCGCTGCTCCTGGTAGCTCCGGTGTACTTGGTCGGGCTCGCGCTGTGGGCGCTCGACCGGTTCACGCTGATGCTGCACTGCACGTCACATCGGCCGTTGTTCAAGCCGCGCTACCGCGCCTTCAACCGGCTGATCCCCTGGGTTCTGGGGCCGGTGTTCGGGCACACGCCGAACACGTATTTCGCTCATCACCTGGGCATGCATCACCGTGAAGAGAACCTGAAGGACGATCTGAGCGCGACCATCGCGTTTCGTCGCGACCGGCTGGATCACTGGCTGCGCTACTACCTGCGGTTCATGTTCATCGGCTTACCCGAGCTCTCGCTTTATTTCGCGCGTGGCAAGCGCTACAAAATGCTGACCGGCATTTTGGTGGGCGAGGGCGTGTACTGGTCGCTGGTGCTCGGGCTCGGCTACTTCAAGCCGTGGCATACGCTGTTGGTGCTAGTGGCCCCGATGTTGCTGATTCGCACCCTGATGATGATGGGAAACTGGGGGCAGCACGCGTTCGTGTGCCAGGAGCACCCGGAAGACCCGTATCGCGCCAGCATTACCTGCATCAACACCCGCTACAATCGGCGCTGTTTCAACGATGGTTACCACGTGCTGCACCACGTTCAGCCGCGCTGCCACTGGACCGAGCACCCGCGTGAGTTCGAGCGTGCCTTGAGCGAATACGCGAAGCACGACTCGATCGTGTTCGACGGGCTCGACTTCTTTCAGGTCTGGGTATGCCTGATGTTCCGGCGCTATTCGGTGCTGGCCAAGCACTTCGTACAGTTGCCGGGCGCGCCGGTGCGCTCCGAACCCGAGATCATCGCGTTCCTGAAGGGCCGCGTGCAGCCGCTCGCGTCGGCGCCGTCAGCGTAGCGCGTGACGCTCGCGCCGCGCGCGACGCCACAGGTAGACAAGGATCACCAGATTCAAGACGAAGATCAGCGCGCGCGGCCAGCGCGGTACGCGCAAGAACTCGTACACCTCGAACGGCAACAGTGAACCGGTGGCGACCACCACCAGCCACGGCCCCCACCATTTCTCACGGCGCAGGGACCAGGCCTCGACTGCGGTCAGCGCGCCGTCGAGAGCGAGCGCGAGGATACTGAGCTCGAGCTTGCGTACGCCAGAGTTGCCAGCGAGCAGATCGGCGAGTCGAAGCGCCCAACCGTGCGTCGCGTGGTGTCGGACGAGCGACGCGATTTCCTGAATTCTGTCGGCCAGTCCGAACGGCCACAGCGCGCCGAGCAACGCAGCCAGGCCGAGCTGCACGCTCGCCTTTACCGTCTTGTAGCCGACGATGGCGCGCACACCGCGAGCCTGGGCGGTGCTCATGAGCCGAGCCGTATCAGCAAGAAGCCGCTGGCCAGGAAAGCAGAGCCCAAGGCGACTTCGCTCGCCACGCCCCAGCGGCCGAAATAGAGCTCGCTGCGCTGATGCACGAACCCCAAGTAGCCGGCGCCGATTCCGCGCACGCGCAGCCCCCCTGCGAGGGTGTCACGCCGATGATCGTAGCCGAGCCGAAATTCGCCGCGCCCCGCGCCGATGTACGCTCCGACGCTGACGCGCGCTAGCAGTTCGTCCGTGCCGTCGCCGGGCAGCCCGTCGAAGCGAGATTGCTGTCGCGCATAGCCGAGCTCGGTTTCCGCGAACGAGCCGCGCAAGCTCTCGCCAAGCTCCGCCAGATCCAGGCGCAGCGCGAAGGAGCCTTCGAGCGTGCGCATCGCAAAACCGTCGTCCGCGTAGTCGTGATCGGTGAGCCCCAGCTGCAGATCCACGCGCGTGCCCGACTTGGAGTCGCGCTCGCTGCTCGGTCCGACCAAGCGGTGCCCCGCCTTCAGCGCATAGCGACGGTTCTTCGCGTCGAGCGCCACATCGAGCTCGGGCGCCAGCCAAAACCAGCGCGAATCCAGCCGAAACCCGTGACTCAAGAACGCGCGGTATCGAAATTGTGGATCGTAGACGTAGCGGAGCCCGGTTTGGATTTCGAGCCGCGGCAGCCGTCGAGGGGGCTCACCGGTTCCACCCGCCGGTGCCGCCGACCCATACACGTCCGCGACCAAGCTGATCACGAACAGCGACGCGCCTCCGATCGCGCCGAATGCCAGCGGCGCCACGAAGTACCGCGACGCCCCCGTCAGCGCGAGCCCCGTCAATGAGCCTCCCACACTCCCCACCCCGACCCCCTCCATCGCCATCAACGTCTTCGCCGTCTCCCGCTCACAGCGCGCGTAGTGCCCCGCCCCATGCACCACCACCCCTGGCACCACCGCCACCACCGTCCCGACCGCCCTCCCGACACATCCTTCTCTCCCATGCCCATTCACCCGCTCATTTTCGCTCGCGCGGGCGTCACCCTTCTCACTCGCTGTGCCCGCGCCGTTCCGCTCTTCTGCAAAAGCCCGCCCACTAACCCCCAACACCGCAACCGAGATGCCGACCGCGGCGCCCGCCCGGCGCAGACCACCCCTAAATCCCGACCAGCGCGTGCCAACCTGAAAATGGACGAGTAACCGCACGAACAAGCTCCCCCGCACGTTAAGCGGTTTACCCCTCCTTGCCTACGCTCCCCGTCTACCAACCGCACCCTTCGCGCCGCCCGGCCCACTCAATCCGTGGCGAAACTCACCGCAAACGCGGCCTCCGCGCTCCCTGCGTTCCCGCCCGCGCTGGTTCGTTTCGCCGCGTTCATGGCGTCCATCACCGCGACCACCTCATCGAACGAAAGCGCGTTCGACGTGTGCAGCACCGCGCGGTCTTGCTCTGGATCGCTCGCGGCGCGATGGACCCCGCGCCGCTCCCACTCCTCTCGCATCACGCGGCTGAGCTCCGGATAGCGCGCGGTGCGCTCGCTGTTTGCAAGCGGCGCGCGGGGGAGCTTTCGCGTGTCAATCACCGTCGACGCTTCACGCCATGCCAAGTCGAAACTCTTGTCGCGCACGGTCACATGCAGGGTCGGCCGCGGCCGATGCGCGTCCTCGCCGCTTTGGCCCGGACCATCCGCGGCCGCCTTTAGTCGTGCCATCTGGCTCCAAATGGCGGTCATCATCAAGAATGCCAACAGACAAAGCATGAAGTCGATGAACGGCATGAGCGGCAGCTCATGATCGAGCTTGCGAGCGTGACCTGCGCCTGAAACCTGAATCATCGCCATGAGGACCTCCCGCGCTGGGTTCCGGTGAGCATTCGGACAGCCCGGGGTCGGCGGAAGTTCCGGGCCGCGCTCTTTTTTGGTGCGGAATGGGCTTCCGCGAGGCCCTGACGAGGCGCACCGCGAACGGTGATACGCTGGCGGCCCTGATCTCTGGCTCCGTGACCGCTGTTTCTCCGCGCCTCCTTCTTACGGGTGTGTCCAAGTCGTTTGGCGCGACGCGAGCGCTCGCCGATGTTTCGCTCGCTCTGTTCCCCGGCGAAGTGCACGTGCTCGCTGGTGAGAACGGGGCCGGAAAGAGCACGCTCATTCGCGTGCTCTCCGGCGTTTACTCGGACTACGAGGGCGAGGTTCGGCTCGATGGAGAGCGGGTTCGTTTTCAGAGCCCGGCCGCGGCCAAAGCGGCCGGCATCGAAACCATTCACCAAGAATTGTCGCTCTTACCGAGTCTGAGCGTCACCGATAACCTGCTCCTCAGTCAGCCCGGACGGCCCTGGGCGGTCGTGTCCCGACGCTCGGCGCGCGCCGAGGCGCGCAAGCTTTTGTCCTGGGCAGGGCTCGAGCTCGACCCGGACGCAGCCGTGGAAACGCTGCCCTTCAGCGTGAGGCAGCTGCTCGAAATCGGCCGCGCCATGGCGCGCGCGACGCGAGTGCTGATTCTCGATGAGCCGACCAGCGCGCTCTCCGAGCCGGAGGCCGAGCGCTTGTTCGAGCGGCTCGCCGAGCTGCGGCGCGGCGGGGCGAGCATCGTCTACATCTCGCACCGGATGGAGGAAATTTATCGCTTGGCGCAGCGCATCAGCGTGCTGCGCGACGGGGCGCTGGTCTTGAGTTGTCCGAGTGGGGAGCTCCCCCAAAGCGAACTGGTCGAGGCCATGGTGGGGCGTACGCTCCTCAGCGAAGCAAAGCGTGACCGCAACCGCACCGGGTCGGAGCCGGTGCTGCAAGTACGCGAGCTCGGCTCGACGGCGCAGCCTGCGCTCGAGCGCGTGAGCTTCGAGGTTCGGCGTGGTGAGGTCGTGGGCCTCGCGGGCTTGCGAGACTCGGGCGCGAACACCGCGCTGCGCGCGCTCTTCGGCGCGGTCGCGTGGAGTACTGGGAACGTTCTGTTGCGCGGCAGCGCGTATCAGCCGGCGGGGCCGCTCGCCGCGTTCGCACGGCACGTCGCGTTCTTGCCTGGGGACCGTGCTGAGAGCGTGTTTCCCGACCTGAGTGTGCTCTGGAACGCGACACTGTCCGGTCTCGCGGCATTCACCCGCTTGGGTTATCTGGCGCGCGAGCGCGAAGTTCGCGCGGTGAAGCCGCTGACGGACGAGCTTCGGCTCAGGACACCGTCACTGCTGGCTCCAGCGAGAGCCCTGTCGGGCGGCAATCAACAGAAGCTCGCGCTGCTCCGCTGCCTGCTCAGTCAGCCGGATCTGCTGCTGCTCGAAGATCCCACGAGGGGCATCGATGTCGCGGCGAAGAGCGAGATCTACCAACTCGTGCGCCGGCTTTCGGAGCGCGGCGTGTCGGTGCTTCTCCATAGCTCGGAGCTCGACGAACTGTGCGCGCTGTGCGACCGGGTACTCGTGCTCTTTCGTGGCAAGCTGGTGGCGACGCTCGGTCCGGCCGAGCTGACGCGTGCGCGGCTGCTTTCTGCCATGATGGGCAACGCGGCATGAAGCAGAACATCGCTTTGTCGCGGCCCGCCCTGCGTGCGGTGTTGCCGCTCGTCGCGGTGTTGCTGCTGGGCTCGCTGTTTCACGCGCACGGCGCCTTCTTCGAGTGGCAGACCCATCGCGCGCTGCTGCGCGAGATCGCCGTCCACGGCATTTTGGCTTGTGGAATGACGGTCGTGATCGTCGCGGCGGGCATCGATCTATCCGTGGGCAGCGTGCTCGGCCTGTGTGCGGTAAGCGTGGCCTGGCTCAGCATGCACGCTGGCTGGTCGGGTCCGCCCGCGTTGTTGGCCGTGCTTGCCCTGGGCAGTGCGGCCGGCCTCGTCACTGGTTGGCTGGTGGCGGTCGCTCGGATTCAGGCGTTCGTGGTGACGTTGGCCATGATGGTGTTTGCGCGCGGGCTCGCCAAGCAGCTGTCCGGCGGCCAGAAGGTATCGAACTATTTCCAAGCTCCAGACGGGCACATCGTCAACGTCCCGGAGCCGGCCATGTTCAGCTTCATCGATAGCAAAGTGCTGGGCGGCAATTTGTCGTTGGTGACCGTGGTCTTCCTGTGTTGCGCGGTCGTCACCTGGCTAATACTTTCCCGCCTCAGAATTGGCCGTTACCTGTACGCGGTAGGCAACAATCTCGAGGCGGCGCGCTTATCCGGGGTTCCGGTGCGCGGCACGTTGCTGTTCGCGTACGCTATTTCCGGCCTATTTGCCGCGATTGCGGGCATTTGCCAGGCTGCGCAAGAGGCGCAAGGCGACCCCGAAACCGGCGCAGGCTACGAGCTCGACGCCATCGCCATGGTGGTACTCGGCGGCACCAGTCTCGCCGGCGGTCGAGGTGGGGTCGGCCTCACGCTGATCGGTGCGTTGACCCTTGGCTATCTGCAAAAAATCTTAAGCCTAAACGCCTACAGCACGGAGGTTCGGCTCATGCTCACCGGTGTCATTCTGGTGGGCGCTGTGCTGTTTCAGCGGCGCATGAGTAGAACGCGTGACTGAACTTATCTGAGCTGGTTCTCCCGGACGCGGAAGTAGCGGAAATGCTGTCGCGACGCGCGGCGTTAAGCTTTGTGCTCCCGGCGCTGCGGGCGAGCTATTTCGAGTGTCGCCGGGCTCTTCCTAACGAACGCGAGCTCTTCCACCGCCGCATAATGGGAGCGGCGGCCCGTGCCGCCCTGGAGGCTGACATGCCGAAATCTCTGCTGACGTTGCCGATTGGCCTACTGGCTCTCTCTTGTGGTTTGCGCAGCGGAGATGACGACGACGGTGCGAAGCCCGCGACGGGCGGAAGCCCGGCGGTCAACTTTGGCGGCACGAACGCCAACGGCGGATCGTCATCGGTGCCGAGCGGCGGCAGCTCGACGAACGCGACCGGCGGCTCGATTTCGATCGGAAACTCGGGGAACACTGGGGTGGGTGGAGTGAGTTCCTGCGCCGGGTTGAAGCTCGAGCCGGAGTCGCTGCCAGCGGTCTTACAGATCGTACTCGATAACAGCTTGTCCATGAACACGATGACCAACGCCACGGGCGGTCGCAGCAAGTGGGCCGTTACCCGCGAAGCGCTGGAAGAGACCATCACCAACCTGCCCGGCAACATCGCGATCGGCCTGCTCTACTTCCCGAACATGAACACCAGCGCCGGGACCACTCCGCGGGACGTTTCTGCGTGCGTGCGAACCGACGCCATGGTGCCGATCGGCGTTTTGGGTGACGCGAACTCGGCCCAGCGGCGAGCGCTGATCGCTTCGCTCGATCAGACCAACCCCGCGGGTTCCACGCCGACTCACGACGCCTACACCTATGGGCTCGAGAACAGCTTGCGTAAGACCACGGCGCCCGGCGCTCGCTTCATGATGCTGATGACCGACGGCGGGCCGACGCTCTCGCTCGAGTGTATGGGCGGTGGGCTACTCACCACGCCGCAGCCCACGCAGCCGATCATCGATACCATTCGAGCCGCGCGCGCCGACTACGGCATCAAGTCATTCCTGGTCGGCGTGCCTGGCACCGAAGACATCGGCAACAACACGCACGATGACGGCAGGCCCTGGATGTCCACGGCCGCCGTGCTGGCCGGCACGGCGCTGCCCGGGTGCAACGTCCGCGGACCCAACTGGTGCCACATCGATCTCACGCAGGCCGCGGACTTCTCGCTAGCGTTGCGTCAGAGCTTGGGCTTCGTCACCCGCCAGATTCTGACGTGTGAGTACGAAGTTCCCGCCACGGGTCTGAACGGCGAACCCATCAACCAGAACCAGATCAACGTCGTGTTCACGCCGGCGGCTGGCAGCCCGGGTGTGATCAAGCGCGACGAGAACGCGGATTGCACGGACGGCTGGCAGTTGAAGAACGGCTTCGTCACGCTCTGCCCGAACAGCTGCGATCGGCTGAGGACCGACAGCCTGGCTACGCTCGAGATCGAGTACGGCTGCGACACGGTAGAGGTTCCGATCCGCTAGCGCCCGCCAGGCCGCCTTTTTTGCGGCTGTTTACCGCGGGGCCGCGCGCGATATAGTGCGCCCATGCACCGAGCGTGTGCCGCCCTGCTCCTCGTCGCGCTGCTCCCTCTTGGCTGCCGTCGTGGGGCGGAGCCGGCGCCTGCGCCGGCAGCTTCTGCCTCGGCGAGCTCTGCCGCCAAGGTGCATCGCATCGGGATGAGCCAATGCAACCTGGGGGAGCCGTGGCGCGTGCAAATGAACGCAGACATCGCGCGCGCCGCCGCGAGTCGTCCCAATTTGCAGATCGTCTACAAAGACGCCCAGAACGACTCGCTGACTCAGCGTGCTCAAGTGGAGGAGCTTTTCGCTCAGGGCATCGAGCTTCTCATCATTTCTCCCAAGGAATCGGCCCCGCTCACCAAACCGGTGGCCGAAGTCTATGCCAAGCACATTCCGGTGATCGTGCTGGACCGGGCGGTGGAAGGGGACCAATTCACCACCTTCATCGGCGCGGATAACCGACGCATCGGTCGCGAAGCGGGACAATTTGCCGCCAAGTTGCTCGGTGGCAAGGGCAAGATAGTCGAGCTCAAAGGTTTGATGACCTCGACACCCGGTCAAGATCGCCATCAAGGCTTTCGCGAGGGTCTCGAGCTCGAAAAGAACCCCGGGCTCAGCGTGGTGTTCGAGGCGGACATGCAGTGGCTCGAGCCCAACGCGCGCAAGGAAATGGACTCGGCGCTCGCCGCTCAACGCTCCATTCAGCTCGTGTATGCCCACAACGATCCTGGCGCGCATGGCGCTTTCCTGGCCGCCAAGGCGGCCGGGCGCGAGAAGGAGATGAAGTTCGTGGGCATCGACGCGCTGCCGCACGAGGGCGTCCGCTACGTGAAGGAAGGCATTCTCGACGCCACCTTTGCCTACCCCACGGGCGGCGCGGAGGCCGTGGAGCTCGTTGAAAAATTGCTGTCCGGCCAGGCTGCGCCCAAGCGCATCACGCTCGGTACGCGCGTCTTTACCAAAGAAAATCTGGAACGCGGCGGGGACGAAATTCGCTAGCTCGCCGCCGACAGCAACTCGCCGAACGTTGGGAAAAGTAGGAGACTCCTGCCATGTCGAAAAAAGTCGCCGTGTATTGGCCCGGAGATGCGCGGCAAAAGCCGAACGAACTCGCCCTGCCGAACGTCGAAGCGGCGACCGCCCAGCTCGAGCGCGCGCTCAAGAAGCTCGGCCAGCAGCCGTATCGCATCGAAGGCTTTCTGAGTAAGCCGCACGAAGCGCTCGATAAACTGGCGCCGGTCGACGATCCCATCGTCGGCGTGTTTGCGCACTGGGTGTATGGTCCGCACACCACCGAGGGGGTCGTCGGCAAGGACAACCCGCTGCTCTTGGCCAGTAACTTCTCCGGCCAGTGGCCGGGCCTGGTCGGCTTGCTGAACACCGGCGCTTGTCTCGAGAGCCTGAATCGCAGGCATTCGCGCATCTGGACCAGCGCACCCGACTGGACCACGGACGCCGTGTTCATGGAGCGCCTGGACGAGTGGTGCTCGTCCGGCGCCATCCGTTACGAAGAAAAGGGCATCCGCTATCACGCGCCCGTCTCCGCGGACGCCGCCGCCAAAGCGGCTCGCGTGGCCGCTGGCATTCGCAAGCGTCGGCCGCTGGTGCTGATGCTGGGCGACACGTCGATGGGCATGATCAACGGCTATTTCGGCCCGCGCATGCTCGCGCCCTACGGCTTTTCCGAGCACAAGATCGACCAAGCTTGGATCATCGACCGTGGCAAGCGCATCGCCGAACGGCGCATCGACGACGCCTTCGCGTTCGTCAAAGACCGCGGCGTCCATTTCCATTGGGGTGAGGGCACTGCCACCGACTTCACCGAGGAAGCTACGCGCGAACAGCTCCGCGACTATCTGGTCGTGCTCGACATGGTCAGTGAGTTCGGCGCTGACTGCTTGGGCTGGCAGTACCAACTCGGCATGATTCCGCTGCGTCCGCCTTCGGATCTAGCCGAGGGCTTGTTCAACTCGACCTGTCGCCCGGAGTCGAACGGCGACACCATTGCGTGCGCGACCGAAGCCGACCAGGGCAACGCCTTGCCCATGGAAATGCTCAAGCGCTTGCTCAAGGAGAAGGGGCTTCACCAGGCGGTGATGTTCCACGACGTGCGTTGGGGTGGGGAGCACGACGGCCGCTTCTTGTGGGTATTGTTGAACTCGGGCTCGTGCGGGGCCTACGCTTTCAACCACGACCCGAACACCCTGAAGGGCTCGCACAGTTACCGCCAGCCTTCGCTGTACTTCCCGACGCCGGGCGGCAGCTTCGCGGGTGAGAGCTTGCCCGGCAACATGACCTGGGCACGCGCGTACGTGAAGAACGACGTGCTGTGGATGGACATCGGCCAGGGTGAAGTCGTGAAATTGCCCCCGGAAAAGCGCGACGCGTGGTGGAACGGGACCACGCGCGAGTGGCCGTTCATGGCCGCGGACATGGGGGTCGATCGCGACACGCTGATGGCGCACTATCAGTCGAATCACGTCGCGGTCGCCTACGGGGACGTATTCGGTGAGATGGTCGCGCTCAGCTTGGAGCTCGGCTTTCGCGTGCGCGTCCTGGGCAAGTCGCAATGAGCACGGAAGCCTCGCCGCTGTATCTCGGCATCGACGTTGGCACCGGCAGCGTGCGAGCGGGCGTGTTCGACGCGGCGGGGCAGCGCTTCGGCATGGGGGTTCACCCGATTCGTCTGTTTCGTCCCGAAGAGGACTTCGTCGAGCAATCGTCCGACGACATTTGGGCGGCCGCCGCCAAAGCCATCGCGCAGGCGCTCTCGGAAGCTGGGGCGCCGCCAGAGCGCATTGCCGGCATCGGCTTCGACGCGACCTGCTCGCTGGTCGTGCTCGACGCCGAGAACCGTCCAGTCAGCGTCAGCCCGACCGGCAACGACGAGCAGAACGTGATTGTTTGGATGGATCATCGCGCGCTCGGTCAGGCTGAGCGCATCAATCGCACGGGCCACGAGGTTTTGCGCTACGTCGGCGGCACCATCTCCCCAGAAATGGAGATGCCCAAGCTGCTCTGGCTGAAGCAGAATTTGCCCAAAACCTGGGCCCGCGCAGCTCGTTTTTTGGATCTACCCGATTATCTCAGCTTTCGCGCCACAGGGGTCGATATCCGCTCGCTATGCACGACCGTGTGCAAGTGGACTTACCTCGGTCATGAAGGTCGCTGGGCGGACGACTTTCTCACGCAAATCGGTTTAGAAGATCTGGCGAGCGACGAGCACGCGCGCATTGGAAACCGCGTGCGTCCGATGGGCGAGCGGGTCGGTGCGCTGACGGCCGTGGCCGCGCGCGAGCTCGGGTTGGTCCCGGGCATCGCGGTGGGCGTCGGTATCATCGACGCCCATGCGGGTGGTCTCGGCTTGCTCGGCGCGCCGCTCGACGGCAAAGCGCCCGGCGAAGCCGAGCTCGAAACCCGGCTCGCGTTGATTTGCGGCACATCCAGCTGTCATATGGCCGTGTCACGCGAGCCGCGCTTCGTGCCCGGTGTGTGGGGCCCGTACTACTCCGCGATGGTGCCCGGTCTGTGGCTCACCGAGGGTGGCCAATCCGCGACCGGCGCGCTGATCGACCACGTCATCTACAGCCACGCGCGTGGCGCCGAGCTCGAGCGCGACGCGAAGTCGCAGGGCAGCACGGTCTACGCCCTCTTGAACCAGCGCCTGAGCCAGCTCTCGAGCACCGGTTCCCCCGAGCTCACGGCAGAACTCCACGTTTTGCCCTATTTTCACGGCAACCGCTCCCCGCGCGCTGACCCAACCCTGCGGGGTATGGTGAGCGGCCTCAAACTCACCGACAGCGTGGATTCGCTCGCGCTGCTCTACCTGGCCACCATTCAAGCCATCGCTCACGGCACGCGCCACATTCTGAGCGCGCTCTCGGAACAGGGCTATCGCATCGATACCTTGCTCGCCTGCGGCGGCGACAGCAAAAATCCAGTCTTCGTACGCGAGCACGCCGACGCCACCGGCTGCCGCATCGTGCAACCCCGTGAACCCGAGGCGGTGCTACTCGGCGCAGCGCTGCTGGGCGCGGTGGCCACCGGCCGCTTCGCAAGCGTGGTCGAGGCCATGGGCGCCATGAACGCAGCGGGGAGCATCGTGACCGCGCGGGCCGGCGAGGTGGCGGCGTACCACGCGCGGAAGCACGCGGTGTTTCAGCGGATGTACGCGGATCAGAGGGCGTACCGGGACCTGATGTCGCCGGCGGGTAGGCATGTATAAAGCCCCCGGAGCTGCGGGCTAGGTAACCCGACGCGGGGCCGCGACAAGGAACCCATCCGCGCGCAGCTATGCTACGAGCGCCAGGAATGCAACGAAGACGCGTGCTCGTCACCGGAGCGACAGGGCAAGACGGATCGTATCTGATCGAGCATCTCGCTGCGCGCGGCGATGAGGTCTTCGGCGTGTGTCGTCATCCGCCCGCCGAGCAAGGCCAAGTGCCCGCCTCGTTGCGCGCACTCGACGTCGGGGATCACGACTCGGTGCACGAGCTCATAGGTGAGCTCAAGCCGGACCAGTGCTACCATTTCGCGGCGCACCATCACTCTTCGAAGGCGCGACCCGGCCTGGATTCTCCGCGCGCGTTGAGCGACGACGAGTCGAGGTCGTTCCAAGTGAACCTGCTCGGTACACACGCGCTGCTCGCGGCGCTGCGCGAGCACGCGCCGCACTGTCGGGTATTCCTGGCCGGTTCTTGTCACGTTTACGGCAATCCCCCGGTCACCCCACAAACGGAGGACACGCCGATGGTGCCCGACTCGCTATACGGTATCTGTAAGCTTGCGAGCTTGCATCTCGGTCGCCAGTATCGAGAGCGTCACGGTCTTTATTGCGTGACCGGTATTCTCTACAACCACGAGTCGCCGCGTCGACCCAGGGGGTTCGTGACCACCGAGCTCGCTCGCGCAGCGGCAGAAGTGTCGCGCGGCAAGCGGAGC
This sequence comes from Polyangiaceae bacterium, assembly GCA_035549735.1. GTDB lineage: Bacteria > Myxococcota_A > Polyangia > Polyangiales > Polyangiaceae > PMG-095. The sequence continues at coordinate 98,531 of DASZQI010000040.1, read as the reverse complement.
GAGGTCACCGTGCTGGATCCCGATGCCCGGGTAGACTGGGGCTTCGCTCCCGATTACGTCGAGGCCATGGCGTTGATGCTCGAGCAGTCCGTTCCGGAAGACTGCATCCTCGCGAGCGGCGCCCTGCACAGCGTCCGCGACTTCGCTCGTGTTGCGTTCGCGCACGTAGGGCTGGATGCGGCGGACTATTTGAAGCATTCGGCTCCGGCTCAGCGCAAGCCAAGCCGGCTGCCGTATTCCGGCGACATCTCGCGCACCGTGGAGCGCCTCGGTTGGCGGCCCAAAACCTCGTTCGAACAGCTAGTCCGCGCGATGGTCGATCATCACCTGAAGGCGCTGGGCCCGGCTTAACGAAAACGCACCAGGCTACCGAGCTTGTTGATGGCTCGTGCCACGGTCTTCGCTACCGGGCCGACCGCCCTGTAGCCCAAGAGCTCTGCCCGCAGCTTTTCGATCTCACGCCGATACGTGTAGGGCGTGAAGTCGTCGAAGACGTTGGGCGACAGCGCAATCGCCGGAGCCAACGCGCTGTCTTCGCGGCGCACGTAATAACGATTGAGCCCGTCGAACACTACGAACTCGTAGCCGTTGTCGAGCAGCAGGTGTTCCCAACGCTCGTGGGTGGACACCGTAGTGTTGGGTCGCGTGGCTTCGATCACCACGACGCGCGGGCGGAAGCGGCTGAAGTCAGCGCCCTCGAGCACTTCACGCTCGTGACCCTCGACGTCGATCGACAAGAAATCGATGGTCCTGCCGCTGGCGTGCTGTTCACAAATCGCGGAGAGCGTTTCGACCGGGGTCTCGACCGCTTCCAGTTTGTGGCCGTTCTTTCGGTGGACTTCGGCCTCCAGGGCCGTGAACGTGGAAAGCGCCGACAAGTTCCCGCGGCCCGTGTAAAGCACCATGCTGCCCGCTTTGTTGCTGCAGCCCACGTTCAAGTTGATGTCGCGCTGGCGATCAGCGGCCACCAATGCAAACGGCGCCGGTGCTGGCTCCACGTTGATGCCCGACCACCCGCTGTCGTAAAAGTGCTTGGTGATCGAAAATTCGACTGGGTTGTTGGCGCCCACGTCGATGTAAAAGCCGCTCTGCTGATTCGCGAAGGCGCGACGCAGGCGTACGTCTTCGCCGTTCTGTGAATAAGAAAGCCACGCCATTCGACGTTCGCGGGGCCTTCTAGCATCATCTCCAGGGAGAAGCTAGGCTGCGCCAGGCCCCACCCCCGCGCATGGCTTCGGAGATCCCTCACGACAGTGCTCCGCCGCCTTCCGCAGCGGATGATAGGCAGGAGCCACAGCATCCGGACCTCGACGCCGCGCCACCCCGGCCAGCGACGGTGCCCGCGGCATTCGACATCGCAACGCTCGCTGCGTGGCTGCGGGCACAACTGGCGCAGTTGCAGCGCTCCCTGCGCCATTTGCGCGGGTTCGTTCGACTCCGACCTTTCGACACCAGCACGAATGAAGGGCGCTCGAACGAGCGCTACCGTCGCGCCGCGCTCACCACCGTGGTCTCCACCGCTTCGCGGGTGCTCGGGATCTTCACCGGCCTGGCCTGGCTGCGCATTTCGTTCTCCTATCTCGGGCGAGAACGCTACGGCCTGTGGATGGCGGTAGGCTCGCTGATCACCTGGGCGAACCTTGCCGATTTGGGCCTCGCGCGCGGGATGCAGAACCATCTGAGCCACGCCAGCGGGAAGGACGATCGAGAGCTCGCGGCGCGCTACGTCTCGACCGGGCTCGTGACTCTGGGCTCGATCGCACTGGCGTTGGCCGTCGTTTGCTCGCCCGCGGTCGCGTTCGTGCCGTGGAACCGCGTGCTCAACGTAGAAAACCCCGCACTGGCGGGCGAGACACGCGCGGTCGTCGCCGCCGTGCTCGCCTGTTTTTTACTCGAGTTCCCGCTCTCGGTCGTGCCGACGCTGTTCGCTGCTTATCAGCGCGGCTACGTGTCTGCGGCGTTCAGCATGCTCGGCAGCCTGCTGTCCCTCGCCACGCTGTTCGCGGTGACCCAGCTCGGGCTGCAGCTTCCCTGGCTGATCGTAGCCACCAGCGGCAGCGGCATCGTGATGACGATGCTCAGCTTTGCCTACGCGCTGAAGAGCATGCCCTGGATCCGACCGCGCTTTCAGCTCGCCACCACGCGCACCTTGCGCGCACTCGCGGCGACTTCGGGTGCCCTGTTCGTCTTCCAGATCGGCGCGTTGCTCATCAATCAAACCCAAAACCTGATCATCGCTCGCCGCCTGGGCCTCGCCGACGTCGGGGACTGGTCGATTCTGATGCGGGTTTATGTGCTGCCGGCAGCGGTCATCCAGGTCATCGACCAACCCTTGATCCCGGCATTCCGCGACGCCTACGTGCGGGGCGAGCAGGGCTGGCTGCGCACCGCCTTCTGGAGGGTGACCAAGCTCAAGCTCGCGATCGCGGTCGTGGCCGCGGGGCTCTTGCTGGTGCTCGGCAATCCGGTGGCTTCGTTGCTCGCAGGGCAGCCGATCCGATATTCGTGGCAGCTCTGGGCGGGCAGCGCGTTCTTGCTACTGGTCGCAGTCTGGAACAGCTCGTTCAACGATCTGCTCATCTCGGTGGATCGCTTGCGTCTGCTCGTGACCACCGTGCTCGTGAACGGCTTGGTCACGCCGGTTCTCAGCTATTTTCTCGCGCCTTCGCTGGGCTTGGTGGGCGTGATGCTGGCAACGCCGATGTTTTCGTTCGCTGTCAGCGGCTGGCTGCTGCCCTGGGCCTGTCGCGACCTGCTCAAGCCCTCGGGCTAGCAAAGTCAGACGATTTCGATTTCCGGGAACGGAAAGATCATCTTGCCGCCGCGTTCGAGGAAGGCATTCTCGCGCTCCAAGATGCCGGCCTTGAAATGCCAGGGCAAGACCAGGAAGAAATCAGGGTTCATCGCCCGAGCTTCCTCCTCCGACACGATCGGGATGTGAGTGCCCGGGGTTACGCAGCCAAATTTGTACGGATTGACGTCGGCGATCGCGGGAATTTCGCGCGCGGTGAGCCCGCAGAACTGCAACAGCACGTTGCCCTTGGTCGAGGCTCCGTAGCCGAGCACCTTCTTGCCGTCGTCGACCAAAGCGTGGACCAGACGTCGCAAGTCTTCGCGGTGACGAAACACCCGTTCCTCGAAGTCGCGAAAAGGGCGCGGCGTTTCCAGGCCCATGCGCTTCTCTTGTTCCAGCAGCCAATCGAGCGTCGCCAGGTTGCTCTTGTGCTTGGCGTCGGCCTTGCAGACGGTGACGGCAAAGCTACCGCCGTTGATCCCGTTCATTTGCACGTCCAGCAAACGCAGGCCAGCGCGCTCGACGATGCTTTTTACGACCTGGAGTGAGTAGTACTCGAGGTGCTCGTGGCAGATGGTGTCGTAGGAGTTGGTGCGCAGCATCGCCGGCATGTAGCTCTGCTCGAAATGCCAGATGCCGTCATCCGCCAAGATCGCGGCGATTTGACGCGCGAACTCGACCGGATCGTCGAGATCGTAGAACATCGCGATCGACGTGACGATGCGCGCTTTGCGCGACGACGCCCGTTCGAAATTGGCTTGCGAGAAAAAGTCGGGCACTAGCCGGATGTCGGAGGGATAGTGCTCCTTGAACTTGGCGCCGGTCGGGTCGATACCGACCCGCTGTAGCCCTGGCACCTGGTAGGCCTTGAGCAGCGTCGCGTCGTTCGAACCCACGTCGAGCACCACATCGTTCGCGGTCAGCGCCACCAGCGATTGTAGCCGCCGAACCTTGGCTTCCAGGTGAAGCACCATGGAGCGGTTGAGGCCCGACCGGTAACCGTAGTTGTCCCCGTACATCTCCGAGGCATCGTAGGTGTGGTTGAGCTGCAAGAGCCCCGAGTCAGGGCACCAGACCAGCTCGAGTGGACCCGAGGTGACCGGCGTGGAGGTCGAGCGAGGAAACACGCCGGTGAGCGCCTGCTCGCCGAGGTGAAGCACGCTCACCAGCCGCTTGCTCTCGCTGACGCGGCATTTCGCTAACTGGGTGTAGTGGTCGGCAGGCATGATTTTCGAGGTTTCAGCGCGCGCGAGCTTAGTCGAGGGTCTTGCTGATTGCCAGCTGGGCGGCCGAGCCCGGCCTTCGACAGGGAAAAAGTTGAGCCTGCTCGCGGCGGTTGGGTGCTCGAGGGCTCAGCGCGCTCCGATGTCGTCGCCGGGTGCGCGAGCTTTCAGCCGCTAGCGCGCGTTCGCCATTTGCGTTCGATGTCCGACCGTCGAACGCGGGCCATGCGCGCGACTTCCGCGCGCGCCGAGAAGCTTTCTCGGACCGCGCGCAGCAAGGTCGCGATTCCCTTGAACCCGCCGTGTCGGGTTGCGTTGAAGGCTCCCTCGAAAAGCCCTGGTATGGCCAGCAGGGTGAACCCAAGCGATGCGTTCTTGAAGACCGTTCGCAGCCGGTTGACGCCCGCGGTGGCGAGCAGCCAAGAGCGTCCGTGCCGCTCGCTGCTGCCATGCCAGCGGTGGTAGACGACCGAGCTTGGCACGTATTGGGCGGTAAAACCCGCCAATCGAGCGCGCCAGCCGAGGTCCATGTCCTCGTAGTACATGAAGTGCGAGCGGTCGAAGTAGCCGCCTGACAGGTGCACTGCTTCGAGCATCGTTCTGCGATAGGCGGCAGCGCCCGCCGTCGGGCAGAACACCTCCGCCGGCAGCTCGCCCGCGGAGCGAGGCTGACCCTCCTTGCGGTCGCGACCGCCCCCGAAGCGAGTCAGCTCGATCCCGGTCGAGTTGATGGTGTCTCGACGTGATTGGTAGAGCAACAACGACTGCAGCATGCCGCATTCACTCGGCACGACCCGCGCGGCGTCGACCAGCGCTTTCGCCCAGTCCGGTTCAGCGACCGCGTCATTGTTGAGCATGGCGACCCACGCTCCAGAGCTTGCCGTGATGCCGCGATTGCAGGCCTCCGCGAAGCCCAGGTTATCGGTTTCGCGGAGCAGCCGAACCTCGGGAAACTCATTCGCGACCATGTCGGCCGAGCCATCTGCGGAGCCGTTGTCGACGACGATGACCTCGAGTTCTTGGTGTGTTTGCGCGCGTAAAGACGACAGACAATCGCGCAGATCACCTTTCGAGTTCCAATTGACTACGACTACCGAGAGCAGCATGTCACTTGGCCGAGACTGCTCGAGCCCCGCCGAAAAGCCGCAGCCTCAGGCGGTCCAAGATTCCGCCCTCCCGAAAGCGCTGGAGCACGGGCAACGGTATCAGCAGGAAAACAAGCGGCATTCCCAGCTGGCCAACGTGCCGCGCGCGCGGCACCACCAGCTCGCGAAAGTGCCGCCACTGATAGTTGCCGCGAGTTCTCGCCCAATACAGGCGCTCCCAGTTGGTCCATGGCTCGGGCTCTTGCACCTCCCGTCGCACGGACTCATCGATCCAGTCGAAAGAGGCCACGAGCCGTGGCCACTTGTACATCCAAATTTCGAACCAACGCCGGAGCCAAGTGGCGACGCCGTGCCGAATTTGGACGAGCGGCTCGCGGATGATGACGATGGTTCCCGGAATGGGCGCTTGAAACAGGACACCGAGGTGGATGAATTCGCTGCCGTAGTAACGCGCGCGTTCCCGCGAAAGCCAGAATTCTCGACGGACGATCACCGCGCCGATGAACGTCAGATGCCAGGCGCATTCTCGAAAGAACTCGGCCGACTCGCGTCCTTCATAGCTGAGCTTGCCCTCCTTGGGCAGCTGGCGTTCCTTCTCCAGCACCGTGAAGTCGGCGTTGTGCACCGACGCGTCGGTGATGACCACGAGGGGGTCTCCAGCGCACGCTTTCAGGACGCGCTCGACGGCTCCCGGCGCGAGCAGATCGTCATCCGTGAACAACCAGCAATAGGTCCCGCGCGCAGCCTGGACCGATTTGTCGTAATCTGCGTCCAGACCGGAGTTTCCGGTCATGGCCAAGAGCCGTAGCTGCGGGTAGCGCTTCGCTATTTGAGTGACGACTGCCACCGAATTGTCGGTCGAGGCACCGTCGACCACGACCACCTCGACCCCCGCCGAACACTGGGGAAGAATGTTCTCGAGGGTCGTTCCGATCACGTCCGCGCGGTTCCGCGAGGTGATGCAGATCGAGAGTCGAATCGGGGTGGTGTCCGGCGTTTCGCCCATGTCGAGCGGCGAAGGATCTATCATGAATCCTCGCCGCGCCAGGCGAACCAGCTCATTCGAGAGTTGTGCAGTAGTAGCGGAACCATAGCTGGCCCTCGGTGATTCGACGGCACTAGCCGAGCCGGCGCCAGAATCTGCGCGTTCTGCGCGCGGTCTCCTGCCAGGTAAACGTCGCTGCGCGCGCGAGCCCCCGTTCGCGCAAGAGCGCTCGATACTCGGTGTTCCCCGCCAACAGCTCGAGCGCGTGAGTCATTGCCTGCGCGTCGCCACACGGCACGATCTCGGCGGCGTTGCCGGCCACTTCATCCAGCGAAGAGCCAGGGCTCGTGATCGTGGGTGCGCCGCAGGCGAGCGCTTCCAAAACGGGCAGGCCGAAGCCCTCGTAGCGCGAGGGGAACACGTGCACCGAAGCTGCACGATAGAGCGCCGGCACCGCGCTTTCCGGCACGTATCCGAGCAGCTTCACCTCGCGCGTCGTGCGCAGGCGGCGGCAGAGCTCGGTGAGCTCGCGCACTCGCCAGGGCGCCAGGTGACCGGCGATCACGAGCGGCAATTGTCCGCACACGCGGCTCGCCGCGTACGCAGACACCAGGGTGCCGAGATCTTTTCTCGGGTCGCCCGCGCCGAGGTAGAGGACGAACCCCGATTGACTGCCGATCAGCGCCTGCACCGCTGCTCGCTCGGAAGCGTGCGCTTCGGGCGAGAACCGATCGTGATCGACGCCGTGCCAAACCACCTCGACGTCGTTCTCGTCGATGCCCAGCCGCTCGCACAGGTCGCGCCGGGTTGCGTGCGACACCGCGAGGATCGCCGCGGGCCGCCGATAGCGCAGCCTCTCCAGCGCCGCAAACAAGCGCTCGTAGCGTGGGATTCTCGGCAAGTACTGCTCGTGCATCACGAGCGGGATCAGATCGTGACAGGTCACGCTGTACGGTTGAGTTCGTGACCAGGGGATACCCTTCGGCTCGGTGAGATGGGCAACTGCGCCGTGCGTCGCGAGCAGCCTCGGCAAATCGAACGTGAGTAGCGCGGAGCGACGCACCCCAGCGATCGGCGCCGAAGCCGCGATTGGTTGCGCGCAATAACCCGCCGGATCTTCGGTCACGCTGAGCCCGCTGAAGCCAGGATCCGCAACCAACCCGCGAATTTGCTGGTCTGGTTCCGGCTCGAGCGCTGCGAGCCCCTGAACCAGGCCGCGAACGTAGCGGCCAATGCCCCGCAGCGCCGCCTCCGTACCGAGCGGAGTAAGATCGAGCAAAATAGGGCGCATGGGCGGGCGGGCCGTGGGAACCCGGGGTTTCTAGCATTGGCGTGCAGGTCGTAACAACGCGAGCACGCAGATATTGCTGGTATCCTCGCGCTACGCTAACGGGCACGGCGATTCGTGCTCGATGCACGGGACGCCGGCCCAAGGCCCAGCGAGGGTGCGCCCAGTGCGGTGTCGCGCATCCGAAGTCCATTCAGCATGCCGTCTTCGCCAGAACATCGAAACCAACGCCGCGCTGGCCTCACACCCGCGTTAGCGGGCGCTGCGCTGGCGGCGAGCCTCATCTTGCTCGACTTGGCGCTGCGCTGGTCGCTCGAGGGAACCGTCGCTCCTCGGCGCTGGGCGCTGAAAGAAGCAGGCGTCTATTTGCTCGGGTGCACCTGGTCGGTGACCACCTGGGTGTTCACCGCCTCCGCGTGTGCGCGCCTGCGTTCGCGGGCCCGGCGCGCTTGGGCGCTTGGCATCGCTCTACCGGTAGGAGTGATCTGTGCCTTGAGCTTTGCGTATCTCGCGAGCTTCGAACAGGCGCCGAGCTGGCAAGTTCTGAACTTCGCCGTGGCCGAGCCGCGACACGTGGCCATCTTGGCGGCGTGGGGGCTCCGCCCACTCGCGTTGCTCGCGCTGCTCGTGCTGCCTGCGCTGCAATTCTCGGCGCTCGGCCTGCTTCCGTCGCGCGAAGCGGTGCGGTTACCCAAGCGTTGGCTGAGGCTCGCGGGTGGCGGTGGCTACGCCGCACTCAGCGCGCTGGTGCTGTGTGCTCCTGGCTTTCAGTCGCCCTTGCCGGTCGACGCGAACGCGGCAGCGGCGATTGCGCAGTTCATGCTCGCGAGCTCGGGCCGACAGCAGCACCTCTCCACACCGGTGCGCGAGGAAATCCCGGCTCAGCCGGAAGGGCCGAGGCCGAACGTGCTGCTCCTGATCCACGAGTCGCTGCGCGCGGACGTGGTGTTCCCGGGGCTCGACTATCGCGCTTCCGGGCTGGACGCTCGTCAAATATCGCCCTATTCATCGCGACTCGTCGAGCGGCGAGAAGAAGGCTATTTCACATTTCTCAAAGCGCGCAGTGATTCGACCGCGACCGAATCGAGCGTGCCCTCCATTCTCTGCGGCATCGAGCCCGGCGGTCCGTCGCTCGCCTACACTCGGGCACCGAGCTTCTGGTCTCTCGGCAAGGCCGCGCACCTGCATACGTTCTTGTTCTCGGCGCTCGACTACGAGTGGAGCCACTTCGACGAGTATTTCCTGGGCAATAGCGTCGACGTCGTGCAAAGCGGACGCGATATCTCGCAGCAAGTGGTGAACGACACGGGCATCGATGACGGTTTGGTGGTCGAGCGAGCGATCGCTCACCTCGGTTCGCTCGCTCGCGAACACAAGCTGTTCGCTGGAGTCATTCACTTCAACGGCACTCACATGCCCGGCTATCCGGGGCCAGGGGTCAGCGCGCCCCCGCCTCGCCGTGGAGATCCGCAGCGCTATGGGCTTGCCGCCCGCTACATCGACCGATTGGTGGAGCGCATCGATCAGGCGCTCGACCGGCTGGCTTTGGCTGAAAACACGGTCGTGATTTCGACCTCTGACCACGGAGAGAACCTGGCTCCGGTGCGGCCACCCGATCGCTTGGGTTCTTTCTATGAAGAAACCGTGCGCGTCCCGTTCTGGGTCCGAGTGCCGCGGCGGCTGCTTGCCGAACGGAACGAGCTCGCGCAGGCGCTCGACCAATGGCGTCAGCAGAACGTCCAAAATAGCGACGTCTTGCCGACCGTGCGCGACTTCATTGGCCTCGGAGCGGAGCCCAAATTGGGGCCGCCACTGATTTCGGGTCGCAGCTTGCTGCGGGCGCCGCCGAGCTCGAGCGTGGTGAGCGGTCAGAGTACGTGCGCCTTTCGCGTCTGGAATCTCGAAGGCTTTTTTGCGATCCAGGATCGAGTCAAGGTCATCGTCGGCAGCGACCAACCCTCCCCACGCCTATTCGACCTCGCGAGTGACCCCGCGGAGCAGAAAAACTTGTGGAGCGACCCGCAATGGCGGGCGCAAGTGATGCCCTGGCTCGCACGCAAGGTTGAGGCCGGTGAAGAGCGTCGGAAGCTGTGCGCTCGCATTCCGGCATGCCCGATCGGCCGCTGATTCTCGCTGCCGCGTAGCGGACAGATTGCTGACGTCGCAGGGTCGCGCTAACGGCAGGGTATGCGTTTCGTGCTCGATGCACGCTACGCCGGCCCGAAGCCCAGCGGGATCGGCAACTACGTTCGCGCCATCGCGTCGCGCCTCCCCGCCTTGGCTCCGCATGCCGAGTTCGAGTTTTGGATCCCCCCGCGAGCTGAGCCGCTTTCGGACTCCCCGCGTGTGCGTCATCGGACCGTTGCTGCGCCACCGTCCGGGCTACTCACCCTTGCTGGGCCTGGTTTTCTGGGTGAGCTCGCGCCGGATGACCTGTTTCACACTCCCGCGAACGTGCTCGGGTTCAGATTGCCGTGCCCGGCTCTGGTCACGGTCCACGACACCATGTGGCTCGAGCACGTGGCCTGGTGCCAACCGCGACCTTGGTTGAGGCCAGTCAGCGCGGCTTATTTCGGCGTGGGCATTCACCGCGCGCTGCGGCACGCCGAGCGCGTGCTCACCGTGTCGCAGGCTTCGGCCGACGACATCGTGCGCGTCGAGCCGAGCGCCGCCGGGCGCGTGGTGGTCGTACCGAACGCCCACGAGGCCCATTTTCGAGCACCGGAGTCACTGGACCAAGCGCGTGCGCTCGCCGCCGACACGCTCGGCTTCGCCGAGCCGTACTTCTTGGTCGTCGGTCAGAACCAGCCCTCCAAAGGTCACCCGCTCGCGCTCGAAGCGTTCGCGGCTGCCGCGCTCACCAGCCACCGTCTGGTGTTCGTGCAGCGGCTCGAAATGGGCCGCGGTCTGCAGCGCTTGGCCGAGCGCTTGGGTGTCGCGGATCGGGTGCATTTCTCGGGATCGGTGGCGATCGAGCGTCTGGTCTCACTCTATCAATCGGCGAGCGCGTTGCTGCAGCCGTCGCTCGCCGAGGGGTTCGGCTTGCCCGCGCTAGAAGCCATGGCCTGCGGCACGCCGGTCATCGCCCACGACATTCCCGCGCTACGCGAGGTGTTGGGCGGAGCCGGCTGCCTGACTCCCGTTGCAGACGTGCCGGCGCTCAGCCAAGCGCTGAAGCGCGTTGCCTCCGAGCAAGCGTGGGCGCGTGAGCTCGCCGCGCGCGGTGTCGAACGAGCGCGTGCGTTCAGCTGGGACCGCGCAGCGGAGCTCACCCTGCAGGTTTATAGCGAAGTGGCAGCGCGTCGCGGAGCGCCCGTCGCACGTCGGTTCGACTCCGTGTCGCCATGAGCGTGCGCCGTTTCGCGCTCGTGTTCGCGTTGTTCGTTGCCTTCGCTGCCTGCACGGCGTTCGCGGTCGTGCGCGTGATCGCCCCCGCGCCCGCGCCCGCCGCGGTCCAGCCGCAAAGGCCGCTCACCCCGCGCCTTTCGCGGCACTTGCTGCTCGTGATCATCGATGGCCTTCGCTACGACGTGGCCACCGATCCTGCGCGCATGCCGCATTTTTCCGGGGCGATGGCGCGCGAGACCAGCGGGGAAATCTGGGCCGGGCGCATCTCGATGACCACCGCAGCCATTCGCGCCATCGGCACCGGTCAGCGCGGCCGGCTGGAACAGATCGTGCGCAACTTGACGCCCACGTTGGTGACGCACAATTCCTGGCTGCAAAACGCCAAAGATCTCGGCCTGCGCGCGGCGGTCGCGGGCGATCGCGCTTGGTTTCAGAGCTTTGGATCGGCTTTTACTGCGCACCGGGACGACCCCGAGGGCGTCGCAATCGACGTCGATTTCAACCCTCAGACGTTTCGCGACACGCGCGAGCTCCTGGCTTCGTCGCCGGACTTCTTGGTGGCGCACTTCGTGACGCCCGATCATCAAGGTCACGCTTACGGCGTCGCCTCCGAGCGCTACAGCGCGCACATTCGCGCGTTCGACCGCGAGCTCCACGAACTTTTGGCGCAGCTCGGCCCAGATTGGACTTTGGTCGTCACCAGCGATCACGGCGCGACCGACGCTGGCAAGCACGGCACCGACGTGGCCGTGCAGCGGCGCTCCCCGATCTACGCGCGCGGCCCCGGCATCCGCCCGGGAATCAAGGTCCAGCGCCCGCTCGACCAGCTCGAGCTGGCCGCCACGCTACCCAGCCTGCTCGGTGTGCCCGCGCCCGCCCACGGAACCGGAGACGTGATCTCGGAATGGCTGGATTTGCCCGAGGCAGAGCGCGCGGACGTGGCCTGCAGCAACGCCGAACACGTGCTGTCGTATGCGCGCCAAGTGGCGCCCCCTGACGCGCTCGAACGGGCGCAAGCCTTCGCCAAGCAATGTCGCTCGAGCGCGCCGCCGTCCGAACGCACCGCGGCGGCAGCGCGCTCCGTAGGCGAGAGCGACCAGGCGCTCGAACGCAGCACGGGTCTGCTTTCTCCTGACGCGCGTCCCTGGCTCGGTCTGGTGCTCGCCTTGGGTTTGGTCCTCGCGTTCTTGGTGGCGCCGCGCGCGGTCGCGCGCAGTCTGCCTGCAGTTCTAGCGCTGCTCGCTTGCACGGTGGCGATGGTGGTGCATGTCGAGCGCCTGCCCGGGCTTTGGCCCGATCGCGTCCGCGTGGTCGCCTTCGTCGTCGGCAATGCGGGCCTGTTGGTCCTGTTGCTGCGACCCGCGCGCCTGCTGGCCTGGCTCGAGCGCACGGTGCCCCACGCTCCAGCGTGGCTCCCCGGTTTATTGGTGCTGAGCTACCCTGCCAACGCTCGTCCCGAGAGCTACGTGGTCCTCGCGGTGTGCGCCTTTGCATTCCTGCCGCGCGCGCTCCCGGCGTCAGCTCACGGAAGCATGTCGAGACCGCGCCTGGAGTTTGGCGCGGTCATCCCAGCTGCCTGCGGCCTCCTTTCGCTGCTGCCGGTCGCATTGAACGAGAACGAAGGCTTCAGCCGCCTGGTGGCGAATGAGCGCGTTCGCCCGCTCGTGTCCGCGGCCCTGCTGTGCGGCTGGTTGCTCTGGCAACGAAGTCGCGTCGCCGAACCGCGGTGGACGGCGGTTTCGATCGCAGTGCTCGGCACGGCCTTCTTCCTGCTCCGCCTTCATGTCGGTCCGATCCTGGGACGGTCAGTCTGGGCTCTCAGCGGGCTCACCTTCGCCGCGTTCTATTTGCGTCGCAACGAGAGTAGCAAGGGTACGGCGAATGCCCTGTGCGCCGGCGTCCTTTCGTTCGCTTGGCTAGCGCGCGACTTCGAACTCCTGCCGCTGCTCGGCGCGATCACTTTGGCCGAGGTGGTCGGCAATCTCTTGTTGGCGCCAACCCTGAACGGCCGCGAAAGCCCGCTCGCGGTGCTCATGGTCCAGACCCTGTTCGTCTTTGCGCTGGCCTACGCGCTACGCATGGGCATTCAAGACGGTCTCGAGTTTGGCGGCCTGGATTTTCACGCAGGCGCGTTCTCCGCGCCCGACGTTTCGGCGACGCTGGTCGGCTCCGCCCTGGTCTACAAGTACGCGCTCGGCCTGCTCGTCCTGTTGGCCGCACTTCGCGCGCCGGAGACCCTCTCCGAGTCTTGGCGGCTCCCTGCGGCGCTGGTGCTCTGTTTCGTCGCGCGTGGCATTGCGCTCTCGCTGATGTTCTTCATCGGCGGCAACAGCTATTGGACCGCCTTGCGCGTCCTCGGCGATCTACCGACCGCGCTGGCCATGGGTCTGGGCGCGGTGCTCGCGCTGGGCGCGCTGTCACTACGCAGCCCAAATCTTTCGGGGGCTGCCTCGACAGCAGCTCGCGTGCACAAGGTTTTGTAGCGTCGCCGGGCAACACGCAACGGCTGCTCATCGCGGCGGCGAGCCGCTAGTCGAGGTCTTTCGTGGCGCGGGGCTTGGCGTGGTAACCGACGGCGTAACCGCCAAGGACTGCGAACTCAACCTCGCAACGAACGAGCTCCGCCAATAGATCTCTGAAGTCGGGGTGTAGGTCCACGCAACTCCTGCAGGGCCAAGCTGTCTTCGACGAGCGACCACATGATTCCCAACCGTTCCGCAGCCGACATCGAGAGCCAGAACTCCAAGTCGCGCTCTTCCATCTCGGCGAAAGAGCTCGCGACCCCGCCCTGCGGCGTGGTCATGGGTTAGCCTAACATTTGTTTGCAGCGCGGGCGGGATAGGGGGAGTGAACCGCGGTGCCAGGTTGTTTGCGCTAGCCCGCGGCCTTACGCCCGAGGCGGGTCGCGACGTACGCTTCGATGGCCTTTTCGTGCTCGGGCGCGAGCGCGGTGAATTGCACGCCGAAGAAGTCGTTGGAAGCGTGGCGGATCACACCGCGCGTCTTGAACGGTCGCGCGCGCCCCAAAGTCACGATCAAGTCGACTTCGCTGTTGGTGTCGCAGCCCTCGAACTTGTGCTTCACGCTCACGCCGAGGCCACCGACGCTGATGTCTCGAGCGCTCAACACCTCGAGAAAACCATTGCCCATGATGTCGACGCGAACCGGCGCCGAGGGATCCGGACGCACTCGGGGGTGCTTGCGCGACTCACTACCGCTCAAGCTTCATACTCTAGCGGGCTTTGTTGCGGCGGACGAGCGCGAGCCGGTTGCGCGCCAAATCGCCGGGTAGGGCGCGCTCCCACCAGCGCGCTTCGGCCACTCAGCGTTTTCGGAAGCGATCGATGGCGACCGCCACCACGATGATTCCCCCCGTGAGGATTTCTTGCACCCAGTTCGGCAGCCCCACGTGCGTGCAGCCGGTCTTGATCTCGGTCATCAGCAGGGCGCCGACCATTGCGCCGACGATTGAACCTTGTCCGCCCGAGAGCGAGGCGCCGCCGATCACGACCGCGGCGATCACCTCGAGCTCGAGCCCGATCGAATCGGTCGGATCGCCCACGGTCAGCGTCGCAAACTCCAAAATACCCGCCAGGCCCGCGAGCGCCCCGGCCAGCGCGTAGACCGCTAGACGCACGCGCGCGACCGGGACACCGCACAGTCGCGCGGTCTGCTCGTTCGAGCCAATCGCTACCACGTGGCGTCCAAATACCGCGTAACGCAGCACCAGCGCGGCGACCGTGGCGGCCAGAATGGCAAGCCACACGCCGGGTGGGAACAGCACGTGGCCGGCAGGCGTCATCCAGGTATCGAGCCCGCGCGGATCCGCGTCGATCTTTTGCTCGCCCGAGAGGCCCTTGGCCGCGCCGCGCAGCAAGCTCATCGTTCCCAGCGTGACGATGAATGGCGGGATCCTCAGGCCCGCGATCAGTCCGCCGTTGCACAAGCCGGCGAACGCCGGCACCAGCAACCCGAGCGCGGCCGCCGTCAGCGGCGAGGCATGCGCTTGCAGCGCGCGCGCCACGACCACGGTCGTGAGCGCCACCGAAGAGCCGATCGAGAGATCGATGCCGCCCAGGATGATGACGTAAGTCATCCCGACCGAGCCAATGGCCACGACCACGGTTTGGCGCAGCATGGTGAAGAGGTTCGCGCCGCCCGGAAAAGTCTCCGGCGCGACCCCACAAAACAGTGCATAGAGCAGCAAGAGCGCCGAAAGCGGGCCGAACCAAGGACGCCGAAGCAGCTCTTTCATGAACCGGTTGCCTCGAGCAAAAGTCGTTGCTCGCTGGTCTCTGCAACGGCGTGGGAAGGGCCGAGCACACCGCGGTGCATCACCTGAATGCGGTCGCACACGGCAAGCAGCTCGGGCAATTGGCTGGACACGATCAGCACCGCTTTGCCTTGCGCTGCGAGCTCGTCAATCAAGGCGTGCACCTCGTTGCGGCTGCGCACGTCCACTCCGCGCGTCGGCTCATCGAGCAGCAGCACGTCGACGTCGTGGTAAAGCAGTCGGCCGAGCGCGACCTTCTGCTGATTGCCGCCGGAGAGCTCGGCTACGCGCTGGCGCACGTCACGGCAGCGAATACCGAGCTTCTCGACCCAGCGCGCCGCTTCCGCCTCACAGCGCGCAGGGGAGAGCAAGCCGTGCCGGCGCAGTGGAGCGAGCTTGGACAACGTCAGATTGTCACTCAGCGAGAGCTCGAGCAGCAGCCCTTCGCCTTTGCGATCCTCACTGAGCAAGCCCACGCGCTGTGCCAGGCGCCCTGCAGGCCCGCGCTCACCGCTCGCGCTGCCGACCCGAATTTCGCCGCCTTTTAGCGGCAAGAGCCCGAAAACGGTTCTTAACAGCTCGCTGCGGCCGGAGCCTACCAGGCCGGCGATGCCCAGCACCTCGCCCTTGCGGAGCTCCAGGCTAGCGCGTACCGGGAGCTCCGGGCCGCGGAGGTTCGTGAGCGCGAGCGCCACTGCGCCAGGCGTTCGCGCGCTGCGCAGCGCGTTCTGCACGCTGCGCCCAGCCATGGCGTGCACCAGCTCTTCATTGCTGGTCTCGGCGACCTGGCCGTTTTGCACCGAACGCCCATCGCGCAGCACGCTGTAGTCGTCGGCGATTTTCCGAACTTCCTCCAGGAAATGCGAGATGTACAGGATGGCAATCCCGCGCTCTTTCAGGCCCCTCAGCGCCTCGAACAAGCGCGCGACGTCGTCCCCGGTGAGGCTGCTCGTGGGTTCGTCCAGAATCAGAAGGCGCGTGTTCTCCGCGGCCAGCGCGCGCGCGATTTCCACCAGCTGACGGTCGCCGGTGGAGAGCCTCTGCACCGGTTCATCCAGCGCGAACGCCTTGCCTCCGCGCGAGAGCGGTGAAAGCGCGCGCGCGGCCCGGCGCGCCGCCTCTTTTCGCGCGACGAAGCCGAAGCGCCGGGGTTCGCTGCCGAGCAGGATATTTTCGGCCACGCTGAGCTCCGGGCACACCGAAAGCTCCTGATAAACGATGGCCACGCCCTGCTCCCGCGCCGCGCGCGGATCAGCCGGAGCATAGGGTGCACCATCGAGCGCGAGCGTGCCGCTGTCGGCCATTTCGGCGCCGGACAGGATCTTCATCAACGTGCTCTTGCCTGCGCCATTCTCGCCGAGCACTGCGTGAATCGTGCCTGCGCGCACGTTGAAGCTGACGTCCGTGAGCGCGTGAGTGGGTCCGAATGCTTTCGAGACGGCGCGGACCGAAAGCCGCATGGGTGCTACTGACCCAACCACTTGCTGAGGTCGGGCTTCACCAGCTCGCGGATCTCCGGCTTTTCGAGGTTGGCCTTGTCGACCAGTTGCGCACCGGTATCGGTGCGCGGCTCGACTTGCTGACCGCGCAGGTGCGAGACCATGGCTTTCACGGACAGGTAGCCCATGTTGAACGGGTTCTGGAGCACCAGCGCATCGATCTGCCCGGCGCGCACCGCTTGCACCAGCTTGTCGGAAGCATCGAAGCCGACGAACTTGAGTTTGCCGGCGAGGTTTGCCTTCTCGAGCGCCAGCAACATGCCGAACGTGGTCGATTCATTGGGCGCGAACACGCCATTGATACCGCCGCTGCTCGCTGTTTTTGCGAGCAATAGGCTTTCCGAGGCCGAAAACGCCGATTCGGTGGTCGCGCCGCCATACTGGTTGTCGCTGACCAACTCGAGACCCGGGTGCTTCTTGACCGCTTCCAGAAAGCCCTCTTCGCGTTCGTGAGTGCTGGCCGAGCCCTCTTGATAGCGGAGCACGACGACTTTGCCCTTCTCGCCGAGTAGCTCGGCCATGCGCTCACCGGCGAGGCGCCCTGCCGCGCGGTTGTCGGTGGCCACGAAACTCACGAGCTTTCCGCCGGACAGCGCCGAGTCGAAAATCACGACCGGAATGTTGGCGCTGGTCGCGCCGTTCACCGAGGACACCAGCGCCTTGTCATTCAGAGGCGCGAGCAAAATACCAGACACGTGCTGCGCGGTGAACGACTGCACCAAGTCGACCTGGCTCTTCAGGTCGTCTTCCTTGAGCGGACCCTTCCAGACGATGTCGACATCGAGTTCCCGCGCGGCTTTCACCGCGCCCGCGTGCACGCTTTTCCAAAACTCGTGCGTGGTGCCCTTCGGAATTACCGCCAGCCGAAGGCGCGCTGGGGCGGCTGCCTTGCCCGAGTCGGACTTCTTCCCACAACCGACTAGAGTGGTGCCGAGGGCACCGAGGCTCCACGCCAAGAATCGTCGTCGCACCGAGATTTTCTAACACGACGCCTCTGCCTGATGTGCCCCGAACACTGTGCCTGGGTCAGATGGCCGGCCTGGGCTCGCTGCGCGGTTGAAACTGGGCCGGGAGCGGGAGGATAAACGAGGGATGAAGCGAATTGCTGCACGCCTTGGGCTCTCGATTGCGGCTTCGGCCGCAGCGTCGTTCACCGCTCTGCCCTCCCACGCGCAGGCTTTCTATTCGAGCGGCAAGGTCTCGGTGGCCGTGGAGCGCGCATTTGGCATTCACTACGCGCACACCGACTACGATCGACCCGGCAACGCCCCCGACGAAAGTTCGAGCTCCACCACGCTCGGTTTCGGCTGGTACGGCGCGGTGAGCCCACTGCACTGGACGCGCGCCGCGGTCGACGGCTTCGTGATCGATCGCCTGAGTCTCGGCGGATCGCTCGCGTTCTTCACTCAGTCTGGTGATGCGGACGGCGACGGTGTGTTGTTCTCGCCGCGCGTCGGTTACGCGATACCGCTCTCGTCTGTTTTCACGTTCTGGCCGCGCGGCGGCTTTACGTTCCTCAAGCTGGGCGAAGCCTCACTGTTCGGGCTTACCGCCGAAGCGATGTTCGTCGCTCAGCCCAAGCCCAATTGGGGCATCCTGTTCGGGCCCACCTTCGACCTTGGCTTCATCGGTGATGCCGGCAACGACGTCGATTGGAGTCACATCGCCATCGGCTTTCCCGCGGTCGGCCTGATGGCGACCTTTTAGACGGACTGCGTGTGACGAGTTCGAGCGCCGCCTCAGCGCCTGGCTCTGCCAGCCTTTTGCGGCTGCTCGAGCTCGTTTCTGCTGGCGGTGTGTTCGTGCTCACGGGCGCCGGTGTGAGCACCGAGTCTGGCATCCCCGACTACCGTGACGAGCAGGGCGCGTGGAAACTGCGGCCGCCCATTCAATATAAAGAGTTCACGCACTCCGCAGCGCGCCGGCAGCGCTACTGGTCGCGCAGCGTGCTCGGTTGGGCTCGGATGCGCTCGGCTCGTCCGAATCCGGCACACCAGACGCTGGCCAGCCTCGAAGCGCATGGCCTGCTCGCGTTGCTCGTCACTCAGAACGTCGACGGGTTGCACCAGGCTGCGGGGGCTCGCAACGTCGTGGATCTGCATGGGCGCATCGACCAGGTGGTGTGCCTCGACTGCGGCCGGCGTTCACCTAGAGAGGCGTTGCAGCAGCGGCTTGCTGACTTGAACCCCGGTTCGCTCACGCGCGCGGCGTCGATCGCTCCGGACGGCGATGCCGACCCCGGCGATGCCGACACACGAGACTTTCGCGTCGCCGCCTGTGAGCACTGCGGCGGCGTTCTAAAGCCGGACGTCGTGTTCTTCGGCGAGCACGTGCCAGCGGAGCGAGTCAAACGCGCCTTCGAGGCGCTGGAGGGAGCGCGTTCGCTGCTGGTCGTCGGCTCGTCGTTGATGGTGTTCTCGGGCTACCGGTTCGCGCGAGCGGCCGCGCAGAAACAGCTTCCGATCGGCATCGTGAACCGAGGTCGCACTCGCGCGGACGAGCTCTCGACCGTGAAGATCGAAGCCAGCGCGGGCGAGTTTCTGCCCGAGCTCGAGCGCGCGTTGCGCAGCGTGTAGCGCGCTCTCGGGGCCGCGCCCCGGGCAGGCCCCTCGCTCAGCCGGCCGTTGGGGGCAGGCTGGTCTTTTCGTCGAACAGCACGGCGCGATCGCGTCCCATCCGCTTGGCTTCGTAGAGCGCGAAGTCTGCGGCTTTGACCAAATCTTCCGGAATGCCGGAGGTCACGTCGATGTTGCCAGAGACGCCAACGCTCGCGCTCAGCTTGATCGTGTCGTTGCCGACGTTGATGCTCGCCTTGCGCACGAGCGCGCAAATGCGCTCCGCGACGATCATCGCGTCGCGTTTGCTGGTGTGTGGCAGCAGCACGGCAAATTCCTCGCCGCCGTAGCGGGCGGGAAGGTCGACTTCACGCAGAGTTTCCTGAATTTTGCGGGCGATTTCCTTGAGGACCAGGTCGCCTGCTTCGTGCCCATAGCGGTCGTTGATGCGTTTGAAATGATCGATGTCGACCATCAAACAGCTGAGCGTGTTCTTGTAGCGCTTGGTGACCGCGAACTCGCGCTTCAGCACGTCGGCGAAGCGGCGGCGGTTGAACAGGCCGGTGAGCGGATCGGTAATGGCCAGCGCTTCGACGTGGTGCAGCATCGACTCCAGCTGCTGATTGCGCTCTTTGAGCTCGGCGTGGGTGGCCTTTACGCGCAGCGCCGCGAAGATGCGCGCCTCGAGCTCTTCGTCCTGAAACGGCTTGGCCAGGTAGTCGTCGGCGCCGATGTTCAGGCCCTCGACCTTGTCGGCCAGCGCGGTGCGCACGGTCAGCATGATCACTGGGATCTCGCGCGTTTCTTGGTTCATCTTCAGCCAGCGGCACACCGCGAAGCCGTCGATGTCGGCCATCACCACGTCGAGCAGCACCAGATCGGGCCGATTGGCGCGCGCGAGCTTCAGGCCCTCGACGCCGGAACGAGCCCACTCGACCGTGTAGCCAAGGCGCTCCAGCGATTGTTTGATTTGCCCGCTCTGGGTCTCGCTGTCGTCGATGAGAAGGAGCTTCGCTTTCACGACTGAACCTCGAGCACGCGCGGCGGCTCCAAGTGACAACGATCAGAATTGCCTGATTCGCGCAGACTCACAAGAGGGTGAACCTCCGACTGTCGGCCAAATGGCCGAAAATCGGCTGCCGCGTGAATACGGTTCAGTGCCGCGCCCGGCCTGCGCGACACGACCGGTGCCTGCCTTGTTACCGCTGAGTGCTTACCGCTCAAGCTGACACCACTCTGTCTCAGCTAGAACGGTCACACGGCGCAAGGCGTAACCCACTTTTTGGACACCTGCGCCGCGTGAAGTGAAAGGCGATGTGCGCGCGTGTGGTTACGTCGCGAGCACGAGCGAGCGGTTCAGCCGGGTTCGACGTCGACGACGCAGAAGTCGAAGGTCTTGGCTCCCTCGCTCTTGCTGCCCGGAACCGCAACTTGAATCGATTTGATCATGGTGCCCGCGTAAGACGTCGCCTTGGCCGTGTCGTAGCAGTACTGCTTGAAATCCGTGAGAGCGATGGAGAGCCCGCTCGCTGCCGTGGTCGCGTCGGCCGCAGTCAGCGTGTAGCAGAACTCATCGGTTCCGGTCGCCGCGCCGAGGCTCACGCGCATGTTGGCTTTGGCGCCTGCGATGGTGACCTTCACCGGCGTCGTGATCGCAACGCCTGCGGCGGTTCCACCCATGGGTTGGCTGATGTTCCAGCCAATGCCCACGCCCGCTCCGTCATCACCCGGGACTGAACCGTTCGCGCACATTTGGGCCGCGTTGAAGCAGCTCATGGTCGTGCTGGTTCCGGGTTTGATCACCGCGCCGGTCCCGTAGGTGTACGTGTAGGCGTAGCCCTGCCACGTTCCGGTCGTGGCCTTGCCGAAGCCACTCGCGAAGATCTTGCTCATCGTTCCGACCGTGCCGTCGTAGCCCGCGCACGAGCTGCCACCGCCGGAGCCGCCCGTGGCGGTCGCGGTTCCGCCGGTCGTCGTGGCCGTACCGCCGGTCGTCGTGGTCGTGCCGCCGGTGGGCGTGCCGACGATGCCACCGGTCGTGGCCGTCGTGCCGCCGGTCGTGCCGACGGTGCCACCGGTCGTGCTGGTGGTGCCACCGGTGTGCGTCGTGGTGCCGCCGGTGGTGCTGGAGAAGCCGCCCGTAAAACTGCTGAAGCCGCCCGTGGTGGAACTGAAGCCGCCCGTGGTGGAAGTTGAGCCACCGGTAGTGCTTCCCGTGCCACCGGTTCCACTATAGGTCGGAGCTTCCGACGCAGGCGAGCAGGCAACGCCGAACAACGTCGCTGCTGCCAGGCGGAGAGGAATAAGACTGAGGAGTGAAGTATCAGGGCGGATCATTTTCGGCCTCCAGAATTCGATAGCGCAGATCAATAAAACTTCACGTCACTGACGGTGACGTCGATGGCGTACTCGGTCATCCCGGTCGCCCAAGGGAATTGCCATTGCAGACCGTCGAGCGACTTGCCATCGACTGGCGCGTCCGGCTTGCCGCCGACGAAGCTGGCCCACGGCACTTCGACCACGCCGTCAGCCGGTACCATTACGGTCGCGCCGGGGTAAACGCAGTCGGAATACTTCGAGCTTTCGCTCATGAACACGCAACCGCCGCGCTTGTTGGTGACGTCGATCGGAGCGGTCGCGTGCGTCTGCACCGAGGACTTGATCTCGCTCACGGTGCCGCCGTTGTCGACGATCTTGAACGACACGCCGGAGTAGGCGCCCGCGTCGATGCACGGGTACATCTGGCCGCCAGCAGGACCAAACCACAAGCCGAAGCCGGTGTAGTTCGCCGACTTGCCGGTGATGTGCATGCTCGCGTTCGAGTAGTCGATGGTGATGTCGACGGCGGTGCCGTCATCGGGCCCGTCGCCGTACGTGAACGAGCCGCCGCCAAAGGACTTTCCGTCGCCCCACTTGCCGGTGCTGTCCATGGTCTTGGTGATCTCTGGGCCGGGAAGCGCCTTGGCCTCGCAGGGGTAGGGGGTCAGCGTGCCGCCGCCGGAGCCACCGGTTGCATTGCCGCTGCCGCCGGTCGCGGACGAGCCGCCCATGCCGCTGCCGCCGGTGTTGCTGGTGCCACCGGTGCCGTCGCGATCTCCCGACTTGTCGCCACCACACCCGGCCAGGACGAGGGCAGACACCACACCAAAGGCAATTCCAGAAAACGACCCTGCGCGACTAAGCAACATGAGAAAATCTCCAAGCCCCGAGGAGCCGACGTTTGGGGCGAAACCCGCGGCACGCTCCGCAGCGGCTACCCGACCGAGTGCGCGAACCGTAAGTGAGCATAAACAAGGAGTAAAGCGTCTTTCTGTCCCGGTGGGCGCGCGTTAAGCAAGGCGCATTATGGCAGATGCGTGCCCGTCGTGCCCATGCGGAACCGGTCCCGGCAAAACGCCTCTGTCACGCCGCGTCACGACCCGCGCGAGCCGCCGACCCGTGTCTCAGATCTGACCTCGCCCGCGCGCTACGGGCAGCCGAGGAAGGTAACGTCGTCGATCCAAAGATCGAAAGTCTGGCCCGGACCGACGGTCCAGTCGATCGAGGCGAGCTGGTTCGGCGTGATCGAAGCCGGGCGCGGCGCTCCCCAGCCTTCCGCTTGCTTCAGCTCTGCGAACGTTACTTTGTACTCCGCCCACTCGGTCGTGAACTGCATGTCTTTGCCGAAGTGGTTCCAGCAGCTGGCGCAGGTGCCAAGCTGACCGTGGGTATTGACGTCGCCGATCTTGAGCCGAACGTTCTTGGTCGAGTTGGGGCCCACTTTTGCCTTGAACGCGAGGCCGACGTACTGCGAGCCGTCGTACAAGCCCTTCTCTGCGATGTTGAGCCCGACCGAGCTGCCGTAGGCGCCGTTCTCGCTGGAGGTAACGCCGTGAACGTGCAGCGTCTTTTTCGACGTGCCAGGGCCACCGTCTTCCGGAGCGAATTTTTCCGGCAACAGCGTCGAGCCATTGGGGTCGTGGTGCAACCACCAGTACCCCCCACGACCGAGCACGTTGAACGTCTGCTGGTTACCGTCTTCGAGATCGTCGATCAGTCCGTCGGCGGCCGGCACTGCGCCGGCGCACGACTTGATGGCGCCTGCAGCGGCAGGGGCTGCGGCAGTGGTGCCGTTTGCGGCGCCGGGCGGGGCAGCGGCGGCGTTCGCGGCACCTGCGTCCACACACGGTTTCGTAGAGGCGTCGATGCAACCCGCCGCGAGCGCGGCGAGAAGGAGGGCGGACAGCGAGAGCGGCGAATGTTTCAGCATCGGATTCACTCCTGACAAAATGGCTACAGTGCGGCGGACGCGGCGCGCTACCACCACATGCTCCCGGAAAGGGAAATCATGTCTTCGTCGGGGACGCGCGTCACGTCGTCCCGAGGCGGGTCACCTTCGCGAATCGTGGTAAGCGAGCCGTTGAACCAGTGCGAGTACTGGAGCACGACCTGGTCGTGCGCGTCCCAGCCCGTGCGCAGGATGATGCGCGGTGAAACCACGGCGAACGCATAGCGCTCGTCGTCCGTGTTGGGCGTGACGCGGTCGTAGCGGCCCGAAAGCGCGAGCCAGGGCAGCAGGCTATAGGTTCCCTCGGCCCCGAACTTCAGCAGATGGCGACCGTCGTTGCGCGGGTCGTCGCTCTTCACGCCAGTGCTGATGCCGAACAGGCTGACCACCACGTCGGGCCCGTCCGCATAGAACGGAACCGGATAGCTCACGAGCCGCCCCACCGAGAGATCGTACTGCGCGCCGAACGTGTCGAGCTCACCGGTGCCGTGGCTCAGGCTTCCGGTCAGCGTGCCTGGGTTGAAGGTGCCGAGATAGTTCTGATCGAGCCCGGCGCCGCCAGCGGTATTCAAGACCTCGATGACGCGGCCGACGGAGAGCGAATCGTCCGCCTGGGTGTGCGAATAGGCCGCGTACAAGTGCCCGAACCGACCCAGGGTGAGCCGGAGATCGGCGGCGGCGACGCTGATTTTTCCGTCGGGCTGATACGGGCTCGCTCGCTCGTCCTGGCTCCAGGCGTGGATGTAGTGACCGCCCAGCGTGGCCAAGCCCTTGTAGTTCGCTCCGAGGTGAACGTGGTTCACGAAGCTGCTGCCGACGCGCTGGTCGGCGAAGCCGTTGAACGTGTCCGGGATCATGCCGCCCCCCGGTTTGTTCGACGAAGCCATGATGCCCTGCTCCACGAGCAGCGTCAGGCTCCCGAACTTGAACGAGCCCTGGATGTTCTCACCCACGCCGTTGACGCGCGCAATGAGCGGTGTGGCGTAGCGGCCCTCGTCGTACTCACCCATGGCACCGTAGCGATTCGAGAACGCGCCCACGTTCACGCGGAACAGCATGTCCTTGCCAAGGTTCGGCAGATTCAAGGTCAGAAACGCGTCGTTGATCCCGCGCTGCATCGACGGATCGAGAAAACCTGCCGATACGCTGGTGGCCTTGGCCACGATCGACACCGTGCCAGTGACGATGCTGTTGCCGTACGAGAAGTTCAGCTGCGTATAGGGCGTCGGAACCACCCCGGTGTGCGAAAACGAGTCGGGCTCGTCTGGCACCGCCGGCGGCGTATGCAGCACGTTCTTGCTCTGGCCTTCGCGCGGGTCATCGCGCGTGTTCAGGCCGACGCGCAGGGGCGCTGTCAGCATGCCGTGAAAATCGAAGCGCCAGTCGCCTGCTTTGGTGGGTGCGACCCCGAACGAGGGCGAGGTGCCGCCGGGCAACGCGCCGACCTGCGGCCCAGCCGGGTCCAAGCCAATCTGCGAGATGGGTTTGTCCGTCTCCTCGGCTCGAGCTGGGTGGGAAAGCGAAAGCAAAAAGCAGGCAAGCGCTGCCCCGGAGCCGAGCGGACGAACGGAATTCGGATGAGGAATCGAGCGTGCCATCAGGCCTCACCACCACATGTTGAAGTTGAGCGCGACGACCTGATCGTCGAGTAGGTAAAGAGGAGTGTTGTTGTCGCCTCGCGTTCGCGAGCCGTAGAACCACTTCACGTAGTGCAAGGTGATTGCTTCGTGGCTGTTCCAATCGGTCTTGAATTGCAGCCGAGGCGCGAGCACATGAAAGGTCTCGCGTGAGTCGAGCGAGTTCGGAACCACGCGATCCACCCGCACCCCCGCGGCCATGTACGGCGAGAACGTGTACAGCGCGTTGACACCGTACTTGTGGCGGGTGCGCTGGAACGGTTCGGAGTCGGTCCACGACTTGGCGATGTGAAACCCGGCGTCGATCTGCAGATCCGCATGATTGCCCGGGAACGGATCGGGGTAGGTGACCATGCGGCCGACGCTGGTGCTGTAGTTGATGGCGCCGACCAGCAGTTTGCCGGTGCCAGTCGTATCGCGGCCCCACCAAGCGTTCGTGAGCCGTTCACCCTCTCCGGCGTAAGTTTGCAGCCCGCGCAGCGGGTAGGCATTGTGACCGAACAAATAAGAGACGCCGCCGGCCAAGTAGCCCCAGACCGGGTGAATCGCCCGGGCATCCAAGCCGAGCACGGTCATGCGGCCGTCCCTGAAGTAGCTCTCGTCGATCGCCTCGGTGGTCGGCACGTCGAGCCTGCGTTGAGAACGGTCGTCCTGCGCCCAATTAGTCAGATAGTGCAGCTGCAGCTGCAGGGTCGGGTCGCCTTTTTTGACCAAGCCGAGATGGGCGTGGTGCACGAAGGCCGACACCCAGTTCGAGCTGGCGCTGCCGTTCGAACCATTCGGAGCCACATCTTGAGGCGCGGTTCCCACCCGCGGGCCCACGATGCCGTGATCGAGCGTGGCCACCAGCTTGTCGCTCAGGTCGTACTCGGCGGTGAGTTGTTCGCCCACGCCCTGCACGGTGCCCTGCAGCGGGTTCACGTACATGCCGCCGCCGTAGCGCCCGAGGTTGCCGTAGGTGGAACCAAAGTAGCCGACGTTCCAGAGTAGCCGGACGCCGCTGAGTGGTGGAACGCGAAAACTAAGGAACGCGTTGTTGATGAAGTACTGGCTGCCGAGCTGGTAGTACGTGGTCGGCTGAGAGGGGTTCCAGGTGTCGATCGATACCTGTGCGGTGACGTACTGCGAACCGTACAAGAACTTCAGATCGACCCAGCTGCCCTGGATCGCTGCCGTGCTGGTGAACGAGGCGTATTCATCGGGAGTACGCGTGGGAATGTGCCAGACGCTCTCGCTTTGACCCGGGCTCACGTTGCGGCGGTCGTGAATGCTCGCCTGCGCGGTGGCGCTCATGTATCCCGCGAAGGTGAAGGTCCAGTCTTGTCGCGGAGTCGGCGCCCCGAACGAGGGTGTCACGCCGCCAGGCAGGGTGCCGACGCCCGGCGCGTAGGGCGAAAGGCCCAGACTCTGGTATTGCCGATAGCCGGGGATGTAACCAGCTTCGGCCAGCTCGTCCTTGGTCGGAGACGGTGCGGTCGCGTTGGCTGGCGCGGCGGTCTGCGCGCTGGCGGATGTGGCGCAGACCGCGATCACCGCTGCTAGAGCCGCGGCGATCCCGAAGCGGCGAAGCTTGGGACGAAACGACAGGCGAGCGGGCATGAGCTGGAAAAACGGCGACATTCGTGCTCAGCGCTGCACGCGGTAAAAGCGCACGTCGTCGATGTAGTAGTCGATGAACCCGGCTTCCCAGGTCATCCGGAAGAGTGAAATTTCGTCTGCGTGCAGCTGTCTGGATTCCTTGCCGTACCCCTGCTGGCGCATGTCGCTGAAGGGAATCAGGAAGAGCTGCCAGTCCGTCGTGAGGTGAACCGGCGTCTGCCAGTGATCGCCGCAGCGCTCGTAGCTTTCGGGCGGGTCGGGATCTTTGCCGGGATCGAAGCAATACGAGGCGTTCTCACCGGTTTGAAACTGGTAGGGCGTGCAGGCCTTGTTCTTGAACGCGGGATCATCGCCGCCCGCGGGAAATTTCTCGTCGCAGGCTGACTGGCCGCAATATTGGACGACCGTGCGGGTTGGAAAGCCGCGGAACGTGTACTTCTCGCTATCTGCGTCTTTATCGTTCGGCGTGCCGGGCGCGACGATCGGCGGATCGTAGACGGGGTCGTAGCAGAGATACACGGGGTCGGCGGAGTCTAGAGGGAACGGCGTGCACGGCTTATTGCTGTGGCAGCTGCACAGCCGCGCACGCTTGCATTCCGTTTGCTCGGTATCGACGTTGTCGCTGTTGGGCTGGCCCACGTCTTGATCGATGTTCTGCTCGTCGTCCGTGTACTTGTCGCCGAGCGTGATGCGAACGCCGTCCTGGCTTTCCGGTCCGCGGCGGGCCCAAACGCTAATCCCATCCCAGTAGCTCGCATCGACGAAGCGACCGTTGATGCCTGGATTGAGCTGCTTGTTCTCGCAGGGAAAGGGCTGCCCGCCACCCTGGCAGGCGGGAGGATTGGTTGGGTCCGCGATTCCGGCGCGCCGCCACCAATCTTTTATGGAAACCCCTAATCCGCCGCCCCAACCCTGGAATGGCCCGCCCATGATGTGCAGCACTTGGTTGGGCTTGCCACACCGCTCGGCGGGGATGAGGTCTCGGTAAGGATCCGAAACCGATCCGTCGTGATAGCTGTAACCCCAGTATTCATCTGGGTTGCCGTCGAAGTTCTCGATCGCGTTGTCCGGCATCACCGGCTCCCGCGTGTTCGGATCGATCCCCGAGAACTCGATTCCTGCCGTTACCTTGGCGCAATCCACGGGCTGCGAACCCGGATCCGGCAAGCAACCGCGAATGCAGGCGTCCGGAAGACCTGCGTCGAGCTTTTCGGCTTCCGCTTCGGCTGCGGCTGCAGCGCGCTGGCGCTGAGCTTGGTTCTTGTTGGCGCTGCACGCCGCCGCCAGCAACGTGAGAAGCACTGCGGCCGTGTGCACGCACGGAGCTAACCTAGGGCTGGGCCTTTGACCCTCAAGGTGACGCATGAGTTGGCCCGCGACCGCTGCGCCGGCGCGGGGCCTCGCATCTACCAGACTTTCTCTGGCGCCGTCACCACGTTTCGGGTGCAATCGCCGTCTCGTTTTCGGCACCAGTTCCGCGCTTCAGCAGCCCGGCGCCGAGGGCTCAAAAATCATGCATTTGCCCGAATCAACGGAAAAAAGCAGCTTCGTCGACGCGGACGCGAGCCGAAATGCGGGCTCGCCCACACCAAGAGGCGTGACCAACAGACCGATCAGTTTTCCGGGCCGGTTCTCGGGACGTGGTTTCTTTGCGTTAGCGCGCTGCGGCGTACCGGGGGCGCTCGGCTTGGTCGTGCTCCTCGGGCTACCGACGCACGCTTCGGCGGAACCCGGGCAGCTGTCACCCTCCCTGACGTTGGCGCAAGAGCAAGGGGGGCCGGACGAGGACACTTGGGAAGCTCCGGACCCGTCGAAGGAGATTCGACTGGACACGCCTCCCGGATTCTCACTGGGGCTCGGCGCGTACGGCGGGCTCGCTCTCTTGATGGCCGCTGGTGAGAGTCGTCCGCACACGATCGGAGGTGTGCTTTCGCGTGCTCGTTACGGTTACGTTGAGCTCGGCGCGTTACTCGAGCTCACCGAACGCAATCAGGATGAATGGCGATCGGTGGGTGGCTTCGCGGGCGCATGGCTGCCGTATCGCAACTGGATCGACGTCGAACTCGCAGCTGGCTTCGCGTATCGCCGTTATCTGAATTCGGATCCGCGCTACGGCGCCGGTGGCTACGACATCAAGGCACCCTCTTTCCTGCTGCGCATCGGCATCTCCGATCGAACCTCTGAAGGTTCACTCGGCGCGCGCTTGGGCGGCGAGCTCGTAGCTGCGATGGACATCGGTAAGCGAGAAGCGGAGTGGCGCTACGATCTCGGTACCGGTGCCGAGGCGAGAGTGTTCCGTGGCACTACCCCGGTGGGTGGGTTCTCCATCGGCATCGCGGTGAGCGCGGGCTTCGACGTCGCGTTCAAGTCGAAGAAGGCCGCGTCGGCGGGGGCTGCCGCCACGGCGACGTCCTGGTGAGCCTGCCTCTGCTCGTGTTGGAATATCGGGCCTCGCCAGCCTCCAGGCGACGAAGATGTCGTTTCGTGACGATGTCGTGCGCGCCCTGAACGCGCTCTCGTGCCGGCGGCGCCGCTCGGAGATGCTGAAAGGAACCTGCGCCCGAGTTCGGAAACACAGCCGAAGCCGAGCGAGCGCGCGCACGGACTGACAAGCTCGTCGTGGGGCCCGCTCGCACCGACAATGCTGTCGCAGCATTCGGCGAACACAGCATGTCGGGTGCGTTTCGTGCCTCGAATCCCGGCAACATCGAGCGTATGGCCGTTCGTGTATCGCACCTGGTACGCCTGTTGCGATGGGGGGGGTTCACCTCCCATGAACTCAATCAGTCGTCGTCTGTTCGTTCATAGTGCAATTGGCGCCGGTGCGACCGCGCTGCTGCCCGCGTGTAGCAAGTCGGAAGCGTCGGTGAGCGCGGCCAAGCCCGCTCCGAGCGCGGTCAGCAGCGTGGCCAGCAGCAAGCCCGAACAGACCGATCTGCGCTTTGGCATCATCGCGCTCACGGACTGCTCGCCGATCGTGATTGCCCACGAAAAAGGCTTGTTCAAGAAGTACGGAATCAACTCGACCGTGGTCAAGGGCGCGAGCTGGGCGGCCATTCGCGACTCGCTCTCCAACGGCGACATTCAGGCGACGCACATGCTGCTCGGCATGCCAATCGCCTCGACCATGGGTCTGCTTGGAGCGCCCAAAAAGCCGATGGTCATTCCCTGGCTCCTGAACCGCAATGGTCAGGCAATCACCATGAGTAGCGCCCTGAAAGGCAAGGTCTCCGGTGACCCCAAGGCGCTGAAGCCGCTCGCCGATGCAGCCAAGGCCAAAGGTACGCCGCTCACGTTCGCGATGACGTTTCCGCCCGGAACGCACGCCATGTGGATGCGCTACTTCCTCGGCGCGGGCGGGATCAATCCGGACAAGGACGTGGCGCTCGTCACCATCCCCCCTCCGCAAATGGTCGCCAACATGAAGGTGGGCAAGATGGACGGGTTCTGCGTGGGCGAACCTTGGAACGCCCGCGCTATCGCCGACGGCATCGGCTACACGGCGATCACCACTCAAGGCATCTGGAAAGACCACCCCGAGAAGGTGTGCGCGTTCACCGAGGAATTCGCGGAGAAAAATCCGAAGACGGTGAAGGCCGTACTCAAGGCCTTGTACGAAGCCAGCCTCTGGCTGGACGACCTCAAAAACCGCCCTGAGCAGGCCTCGATCGTGTCGCGGCCCACGTACATCAACTGCCCCCCGGAGAGCCTCTTGCCACGCTTGCTCGGGGACTACGACTACGGCGACGGCAAGAAGGTCAAAGACGAAAACTACATGATCTTCCAGAGCCGAAACTGTAACTTCCCCGAGCCGAAATTCGCCAAGTGGTGGCTGAGCCAATTCCGCCGCTGGGGCATGGTGGAAAGCGCGCCCGACTACGAGGGCATCGCCAAGAAGGTGATGAGGCCGGACCTGTACACGGCTGCGCTCAAGGAGCTCGGCGTGGATGCGGGCGCGCCCAGCACCGCGAGTGAAACCCTGTTCGACGGCAAGGTATTCGACCCCGCCGACCCAGAGGCGTACGCGAAGTCTTTCGACGTACATAACTTGAAGTCCTGAGCAAATTCGTTCGGTGAAGCGTGCGAGACACGCTCTTGAAACTCTAATTCGCCGAAAGTCTCTGAGTGGCCGTTCGAAGCAAAGTCAGGATTGCATGAGTAACACCAACGTGGAGCGCATGACCGGCCGCGTCGGTCTCGCCTTCCTTCCGCTGTTCGGAATGCTGGCGGTGGTCGTGATCTGGGCGATTGCCAGCGCGTCGTTCGCGCCGAGTTTGCCATCGCCCGCGAAGACCTGGGAGACCAGCCGCCCTTACATCGTCGAGCCGTTCGAAAAGCGGGGCGAGCTGGATCAGGGCATTCTGCGCTTCACTTGGTACTCGCTCACGCGCGTGGCAAAGGGCTACGCGCTCGCGTTGTTGTTCGGGGTACCGATTGGGTTGTTGCTGGGTGTCTCGCGGCTGTTCAAAGCAAGCTTCGATCCCATCATTCAGATTCTGCGACCGGTGTCACCGTTGGCCTGGCTGCCGCTGGGTCTGGTGATTTTCCAGAAGCCCGAGCCTGCGGGTCTGTTCACGATCGCGATGTGCTCGATGTGGCCGACGGTTCTGAACACCGCGCTCGGAGTGCGCTCCGTGCCGCAGGATTACCTGAACGTCGCGCGCGTGCTCAAGCTGTCGAAGGCCAAGGCGCTGTTCAAGGTGATCCTGCCGGCCGCTTTGCCGTACATGTTCACCGGCTTCCGTCTGAGCCTCGGCATCGCCTGGCTCGTGATCGTCGCCGCCGAGATGCTGACGGGTGCGCCTGGGGTCGGGGGCTTTCTGTGGCAAGAATACAACAGTCTGATCTATGAACACATCATCCTGTGCATTCTCACGATCGGCGTCGTGGGCTACGCGCTCGATCGTCTGATGGGGTTGGTCGAGCGGCGCTTGCGCACCGCGTGAAGGGGGCGACCATGGCTATCCTCGAGCTCGATTCGGTCTACAAATCCTACGGCGATACCCAGGTGCTCGAGGACGTCTCGCTGCGCGTGGAGAGCGGGGAATGCGTGGCGATCGTCGGCTTCTCGGGCGCCGGTAAGTCGACGCTCATGTCGCTACTTTCCGGGCTAATCAGCCCGGATCGTGGCAAGGTCTCCTTCAAGGGTGAGCCGCTGCTCGGGCCTGGGCCCGAACGCGGTGTGGTGTTTCAGAACTATTCGCTGCTGCCCTGGCTCACCGCGTTCGAGAACATCTTCCTCGCCGTCGAGCAGGTGTTCTCGAGTTGGTCACGTGACAAACAGATTGAGCAGACCGAACGCTACGTTGCCATGGTGGGCCTGAGCCACGCGCGCGATCGAAGGCCGGCGGAGCTGAGCGGCGGCATGCGCCAGCGGGTGAGCTTGGCCCGCGCGCTGGCGACCGACCCGGAAGTGCTGCTGATGGACGAGCCCTTGAGCGCGCTCGACGCCTTGACGCGCGCGACCCTACAAGACGAAATCGAGCGCATCGGTCGCACCACCGGCAAGACCATCGTGTTCGTCACCAACGACGTGGACGAGGCCATCCTGATTGCCGATCGCATCGTGCCGCTGAGCGCGGGCCCGCGCGCGACCCTCGGCGAGTCGGTGGCGGTCGACATCCCGCGTCCGAGGAGCCGCGTCGCGCTGAACCACGATCCGTACTTCCGCCAGATTCGGACCAACCTCATCAAGTACTTGTTGGGCACCAAGCAGCGCCGCGTCACGCCCGCGAAGGGGGCCGTTCATGCTCCGCTTGGCGCTGCGGTGGAGCCCTCGCTATGAACCAGAAGTATCTGGAGATTTCCGCGCTCGGGAAGACCTACCCCACTCCTCGCGGCCCCGCCGTGATCGTGCGGGATTTCAACCTGAACGTGGCCGAGGGGGAGTTCGTCAGCATCATCGGGCACTCAGGCTGCGGTAAGTCGACGGTGCTGTCGATCGTCGCCGGATTGAACCGAGCCAGTGATGGTTGCGTGATCCTCGCTGGCAAAGAGGTGCGCGGCGCGGGCCCGGATCGCGGCGTGGTGTTTCAAGCACCGTGCCTGTTGCACTGGCTTTCGGCGCTCGACAACGTCCTACTCGGGGTCGATCAAGTTCACGTCGACAAGTCCAAGCAGGAGAGGCGTCGTATTGCGGAGCATCACCTGACGCTCGTGGGCCTCGGCGACGCGCTGCACAAGATGCCGGCCGAGCTCTCGGCGGGGATGCGGCAGCGCGTGGGCTTGGCGCGTGCTTTCGCGCTTTCGCCGAAGCTTTTGCTGCTGGACGAACCCTTCGGCATGCTGGACTCGCTGACCCGGCTCGAGCTGCACGAAGTGCTGCTGCAGGCCTGGCGCCAGGACAAGAAAGCGGCGCTCATGGTCACGCATGACGTCGATGAAGCGCTCTTCCTCTCGGACCGCATCGTGATGATGACCAATGGTCCCGAAGCGCGCGTGGGAGAGATTTTGAAGGTGCCCTTCGCGCGCCCGCGCGATCGCGGCCGGGTGATGGAGCACCCTGAGTACTACACGCTGCGCGAGCGGCTGATCGGCTTCCTCGAGAGCGAGGGCGAGAAGAAGCGCGAGAAAATCGAAGCCCCCAGCGTGGCGCCAGCACGCGCCGGCTTCTCGCAGGTGCTGCGCTCGCTCTGGTCGGCTGCCTCGGCGCGGTAGCTCGGAGAAAGTGGAGTGGTCGCGTACCTGCGCTCGCTCACGATCCCGCGCTTCGTTCTGTGGTGCTACCTGATCTGGTATCTGCTGACGGTCGCGACCTACTTCGAGCCGAGCCCGCGTCTCTGGCTGACTTCGCTGGGCATCAGTGCGATTATCGGCTCAGGGCTGTATCTGAGCACCGCGCGGGCCGGCGCAGTGCCGGTGAAGCTCGGGCGCTGGTCGGTGTTTCGGCTGTTTCTGATGCCGTTCTGCGTGTCGAGCTTCGCGGCGCTGATCCGCGGACACGGCTTCATCCTGGTTTTTCAGCCGACCCTCGAAAGAAATCTGCTCGGCTTCGGGCTGTGCGCGGCTTTCGCGGCAGTGGTCTGGGCGGTTAAGGTCACGCCACGGCGGAGCGCGGCGGGCGACTGGCGCGCAGCACGCGCGAGTCGCTCGACCACACCTTCCACGGTGCCCGCCCGGAGTCCCACAGCTCGTTGAGCTCACGAAACTCACGAGGCGTGTCCATCGGCTGCCAGAAGCCCTGGTGCACGTAGGCGGCCAGCTCGCCTTCCTCGGCCAGGCGCTGCAACGGTGCACGCTCCAAGATGGTGCTGGCAGCGTTAGGAATGTAATCCCAGATACGCTTGGCATCGAACACGAAGAAGCCGCCGTTCACGGAGCCCTCGCTCACTTGAGGCTTCTCGGTAAAGCAGGCGACTCTGCCGTCTTCCACCAACATTTCGCCGAAGCGGCTGGGCGGGCGTACGGCGGTGACCGTCGCGATCTTGCCGTGGCTCTTGTGAAAGTCGACCAGCGCATTGATATCGACGTCGGCGACGCCGTCGCCGTACGTGACCAAGAACAAGCCGGATTCCCCGATGTGGTGGCGCACGCCGGAGATTCGCCCACCGGTCATGGTGTCTACACCGGTTTCGGCCAGCGTCACGCGCCAGCGCTCGAGCTCGTGTCCATCGTGAAAGGTGACTTCACCCGGCTTGGCCAGATTGATCGTCATGTCGGTCAGCATCGAGCGGTAGTTCATGAACCACTCTTTGAAGAGCCAGCTCTTGTAGCCGAGGCAAAGCACGAAATCGTCGATGCCGTAGTGCGAGAAGAGCTTCATGATGTGCCAGACGATCGGGCGCTCACCGATGGGCAGCATCGGCTTGGGCAGCAGTTCGTCCACGCTACGGATGCGGGTGCCTTGGCCACCGCACAAAATCACGGCTTTCATAGAAGAGGATTCCTTCCCTCGGTAACGCTGAACGCGGTGCCGCCGCGCGGCGCTTCGGTCGCGCGTCGAACGGCTTCTCTCAGCACCTCGGCGCGTCGGCGCCTGGCCTCGTAGAGTTCACGCCCTTTGCGCGCGGCGCCGACGATGTCGTCGAAGCCTTGCTCGCTGCCCTGCATCCATTCGTCGGGCCCCACCTTGATTTGTTCCCAAGCCTTCAGTTCCACCATGGCGCAGAGCTGGAGCAACGGGCCTTTCATCTGGCTGAAAGCCTGAGTCTTGTGGGGCTCACCGAGCGCGCGAATGTAGCGAATATATTCTTCGGCGTCCGCGGTCACGTCGCGCCAGGTTCCCTCGAAGAGCAGCTCTCGTCCGTAAAGCTTCAAGAACGAGATGCCGTCGATGTCGATCGGTGCCGTTTCGGGCAGCGCTTCCTGCACGCGTAGCATCGTCTCGAGCCGGCCGTTCGTGAACGTGTAGCCGTGCACCGGTGAGTGTCGGAACACTTTGTCTTCACCTGCGGGCGCGGGCCAGACCAGGTTCTTGCGCGGGTAGCAGTACTGTTCGCCCAGTGATTCCACGGCGTAGCCGTGCACCAATGTCGGCTCACTCATGCCAGCCGCGGTCTTGGCGACCGCGAGCGCCATGGCCTGCAACGAGTAGTCGGGAAACAGCGGCAGAAACATCGGCAGTCCGCGCGCGCGGAGCTTGTCGCGCACGGCCTCGTCGACCATCGTGTAGGTCGGGGAGAACGAGGGGCGGCCGAAGCCGAAGTGCTCCCTCAGCAGATTCATTGGCGGTTCGAGCCCTTCGCGCACGTAGTTTTCGTCGAATTTGACCGCGTTTTCCGGCCCGCGTCGAAAGCCGGGCCGCGAATACCAGCCGGCGGCGAGGCCGAGGTATTCGGGCATGCGGTAGCGCAGCAGCGCGTCGTGAATCTTCGAGAGCCCGTCCGGCAGGAAAGCGTCGTCGTCCGCGAACAGGAACGTGTACTTGCCGACCGCATGGTCGATGGCGAAGTTCCAGCTGCCGTAGATGTCGAGATCCTTGCCGGTATTGAAATAACGCACTCGCGGGTCGTCGTAGGATTTCACGACGGATTCCGCCGAAGCATTCGCGCTGTTGTCGCCGACGACGACTTCGTAGTCGTCGAAGCCGCTGCTGGTGACCACGCTCTCGAGCGCGGTCTTCAGCAAGTGCTCGCGCCGGTGAGTCGGAAGAACGATGGAGATCAAGGGCATCGCTCTCGCGCCAAGCAAGCGACGTGCCTGCGTCGCGCAGCGTTGGATCCGCTGGTAGAACGCGGCGCGTAGAGGTGGGGAAAGCAGCGCGTTCCGCCCAAGGCGGGCCGCCCGGTGTCATGCGATTGGCGGCCTGGCGTCCAAAATCCGGCGGCCCGTGCGCCGCGTTCAGCGGAGTTTGCAGCCTATAATGGCTGATTTCGCCGTTGGCGCGCCGGTTGCAGCGGGCGCGAGCGATATGGCGACACGTGCGTCTGAACTACGCCAACAAATTCTCGAGCTGGTGGGGGAGTACTGCGCGACGGCATTCGCCGAAAAGCCGTTCCTGCCGGGTGCGACATCGGTACCCATTTCCGGGCGCGTCTTCGATCAGCGTGAAGTGAGCAGCTTGGTCGAGTCGGCTCTCGACTTCTGGATTACGGCTGGCCCGTACGCCGCGCGCTTCGAGCGCGAGTTCGCGGCGCGCATGGGCGTACGTTCAGCCAGCTTGGTGAATTCGGGTTCGTCGGCGAACCTACTGGCCCTGAGCTGCCTGACTTCTCCGACGCTCGGGGAGCGACGGCTGGTGCCGGGCGACGAGGTGGTGACGGTTGCCAGCGGCTTTCCCACGACGCTCAACCCGATCATCCAAAATCAGCTGATTCCGGTGTTCGTGGACGTCGAGGTGGGTACCTATAACGTCAATGTCGAGCAGCTAGAAGCGGCGATTGGCCCGCGCACCCGCGCGCTGATGCTGGCGCACACCCTCGGGAACCCCTTCAATTTGGCGGAGGTCACCCGCATCGCGGAGAAACACGACCTTTACCTGATCGAGGACTGCTGCGACGCGGTCGGCTCCCTCTATGATCAGAAGCGTGTGGGCACATTCGGTGACATCGCGACCGCCAGCTTTTACCCTGCGCATCACATTACGATGGGCGAGGGCGGAGCGGTACTGACCGATTCCCCGAAGCTCAAGAAGCTGATCGAGTCTTTTCGGGATTGGGGTCGCGATTGTTGGTGCGAGTCCGGCAAGGACAACACCTGCGGCAAGCGCTTCAGCTGGCAGCTCGG
This sequence comes from Polyangiaceae bacterium, assembly GCA_035549735.1. Lineage (GTDB taxonomy): Bacteria > Myxococcota_A > Polyangia > Polyangiales > Polyangiaceae > PMG-095. The sequence continues at coordinate 61,793 of DASZQI010000040.1, read as the reverse complement.
CAACTTGCCTTGCGGCTACGACCACAAGTACACCTATTCGCACGTCGGCTACAACCTCAAGGCGACCGACATGCAGGCCGCAATCGGCGTGGCTCAGCTCGAGAAGCTCGACCATTTCATCGCGGTGCGACGCGAAAACTTCGCGTACTTGCGGCGCGAGCTCGGCGAGCTGGAGCATTACTTCATCTTGCCCGAAGCGACCCCTCGGTCGGAGCCGAGCTGGTTTGGATTCCCCATTTCAGTGCGTTCCGACGCGCCATTCTCGCGCGACGAGCTGACACGGCACCTGGACCAGTGCCGGATCGGCACGCGGCTCTTGTTCGGCGGCAATCTGCTGGCTCAGCCCGCATACACCGAGATTCAACATCGGCGCGTGGGCTCGCTCGAAAACGCCGACTTCATCGCCAACAGCACGTTTTGGCTCGGCGTGTTCCCCGGCCTGAACACGCGCATGCTCGACTACGTATTGGAATGCGTGCGCGGCTTCGTCGCGCAGCGTGCGGAGCTCGCGAGCGGCACCATCCCCCACTACCAAGCCACCGGGAGCGCGGAATGAGGGTGGCGCAGGCCCTCCCGCAGAGCCTGCCAGGTCGGTCGCAGCTCGGGGCGGGCGATCTCCCGCCAGTCTTGTCGCATTTTCCCCGCGTCGTACGCGAGGATCTGCCCGAGATCGCACAAGCGCTCGCTGGCCACGTCGCGGCCTTGTCCGGGCGTCGAGTGCTGATCACGGGCGCGACCGGGATGCTCGCTGGGTACCTGGTCGATACGCTCGCCTACTTGAACGATTGCGGTGCGCTGGCATCGCCTTGTCACTTGACGTTGCTCGCTCGTTCGCCGGAGCGAGCACGGCAGCGGCTCGGTCATTTGCAAGGTCGAGCGGACGTCGAATTCGTGTTTCAGGACGTGCGCGCTCCGCTGCCGGAGGCGTTGACCGCCGATTTCTTGATTCACGCCGCTGCCCCCGCGACCCCGAAAGACTTCCTCGGCGACCCGCTCGGATCCCTGGACGCGAACACTCAAGCCTTGCGCAACCTGCTCGAGCGAGCCCGCGCCGCCTCGCCCGCGAGCATCCTCTACATGAGCAGCAGCGAGGTCTATGGCACTCCGGATCCGGAGGCCATTCCGACGCCCGAAACCTACGTCGGCCGCGTCGACCCGCTGAGCCGGCGCGCCTACTACGCCGAAGCGAAGCGCGCCGGAGAGACCTATTGCCGCGCGTACCACGAGGTGCACGGGCTGCCGATCAAGATTGCGCGCCCGTTTCACGTACACGGCCCGGGCATGCGGCTCGACGAAGGCAGGGCGGTCCCGACCTTACTCGCCATGGGTCTATCCGGGGAGCGTCTGGCGCTCGAGAGCGATGGCCGAGCGACGCGCACCTACGGCTACGTATCGGACGGCACGGTGGCCCTGCTGCGCTTGCTACTTAGTGAGCACCAGGGCGAAGCGTTCAACGTGGGCAGCGATCGTCCGGAGATCAGCATGCTCGAGCTGGCTCAGCACATCTCCGAGTTGTTCGGGCGCGCCGAGCCCGTGCTCATCAACCGTTCGCCGAGCAACAAGGCCGGCCAGGGCGCGCCCGCGCGGGCGTGTCCCGACCTGTCCAAACTGCGCGCCGCTTTCGCTTTCGAACCCCGAGTCGGTCTGCGCGAGGGCCTCGCGCGCATCATCCGTTGGTTTCAGCCATCATGAGCAATGCCGCCGAGATTTCACCCCGCGACTTGTGCGCGGCCTTCGAAGAAGGCGGGCTGCCCCGCGACGAATTTTGGGCGAAAATGCGCGAGCAGCACCGGTTGCTCGAAGAATACGCAGCCCTGGTCGGTCGCGGCGATCTCAGCTCGATCGAGATTCACGCGGACGGCTTGCGCGTCGTGTTCCAGGACGGACTGCGCATGCACTGGCGGCCGAGCGACACCCGCAGCGTACCGAGCGTTACGGTAAACCACGGGGGTTATGAGCCGGAAGAGGTGAGGGCCCTGCTCGCGCTCGGCGAGCACGCGCAGGTGATGCTCGATATCGGCGCCAACGCCGGCTTCATCGCGCTGCGCCTGGCGCGCGCGGAAGTCGGGCCAGCGCTCATTCACGCTTTCGAGCCGGTGCCGAGCACGCACTCGGAGCTCCTTTCCAACATCGCGCTGAATCGATTGGAAGGGCGCATCGTGCCGCACGCGCTCGCGCTCGGCGCCGAGCCGGGCGAGGTCAAGTTTTACGTGCCTGCGTTTCACGGCAGCGTCGCGGCGTCTGCGCGCCCGTTGTTCGCGAGCGACGACAACCGGGAAGTGAGCGTGCAAATGAGCACGCTCGACCAGTTTGCGGCGCGACATGCGCTCGAACGCATCGATCTGGTCAAGTGCGACGTGGAAGGAGCCGAGCTGTTCGTGCTGCGCGGCGGGCTTTCCACGATCGAGCGTACGCGGCCGGTACTGATGCTGGAAATGCTCAGAAAATGGGCGAAAGTCTACGGCTATCACCCGAACGACATCGTGGCGCTGCTCACGCCGCTCGGCTATCGCTGTTACTCGCTCGCCGAGGGGGGATTGCTCGAGCACACGAGCATCGACGAGAGCACCGAAGCGACCAACTTCTTCTTCCTCGACCCCACGCGGCACGCGCCCATGCTCCAAGCGCTCGAGAAGGCGATCACTCCGGCGAGTGTCGCCCGCCTCCGCGCGGAGCCCTCGCCCGAGCCGAGTCGCGAACTGTCGCGCCGGGTGCGCTGCCATGTGCTCAGGATGGTGCATCTGGCGCGAGCTTCTCATGTCGGCAGCTGTCTCAGCATTGCCGACGTTCTGGCCGTACTCTACGGCGGGGTCCTGCGCGTCGATCCAGCGAATCCGACCCTCGCCACGCGCGATCGCTTCATTCTCAGCAAAGGGCACGCGGGCGCCGCGCTCTATGCGGTGCTGGCCGAGTGCGGGTTCATTCCCAAGGACTGGCTCGCTCACTATTGCGAGGATGGCTACCCCTTGGCAGGCCACGTGGTCCACAAGGGTGTGCCCGGCGTCGAATTCTCGACTGGCTCGCTGGGCCATGGGCTTTCGCTGGGCGCGGGCATCGCCCTCGCGGCCGCGCGGGGTCGAGAACCGCAGCGCGCGTTCGTGCTGCTCAGCGACGGTGAGTGTGACGAAGGTTCGACCTGGGAAGGTGCCCTGTTCGCCGCGCATCACAAGCTCGATAACCTCATCGCGATCGTCGATCGCAACGACTTGCAGGGCTTTGGCCGAGTTTCCGATGTCCTCGCGCTCGAACCCTTCGCGGCCAAGTGGCGGAGCTTTGGTTGGTCCGTCGAGGAAGTCGATGGTCACGACCATCGCGCTCTCGCCGGGGCGTTCGCCGCAGCGCCGCGCGTGCCCGGCCGTCCGACGCTTTTGATCGCGCGCACGGTGAAGGGCAAGGGAGTCTCCTTCATGGAAGACCAATTCAACTGGCACTATCGCTCCCCGAACGCGGACGAGCTCGCGCGCGCACTAACTGAGCTCGGGGAGGCACCGTGAGAGGCGCCTTCGCCCGCAGCCTGGTCGCACTGGCCGAGCGCGACCCGCGGGTCTGGCTGCTCACCGGCGATCTGGGTTTTTCGGTGCTCGAACCGTTTGCGCAGCGCTTTCCAGAGCGCTTCGTGAACGTAGGGGTGGCCGAGCAGAACATGATCGGCGTGGCCGCGGGGCTCGCGCACTCCGGCAAGCGCGTGTTCGTTTATTCGATCGCGAACTTTCCCACCTTGCGCTGCTTGGAGCAGATTCGCAATGACGTCTGCTACCACGGTCTACCGGTGCGCATCGTTTCGGTGGGTGGGGGCGTCGCCTACGGCGCCGCCGGCTACACCCACCACGGCGTAGAGGATTTCGCGGTGCTGCGTGCGCTGCCGGGGCTCGCGGTACTCGCACCCGGGGACCCGCGCGAGACCGAGTTGCTCGTGCACGCGCTCGGCGATTTGCCGGGGCCTGCGTATCTGAGGCTAGGCAAGGCGGGCGAGCCCGAGGTGCACCGCGACCTCGCCAGTCTGACGCTCGGCCGTGCGTTGCTCGTTCGCGCTGGCTCGGATCTCACGCTGATCGCTACCGGCGGAATGCTGTACGCCGCGGTGCAGGCCGCCACAGAGCTCGAGCAGCAGGACGGGCTCTCGGTGCGGGTGCTCAGCATGCACACGTTGAAGCCATTCGACGACGCCGCGGTGCGCGCTGCGGCCAGTGAGACCCGCGCGATTCTCAGCGTGGAAGAGCACTCCACGGTCGGCGGGCTCGGCTCGGCGGTCGCCGACGTCTTGGCTGAAATGCCGGGCCAGCGCGCGCGGTTCTCGAAGTTTGCGCTGCCCGATCGGCATTTGGAGCGTATCGGGAGCCAGCGCTACTTGCTCTCGGAGCTCGGCAGCGTTGCCGATCAGGCGCGGCGCGTCCTGAACCAGGAGTCGCCGCCGGCTCTTTCGCAGGCCGAAGGCTTTTGAACGGTACAGGGCTGCTCTTTCGCGCGACTTGGTCAATACTCGGCGCCCATGGCGGCGCCGTTTCGTGCTCTGGTCTCGAGTTACGCGCTTGGGTTTGGCTTGCTCGTGGGGTGCGCTGCCAAAGGCCCAGTCGCGGGTACGAAAAGCGCGTTCGCCGCTGGACCGAACTGCCAGGAAAATCAGCAGGATCTCGTCGCCTTCGTCGACAAACTTCCGGCTGAGACGTTGATCGCGCCCCTTTCGGTGGAGTTGCCGCAGTGTTCGGTCGGTGGGCTCCCTGGCGGTGGTGCCGTGTTGGAAATCTCCGAGAAGACAGTCGTGCTCGAGGGGGCAAAGGTCGAGGGGCGCACCCTCGCCGAACGCGTTGCCGGCGTCCGCGCTTGGTCCGAGCAACGGAGCTCGGGGAGCCAAGCGCCCGAGACGCTGTACGTGGCCGCATCGCCTGAGGTCGATGTGCAGACGCTGCGCGCCTACATCACGCAGATCCCGGAAAAGATCAGGCTGAGGCTGTTGGTGCGCGCGCCGGCCGCTGCCGGGCAGCCGACGAGCAACGCGCCAGTCGGGGGCCCCGCGGAGCGCTTGCTGGCGGAGCGCGACCCGCGTGCGCGCGAAGCGCTGGCCCGGGACGGCTTTGCTGAGTATTCGCGCTGTGCGAGCGTCGCGCAGGCGGTAAAGTCCGTGGAAGGGCTCGGTGCGCGCGAGCGCTGGCCGCGTCTGCGCAACGCCGTGCGGGCCGCGCTTCCCGGCTGTGCGTGCAGCGAGCTCGCACCCGACGGCTTGAAACAAATGCTCGTTGCGGAGCAGCGCGCGGGGACGGCCACGATGGCCGCCCTCCCGCTCGGATTCATGCGCGACGAGCGCTGTGGCGCCAGCATGCCGCTGCGCTCGATCGGCAAGTTGCTTTCGCAAATCGAAAGCTTCGATCGTGAATTTTCCGGCGATTGGCAGAAAGAAGCGCTCGAGTTCGAGCAAGTGCTGACCGACGAGCGTTTAATCGGCTACTTCTGCAACGCCTTACCGGGCGAAACGCTGGCGGCGCTCGCGCGCGCGCGGGCCACGCTGTACTGGAAGGTTCCGGGTGCTGAGGCGTGCGAGCCTTGGCGCTTCGAGCCGCTCTCCCCCGGTGCGCCGATGGGGACCTGGCGGCGGGTGGGTGCTGACTCCAAGCCGGCCGGGCTCGCCTTTCACTACTGGCAGGCGGCCGAGGAAGTCAGGCTGTTCGGTCCCGCCGCGGAAACGCCGCCCAGTAAGCCGACCGATCAAGGCCCGTGGGCGTGCGACGAGCAGAAGCGTCTCGTCTCAGTCGACGCGAGCTCGATCGAGCTCGAACGCGGCCGCTGGTTCTTCAGTCCGGCGGCTTGTCGCGACGCTCGAGCGGAGAGCGATCTGCTCCGTGGCTGCAGCGCCGAGCGCGGGGCGGCTCACTAGACGCCCTGCCGCAACCTGCGAGCGTAGCCGCAAAAACGGCGCTTCGAGCCAGCGGTAGCTGGCGCTGGCGAGCGCGAAGGTTGTCGGAAGAGCGACGACGAACAGCGCGCCCGGTGAGCCTGAAAACTCAGGAAAAAGCCTGCGCAGTGCTCCGATCACGGGCACGTGAAACAGATACATTCCGTAGCTTGCGCGACCGACCGCGGTAAGCCCGGCGGAAGCCAGCAGCTCGCCACGTGGACTCTGAGCGCGAAGCGCTGCGGCCGCCACCAGGGCCGCCAGCACGAACTCGAAGCATAGGAATGGCTCGATCGGTCGCGCCACGAGCAGAGCGGCCAGCGTCGCGCAGGCGGGCAGGGCCGCGCGGTGACCGAGCAGGCGCGAAAGGAAGCGCGCGTACCGCCCTTCGAGTCCGAGCGCGAATAGGGCTCCGAGCGCGATCGATGGCGAAAAGCTGGTCACCACGCTTTCGAGCGCACTGTGCCGCCCCAGCAAAAACGCGAGCCTTCCGCGCTCCGCCAATTGATCGACGACGATCAGCGTCAGTAGCGCGAGAACCACCCACCGAATGCGGCGCAGCGCGCGGATCAAGAGCGGCCACAGCGCATAGAACTGCTCCTCGGTCGCGAGCGACCAGGCAAAGCCGAACACCACCGCGTGCGGCACGCCGTAGTTCACGAACCAATTGCAGGTGTAGCTCGCGAAATACGGCAAGTTGTGCCAGAACTGCGCCTGCGCAGGCCCACCGCCAGAGCTTTCGGTGAACAGCGCGAACGCGCCCAGCACGGCGTAATACAGCGGGAAAATGCGTAGGCTGCGGCGGAGCCAAAAGCGGCGCAGTGCGATCGTGGACGTCTCGCGCAGCTCGCGCAAGAGCAGCGTGGTGATCAGAAAGCCGCTGATGGCAAAGAACAGCTGCACGCCGAGGTGACCGCGACCAAGCCAGCCAGGCAATGGGCGCGAGGTCGAATGGTGAAAAATTACCGCTGAAATCGCGAGGCAGCGTAGGCCGTCGAGCGCGGGAAAATAGCTTCGTGAGAGAAAGTGATCGTGCGCGCTGCTCGAGCCTGGCATCGCGAGGCCGCCAACATCAAAGCTCGATTTGCGCGCCGAGCTCCATCACACGATCTGGAGGAATGTTGAAGAAGCGCGTCGCGGGCTGCGAGTTCCTGGACAAGAAGGAGAACACGTGGACGCGCCAGCGCGCCATACCGGGCCGCTTGGTCGCGATCATCGTCTCTCGCCCCAGGAAGAAGCTCGTGCCTTCCAGGCTGGCGCCCACGATCCCGGCGCGTGACAGCAGCTTCGGAACGTCCGGTTGTTCCATGAAGCCATAGTTCGCGACGATGCGAATGAAGCCGCTGTCGAGCTCTTCCTGCGTGAAGCGGTCGCGCTCGGAGACCCGGGCCGCGTCCCCGGTCACGATGGTGAGCAGCACCACGTGCTGATGCACCACGCGGTTGTGCAGGAAATTGTGGAGCAGCGCGGGCGGCGTTCCGTCCCGGCTGCTGGTCATGAACACCGCGGTGCCTGGCACGCGCGCCGGGATCTCGACGCGGATCAGATCGTAGAAGTCCTGCAGCGGCAGCATTTGCTCGCGGAAGCGCTGGGCAAGCACCTCGCGCCCGCGCTTCCAGGTGGTCATCATCACGAACAGGCCCGAGCCGACGAGCAGCGGGAACCAGCCGCCGTGCTCGATCTTCACGGCGTTGGCAGCGGTGAACGCGAGCTCGGGCACCAAGAACAAGAAAGTGATGCCGAGCGCGCTGCCCATGCTCCAGCCCCAGCGCTCCCGAACCAAGAAGAAGGCCAGCACGGTGGTGATGACCATGGTCAACGTGACCGCGATCCCGTACGCGGCCGCCAGGTTGCTCGAGGAGCGGAACGTGAGCACCAGCCAAATCGTCGCCAACATCAACATCCAGTTGATCGTGGGTACGTAGATTTGGCCACGCTCCTCCTCGGACGTGTGGCGAATCGTGGTGCGCGGCAAAAGCCCGAGCATCGAGCCCTGCTGCGTGAGCGAGAACACGCCCGAGATCAACGCCTGTGAGGCGATCACCGCGGCGGCCGTCGACAGCGCGACCATCGGATAGAGCGCCCAGGTCGGCATCATGCGAAAGAACGGGTTCTCGACCGCTTTCGGATCCTCGACGATCAGCGCACCCTGGCCGAGGTAATTGATGATCAGCGCGGGGAATACCAGGCCGTACCAGGCGCGGCGGATCGGTTTGCGCCCGAAATGGCCGAGATCGGCGTACAGCGCTTCTCCGCCGGTCACGACCAAGAACACCGCGCCCAGCACGCCGAAGCCAATCAGGCCGTTTTCGGCGATGAAAGACACTGCGTGCGTCGGCAAAATGGCCGCTACCACGCTCGGGTGCTGCGCCAGGTTGACCAAGCCGAGCAGCGCGAGCGTGAAGAACCAAACCAACATCACTGGCCCGAACATGGCGCCAATACCGGCGGTTCCGCGTCGTTGAAGCGCGAACAAGCCGATCAAGATGGCGATGGTGAGCGGGAGCACCGCGTGTCGCAGCGCGGGTGTCGCCACGTTCAGACCCTCGACCGCGCTGAGCACGGAGATCGCGGGCGTGATCACACCGTCTCCGTACAGCAGCGCAGCGCCGAACACGCCCAGCGTGATCAGAACGACGTACACACGCGACTGGCGCAGGTTCGAGCTAGCCAGCGCCATCAGCGCCAAAATGCCGCCTTCACCCTTGTTGTCTGCGCGCAGCACGTACGCGACGTACTTGATCGACACCACCAGGGTGAGCGACCAAAAAATCAGGGACAGAACTCCCATTACGTTCGCGGGCGTCGCTGCGATCGCGTGTTCGCCGTGAAAGCATTCGCGCATCGCGTACAGCGGGCTGGTGCCGATGTCGCCGAACACGACGCCGAGCGCCGCGAGCGATAACTTGTGTAGGTTACCGTTGCTCGGCGCGTGCGCGTGAGGATGGTCGCTGGGTCGAGCCGACGCAGGGGGAGCGGAAGCCAGCGCGAGGCTCGCACCGGCTCCAGACTGTGGACCGTTCGACGGTTCCGAGCTCGCCGCAGGGCGAGATGCTGGTTCCGGCATGCGGGGGCTACGCTAGCACCTCCGGGCGCTGCGCAATACCGGGCGAAATTTCAGCAAACCCAGAATACGGTGAAGGCGTCGCCGCCCTCGTCCGGCTCGGCCGCACGAGCGTGTTCGACGTGCCTGCAGCCGGCCAGATGTTCCCGAACGCGTACGCGCAGCGCGCCCGTGCCGTGGCCGTGCAGAACGAACCCTACCGGCTCGCCTTCGCCCAGCATTCGGTCCAAAAAAGCGTCCACCCGATCGGGTGCGTCCTCGACACGAACTCCACGCAGATCCAGCGTGTTGTCTTGGGTCCGTTGCGCGGCCGGGCGAACGTTCGGGCCAAGCGTTTTCTTTGCGTTAGGCTTTGTGGCCGAGCGTGGTTTGCTTCCGGGCGGCGCCGCTTCCAGCCCGCTCAGTTTCTCGCGCAAACGAAGGGCCCCGACGCGCACGTGAACCTCACCGTGACTGGGCGCTTCCAGCACGATTCCAAGCGCGCCCGTCGAACGCAATCGCACTGGAGTGCCGGGTTTCAGAGCGGCCGGATCGAGTGTTCCGGTCGACGCTCGCTGCGCTGGACTGGGGGCGAACCGTCCCCCGATGGCGACGGCTTGCGCCACCTGATTCACGGTGTTTTCCACGGCCTTGAGCTCGGCACGTCCAAAGTGTTCCGACTTGAGACGCGCGCGCGCAGTGCCCAGCTCGGCACGCGCGGTTCGAACCTGGGTGAGCAGCTCTCGCGCCTCTTTTTCGATCGTGGCGCGAGCTTGAGCGTGCAGCTCTTCGCGCTCGGCCTCGAGCTCGAGCTCGCGCGCGGCCTGCGAGCGTCGCTGTTCGGCCAGCGCCTCACGCTCTTCGGCGACGCGCTGCCGCTCGCGCGAAAGCTCCAAAATCACGCGCTCGCGATCCACTGCTGCGTGCGGAAGGAGCGCTTCCGCACGCTCGAGCACGGCTTGCGGCAAGCCGTGTCGCGCCGCCACCGCGAGCGCGCTGGACGCTCCGGGCACGCCCAGGGTGAGCCGGAACGTGGGCGACATGGTCGCGAAATCGAAGCCCACCGAGGCGTTGCCGAGGCGCCCGGGTTCCGCCGCCAGCTCTTTCAAGCGCTCGTAGTGCGTGGTGGCCGCCACTGCGGCGCCGCGCGCGGAGAGCGCCTCCAGCATGGCCGCCGCGAGCGCAGCACCCTCCTCCGGATCGGTGCCAGCAGCGACCTCGTCCAGCAGCACCAGCACGCGCGGCGCGGCGAGCGAAAGAATACGCGAAAGGTTTTCCACGTGTGCGCTGAACGTCGACAGCGAACGCACCAGCGACTGCTCGTCGCCCACGTCTGCCAGTACGAAGTCGAACCAGCCAATGTGCGATTCCATCGCCACCGGCACCGGGATCCCCGCGCGCACCATCCATGAAAACAGCCCGAGGCACTTGAGCGTGACCGTTTTCCCACCTGCGTTCGGGCCAGACACGACCAGCGCCTGGCCGCCGGCGAGCACGATCTCGTTCGCTACCACCTCGCCCGCGCCCAGCACCAACAGCGGATGACGCGCGTGCTGCACGTCGAAGCGGTCGTCGTCGGCGACATCGATCGCGCGCGAGCGGGTTTCCACCGCATAGCGAGCCAGTGCAGCGACCACGTCGGCTTCCACGCACACCTCGAGCGCGACCCGAACCGCGTCGATCCGCTCGCGCAGGGCGGCCGAAAGCTCCGCGAGCACGCGGGCAATTTCGCGCTCCACCGCGGCCTCGCGGACACGTAACTTGTTACCCAGATCGGTGACCTCGCGCGGCTCGACGAACAGCGTGCTGCCCGAAGCGCTCGAGCCCAGCACGATGCCCTCGACGCGATAGTGCGCGTCCGAGCGGATCGGTAACACGTAACGACCGTCACGCTCCGTGTAGTATTGCCCTTGGATCACGTCGGCGTACCGCTGCACCAGCTCGCCCAGGCGGCGCTTCAGCTCCTCGCGTACCTCGCGCGCTTTGAGGCGCGCCTCGCGCAGCGCAGGGGACGCCGCGTCGGACACCGTGCCGTCGCGCTCGAGCGAGGCCCCGATACGCTCCGCCAGGCGATCCAGCTTGGGGTCACTGCCGAGCAGGGTTGAAAGCTCCGGCGCGCCGGCGCCGCGCTCGTTCAAGACCGCGCGTAGCGCCGAGGCGCGCTCGAGAACGCGTTGCACCGCCGCGAGTTCTGGCCCGCTCCCGCTCGCTCCGAGCCCGACTCGGAGCAGTGTCTCCGAGACGTCGGGAAACTCGCCGAGTGGCAGCTCCACCCCTTGCTCTCCGAGCGCTAGCAGCGCTCGCACGCGCCCCATGCGCGAGCGAGCCTCGCTCGGCGTTGCAGCGGGGGTCAAGGCGCGCAGACGGGCTTGCCCCGGCGCGCTGCGCGCCCGCTCGGACAGCGCAGCGAGAAGCTCGGGCCACTCGAGCGCCGCCATCGCGTGCGCCTCCAGCTCGCGCGCGAGCTCGACAGTGGGTTCCGGGGCTTCCATGGCCCGCGTTGTAGCACGCGGAATCCGCCGCGCTCCGCTCAGCCGGCGCGCGAAAGTCGCGCAGGCACCGGGCGAGCGTAGATCGGCTCGCCTTCGCCCACGCGAACGCACAGCGAGATCCCACTCGCCAGCGCGCTCGCTTCCAGCTCCGACGTCAGCGCGTGCAGCGCATGACTCGCGCGTCGGCCGAGCAGCGCCGCGACCGTGAACACGAAGCGCACCCCGCCGACTTCACGCAAGTGAAGCAGCAGCCCTCGAGCGAGCAGTGCCCTGGCCGCCTGCGACTCCAGATCGGTGCGGCCATTCGAGACCAGCACCACATCGTCGATTCGCCAGCCCACGGCTACGAGCCGCGACAGCCGGCTCGCGACCTGAATGACCAGTGAAGACGCGGGCCCTTCGTAGTGCTGCGCCACCACGGCAATGTTCCCGGACCCACTCGGGTTCAGCCAGCTCGGCCAGCTTGCGCCGAACTCGATCACCACGAGCGTCGCGTTTTGCCCTTGCATGGAAAATCCTCCGAGCGGTGACTCGACCCATAGGACGCCGCCACTCGTTGGGCCAAGAAACGCTCCGCGGTGGACCAAAACCGTGAGACGCGTTAACTTAGAGTTCGCGTATGCGGATATCGCACCTCGGCTTCGCTCTCGGTCTCGCGCTCACCACGCTTTCGAACGTCGCCAGCGCGCAAGCGCCGGTCGCGCCACCACCCCCTGCGCCACCGCCGCCACCCGCGGTCGCGCCCGCGCCGCCCCCCGCGACGACGGGTCCCGTTGCTCCGGGAATGCCGGCAGCGCCCACCGCTGCCCCCCCGCCGGCGGCTCCGCCCGCGCCCCCTACTGCAGACGGAGCGCCACCCGCTGCGCCGGCAGCGCCGCCTCCAGTCCCTCCTCCGCCGCCTGCGGTGCCGCCCCCCATCGCTGCAGAGCCACCCCCTCCGCCCGTTCCCGCGCCGGATCTCACCGCGCACCGGCATGACGGCTTCTATCTGCGCATGGGCCTCGGTGGTGGCTTCATGGCCTCCAAGGTCGACGCACCCATTGGCAACCTCAGCGCGCGTGGCGGCGGCGTCGCCATCGAGTTTGCGCTCGGCGGCACGATCGCCGAAGGCTTGGTGATCGGCGGCGGCCTCTACTCATCGGCCGTCAGCAAAGTGAACTGGAAAGGCGACGCGCTACGTGCCTACGCGGGCGACAACGAGGTGTCCGGCGATCAGGGCTCACTCGGCCTACTCGGCGTGTTCGTCGACTACTACCCGAACCCGAAGGACGGCTTTCACGTGCAAGGCGCGCTCGGCATTGGTGCGCTGACGTTCGAGCGAGATAGTTCGACCGGCGTGCCCAATGAGGGGTGGGCGGGGAGTGGTGGGGGAGCGATGTTGGGGGTGGGGTATGAGGTGTGGGTGGGGTCGCAGTGGAGTTTGGGAGGGGTGGCGCGGCTGCTGCTCATGAGTGGGTCGTTGCGCGGGGAGGATACGGATAGGACGTTCGACGCGAAGGGGTATGCCCCGGCGTTGATGTTCGTGGCGACGCATCACTGATTGGGCGTAAAGCGAAGAGATGCTGCGTCGTCTAGGAGGTGACTCCGTGGGCGTGGACGACGCGGCCCTTCAGGCGACTGCAATCGCCGGTGCCCATGCCACTCAGCGCTGACGCCCGGCGAAGTTCGCTGGCTTTATGGGTATTCGCTGTCGACACGACCCACAGCGGGCAGCAATTTCATTCAAGTCGCCGCTGGACCTACCTGCGAGCGAGCAAGGTAATGTCGAGAAGATGACTCGCGACAACCTCCCGATGCACACGTTTGGTGCGCATCTCAAGCAATTTTCACTTTCGATAGACGTAGTTACCGAAGCCACGTGGCGCTCGATTCTCGAGTGGACCGCGGAGTACCTCGACCAGCGAACCGAAATCACGTTCACGGAGTTTTTGACTCAGACACGCGTCAACGACAGGCCCGGGCTGGGCACGAAGTGGGTGCGTGGCGGCGCGGAGGATCACACGCCGTTGTTCAAGGATGGTCGCCGGCAAGCGATCAACGGCCAATCGGCGCTTGCGTTCGTCAAGCAGGTGCCGCTCTGGATTGTCGCAGCCAATCGAAGCCAACTCGAGCGCGCGACGGTCTATCGCGATCTTTGGTCCAACTCTCCCGCAAAAGTCATTCCGCGCTACATTCGTGTCAACAAGCGGAGCGCGCGGACCTCGATCATCATCCCGATTAAGGAGGACGAGGAGGTTTACGGGGTCATCAATTTCGAATCCAAGGAATACTTGGAGATAAACGAAGACGCGAAACGCGAGCTGCAGCTCATCGCGGAGTCACTCTCGATCCTTTATCTATTGAGCACGTCGAATAGACTTCAGGCCATGAGCACGGATCACGCGATGAAAGTGCTCAATGAGCTGCGCGTCAGATTCCCCGCAAAATTCGCGAAACCGACCCTGTTTCTCGCCTCTTCATCCGCAGCTGACGAGGTCGTAGAGGCGACCATTCTCGAAACGGTCAAGGAGTTCTCGGACCGGCTCAGCGTCGTGCATTGGCGCGAGCTGGTCGCAACTGGTGACATCAACGCGCATATTCTGCGCGAAATTACCGATTGCCAGATCGGCGTGTGCTATCTGTCCGAGCCGGCCCCTGAGAGCACGGCGAGAAGCGGCCGCTCGCAGACCCGTGCCCCCGATGGGTCGGGCGGGTACAAGTACCGAGACAATATGAACGTCCTGTTCGAGGCCGGAATGTTGAACGCGCTGGTGGCGCAACGAGTGACGCTCGGTCGTCCGAGCGCGTGGATCCCGATTCGAGAAAAAGATTCTCCGGACGCGCCATTCGACCTGCGGGCCCAGAGAACGATCGTGGTGCCGCGCAGCCGTCAGTCAGTGCAGCGGGAGAGTCTGCGCACGGCACTTCGCAACGCAATCGAGCACGCGTTGCGCGACAGCAACGGGCGAAGATGATGGTCGTGTGCCGCGTGCTAGGCTTCGGGCTCCAATGACTTCCGGCTCACCGTTTCAGCGTCTGCAGTTGGAGAACTGGAGCTACGACGCAAGGTTCTTGCCGGTGCCGCGCGGCTTCCATCCGGTCGTAGCCGAAGTGGCAGCATCCGTGGAATGCTGCCGGCTTCACGAGCACCCATTTTTCGAGCTGGCGGCCCGAGAGCGCGCGGCGTTGGGGATCTGGTTGTCGCAGGAGCTGGTGATGACCAACGCTTTTTCTCAGCTCCTGATGTACGCCGCGTCGAATCTCGTCAACGTGCACCAGCGCGCCGTCCTTTCCGAAATTGCTTTTGGCGAGCACGGCGCCGTGCGTGGTGGGCTCGCCCGTCGCGCTCACCCTTGGCTCCTCCACCGGCTGCGAGAGGCGATGCAAATTCCGCCGTCGGCTATCGTCCCCGCGCCGCCCACGCTGGTCCTGATCGAGAAGTTGGCGCAGGCGGCGTCGGATCCCATCACCGCGACGGCCGCGCTCGGCGCTGGTAACGAACATCTGATCCTTCCCGAATACCGAGCGATCAAGCAGTGCTTCCGGCGCTGCATGGCAGAGATCGACTATGCGGAGTTTCTCGACGCCAACTTGAGCGAAGACGTCGGCCATTCACGCCTCTGCTACGAGCTCGGCTCCGCTCTCATCGAGACGAACGAGCAGGCGTCAGCGTTCAAGCGAGCGGCGCTGGCCAGCGTCGAAGATCGTTTGCGCTACTTCGACGAGCTTCACGCGATCGCCCTCGACTTGACCCGGGCTAGGCAGGGCACGGCGCAGGCGGGCTAGCCCGTCTTGCCGGCCTTCTTGCCTTCGCCCTTGGCTTTGGTTTCGGCCTTCTTGGGTGGGCGGGGGGCTTCGGCTTCGGTGGACTTGGGGGGCGCGGCGGTCTCGAGGCTCTTTTTGAGCGCTTCGAACAGGTCGATGATCTGGGCCTTGGGGGCTTCGGGCGCGACCGTGATTTCCTGACCTTGAACCTTTTGTTCGACGGCGGCGCGAACCCGATCACTGTAGGAGTCGTGGTAGTTCGCGGGTTCGAACTTTTCGGTGGTGAGCTGATCGATCAGGCGGTCCGCTAGCTCCCGCTCTTTGTCACTGAAAGTGAAGGTCGCGCCGGTGTCGATCTCGTCGAAGGCGCGGACTTCGTTGGCGTAGAAGAGTTGGTGCAGAATTAGGCCGCCGTCTCCGTGGGGGCGGACGAGCACTAGCTGTTCTTTGCCGCGGCTTGCCCAGCGGCCGACAGCGACGCGGTCTTTGCCGCTCATGGCCTCGCTGAGGAGGCGATAGGCTTTGTCGCCGCCCTTGTCGGGCCCCAAGTAGTAAGACTTTTCGACTTGGACGAAGTCGACCGTGGAGATCGGGACGAACTCGGTGATTTCGATGCTGTTGTCGCGGGCGGCTTCCATGGCCTTCAGCTCTTCCTCGCTGAACAGCACGTATTGGCCGCGGGCGTGCTCGTAACCCTTTATGGTGTCGGAGCGCTCCACCACCTGGTTGTCGGTCGGGCAGATGTACTGCATCTTGACGCGAGTGCCGCAGGCCTTGTGCAGCATGTTGAAGCTCACCTGCTCGGACGAAGCGGCGGTGAAAAGCTTCACCGGGATCGAGACCAGGCCAAACGAAATGGTTCCGGAAGCAACGGCGCGTGCAGCCACCAGCTAATGGTAAGGCATCGCTCGGGGTTCGGGAAATTATGCGCAGCGAGGGCGGGGGGCCTGAGCTCGGCTATAGTCGGAGCGCGGAAATGTGCCCCGGCAAAGATACTGGCGACGAACCCGCGCAGGGGGTGGGCGAAGGTTCGGATCCGCTCGACAAATATCGGAAGAAACGCAATCCGCTCACGACCACCGAGCCGTTCTCAACTGAACGGGAGCGCAGTCTCGGGGCGACGCGCAGTGGCAAGTTCGTGGTGCATCTGCATGCGGCGCGGCAACGACACTACGACCTGCGGCTGCAGGTCGGCCGCCGGCTGATGAGCTTCGCCGTGCCGCGAGGGCCGAGCCTGGATCCGAAGGAGAAGCGGCTGGCGGTCCTGACCGAAGACCACCCGCTCGAGTACACCGATTTCGAGGACGTGATTCCGGCCGGCAATTATGGCGCCGGCGCGATGATCGCCTGGGATCTCGGGCGAGTGGTGTATCTGGAGAACAGCGCGGAGAAGGGGCTCGAGGTCGGCAAGCTGGATTTCACCCTAGCGGGTTATAAGCTCGGCGGGCGCTTTGCGCTGGTGCGCACGAAGCGCGGGGAGGGGAACGAGTGGCTGTTGCTGAAGAAGCCGGACACGCATTCGCGCGAAGTCGGCGACATCCTGGTCGAGCAGAAAGAGAGCGTGCTGTCCGGGCTCACGGTCGAAGAGCTGCCAGCCAAAGCCGAGGTTGCCAAAGCGGTCGCAGATGAGGCCCGCGCGCTCGGTGCCGAAGAGCGCGCTCTCGAAAAGCTGCCGTTCGAGCCGATGCTGTGTCTGGATATCGATGTGCCGCTCGACGACGACGAGCGGCTGTACGAGTTGAAGCTGGACGGGGTGCGCATCCTCGCCAACAAGCGCGGACCGAAGGTCACGCTCACTTACCGCAATGGCCGCGCTTGCACGCAGAGTTACCCCGAAGTGGCTCGCGCAGTGGCCACGATTCCCGGCGAAAACGTGGTGCTCGACGGCGAAATCGTGGCTTTCGATGAACAGGGAAGGCCTCGCTTTCAACGGCTAGGGCCGCGCATTCAGGCGCGCTCGGCGCTCGATGTGGCGCGGGTCACCAATGAAACTTCGGTGGTGTACCTGGTGTTCGACTTGGTCGCGCTCGACGGAGTCGATCTACGATCGCTCCCGGTCATCGCGCGGAAGAAGCTGCTCGCTCGCTTGATTCGAGGCAAGGGGTTGATTCGCGTGCTCGATCACATCGAGGGTCGCGGCAGCGCGCTATTCGAGCTCTGCAAGAAAGAGGCGCTGGAAGGCGTCGTGGCCAAGAAGAAGAACTCCAAGTACCGACCGGGGCCGCGGCGCAGCGATGATTGGGTGAAGATCAAATGCGAAAGTGACGACGACTACGTGATCGTCGGCTACCTGCCGGGCAAAGGGTCGCGCGGAGACCTCGGCGCGCTGTGCGTGGCCAGCTTTCACGACGGGGCATTGGTGTTTCGGGGTCGGGTCGGCAGTGGTTTCGACCATCGCTCGCTGAACGAGGTGGCCAAGACGCTGACCGCAATGCACGTCGACACGCCGACGCTCGCGCCGCCGCTGCCCGAGGAAGCGCCCAAGATCCGCTGGGTGCGGCCGGAGCTCGTCGCCAGCGTGCAACACCAGGGCTACAGCGACGACGGTCGTTTGCGAGCGCCGGTTTTCCGCGGGTTGCGTCCGGAAATCGCACCCGAGTCGTGCGTGGCAGGCCCGCACGACCACGCCAGCGGGCCGCTCGCCGAAATCGAGCCGAGCGCGGCGGCCAGCGCGGAGGTGAGCGCCGCCCCCGTTACCCGCCCGGAGCTCAAGCTCAGCAACCGTAGCAAGGTGTTCTGGCCCGAGGAGGGGTTCACCAAAGGGGATCTGCTCGACTACTACGCGGCGATCTCCAATGTGATGCTGCCGTTCCTGCGCGAGCGACCGGTGGTGCTGGTGCGGCACCCGGACGGGATTCACGGCAAGAGTTTCTTCCAGTGGAACGTGCCACGCGGCACGCCCGAATGGATTCGCACGCTCGGGCTGCGCGACCCAGAAGATCCGGAACACGATCGAAAGACCGTGTTCTTGATCGATGATCTCGACACTCTCCTCTACATCATCAATCTGGGCTGCATTCCCGTGCACGTGCTGGCCTCGCGTGCGAGTCACACCGATCTCTGCGACTTCATCACGTTCGATCTGGATCTGAACGAGCAGCCTTTTGCCAGGGCCATCGAGGTCGCGCTCAGCTTGCGCGAAATCTTGAGTGACGCAGGGCTCGTGGGGTTTCCCAAGACTTCGGGCCAGGGCGGGCTGCACGTGCTGGTTCCGCTCGGCCCCTCCGTACCGTTCGTGGCCGCGAAGTTGCTGGTCGAGTTGCTAGGGCGGTTGGTCACCGCGCGTCACAGCACGTTCGCCACGATGGAGCGGCGCGTGGACAAGCGAGGAGGGCGTTTGTACGTGGATACTGGGCAGACCGGGACCTCGCGCACGATCGTCGCACCTTATTCGGTGCGCGCGTGGGCAGGTGCCACGGTCTCCACTCCGCTATTCTGGGATGAGCTGTCGGGGGCGCTGGATCCTGGGCGTTTCACCCTGATGACCGTGCCTGCGCGCGTGCTCGAACTCGGGGATCCGTTCGAAGGCTTGCTCGACGCGCGCCCGAATATTGGTGCTGCCCTGCAAACGATTGAGCGCTGGGTCAAATGAGTCGGCGCAAGTGGCGCGCTTAACGAGCGCCTGAAATCCTGAATGATCCTGGGCGGCGACGCGCGGGTCCGGCTGAGCTCGAACCGGAAAATTCGTGTCAGGGAAGGAAACGCGACTCGGTATGGGAAGCCGCGCAATTCTGGAACCTGTTCCATTCTTGGGCTCGCGCAGTAAGATGCGGCGGTGCGAGCGGAAATACGGCGACTTTTGGGCGCGCTGTCGGCCACTGCTGCGGCTTTGGCGCTGGCGACCGCTTGCGAGCTGCCGGACTACCACTTCGTCCCCGAAGGTGCTGGCACGGGTGAGCCACCCGGTCTTGCCACGCCGCCGCTCTGTCACACCGACCAAGACTGCGCCGAGTTCCCCGCGACCAAGCTGTGCGACATGGTCCACGGCTATTGCGTGGAGTGCTTGCCGGCCGAGGGCAATACTTGCGGATTCGGCCTCTTTTGCAGCGATTTTGGGCGCTGTGCGCTGGGCTGTCGCGCCCACGAGGACTGCCACGACGGCCTCGCCTGTAACGCCGAAACTCATCGCTGCACGGGCTGCAGCAGCGACGCCGATTGTTCACCGGGGACGCTCTGCCGAGCGGCCGTATGCGTAGCGGGCTGCGCGAAGGATGCGGGTTGTCCCGCGGGTTTTTCTTGCTGCGCGGGTGAGTGCAAGAACACCCTGACTGACCCCAGCGCGTGCGCAGCGTGCGACAAGGCGTGTGAAGGCACTCAAGCATGTATCAACGGCCGCTGCGGCAGCGGCCCCTGTCCGCAGGGGTTTGCCGAGTGCAATGCCAACGCGGACGATGGCTGCGAAACGGACGTGCGCAGCGATCCGCTGAATTGCGGCAAGTGTCGCTTGGCCTGCGCTTCGGGTTTCTGCAGCGGTGGCACGTGCACCAGCGTGGCGTGCCCGGATGGGCTCGCCGATTGCAATCAGCAGGAGTCGGATCGCTGCGAGACCAATCTGAACAGCGTAGAGAGCTGCAGAACGTGCGGAAAGGCGTGCAGCTCGTCGAATGGCAAGCCGGCCTGCACCGTGGACGGTTGCGCGATCTCGTGCGATGACGGCTATGGGGACTGCGACGGCGACGTCGATACCGGCTGCGAAACAGAGCTCACGTCCGCCCTCGAGCATTGTGGTCGCTGCGGCGACGCGTGCGAGAACGAACACGGGACGACGCGCTGCAGCGAGGGAGCTTGCGCGCCGCGCTGTGCGCAAGGCTTCGACGATTGCGACGGAGACCCAAACAACGGCTGCGAAACCGACCTTTCGAGCTCCCCGACCGACTGCGGCGGTTGCGGCTTGGCCTGCGAACCGGCCCACGCCACCGGCGTCTGCGAGGAAGGGATATGTACGCCCACGTGCAAGGACGGCTTCGCCGACTGCAATGGCGACCCTGCCGACGGTTGCGAAGCCGATCTCGGTGACCCCGAGACCTGTGGCGGGTGCGAGGTCGCCTGTAGCGAAAAGGGCGGCACCGCCACTTGCAGTGCGGATGGCAAATGCGGCATCGACTGCGACGCGGGCCACGCAGACTGCATCAATGGTCTGGATGACGGGTGTGAGACCGACATCAACGCAAGCCCGGTTCATTGTGGAGATTGCGACACTCTCTGTCCGACCACCGTCGGCACGCCTGCCTGCTATGACGGTAAGTGCGGCGTGTCCTCGTGCATCGCGCCCAACGCGGAATGCGATGGCAAGAGCGCCACTCTGTGCGAAACCAACCTCAACACCGATCCGCTGAATTGCGGAAAGTGCTCGAACGAATGCTACTACCCGAACGCGGCGGGCAAGTGCGTGGCAGGCAGTTGCGTGCAGGACACCTGCAACAAAGGTTTCGCCGATTGCACGCCGTCGCCCGGTTGCGAGACTCCGCTCGGCACGGTGGCCAATTGCCGCCTGTGCGGGGAGGCGTGCAGCAACGCTCACGGTCAAGCCGCGTGCGGCGCGACCGGCTGCATGCCGACGTGCGCCATTGGCTTTGGCGACTGCGACGGAAACCCGAACAACGGCTGCGAGACCCCGCTCGACACGCTCGCCAATTGTGGCGCGTGCGGTGCGGCCTGCAGCAAGGCGCACGCCAGCGCGAGCTGCAGCGCCGGGACCTGCCAAATCGTCACGTGCGAAGCGGGGTTCGGCAACTGCGACGACGAGGCGAGCCGCAAGAATGGCTGCGAGTCTCTGCTCAATACGCTGTCGAATTGCGGTGGCTGCGGCGTCACCTGCGACCTACCGCACGGAAGTGAGTCCTGCGGTTCGGGTAGCTGCAAGCTCACCGCTTGCGACGCCAACTACGCCGACTGCACGAGCGCGCTCGGCTGCGAAACGCCGCTCGGCACCGTCAACAACTGCAAAGGGTGCGGCGACGCCTGCACCAACAATCACGGTGGCACCAGCTGCGGCGCGAACGGCTGCATGCCGACCTGCGACGCCGGGTGGAAGAGTTGTGACGGCAGGCTCGGCAACGGTTGTGAAACGAACGTTCGCTCCAACAGCGATTGTGGAGACTGCAGCGTCACCTGCGATCTGCCGAACGCGACGGAGTCCTGTGCCACCGGGACGTGCGTTCTCACCGGCTGCACCGGAAACTTCGCGGACTGCACCAGCGCGGCCGGCTGCGAAACTGCGCTCGGCACCGTCTCCAACTGCAAGGGCTGCGGCAACGCGTGTTCGAACGCGCACGGTACGACCAGTTGCAGCGCCAGCGGCTGCGTTCCAAGTTGCAGCGCAGGCTGGGAAACCTGCGATACGAGTCCAGAAAACGGCTGCGAAACCTCGATTTGGACGGTCTCCAATTGCGGCGTCTGCGGCCAAAAGTGCGACATCCCGAACTCGAGTGAATCGTGTGGCGGCGGCGTGTGCTCCGCCACCAATTGCAGCGCTGGGTTCGCTGATTGCACCGCCGCGACTGGTTGTGAAACGCAGCTCGGCACATTGTCGAACTGCACGGTGTGCGGCGAGTCGTGCACCAACGCGCACGGCAGCACGTCCTGCACTGCCGGTGGTTGCTCCCCCACCTGCGACCCTGGCTTCAAGGATTGCGATGGCATTCCGGACAACGGCTGCGAGCGAGACATCCGCACCCTGACCGATTGTGGAGCGTGCAAGGTCGCTTGCGCATTTCCCAACGCGCAAGCGTCGTGCAGCACGGGCACTTGTACGCTCACTGCGTGCGCCAGCGGGTTCGACGATTGCACCGCCGCGGCTGGTTGCGAGACCCAGCTCGGCACCCCGTCGAACTGCGAAAGCTGTGGCAACGCCTGCACCAACGCACACGGCACCAACGCCTGCGTGGGCTCTCCCGGCAGCTACGACTGCAGCCCGACGTGTGACCCCGGCTTCAAGGACTGCGACGGAAATCCCGACAACGGCTGCGAGGCCAGCTTGACCTCACTCGGTAGTTGCGGCGCGTGCAACGCGACCTGCGACTTGCCGAACGCTAGCGAATCCTGCGCTACCGGCTCGTGCGTGCTTTTGGGCTGCAATGCGGGCTTCGCGGATTGCACGAGCGCTCCGGGCTGCGAAACCCCGCTCGGTACCGCGTCCAACTGCGCCGATTGTGGCGATGCTTGCAGCAACGCTCACGGTTCGGTGAGTTGCTCGGGCGCGTCCGGCACCTACGATTGTACGCCTGGCTGCAGTGCCGGCTACAAGAGTTGCGACGGCGACCCGGACAACGGCTGCGAACAAGCCGTCACCAGCTTGACCAATTGTGGTGACTGCGGGCTACCCTGCGCGTTCGCCAACGCTGCGGCTTCTTGCAGCACCGGCACCTGCACCATGGGTGCGTGCAACGCGGGCTACGACGACTGCACTTCGGCTGCCGGCTGCGAGACCTTGCTCGGTACGACTACCAACTGCGCCAGCTGCGGCAACGCCTGCACCAACAATCACGGCACGAATGGCTGCATGGGCACGCCGGGCAACTACGATTGCGCTCCAACCTGCGACGGCGGTTACAGGAGTTGTGACGGCGATCCCGACAATGGCTGCGAGACCGACGTCACCACGCCGCAAAATTGCGGGGTTTGCGGTCGCGTCTGCTCCGGTACCACACCGTTTTGCGTGGCCGGCGCGTGCGTGAACTTTCTCTCGATTCAGTTGGTCAACGCTAGCGCCAACGGTTTCAACAGCAGCACCGCGGCGCTCGATATCCCGCACACGTTGCAAACAGCTGCCTCGAATTACCGAGTGGTCGCGGCGCTGGTCGCCTCGGACGCGAACAGCCAGGCGCTCGCGAAACCTGCGTCGGTGAGCTACGTCAACGGCGCGAACAGCGCGGCGTTCACGCTGGCCAAAGAGGTGTGGTCCGGCAATCGGGTCTGGTCAGGCCTGTATTTCATTCGCGACGCGAATCTGCCGGGGCCGGGCAACTACACGGTGCGCATCACCGGTTCCGGGCAGGAGTTTGCCAAGGTGGCGAGCGTGTACGAGCTCAAGGGGGTCGATCAGGCCAATCCGATCGACAACGCCGGCGCGGCGACCGGCGGCGGAACCGCCGGAAACTGCGCCGGTGCGGACCCCACCGCGACGGTCACGACCGTCACCAACAATGCGTTCCTACTGACCACGGTCGGCACCTTCGGGACTGACGCCGGCACCGCGAGCAGCGGCCAAACTCAAACTTATTCGCAAAGCGTCGGCGGAATCGGCTTCAAGGCTGGCTACAAGGCAATGCTCGCTGCGGGCAGCACGACCGTCCGCTGGGACATGACCAACTGCAATCAGTCCGCGAATGCCGCGGCTGCGCTCAAGCCGGCGAGCGCTCCCTAGCCGAAGGCGGTCACTTGAATGGGTTGTCTTCGGACAGTCCGTAGGCGCTGGCACGCGAGCGCGGCGCGCTGGCGGCTGGCTGCGCGCGGGGCGAGCGAGCGGAAGCGGACGCTGAGGGCGTCGCCACCGGTGCCGGCGCTGCGCTGGGCATCTCGAGCACCACCACCGCCGGCGACGCTGCGGGAGCAGCGACCGGCGTCGAGAGCGCCGTACTCGGTAATGCCTGGACCGTGGGTTCCGGTAGCGGCGGTTCGGCGGCAGGCTTTCGCAGCAGCAGCGCCGCGCCGACACCCAGGACCAGAACCCCACCGACCGCCGCGATCAGCCCGACCTTCGGGGTCGAGGGCGCCGGTGCAGGCGTGGACTGGCTGGTGAAAACGCCCGGCGTGAGCGCGGCGACCGGACGCGGCAGCCCTTGTGGCGCAGCAGGTTGTGGCTGCTGTCCCGGAGCGAACCCGGGCGGCGGCTGCGTTAGTGGCTGGGTTTGGTGCATGGCCAACAGACCAACCGAATCGCGCAAGCGCGCGACGGCGGACGAAAACTCCGCTGCACTCGCGTAGCGCTCGCTGCGATTGCTGGCCATCGCGCGAGAAATGACGGTGTCTGCCGCGGCAGGCAGCCCCTGACGAAGGTGGCTGGGCGCTTCGTATTTACCTTGATGAATCAGAACCGCGAGGTGCGGCAGCGTCTCGGCCACGAACGGCTTGGCCCCGGTCAGACATTCGTAGAACAGCACACCGAGCGCGTACACGTCCGCGCGCGCGTCGATGCTCTTCTCACCGCGCACCTGCTCGGGCGACATGTAGTACGGCGTGCCAATCGGCGCGCCCTCCATGGTCAAGCCATCCACGCCGGTGGTTGCCGAATCGAACTTGGACACGCCAAAATCCAAGATCTTCACGAACGACAGATCGCTACCGGCGAGAAACAAATTCTCGGGCTTGATGTCGCGGTGCACGATGCCCGCCGCGTGCGCAGCGCTGACCGCGTCGCAGGCCTGAATCACGATTTCGCACGCGCGGTCGAGCGGCAGTGGCCCGCGTTCCTCGAGTAGCTCGGCCAGGGTCTTGCCCTGCAGCAGCTCCATCACGATGTACGGCTCACCGCTGTCGAGCCGGCCCGCGTCGAAGGTCTCGACGATGTGTGGGTTGCCGATGCGGCCGGCGGCCGATGCTTCGCGCAGAAAACGCTCGACCACGCTCGGCACTTGCGCCATTTGCGCGTGAAGTAACTTCAGCGCGCGACGATGGCGGGTGAGCTCGTGCTCGACCTCGTAAACAGCGCCCATACCGCCCGCACCGAGGGGCCTGACGATGCGTAGCTTTCCGGCCAGGATGCTACCGACTTCGAACCGATCCTCGCTGCTCATGGTCCTCGGGCGTTCAATGACGAGCGTAACATGGTTCCGGCGAGGCCAGGTGGCTCGTAACCCCTGCGATTCATCGGCAAATCCGCGCGCTCCGGCGCTCCGTCGACACGGGTTTCGGCGCGCCAGAGCCGGTCCCATCGTCGCCTTGACGGAAAATATTTGTCTTGTATAGTGGACAGGTACCACAAAGGAGACCCTCGTGAACCAACCCTCTCTGCAGGCGGAAAGCGCTCGTACCTCTTGGCAGGAAGGGTTTCGTGGCTTGTGTCGGTCGGACAGAAGCCGCGAGAGCGGGGCGACCGTGGCGATCAGCTGGGCCGCGACCGATCTCGGCAGGCCCTCGGAATCTCGCCAAATAGAGCTCGTCATGCGTACCGGATCCGGCGTTTCGATGGACGCGCATGCGGCGTGGGTCTGCCGCGCGCTGCCAGAGGCGGATTGGGTCGCTTCCCTCGTGGACTCGAATTGTGCCGAGGTTTTGCTGACCGCGCGCGTCGATGAGTCTGGCGTAGGGCGACAGCTCGTGCTCGAGCTGGCTGGCCTGCTCACTCGCAGACTCGCGCGGAGTAAGCCGGCGATCCGGGTCCGTTTCGTCCCCACCAGCGAGCGCCGATCTCCGCTGCCGCGCCGCTAGGCCCGGGCGAAGCCCGTACCCTCAACGATTGTTTCGGGTAATAGTCTAGTAAATCTATAGGAAATAGGAGAAGCCAGATGCATATCGGACTGGTAGGAGGCGTTGAGCGCGGTGAGTGGCGTTTCGCAGCGTTGGCGGCCGACGCTGGCCACTCGTTCGAATTCCATGGCGGAGACACTGCTGGACGAGGCACCGAGTCGCTCGAGTCGCTCGTGGAGCGGTCGGACTTGGTGATCTGCATCACCGATGTAAACAGCCATTCCGCCGTTCTCGGTGCTAGGCGCCACGCTCGGACCCTCGGCCGTCGCTGCTTGCTCGTGCGCCGCCTGGGGCTATCGCGTTTTCGGGCCCTGCTGGCGGACCTCCGCGGCGACTCAGCGCAGGCGGCTGCCTCGCCTTGAGAATCACTCCGAAGGGTCGTTCCGCGCGTTTTCCTAGTTGACGAGTCGGGATTGTTACTCTACTAATCCGATCGGACTTATGGAAAAACAGATTCGACTCAGACCTCGTCTTCAGCGACTCGGAATTGGTTGTGCCAGTGCACTCGGCGTACTGGCCGCCACACAGCTTGCCGCCGCGGCGGACTGCCCCACCGACCTACCGAACCCCATCTACGGAACGGGCGGTAGCGCGTTCACTCCCGCAATCGCTCAGATCGCCGCCAAACTCGCCGGTAACATTACGGTGTTTTGGGCGGATCCGAGCGGGTGCAACGCCATCAACGCGTTCGCTCAAAGCGGCTACACCATCACCGGCTCGACTTCGTATTGGACGAGCGCGGGCACCCAAGTGACGTGTACCCTGCCAACGGCCGGCGTGCCCGCCGACTTCGGCAACGTCAACGTCGATCCCACGAGCTGCGCCGGCATTACCAAGATTCCGGACGGCGTCGGCGATTTCATCGGTCCCGCCCAATCGACCAACCTGATCGTGAACAAGGCGTCGGACTACACCTCGATCAGCGCCGAGGCTGCCTACTTCGTCTTCGGTTTCGGTGGCGCCGCCGGTCAGGTCGCGCCTTGGACCAACGACGCAAACGTGTTCGTGCGCTCCGGGCTTTCGGCGGTTCACTTGCTGGTCTCCAAGGCAATCGGTGTTCCCCCGACTGCGTTCAAGGGAACGCTCTTGACCTCGAACGGGCAAACGGTGAGCGCCGTCTCTGCGGGTAGCTTTCCCAATCCGCCGACGGGTTTCGTGTTCGATCCGCTGGCATCGATTGGCTATGTTTCCGCACAAAACGCCGATC
The DNA here is from genome assembly GCA_035549735.1 of Polyangiaceae bacterium. Lineage (GTDB taxonomy): Bacteria > Myxococcota_A > Polyangia > Polyangiales > Polyangiaceae > PMG-095. Next base: position 35,013 of record DASZQI010000040.1, on the reverse strand, counting down.
TAAACCGGGCCACGCTGAAGACACTTGCCTACCAACACACTGGGCAAGACTGCGGCTATTGGCCGGACTCGACGCCGGAAGCGTTCGACAAGATCAACGTGCGCGACGGTCGCTACTACATCTGGTCGTACAACCACTTCCTCGCCAAGGTCGACTCGAACGGTGAAATCATCAACCCGAACGTGCGCAAGTTCGTCGGGTACATCACCGGCGCCGAGGCTCCGCCCGCTGGCCTCGACCCCAAGGCGATCATCGTCAGCACCTACAACATTCCGCTCTGCGCAATGCACGTGAAGCGAGACTACGACCTCGGTCCACTGCAATGCTACGCCCCGCCCGAGCCCTGCGACTGCCAATTCGAAAAGCTGGCGACCGGTACCACCGCTTGCACCGCCTGCGAAACCGAAGGTTCCAAGACCGAGTGCGCCGAGGTGGGTGCCAAATCGACTTGCCGCAACGGCTACTGCGAGGCTTACTGAAATGAAGACCGAAAATCGCGGTGCGCGCAGTGCGCGCACGAGCTTAATTCTCGTCACCTTCTCCGGCGTGCTTGCCTTGGCTGGGGCTTGTTCTTCGAATGACGACAACCCGACCCCGAACACCGGCGGCACTCGAACCCAGGGCGGGTCGAGCGCCACCGGCGGATCCGCGGGCAAGAGCAGCGGCGGCACCGCGACCAGCGGTGGCGCTAGCCAAACCGGCGGAAATGGCGGCGCTTCTGACACCGGCGGCACCGACGTTGGCGGCGAACCCGGGACCGGGGGAACCGCTGGCTCCGGCGACGGTGGCGGCGGCGCGAACGGTGGCGGCGACGTGGGCGGAGGCGGCGCTGGCGGCGCTGGCCCCGATAACACCTGCCCTGCCACGGATCTCGAGTTCTTGAATCGTCCCAACACCTCGCAGTGCTCGAAGTTTCCCAACACCAAAGCACGCCTTCCGCTCCTCAACGCGGACGGTTCGCTGCCCCCGCTGCCGGGGTCCTGATCGTCAGGCACGCCGCGGTCGCGCTCTCGTAGTTCGCACCAAATCGCCCCACTCGCTCACGCGGGTGGGGCGCTTGCACGGTAGCCCTGCGCGCTAGCGCTGCGGGTTGGCGTTCTCGCGCGTGGGCGCGCGCAACAATTGGAATTTGCTTTGTTCAACTCAGTCTTCCTACGAGTGATTTGTCTCGCACCGCTTTCGTGGTCGGGGCTCGCCTTCGCGCAAGCTCCGGTCGCCCCAGCCAAGCCAGCTGACGACGACCTCGAGATTCCGGCTGGCTCTGCTCAGCCGACGCCCGAACCGAAAGCAGCCCCAGAGAGTGTTCCGAAAGCTGCTCCGGCGAGCGCGCCAGCGATTCCTGGGCCGAGTTTGCCGAGCGCGAGCGAGGGGCCCGCCGTGCAAGCGCAGCAGCGCGAGCTCGAAGCGCTGCGGGAACGGTTGACGCGCCTGGAAGCCGCCGAGGCTAGCCGAAAACAGGCAGAAGCGGCGGCTCCGAGGTCTTTACCGGGCCTCAAGTTCGGGGGCTATCTGCAAGCGCAGTTCGAGGCGAACCAGCTCTCCGAAGATCAGCTGCAACAAGGTGGTGCGCCGCTCAACCAAAACCGCTTCGTGCTGCGCCGCGCCCGGCTGCGCGCGGATCAAAGCTTTCGCTACGCCTCCGCCACGCTCGAGCTCGACGCCAACACCGTGCGTGGCGTCTCGGTCGGTGTTCGGCGAGCAGAGGGCTCGGTCTTTTATCGCGGCGCGAATCCGGAAGAGCTACCCCCGTTGGTCATGCTCACCTTCGGTGTCACTGACTTACCGTTTGGCTATGAGCTCGCAGAGTCGACGCGTTCGCGCTACTTCATGGAGCGATCGCAGAGCTCGCTCGCGCTATTTCCGACCGAAATGGACGTGGGCGTCAAACTCTCCGGCGCCGTCTCTTTCGTGCGCTACGGCTTCGCGGTCGCCAACGGCGAGCCCGTGGACAACTTGGCCGGACGCCTGCCGCGCGATCCGAATTCTGCCAAAGACATCACCGGACGAGTGGGGGTCGAGTTCTCGCCCATTCAAGCCCTGCGGCTGAGCGGCGGAAGCTCGTTTTCGCGCGGCACGGGCTTTCACGCGGGCACGCAAGCCAGCAAGGCCGGGTTCGTTTGGACCGACGACAACGAGGACGGCAAGCTACAAAGCAGCGAAATCATCGGAATTCCGGGGACTGCGGCCAGCCCCTCACGGAACTTCAGGCGCTGGGCGTACGGGCTCGATCTAGCGCTCGAGCTGAAGACGACGCTCGGCGCGACCAAGCTGTACGGCGAAGCGTACCTGGCGTCGAACTACGACCGCGGACTCTACATCGCCGATCCGGTTCAGGGTGGCAGCGACGTGCGGGAGGCAGGTGGATACCTCGCGCTCGTGCAGAACGTTACCCAGTACGGCGTCGTCGGGTTTCGCTACTCGGTCTACGATCCCAACGCTGATTTCTTCGACCAGCGCCGCGGCAAGCTGATTCCGTCCTCTGCGCGCGTCACGACGATCTCGCCCTTGCTCGGGCTCGAGCTACGAGGCCAGGCGCGTCTGCTTTTTCAGTACGATTTCATTCGTGACCGCTTGGCTCGTGATGCGGTCGGGGTTCCGAGCGACGCCAAGAACAATCTGGCCACCGTGCGCCTACAGGTGGAGCTGTGAGCGCGCTGCGTGCTTCATTGATGGTTGGCCTGGCCAGCTTCGCGTCGGCGTGCTCCGACGCGAAGCTGACTCCCGCTCTCGAAGAGCCGATTCGGGTGACCAGCGCGCAATTTCGAAAGGGCACGCTTCCGGGCAGCCCGCCGCTTTCGGACCCCGCCGCGCCGCCTTTGACCCCGACGGTGACCTCGGTGGCGTTGTCGGGACTCTTGGTGGCGCCGGGCTATTCGGGCAAGCGCATTTCCGGGCGTGCGAGCACCGACTCGGTGGCGGTCGGAATGCGGCTCGCCGACTTGGGCAGCGGCTACTGGGTGTTCCCGGTGGGTGCACCGGACCCCACCGCGAAGGGTGAATATTCGTGGAGCGCTCGGCTCGACTTTTCGCGCGAAGTGCCCGCGGGTGAGCATGAACTGGTCTTGGTCGGCGTCGACGGCGCGGGCCGGGCCGGGTCGCAGTTCTCTTCACGGCTCTGCTTCAGCTCGCCGCTCGGGGACGAGTCGATCTGCAACCCGCGGTTGAATCCGCCGCGCGCCGTGGTGAGCCTTGCTTGGGATGCTGACGCGGACCTGGATCTGCGCGTGGTCACGCCCGACGGAAAGGTCGTCGACGCGAAGCACCCGAGCACCGCGCTTGCCGCAGACGCGGGCGCGCCCGTGGACCCCAGTGTTCCGGGCGTGGGCGTGCTCGACCGAGACTCGGTGCGCGCTTGCGCTGCGGACGGCGTCGAGCGCGAGAATCTAATCTTCCTGGAGGAGCCCGCTGCCGGCAGCTACGCCATTTACGCGAACCTATACGATTCCTGCAGCTTGCCGAGCGTTCGCTTCACGCTCAGCGTCCATCGCGCCGTGGCGAGCGAGGGCAGCGACGCGCTGGTGCTGACCGAGACATTTCGTCGATCCGGGGTGCTCTTGGCGGCCGACGCCAACGGAGGCGCAGCGCTCGGGATGTTCGTGACCACGCTCGAGGCGAACTAGTTTTTTTGAGACGAAGGATGCGAAAATGCTGATTGAACGCTTGTTGAAGGTCGCCCTGCTCGGCAGCGGGTGGGTGCTCTATCTGCTCGTGGGCCTGTCGATTCTGTCGTTCTCGACCATGTTCGAGCGCTGGATCTTCTTCCTGCGCCGTCGCGAGAACCCGAATCAGCTGCAGGCGGCATTGCGCGAGCGACTTCGCGACAACGACTTGCCGGGCGCGGAGAAGCTGCTCTCGAGCTCCCGTTCGGTCGAGGCTCGCGTCGCGCTCGAAGGCCTGAGCTGGCATGCGGGCGGCCCCGCCGCAATCGAGGACGCCGTGGACGCCGAGCTCGCGCGGGCCAAGCCCGAGCTCGAGCGCGGGCTCAACTTGCTCGGCACGCTGGGAAACAACGCGCCATTCGTCGGCTTGTTCGGCACCGTGCTCGGCGTGATCATCGCCTTTCACGCGCTCGGTGACTCGGGGGGCAACGCCAACGCCATGGGCGGCGTCATGAAAGGCATCGCCGAGGCGCTGGTCGCCACCGGTGTTGGTCTGTTCGTCGCCTTGCCAGCGGTGGTCGCCTACAACGTGATTCAGAAACGGATCGCGGAGATCGAAACCGCAGTGGTCGCGTTGACCAAGTTGATTACGGCGTACGTGAAGCTCTCGGAACGTGGCGGCAGCGACCCGCTACCTGTGCCGACCGAAGCATCGCTCGCGGCCGACCGGCCCTCGGCGCGCCTTCGTCTCCAAGCGCGCGAAGACCAGGATTCCAGCTCCGCGGTCGCAGAGTCCACCTGACGCGGAACGCGCGTTCTTTTTCAACGGAGAAGCCATGGCATCGATTCAGTCCGTTCGCGGTTCTCGCGCTGGCATCGTCGGCATCAACGTCACTCCCTTCGTGGACATCACGCTGGTGCTGCTGATCATCATGATGGTGTCGGCGACCTACATCGTGTCGCAAGCGCTCAAGGTCGAGCTACCCAAGACAGCGACCTCCGACGAATCGGTGAAGCGAACCTACGTGGTGACCATCGGCAAGGACGGAAAGCTTCTCTACAACGACGCACCGGTCACGATCGCGCAGCTTCCAGCGAAGTTTCGCGAGGCTCGCAAGGAGACCAAAGAGCCGAACCTGGTGGTCACCGCTGACGCGGCTGCGATGCACGGCGACGTGGTCTCGGTGATCGACACCGCTAAGCTCGAAGGCATCTCCAAGTTCGCCATCAACGTGGATCGCTCGAAGTAGGACGAGTCATGGCGTCTCGAGGCACACTGGTCGGCGCCGTGCTCGTGCACGGAGGGCTCGCGCTCGCCATCGGCGGCATCGACGCCCGGCGAAGCCACGCCGCTACCGCGATCGAGCTGGCCGAAGTCGCGCGCAAGAAAGCAGCGGAAAAACCGCCGGAGCCTCCGCCGCCCCCGGCGGAGCGTCCGAAGCGCGCGCTGAATCGCAAGCCCGCCGCCGCGCCCATCGCTGAACCGCTGCCCGAGCCCGTTGCGAAACCGGCGCTCGATACGCTGCCGGACTTCGGCGTTTCGCTCGCGGGTGGTGTCGAGGGCGGGGGGGGGGCGCTGCCTTCCGCTGCGACCAAGGTCGCCGCTGCTCAGCTTCCGACTCAGGCGCGCGAACCCGTCGTCAAGCGTGTGATGAAGGCGGCAACGCCCGAGCCAACCAGCGATTGCGATGAGCCAGCGGCCAAGCCGAAACCCAAGTCGGTGCCCCAGCCGGCGTACACACCGCAGGCGCTCGAGGCTGGCATCGAAGGCAAGGTTCGCATCCAATTCACGGTCGACGAGACGGGGCGCGTGGTCGACGTGCGTTTGCTCTCCGGGCTCGGCTACGGTCTCGACGAAGCGGCGCTCGCTGCGGCGCGCCAGGCCACTTTCGAGGCCGCCGTGCGTTGCGGAAAGCCGGTGTCCGCGACGTTCACCGTGTCCATGCGCTTCACCAAACCGTGACCTCATTTGCGGAAAACGCCTTGATCCGTCGCTCGTTGCCGCGCTCAGCGTGGCCCATTTTCTTGCTTTGCCTGCTGTTTGCGGCGCCGCTGCGCGCTCAGGGACGAGCGCCCATGGTCGAAGAAGCCGCGCACAAACCGCAGCTGACCAAGGCGCCCAAGCTGGTGAAGTTCGTCGACGCGCCGTACCCCGAAGAAGAGAAGGCGGCAGGGCGAACGGCGTCCGTCGTGCTGCAGATCGCGATTTCCGCCTCTGGAAGCGTGGACGATGCGCGCGTGCTCGAGTCTGCCAGTCCGGCGTTCGATGCCGCAGCGCTGGCGGCGGTGCGCGCCTTCGTGTTCGAGCCAGCGGAGCTGGACGGAGCGCCGGCGCCGATTCGCATCAACTATCGCTACGATTTCGTGTTCAAGCCCGCCGTGCCCACCACTGCCAATTTCAAAGGCGTCGTGCGGGTACGACCGGGTGGCGAACCGCTCTCGGGGGTCTTGGTGGAGCTCGACGACGGTCAGAGCGTGGCGACCGACGACCAAGGCCGCTTTTCGTTCGATGAGCTGAACCCCGGCAAACGCAGGGTCACCTTGTCGCGCAGCGACCTCAAAGCCCTGCAAACCGAGGAGAACTTCGAGGCCGGTAAGGTCGTCGATGCCGTGTACGAAGTGGACTTCCAAAAGCCGACCGAAGCCGGCGAAGACAGCGACGACATGGAGATCGTGATCGTCGCCCCGACGCTCACCAAGCAAGTCGTTTCGACCCAGGTGGCCGCGGATCAGGCCAAGCGAGTGGCCGGAACTCAGGGCGATGTGCTCAAGGTCGTGGAGAACATGCCGGGCGTGGCGCGCGCCGCGGCAGGCTCCGGACAAGTAGTGGTGTGGGGCGCCGCGCCTGAAGATACACGCATCTACGTGGACGGCGTGCGGGTTCCGTTACTCTACCACTTCGGCGGCTTCCGCTCCGTAGTGCACTCCGATCTGGTCCAAAATGTAGAGCTGACACCCGGGGGTTATGGGTCGGCGTATGGCCGAGGGCTCGGTGGTTTGGTCACGGTGGAAACGCGCGCGCCGAGCACCGATCGCGGCCACGGCAGCCTAGCAGTCGACTTGATCGACGCGGCTGCGCACGTGAGCGCCCCGGTTTTCGGTAAGTTCAGCGTGTCTGCGGCCGCACGCAAGAGCCACCTCAACTGGGTCCTCGCGCGCGCCACGTCCAAGGATCTGGGCGAGTTCTTTCCCATCCCGAAGTACCACGACGCTCAAGCCCGAGTTCGCTATCAAGCGAGCCCGGGCGAGTGGCTCGAGCTGTCCGGACTGCTCTCCTCGGACTCGGTTTCACGCAACGTGGCCAGTGAAGATCCGGCGGACCGCAAGCAAGAATCGCAAGACCTGTACTTCGATCGGGCGCTCGTTCGCTATCACAAGCAGCACGCGGACGGTTCCCAGACCGATTTTCTGCCCTGGCTCGGTCGAGACGAGTCGTATCGAGTGAGTCGCTTCGGCGGCACTCCCAGCGAGCTTCGCACCAAGTCGACCGAGTACGGGCTCCGCGCCAGTCATCGCACGCGCGTTGCGCCGTTTCTGAACGCGACCATAGGCCTGGACCTGGCCGCGAGCGATGCCCGCTCGCGCCGCGTGGGTTCGATCACGACTCCGGCTCGGGAAGGGGACGCGCGTGTATTCGGAGAATCCCCCTCGGATCAGGTCAACACCGATTCTTGGCGCACACTGCTGCTCTCTGGAGCACCTTACGTCGAAGGCGATTTCGCGTTCTTGAACGACGCGCTGCACGTGGTTCCAGGGCTGCGTTTGGAGACGCTCTTCGCCAGCGTCAACCGCCGTACTCCGCCCGTCGGCGCGCTGCCCGACGTGGGCGCGTCCGTCGCGGAAACCGCCGTCGAGCCGCGCATCTCGTTGCGCTATGCGCTTTCCCCCCGAGTCTCGTTCAAAGCGGCCTTTGGGCGCTATCACCAACCAGCGCAGCCGGAGGAGCGATCGTCGGTGTTCGGCAACCCGTTGCTCGGCACGAGCTCGGCGAGCCATTGGTTGGGTGGCGGCGCGTTCCAGCTATCGCGTACGCTTGCGGCCGAGACTACGGTCTTTTACGCCCGCTCCAGCGAGCTCGTGGTGCGTAACTCGAGTTCATCTCCGCTCACGGCCCAGGCGCTGTTGAACGCGGGGGAGGGTCGCTCGTACGGCGCGCAGTTCCTGCTGCGGCGGGAGCTCGGGTCCGGGTTCTTCGGTTGGGTGGCATACACCATTCTGCGCAGCGAGCGGCGCGACGCGCCGGGCGCAGAATGGCGCTTGTTCGACTTCGATCAAACGCACGTTTTTACGGCTTTGGCGTCGTACGAGCTGGGCTTGGGCTTCGACCTGGGCGCGCGCTTTCGCTTCGCCACGGGCTATCCACGCACGCCGGTGCTGGCGGCCTACCAGTACACGCGCACCGACGCTTATCAACCGGTGCTCGGCCAGCTGAACAGCACCAGAATCCCCGACTTTGCCCAGCTCGACGTGCGCCTCTCCAAGCGAGTGAAGCTCGGCTCGAGTGAGCTCGAGCTCTATGCAGACGTGCAAAACGTGACCAACCGCGAGAACGCGGAGGAGCTCGTGTATAGCGCGGACTACTCGCAGCAGCGCACCATCGTCGGTCTACCGATCTTGCCAGTGTTAGGTGCCAAATGGGAGTTTTGAAGCCTCACCTGGGCGTGCCGGTCACGCTGTCGCTCGCGCTGCTCGTGGGCTGCGTTCCTGATTTCGATGACGACTTGTCGATCGTCGTGGCGCCGCGCGTGCTGGCGGTTCGCGCCGAGCCGGCGGAAGCCAAGCCGAACGAAGTCGTGACGCTCAGCGCGCTGGTCGTCGATCCGGATCCATTGGCCCCTCCGGCCCCGGCTCATTTCGCGTTGTGCGTCGATCGCAAACCGCTTACCGAGCTTGGGCCGGTCAGCCCAGCTTGCCTCGAACAGTCCTCGAATGAGCCCTCTTCCGCGCTGATTTCGCTGGGCACCGGCAACGGCGTGACCGCTACGATTCCAAACGACGCTTGCCGACTCTTCGGCCCGAGCCGACCTGAGCCGAAGGAAGGGGAGCCCGCGGGCAGGCCGGTCGATCCCGATGCGACCGGCGGCTACTACGAACCGGTCACTGCTCGTGTCGCCTCAGCACGCGACCTGGCGGTGGGTGCCATTCGTTTGCGCTGCCCGCTACCGGAAGTGACGCAAGCGCAGTCCATAGAATTTGCGACTCGCTATCACGCAAACAAGAACCCCGAGCTTAGCCGCCTAGAATTACTTCGCGATGGTGAGCCCGAAGAGCTCGAGCCCGAGGCTGCTTCGCCGGAGCCCACGGCGGTGCTGGCGCCGCGAGAGCGGATTACTCTGCGGGCGAACTGGAGCGAATGCGGGAGTGAGCCTGCCGCCACGGGCTGCACCGGCGCCGAAAACTACGTTTGGTTCGACCCGGACGCGCGCCTCATCGCCGAACGACGGGAGTCGATCCGCATTTCTTGGTTCGCCACCGCGGGCACGTTCCAGAGTGAACGCAGCGGCCGCGACGAGTCCGAACTCGAACCCGACTCCGACAATGATTGGACCGCGCCGGACGTCGCCGGCCCGGTCCGCCTGTGGGTCGTGATTCGCGACGCGCGAGGCGGGCAGTCCTTCCAATCTTATCGCCTCGAGGTCCGCTGATGGGCCAGCGGGCCGGTAGACGAGTGTCTTTGACACCGCCCGTGGGCCCTGCTATTCAATAAATCCGATCGGATTACTAGGCTTTTATGATCACGCGGAAAAGCACCTATGGTTTGCGCGCTCTGGCCGGAATGGCTCGCGATCCCGAGCGTTTGCATTCGCTGAACGATCTGGCTCGCGACGAGCAGATTCCCAAAGCCTACCTGACGCTCATTCTGGGCACTCTTCGCCGCCACGGCGTGCTGGAGGGGCTGCGCGGACCGTCCGGGGGCTACGCCCTGGCTCGGGATCCGCATAGCATCAGCCTAGCGAGCGTAGTGGAGATTCTAGACGGCCCACTTTTCCTTGGCGTCGACTGCCTGAACCCCGGCGCTCCGGCGTGCGCGGAGTGTCCGCGCGGTGGCTGTGCCCTGCGTCGCGCGCTGGGCAGAGCCAACCAAGCGGCTTGGAAAGCACTCGAAAGCATCGCCATTTCGGACCTCGCGGAGGGCACGTTCGCCCCGAGCGAGCCCTCTGAACCTGCGTTTCCGAAGCAACCCCTCACTTCCGGACAGAAACCATGAACTCCTTTTCTTCTCCCGTTAGCAATGGCTCGAATCGACTCACTCGCCGCGTTGCGTTCGGCTTGCTGGCGCTCGCCTTGGCGGGTTGCAACAAGACCAGCGCGGCGCCGAACCCCGCAGCGAGCGCTGCGCCGGCGGCGGCTCCTGCCCCGGCGGAGAACGTCGAGCTATTGAACGTCTCCTACGATCCGACGCGCGAGCTCTGGCGCGAGGTCAATGAGAAGTTCATCTCCGCGTACGAAAAAGAGTCGAAGGTCAAGGTGACGATCAAGCAGTCACATGGCGGCTCGAGCACTCAAGCGCGCGCAGTCATCGACGGTTTGGAGGCCGACGTGGTGACGCTCGCGTCGTTTCTGGATACCGACGCGATCAGCAAGAAGGGCTTGATCAAAGAGGGTTGGGTGGAGCGCCTACCGAACCATTCGCTGCCGTACACCTCGACCATCGTGTTCGTGGTGCGGAAGGGCAATCCGAAGGGGATCAAGGACTGGAAGGACTTGGTGAAGCCGGGCGTGGAAGTGATCACGCCGAATCCGAAGACCTCGGGCAACGGCTACCTCTCTTTCTTCAGCGCCTGGGGCTCGGTCGTCCTTCGCGGTGGGTCGCGGGACGACGCGGTGCGTTTCGTCACCCAGCTCTACAAGCAGGTGCCGGTGCTCGACTCGGGCGCCCGCGGCTCCACCACCACTTTCGTGCAGAAGAAGATTGGTGACGTTCACCTGGCTTGGGAGAACGAAGCGAACCTCGAAGTTCGCGAGGCGAAGGGCGACCTCGACTTGGTTTACCCGCCGATCAGCATTCGCGCGGAGCCGCACGTTGCGATCGTGGACAGCAACGTCGACCGCAAGCACACGCGCAAGGTCGCGGAGGCGTACCTGAACTTCGTCTACTCGGACGAGGGACAGGAGCTTGTTGCGAAGCACTTCTACCGTCCGAGCAACGCCGCGATTTTGGCCAAGAATGCGGCCAAGTTTCCGGAGCTAAAGCTGTTTCCGATCACCGAGATTGCGAAAGACTTTCCGGACGCACACAAGCAGTTCATCGCAGAGGGTGGTGTGTTCGACTCCATCTACAAGCCGAAGAAATAGGCCGATCGTGGCGCGCTTCACGGCTTTGGGAGTGAGCGAATGGCAAGCGTGAATCGGCGCGTGCTGCCGGGGTTCTCATTGAGCCTCGGCTACACCATTTTCTACCTCAGTGTGCTCGTGCTGCTGCCGATCGCAGCCTGCTTCATCAAAGCCGGCTCTCTCTCTTTTCACGACTTCTGGGCCGCGGTGTGGACCGAGCGCTCGCGCGCTGCGTACTTGCTCACCTTCGGAACGTCGCTGGCCGCGGCCCTCGTGAACCTGGTGCTCGGTTCTCTCGTGGCTTGGGTGCTGGTGCGTTACACGTTCCCAGGCAAGCGTCTGGTCGACTCCCTGGTGGACCTGCCGCTCGCGCTACCGACCGCCGTGGGCGGCTTGGTGTATGCGAGCCTGTACGTGAAGTCCGGCTGGCTCGGTCGGTACCTGGTTCCGCTCGGGCTCGACGTGGCCTATACGCGGCTCGGCATCGTGCTGGTGCTGATCTTCGTGGGCTTGCCATTCGTGGTGCGCACGGTCCAGCCGGTGTTGGAGGACTTCGATGCAGAGGCCGAAGAGGCGTCCTCTTCGCTTGGTGCGACGCGCTGGCAGACGTTTCACGGCGTGATTCTGCCGAGCCTCTATCCCTCTTTGATCACGGGCTTCGCGCTGGCGTTCGCGCGGTCGATTGGCGAGTACGGCTCGGTGGTCTTCATTTCCGGCAACATGCCGTACAAGACCGAAATTGCCCCAATTCTGATCGTAGCGCGGCTGGAAGAGTTTGCTTACGGCGAGGCCACGGCCATTGCGGTCGTGCTGCTCGTGATTTCGTTCTCGATGCTGATCCTGATCAATTTCCTGGAGAGCTGGAGTCGCCGTGGCACAAGCTGAGGCAACAGGGCTCGCCAACCGGCCCGTGGCTGCGGTCGTGCCGCATCTGCGACGCTCGCAGCAGGACCCCGCCTGGGTTCGCTGGGGTCTGACCGGGGCTGCCCTGGGCGCCGTGGGGTTGCTGATCGTGATCCCGGTGGTCAACGTGTTCTCCGAGGCCTTTGCGGCTGGTCTGGGCGCGTACTTTCACAACTTGTTCGGCGACCCCGACACCCGTCACGCGATGCTGCTCACCCTGACGGTGGTGCCGATTGCGCTGGTGGCGAACGTGGTGTTCGGGCTTGCTGCGGCCTGGTGCATCACGCGCTTTGCTTTTCCTGGTCGCACCTTGCTCACCGCGCTGATCGATCTGCCATTTTCGGTGTCACCGGTGGTGGCAGGGCTGATGTTCGTGCTGATTTTCGGCCTCCAGGGCTACCTTGGCGCTTTCTTGCGCCGAGACGGCTACGCGCTGATGCCTTACCTCACGGCCTTCGTGCTGGTGGCGGTCGCGGTGGCGATTGCCTTGTTGTTGCTTCCGAGCGACCGCCGCGCGCGGGGAGGGCTCTGGAAATACCGAGGTGTTCTGGTCGCCGCTTGTGCGGCGCTGCTGTTCGCGGGTCTGGTCATCGTGCAGCAGCTGCTTGGGATCTGGCCTCAGAATCAGAGTCTGAAGATCATCTTTGCGACCCCTGGCTTGGTGCTGGCCACCTCGTTCGTCACCTTCCCATTCGTGGCCCGCGAGCTGATTCCGGTGATGGACGCGATCGGGCCCGAGGAAGAGCTGGCCGCGGTGAGCTTGGGCGCCAGCGGCTTTCAGATGTTTTGGGACATCACGCTGCCCAACGTGAAGTGGGGGCTGGTGTACGGCGTCATCCTCTGCAACGCCCGGGCCATGGGCGAGTTCGGCGCGGTTTACGTGGTGTCAGGTCACATCGCTGGTCAGACCGACACCATGCCGCTGCGCATCGAAAAGCTGTTTCAGGAATACAATCTACCTGGCTCATTCGCCGTGGCGTCGGTACTCACGCTGCTGGCCATCTTCACTTTGATCGTGAAGAGCCAGCTCGAGCGCAAGCTTCCGGCGTCCGGTGCGGTTTCCGAGTCGAACTCGAGTGAGGCAAGCTCATGAGCATAACGGTCAAAGACGTTTCCAAGCGCTTCGGCAACTTCGTCGCGGTCGACCACGTGAACCTCGAGGTCCCGAACGGCTCGCTGCTCGCGCTGCTGGGCCCTTCCGGTTCCGGAAAAACCAGCCTACTTCGCATCATCGCCGGGCTCGAGGTCGCGGATTCCGGCTCGGTACTGCACCACGAACAGGACATTACCAACTACTCCGCTCGCGACCGCCGCGTGGGCTTCGTGTTTCAGCACTACGCGCTGTTCCGGCACATGACCATCGCTGACAACATCGGCTATGGCCTGAAGGTAAGGGGTGTGAAGAAGCCGGAGCGGCGGGAGCGAGTCGAAGAGTTGCTCAAGCTGATTCGGCTGGAAGGGCTCGGCAACCGCTACCCTTCTCAGCTTTCGGGAGGGCAGCGGCAGCGGGTAGCGCTCGCACGCGCGCTCGCAGCGCGACCGAGCGTGCTCCTGCTCGACGAGCCGTTCGGCGCGCTGGACGCCAAGGTGCGCCAAGAGCTACGGCAGTGGCTGCGCCGGCTACACGAAGAAATTCACGTTACCAGCGTGTTCGTGACTCATGATCAAGAAGAAGCGTTCGAAGTCGCCGATCGCGTGGTGGTGATGAACCAGGGACGAGTCGAGCAGGAGGGCACGCCAGCGGAGGTGTTCGAGCACCCGGCCAACGCGTTCGTGATGGACTTTCTCGGCAACGTCAACGTGTTCAAGGGTCGCGTCGAGCGCGGCAAGGCAGTGGTGCCCGAGTTCGAGGTCTCCTATCCGGCCTACAACCAGCCCGAAGGGCGGGACGCAGCGGTGTACGTTCGCCCCCACGAACTCAGCATCGAGCGTCACGGGAACGGCGCGGCTAGCCTGAAAGCCAAGGTTCTGCACGTCAATCCGACAGGCTCGAGAACCAAAATCGAACTGAGAACAGTCGACTCCGATATCCCGATCAACGCCGAAATCAGCGCCGAGCGTTTCGCGGAACTGGACCTCAAATCCGGCGATATGGTTCATGTATCCCCGCGTCGAGTGCGGGTATTCGCCCAGGACTACTCGATATAGCGGCCGGAACTTCTGCTCCCTCGGGTTTGTGGGGTAACGTTCGAGGGGCATGGCCAAGCTCCTCTTGGTGGACGACGACTCGCAGCTCAGGAGCGGCCTTTCGCGGTTTCTGCGTCGGTCCGGGTTCGAGGTGCTGGAGGCGGACACCTGCGCCGAAGCGCGCTCGCTGCAGGTCGCGGAGACACCCGATCTCACGATAGTCGACTATGAGTTGCCGGATGGCACGGCCTTCGACATCTTGAACTTTGCTCGCGAACGCGAATCGCCGGAAGCGATTATCGTGATGACGGGCCTCGGTACGATTGATCTCGCCGTGCAGGCCATCAAGCTCGGCGCGGAGCACTTCACGACCAAGCCGGTCGATCAGGAATCACTGGTCATACTGGTTCGCCGCACGTTGGATGCTCAGCAGCGGCATCGCCAGCACGATGCGGTGCGTGCGCTCACCGCGCGCGACGCTCGCCAACCTTTCATCGGGGTCAGTAAGAAGACACAGCGTTTGCAGGAGCTGGCAGAGGCCATTAGCACCTCCGACGCGCCGGTGTTGATTCTGGGCGAGACCGGTTCGGGCAAAGGTGTGCTCGCACGCTGGCTGCATGACCATGGCCTTCGGCGCGCCGAGCCCTTCGTGGACTTGAACTGTGCCGGGCTCTCGCGCGAGCTTTTGGAGTCGGAGCTGTTCGGTCACCAGCGCGGCGCGTTTACCGGCGCGGTCAGCAACAAGCCCGGGCTGATCGAGGTAGCCAGCAAAGGCACGTTGTTCCTGGACGAAATCGGCGATCTCGACTTGTCCGTGCAGCCGAAACTGCTGAAAGTGCTGGAAGATCGCACGTTTCGTCGCTTGGGCGAGGTGAGGTCTCGCACCTCCGACGTGCGCTTGGTGGCTGCCACCCACCGCGATCTGGTGAAGATGTCGCAGCAGGAGAAATTCCGGCAGGACCTATATTACCGCATCAACACCATCACGATCGAGATTCCTCCGCTGCGCACTCGCCCCGAGGATATCCCCGCTCTGGCTACGGCGATATTGCAGGAGCTGGGTCAGCGTCAAGGGCGCGCCGTCCCGAGCATCGAGCAAGACGCGCTTTCGGTGCTCACTGGCTACGAGTGGCCCGGGAACATTCGCGAGCTGCGCAACGTTTTGGAGCGGGCGCTGCTGTTTTGCAAAGGGGGCAGCATCGATCGCGCGACGCTCGGCTTCGATCGCACGCTGCAACCCGACGACGCAGGGGAAGCCCAGACTCTGGACGACGCCGAGCGACGACACATCACCAACGTGCTGCGCAAGACACTCGGTCGCGTCGATGACGCGGCTCAGATCTTGGCGCTTTCGCGCAGCTCGCTCTACGCGAAGCTCAAGAAATACGGAATCAAGACCAACGAGCTCTAGAAGTGTTTTCTTGCGTCAACGCGCGAGCAACCAGAGTCGACCGCCGCCATTCGTCGTGACCGCGGTCGAACGCTGGCTCCAGTGTGACAGCCAGGGGAGCGAGCCTTCGGCGCACGGCCCGAGATCGCGCGCCACGACGTGACAGCTGGCAGTGCCGCGATTGATGACGCCGCTCAAGTTGTTGCAGACCTCGCTCGCCGCGCAGAGGCAGTCTTCGCTCGGCTGGCCCGATTTTGCCTGCTCTTCGATCGCGGGCGGCGGCACGCCGAGGAGAGCGCCACCAAGCTCGGCTACGGCGCGGGCGTCGAGCAGCAGCGCACCCACCTGCTCGCCGGCATCATCGCACAGGGCGCTCGCAAACAGCTTGGCGGTCAGCTCGGGAGCAGCACCGGCTTCGACGACGAAGTTCTCGATCGAACCGAGCAGAGTCTTCAAGCACGCCAGGATTTCCGCGCGGTCGGGCAAGGCCATGGGCCCTTCGGGAGCTCGCGACGGTTCTTCGGTGGAGCTGCCGGCGCTGGCTACGGTGGCAGGGGTCAGGGTCGCGGACGCGGCGGGGGTCTCGGGTTCTGGTTTCGAAGCAGTATGTGTGGAAGTCGCAACGGGCGTGAAAGATCGGGCACCTTTGGGGGTGCTCGATTGGGGCGTGGCTTCGCGCTCCCGCACGGGGGCAAGGTAGCGAGCCTTCTCGAGCTCGGCCACGCGCTGCCTCAAGCGTTGATGGGAGCCCCGCAGCAAGAGTAGCTCCGCGCGCATTTCCGCCATCGTCTGCTTCAGCTCGGCGTGAGATCCGGTGTCATCACGGAACGACACGTCTCGCTCATCGATCGGGAGCCACGCGCCGTCGACCGCGCCGAACGCACACACGTCGTCGTCGAGAGCGCGGCGCATCAGCTCGGCTGCGCTGTGCGCCAGCTGTTTGCCCGGATCGATGCGCCTGAGGTGCGCGAGCACGGCTTCAGCACCGACGATTCGCTCGGACTCCTGCCGCATGACGTCGCGATCGATGGGCACCAAGCGCGAGGTTTCGAGCACCCAGCGCCCACCCCGTTGCATGAGGCGATGCACAGCGTCGCTGCTCGAAGCCTCGCGAGACGACGTGCGCCGGCTGCTTTCGGGCGTGTGCCAGGTTCTCATGTCGAACCCGCGGCGGCGCTGGGGGCCGCCGTAAAAATTGGCCAGAGCAGCTCGCGATTCGAGCTCTCGGTTGCCGACCCACCGCCCGTAGACGTTTCCGAAGCGAGGAGTAGCTGGTCGCTTCGGAAACGCAGCGTGACGGGGCAACGCGCAGCCGGGGCCCCTCCCAGTGCTGACGTGGCTGCGGTTCTTGGGGTGGCAACGAGAGCCAGCGCGAGCGGCGCGGGCCCGGAGTCTTGTTGGAGGCGCACGAGGTTCACGATGCGAACTCTCCGTGCCAGACGAGCTCGACCGCGATCGGACGGCCCTCCATGTCCACGCGCGTGATGGCGCAGTGGGCTTCATTCGAGGTCGAATCGGGAGCGCCCGAGAGCTCGGGCACGCCAAGTTGGCAAAGCGTGGCCGTGCCAAACAGCTCCGCTACCAGCGCGCCGGCCAGAATGTTGGTCAGCTCGGCGAGGGCCGAGCCACTCTGCTCGCGCGCGTTCTCATCGTCCGCTTCGACGCCCAGCATGTCCGCGGTCAGCTGCCGCAAGAGCTCGTCGCTGGTGCTGAGCCGGACTGCGCCGCGCTGAGGACCGGCAAACGCCACAGTAGCGTTCCGGCGCTGACCGGGTAGGGGAGTCCCGTCACCGACCTCGGTCAAGAGGAAAGCCGCGTCCTCCAGCACTTGGCTCGCGACACGGTGCAGCAGATCTTTCGTAGACTCGATCATTGGGCCTCCGTGACGCCGAGCACCCTGCGCACGATGTGGCCCAGCTCTTCCGGACGAAACGGTTTGTTCAAGTAGGCAGACACGCCCAGCGTGCGCAGCTCGTCGATGCGCGGCTCGGAGCGCTCGGTCGAAACGATCACCACGGGCACGCCGCGGGTCGCGTTGGCTCGCGACATCTGTCGGACCAGCTCCACACCGTCCATCTCCGGCATGTTCACGTCGCTGAGCACCAAGTCGATACGGTGGCTGACCAGCAGCGTCAGCGCGGCGAAGCCATTTTCAGCTTCGAATACGCGGCCCAAGGGCAACCCTGCCATCTCCAGGGAGCGCTTGACCATGCGCCGCATGACGGTCGAGTCGTCCACTACCAACACACTCAACATGAACAGGCTCCAGATTCCCGAGTCACAGGTCGATGTCCGCTCCACGGTCGGTGCTGTGCACGACCGTTCTACCGTTGGCGATGAAGAGCCGCGTCGTGCGCGAGACGTGGCCGCCCACGTCCTCGGCTGCGACCACCACGCCCACCTTCCAGAACATCTTGCGCAAGATCACGTAGTTGCGTCGGCCGATGTCGAAGGTGCCGTTGTCGTCGTTGATGCTCGCGCCACCGACCACCTTCACCACCAAGTCGGACTTCCGACAGCTCAGTGAATACATGCGTTGAAAGAGCATGGGCACACCCGTGTCGGCGAACATGGCGGGCCGCTCCTTGGCCTTTTCCGGAGTGATGGCGGAGAACGGCAACATGTAGTGGATCATGCCGCCGACCAAACGTACCGGGTCGTGGACAATCACCGCGACGCACGAGCCAAGTGCGTAGGTGACCAGCACGCTGTCTGGATCGTCGCTCACCTCGAGCTCGCCCATGCCTACGGCGATTTGAGTCATGGCGCGCTCGGTTTTCGGTAAAGTGACGGTTTGAGGCTCGAAAATCCGCTTTGAACGCCGCTCAACGTCTCGGCGTGAGCGACCACGAACAAGCCTCCGGGTTTGAGCAATCGCTCGACTTCTCCCACCAAGCGCTGGCGTACGGTGCGGTCGAAGTAGATCATGACGTTGCGACAAAACACCACGTCGAGCTCGCCCTTCATGGGGAAGGGGGGCGCGGCCAAGTTCAAGCGCTTGAACACGATGCGCGAGCGAAGCGCCGGCGAGACTCGGTAGGTCGCTTCCTCGGGTTCCGCGGTTCGAGAGTCCGCGACCGGCGCGTTCGTCGCCCGCTCTTTCACGAAGTATTTGTCACGCAACGTGCGCGGTACCTGTGAAAGCCGACTTAGCGTGTAGCGCCCCTCGCTAGCAGTCTCGAGCGCTTTTACCGAGATGTCCGTGGCCAGAATACGAAAGTCCGAAGACTCGCCCAGCACCTCGCTCAGCGTGATTGCGAGACTATAGGGCTCTTCACCCGTAGCAGCCGCCGCGCACCAAACCCGAATCCGCTTCGCCTTTCGTTCCAGCAGGGCACGCGCTTCGTCGGCGAGTACCTGAAAGTGCGCGGGCTCTCGGAAGAAACTGGTAAAGTTCGTGCTGATCGCGTCCAGGAAGCGAACGAGCTCCGCGCCGGTCTTGTCGGCTCGCAAATGCGCCAGGTATTCGACTTCGGAAGGCAGGCCCAGGTCACGCACGCGCCTCTGAATGCGGCTCGAGACCAGTGACTCCTTGCTCTCGCTCAGCAAGATTCCGGCTTCGCCGTAGGCGAGGTCACGGAATGCTTCGAAGAGTTTGGCGTTCATGGCGGGCCGATTCGGTTGATCACGCGGGTGAGTGCTGGCGCGAGCACGGGCGAGTCCTAGAAGTCGAGGAAATCGGGATCGTTCTCGGTCGCCATTAGCGCCGGAGGGCTGTGGCCATTCCCTTCATGCGCGCCCTGACCGTTCGTACGAGCGCTTCGTGCCGCGCCGCGCGCGGGTTTGCGTGCGGCCGGCAGCGTCGGCGGCCTGCGCACCGCTGCGGGGCGCCGCGGCGCGTCGCTGGCGGTGCCGAGGTTGAACTGCGAGACCAGTTGGGTGAGGCCCTGCGCTTGCGAGGCGAGCTCCTCGGCCGCGCTCGAGGTTTCCTCCGAATTGGCGGCCGCCTGTTGCGTGACCTGGTCCATCTGCGACATCGCGCGGGTGGACTGCTCGATGCCCTCGGCTTGCTCTTGGCTCGCGCGAGCGATCTCGGAGACGATGATGGTGACCTTCTCGACCTTCGTCACCACCTCGGACAGCGTCGCGTTGACACGGCCCGAGATTTCCTCGCCGCGCTGGGTGAGCGCCATCGACTCGCTGATTAGCGATTCGGTCTTCTTGGCCGCCTCCTTGCTGCGCAGCGCGAGGTTGCGTACCTCGTCCGCCACCACGGCGAAGCCTCGACCAGCTTCCCCGGCGCGCGCGGCCTCGACCGCGGCGTTGAGCGCCAACAGGTTGGTTTGGAAGCTGATTTCGTTGATGTCACGGATGATCGCCGCGGTCGCTTCGGCGGCCGAGCGGATCTTGTTCATCGCATCGGTCATCTGCGCCATGGCCGCGCCGCCGTTGTTTGATGCTTCACGAGCGTTGTTGGCCAGGTCGTTGGCAGCCTGCGCATTTTGGGCGTTGCGCTTGGTAGCGGCCGACATCTCGACCAGGGCGCTGGACGTTTCTTCCAGCGCGGCAGCCTGCTCGGATGCGCCCTGCGCCACCGATTGGCTGGCGGCCGCAATCTGCGTCGAGGCCGAGGAGACCTGTTCGGAAGAGCTCGAGACCTTGAGCATGCTTTCCTTCAAGTTGTCGGTCGCGGTGTTGAGCGAATTCATCATGCTGGCGTAGTCGCCGCGGAAGTCGTTGCGCGCACGCGCGGTCAGATCGCGCCCTGCTACTTGTGCGAGCACGCGATTAGCCTCCTGAATCGGCTCGGAAACCGCTTCGAGCACCCGGTTCATGCCAGTGAGAAGCTCGGCGTAGCCGCCCTGATAGCGCGACGTATCCGCTCGCTCGTCCAGGTTTCCGGCTTGTGCCGCGGCGATCAGCGCCTTGACCTCGGCCAGCAGCGAGCGCAGCACGCCCACGGCCCGACCCATGCTCTGCGAGAGCACGTCGCCCTGCGACCGTGCTTGCACTTGCAGCTCCAGATTGCCGTTGCCGAGTGCGGTCGCCGCACGCGCGCTGTCGCCGATGTAGTCGATCAGCTTGCGAAACGACTCGGCCAGGGCTCCGATCTCGTCGGCGCTCTTGTGTTCGATGTTTTGCTCGATGTCGCCCTCAGCCAGGGCTAGAGCAGCCTTCTTCAGCTGCTCGATTGGGCGTGTGATCGAGAGCGTGAGCAGCATGCCGAGCGTGAACGCGGCCAACGCGCCGAGCGCGATCGCCGTCCACATGACTCGGTGCGCGCCGGACGCTTGCGAAGTAGCGGACGCGGTCGCTTCGCGAAGTTGCCTGCGTTCGACCTCCATGGCGTTGTGCAAGGCCGCGATGGTGGCGTCGATCTGCCCGTTGGCCGTCCGCGCCCCGACTTGCCAAGCCTTGTCGAGCTCGCCCGCTTCGATATCCCGCCACATCTCCGCGTTGGTCGCCTTCCAGGCGTCCATTTTGGCCGTTACTTCCTGCCACACGGGTCGCTCGTCCGGCGCCGACTCGAGCGCATCGCAGGCAGCCATGGTCTTGGCCACTTCGCCGAGCGCGATCGTGCGCGCCTCGCGAACGCGGGCGAACTCGTCCTTATCGCCCTGTTGCATGGCCAGCGCACCCTTCTGGGTCAACCACAGCACGCGCGCGAAGTAGTAGCGGACGCGACCGACGCCTTCCAACGTAGGCGCGAGGCTCTCCGTCGTGTCCAGAGTGAGCGCAGAGAGATCTTTGATGACCGAGAGCCCGAACACCCCGACCACGGCGGTGAGCAGGGAGACCATCGCGAAGGCCGCCAGAAGTTTGGTTTTTAGCGAGTTGAACATGGTTCTGTCAGACGTTGTTGGGTTCTTGTTTCAAGACTTCATTGAGGAGGGGGGCGCGAGCCGGAGCGAGCACGCGCTCGATATCGAGCAGCAGAATCACCCGGGCGTCGGCCTTGCCGACGCCGAGCACGAACTCGGTGCAACCATCGCCCGGGAAGCGCGGGCTCGGCTCGATGTGCGCGGCCTCGATCGTGCGCACCTCGAGTACTTGGTCCACCAGGACGCCCATGGTGAGCGGTCCGACCGGGCTGGCCAGCTGAGTCACGATGATGACCGCTTGGCTCGTGTCATCGCTGATGGGCAGGCCGAAGCGCAGGCGGAGGTCGAGCACCGGGATGATTTTTCCGCGCAAGTTGATGATGCCGCGTACGAACTCGGGAGCGCTCGGAATGGTGGTGATCTCCATCAGCCCGATCAGCTCGCGCACCTTGAGGATCGGTACGCCGTACTCCTCGCTGGCGAGTTTGAACGTCATGTACTTCCCGGCGAGCGGGCTGTCCGCTGCGGGCGAATCGACGGTGTGCTGTCTGATCGTGGTCATCGTTCGGTTCTCGCCGCGCGGCGGGGCGGCGGCTGTCTCGTGTTGGGTGAACGGCGAGTGAGAAATGAAGTTTAGTGTTTGCAGACTGGTTATCTGCAAAGTGTGTATCGGTAGACGATACATATCGTTCGCGTGTCGAGCTGACGCGGTGAGCGGGCGTCGCATCCTCCGTTTGAATGCGCGCGATCAGTCGCTCTCGATGCCGTTGCGAGCGTTACGCTTGTGTGCGCCGGAGTTGGCAGAAGAGCTCGCGCTCATACCCGCGAGGTTTATTCTCGCGCATGCGTGACGAGTCGACCCAGGTTCTGTCGGTTGCGCGCGCGCGGCGCTCCGCGCACTGGACACGTCGAGTGCGCGAGCGGAGAATGAACGGCGCTCGAATTCGAGGTCGGTGCGGCGCACGGCGCGGACATGGGGCCATCTGGTCTTTCGCTTTTGCAATGCGCGCGCCAAGCCGGGAGACGGGGGGCTGCGGCCGCATTTGCGCGGAATTCGAGAGGAAACCGGAGGGGCGGCTGGCCTCTCACGTCCCGGTTTCCGGATCCCGGATCCTGGAATCCGGACGATCGAGGCCGGCCTTTACCTGGCGCGCGCGGAGACGTTCAATCGCTAGACGATGCAGGCCTCGGTACCCAGCTCGCTCGACCAGGCAGAAGAGTTGTTGCGAAAGAGCGAGCAACGCTTCCGCGGCTATTTCGAGTTCGGCGCGGTGGGGCTTGCCATCTCGACGCCCGACAAGGGGCTCGTCGAAGTGAACAACCGGTTTTGCGAGCTGCTCGGTTATTCGCGCGACGAGGTCCTGCGCAAGTCTTGGAGCGAGCTCACGCACCCCGAGGACATCGGCGCCGAATTGCGGGAGTTCGATGGCGTGCTCGCCGGGCGGAGCGACGGTTATACGATTGGCAAGCGCATGCTGCGCAAGGACGGCGAGCTGATCCACGCGGAAGTCTCGGTGCGCTGCGTGCGCGCGGCCGATGGCTCCGTCGAGTGTTTTCTGGGGCTCCTGGATGACGTGAGCGAGCGCGTGCGCGCCGAGCGCGCGCTGCGGGAGTCGGTCGAGCTGTTCACCAAAGTCTTTCGGGCGATTCCGGACGCGGTCTCGGTATCGGACGAAGAGACCGGATTGTTCGTGGACGTGAACGAAGGCTTCGAGCGCCTGTTCGGGGTACGTCGCGTGCAGGTGATCGGAAAAAACTCGCTCGATCTGTTGTTCTGGAACAATCCGAAGGATCGCGTCGAGCTCGTGCGCCGCGTGCGCGAGAACGGCTCGGTGCAGGATTTTCCTGCTGTGGCCCGGGTGGCCAACGGCGAGCTCAAATCCTGCTTGCTGTCTGCGGAGAGCGTCGAGATCGCGGGACGCGTGCGCATGATCGTGGTGGTGCGCGACGTCAGCGAACGCGAGCGCGCGGAGCGCGCGTTGCGCGAGTCGGAACAGAAATTCTTGACGGCCTTTCGAGCCAGTCCGAACGCGGTCGCGATATCGGATCTCGAGTCCGGATGCCTGCTCGAGGTGAACGAGAGCTTCGAGCGTATGGTCGGGCGAACGCGCGACAAGCTGGTCGGGTATTCGTCGGTGGCGCTCGGCATGTGGGCAGCCGACGAGCGTAAGCGCTTCATCGATACGCTGGTCAGTAAGGGGGTCGTGCGCGATCTGGAGCTCACCTCCACGAACTTCGAGGGCAAGCAGCTAGTGATGCAGGTGAACGCCGATGTCACCGAGCTCAACGGCAAACGTTGCATCATCCTGGTCGCGCACGACATTACCGAGCGCCGCCGGGCGGAGGAGGCCAAGGCCAGACTGGAAGACGAGCTGCGCCAGATGCAGCGCCTGGAAGCGATGGGGACTCTGGCCGGCGGCGTAGCGCACGATTTCAACAACATTCTGGGTGCGATCGTGGCTTACACGGATCTGGCCCGTATGGACGCCCAGAGCAACGCGGCTGTGCTCGAAAGCTTGTCCGAGGTTTCGAGGGCCAGCGAACGCGCCAAGCTGCTGGTTCGACAAATTTTGGCGTTCAGCCGGCGTCAACCTCAGGAACGACACGCGATTCGACTTCAGCCGTTGGTGAAGGAAGTGCTGCGGCTGGTGCGTTCGACCCTGCCAACGACCATCGAGATTAGTTCGGAGGTGAGCGCCGACGCGGGACACGTGGACGCGGACACGACTCAGTTGCATCAGGTGCTGGTCAACTTGTGCACGAACGCGGCGCACGCGATGCGTGGTGCGCCGGGGCGTTTGACGTTGTGCCTGGTCGAAGTCGACGTGTCCGCGGCCGCGGCGGCGCAAAGTCCCGGCCTGCACGCAGGGCGGTACGTTCGCGTTTCCGTGTGTGACACCGGTCACGGCATGGATGCTGCGACAACTCCACGAATCTTCGAGCCGTTCTTCACCACCAAAAAGCCTGGCGAGGGGACCGGGCTTGGGCTGTCCGTGGTCCACGGCATCGTGACCGACCACGGGGGCGTGATCCAAGTGGAGAGCAAGCCGGGCGCGGGCACGAAAATGCACGTGCTCTTGCCCTTGCGGGCAGCGGCTGCTCCAGAGCAGGAACAGCGGGTTTTGAAGCCGCCGCTCGGTCAGGGCCAACGGGTGCTGTTCATCGATGACGAGCCTGCCTTGTGCGTGACCGCTCAGAAGCTGCTCGAGCGGCTAAATTACAAGGTTCACACCGAAACCAGCGCCGTCGACGCGCTGGCTTTGTTTCGCAAGGAGCCTGCGCGGTTCGATTTGGTTTTGACCGACCTGACCATGCCGCTGATGACCGGCGTGGACGTGGCTCGCGAGGTGCTGCGCGTTCGGCCCGATTTGCCGGTGCTCGTCGCGACTGGCTTCAACGCCTCCTGGAGTCGAGAAACCGTGCGAGCGCTCGGCGTGCGCGATTTGGTGCTGAAGCCCTTGTCAGCGGCCGCGCTGGCCGAGGCAATTCACTCGGCCTTGAACGAGGCAGCGCGCCAGAACGCCGAGTAGCTCGCAGCCTTCGGCGTTCCAGCCGCGGGCAGACGCCTACTGTTTCAACGCCTTGCCCATGCAAGCCATGTAGGCGAGCGAGCCCGAACGAGGCGTGTTTTCTCCTACGAAGCGCAGCATGCGGCGTTTGTTCGCCGGGCAACCTCGAACCAGGCCGGGGTCGCCGAGACCCTTGTCGGGATCGATGTAGCAATACCCCGGGCTTTGGGCGTTCGGATCGGTATTGCTTCGGCAGGTGTCGAGCGCCGGACCTGCGGTCTCGGTCAGCTGGCACGCGCACACGTCGCTACAAGCAACGGTGTTCGGCATGTCGCACAGGGTGCCTCGCAGGTCGCTGCGGACGGCGTTTAGAGAATCGGCGTCGGGCACCGAACGACCACCGCCGTTGCAGTCGCAGGTACCGCCGAGCTGCGCCTCGAGCACGACGCATGAAGCATGACCCTGCTCGTCGACCTCGGGCGCTCGCGGCAAGCACTGGTTGGCGAGGAACGGGATGAAGGGCCGGACGAGCGCGTCCATGGCGGGGTTGTAACCAAAGTTGATGTCGGTGTCCGGGTTGGCAGAGCGCACCACTTTCGGGCAAATCGAGGCCACGATCGCTTGATCGCCGATGCCATGTAAGACCTCCAACTGACGCAGCCCAGGGTAGGCCTTCGCCGAGAATTGCGTGCGGCCGATCGGGCCACCCGTTCGCGGTTGGCACAGGGGCTTCTTCGCGTTGGCGTCGTCTTCGGACTTGCAGTCGCAGATTTCCTTCGTGTCGCAGTTGGTTGGGGTTTCGAGCTCGAAGATGCAGGCATATTCGAGATCCCCGAGCGCCGAGCCCGCGTGTTCGTGCCCGTTGATGACGTCACTCAGCGTCGTCGAATCGGGCGGAGCGAGCGCGGCCTGGGGAAGAAATGGGTGAGAGCCGGTGCGCGGGCGGTCCAGTTCGATCATGTGCGGATCGCTCGGCGGCTTGCGTGTCGCCGGGTCACCCAAGATCACGTCCCAGCGATTTTTCTGACGAAGCTCTGCAGCCGTCAGATATTTGAGCCCCTGTCCGGTCAAGCTGTCATCGGTCGCAATGTCTTGCCACGGCACGCCCACGATGCCGGCTAGATAGACCAGGTTGGTTGCTCGGCCTCCAGCGAACAACGGGTTCGGCTGATCGACTCCCGCTCGGTCCGGAACCTTGGTCTGCGTGAGCCCGCGCACGTATTTGCTGGTTGGTTCGAGCAGGTCGGCACCAAACCGACGCTTTTGGTCCCAGCAACGGAGGTTGATCTGGTCCTGATCCATCGGCAGAACGGAGCCTTTTTTGCACTCGGCGTCCTCCGTGAGCGGCGCGCAGCCCGCGGGCGGCTGAGTCTCGGTAGAACCGCAAGAGCGGCAGCACGGGTTGTTCGCATCCTGCGCGCAAATCGAGGTTGCGCGCGGCATTTGCGGACCGGCGAGGATGTGTCCAGAGCCGCCGATCTGGATCGAGCAGTCATTTTCGTCGCTCAGCATCACGATCGCGACCAACGAGTCTGGGCGTAGAAACTGCGCACGCTGGGCGAGGAGGTCCGTGTCGACGCCAACCTTGGTGCTGGCGCCGCCTTGAATTTCGATCTTCGCAGGCGGATCTGGATCGATCAGGAAGCGATACCAGGACTCGAGCGAGGCTTCGAAGCCGCAGCCATTTTCGCCGGCCCCCGCGACCAGGTTCTGGAAGTCCGTCGCGAGCTGAGCGCGATCCTTGCTGCCGGCAGGCTGGCTCACGCCTTTGGGATCCCAGTTCAGAAACCCCGAGCCGTTCCAAGACGGTAGGCCCGCGCGCACCTTGGGCAGCAGCTGGGCGCGGTCGTTGTTGTTCCTCGCAGTGTCTGCGGGGTTGCACTGGACCGTGCTGCCGCCTGCGCCCAGGCTGGACGAGATGACCGCGATGTGGATGTCTTCAATCGCGGGAAATTGCGGGGTGCCGATGGTGCAGCGGTTATCCTGCACGCTCGTGCCGTTTGGATTGCCTTGCTCATCCACGCAGAGCGGCGTCACGAAGCGGGAAACGAGAGAAGGCACGGCGCTACGCAGTAGTTTCTGCTTGTCGGCCATCGACCCCGAATTGTCGATCATGAACAAGAAGTCGATCTTCTTGATGCCGCCAGTTGGGACACGGAGGACGTACTGGTTGGTGGTTGCCGGTTTGCATTCGTCGCTGCAAAGCGGGCGATCCAGACAAGCGGACGTGAGGGCGCCGAGGCAGGTCGTCAGATACACGATCAGCCGCGAGCCCCAGAAGGTTCGAGCGGTCATGGCCACACACTCCCGGGTTGGTGGAGAGTGCCTGTGCAAGGCATGTGCCGCTGCGTATTTGTCCTCGAAAAGCGCGCTCGTCGGGGAGCTCGCGCTGCCAACTCATTTGGCTCCCACCCGAGCCGCTGCCAACTAGCGCAAACGAACGCAGCGCGGCGCTAGAGCAAACACTGCTCGACGACGTCGGCGCTGGAGGCTTGCATGGCGCACTCGAACTTACTGCGTGCGACTTCTTTCGCGCAGCGGCGAAACGCGGGATCTTTTGCGGCCTTTTCGCGAGCTTGTGAGCGCAGCCGTACGAGCTCGGTGTCGTTGGTTCCCGGGCGATCCGACGCTGCCAGCAGCGTGACGTAGTGGTCGAGCAGCGCGTTGCACTCTTCCGCAGACAAGGGTTCGGCGCAGCCAGGGAGCGACGACGAGCAGAGCACCAGCATCGAGCAAAAGCGGCGCGTCAAAAACACTCGCCTACCAATTGCTGAGCCGTTTTCGCGCCGCGCACGCACGCCATCGCTTTGTCGCTGATGCGCCGGCCCACGCAGTCGCGCATGGTGGTCTTGCGCAGCGCCTCTTTGGTCTCCTGCACTTCCTGAGCGTCGCTGCCCGCGATGCCGCGTGCCTTGAGCTCGAGTTCGGTCACGCGCACCACGATTTCTTCGCACTCTTGCTGGGTCGCGGGGCGGCCGCAGCCAGCCACGAAAAGGAGCGACGATAACGCGCAGAGTCGAGCCAACATGCGGCTGTTTAGCACCGTCACCCGTGGAGCAGATCCTCCCCTGGCTTCGCGGGCGAGGCCACCCTCGAAGGGCCGCGCCCGTCCCGCCAGCGGGCTGATGACCGACGCGTCGCGGCAAGTCTCGGGCTCCATTCGGTTGCCACGGTTTTGCAGAAATCTGGACGTGTGTACAGGTCTTGCTACCCTGACCAGGAGATGACGCGGGCCCGATCAGCCGCCGCGCAGGTGCTTCCGCCCGAGGTTTTCCTTCGGAAGGCGACGCTCGCCCGCTCGTCCGGTGCTCGGGCCAAGTACGCCCAGCGCGGTCTCTCCCAGCATGCCGAACTCGACGCGACTACGCGCGCCATGCTGCTCCGTCAGCTCTATCTCTCCCATATGGAGGGCCGGCGCTTCGAGGAGGCGCTCTCGACCGCGCGGCAAATGATCGAGGCGGACGTGATGCCCGACGTCGCCCGCCAAGACGCGGCGCGCGCCTGTTTGGGCCTCGGAGACGCCGACGGTGCGCTCGATCACCTGCGAATTGCCAGCCGTGTGAGCCCGGCCGCGCGACGGGCCTTTCACCTTTGGACGCTGGGAACCGTGCTCTACCTGAACGGCCGGCCGCGAGATGCGATCGGTGTGCTCGAGCGCGCGCTCCGTTGGGGTACCACCGACAAGCCACTGTACGCGGCTCAGGTAGCTTTGGCGCGTCTGGCGATGGGCGAGACCGTGGCCGATCTGTCCGAACTGCGGGAGGCGCTCGGCGATGCTCCGTGCGGCCAGGGCTACGGCCAGTTCGTGCTCGGCGAGCTCGCCTTCGCCGAGGGCGATTTCGATGAGGCTTCACGCTACTTGAGCGCGTTCGTGAATCGCACCAGCAAGGGCCGGGTAGCGCTGGCCGTGGCCTTGGACGGCGAAATACGCCGTGCTCAGAGGCTTTTGCGCTTGGTGCGGGGCAAACGGCGTGCTCGGTAAAGGCCGTGAAACCAGAGTCTTCGTCGCAGCGTAAGCTTCCGGCCGGGGTTTCTCGACCTTCCTGGCTGACAAACGCCGTGACTCGCCGTTCGCCGCTCGCCTTCGCCGCCCTCGTCACCGGCTTGCTCGCCGCGCTGGAGGGAAGCGCCTTCGCTGCCGGTCCAGACGCGTTCACCGCTGCGTTGTCGCGCGGGCCGCTCTACGCGACGTTGGCCGCGCTTGCAGGCGGGCTACTCGTGAGCCTGACGCCGTGCGTGTATCCGATGATCGCCGTGACCGTCAGCGTGTTCGGCGCGCGCAAGGCCAAGGGGCGCTGGGAGGGTGCGGCGCTTTCGGCCTGCTTCGTGCTCGGCATCGTCGCGATGTTCGTACCGCTCGGGGTCGTGGCAGGGCTCTCGGGCTCGGTGTTCGGCTCGGTGCTTCAGAGCCGATGGGTGTTGGTCGGTATCTCGCTGTTGTTCTTGGCGCTTGCGGCATCCCTGTTCGGGGCGTTCGAGTTCGCGCTGCCGTCGACACTCACCAACCGGCTCGCGGAGCTCGGCGGCATTGGTTACAAAGGTGCGTTTGCGCTCGGCCTTGCTTGCGGGCTGATCGCCTCGCCATGCACCGGGCCGGTGCTGACCGGGATTTTGACGTTCATCGCGCAGACGCGCAGCGCAGCGTTGGGCGCAGGGGCCATGGCCGCGTTCGCGCTGGGCCTCGGCGCGCCGTTCTTCGTGGTGGGTACGTTTGCGGTTCAGCTACCAAAAAGCGGCCACTGGATGGTGTACGTCAAGTCGCTGCTCGGTATCGTGCTGGTGATCGTGGCCTTCTACTTCTTGGGGAGCGCCTTTCCCGTGCTCGGCGCTTGGGCCAAGTCGAGCTCGCTCACCTACGGGATTGCTGGCGCCGCGTTGGTGCTCGGCTTGCTGTTGGGTGCGGTGCATCGCGACTTTGCCGAGCTTGGTAGCGGCGTGAAGGTCGCCAAGGGGACGGGCATCGCCTTGGTCAGCGTGGCCGGCTTTGCACTGGTGACCGCCGTTTCGCGGCCTAACGAAAGTTTTGCCTGGCAGCATGGGGACGTCGATGCGGCGCGCGCTCGCGCGCTGCGCGAAAAACGCCCGATGCTGCTCGATTTCACCGCGGCGTGGTGCGGCGCGTGCAAACAGCTCGACCGCGTGACATTTTCCGCGCCCGACGTGCGCCCGGAAATGGCGCGTTTCGTCGCGGTGAAGGTCGATGCGACCAACGACGACGATCCGCGCGTGGGCGCGACGCTTTCGCGCTTCCGCGTGGTCGGCTTGCCGACGGTGGTGCTGTTCGACTCTTCCGGTCGCGAGGCGCTTCGCTATACCGATTTCGTCGAGCCGAAGGTGTTCCTCGAAGCAGTGCAGCGCATCGACTAGGTCAGCGGGCTTGGCTTCGATTTACCCGGCGGACCAATCGACCAGGCCGGTGTAGGCGGTGATCAGGATCACCGCGCCGAAAGCGATGCGGTACCAGGCGAACGCGCTGAAATCGTGGCGGCTGATGTAGCGAATCAGCCAGCGCACACATAGAAATGCCGAGACGAACGCGGAGAGTGAGCCGACTGCGAACACGGACGCATGCTCCGGCCGCAGCAGATCGCGGTGCTTGAATAGGTCGTAGCCGCCAGCGGCGATCAGCGTGGGCACGGCCAGGAAGAAGGAAAACTCGGTGGCCGCGCGGCGAGAGAGCCCGAACAAGAGCCCGCCGATGATGGTCGAGCCGGAGCGCGACATACCCGGGATCAGAGCGAAGGCCTGGGCTACGCCGATCTTCAGTGCATCGAGCGGGCCCACGTCGTCGACGCTCGCGATGCGAATCGGGTGCTCGCGCCGCTCCGCCCACAAGATGACGAGCGCGCCGACGATGAACGCGAGCGCCACCGGCACCGGCTTGAACAGCAAATGCTTGATGTGCTTGCCCAGCAGCAACCCAAGCACCGCGGCTGGAAGGAATGCCACGATCAGGTTGGCGACGAAGCGTCGTGCTGCAGCGTCGCGAAAAACGCCCGCGATCAGGCCCGCGAACCGCGCCCGATACTCCCAGATGATTGCGAACATCGCGCCAGTTTGAATGACCACTTCGAACAGCTTGCCAAAGTCGTCATTGAAATGGAGCAGCGCTCCAGCCAAGATCAGGTGGCCGGTCGAGGAGATGGGCAGAAACTCGGTGAGCCCCTCGACGATTCCGAGCAGCACGGCCTTGAGCAGGAAAGGGAGCGCCATTTTGCGCCCATCCTAGCCGCGCGCGCCGTCCGCGAAAGCGGGAACTTCGCTAGCGTGGAATGTCGATCTTGGTCATGCAGCCGAACAGAATTTGCAGGCTTCCGCCCGGATCGGACTTCACCGAGTTGCAGAAGTCCCCGCACAGGTTGATTTGGCTCTTGTCCGCGGAATACTGCCAGCCCTGCGTGCAGGCTGCGGCCGAAGGGTCGCGCAGTGCGTCGGTGACCTGTCCGGAGCTACTGGTGAAGCGGACGTTCACCTTGTTGTAGTCGAGGCTCTCGCCCGTGGGGGGCGGGGGGATATTGAAGGTGCAGTCGACCACCGCTTTGCTGCGGATGCTGTTCAGCGCATCGGCGAGCTGGGTCGCGGCGTCTTTGCCGGTGTCGATGAGGTAGGCCTGTTCGGTGCCGCCTGCCTCGGCGATTTGGTTCAAGGACGACAGGTTCTGGCCCATACCGAGCACGTAGGTCTGGATGCCACTGCCGGTGTAGGCAGACTTCGCGACCTTGACCGCTTCGGCGATGGTGTTGGAAGCGTCACACCCCTTTGGGTAGCCATCGGTCGAATACACCACGGCCGCGCGGCGCCCGGGGTGCGCTTTGGCCCAGGTTGCGGCGTGCTGAATCGCGCCGGTCAATGAAGCCACGGTGGGCGTATTGCCGGCCGGCTTCTGCTCGCTGATGGCCGCATTGAGCGCGCTGGCAGCGCCCGGCAAATCCGAGATTTCCACCTTGGGTGTGACGTAGCTGTTGGCGTCACACAAGTTCTTCGCGCTCGGAAAGAAGCCGATGCCGACGCCCATGCCGGCGTTTTTTGGTGAGCTCATGAACGACTTGAGCGCGGCGCTCTCGACCACCCAGCGGGTCGTGCTCGAGTACGGGGCGCCGGGGTCGACCTCGCACGGGGAGCTCGCGGAGTCCGGCACCGGGCAGTTCATGGAACCGGTGATGTCGACCATGAAATAGAGATCTACCGGTAGGCGCTCGCCTTCGGCGGAGTTCGCCACGCACGCGCTGTTGGGATCGAAGCCGCCGCTGGCTCCGGAACCGGTGCTCCCCGTTCCAGTGCCACCGCTCATGATCGAGATGCCGCCACCGTGGTTGCTGGGGGTGCCGCCGTGGTTGCTCGGCGCGCCGCCGTTCGAGCTCTGGCCTCCCGTGTGTGGCGAACCTTCGCCGCCGTCACCGGCCCCGCCGTCGCTAGAGCAGGCAAATGCCAGGAAACAGCCGCAAATGACGCTCGATTTCAACACGGAACGCATCTCCTCTTTGCCTTTCGTAGGCGTCTCGTTTCAACCCGCTTCTGTCGCCTGGAACGAAACGCCGAACTACCAAACATAGCAGCTCGGATCCGTCCTTCAATTGAGCGAGCACGGAATTCATGCGCGCGTGCGCGCGCGTGATCACTTTTGTGTGAGGCAGTCGTAGACGGGCCTCGGCGCGCTCACACGCGCGCTCGCCGTAGCCAGGCGAGCACTTCGAGGTGACGGGTGTGGGGAAACATGTCGAAGCAGCCGAGCTCCTCGAGCTCGAAGCCGCATCGGACGAGCTCGGCAAGGTCGCGAGCGAGCGTTGCGGGATTGCACGAGCAAACGGCAACGAAGCGCGCGGCGAGACGAGCAGCGCTCGCCAGCACTTCGCGCGCGCCGCGACGTGGCGCATCGATCAAGACGAGTTCGAAGTGTCGGCCTTCTGCCAAGAAACGCTCGCAGGCTTCTTGCGCGGGTTCGGCGTAGGACTCGCAGGGCAGGTCTTGCATCGCGGCGGCCGCGCCGAGCGCGCGGATAGCCGGCGCGTGAATCTCGATCGCGCACGTGGCGAGCCCCGCCGCCGCGAGCGGTAGACTGAAATTTCCTGCTCCCGAATACAGGTCGAGCGCGCTTTCAGCCCGGCGGGCCAGCGCGCCCGCACGCACCGCGCTCACCAGACGCTCGTTGACTGCCGGATTGATTTGCCAGAAGGCGTCGAGTGGAACCAACGCGAACACGTCGTCGAGGATGCGTTGCCGCTGACACGGGATTTCTGGGTCGCCACGGACGCCGACCAGGGTCGTGGTCAGCCGCGCGGCGAGCTCGCGGGCGGGCTCGCGCAACTCCGAGAACGAGGGCAGGGGCCCGCTCACGGTGAGCGCCGCGTTGCCGAGCGCGTCAGCGCCGCGGAGCTCGAGATGTAACAAGCGAGCGAACAGCTCGGGCCTCGCGCGCGACAGCGCGAGCAAGGCCTCCAATCGCGCGCGCAGCCCGGGCTCGAGCACGGCGCAGCTTGCCTGCTTGTGCTCGTTGAAGAAGCGGATTTGGCCGGAAGCTTCGGTGCGCAGCCGGATCCGATTGCGGTAGCCGAGTGGACGCGGCGAGTCGCAGAAGGCCGGTGGCGAGACGTGGAGCCCGTGCTCCCCGAGCGTGCGCGCGAGGCTGGCGAGCTTTTCAGCGCGCTGCTCGGCGAGCGAGAGCGGCATCAGCGCGCAACCGCCGCATTCGGCTTGCACCGCGCACGGGAGCGGCAAGACCGCGATCACGGCTCGAAATCGGCTGATTTCGGCGCTTCGCTCGAAGCCTTGGCTTTCGGCTCGCTCGTGCGCGGGCGGGCGTCGGGCGTGGCGCGCGGCTTCGGGCGTGGAGGTTCGGGCGCCGGAGCCGGCTCCGGCGGCGGCGCGACTGGCCAGGGCTTGAAGTAGGACGACAGCACGCGGCTGAGCTCGTTCGCGAGCTCTTCGGCGGGCCGTGAAAGCTCGTCGCTGCGTGCGAGCATGAGCACGCTCACGCGCTCGGCGTCGCGCAGGTTGTCGTGGATTTGGGCGCGACGCCCGCGGCTCTGCTCACGGAACACCGTTTCGACCCCCGACTCGAGTCGCGCCACGCTGGCGCGCAGCTCGCCTGCGCGGGTGCCGGCGGCGCGCATGGTCGCGGCGAAGCGTAGGACGCGAGTCATGGCCGCTTCGATATGCTCGACCGTTTGGCGCTCGTTGCCCGCGGGGGTCGCGGAGTACGTGAGAATCGCCATGGTGTGCGGAGGATCCGCTGGCGAGGGCGCTCGGAATTCGATGCGCGTTCGAACGCCGTGCTCGACCAAGCGGTCCAGCGCGAGTTTCACCTTCTCGGCGAGCTGCGCGTTCGGCGCGTCCGGCGCAGAAACCACGGCATCGGCCAGCACGCGTCGCGCTTCGGCGAGCTCACTCGGCGCGCCGGCCAGTTCGACTTGCAGCCGGTGCACGCGGACGAAAAATTCGTCGTAGTCCGGGCTGCCTGCGGAGAAATACAGTCCTTGCGCGACTTCGGTAGGCTTCGAGCTGCGCACGCACGAAAAAACGCCGAACATCAGCGAAAGCACGGCGAGCAGCCGCAGTGCTCGAGTCATCGACATGTGAGCACCGTTCCCCATAGTTCGTCGCGACCTCCAACCGTCAGCACGTAGAGCGATAGCGCGCGCTCGCCCACCACCCAAATAGCGCCTTGCCCGGCGCTGGCGCCCTTGGGCGAGCTCGCGACGGGGGCACCGAGCGGCGAGAGGTCGGCCGCGAGTGCCTGCACCGAGACACGGTACTGGCCACTGCTGCCTTGAGTCCATTGCAGCGCCCAGTGGTCGTTTCCGAGCGCGCTGAGCGTGGGGGCGATCGCGCCGTTGCCGGCGCCTTCGCTCGGGTGAGAAAATTCAGCGCTCACCCGCGCCGGTTGGTCTGGCGCGATACGCGAAAGGCGCACGCGCCACGGCTCCTGCTCGCTGTTGCGCCCGGCAAACGCAGCGATAGCCGCGTTCTTTCCGGCCCCCAGCGCCGGCGTTCCGAGCAGGCTCGGCGTCCCTTCGAGCGCGGTCAAGTCGCCCACCTTCTGTCGGTTCGAGTCGAGCCAGCCCACCATCAAAGAGCCCGCTTGCCCACCCTGCCGGAAGACGATGGCGTAGCGATCGCCGAGCTGCGCGATGCGCGGCGGGGTTCGAGGCGCATCCGGAATCGGCCACGCGAGCTGCGCCGGAGCATCACCCTCCTGGGTTACGAGTCCGTCCTTGCTGAAACCGACCACCGTGCGCGGTGAGCCACCGAGCGAGTGCGGAGAGCTGAGCTCGCCAGTGTCGCGATCGGCAGCGAAGCTCAGCGGGTCCGCTCGAGTTGGCACGACACCGAGTACGGCGCGCTCGCCCGCCTCTTCGAACACCGCGCTCTGATCGAGCGAATTCAGGTCGATCACCGAGCCGGCGGCCTCTGTTTTGGTCTTGGCGAAACCAACGGCCACGTGGTCCGGG
>DASZQI010000039.1:0-245519 GCA_035549735.1 Polyangiaceae bacterium | reverse complement strand
GGGGCGCGCTCTGCCGGAGAGCGCGCCCGTTTCCGCGTGTGCGCCCAAACCCCTGCGGGCTCAGTGCCGAACGACCAAGAACACGGTGTTGCCGTGGCGATTGATGAGCAGGAGCACGTTGCCCTTCGACTTCGAGTAGAGCTCCTGGAACTTGGACAGGCCGTCCACCGGTGTGCGGTTGACTTCGAGCACGACGTCACCGGGGCGAAGGCCGGCGCGCGCTGCGGAGCCGCGCGGATCGACGCGGGTGATGACCACGCCCTGCTGCAGGGTCGACGGCAACTCGAAGGCGCGTCGATTCTCGACGTTGAGATCTTCGAGCACGAGGCCATCGAGTGAGCCCGGCGCGCCAGAGCCATTGCCCGAGCGGCCCTGACCGGTGGCGTCGTTGGGCATTTCACCGAGCTGCACGGCGAGCGACTGGGGCTTGCCGTCACGGTAAATTTCCATGTTGGTCTTGTGACCACTGCCGGCGGCGGCGATGGCGTTGCGGAACTCACCGGCGGTGTTGATGGCGCGGCCGTCGAGCTTGGTGACGACGTCGCCACGCTTGAGGCCGGCGCGGGCCGCTGGGGCGTCAGGGCGCACGTCCGAGAGCAGCACGCCGTGTGCGACCGGGAGCTTCATGGCGGTGGCGAGCTCGCCATCGACGTCTTGGATGCCCACGCCGAGCCAACCGCGCACCACGCGGCCGTCTTTCTTCAGCGCTTCCATGATGGGCGAGGCCATGTTGGTGGGAATGGCGAAGCCGATGCCTTGATAGCCGCCGCTGCGCGAGAGAATCGCGGTGTTCACGCCCACGAGCTGGCCTTCCATGTTGACCAGTGCGCCGCCGGAGTTGCCGGGGTTGATCGCGGCGTCGGTCTGGATGAAATCTTCGTAGTCGACGATGCCGAGATCGGCGCGGCCTTTGGCCGAGACGATGCCCATGGTCACGGTTTGACCGACGCCGAAGGGGTTGCCAATCGCGAGCACGACGTCGCCGAGGCGGAGGCGCGACGAGTCGCCGAACTCAATCGGCTTCAAGTTGGTGACGGGGCCTTTGATGCGGATCACCGCGACGTCGGATTTGGGATCGGTACCGACCACGGTGGCGTCGAATTCACGCTTGTCGTAGGTGGTCACCTTGATTTCAGTGGCGTCGGAGACCACGTGGTTGTTGGTGAGAATCGTGCCATCGCTCGAGACGATCACGCCGGAGCCCATGCCTTGCTCACGCCGCTCACCCGGCTCCTGAGGGCCGAAGAAGAACGGAAAGGGCATGGCCTTGGTGGGGCTGGTCTTGGTCAGCGAAATGTTCACCACCGACGGCATCACGCGCTCGACGATGTCGGCGATCGAGGTCGAGCCGACTTGGGCGAGCGCCGGGTTCGGAAGCACGGTCACCGGCGCGGCGCTCGTCGGGTGGTCCGGTCTGGCCTCCGCGGTCGCGCGGGCCGAGCCCATCCGGGTGCAACCGGTGAGGGCGAGGGTGATTGCCAAGGATACCGCCGAGATATGGGAAAATTGCGTGCGCATGGTGGTTACTGTCCCCGCTAGGGCTCCTAACGCTGAGTTCCGTGGGCTGTAACCGGCAATCTCCGCCGGACATTCCCGAGGGCGGGCCACACGCAAGGCGTTCGCCAGGGCGAGTGGCCTAGAGGCGCGCCAAAAACTCTGCGATTTCGGGCAGTGGCAAGGTCATGCTGGTCACCCCGGCTCGCACGGCAGAGCCCGGCATGCCGAACACGACCGCGGTGGTGTCCGACTCGGCGATGACCACGCCGCCCGCGGCCATGATTGCCCGCGCGCCCTGGACGCCGTCGTCCCCCATGCCGGTGAGAATGACACCGATAGCGCGCCGGCCCACCGCTTGGGCGACCGAGGTGAGCAAGCGATCGGCGCTCGGTACGTAACGATCCTGCTCGACCGGCGGCATCACGCGCAGCCGAAGGATGCCGCGGGCGCCGGCCTCGAGCTCCATACACTGACGGCCGGGGCAAACGAAGGCGCTGCCCGCCGTGAGTGTATCGCGCTCCTGAGCTTCACCCACGGCGAGCGCGCTGCGGCGATCGAGCCGTTCGGCAAAGGTGCGCGTGAATTTGTCGGGCATGTGCTGAGCGATCACCACGCCGTGCGGGTAGCCCTCGGGGAACCGCGCGAAGATCTCCATCAGCGCGCTCGGGCCGCCCGTGGAAGACGCGATCGCCACCACTTGCTTGGGCGGAACCGCGCCCGCGGCCGGGGCTGGTTCGACCGTGCTGGAAGGCACGACGTCGGGCGCGCGCCGCGCGGTCATGCCGGCCAGGCGACGCACGCTCTTCGCGAGCATCACCTTGCGCACGAGCTCGTCCCGGATCGCTCCGAGATCGGGGTCGCTGTAGCGATCGGGCTTGGCTACGAAATCGAGCGCGCCGAGCTCGAGCGCCTTGAACACATTTTCTTTCTGGCTGTAGCTCGAGACGACGATCACCGGCGTCGGCATCTTGGTCATCAAGATGCGCAGGAAGGTGAAGCCGTCCATGCGCGGCATTTCGAGGTCGAGCGTAATCGCGTCGGGCTTCAGGGCGCTGACCAGTCGCAGCGCCTCCTCTCCATCGGCGGCCTTGCCGACGACTTCGATGCCAGGCCCAGTCGCCAAAATGTCGGAGATGCTGCGGCGGTTGAAGACCGAGTCATCGACCACCAGCACCCGGATCGGGGAGTCAGGCGAAGTGCCCATCAGGCGCGCCCCCTATCCCAGCGTTCGCTGGTAGTCGGCTTTCGGTACACGAGATCCTCGCGTAGGTGCACGAGCTCGAACGCGGTGGAGAGGTTGAGCAAGGATTCGGAGTGACCTAACAAGAGGTGCCCGCCCGGCAGGAGGCGTTCGTAGAGGACATCAATCACGCGGCGTCGAGACATTACGTCGAAATAGATCAGAACGTTGCGGCAAAAGACGACGTCGACCCGGCCAACGAACCCGGCCCGGCTTTGATCGAGCAGGTTCAATTGGCCAAAATGGCACAGTTTTTTGACCTCGTCGATAACGTGGGTGCCGTCCAGCGCTTCGCGGAAATAGCGGGCACGAAGCTCGGGGGAGGTGGCACGGAACGAGGCCGTTCGATAAACGCCACGGCGCGCGTGCGCGACGTTGCGCTTGGAGATGTCACTGCCGATCACGCGGACGTCCCAGTCGGCGAACAGCCCGCTCTCGTGAATGAGCATCGCGATGGTGTAGGCCTCTTCACCGGTCGAGCAGCCCGCGCTCCAGACGGCGAGGCGGCGCTGTTCGCGGCTGGTCATGGCGATGCGCGGCAAGATCTCGTCGCGAAAGGCGCGAAGCTGGTACTCCTGACGGAAAAAGTAGGTCTCCTTGGTGGTCAGGCGCTCGATCACTTCCTCGAGCTCGGCGGGCCCCGACGCATTGAACCTCAAGTACTTATAGTAGGAGCTGAACTTGGACAGACCCAGCGCCCCGACGCGATCCGCCAGGCGGCGCTCGAACAGCAGCATGGCGTCTTCCTCGAAACGCAGCCCGGCGTGCTCGTAGACCAAGTCTCGAAGGAGGCGGAACTCGTCAGGCGAGATCCCCAATCTCGACTCACTGTCCGACCGGCTCATCGCGGGCGCAGACTCCCAGGTGGTAGGCTGCGTCGAATCCCGGCGGCGCGCTCGAGCGCGCGCGAAATCGCCGCTTGAACGGGTGGGCTGTCTTCTGCGGCCAGGCGCGCGCGCAGCAGGCCGAGCGCGGTCTCTCCGGAAACACGACCGAGCAGATCGGCGGCCAGGCGTCGCACGTCCCAAGCCTCGTGGTCCAGGCAAGCGCCGAGATGGGCGACCACACGCGGATCGGACGCTTCGGACAGCGCCAGCATGGTGGCCTTTACGACCTCCGCGTCCTCGTGCAAAAGGCCGTCGAGCAGCGCGTCGATGCGGTGCGGCCCGCTGAGCTGTGCCAGCGCCTCGACCGCGGAAACGGCCACGATCGGACGCTCGGAGCGGGTCAGCGGGCGTAGCACCGAGACCGAATGCGCGTCGCCCGCTTCGCCCAGCGCGCGCACCGCGACCGCGACGAGCTCGGGATCCTGCGAGCTTTGAATGAGGTCGACCAAGTGCGGCACGCCGGGCGCGCTGCCGTCCTCGGCTCGGATCCGACCGAGCGCGGCAATCGCGACGCGGCGCACGCCGAGCTCCTCGTCGGTGAGCGCGAAGGCGACCGAGTCGACGCCGCGCGAATGGCCGACTTCTGCCAGCGCATCGAGAGCAGCGCGGCGCACCGCCTCCGCCGGGTTCGAGAGCGCAGCCGAAAGAAACGCGAGCGCCGGCTCGAGTTCGCGTGGATCCGAAAGGCCGAGCGCGGCGATGATCACGCACGCCGCGTGCGCCTCGGGCCCGTCTGGGCGCGCGCCAGCGCACAGCGCGCGCGCCGCCGCGCGATGGCGCAGCGCGAGTTGGCGCAGCGCGCCCTCGGCCGCCTTGGACACCGAAGCGCCCGCTTCCGGGTCGAGCGCACGTCCGACGTCCGCGATACAGCTTTCGTCGCCGAAGCCCGACAGCACGGCCAGCGCCTCGCATTGCACCTCGGCGGAGACGTCGCCGAGCGCGTCACGCGCGACCGCCACGGCGCCGTCCGGAACGCGATCGAAGCGCGCCAGCAGCGACAGGCAACTGGCCCGGGCCACCGAGTCGCCACTGCGCGCGGCGCGGACCAGCGCCTGGGCGGCAGAGGGCCCCAAGAGCTCGAGCGCGTCGTGCGCTTCCGAGAGCACCCGATCGTCGCCCAGCGCAATCACTGCGCAGTCCGCAGCCCCCTCGAGCCCGAGCGCGGCCACGACGACCAGCGCCGCGCGACGAACCGACTCACGCCCTTCTTCGTCGGCAGCGAGCTCGAGCAAGCGCCGATCGACGTCCGCGCCCAGCGACTCCGCGAGCTCGCGCACGCGCACGAGCGCGGCGGGTTCGCGCACGGCTTCACGCAGGGCGCACACTGCGTCGCCGAACTGGGCGCCTCGCGCCGTGCTCAGGGCCTCGATGATCACCGGCACCGCGCGCGGATCGGCGCCGCGCCCCGCCGCGAGCAGCGCGGCGCGCCGCAGCGCGGGCACCCGCAAGCAGCTCGCTACGATGTCCCACGGCACGGTCATCCCGAGCGCGTTCATGCCCTCGAGCGCGGCCAGCGCGATCAACGGTTCACCGGACGAGACGCAGCGCTCGAGCAAGGGTCCCGCCTCGCTCACCCCGGCCATGCCGATGCTGGCGATGGCCTCCGCCACGGCGATGCGCACGTTGGGATCTTCGTCGTCGACCAGCGCGGCCAAGACTGGCAGCGCGCGCGGCTGGCCGCCGCGGGCGAGCGCGTCGACCGCGAGCTTTCGCCCGTCCGCGTCGAACTCGCGCATTTTCTGGGAGAGCGCCCGCACGGCCGCCTCGCCGTAGCCACCCAGGGCCTCGACCGCGGCGTTACGTAGGCCCACATTTTCGGACGGCATGAACGCCGCCACCAGGCGCTCGAGCATGACCGGGCTCGGCGCCATCACCAGCGCGACCGCAACCGCTTCCTTGCGCACGCGCCAATCCTCATCGGCGAGCGCCACCGCGACCAGCGTCGCCACCGTCTCCGGATCGAACCCGGCGAGCTCCGAAGTCGCGCGCCGGCGCTCTTCGGGATCGCGGGAAGCCAGGCCCCCGTTGTAGTCGGGCGGCAGCGTGCTCATCGCGCTTCTCGCATTTCAGCCGCGGCCATCAGCGATGGCCTGAGCGGCTCGGTGAGCACGTCGAAGGCCGCCACGTCGAGCACGAACACGAGTGCTCCGTCGTGCTTGGTGACGCCAGTGATACCTCGTTCCTCGTCCCCTCGCCCGAGCGCGGGTGCGGGCAACACTTCTGCGCCACCGGTCCCGAACACGTCGGTGACGCGGTCCACCGCGAGCCCGATGCTGCGCCCTTCCACCTCGATCAAAAGCCATTTCGCGCGCCGCGGATCGTTGATGGGCGGCAAGCCGAACCGCACGCGTAGGTCGACCACCGGCACGACTTCCCCGCGGTGATCCATCACGCCCGCGACCGTCGGCGGCGCGTGCGGCAATTCAGTGAGCGGCACCGGATTCACGATTTCCCGCACCGAACCGATGCTCACCGCGTAGGTCACCTCCCCTACGACGAAACCGACCAGGCTCTTTTGCAGATCGGGGCGCTGCTTGCTCACCGACATGGTCAGTCCCTCAGAATCGCTTTGAGATCGAGCAGGACCAAGAACAGGCCCCCAGGTCGCCCGACGCCCATCACGTGCTCGGCCACATCACCGCCCAGCGCGGCCGCCGCAACTTCGATTTCACTCTCCGCCAAGCGCACCACCTGCCTCACCTCGTCTACCAAAAGCCCAGTCACTTCGCCCGATTGGGCCATGGCCAGCAGAATCCGTGTGCGGCGCCCGAGCGCGCGCTCTTCCAGCCGGAGCCGACGCCGCAGGTCGAGCACGGTCACCAGCAGCCCGCGCACGCTGCACACCCCGACCACGTCCCGACCCGAGCGCGGAACCGGCGTGATCGGGGGAGGGCTCAAAATCTCTTTGATCCCGGTGAGCTCGACGCCGTACAGCTCACCCGCCAGCGAGAACACCAGAAACTCACGAACCGGGCCGCGGTCATTACCGCGCCGAAGGGGACGCGCGGGAGCCGAGCGCACGAGATCAACCATGCAGGCTCCCCATGCTCGGGCGCTGCGCGTCCGCGCCCACCAACACTTCTTCGATCAGCGCGGCCGCGTCGAGCACCAGCCCCACGCGCTGATCGCCGAGCTCGGTGGCCCCGGCGAAGCCGCGCACCGAGCGCAGTGAGCGCCCGAGCGGCTTGATCACGATGTCCTGCTGCCCGAACAAGTGATCCACGACCAGGCCGAGCCTGCGGCTGCCGAGCGCGACCACGACCACGAAGCCTTGCCGCTGCGCGTTGTCCGGATCGCGCTCCAAGCTGAGCAAGCGCGTCAGGCGACAAATCGGCAGGGTGGAACCGCGCAGCGTGACGACCTCGCGCCCATCCAGCACACGCACCGACGCTTCGTCGAGGCTCAGCGCCTCGGACACGCTGGCCAGCGGCAGCGCGAACACCTGCGCCTCGGCCCGCACGATCAGCGCGCTGACGATGGCCAGCGTGATCGGCAGCGTGATCGTCATCTTGGTCCCGATGCCGGGCTCGCTGTGCACGTCGATCACGCCGCCCAGCTTGCTGATGTTGGTCTTGACGATGTCCATGCCGACACCGCGGCCGGAAACGTCGTCGACCGACGAACGGGTGGAAAGGCCGGGCAGGAAGATCAGGCCGAGCACTTCCTCGCGCGCCAGCTCACCGACCTCGCTGCGTTCGATTTTGCCGAGGCTCACCGCCTTGTCGACGATGGCCGCCTCGTCGATGCCGCGGCCGTCGTCCTCGACCTCGATCATCACGTGGTTGCCCTTTTGATAGGCGTTCAGCGCGATCGTCCCGGCGGCGGGCTTTCCGACCTCCGAGCGTCGGTCCGCCGACTCGATGCCGTGATCGATGGCGTTGCGGATCATGTGCATCAGCGGATCGCTCAGCTCTTCCACGATCAGCTTGTCGATTTCGGTCTCGGCTCCGGTGATGACCAGGCGAATTTCTTTGTTCAGCTCGCGGCTGATCTGCCGCACCACGCGCGCCAAGCGCTCGAACACTTGACCGAGCGGCACCATGCGCACTTCGAGGATGCCATCCTGCATCTCGGTCAGGCGGCGGTCGAAGTTGCGGTGTAGCCGCAAGAGCTCGGCGGAAAGCTGGCGCTGCCCGTCGTTGCGCAGCCGCTCGGCCATGCGCGAGAGCGCCCCGCGCACGATCGCCAGCTCGCCCACGATGTTCATCAAGTGGTCGAGCTTACGGATGTCGACGCGCACGGTCTGCGTGAGCGAGCGCAGCGAGCGCTCTTTCTCGATCGCACCCGAACGGTCGCTCTCGCGCGGCGGCGGCAAGTTGGAGTCGGGCCCCCGCTCCGGCTGATTCGCGCTGGGCAGCGACAGCGAGGTGTTGTGGGCCACGGAAGCGCGCGCAGGCCCCTCCTCGTGCGGGCGCCTGCGCCGCGCGATTTCCTCGATTACGACGTTGTCCGCGCCCAGCGCGCCGATCAGCGTACCGAGCGAGTCGCGCGACGCCATGAGCAGGTCGAGCTCGATGCTGTCGGCGCTGGTCGTCTCCCCGGTGGGCAGGTAGGTGATGATCTCCCCGTGCCGGCGAGCGCGGTCCTTGATTTGCTCGAGCGCGCGATCGATCGTCGCCAGATCGAACTGCACGCGCAGTCGATACAGCGACATCTTCTGTTCGATATTGACCTTGAGGCGGTGCTCCTCGTACTCGGTCAGCACCGCCAGCATTCCGGAGTCGAACTCGTAGTCGCTGACCGGGCTCGATTCCTGCGGCACCCCGGCGCCCAACCGCTCCAGCTTTTCGAGCAGGTTGTCGACCTCGGGCAGCTGGTCGTCGCGGCCCACTTTCTCC
Organism: Polyangiaceae bacterium; assembly: GCA_035549735.1. Taxonomy (GTDB): domain Bacteria; phylum Myxococcota_A; class Polyangia; order Polyangiales; family Polyangiaceae; genus PMG-095. The sequence continues at coordinate 237,057 of DASZQI010000039.1, read as the reverse complement.
AGCTCGAGCACCTTGTTGTAGGCGTCGACGGCCGAAAACAGCACGTCCAGCGTTTCGGGAGTCAGCTGCAGACGCCCCAGCCGGAGCGCGTCGAGCAGGTCTTCCAGTCGATGCGAGAGCGTCCCGAGCCGAACTGCGCCGAACAGCCCGGCCAGGCCCTTCAAGGTGTGGACCGCGCGGAACGCCTCGTTCACGAGCGACGGATCGCTGCTGCCCTGCCGAGAAGCCGTGTCGAGCGCGAGCAGGTTCCTCGACAGAGTCTCGATAATCTCCTGAGCCTCGGAGAAGAACTCGTCGCGTGCCTTGTCGGTGATCTCAGCCATGCGGGCCCGCCTTCAAGCGGGGCCGCTCGAGCTGCTCGAGGCAGAGCTTGCGCAGCGCCTCCTCCGTGAACGGCTTGGCGAGATAGGCGTCGGCGCCGAGCGACAGTCCGCGCTGTCGATCCCGTTCCGAAGACTGGGTGGAGATCAGGATGACGGGCGTCGCCTGGTGTTGCTCGTTGCCGCGAATGAAGCGCACCAGCTCGAGCCCGTTGATGTCCGGCATGTTGATGTCGGTGATGACCAGGGCGTAAGGCCCGCGCGGCAACAGGCGCAGCGCGTCGAAGCCGCTCGCCGCTTCCACGATGGTCAGCTCTTCGCCGGGGCTCGCCGCGGGTTCTTCGAGGGCGGTTCGCACGAAGGCGCGCATGCTGGGAGAGTCATCGACGACGAGAATGCGCGGCATGGCGAAGGGCAGCTTTACCGTTGTTCGGTTTTTCTTTTCGCACGGAAACGTTGGCGCGAGATCTAAAGAGTAAACCAGTGGCGAAAGCTTGTCGCCAGGGCGATTGAGGCTTCTTGGCACCATCGGCCCATCAGCCGATTTGCGATGTTCGACGGCGACTCGCATCCTTCGCGCCGAAGCATGACGGAGGTGTCTGTAGCCAGTCCGCCGCGAGTGTGTGTGATTGGCGCCGGAACGTCTGGCCTGGTGGCAGCGAAAGCGCTCCAAGAGCGCGGCATCGAATTCGAGTGCTTCGACGCGAGTGATCGCGTCGGCGGCCTGTGGGTGTTCAAGAACAAGAACGGCAGAAGCGGAGCTTACCGTTCGCTTCATATCAACACTTCGCGCGATCGCATGCAGTTCCGCGATTTTCCGATGCCGCGGAGCTATCCCGATTACCCACATCGCGAGCTGATCGCGAGCTACCTCGCGAGCTACGCCGAGCATTTCGAGCTCACCCGTCACATCCACTTCGAAACGCCCGTGACTCGGGTAACGCCGGGCACGCGGGGTGGCTACGACGTCAGCGCAGGCGGCAAGGTGACGAATTTCACCGCCGTGGTGGTGGCCAATGGGCATCACTGGTCGCCGCGCATGCCGGATCCCATGCCCGAGGGCGAGTTCACGGGCCTCGAATTGCACTCCCACCATTACGTAGATCCAACCGAACCGCACGATTTGCGCGGCAAGCGCGTGGTCGTGGTGGGCTTCGGTAACAGCGCGGTCGACATCGCCTGTGAGCTCGGGCGCGACACGCACGGGGGCGAGGTGTTTCTCTCGGTGCGTCGCGGCGCGTGGGTGCTACCCAAATACGCGCTCGGTCGCCCGCTCGATCAGCTCGGCGTCGCGCCGCCGCTCGTGCCACGCGCGCTACGGCAAGCTTTGGTCGAGCTTTGGTATCGCATCGCAGTCGGCGACCCCACACGCTTCGGGCTGCCCGTGCCGGATCACCGCCTCGGCGACGCGCACCCCACCGTGTCGAGCGAGCTATTGACCCAGATTGGCTCCGGCGCGGTGCGCCCGAAGCCAGCTATCGTGCGGCGCGACGGCAAGCGCGTGACCTTCAGCGACGGCACGACCGAAATGGTCGACGCGATCGTTTACGGCACGGGGTACCACGTGTCCTTTCCGTTTTTCGAGCCAAGCTTTTTGTCCGCGCCGAACAACGAGTTTCCGCTCTACTTTCGGATTTTCCATCCGCGCGCGCCGGGCGTCTATTTCATCGGCTTGTGTCAGCCACTCGGGCCCATCATGCCGATCGCGGAGGCGCAGGCCAAGCTGGTGGCCGCGCACGTGGCCGGCGACTACGCCCTGCCCGGCGCTACCCTGATGGAGAACCTGACTCGACGCGAGCGCGAGCGGCTGCGCGCTCGCTTCGGCGATTCACCGCGACACACCATGCAGCTCGACTTCGACGAGTACCTGGCCGCGCTCGCCGGTGAAGCGGCGAGCGGCCAAAAACGCGCGGCGCTCGCGCGCCATCGCTCAGCGGCGAAGGTCGGCCCAAGCCGCGCGTAACACACCCGAAAGGCTCGGTGCGGCCTCGATCCCCGAAAGCGCGCGGCCAAGCTCGCGCAAATGCGCGTGCCCGGGGTTCCACAATGGCTCGAGCAGCCCGAGCAGCGGCCCTTCCAAGACCGATTTCTCCACGTGCTCGAGCATCGCCGCGTCGTGCCCCCAACCGATGCCCGACTGCACGTCGGCGAGCGTGGCCCCCGGATAGCCGCCCCAAGGAGGGCTGGCGAGGCCGTAGCCCGCCGCAGGCCAAACATTGACGCCGACCGTGCCGTAGCGAAGGTCGCTGACCGACTTGGTGAGCGCCGCACGCAGCGTGCTGTCACGCTCGACCGAGCTCGGGGCAATCAGCATCGCGTTCAGCGTGCCCCACAGTCGTTCGTTCGCAAAGCGCGTGGCCTCGACCAGGAACTCCGGCGCGTCGTCGGCCGCGACCATGCACTCGCTCACGATCGAACAAAACGGTTCGACCTGAAACAGCTTCGACTCCTGCGCGGCGTCGAGCCCGGACACCAAGGTCCACGGTAGCTTGCCCGCGCCGCTGTCGCCGATGCTGTCTACCTGTCCGCCCTGCGCGGCGGTGCGCAAGGAATCGTATCGGTCCTGCGCGCCCGGATAATAGGCGAAGCGGCTCGGCTCCTCTCGGAACACCTCGCGAATCCGGCCGAGCAAGGCCGCCCGCTGAGGCCAGCCGCGCGCGGTCACGATCATCTTCGCCGCGTTGCAATTGAACGAAGCGTTCTGCACCACCATGCCCACGATGCTGCGGGCGGCGGCCTCGATTTCGCGCTCGGAGTAGCGCGCCGGTACCACCAACACCGGGCTCACGTTGCCAAGCTCGCTCGTGATTCGCTTGCGCGTGAGCGGCTCGAGCGCCTTGCGCCGGCGCTCGCGCTCGGGGCCTGCGGGCCCCCAGACGATGGTGTCGTGAGTCTCCACCGAACCCGTGACGTGAATGGCGTCGACCGCAGGATGACTCGATAAATAGCCGCCCACGTCGCCCCCGCCATAAACGATGGCAAGGTAGCCCGCTTCGATCAGCGGCGCGAAGGCGCGCTCGAAGAAGGGCCCGAGGTAGGCGTTCACCGGGCTCATCTTGAGCAGGCACACCGCGCCCTCGACGAACGAGTGATAGAGCACGTCGAGCACCGAGATCGAGCCGACGTTGCCGGCGCCGAGCACCAGCACGACATGGCCTTCCGGCTCCGCCTTGCGATAAAAGCTCGCCTGCACTTCGCTGATGCGCGCCGGGAACACCCCAGGCTCGAGCCAGGCGGTCACACGCCAACCGGGAAACAGCGCGCGGTCGTACAGGTCGTGAGGCACCAGCACGACGCGCGTGCGTCCGTCCGCGGTGCGTTCGACGTCGCGCGCCGCGATGCGCGGCGCGCCGTGCTCGGCCACGTCCGAGAGCGCGAGCTCGAACAACCTCAGCGCGCGCAGCGAGATCGCAGGCCCGGAGAACCATTCTTCGCCAGCTACCGCTGAGCTCGGCTCGACACCCTTGTGCCGGTTGGCGACCTCGACCATCGCCTCCGAAAGCTCGAAGAATCGCGCGCGCACCTGCCGCAAAAGTCGCGCTTTGTCGGCGGGCGGGAGCCGCGCGAAAGGCCGCGCTCGCTCGCGCAGGCGCCCGAGTGAGTGCTCGAGCTTCTGGCGGTCGCTCGGCGGAGGGCTGCCTCGATCGAGCCCGGGCGGGCCCGCTGCGACCGAACCGGCATCTGATTCAGGCATGATTTCCGCTGGATCAGTCTGCACCCTTCCCTCTCGGCCGGCACTTACTTAATCTAGTAAGACTTACTCCGACATCGTCCCCGAGAGTGCGAGATCGATTCCATGCCGCTCACTGTCAATGTAAGGCCTTCGAGCCCGGAACAAATGACTGACACCTATCGACCTCCGGCCTCAGGCGGCCAGCCTGCCGATTCTAACCCCCCGCTGGAGAGTGGGGTGCCACCGGCGCGCGGTGGCTCTGCGAGTCCGCTCGGCCGCAGTCAGGCGCACGCAGCGGCGGCCCTCTCGGGCTGCGCGCGCGCCGAAGCGAACCTCGAAAACTTGCTGCGCGGCGTGCAGCATCTGGCGGCTGCGGTCAGCAACGCGCGCGAGGCCAAGGCCGACGTCGTTCACGAGATCGAGACGCTTCGCTCACTGCTCGGGGACGCCGAAGAGCAACAGCTGACATTGAAACATCGCGTGGCACTGCTCGAGCAGGCGCTCGATCGCACCGAACGTGAGAACGCGCGCGAGAAAGCATTCCTGCTCGACGAGCAAGATACTTTCATCGCCGGCCTGTGGGACGAGCACGCGCAAGAGGTCTCGGATTTGCGACGGCGTTTGGCATCGGCCGAGGACACACTGCGAGCCAGTCAGGAAGAGAACCAAGCGCTCACCGGCCGCGGCGAGAACGCGCATCGCGAGGTCGAGGAACAAACGCGAAGGCTACGGAAGGCCGAAGCGGAAGTGGCCCGCTTGCTCAAGGCCAGCAATGAGGAGCGTGACCGCCTGCACCGCGTGCACATCGAGCGCGAAGAGGCCCAGCTCGCTGCGGCGCAGGCCTTCCGTGAACGCGATCAGCTACGTGCCGAGCTCGGACGCCTGAAGGCCGAAAACGCAAAAATCAGCTCCTTGCACGCGCCATCCGCCGAGGCGAGCGCCACGAAAGCTTCGCAAAGCTCGCCCGCCGCGCCCATCCCGTTGGTGATGCGGACTGAAATCGGGCGCATCACTACCGAGAGCGCGCGCATGACCGCGGCGCGCATGGACAAGGATCTCGAGGTGCCCCGCAGTCCCTCGCAGATGTCGGATTCCACGCGACGGCCCTCGGTGCCGCCGGAAGAGCTCCGCGCCGCGATCACGGAGCTCGAATTCGAACCAAGCTCGAAGCCTGCTTCTTCGTCTGCTTCGCGCTCGGCAATCAAGCAGAAGCCCGATCCTTCCACCCGGCCGCTCATCGGTTATTCGCTGAGCGGGGACCTGCCGGAAGAACGGATCGAGAGCGCGCGCCCGAGCTCGCGCCCTCCGCGCTGACAACGGCGCGGTTCCGGCGTAGGTCTGCTCGCCATGTCCGTCCGACCCACGCGTTCGTGGCCGTACTTCGCGTTGCTCCTAGCGGGCGCGGTCTCCGTCGTGGTGTTGAAACTGGCTCCTTTCCTGCTCGTGGGCTGCTTCGTGGCGTTCGTGGCGCTCCCCGCGGAGCGGCCGCGCTGGCTGCCCTGGCTCACGGCTGGCTCAGGGCTGCTCGCGACCGTCGGCTTTCTGCGCTTCTTGGTGGTCGAAGCCATGCCCGGCATCGTTCAAGGAGGCACGCGAGCAACCGAAAACGCCGCGGTCTCCAAGCTGCGCGAGATCCTGTTCGCGGAGGACTCGCTGCGAAAGAAGGCGGCAATCGACCCGGACGGAGACGGAATCGGCTCCGCGGCGTTGCTCACCGAGCTAAGCGGCTTCGTAGGCCTGCGTGGCGGCGCGCCCCTCTCCCCTCCCCTGCTCGAGCACATCCCCCCGTCCGTCGAGACGCCTATCGGTGAGGCAGTCGAGCTCGGCGGGTTTCTCTTCGCGGTATGCCTACCGAAGGCGGGCGGCGGCTTCACCGCCGAGGCGCGGGTGCCTGTCGACGAGGAAGCGGCCGAGCGGCGTTTCTTGGTCTATGCCTGGCCGTCCGCGGACAAACGCGGCCTCGATTACGCCTTCTTCATGGACGAGCACGAACGCATCTTGTTTGCGCGCAGCGGGCTTCACCGCGGCAAGGCACGCCGGTTGGGTACGGAAGCGCCCCCGGCCTGCGATGACGCGGTCGCCCCCTCGACCGCAAGCGCATGGCAAGTGTGGCGACACAAGCAGCCACGCCACGCGCTGCCAGGAGATAAAAACCAGTGAGCGCAGCGAACGATGAAAGTGGTGGCTACGTCAGCCCGACCAACCGTGATGTGCCTCCGGCGCAGCCGGGCGAGTTCGCGCCCGTTCGCATCGGTCCGCTCTCGGTTTGGCCGCCCGTAGTGCTGGCGCCGATGGCCGGCGTCACCGACTACCCATTTCGCACGATTTGCCGAAGCTATGGCGCGGGCTTGTACGTGAGCGAAATGATCACCGCTCGCCCGCTGGTCGACGGCAACGAGAAAACGCTCAAGCTCGCGAGCTTCGGCCCCGACGAGACGCCGCGCAGCCTGCAGCTCTACGGTGTCGACCCGTACTACGTAGGCGAAGCCGTAAAGCGGCTGATCGGTGAGGGTCGGGTCGACCACATCGACATGAATTTCGGCTGTCCGGTGCGCAAGGTCACAGCGCGCGGCGGCGGCGCTGCGCTGCCGGTCAAGCCACGCTTACTTTCGGCGATCGTGCGCGCCGCGGTCAGCAACGCGGAGCGAATCCCGGTCACGATCAAGTTTCGGCTGGGCATCGACGACAACCTGCTCACCTTCATTCAGACCGGTCGCATCGCGGAGGCCGAGGGCTGCGCGGCGGTCGGCTTGCATGCGCGCACTGCCTCCCAACTCTATTCGGGTGAAGCACGCTGGGAATCGATCGGCGAGCTCAAAGGAGCGCTCGGCATCCCCGTGCTCGGCAACGGCGACATCTGGGAAGCGCAGGACGCCTTGCGCATGATGCGCAGCACCGGTTGCGACGGGGTCATCGTTGGGCGCGGCTGCCTGGGCCGTCCGTGGTTGTTCCGGGAGCTCGCCGCGGTGTTCGACGGCAAGGCGGCGCCCGCGCCGCCCGCGCTGGGCGAAATTGCGGACGTGATGTGCGAACACGCGCAGCGCCTGATCGACTGGCTGGGCGAGCGTCCTGCAATGCGCGTGTTCCGCCGCCACGCCACTTGGTACACCAAGGGCTTCCGCGGCAGCGCCGAGCTCCGCGATCGATTGATGCGCATGGAGACTTTCGCCGATTTGACGAGCCTGCTCGCAGGCGTCGATCGAGCGCTGCCATTTCCCATTTCCGCCGTGCGCGTGCCCCGCGGCAAGAGCACGGGCACGCAGACCGTCAGTCTGCCCCCGGGCTACCTCGCCAATCTGGACGACGACACGGTGCCGCTCGAGGCCAGCCTGGACGAGCTCTCGGGAGGCTGACCGGGCCTCTTTTTCAAGATTTTTTCGGGCGTGGCGCAGGAGTGCCACGGGCACCCGCCTAACCGGCCCGCAAGGATGCCGATCTCCGAGACGCACCGCGCGTCTCAGTGTAGACTCCCGTGCGTCGGGGTCGTCCCATGCGGTCGCTCAGAATTTGGACCGATATCGTGGAGTGGCGTTGGACGCCAACAGTCGGGTTGGCGCTCGGGGCGGTCTCGTACGTCAGCTTGGCGCTGTTGATCATTCCGGATCGCATCGGAGACGACGAGCGAAACGCCTCGCGCGTCGGAACGTTCCAGGCGCTGCGCAACCGCACCAGCGCGTTCGCGGCCAGCATCGCACCCAGCCTCACCGACAGCGAACCGCCGCGCGCCGAGTCCGGCGCTGAGCCAGCTCCATCCCCGCCAACGCCGGCGGCGCAACCCCATCCGACCGACGAGTCGAACTTTCCGCGCCGCGGTTTCTCGCCGCCGCTCGAGCGAGCCGAGCCTCCTCCGCCGACGCCCACCCCCACCCCGGAGCCCGTGGTGGTCCCGCCGCCAGCGCCGCCGCCCCCCGAACCTCCAGCCGCCGCGCCGGCCAGCCCACAACCCGAACCGTCGCCGCCCCCGCCCCCCACGGTGCCCCCGGACGGACAGACCACCCCCACGGCGCAGCCGCAGCCCCAGTCACCGACCAACGGAACGCTTCCCGAAGCGCCGCCGGGCCAAGCGCCACCACCCGCGCCAATCCCGCCACACTGAGCGTCTCACCCGCGAGTGCGCAAGCGCTCGGTGGCGCGCCGCTCGGCTTTGGTAGGGCGGCCCGCGCCCCGCGCGCGCACGGCAACACGTTCCTCGCGCGGCGGCGGCGGCGGTGAGTGATCCTCATAGAGCTCGCGCGCCGGCTGCGGGCCCAAGCGCTTGGGCGCGAGCTTCTCGACCTTCAAAATCACCGTTCCGCGCGGGGCGTGCGCGCGCAGCTCGTCGCCCACCCGCAGTGGCTGGCTGGCGCGCGCGGTGACCCCGTTGACCTTGACCAAACCCCCTTCACACGCGTCGTGCGCCTGCGTTCTCGACTTGAAGATGCGCGCCGCACAGAGCCAACGGTCGACCCGGATCTCGTCACTCACCCGAGTAGGATCGCCGAGCTCGCCCGCCTTTCCAAGAGCAAACCGGGAAAATCTGCGAGTTTCAGTACTTTCGACGCGCTCACCAGCTGCTGTGCACGCCGTAGCAGGCCCGCCGTGTGTCCAGGCTCAAGAAGCTGAACTTGCCCTCACTGCAGGTCCCACTGTTCAGGAACAAGCGCTCGCCGTGTTCGGAGCGGGTCGGCAAATGCGTGTGCCCAGTGACGACGATGTCCACCTCGCGACGAGCAGCGACGTCGATCGCCCAGCGCTGGAAGGGACAGCGCGCGGCGTCGATCGACACGCCACCGCGCTTCTCGTCCATTTGCGCGAGCAGACGATAAAGCGCGGCCGCGCCGAGCCGGCGGATCCAACCGCCGAGCCACACGCCCAGCTCGGACAGCCAGCGCCGCCGTTGAATCAGCGGATCGTTCTGGTGCCCGTGCGTGAACAGGATGCGTTGCCCGCCCGCTTGAATCACGTACTCGTCGGGAGCGCCTTCGAGCGCGCCCGCCACCAGATCGTGATTTCCATGCACGTATACGTAGCTCTCTCTCGAGAAGCGGCGCGCAATCTCCGGGTGAGTGGCGCGCGCGGCGGCGAGCTCCGCTCCGGGATCGCCTGGCAAGCAACCGGTGAGCGTCTCCCAAATGTCGCCGAGCAGCACGATCCGCTCGAAATTGCGCTCCAAGAACCCGAGAAACTTCAAGAACTCCGAGTCGCAGTGACCGAAGCCATCGGCGCGCCCTCCGCTCCCGAGGTGCAGATCCGAAATGACGGCTATCTCCATGTTTGCCTCGAAGGGCAGCACCTTGGAGGGGTCTGCTCTTCGTTCGCTAGCAGTGCCCGCGTCAGGTGACACGCAGGTGGAGCCCGCGAAAGAACGTCGAAACGTTGCTTGAAAAGGCGCTAGTGAGCTTCGGAGAAAACCCGGGTCGGATTCACGCCGAGCGCGCCGGTCAGGCGAGTGGTGCAATCGGCGACCATCGCACGGCTACCGCAAACGTAAGCCGAGATATCGCGTAAATTGCCGGCAATTCCGGCCAAATGATCTTGAACGCGCCCGGCGCGCCCACGCCACGCGGCGCCCGGCTGAGACAGCGTCGGCTCGAACGCAAACCGTGGCTGCTGCGCCGCGAGCTCCGCGAACTCGTCGCGAAATAGAATGTCCGCTTCCGAACGCGCCCCGAACAGGAGCACGACCGGGTCGTGGTCCGTCCGCGCCAGGACGGCCTGCAGCATCGCCCTCAAGGGAGAAAGACCGGTGCCCATGCCGACGAACAGCGTGGCGCCGGGCGCTTGCTCCCACACGAAGCGACCTTCGGGCGGGGTCAGGTAGACCTGTGTTCCAGGCTGAAGTCGGGCCAGCAGCTCCTGACCGCCGTTCGCGGACACCGCCAGCTCGAATTCGCCCTCCGGCATCCCTTCCGGCGCGGAGGCAATCGAATAAGGGATCGCGGTCTGCGCTTGGTCGTAAGTGGCGAGCGTCAGGTGTTGCCCCGGCAGCCAGCTCAGGCGGTCGCCCTCGAACATTCGGAACCGCAGCAGCACCACGCCCGGACCGAGCTGTCGCCGCGCGATCAGGGTAGCCGAAAGTCGACGTGGCGCCGTGTCGTTCACGCATCACCGATATATCTCGGCCGGCGCGCGCGTCCAGTGCCTCGCGCCGAACCGAGGGACCTTGGCCGCGAAGGGCCGAACAGTTCAAGCTAGCGAGTGAACTTTTTCGGCCACGCCTCAGTCGCCTGCTGGTTCGACAGGGCCCCGGGCTTCGTGCTCGGCGCAATGCTGCCCGACTTTTTTTCGATGCTGCGCATGCGAACCGTCGCGAGTGAGGACGCGAACCTGCTCCGCGGCATCGAGCTACATCACCGCACGGACGCCGCCTTTCACGGGGCAGAGTCTTTCCTCGCGCTCACCGAGGCCGCGCGCAGCGCGCTCTGCGAAGCCGGCGTTGCGCGCGGACCGGCTCGCGCCGTCGCGCACATCGGCATCGAGCTCTTGTTGGACGAAGTGCTGGCCGCGGAGCAGACGGTGCGGGAAGCCTACCTCGACGCACTCGCACACGGACAATCGCACCCTGGTTTGCTCGCTTTCGAGCACCACGCTGACGCGCCTCGGCTCGTCGCGCTGCTTTCGCTGCTCGCTTCGCGCGGGGCACCAGAGCCGAGCGGCGACTCGTCGCGCGTGGCGGAGCGGATCGAGCGCGCGCTCGCGGGTCGACCTCGGCTCGCACTCGACCCGGGTGCACACACACTCCTGACTGACTGGGTTGTGAGAACGCGACCGGACGTCGTAAGATGCTCTTCTGCCTTGCTCAGCGAGCTCCGCGCGCGACTTGGTCTTCCGGATTTCGCCCGCGAGCCCGCGCATTCGAGTGAAGTGAGCCCACACTAAGCAGCCGATGCCCGAGGTATTCATGCGTTGTGTCCCGCGTTCCATGGCCTCTCTCACGGCGACGTTGCTCGGGCTAGCGCTCAGCAGCTTCGCTTTCGGCGCCTCCGCTCAGATCCGACAGCCCGGCAACCACCTCGCGTACTCGCTGGAGCTCGAACCACACTTGATCGTGCAATACGACAGAAAGTGGGGCGCGCGCGGCAGCGGACTCGGGCCCGGAATTCGCGCGACGATCCCGGTGGTGAAGAACGGGCCCATCCCGTCGATCAACAACAGCCTGGGCGTCGGCTTCGGCTTCGATTGGGCGATCTTCAACGACTGCCAGGGCAAGCCGAATAGCGCAGATTGCTCGGTCAATCAGTTTTGGGTGCCGGTGGTCGCGCAGTGGAATTTTTTCTTCACACCGGTGGTCAGCACCTTCGCGGAGCTCGGCGCGGCAGTGACGCACCGTAAGCTCTCCTACTCGAAGAATTGCCCGTTCTTGACCGAAAGCTCGTGCCAAGTGAACGATCTCGAGTTGTTCCAACCGGTGCTGTTCGTCGGCGGCCGCTTCTCTTTTTCGAAAACGGCAGGGATGGTGGTGCGGCTCGGCACGCCATACATCTCAATCGGCGCTGATTTCACGCTGTAGCGCTGGTTTCCGCCCGAGCGGTGGTAACGTCGGGCGCGTGTCTACGGATCCGAAGCCGGCCGCGTCACCGAACATCGCTGCTACCATCTTCCGCGACCTGCGCGGGCAAATCCTGAGCGGCAAGCTCGGCGCCGGAGAACGCCTGCCCGGTGAACGCGAGCTGGCGCAGCGCTACGAGACCAACCGCAACACCTTGCGCGAAGCGGTGCGCATGTTGGAGCAGGCGCGGCTGGTCACGGTGCGCCACGGCCAAGGGGTCACCATCTCCGACTTCAAGCGCACCGGTACGATGGAACTGCTGCCGCCTTTCCTCGAGCACTCCGGTGACCTGACCGACGTCGCGCACCTGCTCGAAGACATTCTGCCCGCGCGTCTGCTGGTGCTCGAGTACGCCACGCGCTTGGCCGTGCGACGCGCGGATCGTGACGACGTAGCTCGCCTCCGGGACATCACCGATTTGATGATCGCCGCCTTCGAGCGCGGCGACCTGGTCGTGATTGCTCACGGCTTTCAGCGCTGGCTGGACGCCCTGATCGACAGCGGTCACTCGATTGCCGTGCGCTGGATCGCGAATCCGTTTCTGGACGCCTACCGCGAGCTCATGGATCGATTTCCGGCCTTATGGGTGCTGGAACCAACGTTTCCCAAGCACTTGCGGGAGCTCATCGCTTGCATCGAACAGAGCGAGGAGGAAAAGGCGCTGGAAGCGCTGCGTAGTTACTACCACCGCGTGGATTCGGGGCTGATGCAGGCCCTCGGTGGAGTGCTCAAGCGCTGAGCTCACGAGGCGAGGCGTCGCTCACACTCCCGAATCCACGCCGCGAGGCGCGGGGTCGCGCGAGTGAGGTGCTCGGGCGCCGCCAAGGGCAGCGCGGCGCTCGACTTGGTCGACCAGAACAGCAGCGGGCCCTCGCGGCCGTCGCGTGCTCCGCGCACGAACGCAGCGGCCGCCTTGGCGCTGTAGATAGAATCGAGCACGAGCCCCTCGTTGCGCTCGAACAGCGAAATGGCGTCGAGGCCAGAGGGAGTCGCAAATCCGTAACCGGACCCGAGCTCGCGCCCGTCGAGCTCGAGGTGCGGGCCGAGCTCGGCGCGCGACAGCTCGAGCGAGCGATTCTCGGCGAGCTCCGCCAGCCGCCGCGAGCTTTGCACCGCGAGGCTCAAAATCCGCAGCCGGCTGGTCACCGGCCATGGAGTCACGCGTACGGCCACCACCCGCGGTAGCGCGCCTGGCAATAAGCCGAGACGAGCGCCGTGCATCAATCCGACGAGCAGCCCAGCGCACGTGCAGGTGGAACCCACCGGCACATAGATGGCGCGCGGCACTGGCAATTCAGCGCGTGCGATCTGCTCGGCGAGCTCGAGCCCCGCCGCGACGTAGCCCAGTGCGCCATGCGGAGTCGCGCCTCCGGGAGGCATCACGAAGCGCCCCGGGCCGCGCGCGCTCCAGATCGCCGCCGGCACGAACGACCAATGCGGCAAGGCCACGTGCCCCTCGACGTGCGACAGTAAAACCCGCAGGTTGTCCAGCGCAGCGCGTGACGCGGGCTGCGCAAAAAGGATGGCGTGTGCGTGCAACCCGAAGCGCGGTGCGTGCAGCGCCGTCGCCACGGCCTGGTTCGAACCGTACGGACCAACCGCGACGATCTCGCGCGCCCCCGCAGCGCGCGCCGCGCCGAACAGCACCTCGAGCGTGCGCACCTTGTTGCCGCCGTAGACCGAGCTCGACAGGTCGTCGCGCTTTATATAGAGCGGCCCGGCTCCGAGCTCGCGCTCGAGGCGCGCGGCGCGCGTGACCGGGGTCGGGAATTCCCCGAGCGGCGCGCTGAGCAGCCGCTCCGCGATGCGGGGCCAGGCAGAAACGAGCGGAGCGAGCATGCGCAGCGGCAGTTTGGCACCGCGGAAATTCGCGCGCGGTGGCCCTTACCTAAACATTTGGATTCCCTGCTCGCTAGAAACTGGTATTTTGCGCAGTAGCCAGGTGCCGCGCGTTTCGCGCCGCACCTGTACGCTGCTATGGCAAAACCTAAAATAGCCAAACCATCTCCGATAGTTAAAGCCCGGGCCAAGGTGACTCCGGCGCGCTCGACGAAGCCGGTCCCGGCGGCCACGCCCCGCGAAAAGGCGCGTTCGGTCGCTTCCACGGCGCGTGTGGCGGCGCCAGCGCGCGAGCTCCTGGCCGTGCCCACCCCCACCAAGGGGGTGACGCTACGCGCGGACGTGGTCGCTGCACGGCTCGGTTTGGGGGCGTTCAACGCGGTCGACCGCGCCGCGCTGGAAGCGCTGAGCAAAGGCGAAAGCGTTTGGGTCAGTGATCCGGACAGCGCCCGCGCGCGCGCCCGTTTCTTCGTCGCCGCGGCGAGCAACAAGCGCCCTGCCCTGCTGATCGCTCCGTCTCCAGCGACACTCGCGCGCGAGCAGGCATTGCTCCAGCGCGCGGAGGTGCCGGTCGCCCTGCTCTCGCTGGTCGGCGATCGCGTGGCTCCTGCCGAGCTCGCCAAGCTGGCCAAGCCAGGGCCGCTGGTGATTCTTGCGGCCAGCGACGCGCTGAGCGCGCCGGATGTGGAACGCGCGCTGCAGCAGGCAAACATCCAGCGCGTCGCGGTCGATTCGGCGCACCTGCTCTCCGCGCAGGGGCATGAGCTTCGTCCGTCCTTTGCCGCCGTTCGCGGCCTGCTCGCGCGCATCGGAAAGCCGGCTCTTCACCTGCTCTCGTCTTGTGCGCGCGGGGAGCTACGTCGCAGCATCGGTCAACAGTTCGGCATCCCTGCGGGAGCGCAGGTCGAGGTGCCACTGCTTGCCGAAGGCGTGGCCCTGGACGCGCTGCCCGTGCGCGCGGAACGCCGCAATGGCGCCCTGCTCGGCGCGCTGCGAGAGCTCGCCGGGCCCGGCGTGGTGCTGTGCGCGACGCCCCACGACACGGACGCAGCCTTCGCAGCGGTCGACGCCGCCGGCATTCCGGCCTTTCGAGTGCACGCCGGCATGCCCAAGCCCGATAGGGAGGCCGCGCTTTCACGGTTTGCGGCATCCGCGAACGGCGTGCTGCTCACCACCAGCGCACATGCGCCGGACAGCGGTCTCCCACACCTCGGGGAGCGCCCGGAGGACGAGCCGAAAATCGGCTTCGGGCAGTCCGCGCCGCGCGCGGATCTTCGCTTCGTCGTGCATCACCAGGCACCCGCGTCGCTCGAACAGTACGCCTGCGAGGTGACCTGGGTCGGGCGGGACGGCCAGGGCGGAGTGGCGCTGATGCTGTTCGACTCCGCACAACTCAGCTTGAACGACGCGATCTTGGAGCAGCAGCGGTTGCGTGAAAAACAGGTGCTCGCGCTGCTTCGCGCGCTCGAGACGTTCCAGCGCAATGGGCAAGTGCCACAAGCCAAACCTCTGACCGTTGAATGGCTGGCGCTCAACAGCGGTCTCAGCCGACGCACGAGCGAGCGCCTCGTACTGCTGCTGGCGGACAGCGGCGTGCTTCGCCGAACGCCGGAGGGTGTGCGTACGGTCGCGGACGGAAAGGTCCTTTCGCAGGCGGCCGAAGCGCTGGCGCGCGACCTCGAGCGGCTCCGGGAAGGAGATCGCGCGCGGCTCGCTGCCGTCGAGCGCTTGGCCGACAGCAGCGAGTGCCGGCGCCGCGTCTTCCTTCGCTACTTCGCCGGCGAATCGGGGGCACCCTGCGGAATTTGCAGTACTTGTCAGCGCGGCAAGCCGCGGGGCCGAGTGGCGGCCGAACAAGTAGCGCCGGGCCTGCGCTAAGACTCGGGGGTGTACCGCCTCGCGTCATCGGAATCGGTTGAGTCAGCCGTTCGCCGCCTCGTGACCGGCGAATTGGACGGCGCGCTCGAGTGGCTCGGCGGCACCGATCGCGCGCTCGACCCGCGCGTTCACGAAGCGCGCAAACACCTGAAGCGCCTGCGCGCGGTGCTCGCGCTGGGCCGCTCAGCGATTGAATCCGGCTCGCTCGACGAACAGGCCCAGGCTGCGCGCGCGGCCGCGACCGAACTTTCGGCGCTGCGAGGGCAGGCAGCGCTGCTCACCTGTTTCGATGCGCTGCTCGAACGTGCGCCCCCCGATGTCTGCGCACCCGACGCCATGCAACGGGTACGTGCGGCCCTCAGCCCCATCGCTGATTCTGCTCGTGACCTGGAAGCACCGCTCGAGCAGGCCCGCGCAATCTTGCTCCGAGCGCGTGCGCGCGCGAATCAACTCGAGGTCGTGGCGGGCCTCACGGGCTGGGACGCTTGGTCGCCGGGCTTTCGCAGTACGTACCGTGCGGCGCGCCGCGCGCTCACGCACGCGCTTCGCTACCCCTCGGCTCGACAGCTGCACGCATTCCGCACCGCGGAAAAGCGCCACCTCTATCAGGTTGAATTGCTCGAACCCATCTGGGAGGGCCCCTTGCGTGCACAGCGCGAGGAGCTCGCCGAGCTCGGAGAGCTCCTTGGCGACCACCACGATCTCGCGCTCTTGTCCCGCGAGCTCGAGCGGCACCCCGACCTGCAGGAGGAACTGAGCGCGCTGAAGCCGGTGATCCAGCATCGCCTGGCCAAGTTGGAGCGGGCCGCCGTAGGCCTGGGGGCTCGCGCTTTCGCGGAGAAGTCAGCGGCGATCGCCCGACGATTTGGCGAATACTTCCGCGCAGCCTTCGCCTGAAGCAGGCCTGAAATGCCCACTGTTCCAAGGTGGGGCTGTGTAGGCGAACTCCGGCGGGTGAGCACCCTCTTAAAGGGAAGCGACGACGGCCGATCTCCGTCTTGAAGTGAAACACCCGAATCGCCGTTCCTCCTCGCTTTGGCTGACGCGGTGGACGCTGGTCTTGTTCGGGATCAGCGCCGCCATCGCGGCTTCGTGCGGTAGTAGCGGCGACTCCGACTCCAAGTCGAGCGCACACGGAGGCAAGTCGACCGGCGGCAAGAGCACGGGCGGCACCAACAGCGCGGGTGGAGCACCGAGCTCCTCGGGCGGCAGCGGCGAGAGCGCAGGTCAGGCCGGAAGCACCGGCGCTGAAGCTGGCTCCGCTGGCGTGGGCTCGAACGGCACTGGGGGCACCTCGATCCCCGACGCTGGCAAGACCTACCCGGACGTCAGCTTCGTCTACGATGCCGCGACCGTCGACGCTCCCCTGACCACCGATGGCGCGTGCGCTGCGACCGCGGTGGAGACCTTGCCCATTCCGCTCGATATGTACGTGGTGCTCGACCGCTCGGGCAGCATGAATCTGCCCCAGTCGCTGCCCGTAGGAAACGTCACGCCCGGCGGCGGCGATTGCAACGTCGGCGATACGACCGCTTCACGCTGGTGCTACTCGATCAACGCGCTGGATCGCTTCTTCGGCTCGAGCGCCGCGGAAGGCACCGAGATGGCGCTGCAATTCTTCCCGGCGGGCGATTGCACCAACTCGCCGAGCCCGCTGCTCTACGGCTGCTGTGATAGCGGCTCCTGCTGCAAAGGCGCGCCCGAAGCCAAGCCCGAGATCAAGGGCATGCTGCCCGAGGCGCGGCCGAGCCTGGTCGCCGCGCTCAACGCGGCCACGCCCTGGGCCGACCGCACGCCGATCGAAGCCGCGCTGCGCGGCATCATCAACTACACGGCAAGCGCAACCCGTCCGGGCCGGCAAATGATGGGGCTGCTCGTCACCGACGGCGGGCCCGAAGGCTGTCAGAGCAACGCGGCCACGCTCGCCGCGCTGGTCCGCGGGCACCGACTGGCGACCGGCATTCCGATCTACGTGGTCGGAACTCAGGGGGCGGCCTATTCCTGGCTCGAGTCGGTCGCCGAGGCCGGCGGGGCTCCGCTGCATGACACGCACTGCGCCGGTGGCGTGAAACCCTGCCATTTCTACGACGTGGCCAGCGCCAAGCCCGACGTCTTCATCGAGGTCTTGCAGCAAATTCGGCGCGCCGCGATCGCGTGCACCTACGCCATGCCGACCGGCGACGCGGGGCTCGTCGATCCCAGCGAGGTCGCGGTTTCGTTCAGCCCGAGCGGCGGCGGCGCTGCCGCTCGCGTGCCGCGCATCTCGACGGCCGGCGCGTGCGGCGACACGGCCGGCTTCTTTTACGACGATAACGACTCGCCGAACGTCATTTCGCTGTGTCCTGCAAGCTGCGACGCGCTCCGTGCCGGTGACGGCGGCAAGGTCGAACTCTTGCTCGGCTGCAAAGGGTCGTAACCGAAAGGCGGCGCTCCGGTTTGACGCGCAGCGCGCGACGCGCTGAACTCGGCCCCCATGGGCCTTCCGCTGTCCGCGTTGATTTCGGCGCTCGAAACTCTCGCTCCGCTCCACCTCGCCGAAGAATGGGACAACGTCGGGCTATTGGTCGACCCGCGTAGCGCCGGCGAGGAGCTCGACGTGGAGCGCGTGCTGCTCACGATCGATGCTACGGAGGCAGTAGTGAGCGAAGCCGAAGCCTGCTCCGTACAATGCCTGGTCGCTTACCATCCACCGCTGTTTCGAGCGCAAAAGCGCTTCTCGGCGCGCCGTGACCCAGCGCTATCCGCCGCCTTTTCCAAGCGCTTCGCCATCTACTCGCCGCACACCGCGCTCGATTCGGCCGCCGGCGGGCTGAACGACTGGCTCGCCGAAGGTCTCGGACCAGGGACCGTGCGTCCGCTGCGCCCCCAAGTCGGTTCGGCGGCGGAGGCTGAGCTCAAACTCGTGGTCTTCGTGCCGAGCTCAGCTGCTGACGCGCTACGCGTTGCGCTCGCTGAAGCCGGCGCAGGGGTGATCGGCGCGTACAGCCAGTGCTCTTTCAACATCGAGGGCGAGGGCACATTTCTCGGCGACGCGAGTACGCACCCAGCGGTGGGGCAGGCCGAACAGCTCGAACGCGTTCCGGAACTGCGACTCGAAATGGTCTGCCCTCGCCGGGCTTTACCCGCGGCGGCGAGCGCGATCGCGCGCGTGCATCCCTACGAAGAGCCAGCCTGGGAGGTCTATCCCCTGACGCCGAAGCCGGTCCTGAGCGCGGGCAGCGGTCGCCTGCTCGAGCTCGAAAAAGCGGTGACCCTGGCGGAAGCGGTTGCTCGCGTGAAGCGACACTTGAGCCTCGGGCGCGTTCGCCTCGCGGCCTGCGAGCAGCACGCGCAGGGCGAGGAATTCTCGCGGATTGCAGTGTGCGCCGGTTCGGGGGGCAGCGTGTTCGAGAATTGCGAAGGCGCCGAGCTACTGGTGACTGGTGAGATGCGCCACCACGACGTGCTGTCCCACCTGAACGCCGGGCGCAGCGTGATCCTGTGCGAGCACACCAATACCGAACGCGGATATTTGCCGCGCCTGCGCGAGCGCTTACTGCAAGCGCTCGGCAGCGAGCTCAAGGTTCAGCTGGCAGCCGCCGATCACGAACCACTGCAGCTGGTTTGAGCAGCGCTCGCGCTCAGATCTTGTCTTGCCGTCCGCTGCGAGTCAGCGCTTCGACGACGCTGCGAACGTCCTGCGAACGTTCGCGCGGGATGACCAACACCGCGTCGTCGGTCTCGACCACGCACAGGCCTTCGACGCCGACCAGCGCGAGCACCTTGCCGCTGCGCGCGCTGCTCAAATCCATGGCCAGGTTGTTGCGAGCATCGACGTACACGGCGTGCTCGTTTTTCGAGTTCCCTTGCTCGTCTTTCTCGGCAAGCTCCCAGGCGCTCTCCCACGCTCCAAGGTCGCTCCAGCCGAAGCTGCCGGGTACGACGTGCAGCGGCGAGGCTTTTTCCATGACCGCGTAGTCGATGCTGACCGAGGGAAACTGGTCGAAAGCTTCGCGCGTGGCCGCCGCTTCGGCCTCCTTCGACACCTTGGCCGCCGCCTCGATGCGCTCGATGCCCGCCCACACCTCTGGCACGTGTTGCTTCACCGCGTCGAGCAGCACCGCCGCGCGGAAGAAGAACATGCCGCTGTTCCAAAGGTGACGCCCGCCGCTCAGGTACTCCTCGGCGCGCGCGCGGTTCGGCTTTTCGACGAAACGCGAAACGCGGAACACCTCTGCCCCCGCGGGCTCTCCAATTTCGATGTAACCGTAGCCGGTCTCCGGACGCGTCGGTCGAATGCCGACCGTGGTGATGGCGCTCTGCGCGGAGCCAATCGCGGTGGTGAGCACGTCGCGAAAACGCTCGGGCTCGCCGATGTGGTGGTCGCTCGGCACCACCATGACCACTGCTTTCGGGTCGCGGCGAGCGATCACCGCCGTTGCCCAAGCAATGCAAGGCGCGGTGTTTTTCGCGCGCGGTTCGCCCAGAAAAGCGTCGGCGGGCAGCCAAGACAGCGCTTTGCGCGTGCCGTCCACCAGATGCGCGCCCGTGGCCACGACCACGCGATTGGCCGGACAGAGCGGCTCGAGCCGGCGCACCGTGTCGGCGATCAGCGACTCACCGGAGCCCGGCGCGAGCGCGAGCAGCTGCTTCGGCAATAGCCGGCGCGAGGCCGGCCAGAAACGGGTCCCGGAACCACCGGCCAATACGATCGTGTAAAGGTGGGAAAGATCGGTCATCGTCGAATCGCGCTTCATACACCCCGCTCTCGCCGGCGGCTAGCCCCAGCGGCTATGATGGCGCCGTGGCCAAGGAACTCGTGCGTTGTGGCTGGTGCGGAACCGACCCTCTTTATATCGCTTACCACGATAAAGAGTGGGGCGTGCCCGTGCACGACGATCGTACGCTGTTCGAGTTCCTGGTGCTCGAGGGGGCTCAAGCGGGCCTCAGCTGGATCACGATCTTGCGCAAGCGCGAAGCATATCGCGAAGCGTTCGACGAGTTCGACCCGGAAAAGGTCGCCCGCTACGACCGCCGGAAGCTCGAGCGGTTGCTACAAAACCCAGGCATCGTGAGAAACCGTCTCAAGATCGAATCGGCGGTCAAGAACGCGCGCGCGTTCCTCAAGGTCCAGGAAGAGTTCGACGGCTTCGCGCGCTACCAATGGGGCTTCGTGGGCGGCAAGCCGCTCACGAACCGCCGCGAAGCGCTCTCGCAAATCCCCGCTCGTACCGAGGTGTCGGACGCGTTCAGCAAGGACCTGAAGAAGCGCGGCTTCAACTTCGTTGGCTCGACCATCATCTATGCCCACATGCAGGCAGTAGGGATGGTGAATGACCACATCGTCTCGTGCTTCCGTCACGGCAAGGTACGCCCGGTCCGTCGTTAGACCGTAAAAGCCCGGCAGCGCGGGGTCCATGCTCGGCGAAAAGGAAGCATTTCCCGGCGTGGCCCGTATATGCTGACCGAATGCCTATGTTCAAAGGGTCAGGTGGGCTGGCTGGGGTTGTGTGCGCGCTGGGGCTGCTCACCAGTGGTTGCCCGAACCCGAACACGTACGGAACGCCGCGTACGATTCCCAAGGGCAAGGTGGCGCACACCATCGCGGCCGAAGGCATCGGCTATCGCCTCACGCGACGCGAGCAATACGTGAGCGAATCCGAACCGCGCGACGTGGCTACCACTCTGCCGGTCATGCCGAGCTACATGCTGCGCGTGGGCATCGTCGATCGTCTGGATTTCGGGTTTCGCGCGGCGAACTTCACGTCCCTCGGCGTCGATCTGAAGGCCAATTTTCTGCGCACTCCGAGCTTCGACATGGCAATCGACCCGATGGTGCAGTGGGCGTTCGCGGTCGACTCCACGCATTTTCACCTTCCGCTGCTGCTTGGTTTGAACCTGTCCGATTCGTTCAGCATCGTGGCGACGCCCGGCATCATGTACGCGACCAGCAGCCTCGACTACGAGGAAGACCTGAGCGAGCTCAAGCAGCTGATGGGCACCACCGGACTTTCGATGCGCTTCGGGCTCGGCTTCGACGCGCGCGTCTCGAAAAAATTCGCGATTCATCCCGAAGTCACGTTCCTCCGTGCGGTCAATCCGCCGACCGACACGGTGTTCAAGGACGTGACGATTTTCGTCTTCGGCGTGGGCTTCAACATCGGGGCGCTTCCCGATTACTCGGACGTCGGCGGTGAGCACGCGGAACCCGCGGAAGCGCCAGCTCCCGCTGCCGCCGCTCCCCTGCCAGCTGCCGTTCCCGCCGCACCGGCCCCTGCCGCGCCAGCGGCCACGCCCTGAATCAACGGGGGCCCCGGCCCGCGCGCGGGCTTGCAACAACGTACAATCCCCGGGCGGTCACCTCCGCCAGACTGCCCGGACGTGACGACTCTCACTCGCGCTCAATCGATCCTCAGACGTATACCGCCGGTCGCCGCCAGTTGGTCAGCGCTGCTCCTGACCTGCGCTTGCGGTGGCAGCGCCCGTAATTTCGGAGACGCGAGTAGCGGCGGCTCCGCCGGAGAACGGCCGAACGCGAACGGCGGCAGCGGCAACGCCGGCGGTGTCGGCGGCACGAGCGAGCCCATTACCTCGACCGGAGGAATCGCCGGCAGCGCGACAATCACCGGTGGCGCGTCGGTCATGGGTGGGACTGGGGGCGCGGCGTCTGCACTCGGAGGCAGCGGCGGCGGATCAATCACTCTGATGGGTGGTACCGGAGGCGCCGGAAGTCCGAGTGGCGGCTCGACCGCAAGCGGCGGGAACCCCGTTAGTGGTGGGCAACCGCCTACTGGCGGAACTCCAGCAACCGGCGGAAAAACAGCCGCAGGGGGCACCGTCGCGGCCGGAGGCAAATCGGTAAACGGCGGCGCCTTGACGAGCGGTGGAACGTTCGTCACCGGTGGAACGCCCGCGAGCGGAGGCAAGGCGGCCATCGGCGGAACCCTCGCAACCGGTGGTCAATCGCTGAGCGGCGGCGCACCCGCGAGCGGAGGCAAGGCGGCCACCGGCGGCGTGTCCACCGCGTCGGGCGGAAGCGCTGGCGTGGGCGGAAGCGAACCGATCGGTGGCTGCGATCGGCAGCTCCTCGTCAACGCTGATTTCGAGCAAGGGCCGGGCGTGGCTTGGAGCGAGACCAGCACTTGGGCAGGCATCCAGATCGTCACGCCGCGCAACGACGTAAAGCTCAAAGCCGAAGGGGTCTCGCCCTTTGCGGGCGACTACCTCGCCTGGCTGGGTGGCATCCCGGACAACCAATACGACCACCACGTCACGATGCTCACGCAAAAGGTGGACGTCCCGGCCGGCGCCGCGCAGCTGACGCTGTCGGGGCGATATTGGGTAAAAACCGTCGAGGATCAGAGCGACGACTTCGACGAAGCTTACCTGGAGTTCGACGGGGTCGACGAAAGCGTGGTCTGGCAAGCGCTGCCTCTCACCAATCGCAACGCCGGAACCGCCTGGACCGCGTTCGAGAAATCCACCTTCGATCTCGAGTCGATTCGCGGCCGCACCATTACCTTCGTGGCCTATGCGCGCACCGATCCGGCCGGAAAGACCAGCTTTTTCTTGGATTCGCTACGCCTCGTCGCGATCTGCGGGCACTGACCGCGCCGAGGCGCGGGTCAGCGCCTGGTTCAGTTCACCGTTTGGTACACGCAGTTCTCTTTGCAGCCGATCTGGCCGTCGCATTCTTCGCTACCGTTGACGCGGTGGTCGCCACAATACGGCGCGACACGGCAGGCGTTGCTGCACTTGTTCGGGCCATAGGCGGTCGCGCTGTTCGCGCTGCCGAGATCGCACTGCTCGCCGCCGTTCTTGACACCGTCACCGCAGTAGTCGGCCTGCGTGCAGTCGTTCTTGCAGGTGCCGTACGAGCCGTCGTTGACGCCGTCGTCACACTCCTCGCCGCTGTCTTTGATGCCGTTACCGCACTTGAAGCGGCAGCGCCCGTCACAAGCGTCGCCAGAAGTGCCGTTGAGCGTGCCATGGTCGCACTGCTCGCCCGCGTCTAGCATGCCGTTGCCGCAGGTCTTGGGCGGAGTCTTGTAGCCCGAGCAGTCGGTCTTGCAGGCGCCCGGCACGGTGTCGCTGTTCATGTCGCCGTCGTCGCACTTCTCGCCGAACGCGGTGTTGACCGCATGATCGCCGCAGTACGGCCCGCGCTTACAGGTCGTGACACAAGTGTTCGGTCCGTAGGGGTTCGACTTGTTCTGCGCGCCGTCGTCGCACTGTTCGCCGCCTGCGGCGTCCAGCATGCCGTCGCCGCAGTAGGCGCCAAGCTTGCAGGTCGAAGTGCAGGTTCCGTAGCTGCCGTCGTTCTTGCCGTCGTCGCAGGCTTCGGTCGCCTGCTTCACGCCGTCGCCGCAATACGGAGCTAGGCTGCAATTCGCCTTGCAGCCACCATAGGCACCCGTGTTCTTGGCCGTGCCGAGGTCGCACTGCTCGCCGGGATCGAGCTTTCCGTTACCGCACTTGACGTCACAGTTGATATCGCAGTGGCTGGTGGGGCCTCCGTTGTTTTGCCCTTCGTCACAGGCCTCCGCACCACTCTGAATGCCATCGCCGCAGAACGGCGCCGGCTGACAGGTCTTCGTGCACTGACCCGGACCGTAAGCGGTCGAGGAGTTGGCCGCGCCGAGATCGCAAGTCTCGCCAAAGGCCACGTCCACTACGCTGTCGCCGCAGTACGGCGCGACTTTGCAGCCGGGCGCGCAACCGCTGGTCATGCTGCCATAAACGTTGGAGTTCACGCCGTCGTCGCACTGCTCTGGGCCGTTCTTGACACCATCGCCGCAGTACGGCGCGAGCGAGCAGTCGTTCTTGCAACCGCCATAGGCGCCGGTGTTGGCCGCCGTACCCAGGTCGCAAGCTTCGTCGGCCGCGACAATCTTGTCACCACACTCCGACTTGCAGTTGGACTTCGGTTTGTCGAAGTTCTTGAGCGTGATACCGAAGTTCGAGCCGCACTGGTTGCGCTCGGCCTGAAACATCACAAGCTCGTAGATCTTGCCTGCCTGAAGGCCCAAGTTGAGCCTCGCGCCTTGGGTCCCCGCGTAGTTCGTGCCGTCGTAGTACGAGCCATTGCCGAACGCGACCGCAGTTCCGTCCGCGGTGTCCCCCGTACCGGCCCCGTCCGAATCGGCGTCGAGCTGGAAGTAGCCTGTCTGCTGGCCGTGCAGACCACCGAGGTCCACCACCAGCTTCCGGTTCACGAACACCCAGGTGTCGTCGTCACCCGAGAACTCGAAACGCTCACCGCCCTGGTACTCGAAACGAAAGTGCGTTTCGGTCGAGAACGAAACGTTGGTCGTCTTGCCTGCGCCGCAACCGGATACGGTTTCGGAGCCCATCGCCACCCAACCAGCGCCGGCAACCGGGTCGAACGCGTTCGCGTTGGGTGCGCTCAGGTTCGAGTAGGTGGCGGTCGCCGTGTCGGTCAGAGATAGATCCAGCGTGTACGGCGCGGTCAGGTTGGTCCCGGGCACGTCGGTGAACCACTGCGTGAGGTTCCCGGGCGTGGACAGGTTTCGTCGATTCGAGTTGTTGACGCCCGCATCGCGGAACATGTGGCCGCTGTTGTCGCAGCTGCAGACGGTCGAATTCGTGCAACTGCAGGGCGGTCGCACCAGCGTGATGGTCTTGGAGGCGCCTTCGGTACCGCCGGTCCAGGTCTCGTTGGTGGTCACCCATTGCGCAATCGGCGCGGCTTCATTGCAGCTGCAGGTGGCTGCCGACAGCGGGTTGTAAGTGGTGTTCTGTGTCACCGAGCTCACGTCGCTGGCAAGGTACGGCATCCAGCGCCACTCGGGCTTCCCCTGAGCCGAGAGCGTGGTCTTCACCATGCGGAAGATGCCGTTGCCCAGGTGACGGTTGAAGTCGGGGTGATAGTTGGTGCTCGACGTCCCTGGCGAAGTCTGCCGACCGAGCCCGATGAAGTCGCGCACGATGATGGGCAAGCTGCGGGTGCTCGGTAGCGTCGCCGGGGTCGAGTCGGTACAGATGAAGCCGGTTTCGACGGTGCACGTCGACGAACAGCCGTCGCCGTTGAAGGTGTTGCCGTCGTCGCACTCCTCGTCCGAAAAGCGCTGACCGTCGCCGCACGTCGAAGCGCACGCGCCAGCCGAGCAATCCGGTTCGAGCAGGCACTTGTAACAACCGTCGAAGGGCAAGTCCTTCGCACCCACCGCGGTATCGTCACACTGTTCGGTGCCCTCCTTGGTCTTGTCGCCGCACACGGTCTTCTTGCAGTTTCCAGCGGTGTCGCAGACCGACTCCGGCTCGAGCTGGCAGCGCGCGTTGCAGCCATCGCCGTCGACCTTGTTGCCGTCGTCGCACTGTTCGAGACCCAGAGTTTTCTTGTCGCCACACACGGTGCGACAGGCGGAGCCCACGACCGGACAGGTGTAGCCAGCTTCGAGCTTGCACGTGGCGGAGCAGCCATCGTTGGCCGCGGTATTGCCGTCGTCGCAGGTTTCGCCGGGCCCGATCTTCTTGTTGCCGCACACTTCCTTGGTGCACACCGATGGCGAGCTGCTGTTGTTGCAGCCGTAACCAGGCTCGATCGTGCACGTCGCCGAGCAACCGTCGTTGGCCGCGGTATTGCCGTCGTCGCAGCTCTCGCCGGTGGTGTAACTCACGGTCCCGTTGCCGCAGAACTCTTTCAGGTGGCAGGCCTGGCCCGGCGTCGGACAGATGTAGCCGGCTTCCAGCTTGCAGTTGGTCGAGCAACCGTCACTGGCCGCCGCGTTGCCGTCGTCGCACTCCTCGCCGGCGTCGATCTTGGCGTTCGGACAGCTAACCACCGCCGGGCTACAAGAGCCGCCCGCCGCCGGGCAACTGAAGCCGCCCTCCACGCTGTGGCAATCGGCGCTGCAGCCATCGCCCGCTTTCACGTTGCCGTCGTCGCAGGCTTCGTCACCGCTCACGGCGCCGTCGCCACAGACAATCGTGGAAGTGCACACCTGCGGACCCTTGCCCGCCGTGGGTGTGGCGCACACGCAGTTCGACTCGAGCACGCAGTTGCCGTTGCAGCAGTCACCGGGAGTACGATTGCCGTCGTCGCACTGCTCGCCCGAGTTCAAGACGCCGTCACCGCAAGCCGCGTTGAGCGTGCAGGTCGCGCCGTTGCAGGTGTAACCGTCCTCGGTTTGGCAAGACTTGGAACAACCGTCACCAGAGGTGGTGTTACCGTCGTCGCAAGTCTCACCGAACTCGGTCATCGCGTTTCCGCACTCGACCGGGGTGCTGGTCGGCGTGCAGGGCTCACCGTAATTCGTGCAGGAAAACCCGCTCTCGACCGCGCATTTTTCGGAGCAGCCGTCACCCGAAGTCGCGTTGCCGTCATCGCACGCCTCGTCGGGGCCAGGCAGACCATCGCCGCACACCAGCGTGCTGGTACACGGCTCGCCGGGTGCTTCACAGACGTATCCGTTCTCGACTTTGCAGTTACCGTCGCAGCCGTCACCGCTGCGCGCGTTACCGTCGTCGCAACCTTCGCTGGCGTCGATGGTCGCATCGCCGCAAACCCCCATGTCGCCGCCGGTGTCACCGCCAGCCGCGCCGCCCACGCCCACGCCCGCGCTGCCTGCGTCGCCGGGGCCGACCACGACCCCGCGACCACCGGTATGCGAGTCGCTACCGCCGGTACTATTTCCCGTGCCCGCTACCGGTCCATCGTCTCCGTTGGGCACGGCCACCTCGGGAACCGAGCTGCAACCGACCGCAACCGCGACTCCACAAACCAACAAGCGACGACGAGCGGCGCGCGACAAAGAGCCAAGGAAATTTCGCATGGGGCCTGATCTCAAAAGATCACTCGGCCGGCGCGTAGCTCCAACAGAAATTCGAAAGGCTCTGACTATTTTGTCGCCTCGCGGCGCTCGTCGTCTTCACGCATGTAGGGAAATGTCAGGCGGCCCGCACGCGCGACCCCGGCACGCCTCAGTCCGGAATTGGCCCGAACTTGCCGCGGCTCACGTCGAGCATCGCCTGCTGAATCTCCTGAACCGTGTTCATCACGAACGGACCGTACTGAACGATCGGCTCTCTAATCGGCTCCCCGGCGAGCACGATCACGTGCGCTTCCTCGCTGGCGACGAGTTCGATCGCGTCGCCGTCCGCCCCGAACAGCACGAGCTCACCCGCGCCGGCAGAGCGGCCCGCCGCACTGACGCGCCCTTTCGCGACCACCGCGAGCACGTTGTAGCTGCTGGGCAGTGGCACCTCGACCCGCGCGCCCGCACTCAACGTGACGTCGAGCATGGTGATGGGCGTGAAGGTTTTGGCCGGCCCCCGCTCGCCAGCGTATTCGCCGGCGATCACCCGCACGTTGCCGCCCTCCAGCGAGACCACCGGAATGTGCGCGGACGGGATCGGCTGGTAGCCAGGCGGCGCGGTCTTGTCCTTCTTCGGGAGATTCACCCAGAGCTGCATCATGTGCATCTTCCCACCCGCCCGGGTGAAGTTCTCCTCGTGATACTCCTCGTGGAAAATGCCGGAGGCCGCGGTCATCCATTGCACGTCGCCGGGCCCGATCACGCCGGAGTGTCCGGCGTTGTCGCGATGGGCCACTGCCCCTTCCCAGGCCAAGGTCACGGTCTCGAAGCCGCGGTGCGGGTGCCACCCAACCCCGCGCTTGCCTTGCTCGAGCGGGGCGAACGAAGCCGGAGGACCGTAGTCCATGAGCAGAAACGGGCTCACCCGCTCCGATGGCAGCTTCTGGCTCGGGAAATAGGTGGAAACGTGAAAGCCGTCGCCCACCCAATGAAAATCGGTGCTGCGATGGATCGCTTCCACGCTGCGGCTAGGTCGTTGCTTCTCGCCAGGGTTGGTCGCCGTGGCAACTTGTGTGGTGGTCATGGTGTAGCAAGGTAACTCGGGGCTTCCGTGGCGAAACTGGGCTGCGGGTGATGACAGCCATCACACCGTGTGAGAGGCGGGGCCTTGGGCCGCGACCGCTTGCTGGCAAAGCTCCGACAA
Source organism: Polyangiaceae bacterium (assembly GCA_035549735.1). Taxonomy (GTDB): domain Bacteria; phylum Myxococcota_A; class Polyangia; order Polyangiales; family Polyangiaceae; genus PMG-095. Next base: position 208,859 of record DASZQI010000039.1, on the reverse strand, counting down.
GCGACCTTGAGCCCACTTTGCCACCGGCCCGACCACCGCGCTCGGCCGCCACACCAAAATCAGTGCGCGCCGCGGCGCGACACCGCCCCACGGCTCGAGCGGCAACTCGACCAGCACGCCCGCGCGCAGCTGCTCGCGCACCAAGTGCTCCGGCAAGTGTCCCCAGCCGAGCCCATTTTCTATCAGCGCTTGCTTGGTCGCGAGATCCACCACGCGCCAAGTTCGCGTGGAAAATACGCCGTGATCGCTGGTAGCGCGATCGCCCTCCTGGTGATGCTCGCTGAGCACGATCTGAACCGCCTCTGCGAGGCTCGCCGGGCCGAGCGGCGGCGCGTGCATAGCCAGCGCATGAAAACTCGCGGCGACCGGCAGCAAGCGAACTTCTGCAATCGGCCGGCGATCGAGCCCGCCAAAATCGGCATCCTCGATCGCGACACCGAAGGTCGAGCGCTTTTCGCGCACGTGCGCGGTCACCGCGGAGAGCACGTCGGTGTACAGCGTCAGCTCGACCGCTGGATGTTCGCGCGCAAACTCTTTCACGAAGCCTATCAGCGAGGAGGTCGGGAACAACACGTCGACAGCAATCGAAAGCCTCGTTTCTGCGCCACGCTTCAGATTCGCGACCAACTCGTCGAGCGCATCGAGCCCGCCGTGCACCGCGGTCGCCGCAGCCACCACGGCTTCACCCTGTTGTGTTAGTACTGGCACTCGTCCCGAGCGATCGAAGAGCCGTAGGCCGAGCTGGGTCTCCAAGCGCTCAATCGACTGACTCACGGCCGCTTGCACGCGCCCGAGTTTGCGTGCCGCCGCGGAAAAGCTGCCCGCTTCGGCCACCGCGGCCAACGTGCGAAGTTGTTCGATCGTGACGCCTTCGAGCATGGGATTAGGCCTAATCAGTTCCGGCCCGATATCCTATTGGATGGGGCCAGCGTGAGATGTGCTTCTCGTTCCGAACGGATTTTGCACTCATAGTCAGAATTTTTCGCTCAGGTAGGACGGCGAGCAAAAAGGTTACACCCCCGGGCTCGCCTTGACGCCCTTCAGGTGATACCGGGAAGGTGAATGACTTACATCCGCCACGCCCGCCGCGGCGCCGTCGCGCTCACCAGCGTAGCAACCCTCGTTCTTCTGGCCTCGTGCGTCAGTGGGGTAACCGACGTTCAGGACGGTCCCGGCTCGAGCGGCGGGGGGCCCCCAAGCACGACGACGACCGGCGGCAGTCAGTCTACTGGCACCGGCGGGACGTCCACGAACACGGGTGGTGTCGCAGCGTCGACCGGCGGCTCGCTTTCGTCCACGGGTGGAACCAATTCCACACCGAACACCGGCGGTTTTTCGAGCGATGGCGGCAGCTCGACCAACGGCGGCAGCTCGACCAACGGCGGCGCCCACACGGGCGGCAGCTCCACCAACGGTGGTAGCTCCAGCATGGGCGGCGGCGCGAACACCGGTGGCAGCAATTCGAACTGTAGTGACCTTCCGCCCAACAACGGCGACACCTGCGCGCACGCCGTCGAGTACGGCTGGTGCAGTCAGGACTGGCTCGGCATGTCGTGTCAGCGTTCGTGCGGCAAGTGCTCGGGCACCGGCAACACCGGTGGCAGCGGTAACGGCGGCGGCAGCGGGAGCGGTGGCTCGAAGAACACCGGCGGCAACAGCGGCAACACCGGCGGCTCCAAGAGCACGGGCGGCACCACCAACACCGGTGGCAGCAGCACGGGCGGAAGCGGCAACGTCACCCAGCCGCCACCCATCACGGGCGGGCAGAACGCCTGGGCCTCGCGTTATTGGGACTGCTGCAAGCCCGCGTGCGGCTGGAAAGGCAACCTGCGCAGCGGCAACCCGATGAACTCCTGCAGCAAAGAAAACCAGGTGCTCGGCAGCGCAGACACGAAAAACGCCTGCGAAAGCGGCGGCAGCGCGTACATGTGCTGGAGCGGCGCGCCCTGGTCGGTGAGCGACACGCTCTCGTACGGCTTCGCGGCGGCTTCCGGTGGAAACTACGTCTGCGGGCGTTGCTTCCAGGTTCAGTTCACGGGCAGTGGTCACAACGGCAATAACCCCGGCGCTCAATCGCTGAACGGCAAGACGATGATCATCCAGGTCATCAACAACGGCGGCGTGGCACAGGATCAGTTCGACTTGCTCATCCCCGGCGGCGGCGTCGGCGCGCTCAACGCCTGCAGCAGCCAGTGGGGAACCAGCGATCTCGGCTCGCAGTACGGCGGCTTCCTCGCAGGTTGCAACGGCGACAAGAACTGCGTGAAGAACAAGTGCATGACCGTGTTCTCGGGCAAGCCCGAGCTGCAAGCGGGCTGCGACTGGTTCCTCGGTTGGTTCAACGCCGCGGACAATCCGAACTTCGTGTACAAGCAGATCGCCTGCCCCGCCGCGATCACGCAGCGATCGGGCCTGAGCGATCCTGGCTGAGCTCGCGTCAGGCCGCGACCCAGCTCGCGCTTTCGGTGTCCCAGCGCGTGTAGGCGCCATCTTGCTCGCGCTCCAGGGTCTTCGAGCCGCTCTGCACGCGGAAGCGCGCGCTCGTGAAGCGCTTGGCGAGCGGCCCGGACAGCTCGCCCGGCGCAAGCTTCAGATCGGCCGCAGGGATCATCAACAGCTCGGCGCGCAGCGCGTCGCCGTCGACGTCGATGATCGAAAAGCCGTTCTTAGAGAGCTCCTCGAACGCCAGATGCGGGTTCGGCCGGGTCACCGGGTCCTGCAGTAAGCCGCCCACGCCGGCGACGAGAAACGCAGCGCCCTTGGGCAGCGTGGGGTCAGAGGCGATGATCGCCGTCGTCGCTTCGAGCCAGGTGGTCGAGGTCACGCTGCCGGTCAAGAACTCGATCACCCGCCGCTCCGGCGCGCTCGGATCGAAGGGTGTGCCAACGAAGAAGCAATGCAAATCCCCGGATAGGACGACCAAATTGTCGATCTCGCCCAGCGCGTTCAGGAGCGCCTGGCGTTCGTCCGGAAAACCGTCCCAATCCTCGGCGGAGATCAAGATTCTGCGCCGAAGCTCCTCGGGCAGGGTCATGTTGGTGCTGAGGTCGATCACCTTCGGCATGAACGCGACCTCGCTGCCCCAGACCTTGAACGTGCGCTCGGAGCGCGCCAGCGTGTCGAGAAACCAGGCACGCTGCGCGTCGCCCATCACGCGCTGAGCGGCGCCGTCGGTCTCGCGGTTGCGCGCCGCGGAAAGCGCATGGAACGGCGCCTCCGCCACCAGATAGCGCGCGCCAACCTGGGAAAATTGCGAAGCCTTCAGCACCTGCGCGTAGGAATAGCCGCGTGCCAGCGTGGCGTCGTCGAGCGCAATCGGGTCAGGCACGTTCGCGGCGGTCAGCTTCGCCAGCGCTGCGTTGATCCATGGCGCGCTCACTTTGCCGGTGACGCTGTCGGCGTCGAGCTCGAGCTCGACCGCATGGGCGCGCAGCACGCTCTGATATTCGCCATCCGCGTAGCTATCGATTTCGACGTAGGGCACGAGTTCGCTCGGCGCGTCCGCGCCGAGTTCCACGTCGGTCACGAAAATGGCGCCAGGAAGCGCATTCTCGGGCACCAAATGGTCGGGCCGGTAGCGGCGCAGATCGGTGAGCACGAGCTCGAGGTGCCGGCCAAAGCCGAAGCTGCGATAGATGCTGAGGTTGTCGGGGAAGTCCTGGCTCGGATCCCAGCTCGAGGTCGGTGCCGCGCTGAAATCCACCGGCATGTACTCGAACCAAGCCTGATCGGCCGCGGCGCGGCGCTCGAGATCGGTCTCGTCGCGGCGACCGTCGAAGTAAGTCGCGGTTGCGCCGTGGCAATCATCGGAATACTCGTGGTCGTCCCAAATGGCGATGATTGGGAAGCGCTCATGCAGCGCCTGCAAGTCGCGATCCGAGCGATAGGTTCGATACAGATCGCGATAGTTGTCCAGCGTGCGCACTGCCAGCGCCGCGCCGCCGTTCAGCACCAGCGCGTCTTTCGGGTTTCCGAGCGTCACTTGACGGCTGCCAGCGGGGAATGGCGGCAAGCCTACCGTTTCATAAACGTAGTCGCCGAGGTGGAGCACGAAATCGAGCTCCTCGCTCACGAGCCGGCGGTGCACGTGATAATAGCGGCCGTTGTAATCCTGGCAGCACACCACCGCGAAACGCACAGCGCGCGGATCGTCGTCGGCCGGTGCAGTCTTGGTGCGCCCAACTCGAGTCGAGACGCGCCCCGCGCTGCCCTCGTAGCTGAAGCGGTAGTAGTAGTAGGTCGAAGGCAGGAGCCCGTCGACGCGCACGCGGACCGCGTGGTCGAACCCCGCTTCCGCAACCAGTGAACGCACCCCACGGCCGTCCAGGGCCAGCGCTTCCTTGAAATCGGCGTCGGTCGCGAGCTCGAGCTCGAGTTCCAGATCCTGGTCTGGGCGCTCGACGTCGTGTACCCGGGTCCAGAGCACCACGCTGTTGGGCCTCGGGTCGCCCGACGCAACCGACTGTGGAAAGAACGGGCTGGTCCCCTCGCCCGCGTCCGAGTCATCCGAGGCGCAGCCGGTCGGGCCGAGACAAGCGCCGGCGGTGGTGAGCGCAAGGCTCAAAAACTGACGACGGGTTAGGCGCTTTTCCATCAGAGCTTCTTTCTATCCAGTGCCGGGGGCCGGCGACAACCGCCAATCCGAGAAGGAAACCAACTCGACATAATTTCGCAACATGAGGCCGCGCATCATCCTAGGCGCTTCGCAGGCTCACCGAACGAAAGGTCCCGTCATGAATCCGATCGTTCGGCTCGTCGGACTCTTCGCGCTGTCGCTGTTCGCCACGGCGTGCAACAAGTCCTCTCCTAGCTCGTCCGGGGGTACCGAAGAAAAGGCAGCCGCTGCCACCCCGGCCTCGGCGGTGACCGCAGCGGCGCCCCTACCGGCCCCTCCCCCGACCCCGAGCGGCCCGGCGCTGCGCATTGCATACAGCGACTGGCCCGGCTGGGTAGCTTGGGAAATCGCCATCCAGAAGGGCTGGTTCAAAGAGGCAGGCGTCGAGGTCGACTTCAAATGGTTCGAGTACGTGCCCTCGATGGAGGCTTACTCGGCCGGCAAGGTCGACGCGGTGTGCGTCACCAACGGCGACGCGCTCGTCACCGGTTCGAGCGGCGGCAAGAGCGTCGGCATCCTGATCAACGACTACAGCAACGGCAACGACATGATCGTGGCCAAGCCCGGCATCACCACGGTGGCGCAGCTCAAGGGCAAAAAGGTCGGGGTGGAGGTCGGCTTCGTCGACCATCTGCTGCTGATGTACGCCCTCAAGTCGGCGAACCTGACCGACAAGGACATCAAGATCGTCAACGTTCCCACCGACCAGACGCCACAAACGTTGAAGTCCGGCGGTGTGGACGCGATCGCCGCTTGGCAGCCCAACAGCGGCTCGGCGCTGAAGCTCGTGCCGGGTTCCACGCCCATCTTCACCAGCGCCAACGTGCCCGGAATCATCTACGACGAGCTGGTCGTGAACCCGAAGAGCCTGGCGGACCGGCGCGCGGATTGGATCAAGGTGGTGAAGGTTTGGGATCGAGTCGCCAAATTCATCAAAGACGAAAAGAACCAGGATGAAGCGGCGAAAATCATGAGCGCGCGCGTGGGGCTCACGCCCGAGGTCTACAAGCCGCTGATGAAAGGTACCTACATCATGGATTTGGCCGAAGCCAAGGCGCGCTGGGCCAAGGCCGAGACGCTCGAATCGGTGTACGGCTCGAGCAAGATCGTCGACGACTTCAACGTGAAGAACAAGGTCTACAAGGAAGCGATGAAGGTCGAGGAGTACCTCGACCCGAGCCTGGCTGAAGAAGCCATGAAGTGAGTAGAGCGGGTGAAGAGCAGCGACCAGCCCTCGACCACGCCCAGCGCCTTCTCGTCAGGCGCTGGGCGGCGCCCGCCGCGCTGGCTCGCCGTTCGCACCCCGCTCGCGCGGCGCGAAAGCTTCGCAGTGGGTCTGCTGGCTTTCGCGTTGCCGCTGCTGGTCTGGTCACTGATCAGCTACGTGCCCTTCATTTGGCACCCGTTGGTGCTGGTCGAGGATCCGGGGGACTCGAAGGTCAGCGGGCAATACGACTTCATCGCAGCCGGTCAGCGCGTCGATTTGGACGTGTTCGAGCAGCGAAACAAGGAGCTTGCGCGCGCTGGTAAGCCATTGGCGCGGGGCAGCCGAGCAAACCCGATTTTCCTACCAGCGCCCCACGAGGTCGGCGCCGCCTTCTACACGGCGTTCACCACGCCGCCGCAGCGCACCGGTGACTACTGGCTGCACGAAAGCCTGCTGCAAAGCTGCAAGATCATCTTCTGGGGGTTTCTCTGCTCGGCGCTCCTGGGCGTGCCGCTCGGCATTCTGTGCGGTTCGTTCGCGTTGTTTTCCAGGCTCTTCGAGCCGTTCGTCGACTTCATCCGCTACATGCCCGCGCCGGTCTTCGGCGCGCTCGCGGTGGCAGTGCTCGGGCTGGGTGACGAACCCAAGATCACCATCATCTTCATCGGCACTTTTTTTCAGATGGTGTTGGTGGTGGCCAACACCACGCGCTCGGTCGACCCTTCCCTGCTTCACGCTGCGCAGACGCTGGGGGCGAGCAACCGCCAGCTCCTGGCCCACGTGGTGATACCCGCCGCGCTGCCCGCCCTTTACCGTGACATGCGCATCCTGATTGGCTGGGCCTGGACTTACTTGGTGGTGGCCGAGCTGATCGGTGAAAAGTCCGGAATTAGCGCGTTTCTGTACCAGCAACAGCGCTACATGCACTTCGAGAACGTGTACGCCGGCATCGTGATGATCGGCGTCATCGGCCTGGTTACCGACCAGGTGCTGGCGTTCCTCGGTCGCTTCTTGTTCCCGTGGGAGAGCGGTAACACGGCGTTCTCCCGGTGGTCTCGCGCGCTCTCGCGCGCGTTCAGCGCGCGCACGCGACTTTCGCCGCTCACGGTCGGCAGCCCGCCCGCGGGAACCTAAAAGGTTCGCTCCCCTCAAAGAGATATCCCATGACCAACAACGACCGCCTGGAACTTCCGAGCTATCTGCACCACACCGACGAGGTGGCCACCCGCGTGAACGAGCTGCGCCAGCGCCCGTGCGTGATGAGCATCGCCGGGCTCGGTCGCTGCTACGAGAGCAGCGAGGGCAGAGTCACGGCGCTCTCCGACGTGAGCTTCGAGGTCCGACGGCGCGAGTTCATCAGCGTGATTGGGCCGTCCGGCTGCGGCAAATCCACGCTGATTCGCATCGTGGCCGGGCTCGAAACGCCGACCTCCGGCGCGGTGCACATCGATACCCACACGGTGAGCGGCCCGGGCGCAGATCGCGGCATGGTGTTTCAGGGCTACACCTTGTTCCCCTGGCTGACCGTGAAGAAGAACGTGATGTTCGGCCTCAAAATGAAGGGCATCAAGAAGGCCAAGGCCGAACAGCAGGCCATGGAATGGCTCGATCTCGTGGGCCTTTCGGACTTTGCGAACCACTACCCGGCTCAGCTCTCGGGCGGCATGAAGCAGCGCGTCGCCATCGCGCGCGCGCTGGCAAACGAGCCCCGCATTCTGTTGATGGATGAACCGTTCGGCGCGCTCGACGCGCAAACACGCGCCAGCATGCAGGCTCATTTGCTGAAGATCTGGGAGCGCGTGGATGTCACCATCCTGTTCATCACCCACGATCTCGACGAAGCCATCTATCTTTCGGATCGCGTGGTGGTGCTCGGCGCAAACCCCGGCCGCGTGCTCGAGGTGATTGACGTTCCGGTGGCGCGAGCACGAAACCCCGAGCAATTCTTGTCTGGACACTTCTTGGCCACCAAAAAGCGGCTCGAGCAACTGATTCACCATCGTGAAACAGAGCCGAAACAGGGCCCGGGTAGCATCACCTCAGTCGCTGCTTGATTCGGCCGCCCGAGTCGCTGAGCGACGAACGCGATCGTGCCTTCTGGCGACCGCGGCGAGAGACGTGTGATGACCGACCCCAGTTCCCAAAGCCGAGTGCTGGAAGAGCGCCTACGCGGCGGCCAAGCCTGGTCGCGCGTGCTGCGCCGTGGACAAACGCTGGAGCTCACGGACCTCGAGGGCGGTGCAGCTGTGGCGGCGCTGTTCTTCAACGCCGACGAGCTCGGCGAGCGCTACAACATGCCCGACACGCTGAAGGCGCAGCACATCGCCCGGCTCACCGCTGGCTTCGTGCTGTACTCGGACATGGGTCGAGTCTTGTGCTCGATCGTCCAGGACAGCGTGGGTTGGCACGATACGATTACCGGGCACGGCACGCGCGCTCACGGCCTGAAGAAGTACGGTGAGGGCTCGTATCAGACGCTGCGCAACGATTTTTATCGCAACACTCGCGACAATTTCCTGGTCGAGCTCGGCAAGTATCAGCTCGGCAAACGCGATATCGTCGCGAACGTGAACTTCTTCGTGAAGGTCGGCGTCGACGCCGAAGGCAAGCTCGGCTGGCAGAGCCCCGGCAAACCGGGCGGGCGTGTCACGCTGCGCGCCGAGCTCAACACCCTGGTGGTGCTGTCGAACACGCCGCATCCGCTCGATCCGAACCCCACCTACGCGCCAAAACCGGTAGCGCTCAGGGTCCAGGGCGGCGCGCCCGCGGGAGAGAGCGACCCCTGCCGCCTCTCGCGGCCCGAGAACGCGCGCGGCTTCGCGCTCACCGAAGCCTACTTCGCCTGAGGAGCCCGGGAATGTCGCTCGTCGAAAGCACACTCGACCCCAAACACGCGATTTTCGAGCAAGTGGTCGAGTCCGGCGCCGGGTTCACCAAGACCCTGAAAAAGGGCGAGCGCTTCAGGATCGTGGATCTCGAAGGGAACCAGGCGGTCGACACCCTGTTCTACAACGCACACGACCCGAGCGACCGCTACAGCGCGGTAGACACCGTGCGCGAGCAGGGGAACATCTACCTCTCGACCGGCAGCGCGCTGCTCTCGAGCGAGGGGAACACCCTGCTCACCATCGTGGCCGACACCTGCGGGCGCCATGACACGCTCGGCGGCGCATGCGCGGCCGAATCGAACCAAGTGCGCTACGCGCTCGAGAAGAAGTTCATGCACAGCTGCCGGGATACGTTTCTGCTCACGCTCGCTTGCTGCACGAGCGACATGAACAAGCGCGATCTGCCGGCCAACATCAATTTCTTCATGAACGTACCGGTCACGCCGGAGGGCAAATTGACCTTCGAAGACGGCCTTTCGGCGCCCGGCCGCTACGTGGAGCTCCGCGCCGAGATGGACGTGAGAGTGCTGATCTCCAACTGCCCACAACTCAACAATCCCTGTAACGCCTACAATCCAACGCCGATCCGCGTGCTCGTTTGGAGCGCGGCGGCCTGAGTCCCCGAGCTTTTACCATGTTCCAATCCCGTGCTGGCGCGAGGAACTGGGAAGCCCGTGGGCCCGAATCATCGGGTGTCCGAACGCATGGGAATGAGCCCCCGCGCGCGAAGCCCCGTCACAAACCGGTGAGCTTGCGAAGCGGTTCGGGTCCTCGGGCTTCCTCGTTTCCCGCGCCGGAGTGAGCGGCCGCGCGCGGCCGAACGAATGCAGAGCCATGTTCGAGAGCGTACTGATTGCCAACCGTGGTGAGATCGCGTGTCGCATCGAACGAACCCTGCGCCGCATGGGCGTCCGTTCGATCGCGATCTATTCCGAAGCCGACCGCCACGCGCGCCACGTGCTGGAGGCGGATCGCGCGATCTGCATTGGGCCGGCGCCAGCGAAGGAAAGCTATTTGAAAGCCGGCGCGGTGCTCGACGCCGCGCGCATCAGCGGCGCCTCCGCCATCCACCCGGGCTACGGCTTTCTCAGTGAGAACGCCGACTTCGCCGAAGCCGCCGAAGGGCTCGGCATTGCGTTCATTGGCCCGACCCCGGCGCAGCTGCGCGCCTTCGGGCTGAAGCACACTGCCCGCGACCTAGCCCAAAAAGCGGGGCTTCCGCTGCTCCCAGGCAGCGCACTCTTGCGCGATGTCGAGCACGCGGTCGCCGAAGCCTTTCGTGTCGGCTTCCCGGTGATGTTGAAGAGCTCGGCCGGCGGCGGCGGCATCGGCATGCAGCTCGCGCACGACGAGGCGGAGCTCCGACAGGCCTTCGAGAGCGTCAAGCGCCTGAGCCAAAACAACTTCGGCGACGCCAGCGTGTACGTCGAGCGCTTCGTGGTGCGCGCGCGGCACTTGGAGGTGCAGCTGTTCGGCGACGGCCGTGGACAGGTGATCGACCTCGGTGAGCGCGATTGCTCGGCGCAGCGCCGCAACCAAAAGGTGATCGAAGAAACGCCCGCGCCCGCGCTCGATGCAGGCGTCCGCGCGGAGCTGTGCGCGGCGGCGGTCAAGCTCGGCCGCTCGGTTGGCTATCGCTCGGCCGGTACCGTGGAGTTCGTATACGACGCCGATCGCCTGGAATTTTACTTTCTCGAAGTCAACACGCGCCTGCAAGTCGAGCACGGCGTGACCGAAGCGGTGACCGGAGTCGATCTGGTCGAGTGGATGGTGCGTACGGCCGCCGGCGATCCGCCCGATCTGGCCCAGCCCATCACCGCCTCGGGGCACGCGATCGAGGTGCGGCTGTACGCCGAAGATCCGGCGCGCGAATTCAAGCCAAGCGCGGGTCTTCTCACCGAGGTCACGTTTCCCGCCAACGCTCGGGTCGACGGCTGGGTCGAAGTCGGCAGCGAAATTTCTGCGTTTTACGATCCCTTGCTGGCCAAGCTGATCGTGCACGGAAAAAGTCGCGAGCAGGCGCTCGAACGCCTGCGCGAGGCGCTCGATGCCACGCGCATCGGTGGCGTCGAGACGAACCTCGCTTACTTGCGGCAGCTGTGCGCCGACCCGGTGCTCGGCGCGGGCGAGCTCACCACGCAGAGCCTGAAACGCTTCGCGTTTCAAAGCGCGACGGTCGAGGTCGCCGCGCCCGGCACCTTCAGCATCCTGGTCGACTACCCCGGGCGCCTCGGGCATTGGAACGTGGGTATTCCGCCCTCGGGCCCCATGGACTCGTTCGCTCACCGCCTGGCCAATCGTATCGTCGGCAACCCGGAAAGCGCCGCGGCGCTCGAGCTCACCATGTCGGGCCCCAGCCTGCGCTTCTCCGTGGACGCGCTGATCGCGCTCACCGGCGCGCGCATGCCAGCGACCCTCGACGACGAACCGGTACCCTATCTGCGCCCGGTGCGCGTGCGGCGCGGCCAAACGCTGCGCCTCGGCGCCATCACGGGCGCGGGCTGTCGCACGGCGCTCGCGGTGCGCGGCGGCTTCGACGTACCCGCCTATCTGGGCAGCCGCACCACCTTCACACTAGGCGGCTTCGGCGGCCACGGGGGGCGAGCGCTGCGCCGAGGCGACGTCTTGCATCTGGGCAATGACGGGCCGCTCGAAGCCTCGCAGGCTGCGCCGGAAAGCCTGATACCGAGCTACGAGCGTCGCTGGGAAATCGGGGTGCTCTACGGCCCGCACGGCGCGCCGGATTTCTTCACCGAGCGCGACATCGACACGCTGTTTTCGACCGATTGGGAGGTTCACTACAACTCCAACCGCACCGGCGTGCGTTTGGTAGGGCCGAAGCCCGAGTGGGCGCGCCGCGATGGCGGCGAGGCCGGGCTCCACCCTTCGAACATCCACGATGTGGCCTATGCAGTCGGCACCATCGACTTCACCGGCGACATGCCGATTCTACTCGGTCCGGATGGCCCGAGCTTGGGCGGCTTCGTGTGCCCCGCCACGGTGGTCGCGGGTGAGCTGTGGAAGCTCGGTCAACTTCGTCCTGGCGACCGCGTGCGCTTCGTTGCGCTCGATCCAGAACGAGCGGCCGCGCTTGAAGTAGCGCAGAACGAGCTACTTGGTAGCTTGTCGGCCAGCAAAGCGGAGCCCCTCCTTTCCGTGGCCCCGCGCGGCGCGGTCCTGAAACAGTCGGCGGAGAGCCCCGAGCGAGTGCAGGTCGTCTACCGGCGAGCGGGCGACAAATACCTACTCGTCGAATACGGCCCGCTGGTGCTCGATCTGCGGCTGCGGCTCCGCGTGCACGCGCTGATGACCTGGCTCGAGGGCAGCCGTCTCCCTGGAATCATCGATCTTACTCCCGGGATTCGCTCGCTACAGATCCATTTCGACAGCGCGCTGCTCCCCGCCGCGCGTCTGCTCGACGCGCTGACGCGCGCCGAGGAGGAGCTGCCCGCGATCGACGACGTCGAAGTACCGACGCGCGTGGTGCGCCTGCCGCTCTCCTGGGACGACCCCGCGACGCGTCTCGCGATCTCCAAGTATACGCAATCGGTGCGCCCCGACGCACCCTGGTGCCCGAGCAATATCGAGTTCATCCGCCGCATCAACGGCCTCGACTCCGAGCAAGCCGTGCACGACATCGTATTCAACGCCAGCTACCTGGTGTTGGGTCTCGGAGACGTATACCTGGGCGCGCCGGTCGCGACACCAGTCGATCCGCGGCATCGCCTGGTCACCACGAAGTACAACCCGGCGCGCACGTGGACGCCGGAGAACGCGGTCGGCATCGGCGGCGCCTACCTCTGCATTTATGGCATGGAGGGCCCCGGCGGCTATCAGTTCGTCGGTCGTACCCTTCAGGTTTACAATCGCTTCCGCACCACACGAGATTTCGTGCCGGGTACGCCCTGGCTGCTGCGCTTCTTCGATCAAATCCAGTTCTATCCGGTGAGCGCGGAGGAGCTGCTCGAGCAGCGCGCCGCGTTCTTGCACGGAAAGTTCGCGATCGAGGTCACGCCCGGCACCTTCCGGCTGCGCGAATACGAGCAATTCTTACGAGAAAACAGCGCCAGTATCCAAAGCTTCAAGTCGAGCCAGCAAGCCGCTTTCGACGCCGAGCGGCAGCGCTGGGTCGAAAGCGGCCAGCTCGGCTACTCCACGCAAGCGGAGTCGTCCGTGACGGCCGAAGGCAGCGAGACCGAGCTGCCGGAAGGCACGCACGCCATCGAGTCCCACGTTCCGGGCAGCGTCTGGAAGGTCACTGTCGAGCGTGGCGCGCGTGTCCGGCGTGGCGACACGTTGCTGGTGGTCGAGTCGATGAAAATGGAAGTCACGGTCGAAGCGAGCCACGACGGTACGGTGATCGAGCTTTGCGTCAGCGAAGGAAAGGCGGTCACCCCTGGCCAGCGTGTCGCGCTGATGCGAGCCGAGCCGTGAACGAGCTCTCGCCTCGAACACTGGTCGCGGCCTACCGAGCGGCTCAAAAGCGCCCGCGGGACGTGCTCGAGTCGGTCTACGCGCACATCGAGCGCGCGGGCGTGGCGCCGGTCTGGATATCGCTGCAGCCGTTCGAAGCGGCGCTCGCCGCACTCGGGCGCGCGGAGCGTGAAGCAGAGCACGGCCCGCTGTTTGGCGTCCCATTCGCCGTCAAAGACAACATCGACGTGGCCGGCCTCGCTACCACCGCGGCTTGTCCCGAGTTTTCCTACGTTCCCGAGCGGAGTGCGCCGGTCGTCGAGCGCCTGGTCGCCGCGGGAGCCATCGTGATCGGTAAGGCCAACCTCGATCAGTTCGCGACCGGCCTGGTCGGCACACGATCACCCTACGGAGTGTGCTCGTCCATCTTCGACTCTCGCTACATCTCGGGCGGTTCGAGCTCGGGCTCGGCGGTTGCAGTCGCGCGCGGCGACGTCGGTTTCTCGCTCGGCACTGACACCGCTGGTTCGGGGCGCGTGCCCGCCGGTTTCAACGACCTGGTCGGGGTCAAGCCGACGCGCGGCCTCTTGAGCAGCCGCGGTGTGGTCCCCGCCTGCCGCTCGCTCGATTGCGTCTCGATTTTCGCTTCGAACCTGGCCGACGCGGAGCTGCTCCTCGAAGTGTGCGCTGGCTATGATGTCGAGGATCCCTTTTCGCGCCCGCAGCCCACGGTGCAGGCCCGCTTGCCGGAGCGCGTGCGACTCGGCGTCCCCAGCGCCGAGAGTCTGGAGTTTTTCGGAGACGACGAAAGCGCGCGCCTGTATCAGGCCGCGGTGAGCCGTTTCGCCGCCCTCAGCGCGGAGCTGATTGAGGTGGATTTGCGGGTGTTTCGCGATGCGGCCAGCCTTCTTTATCAAGGCCCGTGGGTCGCGGAGCGCTTGGCAGCGCTCGGCCCGTTCTTCGAGCGCAGCGCGGCGGCCGTGCACCCAGTGGTACGCGGCATTCTCGAAGGAGCGCGACGCTATAGCGCGCGCGATGCGTTCGAGGGCAGCTACCGTCTGGCCGAACTCAAGCGCAAGACCGAGAAGGTTTGGCAAACGATCGACGCGCTGCTCGTGCCCACCGCGCCCTCGCACTACACAATCGACGCTGTGCTCGCCGATCCACTCGGCCTCAATCAAAATCTCGGCACCTACACCAATTTCGTGAATCTGCTCGATCTTTCGGCGCTGGCCGTACCGGCGGGTTTTCGCGAAAATGGGCTGCCGTTCGGAGTCACCTTGATCGGACCGGCGTTCGCCGATTCGCAGTTGCTCGAGCTCGCCCGACGCGAGCGCGGTGAATCGGCCGAAGCCCGACGCGCGCCCTCACCCGGCTTCGTTTGGCTCGCGGTTGCCGGAGCTCACCTCTCGGGGCAGCCGCTGAACCGCGAGCTGGTTTCCCGGGGAGCGCGCTTGCTGCGAACCACTCGCACCGCGCCCGAGTATCGCTTGTTCGCGCTCGATACCATTCCTCCCAAGCCGGGTCTCGTGCACGCTCCGCTCGGCCCCGGAGCGAGCATCGAGGTCGAGGTGTGGGAGCTCGACCAACGGGCATTCGGCAGTTTCGTCGCCGAAATTCCAGCGCCCATGACCATCGGCAGCACCCGCCTCGTCGACGGCAGCACGGTCAAGGGTTTCTCGTGCGAGCCGCACGCGCTCCAAGGCGCGCGTGAAATCAGCGAGCACGGTGGCTGGCGAGCCTTTCTCGCCAGCGCGCGCTGATCGCAGAGGTTTGGCTTGGGCCTCTTACTCGGGCTCACCACCGCGCTTGCCTACGGCATCGCGGACTTCCTGGCGCGCTTCTCGACCCGGAAGGTCGGCGTCGGCGGCTCGCTGCTCGGGGCTCTGCTGGCCGGCTCGGGTGTGCTCACCCTGTGGCTGCTCGTCACTGGTCACCCCTGGGCACCTTTGCTCCCGGCGCTTCCTTGGTTGGTTCTGTCTGGAGTGTTGAGCTACGCGATGCTCGGGTTGCTGTACGCGGCCCTGCAGCGCGGCCCGATCAGCATCGCCTCTCCCGTGGTCGCCGTTCACCCCGCCCTGGTCGTCCTGCTGCTGTTCGCTGCGGGCTCGCGCCCCTCCCTCCGCGAGTGGATCGGCCTTTTCGTGACCACGGCGGGCGGTTTAGCGCTCGCGAGTCAGATCGATCCCGTTGGCGCCGCCCAGGGGCTGCCGCGCGGCTACGCGCGCATCACGGGCGCGCTGGCCGGCGCGTGCGCGCTGACGCTGTCTTTCCAGATTCTTTGCGTTCAGCACAGCGCGACGCTCGTCGGCCCGGTCGCGGCAGCCTGGGGCTCGCGCACCTTCGCATTTCTGGCCGCGCTGCTCGCCTCGCCCTTGGCGCGCGGCGTACGGCTGGGGACCGCGAGCGCGTGGGGCATCACCGCGCTGCAAGGGCTGCTCGACGTGGCCGCGGTGCTCGCACTGGCAGCGGGCAGCGACGGCGCCGCGCGGACGATCGTGCCGGTGGTCGGCTCTGCTTTTTCGGCAGTCACGGTCGTCCTCGCGCGTTTCATTCTGAATGAAACGATGACGAGCCGGCAGTGGGGGGCGATCGGGATCGTGTTGGCCGGCGTGGTGGTGCTGGGTTCGGGTTGAGAGCGGGATGCGGGCCGCACGGCCAAGCCTGGGTGCTGGGCAAATCGCGCGAGCTCGGTCGAGAAATGTCCGCGATAGTCGGCCGGCCCTTGGCACCCGCAATGGGCTCGCGTAGGGGATCCGGCATGCACTCGGAGTCGCAGCTCGACGCCCTCAGCTGTCTCAAGGACGTGCGCTGGACGCTCCTCGAAAGCTACGCGCTGGCTCGCCAAGAGGGCCTCGTGGATCCGGTCGGTTTGGTGATCGACCCGAAGTTTGCGTACGCCCAAACGCTGGCGCAGAGCCTCTTGCTCGTGAAGGATTCCGGCGCCGCGACCCGCCGCACGACCACGTGCATGGAGCGAGCGGTGCTGTGCGGTCTGTTCGCCACCCCAGCGCCGGATGTCGCACAGGCGCTGCGAGCAGCGAAGGACGAACCAGGCCGCTGGAGTGCCGTGATCCTTGCACAAAGTGGCTGGGTCCTCACTGGCAGCTGGCAGGAGCTCTTCACGCTGGAAGTGCCCAAAGCCGGCCGAGCTTCGCGTCAGCGATGACGTGAGGCCACGGCCTTTGCTAGCGTTGAACGATGGACGACCGGGCCTCCGCATTGGAGGCGGAGCTTTTGTGTGTACGAGCAGAGCGCGACGCCTTGGCGGAGGCGCTCCGCTCGGGCGCACGCTTTCAAGCTGCCATCGAGCGCTCCCCACTGCCAACCATGTGCGTTTCGGGTGTGAGCGGGCGCTACGTCTTCGCCAACCCCGCCTACGCGAAGCTGCTCAATATCGAGCTCGACGAGATTCTACATTGCGACCCGTACCAGCTCTGGATCGACGTCACGCATCCGGACGACCTGCCAGCCGAGCGTGAAGCCATCGCGCGCATTGCGAAGGGGGAGATCGACGGCTTTCAGCTCGAGAAGCGACTGATGCCACGCGGTGGTGAGCCACGTTGGGTGCGCGCCGAGGTAGCCGCCTCACGCGACGCGAAGGGGCGGCTCGAGTGCCTGATCGTCAGCTTTACGGACATCCACGAGTACCGTGAGCTCGCGGCTCAACACGCGCAGCTCGAAACGCAGCTGCGCCGCGCTCAGAAGCTGGAAGCGCTGGGCAAGCTGGCCGGCGGCGTCGCGCATGACTTCAACAACCGGCTGGTGATCATCATGGGCTACAGCGAGCTCATGAAGCGAAACCTGCCGGAGGGCAGCCCGCTCATACACCACGCGGAGATGGTGCTAGCGAGCGCTCAGCGGGCGGCCGAGCTGACGCGGCAGCTGCTCGCGTACAGCCGGCGCCAAGTGTTGAAACCGGAGGCGTTCGACCTCAATCACATGCTGGAGCGCTTACGCCTGATGCTGGAGCGCCTGATAGGCGATCGCATTCAGCTGGAAACCGCTCCTTTCGCGACTCTTCCGCTGTTTTTGGACCCCGGCCAGATCGAACAGGTGATTTTGAACCTGGTCATCAACGCGCGTGACGCCATGCCTAACGGCGGGCGCCTGGTCCTGGCCACGCGCGATGTGCTGCAAGATTCGCCCGCGCCGCCCCTTGCGGTCGGCGAATACGTGGAGCTCACGGTCAGCGACACGGGCACCGGAATTCCGGACTCGGTGTTGCCACACATCTTCGAACCGTTCTTCACGACCAAGGAAGTCGGCCAAGGCTCCGGGCTCGGCTTATCGATGGTCGAGGGCATCGTCCACCAGAGCGGCGGCGCAGTGAAGGTGCAAACGCGCTTGGCAGAGGGCACGACATTCCGCGTGTTTTTGCCGCGCGGTCAGAACAGGCCGAAGACCCGCTACTCCGCGGAGCCCGTGCCCCCGCGCGATCTTGCGCTGGAGACCGTGCTGCTGTGTGACGACGACGACGACGTGCGTCGCCTGCTCGTCGACGTCCTGGGCTTCCGCGCCTATCACGTGATCGAAGCCCGAAACGGCAAGCAGGCGCTCGAGCGCGCCGCCGCGCACGCCGGCCCCATCCATTTGCTCGTCACCGATTTGGTGATGCCCGAGCTCGGCGGCATCGAACTCGCGCAACAACTTCGCCTGCGACACCCGGCGCTGCGGGTGCTGTACGTCTCGGGCTATAGCGAAAATGCCGAGCTGCTCTCGGAGCCGCTGGGCAGGCACACATTGTTCCTGGCCAAGCCATTTCTCCCGGGCGATCTGACGCGCGCGGTGTTTTCGCTATTGGAAGCGTAGGTGCGCAAAAGTCGGAGAGCGTTTCACCGACCAGGGGTTTGACCCAGGGTCTCGGTGATGAAACTCTTAGTGATCCATTGCTCGAGCGAAGCACGAAAGAGACCGCAGGCGACACACGGGTGAGGAAGAGCTGGAAGCTATCAGCGCTCGCCGCGCTGTGTCTGACGTTCGCTTGTGGACACCCCGGCAAAGCGCACACGGCGCTGGAGCAAGCGGGCTTCGTCGACTTCACGACCGAGCGAATCGACTCGCTGGCGGAGTTTCAGCAACTCGCCGCGGTGCCCGCGTCCGCGTCGGAGCGCCCCGAAATTGCTGGCGCAAAGTTCGTGATCACCGATTTTTCGGATCCAGCTCGCCGCAGAATCCGTTTTCTCGATGGTCGCTACTATCAGTTTCACGACGAGTGGTACTGGTTTCGCCAATTGAATGGCCAGCGCGTACCGGGCGAGCAGACGCTCGTGCCGCACCCCTTCGCGACCCCGGAGCTTGCGCGGGTTTGGGCGAGAGACCACGCGGACGACCTGCCGTCCGAGCTCGAGATGGCCGACCAACGGCTGTACGCGCCGGAGTTTTATCGGCTCAGCTTGGCGGAATCCGAGCGCGTGGTCGCGGCGGGCAGCCTGATTCACGTTCCGGCTCGGCCACCTGCTCGCCCGGAGATCTGGGCCTTCGAGGTCGATTACACCGACTCCTTCGACGAGCCAGCGCTCGGCGTGTTCTTCGACACGCTAAAGCCGGTGATTCCCCCAGAAGCCCGCGGCGGCTTACGGTGGATAGCGCGCTCCCCAGAACAAATCGAGCTCGCGCACCGACTATCGGAGCGGGTTCCTGCCCTGCGTGCGCGCACGATGACGTACGAAGACGTCAGCGTGCCGGGGGAAACCGAAGTGTACAGCCCGGGAATCGTCGCGGGCCGCCTCGAATCAGTCCGCGATTTGGCGCGAATCTCGGAGGCTCAACCGGACAGCATCCTACTGCTCGGCGCTCTGCCCGCATTCTTGCCCCAAGCTCGCGGGCTCTTGACTGCAATTCCACAAACGCCGCTCGCGCATCTGAACCTCTTGGCGCGCAGCCGCCAGATCGTGAATGCGTACCGGGGCGGGGTGCTCGAAGATCCCGACGTGGTCGACCTGCTGCGCTCACGAGCCCCCGTGGTCGTGGTCGCCGAAGAGAAAGCGCTGCGCTTTCAACGCATCACGGAAGCGCAGTATTCGAGCTATCTAAAGCTGATAAAGCCAGTGCCCCCTGCGATTCAGCGCGTCGACGCCAGCAACGCGCCCTATTGGGTCGACCTCTCGAGGGTGGAGCCAAGCGACCTTCCGGCGTTGTCAGCGCTGATCGGCGGCAAGTCGAGCGGCATGGCGCGCCTGGTCCGCTCACTCTCGAGCGGAAGAGAAGGCTCGCTCGCCGCCGGAGTGTCGTTCGACGCGCCCGATCGGCCAGTCGCGGTGACGATCCGCGCCTATCGCGAGTGCATTGAGCCTCTGCTCCCGCTCTTGCGCCCGCTGCTGGCCGATCCGAACTTCAAGAAATTCAGAAAACTGCGCTATTTGGCGCTCGAGGGCGCGGCCGCATTTCGGGCGCATTTCCCGGCCAAGCGCGATCAGGAATTGGCCAAGAGCTACGAAGACCCGCGCGCCGTCGGCCCGATAGTGGCGGTCGTGCGCAAGGGCGGCGTGCGCCACTTGGTGCGAAGCGCCCCGCTGCCGGAGACCTTCAAGGCGGAGTTCAAGGCGTTCCTCGAGCAGCGCTTCGCCGACTATTCACCCGAGCAAGGCTTGCGCTTTCGCTCGTCGAGCACCGTCGAAGATATCGAAGGCTTCAACGGAGCTGGGCTGTACGTCTCCTCCACCGGCTTTCTGAACCCGCGCAAGGCGAGCCTGGGCACGAAGAAGCGCGCCAGCGTGGCCGACGCGCTCCGGCGCACGTGGTCCTCTTACTTTTCTGCCGAAGCGTTCGAGGAGCGCGAACAAAACGGCATCGACCACCTTTCGGGCGACATGGCCGTGCTCGTGCACCCGCGCTTCGACGATGCGCTGGAGACGGCGAATGGTGTGTTCACGTTCACCGTCGCGGGTGAAGCTTCCGAGCTCGCGCTCGACGTGCAACCCGGTGCCACCAGCGTCACCAATCCGCCCACCGATCACGCGGTCATTCCCGAGAGTTCTCGCACCCGCCGGCGCGGGGCTCAGTTGGTGGTCGAGCGCCACTCGCTGTCGTCCCTCGTGAAGCCGGGCCAAATCGTGCTCACGGACAGCGAGCTCGGCTCGCTCTACGAGCGCGCTCAGGCGATCGCGACCTCGGAGCTCGAGCGCCTGAACCAGGGCCTCGAGCCTGCGCAGCGACGCCACACGCTGGTGCTCGACTTCGAATTCCGGCGCGTCGCCGCAGGCTGGCCCGCGCTGAAGAACGGCATGCGCCCCGCGCGCTTCGTGCTCAAGCAAATGCGCCCACTCGAGCCGAGCCCGCGTGTCGAAGCCGAGCTCCGACGAGCTCCGGTCCCGCGCGACCTGCTGTCGCGCGCCACCCGCATCGTGCGGCACGAGTGCCGGTCCCCGGAGCTCGCGCTGCACTACCGCGAGGTGTTCACCAACCCGGCGCTCGCGCCCGATCTCGGCTATGCCACTGTCCCGTTCGTGAGCGACCTCGCGCTCACCCGCTCAGCGGGCAACCCCGGAAAGCTCGAGGCTTTCTCACATCTGGACTTCGACGTGCTTCGTCAAGATGGCGCGCGGTTGGTGCTCTCGTTTCAAGCGAAATCCGGCTATCGCGCGCTCGAACTTTCGGGAGATGCGAAGGTTTCAGTCGCACTCATCAACGGCAAGCGACTCGCGAGTGACGTCGTTTGCGAGGCGATACTGGAGTACGCGGAGCCTACCGAACTTCTACGAAGCTACTTGGCGAGCGGCACGAAGCGCAGGCCCGGCCAGTAGTTCGAGCACGAGAAGACCGTCAAGCGTGGCGCTCCGCCAGGTTGGCAGCGAGAATCAGCAAGTTCTGCGGGTCAATCGGCTTAGCGGCGTGACTTTGAAAGCCAGCCATCAGGGCCTCGTGCCGGTCCTCTTTGCGTGCGAACGCGGTCAGCGCAACGGCGGGGATTCGCCCACCTTCGTCGCGGGATAACCGCCTCAGCTTGCGCATGAACGCATAACCGTCCTCCCCGGGCATGCCGATGTCGCTAATGATTAGGTCCGGCTTTTGCTGAGCAATCTTTGCGAGCGCGTCGGCGGAGCTCTCGGCCAAGGTCACTATAACGCGAGCGCGTTCGAGCACTTCCTTCACCAGCTCGCGCGCGTCGGGCTCGTCATCGACGACCAGCACCCTCAAGCCTTGCAGCTCGGGTGGGTAGGTGAGCGCCGGCGGCGAGCCGCCCGGTCCTTCCGGAATCCGCGGAAAACGCACGGCGGCGAGCGGAAGACTGACGCGAAATGTCGCGCCCTTGCCCTCGCCGTCGCTGTGCGCCTCGACCGTACCGCCATGCAGCTCGACCAGATGTTTGACGATCGCGAGACCCAGCCCGAGACCGCCCGAGCTGCGCGCCTTGCTCCCCTCCTGCTGGCTGAAACGGTCGAAGACCCGAGCGAGGAAGTTCGGAGCTATCCCCTTTCCGCTATCGATGACCTCGATGCGCAGCGCGGAGCCCTCGCGCCACAGCACCATGCGAACTCGGCCACCCGCTGGAGTGAATTTCACCGCGTTGCTGAGCAGGTTCCAGAGCACTTGCTGCAACCTGCCGGCATCGCCGCGAATCGTGCCGGCGTCCGGGTCGAGCTCGCGACTCAAGGTGATCTGCTTGGCTCGCGCTGCCGGG
This sequence comes from Polyangiaceae bacterium, assembly GCA_035549735.1. Taxonomy (GTDB): domain Bacteria; phylum Myxococcota_A; class Polyangia; order Polyangiales; family Polyangiaceae; genus PMG-095. The sequence continues at coordinate 187,113 of DASZQI010000039.1, read as the reverse complement.
TTCACCGCGTCCAGCGCGGCGTTCGCGATCCGGTTGATATCGACCAAGTCGACGTCCAGGCGAAGCTGCCCTGAAGTGATGCGGCTCACGTCCAGCAGGTCATCGATGATTTGACTCTGCGCGCTGGCGTTGCGAACGATGGTGTCGATCGCCTGGGTCACCTTGTCCGGGCCGAGTGAGCCGGTCTGCAGCATGCGACCCCAGCCGACGATGGCGTTGAGCGGCGTGCGAAGCTCGTGGCTGACGGTCGCGAGAAATTCGTCTTTGAGACGCGTGCTCTCCTCGGCCTTGTCGCGTGCCTCACGCAGCTTCTCTGCCGCGATCCGTGCGGCGTGCTCGTTCGCCTCGGCGACGCGCCGCGCTTCCTCGCTGCGCGCCAGGGTGAGCCGCTCTTCCTCGTGCTCTCGACGCTCGGTAAGGTCGCGCGTGACCTTGGCGAACCCAATCAAGGTTCCGCTGGCGTCTCGAATCGGGGTGATGACTACGTTGGCCCAAAATTGCGAACCATCTTTGCGGATGCGAATGCCTTCGTCCTCGAAGCGCCCCACACGCTCGGCCCCCTCCAATTCGCGCTCGCATTTGCCCGCCAAGACGTCTGACTGCGGATAAAAGCAGGAAAAATGGCGACCAATGATCTCCTCGGCCGTGTAGCCCTTGAGCCGCTGGGCGCCTGCGTTCCAGGTCGAGACGTGGCCAGTGGGATCCAGAATGAAGATCGCATAGTCGCTAACCGAGGCGATCAGTAGCCGGAGCCGTTCTTCGCTCCTACGCAGCTCCTCTTCGGCTCGCCGTTTTTCCGTGAAGTCACGGGCCACCATACCGAATCCCAATAAGTTGCCGGAGGCGTCCCGGACCGGGGTGATGACCACGTTGGCCCAGAACATCGTGCCGTCTTTTCGGACGCGAAGACCCTCTTCTTCGAAGCGTCCATCGCGCGCCGCGACCTCGAGCTCCCAATCGCACTTGCTTCGCGCGCTCTCCCCGCCCGGATAGAAGATCGAAAAATGGCGGCCGAGGACCTCCTCGGCCAGGTACCCCTTCACACGCTGAGCGCCGGCATTCCAGGAGACGACGTTGCCGTCTAGATCCAGCAGCAAAATCGCGTAATCGACCACATTTTCTACGAGCAAGCGGAAGCGCTCATCGCCCGTAACTCGCGGCTCGGACCGCTCACCACGTTCGAAGCGCCCCGAGGCGTCGGGCGCTGGGGCGCGACTTGCCTCGTCTTCTTGCACGACTTCACGCTAGCTCCGGTCGCGCGTGGTGTCACTCGTAGGGCCTTCCGTGAGCGCAAATTTCCGTCGCGAAGCGCGTGTGAACGGAAGCGTTTACTCTTCGCTGATTCTACCTAGCATCGACGGGTAAACAGCCAGCGGGCTCGAGCGAACGGCGCCGTGGTCGATTTCGCGGATCGCCTGGTTATTCCCGCTGCTGGGCCGTTAGCGCCGCGCGTCGATAAGCAAGCGGATCACGTTCGCAGTTCGCTGTCAGCACGGCGCCGCCGCAGATGCGGTGCCAAAATGCAACGGGGCGGATTTGTCAGCACCGGCTCGACCGAATGACCACCTCACTGAATCGCCCGTGTCAAAGGACCGCGGGCGCGGCGCTTTAGCGCGGGACGTCGGACGCTATCTACCCTGCGATCCCGATAAGCGAGCGTAGTTTCTACATCGCCGGCGAAGCCTGAGACTGCGCTGAGCAAGGCATGAGACTTGCTGATCGGTGCGCGCTTGACGACCGCGCCTGCACACCCGGCTCCTGGCGATGGCGCTCTTGCCGGGTTCCGCGGTCAGACCGTAGTACTCGGCTTCGCCTCGAGCTGGGCCGAGGCGCAGCCTGAGAAACTGCCGCGCCTGCGCGCCGAGCTGCGCGGGCTCGGTGCGGCGCTGTTCTTGATCTCCCCGCACGAAGCGTATGCATTCAGCGCGGACGACGAACTCGAGCTTCGCATGGGCTCCTCCGAAGAGGATCACCAGAAGCTCAGATGGCTGATGGCCGCGCACGGCGTGGAAGAGCAGGCTCTCGCGGCGGGTGAGACGGTGCTGGTCGTGGTCGACGGCTCGGGAGTTACCCGCTGGTCGCAAACGTCGCCCACGTTGGAAGACCCGCTCGGGACGTTACTTGCGGCTACCAGCCGAGCAGGGGCCCAATTGCGTGCGGCACCGCCGAACAACAACATCAGCCTGTCCAGGCGAGAGCTACTCGTGGCAAGCCTGACGGTCGCGCTTGCGGCCTCGCTCGCCGCGTGTCGCAGACCGGACGAGCGCAAGGCGAAAGAGCTCACGCAGCCCGCCGCAAAAGGTACGCACGAACGCGAAGTGACCCTGAAAATCAACGGGAAGACTCATACACTGAAGCTCGAGCCGCGCGTCTCGTTGCTCGACACCTTGCGCGAGCGTCTGAGCCTGACCGGGACCAAGAAGGGCTGCGATCACGGCCAATGCGGCGCCTGCACGGTGTTGGTCTCCGGTGAACGGGTGAACGCCTGCCTGCTGCTTTCGGTCATGGTCGAGGGCGCCGAGATCACGACCATCGAGGGCCTGGCAGACGGCAACACATTGCATCCGATGCAAGCCGCGTTCGTCGCCGAAGACGGTCTCCAGTGCGGCTACTGCACTCCGGGGCAAATCGTGAGCGCCGTAGCACTCTTGAAAGAGAACCGGGCCCGCACCGACGCCGAAGTCCGCGAGCACATGAGTGGCAACATCTGTCGCTGCGGCGCCTATCCGAACATCGTGCGCGCGATCCAGAAAGCGCGAGGCGGCGCTCCGACATGAGAGACTTCGACTACGAACGCGGCGCCGACGAAGCTACCGCGGTGCGCCGCGGAAAGGCGCCGGAAGCACGCTTCATAGCCGGTGGAACTCTGCTCGTCGATTTGCTTCGGCTCGACGTCGAGCGCCCGGATCGCCTGGTCGACCTGAATGGCCTCGCGCTGAACAAGGTCGAGCAGCTGCCCGACGGCTTACTGCTCGGCGCACTGCTGACCAATACCGAACTCGCTTATCACCCGCTGGTTTCCGCAAACTTCCCAGCGCTTTCGCAGGCTGTGTTATCGGGCGCTTCGCCGCAAATTAGGAACCGCGCCACGGTGGGCGGGAACCTGCTGCAGCGCACGCGCTGCGCCTACTTTCGCGACGTCGGTGTGGCCGCGTGCAACAAGCGCAACCCTGGTTCCGGCTGCGCCGCCCTCGAAGGATACTCGCGCATGCATGCGATCTTGGGCGTCAGCGACGCTTGCATCGCCGCGCACCCGTCGGACATGTGCGTCGCGCTCGCGCTGTTCGACGCCGAAGTCCGCACGCGGCGGGAGAGCGGCACACGTAAACTCGCCCTAGTCGACTTTCACAAGGTGCCAGCCGGCACGCCGCACATCGAAACCGCGCTCGAGCAAGGCGAGCTCGTGACCCACGTATTTTTGCCAAACTCGACGTCTTCTCGACGATCGGCGTACGTCAAGGTTCGCGATCGCGCCTCGTTCGCGTTCGCGCTGGCCTCCGCCGCAGTCGCGCTCGAAATGGAAGGCGACCAAGTGCGCGAAGCGCGTGTCGCGCTCGGGGGCGTCGCCAGCAAACCTTGGCGTTGCCCGGAAGTCGAACGAGCGTTGAAAGGCCAACGCGCGACGCGCGAGGTGTTCGAAAAGGTCGCGGCCCTTTCGGTGGTCGGCGCGAAGTCCACCAAGGACAATGCGTTCAAGTCACCGCTGGTCCAGCGGACGCTGGTCCGAGCTCTCGAACAAGCCAGGGACGTGCGATGAAACCGGCTGCTTTGGGCCCTGGGGTAGACCGCGCCGATGCGCGACTGAAGGTGACCGGTGCCGCCGAGTACGCGGCCGAAGTCGCGGTAGCCAACGTGGCGTACGCGGTGATCGTTGGCAGTCAGACCGCCCGCGGACGGGTGAGCGTGGTCAGCAGCAAGGCCGCCGAAACCGCGCCCGGTGTCCTGCGAGTCATCACGCATTTGAATGCGCCGCAGCTGCCTGGCGCCAAGACGAAGAAGGACCCCATCGACCGCATTCTTCAACTGCTGCAAGACGACCAGGTCGCCTACAACGATCAGCCAGTCGCAGTAGTGGTCGCGGATACGCTCGAGCGAGCCCAGGCCGCGGCGCGACTGCTCGAGCTCCGCTACGACAGTCAAGCGCCGGAGCTGGAGCTCGCGCAAGGACTCGGCAGCGCCTACACGCCGAAGACCGCGGGGCCGCGCGCGACGCCCGACTCCACGCGCGGGGACGTGGAGGCAGGCCTGAACAACGCGCCGGTTCGAATCGAGGCAACCTACAGCACACCGGTTCAGACCCACAACCCGATGGAAATGCACGCGGTGACGGCAGTCTGGCAAGGGCCGGACCACCTGACCGTGTACGACTGCTCACAAGGTATTTTCGGAGATCGCAAGAAGCTCGCAGCGGTGTTTGGCTTGGAAGAGAGCAACGTTCGCGTCATTTCGCGTTACGTGGGCGGCGGGTTCGGTAGCAAAGGGTCGCCCTGGTCGCACCTCGCGCTCGGCGTGCTCGCGGCTCGCGAGGTCGGACGCCCAGTGAAGTTGGTGGTCACTCGGCAGCAGATGTTTTCGCTGGTCGGGCACCGTCCGCGCACCATTCAAAAGCTCAGCCTGGCCTCGGACAAGCAGGGGCGCCTGCTTGCGATGCGCCACGAAGTGACCTCCGACACGTCGCGATTCGACGAGTTCTCGGAGCCGTCGGCCCTGCAGACGCGCATGCTTTACGACTGCGCGAACGTCGCCACCTCGCATCGCTTGGTGCGGCTGGACATCCCGTCGCCGACTTTCATGCGGGCCCCCGGCGAAGCGAGCGGAACCTACGCGCTCGAGTGTGCGCTCGACGAGCTCGCCTACGCGGCCAAGATCGACCCGCTGGAGCTGCGACTGCGGAACTACGCGACACGCGATCTCGACGAGGACAAGCCGTTTTCGAGCAAGGGGCTGCGCGAATGCTACCGGCGTGCCGCCGACCGCTTCGGCTGGGCGCGGCGGCCACACGAACCACGGAGGCTGCGCGACGGGCGCTTTCTGCTCGGTTGGGGCATGGGCACCGCGACCTATCCCGCGCGCCAGAGCGCCGCTTCGGCCCGCGCCACGCTGCAAAAGGATGGCCGCGTGCTGGTGCAGGCCGGGTCGCAGGACATCGGAACCGGCACGTACACGATCATGGCCCAAATCGCAGCGGACACCCTGGAGATGCCGCTCGAGAACGTGCGTTTCGAGCTCGGTGACACGGCGCTGCCCGAAACCCCGGTCTCCGGCGGCTCGCAGACCGCTGCCAGCACCGGGTCGGCCGTAAAAATGGTCTGTCTGGAGCTCAAGAAGAAGATGGCTGCCGGGGGCACCGCCGCCAACGGCCCCATCACCGTGGAACTCAAGACCAGCGAGAAACCCGAGCGCAAGAAGTACTCCACGCACTCGTTCGGCGCGCAGTTCGTCGAGGTTGGCGTCGACGAAGACACCCTGGAGATTCGCGTACGGCGCGTGGTCTCGGCTTTCGCCGCCGGCCGCATCTTGAACCAAAAGACCGCACGCAGTCAGTACATCGGTGGCATCGTCTGGGGCATCGGCTTTGCGCTGCTCGAGCACACCGTTCGCGACTCACGCAGCGGGCGCGCCGTAACGCGAGATCTCGCCGATTACCACGTCCCCGTACACGCCGATGTTCCCGATATCGAGGTTCTGTTCGTCGAAGAAGAGGACCCCTACGTCAACGAACTGGGCGCCAAGGGAATCGGTGAGATCGGGATCACCGGCATCAGCGCCGCCATCGCGAACGCGGTATTTCACGCGACCGGAAGGCGCGTTCGTGACCTGCCCATTACCCTCGACAAACTCTTGTGAGCCAGCATGACTGAACTACGCGCCTTCTGCCGCGCTGCTCGAGCGCTACAGGAACACCAGGAGCCGGCTTGGATTGCGACCGTGGTGCGCGTTCGTGGCTCGGCTTTTCGTCAGCCGGGTGCGCGCATGCTGTTCACGACCGGACGGGTGGTGTGCGGCTCGATCAGCGGCGGCTGTCTGGAAAACGACCTCGTGCGGCGGGGCCCGTGGTTGTGTGAGTCGCGCCCGACCCTGCTCAATTACGACGCGCGAACCGAGGAAGAGGACGGCGAACGGGTGGGAACCGGCTGCGATGGTGCGATCGACGTCTTGGTCGAGCGTCTCGACCTGCGTCTGTTGGCCTTCCTCGAACAGTGTCTCGCCCGCGGCCAGCGTGGTGTCGTGATCACGATCACGCGCGCGCAGCAGCCTACCCTGAGCGTCGGCGCGCGCGTGTTGGTCGCGGCGGACGGTAGCAACGACGACGAGCGTTCGTTGCTCGCTAGCGTGCTCGGGCAAACCGTGAAAGATGCGTTCGAATCAGGACGAAGCCAGTACGTCGAGTGGTCTCCGGGCAACGAAGCCTTGATCGAGGTGCTCGAACCACCACCGAATTTGTTCGTTTTCGGCGCGGGTCCGGATGCGTTCGCGCTGGTTCGACTGGCGCAAGGCCTTGGTTTCGACGTCAGCGTGTGCAGCGCCGCGCCGCGCGCCACCCTACAAGAGCGATTTGCGAGCTGCCCCGACGTCGAATTCGTGGCGCCGGCCGACGTGGGGGCGAAGATCGTGAGCTGCTCGGCCGCGCTGGGCGTTGTGATGACGCATTCATTTCAGAATGACCGTGAAGCGCTGGCCATCCTGCTCACGTCGAAAGCAACGTACATCGGCGTCCTGGGCCCGGCGCGGCGCTGCGCTCGCTTGCTGTCCGAAATCGACCCGAGCGTTCGGACCCCAGCCGTTTTGCGGCGGGTTCATGGCCCCGCTGGCCTGCACTTGGGAGGCTCGTCGCCAGCGGAGGTCGCGCTGTCGATCCTTTCCGAAGCACAAGCCGTGCTGAACGCGGCCAGTGGCGTCTCCCTCCGCGATCGAAAGCAACCCATTCACTCACGAATCACCGAAAGCCGACCGCACCTACGCCTGGCAGAAGCCACGTGAGTCACCACCTCGGCTGTTGCATCTTGGCCGCAGGCTCGTCCCGACGCCTGGGCCGTCCCAAGCAACTGCTCACCGTTGGAGGCGTTCCGCTGGTGCGACGCGCCGCGCTGGCTGCGCTGGCCGTCAGCACCGAGTGCTCCGTCGTGCTCGGCGCGCAAGCCGCGCCAATCGAAGCGGAGCTCTCGGATCTATCGCTCGCGCTTCTGCACAATTGGCAATGGGAAAGCGGCATGGCCTCTTCGCTACGAATGGCGGCCAGCTGGGCCGAGCAGCGCGAGCTCGACGGCGTCGTGCTCATGGTTTGTGACCAACCGCGCATCACCTCGGCTCACCTCAGTCGGCTCTTCGACGATTTTCGGGGTGGTGAGACGATAGTGGCTTCGTTCTACGCGGGCGTGCCGGCTGTACCGGCACTGTTTCCGCGCAGTTTGTTCGGCGAGCTCAGACGTATCGAGGGGGACGTCGGCGCGCGAAGTTTGCTCCGCAGCGCGCGCGACATTGCGCTCGTACCCTGGCCGGACGGCTCAGTGGATATCGACACGCCGCAGCAAGTCGAGGAGCTCGCCGAGCCGCAACGCTGAGCCGCCCTTCGTCCTTGGTGCGCCAGGGCTTGCTCAGCGATACCGATACAGCCGCACCCGCTGAATTTGGAACTCGCCCGGTCCAAGCCGCAAATGACGCCCCTGATGGGTCTGATCCCCGTTCAGGAGGCGCAGCGGAACCCACTGTCCTTGCGCGTCGAACGAGCCCTCCCACGCCCAATCGATGCCGGCGAGCGGAGGCCCCTCGCCCACTGCCGTCATGGTCAGCACGATGCCTTGCCCGGCGACCAGATATTCCTCCGGACCAGTTTGAATGATCAGCCCGCCGTGGCTCGATGTGTTTTGCCGATCGGTCGGGGTGTGTGGATCGACGAAGGTCACCGTGAACTGGTAGCTACCGATGGTTTCGGTGACCGGCAGGACGATGACCGTCCCATCTTCCAGCACACGGGGCCGAAAGCCCGACATTTTCCCGAGCCCTTGCGCCGCGAGAATGGCGGGGCTCAATTGGGCGAGCACCGAGTAGGCTTCCGCGAGGGGGTTCGGCTGCTTCTGATCGATCGATTCGATTGAAAACGGGCCGAAGCCGATCGCATCGAGCTTACCGAATGCGTAGAAGGCATTCGCCGGCACCTCTGCTCTGTCGCAGTAATTGGCTTCGGGTATCAACAAGGGATTGTCCGCACGCTTGAAGCGCGCGGTGAGGTCGACGAAGTTCGGAAAGTAGATATCCGGGGCGAGCAAATCGAGCGACGGCGCACCAGCCTTCCACACGTCCAAGAGGTGCGGCAGCGGTCCGCCGCTCGGATATTCTCCTGGGGCCTTGCCCGTGCGATTGAGCGCCGCGTTCACGAACAAGGGCAACGGATAGGCCGATTTTCCGGCTTGCGCTAGCGCTTCGACGAAGCGCGCGTAGTGCCAGGCGGTGAACACCTCCGCCGCAGCATCACCCTCGCCAAAGAGCCGCGTCCAATCGCCCTCGCGCTGGGCGCCGTGCGCTTCCCACAGCTTGCGAAGCTCCGGTTCCAAACTCTCGCGGCTGGCGACCAGCCGCTGCACGAGCTCGGCGGGCACTGGCTCGCCGAATTTCTGGTTAGCCAGCAGGCCGTGCTCTCGCGCAACCGGCAGCATGCCGATCTCGTTTTCGATCTGCACCATGAGCACGGTGTTCTCACTGCCGTCGACCTGAGCCAGGCGGCTCATCAACGCGCTGAACGCGCGCACGTCGGCAGCCCGCGCTTCGCTGCAGAAGGCCGACAAGATGTCGACGCCCTGGCCGCTCGGGAGCTGCGCGCGCGAGAACCGGCTTTGATCGCGCTTCACCCAAGACGGCACGTAGGTCGACATGCTGTTCTTCCATGCCCCGAACCAGAGCAGGATCAGCTTCAGGTCGCTTTTGCGCGCGCCCTCGAGCAATTCATCCAACGAATCCCACTGGAACTTGCCCTCGACTGGCTCGATCAGCTCCCACGATACCGGCGCCAGCACGGTGTTCAGGTGCATCGCCCGGAGCCGCGGCCAGTGAGGCGCCATGTAAGCGGCGCTCGAAGCGCTGGAGTTGCCGAGCTCACCGCCGAGCACCAAGAATGGCTTGCCCTTGACGATCAAGCGCGTTGCGCTGCCCTGTTTCGAAAGGCGCGGCAGGGCCTTCGGTTCCGGCTGACTCATTGGGGCACCATGTAAGCAGCCGCGCCCAGCGATTCAAGGCTGAAACAACGTGAGATCGATGGCATCAGCCATGGCTCGATAGCCAGCGACACTGAGGTGCAGATGATCGCCGCTGTCATGAGCCGCGCGCAAGCGACTCGGAGCGGCAGGGTCCGCTACGACCCTATCGAAATCGATGACGGCGTCGAAGTGACCTGCCTCGCGCACCCAGGCGTTAACGGCCTGCCGCGCCGCCTCGTGCTCGGGCGTGTCGTACTGCGAGCCCGCAAACGGCAAAATCGGCGAACCATAGGCGCGTAACCCGGACGCATGCGCAGCGTCGACGAAGCCCCGATAGGCCGCAATCAGTCGATCGACCACGCTTGCGTCACTGCTCGCGCCGATGTCGTTCACGCCTTCGAGCACGATCACCCAACGGGCGCCACGCTGAGCCAGCACGTCACGCTGGAACCGAGCGATTGCGGTGGGGCCAAGACCGCCAGCCAGCACCGCGTTGCCACCGATGCCTTGGTTCAGAACCGCGAGCTCTCGAGTCTTGGCGTTGGCTTTCAAGCGACGCGCGAGGTTGTCTGGCCAGCGGTCGTTCCCGTTGGTAGTCGAACCGCGACCATCGGTGATGGAATCGCCAAGGGTCACGATGGCGGCAGCCGGCTCACGGGCGTCGACGTCGAGCCCAGTGATGAAATACCAATGGTCGGTCGCAGCCGCATTCGGCAGGTTCGTAGCCAGAAGGGCGGCGCCGCTCTGAAGATAGGACGTGGTCCGCGACCCGGGATGACCGGTGACGTTTGCAGGAGCAGCACCAAACTGAATGCTGACGACCAGCGGGCTCAGCGCTGCTACTTCGAAATCGAGTGGATCGGAAACGCGCGCCTCACCAGCCGGAATCGTGAGCGAGGCGCTACCACCGAACCGCACCGGTCGGTCGGTACCGGCTTCGATCGCGCTCCCGCCTGCAGAGCTCGCGAGCCGCACTCCTTCGAACGTGACCGGTGACTCGCCCGCCTCGTTCGAAAGGTGCAAGCGCGCACGCTTGCCCGCGAGCGTCGGGAAAATACTCTGCCGTAGCGTGTTGCCCGAAAGCCCGGGGGCCGGGGGTAGATTGCCCGGTTCCGTGAGCTGCGGCCCGCAAGCCCAGGAGCCTACCCAGCGCACGGCGCCCTCACGAATCGCGGTGCCGCCGCTACGCGCACTGCTTGCCGCGCGACGAAAAGGTTCCGAAGAGCAGGCCGCCACCGACGCAAAGAACCAGAAACCCAGCCAAAACCGGCCGAAAGAGGTCGCCGGTCGAAGCGTAAGGAGGTCCCACTGCATTCGCTCGTCCGCGCCAAGAGCGCCGGACCTTAGCACAGGGGCGCTTGCGGACGGCTCAGCTTCCCTGAGGTGCCACGAGCAGGCTGCGTTCCCTCCGCCTCGTCCCGCTGATGCAGTAGACTCGATTGCAACCTCACCCGCGCGATCCGTCGATGTCCGAGCGTAGCTCTCTCCTTTCCCTTTTCCCGCAGCGACCGCGCGCCCCCTTCCGCTTCCCGATCGCGGTGGCCCTGCGACGAGCGCTGGCGCAAGGCTATACCTCAGCCGACCTTCGTACGGACGCGCTCGCCGGTTTGGTCGTCGGCATCGTCGCGCTGCCGCTGTCGATGGCCTTGGCCATTGCGGTCGGCGTGCCCCCTCAGCACGGCTTGTACACGGCCATCGTTGCGGGCGCGGTGGTCGCGCTAACCGGTGGCTCCAAGTTCCAGATCACCGGGCCAACCGCCGCGTTCGTGGTCGTGCTCGCGCCGATTGTCACGCGCCACGGCCTTTCGGGTTTGCTCACAGCGGGGCTGATGGCGGGCGTGCTGCTGGTGTTGATGGGCGTCGCTCGCTTCGGAAAGTTGATTCAGTTCATTCCGCATCCTGTCACCACCGGCTTCACCGCAGGCATCGCCACCGTAATCGCGACTTTGCAGATCAAGGACGCCCTCGCGCTCTCGCTCCCACGTCTGCCCGAGACCTTCCTGGAAAAAGTGCATGCCATGTGGCTCGCGCGCGCGTCGGCCTCGCTACCCGATTTCGCGATCGCGGCGTTCACGCTCGGGCTGCTACTGCTCCTGCCACGGGCCTTCCCAGCGCTGGTTCGCCGCGTCCCGGCACCGCTGATCGCGTTGATCTCGGCGTCGCTGCTGGCAATCGTGCTCACGCGCTGGTGGCCCACCTTCGCGCCCGCGACCATCGGCAGTCGCTTCAGCACGGTCGTCGACGGTCACCTCCTTCGCGGAATCCCTGCGTTGCCACCGCGCCCGCTCCTGCCGTGGGGCGAGGGCACCCTCTCGCTCGGCGCCGCGAGCCAGCTCGGCTCCGCGGCCTTCGCGATTGCCATGCTGGGCGCGATCGAATCGCTCCTTTCTGCGGTCATCGCCGACGGTATGACTGGCAAGCGCCATGACCCCGACGGCGAGCTGATCGGACTCGGCATCGGCAACATCGTCGCTCCGTTTTTCGGTGGCATTGCGGCCACTGGCGCCCTCGCGCGCACCGCCACCAACGTGAGAGCCGGCGCTCGTTCGCCGATCGCAGCGGTCGTACACTCAATAGTAGTGTTGCTTGCGGTCGTGCTGTTCGCGCCGCTGGTTGCCTACGTACCGATGGCGTCGCTCGCAGGCCTACTGCTACTCGTTGCCTGGAACATGTCCGAGGCGAAGCACTTCGTGCACATCACACGGGTGGCCCCACGCAGCGACGTGGCAGTGCTGATCACCTGCTATCTACTGACTGTTTTCTTCGACATGGTGGTGGCCGTGTCGGTTGGGGTCGTGCTCGCGGCGCTGCTTTTCATGCGTCGTACCGCGGAGCTCACTCAATCGAGAATATTCGATGGCACCGTGAACCAGACCGAACACGACCTCCCGCCTGGAGTTGCCGTGTTCGAAATCGCCGGCCCGCTCTTTTTCGGCGCCGCACAAAACGCCATGGGTGCCCTGAGCACGATCGGCGAACGCACCCACGTCGTCGTGTTGGCGCTGGGCAGCGTGCCCTCGATCGACGCGACTGGGCTGGTGGCGCTCGAGAGCGCACTGAAACGCCTTCAGGACGCGAAGAAGCAGGTCGTCCTCTCCGGCCCGCTACCGCAGCCGCGCCGAGTGTTCGAGCGGGCCGATTTACCAAAGCACTTTGCCCACGTGCGATTCGCCGAAGACTTGGCAGCTGGCATCGCGTTAGCGCGAGAGCTGGAAATGGGTGCTAGCGGCTCACCCACGAGTGAAAAAGTTCCGCGGCGCTAACGGCCCCGCGAATGCTTGGATGCCGCGGCGCGCTTTGCGGGGATGCGCCGGCGGCTCTTTCGCACTCCGCTGCCTTCGGGCGCTTCGGTCGGGGTTACTTCGTCGACGTCGCTGAGCGTCCAGCCGCCATCCCCCGACAGGTGCAGGATTTGACCATGATACTTGGCGAGGCCTGGATGGTGCGTAACGCTCACCAAAGTTCCGCCGAGCGAGCTGAGCTCGGCATAAATTTGCTCCTCGTTCTTGACGTCGAGCGCGCTCGTGGCCTCGTCGAGCACGATATAGCTCGGTTTTTGGAGCAGAACCCGCGCCACAGCCAGGCGCTGCTGTTCTCCGACCGATAGCACCTTGGCGAAGTCGATTTCGACATCGAACCCGCCGCAGCGCTCCACGAGCTTCGGCAGATTGACGCGCTCGATCACTTCCAACAGCTCGGCGTCGTCGAGCTTCCGGTCTACGCGCGGATAGAGAAGTTGCTCGCGCAGCGTCCCCACGATCATGTACGGACGCTGTGGCAAAAACAGCATCTTGTCGAGCGCGGGGCGGTGAATCTTGCCCGAACCCGTGTTCCAGAGCCCTGCGACGGCGCGCAGCAACGAGCTCTTCCCACCGCCGCTCGCGCCGACGATCAAAAGGCCGTGACCAGGATCCACGCTCAGCGAAACGTCGCTGATCAGCGTGCGCTCGAATTTCGGCGTCTTCAGGCTGACGTCCACGAGCTCGAGCTTCGCGTGCTCCACGTGTTCGATTCGCTCGGCATCACTCGGCGGAGGCTTCGCTTGTTGGTCGAGCGTCCTCGAGAAAGAGTGCAAGCGCTCCACCCCGGCAGCGAACAAACTCAAAATCTCGAAGTTGTCGATGAACACCGTGAGCGCGCTGAGCATGGCAGCGAACGCACCGCTGGCCTGAACGGCGCGCCCCACCTCCAGCTCGCCAGAGATGATGCGCGGCGCAACCACGATGCTGGGCAACGCCAACGCCAAGAAGCTGTAGCCGTACTGGAACAAGTTCAAGCCCAGCGTGCGCTTCAATAGTTTGCGATAGTTCGCGTAAAGTTGGGCGAAACGAGCGCGCACATGCTCGCCTTCGCGCGCCTCGCCCCGATAGAAGGCGATGGCCTCTGCGTTCTCGCGCACGCGAATCAGGCTGAATCGAAAGTCGGCCTCACGTCGCAGCTGCTGAAAGTTCAACCCGATCAGCGGTTTACCGAAAACGGCGAAGGTCAGCACGGATCCGATCGCCGCGTAGGCAACCAAAATGAACACCAGCGGCCTCGAGATCGACCAGAGCACACCGCTGAACGCCAAGAGCTGCAGCGTCGCGCTCACGATCTCGAGCAAGAACACCAGCGACTTCTTGGTGAAGGCGTTGATGTCTTCGGCGATGCGCTGGTCGGGGTTGTCGATGCCTTCGTTCGACGTCAGTTCGTAGAAGGCCTTGTTCGCCAGGTACCTACCGAGGAATTCCTCGCTCAGCCAGCTACGCCAGGCGATGCCGAGCCGATCCCGTACGAAAAAGTAGAAGCCATACAGCGGCACCGCCGCCAGCAACGCTGCGCCGAACACGCGCATCGCATGCCAAAAGCGCGTTCCATCCTTGGCCGCGAGGGCGGACGTGAATTCGCCGGTCTGATCGTTGAACAGCACCGTGAACTCGGTGCGACCGAGCAGCAGCAGCACCAAAAGCGCGAGCATGCCGCGCGCTGCCCATTTCTGCTTTCCGAACCAATACGGTTTCGCTATGTGCCAAAAGCGGTTCCAGAGGCGGCGATCGAAGTTCCTGACGCGTTTCGGTTTGGATTGGGACACACGGCTCTCGGTGTGTTCGGCGTTGTTTCGCCACGGTGCGAAAGGCGTGCCGAGCTCCGTCGGGACTTGGGGTGCTCCTTTCACTGCTCGAAGGAGTGAGCGCGGGCCCGAGCCTAGCGATGCAATTCGCCGCGCGCGGGCGCGCTTAAATGAGCGAGTGAGGCATTTTTGGACTCAGGGGTACAAGGCGGTCGCAGCGCCACGCCGGAACCGGCCGGAATGACCACGGAGCGCGGGGGATTCGCTGGTCCGCTTATTGCTGGAAGCAAGCCGCGACGTGGCCGTACCTGCAATGAATCGCAAACAGCCGACCGTGGAGGTCCGACTGCCCGCCGCCCTGGGCCGGGATAGCCTCGGCCAAAGCGAATCGGAGACGCTCGACCTCAGTGACTCGAGCGGGGCCGCAGCGACTCTTCCCCAAGACTTGAAGGACCTCAAGGACCTCAGCGAGAGCATCGAACCTACACTACCGAGCCGCAGAGACGGGGATGACGGCTCGCCCAATTCGGGCCAGCGGATGCCGACCGAAGGCGACCTGATCGGCGACACCTATCGCGTGATCGGCGAGCTCGGGCGGGGCGCCATGGGCGTGGTGTTGATGGCGGAAGACCAGCGCTTGGAGCGCAAAGTCGCGATCAAGTTGGTTCGCCCGGACTTGCTCGAGCCCGGTTTTCGTACCCGCTTTCTTGAAGAAGCGCGGGCGATGGCGCGAGTCAATCATCCGAACGTCGTCTGTGTTCACGCGCTCGGTACCCACCACGACTTCCCCTACTTCGTCATGGAGTTCGTGGACGGGCAGACCCTGGAGGCCTGGCTGGCCGAGCGCGAACATCCGATTGATCTGGATCTCGCGCTCAGAATCTTGAACGACCTGTGTGTCGGGGTAACCGCCATTCACGCTGCCGGCACCGTCCATCGGGACATCAAGCCCGGTAACATCCTGATCGACGCCGACCTGCGCGTCCGAATCACCGATTTCGGAGTTTCCACGCTATTCCGCGAGGACGGCACGATACGCAGTGAAATCGTAGGGACGCCGGCTTACATGGCGCCCGAAGTGGCGTTTGCCACGGAGGCGACGGGCCCTGCCACGCTGCGCGCAGACGTTTACTCGCTTGCCTGCGTCGCGTACGAGCTCATCACCGGCCGCCCGCCGTTCGAGCTGGAGGGCGAACTGGCGATGATGATTCGGCACGCAACCGAGCAAGTCCCTTTGCCCAGCATGGTGCGGCCCGACCTCCCACGCGGCTTCGACACGGTCCTGATGCAGGCGCTGGCGAAGAAGCCCGAGCAACGAACGGCTACGGTCGAATCGTTCCGGCGCGCGCTGACCGAAGCGCGCCGCGACAGCCTCGAACCGGTGCGGATTCTGATCGCGGAGGACGACGACGACTTCCGCGACTTGCTCGAGTACAAGTTGCGGCTCGAGTTTCCCGGCGCAGCGATCGAGGGCGCCGCCGACGGCCGCGCCGCGCTCCTGGCCTTGGAAAAGGGCGCCCCCTCGGTTGCAATTCTGGACTTGCAGATGCCTTACCTGGACGGGTTGTCGCTGACCGCCGCGCTGCGATCGCGCGAGGAGTGCAGCGCGATGCCGATCATCGTTTTGACGGCCTCAGGGGGGCCCAAGGAGTGGCAGCGGCTCTCCAGCATGGGTGTGGACCGCTTCATGGTCAAACCCGTGAATCTCGACGACGTGGTTACGGTGATACGAAACGCTATCCGTGAACGGTCGAGCGCCGTTCCGCCCGCTCCAGCCAGCGCTGACTCCAGGCTTTGACGAGACCAGCTTGTAAAAGGAATTCGAGTGAAATTCATCTACGACACGGGGATTCGTCGGAAACTCTTTTACAACGTTCGCCTCTTGGGTAGTTGGGACTCCCAGGGCAAACACAGCGACAAATGGACCGAGCACCCGATGCGCGAGGTCGTGGCCGTCGACGGTGCGAACGTGTTCGAGGCGGAAGTTTCTCTGCACGCCTCCGAGGTCGGGAAGAGCTTTTCCTGGCGTGTTCTGGTGGATGGCCCGCTGGGGCTCGATCGCGACGGCATCGTCACGGAGCTGCCAGGGCTCGGGCATCGCGCACTCGAGCGCACGTTCACGCTGACCGACAATCCGGCTGAGGAGCAACGCTATTACCTGACTCACGTGCGCCGCCTGGGGGCGCGCAAAGTGCGCTCTCCGCAAGGTGACGATTACGGGTTTCGCTTTGCGGTTTGGGCGCCGAACGCGCGAGCGGTCGAAGTAGTCTTTGGCGATCCGGCGCACGGCTACATAGCGGACGACGGCACGGGTATCGATCCCACGAAGCCCGTCGTTGCGCTGCAAAAAGCGCCGGACGGCGTCTGGAGCGCCACCCCGGAGACCACGCCTGCGTTGAAGAATTTCCGGGATCTGCTGGGTGCTCCGTACATGTACCGCATCGAGCGCGATGACGGCAGCGTCCGCTACCGCACCGATCTTCACTCGCGCGGCCAAATCGGCACCGGCGACGAAAACCCGAACGGAGCGCCGTTCCAGGGCACGCCAGCGACCCTCAACGGCGTGGTGAGCTGTTCGCTGGTGATTGACACCGAGGTGGTTTCCGCCGACTCGAGCGGCCTGGGCCCAACCATTTCGGAAGAAGAATTTTGGCGCGACGAGTTCAATCACGCCACGCCGTTTCCTCATCGCATCGAGGACATGGTCATCTACGAGCTGCATGTCGGCTCGCTCGGGTTCAACCAAGACCGCCCTGGCAACTTCGATGACGCGATCGCGCTGCTCGACTACCTGGTCGCGCTGGGCGTCAACGCGGTCGAGCTTCTGCCCATCGCCGAAGCGAGCGGGACCCGTACCTGGGGCTACGGCAATTCCCACCATTTCGCGATCGAGTCGAGCGCCGGCGGCCGCGACAAATTCAGACATTTCGTGCGTGCTTGTCATCAACGCGGGATCGCGGTGATCGTCGACGTAGTGTACAACCACTACGTACCGAACGGTGAGCGAGCCCAATGGCACTACGACTCACCGGACGACGAGAAGAACATCTACTATTGGTACGAAGGCAAGGCCTCGGACTATCCGACGAGCGACGGTGGTTACATCGACAACCTGTCGACCGGTTATGCGCCACGCTTTCACGAGGAAATGGTGCGCAAGCTGTTCACGAGCAGCGCCGCCGCACTGGTCATCGATTTCCACGTCGATGGTTTCCGCGTGGATCAAACCACCTCGATTCACGCTTACAGCGTGGTTCACGCCGACGGGCGACCCGCGGGGAACGCCAACGCAGAAGGGGCCAAGTTCCTGCGAGAACTGAGCAGGACTCTACGCCTGATTAAACCGACGACGCTGCTGACCTGCGAAGACCATTCGGACTGGGTACTCGTCACCGAGCATCCGGACGGCGCGGGCCTCGGCTTCGACGCCACGTGGTACTCGAATTACTATCACAACTTGATTGGTGATACGGGGCGGGGCATCGAGTGCGCCAACCTCTTGCGCACCGCCGGGATGGGCGGTGACGGGGAGCTCGCAATGGACCGGTTCGCGGGCATCTTGGCCCAGACCGCTCGCAAGACCGTCGTCTATCACGAGTCACACGACGAGGCGGGCAACTCCGAGCACTCCAGCCGCACGCTGATGGTGGCCATCGCCGCGGACAAGGGCACGCCGCCACCTGAGGGCGAGCTCCGGGCCATTGCCGAAGCGCGCTGCCGGTTCGTCGCCGGAATCACGCTCTTGTCGGCAGGTACGCCGATGTTCTTGATGGGTGAAGAAATTGGCGCCACCAAAGATTTTACCTACGACGGCTTCATGGAAAACCGCGAGGATCTTCATGGTGGCCGCACCGGGAGCGGGCGGTACTTGTTCCGGTTCTACTCGGATTTGATCCGGTTGCGCCGACGGCACCACGCCCTCGCAACCCCCAACATCGAAATCCGGCACGCTCACAACGCAGACCGCGTGATCGCTTTCCAGCGCTGGAGCGGCCCCAACCACTATATGGTCGTGGCGACCCTCAGTGACGTTGGATACCCGGACGGGTACACCGTTAGCGTGCCGGATGACGCTCGCGGCGATTGGCGCGAAGTGTTCACGAGCGACGCAGCCGTATACGGCGGCTCTGGCCTCACCAATAGCGAAGTCATTTCGGCTTCGGACGGGCAATTGACCGTGAAATTGCCGGCCCGCGCCTTCATCGTGCTGCGGTACATGCCTCGCTAGCTTGGCGGGTTCGCGGGCCTATCCGTCATTTGCCGGATACCCGTCGAGCAGGGCGAGCAGTAGTGTGCAGGCCGTGATCGCTCGTGGTTTGCTGGCTTGGCGCCCTCGGCGCTGGGCATTGCTCCTTGCCCTCCCCTGCCTCCTGGCTGCGGTGGGTTGTGATGGCGGCAGTGGCAGCGATGATTCGTGCGCCCCGGACGATCAAGACGGGGTGATCGGTGGAGAAAGCACCGTGCTGCTAACGGTCAGTGATGCCGCCTTCGCCGTCGGTGGCGTTGGCAGCGGCTCGACCCAGCGCAACATTACGATCCAAAATTCGAGCAACGTCACCCTGACGTTGACCAACGTCGGCACCACGCCTCACTCGTTCGTCGTCGATTGCATTCCGAGCGAGCTGCCCGCGGGCTGCCCACAAACCTCCTGCTTCCCGAGCGAAGCGACCATCCCGGCCGTGGCTCCCGAGGCCAGCACCACCGTGAAATTCACGGTTCCCGTGGTCGAGGGCGCCTACCCGTTCTTCTCGGACGTGCCCGGCGATGAGGCGTTGCTCGGGCAGTTCGTGATCAATTGAAGCGCGCGTTCGACATAGGGAGTCGTGCGAGTCTGGTATTCGCGGTGGTGCTGAGCTTCTCGCCCGGGCTGCGCGCAGAGCTGATTGCTGCGGAGCCTCGAGCAGCGATCGTCCCAGTATTTCCGAGCGATGCCGAGCCAATCGAAGCTCAAATCACGCTTCAGCTCGTCGTAGATGCGAGCGGTCGGGTGGAATCCGCGGTGGTGGTCGGCCGCGCGCCGGCGAATGCTTCGCCGTCGTTCGACGCTGCGGCTATCAGCGCGGTCCGCCAGGCGAGCTTTCGGCCTTCGATGCGCGACGGGCGCGCGCTTCGCTCGCGGGTCGAATACGTGGCGGTGTTTCAACCAGCCGTAGCAGCGGCTGCGGCCCGGACGGGCCCACGCAGCTCCGGCCCTACACCGACGGAAATCAGTGCGCGGCATGCCGCCGGGCGAGCGTCGCCGGCGGGCGCCCCACCAGCGGCACGCATACACGAGCCGCCGCTGACCACGGCGGAGCAGGACGAAGACTACATCCAGGTCGAGGTGCGCGGGACGACCTGGGCGTCTCAGCGCGGTGTCTTCGACTTGCGAATCAAGCGCGACCTACTCACGGCCTCGCCGCGGCAGCAGACGAGCGAAATGCTCTCCGCAGCTCCCGGGTTCTTCGTCGATCACGAAGACGGCGAAGGGGTTGGCAACGACGTGTACTTACGCGGCTTCGATCTCGAGCACGGCTCCGGAATCGAAATGCGCGTTGGCAATGTGCCCATCAACAGCCCCGTGCACGTGCAAGGGCAAGGCTACGCCGACGCAAACTTCATCATCCCGGAGGTGGTGCGCAGCGTCCGCGTTCTGGAAGGGCCTTACGATCCGCGCCAAGGCGATGCGGCGATCGTGGGCAGCGCCTATTTCGATCTGGGCGTGCCGGACCGAGGCACCTTGCTCAAGGCAAGCTACGGCTCTTGGAACCAAATGCGGCTGGTGGGCATCACCGCGCCCGACGACGTCGATCAAGAGACTTTCGCGGCTTTCGCCGTGCGAAAGAGCGACGGCTTCGGTGCCCGACGCGCCTCGGAGTCCGGCACCGCCAACGCCCAGTATGGTGTCGATCTCGGTGCCAGCGAACACTTGCGCCTGCTTGCGACCGCCTACGGAGCACGCGCGGCGTTGCCGGGCGTGCTGCGAACGGACGATCTGAGCCGTGGGCTCGTCGGCGAGTACGACCGATACCCGTATTTTTCGCAGAACCAAGGAGTGCAAACGGCGCGAGCCATCGTCAGCGCCGATTTCGATCACACGACCACCAACGGTTCGCGCTTCGAATTTGCTCCGTGGTTGATGTGGACCCATTTTCGTGCCCGACAAAACTTCACCGGTAACATCTACAGCTCTGCGCTGGATCCCGAGCTCGCGGGGGGTCAGGGCGATCTTTGGGAACTGGCGAATCGGGAAACGGCGTTCGGCGTCACCACTCGCTTTCACGCGGCGCCACTGCGAGTCGCTTCTTGGCTGCAGGCGACGCTCGAGCCCGGCCTGTATTTGCGCTCGGGTCGCAGCGACCAAAGCAAGAGCCTGCTCAACCCGGATACGCTCGCGGTCTGGGATCGGAGGCTCAATTCCGGCGTTTCGACGCTGGATACCGGTGCCTACCTGGATCTCGACCTGCGCGCGTGGCGGCGAGTCCGGCTATCTGGCGGGGTGCGAGCCGACTTGCTCTCCGTGTCGGTGGAAAACCGGCTCGGTTACGACCTCCCCGCGCGCGCTCCGGCCGGGGGAATCCCAGGCGCTTTGCGTTCAACCCAAGGTCTTGCGATCGGCCCGCGCGCCACCTTGGAGTACGAGTTCGTGTCCGAGCTGACGGGTGCACTCTCCTACGGGGAAGGATTTCGCTCGCTCGGCGCCAACGCCAATGTCGCGACCTCGAGCGGCATTGCTGGTGAGGGGCCGAGCATTCAGGAGGGAGGCAAAGCGTTTTCGAAGGTGCGCTCGGTCGAGGCCGGGCTACGCGCGCAAACCCCCGGAAGGTCGTTTTCGGCGAGCGTTTCACTGTTCGAGAGCCGCGTTGAGAACGAGCTCGTCTTCGAGGCCAGCTCGGGCGGATTCAGTACCGAGGGCGCTAGCGTTCGGCGCGGCCTGGTTGCTTCGGTGGTAGCGACTCCGCTGCCCTGGCTGCTGGGCTCGGTAGCAACCTCGATTTCGTCTTCGACGTTTACGACTCTCGTGCCAGGCATCTCGCACTACGTGCCCAATGTACCCCCCGTTCTGTTCCGCGCCGACGTCAACGCGCGCGGCAAGCTGACGACGCTAGCCGGCTCAGCGCTGACCGGGCGATTGGGCGTGGGTTACACGTTCCTCGCCGGCCGCCACCTCACCGACAGAGTGGTGGGCCCATCGAACAACGTGTTGAACGCCGGGACCGGGCTACGCTGGGGGCACGTCGAACTGGGAGTCGAGGCTTACAACCTGCTTGCCCTGCACTACGCCGACGACGCGCAATACTACGTCTCCAACTGGAGCACGCAGCCCGGAACCGCGCTGGCGTCACCTGCCGTTCATCTCACGCAAGCCCCGCCGCTCACGGTGCTCGGCTCGGTTACGCTGTATTTTTGAAGTTTATCGAGCACCCGGGCACGCCACGTAGCGAAGCGCCACGTCGAGTCAGTGAAGACCTGCCGCCAGGTCGAGTGCAACGTGCGCGACGATGCCGGGAATCAGACTACGTCGCCAGACCGCCAGGCCGCCGAGCAACCCGGCATACAGCGCGAATCTCAGCGCCACGGCGGCCCCTTGCTCGGCATGTGCCAGGCCGAACAGCGCAGCCTGCAGCACACAGCCCAGGCCTATCGAGCCGGTGAAGGCACCGAGCTGCACCAGCAAGTAGCCGCGATAAACGAGCTCCTCGCAAAACCCGGCGCTAACCGCGACGAAGCCATAAATCGCCCATTCGCGAGCAGACACCGGCAGAAGCGCGTCGCGCGCCGGGTTGCTCGCGCTCCCCAGCCAAAGTCGCGCCAACAGCTCGACGCCCTGGATTTGTGCAAAAACCACCGCCGCCAAGGCGAGGTCGGTGAGCGCACGCCGGGAGCTATTCCAGCCTTTGCCGAGCAAGTCGCGGAGCGCGCTGTGCGCTCTGCCGATGCGCGCCACGTAGAACAAGAGGCCCCACTCGACCACCAACAGCGGCAGATAGACCCCGGTCGTGCGCGAGGCGGGCGAAGGGCGCGAGGACCCGGAACCGGCTAGCCACGAGCCGCTCACGAACACCGCTACGATCAGGCAGACCAAGAGCAGCGTGTGCCAGCGCGGCGCGAGCTCGGCCCGCGGCGCGGCGGCTGGGCTCGCCTCGCGCTGATCGCTGGCCCGTTCCTTGCTTTGGTCTGGCTTCAACACGAGGTCGAGTCGCTTCGACAACCTCATCCGAGAGGATTACTTCATGCTCGCAACGATTGAAACCACCGCACCCGTGCTCGCTGCAGGCTGGTCACTCTTGTATTTGTTGTTCGGCGGAGGGATCGGCGGCGCTGCTTTGATCTTCGTTTTACTCAAAATGCTCGGCAAATAGGCACACCCGGTGAATGGCACGGGCCGGCCGAGATAGCGCCTGAGCGTTAGTCAGTCAGGCTCTGCGTCGCATTCTCGATCAGCTTGTCGACCGCGGCGCGCACTACGGTTGCCGTATCCACGCGATTGAATAGCGCATGAACGCCGGCGTTCGTCGGCGTGAACTGGGCGATGACCTTGACGCGGCCCGTCTTCACGGCGGGCCGCGCCAAACTGCGAGGCACGAAAGCAACCAACCCGCCGCGCGCCACCGCCTCGAGCATGAGAAATGCATCGTCGAGCTCAGCCATGGTCTTGGGGCGCAGCCCTTGCTCGCGCAAGTAGTTGTCCACTTCCCAGTGATAGGCAGACGAAGCTCGATATTCGAGCAACGACAAGTCTTGCCAGTCGGATTTGGGTTCGAGGCTCGGGTGAGCGATCGCCACTAGTGGCGGTCGGTGGATCGTGACGAGCTCGAGGTTCGGGCGAGCGGCCTCTATCGGCTCGGATTCGCCGACCAGCAGATCAATCTCGTGACCTCGGAGGTCGCGCAGCAGATCGTTGAAGTCGCCGGTTCGAATGGACGGGATGCACTGGTCGATCGCGAGCAAGGGCATCAGGAAGTCGGCGGCGAGCGTGCGCGACACGGCTGAACTCACACCCACTCGCAGAGTGATCGGCGTGGTAGCAGGGCTTTGACCGAGCGCATCGGCGAGCCGCTCACCAGCGAGGAACATGGCGGTGGTGTGTTCGAACGCCTGACGCCCCCGCTCCGTCAAACGAAGCCCCGAGGGAGACCGCTCGAAGAGCGGCGTGGCCAGCGCTCGCTCCAGCATGCGAATTTGCTCGCTCACCGTCGGCTGCGTGACGCCGAGCTTATCAGCTGCCGCTTTGACCGAACCTTCGAGCGCGGTGACGTGAAAGTAATAAAGGTGGTTGAAGTTCAGCACGCGCGGAACACTAACAGCGATGCGGCGAGCCGTCGATTCGGCTCGTTATCTTCGCACTTCCGCCGCTCCCCACTCACGCGCGCAATCTTCGACGCTGTCGCCGAGGCGCCCACTGATTGCGAACACCGCGATATTTTCCGCGGGGGCGCCGAGCAAGTAGCGCAGCATCGTACTGATTCTTCGTTGCGTCTCGAGGCCTTCGGGAAAACTCGTGAGCTCGGGCGCGACCTTGCATGCTGCCAGCACGTGATGCTCGGACAGCAGCGCGGCAAAGCGCTGCCGGACCACGTCGCCGGCGTCGGCGTCGGTCAGAACCACGAGGATCCGCATGTTTACTGCACAGCCTCTTTGCCGAAGCATGGCGCGTCCTGGTCAGCCGGCCACGCGGAGACGCACGGTTACGAGTTAGGGAATACCTTCACTCGGCGAACGGGAATTCCCATGCAGGCGAGTGCATGAGAAATTCTTTTGCGAACACCCATTGTCTCGCGTGCTACGTCTGGTTGCGTCGCTTTCGATCTCTGCTCCACCCGAGCTTCTCGGCAAACCAGCGTCATGAGTCAGATCACACGTCCAGAGCCACGGCTGGGCCAAGGAAGCCCGACTGGTCTTCACCCACGCGGGCGTGAAGCAATGACCAACGCTATGCCCTCCGAGCGCGTTCTGGTTCTCGTCAACGGCGCGCACGAGCGGCACTCGATCCGCGAGATTCTCGAGAGCGATGGCGTCGAGGCGGTTCTTTGTGGCGATATCGGTCAGCTTTGTCTGGAAATCGACAGGGGTGTTGGCGCGGCGTTACTGGATGAAGACTTCATCCATTCAGGCGTTCCGGACGAACTGAAGGCCTTGATGCGCGCACAGCCATCTTGGTCCGCCTACCCGCTGCTGTTCCTCAGCGCCAGAGATGGCGGGGGTCTTCCGCCGCGCGAGCTGGCGCAACTGGGCAATGCCACGTTGCTGGATCGACCTGTTCGCGCTCGCTCGTTACTCACTTCGGTCCACGCCGCTCTCGGCAGCCGCCGTCGCCAGTATGCGGCCCAGCGGGCCATCGAAGACCGTGATGCGTTCCTCGCGATGCTCGGTCACGAGCTTCGAAACCCGCTCGGTGCCATTTCGCTGGCGGTCAAACTGCTCGAGAGCAAGTCCGCCGACGGCGTTCTGCCGCGCGAGCACCATATCATCGTTCGACAGCTGCGAAACCTCACTGGCATCGTGGATGAGTTGCTCGACGTCGCGCGGGTCACGCACGGTAAGGTTTCGCTCAATCGCGAGCAGCTCGACCTCGGGGAAGTCGTGCGCGGCGCATTCGAGACCCTCGAGCCCCGCGCGCGCGAGCACGGGCTTCTGTGGCAGCTCGACGTGCAAGCCCCGGCACCGTCGATCAGCGGAGATCGGCAGCGGCTCGAACAGGTGTTCAGCAATCTGCTCGTGAACGCGGTCAAATACACGCCACCCGGCGGCTCCGTGAGCGTGGAGGTTCGACGGGACGAGGAGGCCGCGCTCGTGGTCGTCAGGGACACCGGCGTGGGGCTCAGCGCGGAAATGTGCGCCCGGGTGTTCGAACCTTTCGCCCAAGTCGCTCGGTCGTTGGACCGAGCGCAAGGTGGGCTCGGGCTCGGGCTCGCGCTCGTGCGCAGCGTCGTCCAGTTACACGGTGGCTCGGTTCACGCAGAGAGCCCCGGTCTATCCCACGGAACCTCTTTCATCGTTCGCCTACCGCCCGCCGGGGCGAACCAAGTTCCAGCTCGACACGATGCGTCGCGGTCGAGCCGCATCGTGGTCGTGGAAGACAACGACGACATGCGCGACCTGCTGGCAGAACTTCTGGTCGTCGCCGGCCATCAAGTCACCTCTGCCGCGGGCGGCCCCGAAGGGCTCGAAAAAATACTCTCCTCGGAACCGGACATCGCCTTCATCGACATCGGGCTGCCCGGCTACGACGGACACGAGCTCGCCCGTCGAGTTCGAAGCCTTGGATCGAAGGCCTGGCTCGTCGCGCTCAGCGGGTTCGGCGAGCAAGAGGATAGAAAGCGCTCCGACGCGGTCGGTTTCGACGACCATCTCGTCAAACCGGTTGCCGCGGCGAGTCTCGATGAGACCATTCGACGCGCGTATGCGACGGTCGAATCCGAGGCAACCAAGCTCGAACGGCGCTGACTCGCCACTGTCGAACGGCCCGTTTACCACCGCCGTAGCGCCGAGATCTTTGGCATCTCTCTTGCGAGGCACGAGGCATGCCGCAAAACGCTCTCGGTGTCGTCGCTGGGTCTCTGCTTTCGCCACTGACGGGGGCCGTTAGTGCTCTTAGAAACCGCCGAATGTTTCATCCAGCAGGCATACTTTGCCGTGCCCGTGTCGAAATCGTTACCGAAGAGCCCCACCTGCGCGCGGTCGCGGAGCGCCTGCAGGGCTCAGCGCTCGTACGCTTGTCTTCGGCCTTGTGGAAGGCCCACGAATGGCCTGACGTTCTGGGCTGCGCGCTGCGTTTCTCCGAGAATATCGAGCGAGTGGTTCCGCTCGCCAGCGACCAAGATCTACTCCTTGCCACCATTCGCCGCCCTTGGACGCTACCATTCGCGCCTCTCTCGACACGCTACCAAGACTTTTTTGAAAATTGCTACTACGCCGTTTCGCCGTTCGAAGTGCCGCCGCTCGGGCGCGTGGAGTGGCGGCTCGTGCCGGAGCCAGGCTCGAGCAGTGAGCTGCATCGAGAAGACCGACTTCTGCACAGACTAGCGGCTGGAACGGCGAATTTCCTACTCGAATGTGCTCGCTACCGGTCGCCGTGGAAGGCATTCGATGAAAGGCCATTTCGCCCCGTCGTGCGCGTACGTGCTCTCGAGGTGAGCGAGCTCGATCAGGAAGCACTTCGTTTCGATCCATTCCAAGCCGGTCGCGACCTCACTCCGGTTGGCTTCGTCCACAGCCTACGGCGAGCCACCTACGCTTCGAGTCAGCAGGCACGCCCCAAATGGCAAAATGCCGGGGCCGCAAGCGGCTGAGGCGACGGCTCCGCCCGGGCCAAGCGCGGGGCGCGCTGCCACGACCGCTACCAGCCGCGTGTCGGTTCTGCAGTTCCACCTGAAGAATGGCGGCGCATTGAGCCTGGGAGCAGAGGGCGCACTCTCGGCACGCAAACCGCATGCACCGCAGTTCAGGAGGAGACTTCGCGATGGAAAACGTCATTGCCGTCGTGCTCGGAGGCGGCCGAGGCACCCGTCTGTTCCCACTGACACGTTATCGCTCGAAGCCCGCGGTCCCGATAGGGGCGAGCTATCGCTTGATAGATATCGCGGTGAGCAACTGCATCCACGCGAATTTGAAAAAGATCTTCGTGCTAACGCAGTATCAGTCGGAGAGCCTGAACCGACACGTCGCTAGCACCTACAAGTTCGACGAATTTTCGTCCGGTTTCGTCGACATTTTGGCGGCGGAGCAAACCGACGAGGCCGGCAGTGACTGGTTCCGAGGCACGGCCGACGCCGTGCGCAAGTGTCTGAAGCATATCGGGCGCGAAAGTTGGGACACCGTGGCGATTCTCTCCGGCGACCAGCTGTACCGCATGAGCCTCAGCCAAATGCTGCGCGTTCACGCGGAAACCAACGCGGCAGCGACGGTCGCCACTAAACCAGTGCCCGCTGAGCTGACGCCCGGTTTCGGTATCATGAAGACCGACGCCGCGGGCAGGATCACCCACTTCGAAGAGAAGCCGCCTACCGAACGCCTGAGAGAGCTCGCCTCTCGGTTACCTTCCGCGGCGGAGCCCGCTTACCTCGCGTCGATGGGCATCTACGTCTTTTCACGCTCAGAGCTGGAACGAGTGCTCGCCGACGGCGAACCGATCGACTTCGGCAGGCACGTGCTGCCGGCGATGCTCCCTCGCGGTGGCGTCCAGTCTTTTCTCTACGAGGGCTACTGGGAAGACGTCGGAACCATTCGCTCGTACTACGAGGCCAACCTGGACTTGATGAATCCCGAGCCGGTCTTCGATTTCTACCACCCACGCTACCCAATCTATACTCACCGGCCGTTTTTGGCGCCGAGTAAGATCCGCTCTTGCCAGATCGAAAGGGCGCTCGTGGCCGACGGCTGTGCGCTGGTCGATGCCTGCATTTCGCGTTCCGTAATTGGAACGCGCTCGCGAATCGGCGCAGGCACGCGCATCACCAATAGTCTTGTGTTGGGCGCGGACGACTATGAGACGTCGAACGAGCGAGACAGCCGAACGCCGCCGCTGGGCATCGGAGAAGGTACCAGTATCGAGGGCGCCATCATCGACAAGAACGCGCGCATCGGGAAAAACGTCAAGATCACGAGCGCCGCAGGACGCCCCGACTACGACGGAGACCGCTTCTTCATCCGCGACGGCATCGTGCTGGTGCCGAAGGGCGGAGTCGTTCCAGATGGAACGGTGATTTGACGCCAAACCGCCGCACGGAGCCCTTGAAACAGCGTTCAAGAGGCTCGCGATCCTGGCATCGGGCGTGCATGTCTACGAATCGGTGCTCCCAATCGTGCTGGGAACAGAGACGGCAGGAGAGATCGCAATGAATTCGCCCCCGCTTGTAACGGCCACGGAGCCCACGCCCAGCACGGACGTGGCCAAACAGCTACTCGCCGACGCGAAAGAGCTGATCGTGCTGGAGATCGAATTGGCAAAAAACGAGGTGGCGGACGAACTGCTTCGCGCCAAGCACGCGGCCATCGCGGCGGGGGCTGCGGCCGGCGCGCTGCTTCTGTGCCTTATGGCGGCGCTAGTGGCGCTCATTTTGGCGCTCGGCGGCGCGCCGGTGCACGCTCTGATCGTGGCCCTCGTTCTGCTATTGATAGCGGTGGGCACAGGTGTTTACGCATACTCCGCGCTTCCCAAGCGCCTGTTGGGCAAAACTCGGGATCGTCTGCAGGACGACGCCCGGCAGCTGAAGGCGCACGTCGCATGAACCACTCCGATGATACCTCGGCCCCCGACGCTCGGGCACTGCTCACGCAGCAGGCCAACACGGTACGCGCGCGGATGTTGCGCCGAATCGACGTCCTCCAAGCGCGACGCCACGCGCTCGGCCGAGCCATCAGTGAAATCCGAGTGGAAGGCAAGCATCTGCTGCCCGCTGTCGCGGGCGCCGCAATCACCACGGCCGCCGTGGTCGTCGTCTTGCTGCGCGCTCGGGCAACGGCAAAGCGACGCCGTGCCGGTTGGCACATGCCAACGCTCCGCTCCAAGCCAGCGCATGAGCCCGGACTCATACGACGGTCGTTGCAGGGTGCCGCGGTGTCACTGGCGATCCGGTTGCTTCAACGCGCCGCTGAACACGCCGCCAAGCGTTGGCTCGCCACCAGACCCGGAATGGCCCCGGCGCTGCCTGCACGTAGCCACTCGCCTGCGGGTGCCGCCGGCTGAAAACTTGCGCCGAAGCCTCGGCACGCTGATTGCCTCGACGCTGACATGACCGTAGCGCTGCAGAAAGCTCCACGCGAAGGCGAGGAACCGCCGTTGTCCATCGAGCAGAAAGCGCTCGTTGATCTCGGCCGGACGCTGCGAGCCGAATCGTATGAATTCGTCACGGTCACCCCGGAGACGCACCGAGGCGTGCTCGATCGCGACCCGCGGCTCGCACGGGACCTGCGTGATGTATTCGGGTGGAGTCGGCGCTTCATTCCATCGATTCTCGCCCCCAACGTGTGGGGACTGGCGCGCGCGGCACGTGTGCTCATCGAGACAGAGCCGGGCGTCTATGCGTCCAGCGTCCGGTTCTCCACACTGGGGCGCCATCTATTGGTCCACTCGGCGTTTCCGACCGCGAGCCCGGATTCGGTCTTCTTCGGCCCGGACACTTACCGCTTTTGCGCGTTTCTCGAGCGCCACCTCGCTGCGGCCCACTGCCTGGTCGATATCGGCTGCGGAACGGGCGCTGGAGGGTTGGTCGCCGCACGGCACGCTGGAAAGGTCGTGCTTTGCGACATCAATGGCGCGGCGCTCAGGCTTGCGCGGGTGAACGCCTCTCTCTCGGGCGTGAGCGCGCGGGTGGTAAAGAGTGACGTCTTTTCCGAAGTGGAAGGCCCCGTCGATCTAGTGATCGCGAATCCCCCGTACATGATCGACGCCGCTCGTCGCGCGTATCGCGACGGCGGCGGCGCGCTCGGTGAGGGCTTATCCGTGCGCATTCTGCGCGAATCGTTGCAGCGCTTGGAGCCGCGTGGGCGGCTCCTATTGTACACGGGCGCCCCGATCGTCGCTGGCTCGGACATGCTCCGCGCCATCGCGGTGAACCTGTGCCGCGAGGCCGGGGCCACGTTGCGCTACGAAGAGCTGGACCCGGACGTGTTCGGCGAGGAGCTGACGAAGCCAGGTTACGAACACGTGGAACGTATCGCGGCCGTCGGCATGGTCGTGACCGTACGTTGAAGGTCAAGCAGCTCGGGAAAACAAATAGCTGCGATACTCCTCGAAGCAGCGGCGGCCCGCCTCCAGGCGCATGAGTGCCCCCTCGGCGATCGCGGTAGCGGTGGCCGGATTTTCCATGACCAGGGTGTGTAGGACCTCGCGATTCCAGGCGGCCGAGTGTTTGACGTCGAGGGTCGCATGCAACGCGAAGTAACGCCTCGCCGCCCCACCCACACCGAGGCGTTTCAAACCCGCGTTCACCCGTCGCGCCCGGCCGGGCGCGGTAAGCTCGATCACCCCGAGCGCGCCAACCGACTGAAAGGCCAAGCTCCGCGTCGCTGCCATCGCGGTCATCAAGTTGCCGAGCGCCAGCGACTCCCCGACCACGCAGCCACCATTGGGAATGCCGAGTTCACGAGTCAGCGCGTCCAGCATGGGGCCGTGCATGCCACCTGCGCTGCCTCGGCCCATTTCATCCCAATAATTACGCGCCATCTCCAACTTCGCGGCTACGGGCAACTTCACTTGCGTCATGGCCACGAGGTCGTCGAAGCCCGCCTCGCCGGCGGCCTCTTGCGTCAAAAACCACGTCATGTCCGCGATGCTGGCCCGTTCGGCGAGCCAGTCGAACAGCGGATCGCCCTGGCCGGGGCCATTCTGCTTCAACGCTTCGAACCAGCGCACGAAGCCGTCTGGATCGCAGGGCGCGCGCCGCGCGCGCGCCGCAACCTCCGCCCGCCGCTCCGCTACGAACGCAGCCTCGCGCCGGCGCCAAGCGTACTCGTCGTCCAAATCATGCAGCCCGGCTTCGTTCGCACAGGTGGGCGTTAGCCGTCGGCGATTGAATGCGGCGAGCGCCAGCTGAAATTGCAGGCCGTTAGAGGGGAGCGTCACGACCGAGTCCATGCCGAAGCTCACAGCAAGCATCGTGCCGCTCGAGTAAGCGACGGCTTCGTGACTCGTCTACTTCTTGGGCTCGAGCAGGTTTTCTACGCGATCCGCGCCAGCAATCTTCTTCGCAGCGGCTTCGATCGTCGCTCGCTCCTGCGCGGTGTTCACCGGGCCGCGAAGTGTGACCTTGCCGTTGACGGTGATGATCTTGACGTTCTTTGCGGTGAACGAGAGCGAACCGTCGTTCATCAGCGCTTGACGAACCTGCTGCGTGATCTTTCGGTCCGCCTCGCTCCCGCCTTGGTCGAGCGGGGTCAAGGTGTCTCCCGAACGGTCTCGAGCGTTGACTCGGGAGTTGTCGGGCGCTGAACCGGTGGTCGTGGACACGGCGTTGTCCGCGACCGCACCGCTGGCCTCCGGCCGATCCGTCGGAGATTTGGCTGGAACGTCGGCCGCTGTCCTGGGTGCAGGAGCAGGGCCGGTGGTCGAGGGCTGAGTTGCGCCGGAAGCTGTCGCGGGCGTCGCCGCGGGATTTTCTGCCCTTCGGTCTGCTTCGGCTGCGCGCATGATGTCGGTCTTGACGGGGGTCACGCTCGCGGAAGGCGTGTCGGTCGCCGCGTCGATCGTCGCACTCGATGCGGCCGGCGGGGGCGGCTCCGACGCGCAAGCCGCAAGCAGTGAGCCCATGGAAAACAGTGTGAGGCGCTTCATGTCGCGTCACCGTTAGCAACAACCGCACCAACGCGAGGCTTCTCGCTAGCTTCTGCAATTTCGCGCGCGTTGACGAGCGCACGACCCGGGCCTCGGCGCAACGGCGCCCCGTCTGAGTCAATTCGCCGCGCGAGTGGCGCACGCACTCCGTTAACCGTCTGCGCCGGGCTGCCCCAGGGCACGAGCACTGCATGCTACGAGCTGCTCGAGCCTTCGGTTGCCATGCAGCACTACGCGGAGCGTATTTCGGCTCACCTGACGGAGATAGCCGCCTTGCTGGAGTTCTCCGGGGAGTCGCGGTTCAAGGTGGATGCCTATCGGCACGCCGCAGAGGTCGTGAGCGCGCTCGGCGACGAACTCGGCCCAATCGTGGAGCAGGGTCGGCTGCAGAAGTTTCAAGGTCTCGGCCCGGTGCTCTCCCGGCAGATCGAAGAAATGTGGAGCTCCGGCACGTCGGAGCTATTGAATCGGCTGCGCGGGGAGCAACCAGCCGGGGCCGCCGAGCTGATGGAGGTCGAGGGGCTCACTCCACGGCGCATCGTCGCCTTGCAAGACGCGCTCGGTATTCGCTCGGTGCAGGAGCTCGGGGCTGCGTGCGCCGCGGGCCGGGTTCGCACCGTGCGGGGCTTCGGCGAAAAGACCGAGGCCCGCCTCGCCGCGGGCGTGGAACGCTGGCTAACGCGGGAGAAGACCGAGCCTGAACCGATGCTGTTGTCCGACGCGCTCAGCCTCGCGAATCTAGTGCGCGAACGCCTGCTCCGAGTGATGGAAAGAGCCGAGCTGGCCGGTGCGCTGCGGCGGGGCGAAGAGACGGTACGGGAACTGGAGTTCGTGGTCGTCGGGGACGCAGCGCGCGCGCTGCGCGAACTTTCGGCGCTACCTCAAGTGCTACGCGTCGATTTCGTGACCGGCATGGCAGTGCTGAGTCACGGCGTGCGCCTGAAGCTGCACACGACGGAGCTAGCGAAACTCGGCAACGCGCTGGTGCTCGCGACCGGCAACGCTGCGCACGTCGAGTGCTTGCTGGCGCGCGGAGCGGCGCTTTCCGGGCACGATTTCGACAGCGAACGGGCGCTCTACGAAGCCGTGGGCTGCGCGCCCGTCCCTCCCGAACTTCGGGCAGGTAAAGACGAGCTCGTCGAAGCGGAGCGTGCGGGATTTCGAGACCTGATCGAAGTCGACGACATCCAAGGCATGGTGCACTGTCACACGACCTACTCCGACGGGAAGAACACCGTCGAAGAAATGGCGCTCGCAGCGCACGCCTTGGGTATGAAATACATCACCATCACCGACCACTCACCGAGTGCGCACTACGCACGCGGGGTCACGCTCGACCGCTTGAAAATGCAATGGGACGAGATTGCGGCAGTTCAAGAGAAAGTGCCCGTTCGTATTTTGCGGGGCGCGGAGTCCGACATCCTCGCCGATGGACGCCTCGACTACCCGGACGCCGTACTCGAGCAGTTCGACATCCTCATCGCCAGCATCCACGCACGTTACCGCATGGATCGTGCAGCGATGACCAATCGACTGCTGCGCGCGGTCTCGTTACCCGTGTTCAAAGTCTGGGGACATCCACTGGGTCGCATTCTCAATCATCGCGAAGCAATCGACTGCGACGTGCCGGCGATCCTGGATTCCCTGGCCGGTTCGAGAGGAGCAATCGAGGTCAATGCCGACCCTCACCGCTTGGACCTACCGCCACCATGGATCGCCGAGGCTCGTGCGCGCGGTATTCCATTCCTGGTCTCGGTCGATGCTCACTCGACCCGAGGCCTTTCAGTGCTGCGCTACGGTGTCACCATGGCTCGCCGCGGGGGCATCCGAAAGCGCGAAGTGTTGAACGCGTGCGACGCGGAGACGTTCGCCGCACGGGTCCGCCCGGTGCCCGAAGTGGCCTAGCAAGCGCGCGACGGCAGCGCCTCGCTGAGGCAAGCTGCCCCGATTCGGGGCGGGCGCGACTGGCAATTCGGACGCTCGGCTTCGCGGACAACACCGTTCAACGCGCGGTCTCAGTTTCGGACGTGTAGTCGTTACGCGGCGTTCCCGCAGGCACGCTCGGTCGAACCTGGTCGAGAATGTTGCCCTTGTCGTCGTACCAGGTTCCAGGCGCGAAGAGCACGCGACCGTCGAGCGGATACGACACGTCGGAACGAGCGAAGCGAGCATTAGCGGGTGGCAGCGTCCAGCCGCCACGCTGCCAAGAATAGGTCTTCCCTCGGAACTCCCAACCGCCTTCCACCCAAACCGCACCGCTCTGGCTTGGCCTCGGAGTGACGGTCTCGGCGAGCGCCGCCGGCGGAGGATATGGGACTTCCGAGTACGCCGATTTTGGATGTCGAACCAACTCTGGACGCGGTAGCGAGAATCCACATGCGCACAGCGCTAGCGCAGCGGCGCAGCTGAGCATCGGGCGGAGGACGCCAGGACTCGAACGAGCCATTGGAACGCTGCTTGCAGAAGCCGTGCCGTGTCTTTCTGTGCGCTGCGGAAACTCCTGAGCGCCGTTTATTTGCTCTGGAGCCGTGGCAGCGCGCTCGTGCTCGTGAGTTGCGCCATGCTGGCCTGCGCCCCGATTCCGAAAGGTCGTTACACTCTCGACACGATCGACATGTCGGGCGACCGGCAAGTCGACGACGAGGACCTTCAAAAAGTCATCGCCAGTCGGCCGAGTGCGCGATTCCTCGGTCTGTTCTCCGGCGTCATCTACGACTACGAGATTTTCGACCGCTACGTGCTCGAGCGGGATTTGCAGCGAATCGAGCGGTTCTACCGAGCTCGCGGCTATTATGAAGCGCGCGTGCGAGCGGCCGAGGTCGTGCTCAAAGGGCGATCGGCGAAAGTATACATCGAAATCGACGAGGGCGAGCCGGTCGTGCTGCGGCGCGTGGACGTGCACGGGCTCGAAACGCTTTCGCCCAGCGCAGAGGGCACCGCGCGCAGAGCGGCCACCTCGGAGATACCGCTAGGCCAAGCCTTCGACGAGACCAAATTCGAGACGGCCGAACAGCAACTGAAGCAACGCCTCGAAGACCTCGGCTACGCGTACGTGGTCGTAAAGCGTTCGGCCAACGTCGACCTGCCTCGCCGCCAAGCGAGCGCTGGTTTTTGGGTCGAGCTGGGGCCGAAGGCGCATTTCGGACCGGTGCGTATCGTCGGCTTGGGGCCGTTTCCGGAGCCCCCGGTTCGTCGCGCGCTCGACATTCGTCCCGGCGACCCATACTCCCGCTCCGAGTTGGACGAAGCGAAGCACGCATTGCTCGATCTCAACGTCTTCAGCGCGGTCAGCATCGAGCCCGACCTGGACGAGAAGACCAGGAAAGAACAGCCCGCGCAGGTTCCACTCGTGGTTCGTGTCGAGCGCAGCAAGCTGCGCAGCGTCCACCTCGGTGGCGGCGTCCAACTCGATACGCAGCGCACCGATCTTCACCTGATCGCTGGCTGGGAAGACAGCAACTTGGGCGGGGGCTTTCGTCGATTCCTGGTCGAAGCGGTGCCCGGCGTCGTGCTCTTCCCGACGCGGCTGCCGGACCTGCAGGCACCCAAGCGTTTCTTACCCGAGTTGCGCCTGCGCAGCGAATTCAGGCAGCCCGGGTTCATCGAATCGCGCACGAACGGTTTGGTGCGCCTGCAAGGCGCAATCTACCCCGTTCTGCTCACTAGCGACTACGACCCGAGTGCTCCCGTGCTCGGCTATCGGGACCTGCGCGCCGCCGCCGGCCTCGAGCGCTCGCTTTGGCGGCTCTATGGCGTGCTCACTCACAACGTCCAGGTCAGCAGCCCTTTTACGTACATCGGTCAGCAGGACCGCGACTTGAAGACCGTGCTGATCTCGTACCCCGAACTGCTGCTGACTTTGGATCTGAGAAATGATCGCGTCGAGCCGCACAAAGGAGCCTATTTTTCGCTAGATACGCAAGTGGCGGGGCTGGGTGGAGACGCTCGCGACCTCAAGGTGCAGCCGGAGGCACGTGCTTACGTACCCCTGGCTCGCAGATGGACGCTGGCAGCGCGTTCCACGGTGGGGTTCCTGTTCGCGCAGAACTACGGGAATACGGTCGCCCCGAACGCGAGCGGTCGCAATCCTATCACCGAAGAGCCGATGGTCTCGCGGGCCGCCTGGGTGAAGGACATTCAGCTCATGTTCCTGCGCGGATTCTTCTCGGGGGGCTCCGGCTCGAACCGCGGTTACGCATCGCGGGAAGTTGGGCCGCACGGCGCGGTTCCTTTCTACAACCCGGGCCAGTCCACGAACTCGCTGGCAGATTGCGACCCGAACAGCGCAAGCTATAGCCGCGGCGCCTGCAACCTGCCGCTCGGTGGCTTCACGTTGTGGGAAGCGTCGCTCGAGCTCCGATATCCTATCCAGGGTCCCCTGTCGGGAACGGTCTTCACCGATACGAGTGACGTCGCGCCGGAAGAGCTGCAGTTTCGCTTCGATCGACCCCATCTCGGCGTAGGAGCCGGTCTCCGTTACGACACGCCGATCGGACCCGTGCGTTTCGACTTGGGCTACCGCGTGCCCGGGCTACAAGCCCCCGCGTCCGCCAACGAGCCGGAGCCTCGTGACATTTTCGGACTGCCGCTCGCGGCGAGCTTCGGAATCGGAGAGGCGTTCTGATGGCTCAAGCACGACCCGTTCTACGCAAGATCCTGCGGATTTCACTGCGTGTCTTGCTGTGGTTGCCGGTTTCGCTGTTGGCGCTTCTGGTGCTTGCGTTCGTCGGCGTCAACGTCGGCCCGCTGAAACAGCTGGCCCGAGAGCGCATCAATCAAGCCTTGGCTTCAGCGTTCACGGGTACCTTGGTCGTCGATCGAATCGGCAGCGTTCAACCCTTGGGAGTATCTGGCATCGACCTGCACGTGCTCGACGCGCGATCAGAGCGAGTGTTGGCCATCAAAGGGCTGCACGTAAAGACCAGCTGGCCACACATCGTATTGGACATTGTGCGAAGACGCCCGCTGGTCGTCACGCTGGAGCCCGTCCACTGCGACCACATCGAGGTGCGGGTGATCGATGACGGCACGGGCTCACCTACCCTGGCCAGCGCGTTTTCTCCACGCAAGCCAGCCGCCCCCAGCACCGAGCCGTCAACCACGACCATCGCCATCCCAGACATGCGCGTGGCACACGTTTGGGCTCATGGCGGCTTGCCCTCGCTACCGGTGATCGACGTCGAAGCCAAGCAGCTCCTCGTCTCAGTGCTCAGTCGTCCGGAACTGCTGAAGCTCGAGCTTACGCGCGTGCAATTGCTCACTCGCGCGATGCCAGCTCGGATAGACCCTTCCGGAAAACTCTCGGCGCGGGTCGAGCTGCCGTCGGACAAGCACAAGTCTCCGAGCGGAGCCCTGGATTTCGACGGTGAGTTGCTGAGTTCCGCCGCGAAGTTGCACGCAAAGCTCGAACGGAATCAGGTGCAGGCGCATTTCGAGGCACCGGCGCTCAAGGCTGAACCGCTGCGGGCGCTGTACCCTTCCCTTGCCCTCCCGGGGCCGACCGCGCTGAACGCGGGAGTTCACGGAGAGCTGCCGCAGCTCGAGTTTTCGCTGAACGTGGAAAACGCGGCGCTGAAGCTCGGAGTCCAGGGCCAAGCGCAGCTCAAGGAGACCAAGCGCGCCTCGCTAAAGGCCGACCTCACGCGCGCCGATCTCAGCCAGCTGTCGGCGGGCGCTCCACCCAGCAACGTCAATCTTCGTTTGACCGCGTCCGCGAGCGTCGATGCGCAGGGCGCTGTGAGCGGCGAGTATCGCCTGAAGATGTTGCCAAGTAGCGTGCGCGGCGTCACCCCGCCCAACACCGAGACCTTTGGCGTGGTCAGCCGCGACCCGGAGGGCAACCTGCGCGTCAACGGCGAGCTACTGTTCGACGACCCCGGGGTGGTGGGAGACGCAGCGTACTATCTGCGCCAAAACCCCAGCAACAACCAGAGCACGCTGCAAGCCAAGCTCACCGCGCGCCTACAGAGCCCGGCCCGGGCCAACAAGTTGCTCGGGGTTGGCGCGCGCGGCACCGTGGCCGCCGAGGTGGAGCTTGACCTCGTGCAGCAACGGCTGAGTGCCCAGGCCAACCTCGATTTGCGTGAATTTGCGGCACCTTCCGTGCGCGCCAATCGCTTGGAACTGGCCGCCACCGCGGAGGGCACGCTCAGCGCGCCTGGGCTCGACGTGACCGCGCGAGCGAACAACCTGGCGCTCGACACGCGTCGCTTTGCGCGAGCCAAAGTACGCGCCAAAGGCACGCCGCAGCGCCTGCGCGTAGAGGCGCGGCTGGAGCGCGACGAAAGCTCGAGCATTCAGCTGAGCACCACGGTCGCGCTGACCGAAGCCACGGAGCTGCTCGCGCTACGGGCGTCCGTAGCCACCAAAGACGGCAAGATCGACGCACGCGTCGAGAGCGTCAAGCTTCAGTCTGGCGCCGCGCGCATCAAGGGCTTCGAGCTCAGCGGAGCCGGCAGTATGAGCGCCGAGGGTTTGGTGGGAAACAATCGCGCCGATCTCGAGTTCGCCATGCAGGACCTCGACTTGGGCCGCCTCAACCGTGTGCTCGAGCTCGGCGCGCCCGTGCAGCGGGGATTCGTCACGGGAAAGGGTAGAGTCGACGGTTCGCTCCGCAAGTTGCGCGGGCAGCTCGACGCTCACGCGCGAGATTTGGATTTCGAGAGCGTGCGTGGCGGCAGTGTCGACCTTTCAATTGCAGTCGGCGACAGCGTCGTTTCGGGGACAGTCGACGCGAACCTGGGCCACTCGCAGTTTGCAGGGGAAATCCGCGACCTCCGCATCCCCGCGCTGCCGGCGACGCGAGCAACGCTATTGCGAACACGCGGCATGCTGACGTTGAACGGCAACCTCGAGCTCGACCGGCTGGCGCCCGCATTGCGCGCGGCCGGCGTCCCGCTCGAGCAAGCGCGCGGTGAGATGCAGATTGCTCTGAAGGTCGAAAATCCGGACGCGAATCCGAACGGTCCGACCATCGCGCTGCGCTTGAAAACGCAAGGACTCAAGCTGGTCGAACAGCGACCCAAAGCCGACAACATCGAGACCGCTAGCACCGCTCGCGAGACGCAGCCCAGGTCCGTGGAAGGGCTCGACACCGAGTTCTATTTCTCGCTCGACAGCCAGACGCGAGAGGCGCGCCTGCAGGGCTCGTTGTTCGATCGACAGGGCGTACTGACACGCTTGGAGGCAGAGACCAAGCTCACGGCCCTCGGAGCTCCCGATTTAGTGGCTGCTCTTCGCGATCAGGAAATGAAGATACGAGTGAGCGTGCCCGAACGCTCACTCGAGCAACTGCCCGATTTGGTTCGCCCCAAGGCGCTGCGGGGTCGCTTCAAGGCCGAAATCAGCGCAGCGGGGACGCTTTCCGACCCGCGCGTCGAAGCGGCGTTCGAGGTGGTTCGGCTGAAAGCGCGAAAAGACCAGCGGGGCATGGACGCCAAGCTGCAAATCCAATCGAAGCGCGAAGGCGGCGAGATCACCGGTAGTGCCCAATCTCGAGGGCGCACGGTCGCCGAGCTGGAAAGCAAGTGGGAAGGTGACGTGCTCACGCTCACGCGCCCGCAGAGTCCTGGACAATCCCCGGTGCTGCTGGACGCCGAGCTGAAGTTGACTCAATTTCCGGTGGGCGTCGTACCCGACCTTTCGGACCGATCCATCCACGGCCCGCTGAACGCGGAGCTTCGTCTCGAACGATTGGGGCGCGACGCCAAGCTTCGAATGCGAGTCGACGGTCGCGGACTCAGCGTCGGCAATCGGCGCTTGAAACGATTGGATGTCTCATTGGACGCCGACGATCGCGCCTTCATCGCCAAGGTCCTGGCGAGCGAAAGCGATGGTACCCTGCAGCTCGACGCCAGCACGCCCATGAGGTGGGGCGCGCGCTTGGTCCCGATCGTCGATCCGCACGCCAAAGCGCATCTGACGGCCCGCGGCTTTCAAATCTCGACCCTCAGCCCACTCTTGCTGCAATACGTCAGCGAAATCGAGGGCAACCTGGATGCCGACTTCGGGGTGGAGCTGACAGACGCGGCACCTCGTGTGCAGGGCAGGGCCAAGCTACGCCGCGGAGTCGTGCAAGTCCCGCAGATTGGCCAACGCTTTTCGGACATCTCGGCCGATGTCGCGGTCGCGGATGGCGACATCAGCTTGGAATCCCTGGAGGCGCGCGGCGTTAGCGGTCGGCTCAGCGCGAAGGCGCGCGCGGCGCTGCGCGGCACCGATTTGCAGTCGGTAAAGGGCAATCTGGAGATCAAAAAGAACGAGAAGCTGCCGCTCACTTTCGAGGGTGTGGCGATCGGAGACGCCTGGGGCCGTATCGACCTCGCCTACACACGCAGCGACGGCAACGCCGACATCCGCGTCGACGTGCCCGACTTTCACGTTCAAATGCCCGACGCGCCGCTGGCCAACGTGCAGGATCTGGCTCTCGACGAGCACGTGAAGGTCGGCGTCTACCGCGACGACGGCAAGTTCGCGGCAGTTCCCATTCAGCCCCTCGCTGCTTCTGCCAAAGACGAGGACGAAGCGCAAACTCAGACTCGGGTCCGCATCCATTTGGGGTCCGTTTGGATCGAGCGCGCGCTGCAGGTGAAGGTGCAGCTCGGAGGCGATCTGACCATGACTTCCGGCGAGCCACCGCGCCTCGACGGCGAAATCACCTTGCGAGGTGGGAAGCTCGACGTCAACGGCAAGACCTTCGATATCGAAAGCGGCACCGTGGCCTTCTCCGGAACCGACACGTCGGACCCGACCATCACGGCCACTGCGCGCTGGGACTCACCGGCCGGCTACACCGTGTATGCCGACTATTCCGGCACGGTAAAGGCCGGCAAGCTGACGCTGCACTCCGAACCGCAGCTCACGCAGACCGAAATCGTCAGCTTGCTGCTATTTGGCATGCCCGAAGGTTCCCTCGGCGCGAGCGACAACGGGGGCGGCGCGGCCGCGACCGCGGTCGGCGTGGCCGGGGACACGGCAACCAAAGGCTTCAATCGCGTGATGTCCGATTTCACGAACCTGGATGTCAGCGCGCGCATCGACACCAGCACTGGCAGCGCGCGACCCGAGCTGGTGGTGCAAGTCACTCCGAAGCTCACGACCCGCGTCACCCGTGCCGTCGGCGAACCATCGCCAGGACAGAGCCCGGATCGCACGTTCCTGACCCTCGAGTTGCGCCTGCAGCGCGCTTGGGCACTGTCCGCCATCGTAGGCGACCGCGGCGCGTCGTCATTGGATCTAATCTGGCGCAAGCGCTACTAGCGCTGCTCGGCCGCGCCCGCACTCAGCCGAGCGCTGGGCCGCGGAAGGCGTCGAGTTCGGTAATCTCGGGCAGTTTCACGGTGCCCCCGCTCTCCGCTGCTCGATAGATGGCTGCGATCACTCGCATATCCTGCAGACCTTCTTGACCTGGCGTGCGCGGGCGCTTGTTGTTGAGAACGCAACTCGCAAGGTGGTCCATTTCCAGGGCGAAATGGTTCTTTCCTTCGAGCGTGCGCTCTTCGATTTGTTCGGCATCGCGGCCTTCAGCTTTGCGTCCCACACGCAGGCGCTGCCCCCGGTAGGGGAACGCTGGGTCGAGCTCGATCCAGCCGGAGGAGCCCAGCACGCGAAAGAACTTGGCGTTGTGGTAGCCGTACGACGTCGTCGCCGAGGCCAGAAAGCCGGAGGGGAAGCGCAGAGTGAAGTTTACCTGCTCTTCCACTTCGCGAAAGCGCGCATCGTTCGGCGTGCTGTAGAGGAAGGCCGAGACCGCGCTCGGCTCTTCGCCGCTTACGTAGCGCGCGGCATTCAGGCAATAGATACCAACGTCGGGCAACGCGCCGCCGCCTGCCATCGATTTCTTCAGGCGCCATTGATTGGGGTCACCCTGCGCCTGGCCGTTGGAGGCGACGAAGCTCTTCAGCTTGCCAATTTCCCCTGCGCGCACGCTGCGAATGACCTCACGATTGTAAGGTTCGTATTGCATACGATACGCCACCATCAACGATTTGTGAGCCTTTTCGCTGGCGTCGATCATGGCTTGGCAGTCGTCCACCGAGTTCGCCATGGGCTTTTCGCACAGCACGTGCTTGCCCGCCTGCGCGGCGCGGATTGAGTATTCCGCGTGCATGGAGTTCGGCAAGAGGATGTACACGATCTGCACGTCCTTGTTGTCCGACAAGCGGTTGAACGACTTGTAGTCGTACACGTTGGACTCGGGCAGACCATAGCGCCGCGCCACGGTCGTGGCTTTTGCCCGATCGCCGCTGACCAGAGCCATCGGCCGGCACAGCTTGCATTCGGCAAACGCCGGCATGATCTGTTCGAGCGCGAGCCGCCCGAGGCCCACCAGAGCCACCCCAACTCGGTTCTCTGGCGCCAGCGGTGCCGGGCTCTCGCTCGACTCTTTCTCGCTCGCTGCCAGCAGCCGCGGCAGTTGAATGGCTTTGCCAGTTTCGCCCGCAATGGCTTGTTGCTCGCGTCGGCAAGCGCCCATCACACCGCCGATGGCGCTGGACACAACGGCAACCCCGGCCGTCTTCAGTGCGCTGCGGCGCGAGTATCGATCCGGCCCGTCTTCAGACATGATGGACTCCTGAAAAAAAAGCGCCGGCCCGCGCAAGGGCGAGCCGGCGCCAGCAAGCCTTGACTAAAGCGTGTACAAGAAGGCGAGCAAGTCGGCCTTTTCGCCCTCGGTGAGCCGAGTCTGCAAGATCAAGTTGAAGAACTCGATGGTGTCCTCCAGCGTGAGCAACCGGCCGTCATGGAAGTATGGCGGCGAATCCTTGATCCCACGCAGCACCATGGTCTTAATGGGACCATCGTTGCTGGCCAGAATGCCATTGATGACGCGAGGCTCGTAGAAGCGCTCGACCATCAGATCGTGCATCGTATTGTCGGTGTAATACGGCGGGATGTGACACTCGGCGCAGCGGCCCTTGCCGAAGAACACCGCTTGCCCGCGGAGCTCCTGACGAGTGGCGAGCGCACGAACCAATTTGCCGTCCGTGCCGAGCTTGGGCGCCGGCGGAAAGTCCAAGATCTTCTGGAACTCGGCCATGACTTGGACTTGTGAGCCCCGTTCCAGCGGGTTTAAGCCCTTTTTGGTGGCCAGTACGGGATCGCCATCGAAGTACGCGGCGCGCTGCTCGAACTCGGTGAAGTCTTCCACGCTCATCAGACCGCGTTGCGAGCCGAACAGTTGCTGAATATTGACGCCGCGCAGCGACACCGTATCGATTCGGTGCCGGAGCTCCTGCGGTCGAATGTCTCCGACCAGATGTGTCGCGCCGTTCGAGTGGCCGTTCACGTGGCAGTCGAAGCACGCAACGCCAAGGCTCGGCCGTTCCGACCGCCGATCGTCGGTGGGGTTGAATTGCTGCTGCGGAAAAGGCGTCAACAGTAGACGGAGCCCGTCCAACTGCTTCGGGTTCAAGATGCACTTGAAGAGGTCGAAGTAGTTGTCGGTCGTCACGAGCTGCCCTTGCGAGACGTCTCCCAAATCCTGCCGGGTCGTCAGGTAGATGGGTGGCGGAAACTCCGGCAGGAACGCTTCGGGCAAGTCGAAGTCGAGATCGAAGCGAGTGAGGTTGCGCCCGGTCTGGCGCAGCACTTCGTCGATCGTCGACTGCGGAAACAGCATGCCGCCTTCGGGTTGCTTGGGGTGCGGAAGGGGCAAAAACCCGGCGGGAAACAAGTCTTGCTCGCGAATCTGGTCGGGAGAGAGCTGAGCCAGGTCGGCCCAGCCAAGGCCCGCCGCAAGCTTGGCGCGCACGCCTTGCTGAATCGCTTTGCCGCGACTCATGGTCACGTTCGGCGCCGGCACATCCGACAGGTCGTAGCGAAAGTCGAGCAACTCGAGCTGACGCCGTTCGGCCTCGGTCTTCTCGGCGATTTTCGCCGCCAACAATCCTGGAAAGTCGACGTGCTGATCGCCTCCGCCGTTCATGTCCCCACAAGTCGCGGCCGGCGGTGGTGAATTCGGCGGCGCATCAGGAAAGGGATTAGGTGCTGGTTCGACCGCGTTCTGAGTGTTCGTCGCGTCTGGCTTCGAACTCGTGCTGCAAGCCGTGGCGATCGCGCTCAACAAACAGAGAATACTCGCTCTTTGCATCATGTTCCTCTCCTCGTTCCCGGTGGCAGCTGCGCGGATGCAGCGTGCATGCCACCGGAAACGAGCGAGCATCGAGCGCTCACACAGTGTTCGCACGAGCAAATCGCATGTCTCGATGCACGCGCTGACCGCCACGCTGCCCCAACGAGCACCTTTGCTACGTGCGTCTGGCCCAAAGAACTCAGCTACGTTTGGCTAGAGCCGACCGCCAACGCTCGAACCACCACTTTGCGTTCGCCCACCGCTCCCTGTCCAACTACCGCCATTGCCGAGTGTCACGGCGGGGGACGCCAGCAGCGAGCCAGCGCCGATTGGTGCACTGGGATTGGCTCGGTTCGGCGGCAGCGAGCTCTCCGGGGGGACGTTGCTCGGTTCCGAGTTCGGGGTGGACGGCGGAGTCGCGCCCTCCGGCGGAACTCCCATTGCTCCGCTTGGCCCCGCGCCACCGGTGGCGGTACCTTGAGAGTCAGCAGCGGTTTCCGAATGTCGATCCGAACCGCCGCAAGCGGTGGCGACGACGATTCCAGCGGTGAAAGCCAACGTGTACCAGCGATGCATGATGCCTCCTACCGAGCGAAGGGCTCGGGCGTCAGCGGCTTCTGCACTCGACGTGCCAGCGCGACGCAGCGCACCGCGGGTGCGTGCGTCGCGCCCTGCGCTGCCCGCTAACTGCGGCCGCGCCCACGCTTCGCTGTCTTCTTCGACGGTACCTTACCGCCCGCGCGACGCGCTTCAGAAAGGCCGATCGCGATAGCCTGCTTGCGAGAGGTCACCTTCTTGCCGGATCGACCCGACCGCAAGGCGCCGCGTTTCATCTCGCGCATACTGCTTTCGACCTTCTGGCTGGATTTCTTGCCGTACTTCTTACTCGAGCGTTTTTTCGACGACTTCTTGCGACTCGATGACGCCTTTTTGCTCGATTTCTTGCTCGATTTCTTGCCAGTCTTCTTGCTGGACGAAGTCTTGCGCATCGCCATGAATGGGTCCCTTCTTCTTTGCGACGTGTCGATGACTCGACAGGTCGCGTCCGCACATTCACGTTGCGTGCCAATAGCGCGCTCAGCCTTCGCTCGGGCTCGGGGCGTTCACCGTATCTGGCTTGCTGATCGGAGGTTTGTGCATCTCTTGCGCCGGCGTTGGGCGTCGATCGCGCTGCAAGGGAGCCAGCTCGACGGACCGACCCACGCGCGCCGACTCCAGGATCGCTTCGATCACACGCACGTCGTAGAGCCCTTCCTCCCCAGATGGTTCGGGCTCCAGGTCGTGCAGAATGCAGTTGGAAAAATAGACGAGCTCCGCTGCGAACTGGTCGCGCTTGGGAAACGACTCGTGCTTGGTCTTGTCGTCGATCGT
Source organism: Polyangiaceae bacterium (assembly GCA_035549735.1). GTDB lineage: Bacteria > Myxococcota_A > Polyangia > Polyangiales > Polyangiaceae > PMG-095. Next base: position 142,174 of record DASZQI010000039.1, on the reverse strand, counting down.
CAGGTAGAGGTCGTTTCCTTCGGCGTGCTCGAACGCGGGCTCCAAGCGTAGGCTGCCCTTGGCGCCAGCGATCCGGTATTCGGAGACGCCGGCCACGCTGTTACTGACGGTGAACTCCGCGAGCCGATCGTCTGGGAAATACAAGAGCGCTGTCATCGTGTCGTCCGTTCCGTCGCGCTCCACCGCCTTGGCGAACACCGTGACGGGTTCCGCGCCAAACAGCGTGCGCGCGGCATTGATGCAATAGACCCCGAGGTCATACGTCGCGCCACCAGCGAGATCGGCACGGCGACGAATGTCGCCTTCTTTCACTACATGCGTGAAAAAGGAGCTGAAAATCTGCGGCGAGCCGAGCTCTCCGCTTTGAACGAGCTCGAGCGCACGCAAGTTCGCGCCTTCGAAGTGCAGCCGATAGGCGACCATGAGCTTGACCCCGTTCTTCGAGCAGGCGCTGAGCATTTCCTCGCAATCCGCGACCGTAGGCGCCAGCGGCTTCTCACACAGTACGTGCACTTGCTGTTGCGCCGCCCGCAGCACGAACTCCTTGTGCTCGGTGTTCGGATTGGCGATGTAAACTGCGTCGATCTGGCCGCGCTCCAAGATACTTTCGAACTCGTCGTAACCGCCGACGTGCTCGAGGCGATAGCGCTTTTGAAGTTCCGCTCGCTTCTCGGGGTCGCCGGAGACGATCGCCACCAACTGCGAGTTCTCCTTGGCGTGCGCAAATGCCGGCAAGACCGCGACCTGCGCGATGTTCCCGGCGCCGACCACCGCGTAGCGAACCTTCCTTCGTTCCATGCTCATCGCGGTTAAACGTGCAGCAATCGAGCCAATCCGGGACCGCTGGTTGCCCCGACCGATCGGCATCGATCTTGCTCGTTGTGGCGTATGAGCACCACTTCGCCAGAGACCTGTGACAAGACTAACCAGGGCAAACACAGCACCGGTTCTCGAATCTTTCGCAAGCTAGCGCTTCACGCCTCCAATGCCTTTGGTTCGGCCTGGGCATTCAGCGCGGCGCTGGCCACGATCGTCGGGTGGGCGGCGCTCGGACCGCTGTTTGGGTTTTCGGACACCTGGCAGCTCGTCATCAACACCAGCACCACCATCGTCACGTTCTTGATGGTGTTTCTCATTCAGCACACGCAAAATCGCGACACTGCTGCATTGCGCGTCAAGGTCGATGAGATCCTGCGCGCGCTCGATGGCGCCCGTAACTCGCTCATCAACGCGGAAGAGTTGGAGGACGACGAGCTGCAACGCCTACTGGCTGAACTGCAAGCCGCGGCCCGGGAGCGCAACGTGCCGGAGAAACTTGGCCCGGTGGCCTCGAAAGCAAGTGCACCGAAAAAGCATGGGGCGAAAAGGCCGAACGCCGCGTAGCTTCTCGAGCCGCCCGTCCTAGTGCCGGCGCGCGAGTCGTCGCTCAGGGTAACGCCAGACCGACGAGCTCTCCGTCGTCCTGCCGCGTGTCGTCGTCCGCGGAGCGGAGGTCGCTGACCGCCGGCCCATTCAGCACCCTGCCCAAGCTATCGAAGCGCGAGCCGTGGCACGGACAGTCCCAAGTCTTCTCGGCGCGGTTCCAAGCGACTACGCCGCCCAAATGCGGACAAGTCGCTGAAAATTCGTGCAGTTTTCCGGCGTTGTCGCAGTAGACCGCCAGCTTCTTCAGGCCCCGGCGCAAGACCATCCCCTCGCCCGCGCTCAGGGTCTCGGCGCTCGAAGCGTCACCCGGCCGGATCCAGTCCAGATACTGCGCGGCGACGTTGGCCGATTCGCTCACGTAGTTGGCGACGGCCGAGAGTGACTTCGGCTTCCTGCTCGGCTCGTAGACCTCCGCCCAAGGGTTTTCGATGCCGGCAATCGAGTCCGCCAACAGCATCGCGCTAATCGCCGCGTAGGTCATGCCATTGCCTGAAAAACCGGTCGCCACGTAGACGTTTTCGTTGCCGGGATTCCGCCCAATATACGCGAGCCCGTCGATTGGCTCGAGGATCTGACCCGACCAATGGTTGACGACCTCGCCTGCGGCGGGAAAGCGCTCCCGCGCCCAGCTCTCGAGACGCTCCCAGCATCGCTCCGGATCGGCTTCTTGCCCGACCTTGTGGTCTTCGCCGCCCACGATCAGCAGATCGTCGGCAGTTCGCACGTAGTGGTACGGGTCCTCCATATCCCAAAACAGATCACCCAAATGCGCGTTGGGCAGATTCATCGCCAACGCGTAGCTACGATATGCCGCTTGCTTGGTGTGCAACTTGACCACGTCGTTGATCGGCGAATCGGTAGCGATCACGATGTTTCGACCTTCGATGACCTGACCGCTGGCCGTGACCAACTTGCACACGGCACCCACCTCGACTTCCTGAACCAGCGCCGGAGCCGCGATCAATCCGCCCAAGGCGCGCACCTGTTCGGCCACGGCGGCCGCAAATTTCGCGGGCTCGAACTTGGCCTGATTGGGGACATGAAGCGCCGGCCCAGTGATTGACTCGAGTGGCGCGTTGCGGAGCAGATGGCAACCGAGCCCCAACTCGTTCGCGACCTGGTGCTCGGTCTCCAAGGTCTTCCGTTGCTCGTCGCTGACCGCCAGCAAAAATCCGCTGACGCGTTCGAAGTCGCAGGCGATGGCATAGGCGTTCGCGACTCGCTCGAGGTGCGCAATAGCGCGCTGATGGCTCTCGACGACTCGCCGGACGGCCGCCTCGCCGTGCATTCGGCGCAACTCGTGGTAGCGCGTATCGAGCACGGAACTCAGGTGAGCCGTAGTCTTTCCGGTCTCTCCCGCGAGCAGCCGCTCGCGCTCGACGACGACGACCGACAGCCCGCGCTCGAGCAATTCGAGAGCGGTCAACAGCCCTGCCATTCCCGCGCCTACGACACAAACGTCCCAGGTGCCACGAAGGCCCGCTTGACCCAGGTCAGCGCGCGCCCTTCGGTCATCGACCTCCAGCGACTGCCACGGTGCCTGCGAGATCCTCGACGAAGAGCCTCTAACGAGTTTGAACATGTCGAAGCCGAAGGCACCTTACGTGCCGTCCGGTGAATGAGGCGGAACAGCGCCTCCTTGGGCTGTTGGGAACCTTGCCTCGACCTCGTGCTGGAGCTTTCTCGACAGCGCAGGCGGTGTCGCTTTTTGCCGCGGTCGCAGGGCTCATGCCGGGGAGGTTCACGATTCTGGTGCTCGCCTTCACCGGGGTATGAGCCTTGCGTAAGAGCGCGCATGGCCGCGCTGAGCCGGTTGCCGCTGCTCGATGAACGAGGGACTGCGCGCATGATCGTCGAAGTGCCTTCGGGGTCGACCGCCAAGCACAAATTCGACCCACAGCTCGAAGCGTTCGTGTTCGAACGCCATTTACCGCTCGGCGTCGCCTACCCCGCGCCATGGGGCTTCTTTCCGAGCACGCTAGCCGAAGACGGCGATCCGCTCGATGCCATGCTCTGGGACGATCTGGCCGTGCCCCAAGGCCTGGTCATCGCTGTCCGACCGATAGCAATCGCCAAGGTTTCGCAGCGGGAAGACTCAGATTCGCGCGTGGTGCGAAATGACCGGCTCTTGGTGGTGCCCAGCCGGGCGCAAAACACGCGCGCGCTCTCCGACTCAGGACGGGCCGAGCTCGAGCACTTTTTCATCAATGTGGCGCGGGGTTCTGGGCACGTTGCCACAGTGGATGGCTGGGAAGACGAAGTCGCGGCCCATACCGCGCTCCGCGAAGCCGCCGAGCGCCTCGTTCGAAGTAGGAAGTGATGGCGGCGGCTCGCAAGTTTCCAGGCGCGGACGCTTTCTTGCCTCAACGACGCACACTCCCCAGCCTACGCGAGGCTGCCGAAACCTGCCGCGGTTGCGAGCTCTACATCCACGCCACCAAAACCGTGTTCGGCGAGGGCACGAGCCAGGCGCGCGTCGTGTTCGTGGGGGAGCAGCCAGGTGATCAGGAAGACCGCGCCGGAAGGCCGTTCGTCGGGCCGGCTGGCGGCATTTTCGATCGCGCGCTCGCCGAGGTCGGGATATCGCGTAGCGACTCGTACGTGACCAACGCGGTAAAACACTTCAGCTTCGAGCCGCGCGGCAAAGCTCGCTTACACAAACGCCCGCGACCCGGCGAGGTACGCGCCTGCGCCCCGTGGCTGAAAGCCGAACTCGCAGCGGTTCGGCCGGACGTGTTGGTCCTGCTCGGTGCCACTGCCGCGCAATCGATTTTTGGCCCGCGGTTCTTGGTCTCTCGCGAGCGCGGAAAGCCGCTGGCCAGCCCGCTTGCGCCGCTCGTGATCGCCACCATTCATCCGTCTGCAGTGCTGCGATCGCCGGATGAAGCTAGTCGGCAAGAGGCCTTCGCTTCCCTGGTCGAAGATCTCAAAATCGTCGCCACTCACTTAAGAACCAACGCCGCAGTCGAGTAGACGACGGGCATGTCGCTTGCAGTACTGCCGCGCCAAAGGAGCCCAAACTATGAAAGCCACGCAGCTTCTCAAGAGCCAACACGACGAAGTCAAGAGCCTGTTCCCCAAGATCGAGTCCATGTTGGAAAAGGGCGGGGACGCAACTCAGCTGTTCGAAGAGCTCGCACGAAAGCTCGTAGCGCACGACGCAATCGAGCGTGAATTGTTCTACCCGGCGTGCGAAGAGGTGGATGGCGTCGAAGATTTACTGGGCGAATCGCTCGTGGAGCATGGCCTGGCCGAGTTCTCGCTGTACCAGGCCGATGTTTCTCTGGGGGATGAACACTTCGCGCACAAGTGCACGGTGCTCAGGGAAGTGCTCGAGCATCACATCGAGGAGGAAGAAGAGGAGCTGTTTCCAAAGGTCGAGTCGAAGCTCGGTGCCGACGTGCTGGAGCAACTCGGCAAACAGATGAGCGCGCGCTTCGAAGAAGTGAGCAAGCAGGATTTCCGCGGTCCATTGCTCGAGAACCTGCAGCAAGTGCTGAGCGGCAAGGTCGACCTCGAGGAAGACGAGGAAAAAGTGAAGAAGAGCGGCTCCCCGGCCAAAGCAAAGGGCACTCAGAAGCGCGCCAACTCGGCACAGCGCTGAGAGCCGTCCGTGATCGGGCCCGTGCGCGGCAGACATCGAGCTACGCCGCGCGCGGGCTTGTTTTTTTAACAGCGTCAGCGTTCGGAGGGGGTCGCGGTTCCCGGCGCAGTCATCTTTCGGTGCATCTCCGCCAGCGCGCCTGAGGGCGTGATGTGGGCGATGGCCGCGCGCAGCTTGTTCGACCAGCCAGCAATCACGTCACCGTCTCCGCGCTGCATGGCTTCGAAGCCGAGCTTTGCCACCTCGTCCGCGGGCTGCTTCTTCTCGGTGCCGACCTTGGTATCCATCAGATCAGCGCGCTCGAAGAACTCGGTTTCGGTTGCCCCAGGCATCAAGCAAGTAACCGTGATGCCGGTATCTTTCAACTCTGCCCGCAGCGCGAACGAGAACGAGTCGAGCAACGCTTTGGTCCCGTTGTACACGGCCTGGTAGGTGCCAGGCATGAAGCCCGCAATTGAGCCGGTAATCAGAATTCGGCCGCGATTTAGCACGCGCATATCGCGACCGACGCGGTGAATCAAATCGAGCGTGCCAGTCACGTTGGTATCGATTACTCGGCGAATGTCGGCGAAGTCTTGGTCCAAGAATGCCCTGCCGAGCCCCCTCCCCGCGTTGGCCAAGAGCGCGGCGACCTCACGACCGCCGATCGCTTCGTAAAGTCGGGTCACACCATCGTCCGTCGCAAGGTCCGCCTCCACTGCTTCGACCGACGCTCCGAGTCGGGCGATCTCGCTGGCCGCGGTGTGGATCGCCGCTTCATCGGCCGCGATCAACAGATTATAGCCGTTTTGTGCACAACACTTCGCGAGTTCGAATCCGATACCCGTGGAGGCGCCGGTAACGACGGCGAGCGGACGAGCTTGAGTGGCCATTTTGTCATTCTCCTATCAATCGAACGATTTACTGCGCCCTCAGGCGGCCTTCAGCACGACTTTCTCGCAGCCGTCTAGCTTATTGAGAAATATGTCGAACCCATGCGGTGCCTGCTCGAGCGGCAATCGATGGGTGATGACGAAGCTCGGATCGATCTCGCCACGCTGAATGCGCTCGAGCAACGGCCGCATGTAGCGCTGCACATGAGTTTGGCCGCTACGGATGGTCAGTGAGCGATTGACCACCGCACCCATTGGGAAGGTATCGAGAAAACCGCCGTAGACGCCGATCACCGAAACGATGCCGCCGTTGCGGACACAGCGAATGGCTTCGCGCAGCGCTACGGGTCGATCGGTCTCGATCATGGCCGCCTGTTTGATCCGATCGATCGCGTACAGAGGCCCGTGCGCGTGCCCTTCTAGCCCGACCGCGTCGATGCAAGCGTCCGGCCCACGCCCTGCGGTGAGCTCCATCAGCGAGTCGTAAACGTCGCCTTTCTCGTAGTTGATCACGTCGGTGGCACCTGCTTGCTCTTTCGCCAGCTTCAAACGGTAAGGGATGCGATCGATCACGATCACCCGTTCCGCGCCGAGAAGGCGGGCGCTCGCGGCTGCCAGCAAGCCAACCGGCCCTGCGCCCCACACCGCGATCACGTCCCCGGGCTTGATGTCGCACATCTCGGCGCCCATGTAGCCGGTCGGGAAAATGTCCGACAAGAAAAGCACCTGCTCGTCGCTGAGCTCATTCGGCACCTTGAGGGGACCAACGTCCGCAAACGGTACGCGCACGTATTCCGCTTGCCCGCCGGCAAAGCCGCCGAGCATGTGGGAATAGCCGAACAAGCCAGAGGGCGAATGCCCCCAGAGCTTCTCCGCCATCCACGCATTGGGGTTCGAATTTTCGCACAGCGAGAATAGCTGTCGCTGGCAGCTGGCGCAGCTTCCGCAAGCGATCGTGAAGGGCACCACCACCCGATCCCCGACTTTGAGCTCGCGTATATCGGCGCCAACCTCCATGACCTCGCCCATGAACTCGTGGCCAACGATGTCGCCACGCTCCATGGTCGGGATGAAACCGTTGTAGAGGTGCAAATCCGAGCCACATATCGCGGTCGACGTGACGCGCACGATGGCGTCACGCGGACTGAGAATTCGAGGGTCCGGCACGGTCTCGACCGAGACGTTCTTCTTACCCATCCAGCAATTGGCCTTCATCGCTACTTGCCTTCCGCAATTCGCCGAGCCGAGGGCCGCGCAGCATGCGGGCCCTTGTGCACACTGGCGTCCGAGCGCATCACGCTGCCCGTTTCCATCACTTGCTTAAAGCGCTTCAAGTCTGCCCGCAGCTGATCGGTCGGCAGTGAGCCCCAGAGTTTCGCGAACGCAGCGCCGAGCGCACCGCCCAAGGCTTCGAACGCGAGCGACACGTGCAACTCGGTGCCGCGCCCGCCAGGCGCCGGAGTAAAGCGAACTCGTCCGTGATTTTGCAGAACTCCCCCGGGCAAGGAGCGCCAGCTGATCAGTTCGTTCGGGACGTCTTGCTCGAGCTGTGCCGACCATTCGACGCTCAAGCCCGGCGGCAACTTCGCGCGCCAGTGAGAGCGCTCTCCCTCTACGCGCACTGACTCCAGATGCGACAAGACGTGTGGCAGATTTTCGAGGTTGTGCCAGAACCGATACACCTCGTCGGGCGGCCGGTTGATGGTGATGGCTGCGGTCACGTACACCGCCTGATTGGCATGGTTTGCGCTCTCTTCCCGAGAGAGCTCGAGTGCGGCAAGCCCGTCAATCGCGGCCACGCCCAAAACCGCCGCGGTCGCTGCGATGCCCCGAGTTCGATCGCTCTCCACCGAGACGAGCTCGGTCTTCAACAGCGCGAGGTCGATGATGTCGCCGCCGAGCCGTGACCAGAGCCACTTTGGCTCATCTGTGCGCGTGAGAAGGCCGACCCCACTGATGACTTCCCGCACACCGATGGCGCGCAACGTCGCGACCGCGCGCGCGCTGCCTTTTGCCCCAATCCAACGCGCCACTTCTCGCGGCGCCAAAATCTCGACCAAACCGAGACCAATGCTGAACCAACCGAGGCCGAACGCTAGCCGCGCAGCTCCGGATCGCGGCATGGGCTCGACGCTTTCCGACCTCACACTGCGGGCTTCGAGCCCGGTGGGCCGACGAGCAAGCGCCCGATTTTTCTGTCGCTTCGCTTCCTGTGTCTGCATTGCTGCTCTCCGATGATGTCGGGCGCGCTCGCGCCGGCACGGCCGCTACCTGCAAGCGTCGAACCAGGCGTCTATCTCAATTTGACGAGGCAATTCGGCACCGATTTTCACTCGCGCTTTGCCGCGAAGTGACCCATGCTGAACGCGAAACTTGGCCGCGCGCCTTCACGCGAGCCAGGAACGTCGATGCCGAGCAAACGCAGGCCATTCCCCGAGAAAAAACCGCATTCCGACGGCGCTCTTCACGGGAATGCTCCGGATACGAGCGACGTCGCCTTGCTGTTGGTGGACGTCATCAACGACTTCGAATTCCCTGGAGGGGAGCGGCTGGCGCGACGGGCCAAGGCCCTCGCGCCGCGGCTAGCCGCGCTGAAAGCGCGCGCACGGCGGGCTCGCGTGCCCTGCATTTACGCGAACGATAACTTCGGGCGCTGGCGCTCGGACTTCTCGGCTCAGGTACAACATTGCTTGGAAGACGGGGTACGCGGCGCCTTTCTGACCGAGGCGCTGCGCCCCGCGCCGGATGATTACTTCGTGCTCAAGCCCAAGCATTCAGCCTTCTATCAGACCTGTCTGGAGCTGTTGTTGAGCCATCTGGGTACCAAAACATTGGTGATTGGCGGCGTTGCCACGGACAATTGCGTGTTGTTCACGGCAGGCGACGCTTATCTCCGCGATCACGAGCTCGTCGTGGTGACCGATGGCTGCGCAGCGCTCGGTGAACGCGCTCATCACGACGCCCTGAAGCACATGACGCGCACGCTCAAGGCGCGCTCCGCGCGCTGTGCGGACGTGGTTTTTTCGTCGCATGGGAAGGGCGGTCGCGTGCGTCTGGTAACGAAGCGCAGAACATGAATGCCCCTACCGGTGCCACACTGAGGCAGGGTTCGGCGATTCGCCCACCGCGTAACGGCGCAACCTGAGCCGAACCCGTGTGTCGTCATTGCGGCACGGTGCTTGCTCACCGCGGCACCGATGCACACTGGCGACGGCGCTCGACGGCAGCGCTCGCTCGGAAGCCGCTGGCGCGCAGGTCGAGCGACGCTGCTCGGACTCGGCGCGCTTTGCACGAGTGTGGCGTGTCACGAGCGCATCGAAGGCACTCGCCCTAAGGCAAAAATATTGGGGGCCCAGGTAAGCGCTGCGGTCGGGACTTCGCTGGATGACGGGCAATGGCCAATGCCCGCCAAGGATTACCAGAACACGCGCTTTTCTGGCCTGACCGAGCTGACCCGCGCCAATGCAAACAAGTTGCATCTGGTTTGGTCTTACAGGACGGGCGTCGAGCGCGGGCATGAGGCGGCGCCGCTAGTAGTCGGCGCAACGATGTTCGTGGTCACTCCGTACCCGAACCAGCTGCTCGCTTTCGACCTCAACAGACCGGGCTCAGCGCCGAAGTGGAGGTACGTGCCCGAGACCCTTCCCGCTGCGGAGGGCGTGGCGTGCTGCGACCAAGTGAACCGTGGCGCCGCCTACTGGCACGACCGCGTCTACTTCAACACGCTCGATGGTCAGACTGTCTGCGTCGACGCACTGAGCGGGGCAGAGCTGTGGCGAGTTCGCCTGGGCGACATCACGCGCGGAGAGACGATCACGATGGCACCGATCGTGGTCAAAAATCAGGTATTGGTCGGTAACAGCGGCGGCGAATTCGGAGTTCGCGGCTGGCTCACCGCTCTGAACGCGGACTCGGGTGCTCAAACCTGGCGAGCGTGGTCCACCGGGCCGGACTCGGACGTCCTGATTGGCGCACAATTCGCGCCATTTTACGGCGTTGATCGCGGCCGCGACCTGGGCGTCAGCACTTGGCCCGTCGATCAATGGAAGATCGGCGGCGGCACCGTCTGGGGCTTCGTTTCGTACGACCCGGACCTGGATCTGATCTACTACGGTACCGCCAATCCGGGCCCTTGGAACGCGGAGGCGCGCCCGGGAGCCAACAAGTGGACTGCGGGCATCTTCGCACGGCGCCCGGCAGACGGCAGCGCCGTCTGGTTCTATCAATGGAACCCGCACGACGTCTTCGACCACGACGGCATCAACGAAAACGTGTTGTTCGACATGACGATCGAGGGAACCGTCCGCAAGGTCTTGGCGCACGCGGACCGCAATGGATACTTGTACGTTCTGGATCGAGCGAGCGGGCAAGTGCTGTCTGCGACTCCCTTCGGTCCAATCTCTTCCAGCAAAGGAGTGGACCTGAAGACCGGTCTCCTGCAGTTGGTACCGGAAAAAATTCCGAAGCTCGGACAAGTCACGCGCAACATTTGCCCCGCTGCGCCCGGCACGAAGGACTGGCAGCCCATGGCATTTTCGCCAAAATCCGGGCTGCTTTACATCCCGCATCAAAACCTGTGCATGGACGAAGAGGGTTTGGAAGCCAACTACATCGCTGGCACGCCGTACGTGGGTGCGGTCGTTCGCTATCGGCCGGGGCCTGGCGGGTACCTGGGTCGCCTCAGCGCTTGGGACCCGGCTCGCGCGGAAGCGCGCTGGACGGTGGACGAGCGCTTTCCAGTTTGGAGCGGTGCATTGGCGACAGCCGGCGGCGTCGTCTTCTACGGAACCATGGACGGTTGGTTCAAAGCGCTCGACGCCGACAACGGCGAACTACTATGGAAGTTCAAGACCGAGTCCGGAATCATTTCCCAGCCGGTCAGCTACCGCGGCCCCGACGGCAAACAATACGTAGCGGTCCTGGACGGCGTCGGCGGTTGGGCGGGGGCGCAAATCATTGCCAACCTGGATGGTCGCGACCAATCGGCGGCAAACGGCTTTGGATACGCCATGGCCGATTTGAAGAACGCCACCAAGAAGGGTGGCGCGGTGTACGTCTTTTCGTTGCAGTAAACCCATGCGCTCCTCGCTCCCATTGCTTCTCTGCCTGCTCTGGTTCGGTTCGCCGCGAGCCGAGGCAGCGGCGGTCGCGAAACCCGTGACACCCGTCTTGCGCGTCTGTGCAGATCCGGGCAATTTGCCCTATTCCGATGATCGCGAGCGCGGCTTCGAGAACCGCCTGGCAAAATTCGTAGCCAGGGAGCTCGGCGCCACAGTGGAGTACACGTGGCGAGCTCAACGGCGGGGATTTTTGCGCAGCACGTTGAACGCCAAGAGGTGTGACGTCGTCATCGGAGTGCCGGTCGATGTTCCTGGAGTTAAGACCACGCGTCCTTACTATCGCTCGAACTTCGCCTTCGTATCGCGCAAGGACCGTCACCTGGAGCGGCTCCGTTCGCTCGACGATCCGCGATTGCACGGGTTGAAGATCGGGGTTCCGCTGGCTGGCGACGACGGTAGCAACCCCGCCCCTGCGCACGTCCTCGCGCGTCGCGGAATCGCGAGCTTGGCCGGCTACTCACTGTGGGCAGATTATCACCGCGACGTGCCCGCGGCGGTCGATGCCGTGCTCAGCGGTACGATCGACGTAGCGTTGCTCTGGGGCCCCGTAGCTGGCGCCGGCGCGCACGAGCACTCGTCGGTTCTGCGAGTCGAATTGGTGAAGGAGGAGTCGGATAGCGGCGTCCCGCTAGCATTCTCGATCGCAATGGCGGTGCGCTCGGACGACGGTGCGCTGGCAGAGCGACTCAATGGCGTGCTGTCGCACAGACGAGTCGCGATCGAGCAGATCTTGAGAGGGGCGGGAATACCCATGCTGCCGCTCCCCAACCCCTAGGAGCGAATCGTGAATACGCCCGCGCTCACCGTCCCATTGATACTGATCTTCGGCGCCGTTTCCCTGGCCTGCAGGCGTGAAGCGCGTCGATTCGGCGAACCGCCGGCCGCCAATCGATTGCCTGCCGCGGCCGCTCCGGCTGCGATCGAGCACGAAAACCTCGCACGCTATGGCGGAAATGCCTGGGCCATGAGTGAAGGTCAGCGCCTGTACGGGCAAATGAACTGTTCTGGCTGCCACGGTCATGGCGGCGGTGGCGCCATCGGGCCGGCGCTGATGGACGCCCGCTTTCGTCATGGCGCCGAGCTCGAGGACATCGAGCGCGTCATCCTGCTCGGAACCGCGCGCGGGATGCCGTCGTTCAAAGACAAGCTCAGTCCGCAACAGGTCTGGCAATTGGCCTCTTATGTCCGCGCGCTCGGCGGCAGAGCGCCCTCCGCGGCCGCGCCCGTGCGCGACGATCACATGGCCGTAAGGCCACCACCCTCTCGCACCGAGCCCGAGCCGGTGCAGCGAGACCTCGACTGATGGCCCCCTACGCACAGCACTCCGTACTCGAGCCGGCAGGCCCACAGGCGAGCCACATCCTTCGCCTCTTCTACGGCTACCTCGACGTGTGCGCTCTGGTGTTCGTGCTGGTCATCGTCGCGCTCGGTTTCGCGCTCGGGCGCAAACGCGATGAAAACGCCGAGAAGCGGGACCCCAATCCCGAGAGCGCCCGCCGCAAACGGCGAGCCGTGACCTGGGCCACCGCAGCTACCGTCGTCACTCTAGTCGGCCTTCTCGTGGCGAGCGTCACCACGGGGCATGCGCTTTCGCTGATGCCACCGCCCGATCCGATACGCGTGCGTGTGATTGCGCACAAGTGGTGGTGGGAGTTCCGCTACGCGACCACCGGTGCTGCGACTCAATTCAACACGGCGTACGAGCTACACGTTCCGGTGGGCCGCGCGGTGGAGCTCCGGCTCATCGCGCCCGATGTGATCCACAGCTTTTGGGTGCCTAGCCTGAGCGGGAAGCGCGACGCGATACCAGGCAAGGACGCGGTGCTCCTGCTGCAGGCGGACAAACCTGGTGTGTACGAGGGGCAGTGTGCCGAGTTCTGCGGCACCCAGCACGCGAACATGCGCTTCTTGGTGGTGGCCGAGAGCCCGGAACGTTTTCTTGCTTGGCGCGATCATCAGCTGCAAAGCGCGGCGCCTCCGACGGAGCCGCTGCGCCGGCACGGTGAACAGGTATTCATGACCAGTCGCTGCCGTACCTGCCACGCCATCTCGGGCACGGAAGCATTCGGCACTGTGGGGCCCGATCTCACGCACGTCGCCAGCCGGCGCCGGCTTGCGATGGGTACGATCGAGAACGACCGGGCTCACCTGAAGCGTTGGCTGGTCGACCCCCAGGCGGCAAAGCCGGGCGTGCAGATGCCAGCCACGCCCCTTGGCGCCGAGGACGAACGCGCGCTCCTAGCCTACCTCGAGGGATTGAAATGAGCTCGGTCGGTGTCGCGCTATCGACTGAGCGTACGGGCTCGGTGCGGCCGCACACTCGCTCGCGGCTATACACTTGGCTCGCGAGCACCGAGCATACGGACATCGGACGGCGCTTCATCGTCACCGCCTTGATCTTCTTCCTGCTTGGCGGCGTGCTCGCGCTGATCATGCGCTTGCAGCTTGCTCGCCCGCTCGCCCATGTCGTCGGTCCAGATCGCTATAACCAGATCTTCACCACGCACGGCTCGACGATGATGTTCCTGTTCGCAGTTCCGGTCATGCAGGGGCTTGGTCTCTACTTCGTGCCGTTGATGGTGGGCGCGAGAAATCTGGCCTTCCCTCGCCTCGCGAGCTTCGCGTTCTGGATTTACGTATTGGGCGGCATTTTCCTATACCTCGCCTTGTTTTCGAACACGGGGCCAGACGCCGGGTGGTTCGCCTACGTACCCCTATCCGGGCCCGAGCACTCGCCCGGGAAGCGCGCGGACGTTTGGGCACAGCTCATCACGTTTACCGAGCTTTCGGCGATCTCGGTCGCCATCAATCTGATCGTCACGACTTTCAAGCACAAGGCTCCTGGCATGTCGCTCGATCGCCTGCCCGTGTTCGTCTGGGGCAGCCTGGTGACTTCGTTCATGGTCTTGTTCGCGATGCCCGCGGTGATCATCGGCAGCACGTGTCTCGCCCTCGATCGCTTGGTCGCGACCCACTTCTTCAACCCGGCCGAGGGCGGCGACGCCCTGCTTTGGCAGCATATTTTCTGGTTTTTCGGTCACCCGGAGGTGTACATCATCTTTCTTCCCGCCATCGGCATCGTCTCCGAAGTGGTAGTGACCGCCAGCAAGCGCCCCCTGTTCGGCTACGTGGCAGTGGTGCTCGCCAACGTGGCTACGGCCATTCTCGCGTTCGGTCTGTGGGTCCATCACATGTTCGCCACCGGGTTACCCCAGCTCGGCTCGAGCTTCTTCACTGGAGCGAGCATTCTCATCGCCATACCGACCGGCGTGCAGTTCTTTTGCTGGATAGCCACGCTGTGGGGCAGCAAGCCCAAGATCGACACGCAATTTGCGTTCATCTTGGCCTTCTTCGGTACCTTTCTGATCGGCGGGCTTACCGGAGTCATGCTGGCGGCAGTGCCGATCAACGTTCAGGTGCACGACACGTTCTTCGTCGTTGCGCATCTGCACTACGTACTCATCGGAGGAGCGATCTTTCCGCTGTTCGCAGGTCTCGCTCACTGGTTTCCGAAGCTCAGCGGCCGCATGTTGAACGATCGCGTCGGTCTGGTGTCGAGCCTTCTGGTCTTCGTGGGCTTCAACCTCGCGTTTTTCCCGCAGCACTTGCTCGGGCTACGCGGCATGCCACGACGCATTTACACGTACCTGCCGGAGACTGGCTGGGGGTTTTGGAACCTGGTCTCGACCATCGGGGCCTTCGGGTTGGGCCTCGGCGCGCTGCTGTTTTTCGTCAACGCCTTCTACAGTCTGCGCAAGGGGCCTCGCGCCTCGGCCGACCCGTGGGGCAGTCCAGGCTTGGAGTGGGCGGGTGAGTCCCCTCCGCGTCCGTCCGCAGAGCGCGAGATGGTCATCGTGCCAAGTCGTTATCCGCTGTGGATCGGTGAGCTCGGTCGCGTAACCGGGCTTGCAGCGGACGAACAGCTGGTCACGAAGGTGGTGGACGCGCGGCCCGATCACGTGGTGAAGGCCGCGGTCCCGAACATCATGCCGTGTGTAACCGCGGTGGCCACGGCAGGGCTCATCGTTTCGTGCCTGTTTACACCTTGGGGCCTACCGATCGGGTTGTTCCTGGTTGGCATCGCCTTGTTCGTTTGGTTTTGGCCTACCGATCGCCAACCGGCCTTCGATGTCAAAACGCGTGTGGAGCAGGAAATGCAGACCACGGTGTGGCCATGAACGAGCTGGGCCGCCAGAGCGCGACCCTGGACGTAACGAGCCTACCGCGGATTGCGCTCGGCTCCCGCTCGCCTCTGTGGTGGGGGTCGGTCCTGCTGGTCGCCGTGGAATCGACGTGCTTCGGCGTCCTGTTCATCTCGTATTTTTACCTGAGAAACAACTTCCAGGAATGGCCCCCTGCGCCTCGCCTATCAGCATTTCATGGCACGACTTCCGCGCTGGTGCTGATGCTCACGGCGTTCCCCACCTGGCGCTATCGCTCCGCTGCGTTCGCATACGACTTCCGCGCCATGCGGCGCTGGCTGGTCGTGGCTACGATCCTTTCGTTCGTGTCGCTAGCGCTTCGCGCCTGGGAGATCCGCGCGGTACCGTTTTCGTGGACGGAGAACGCTTACACTTCGGTGGTGTGGGCCAGCCTCGGCATGCACACCGTGGAGATCATCACGGGCGCAGCCGAGAGCGCCTTCATGGCGGTGCTCTTGTTCCGAGAACGGGTCGAGCTCAAGACCTTCGAAGACATCGAGGCCGGGGCAGTGTTTTGGTTCTTTAGCGTACTGGTTTGGTTGCCCTTCGCGCTCGTGTTCTACCTGGAGGCGCTCGCGTGATGAACTCGAGAAGTTGGGCTGCCTCGGCCATCGCGCTAGCCGGGGCTGCGGCCCTTTTCACCCAGGCCGTCGGCTACGCGCTCGTGCATCCGGCCCGAGCTCAGGGTTCCAAGCTCTTCGTGGTGCTTTCACTGCTGGCCGGCGGGCTGCTCACCGCGGTCGCGGGTTGGCTATCGCTTCACGCTCGCCGGCGCTCGAGTGTCGATTCGGAGCGCTTCCTGGCTCTGATCGGCCTCGCGCTCAGCGCATTCTTCTTGTTCGTGATCGCCTTTGGGTTCGGTATCCCGAGCCTGGTCCACGGCCTTCGAGACTAGTGCATGTGCCTGGAAGCCAAAGAAGTCGCAACGTGGTGGACGCTCGATCCGCTGGCCCTGAGCATGGTCGGCGTGTCTTCCAGCGTGTATGGCGCCGGCCTAACGCGCCTCTGGCGGACCGTAGGAGTGGGCTCTGGAATCCAGAAGCGTGAAGCCGCGGCGTTCTACTTGGGCCAGCTCAGTCTTCTAGTGGCGCTGGTCTCGCCGGTAGACCGGTTGAGCGACGTGCTGTTCTCAGCGCACATGGTGCAACACGAGATCTTGCTCGTCGTCACCCCGCCGCTGATCGTGCTCGGTCGCCCAATCGTGGCGCTCGCCTGGGTGTTCGGAGCCAAGCGCCGCGCATTGCTGGTAAACAGGCTAGGGTCGCGCGCGGGAGAGCTGTGGCGACTATTGAGCACCCCAATCGTCACTCTGCTGATTCACGGTCTGGTGGTCTGGGTCTGGCACGTTCCCCAGCTGTTCGAAGCCGCGCTTCGCAGTGAATGGGTCCACGCCGCGCAACACGCCAGCTTTTTCGCTACGGCCGTCTTGTTCTGGTGGGGCATCTTGCGCGGTCGCTACGGCCGCGCTGGCTACGGGCTCGCCTCTGCCTTCGTGTTTGCCACCGCCATGCATACCAGCGTGCTGGGCGCGCTGCTCACGGTGGCTGCCCGGCTTTGGTACCCGCTCTACGCTGACCGAGCAGTGCCATGGGCCGTGGATGCCTTCGCGGATCAGCAGCTGGCTGGGCTCATCATGTGGGTGCCTGCGGGCTTGCTGTTCGCGGTGCTTTCACTGGCTCTGTTCGCCGCGTGGCTCGGTGAAGTCGGGCGCCGCGTTGCCCGGAACGAGCGCAAAAATCGCAAAATCCAGCCTCTGTAGGCCGATGCGCGCGACGCACGCGGAGCGGGAAAAGCTCGGCTGGCAGTCGACTCTGTGCCAGCCGGCCTCCCGCGCAGTCGTCTACGGACGGTTCCCCGACGTGCCAGCGGGCACCGTGCCGCTCGAGCTGCCGCCAGCGTTGCGCGTGCCCGAACCGCTGTGGCCATGCTGTTCGGAGTCTGCGCGACCCGTAACGCGATCGCCCACTTCTTGGAGAAATCCCTTCTGCGGGCGCAACGCATTGTGAACATCCGTCACTCCGCTCACTGAATCCGCGATGTCTTCCGCGCGGTGCTTGGAGCGACGATCCGGAACGGTGCCTTCGAGAGTGACCTCACCGCCCTTCACGGTGACCGTGATGTCACTGGCGTCGACTTCGTCATCGACGCTGAGCCGATCGCAAACGTCCTCTCGGATTCGGTCGTCCGAGCGGGTGTAGCCCTTCGGGCCCTTTCCGAAAAAGCCACCCTCGCGCGAAGACCCGTAGTTTCCGGGACGCTCGAGGCGAGGGTTGCGGTCGCCCCAGCTCTCGCGGCGACCGTACTGGCCGCTGCCCTGGCCATACTGATTGCGTTGCCCGGGCTCACCACGATTGGCCCCCCCGAAAGAGTCGCCACCGCCGTAGCTCCCTCCCGCGTCACCTCGGCTGCCGCCGTAGCCGCCGTAGCCGCCGTAGCCGCCGTAGCCGCCAGCGCGATTGCCGGCTCCTCCCTGACCGCCACCTCCATAGCTGCCTCCGCTATAGCTGTCGCTGCCGTAGCCACCGCCGGTCGCGTAGTTCGCCGCGCCGTACTCGCCGCTGTACGGCTCACCGCGCTCGTATTGTGGAGCTCCATAGCGGGCGCCTTGCCCGTGTTGTGAACGATGCTGTGCCGAATTGCCCCAACCACGATCTCCGGACGTCGAACTCGCATTTCGTCCGGAGCCCCACTGTCCTCGCTCGCGCTCGCCACGAGGGAAGGCTCGCTGAGAGCGAGCGTTGTGCTCCGCTCGATCGTCCCAGTCTTCGCGCCCGCCGTTGTCATCGTCATCGTTGAAATCACGACCATAGCGTTCGTTCATGTTGCCTCTACTTCCGCTCGTCGCCGCCAACACGCGACGAGTCCCAAAGCGGCAGCAACAAGTGTGCCCGATGTTTCGAATCGAACTCGGTCACGCTTCGCGGCGATTCCGCCACGCTTCCCAGGTAGTTCGCGGCTCTTCTTGGACGGTCGACAAACTTCGCGGAATGGCGCGAGGCGCAGACCCTTGTAAAATGCGCTCCAAGTTCGCCGCATCGAACGGTGCACGCACCTTCACGTCGTTGTCGAAGTAAACGTAAACGTCCCGCGCCGACGCGAGCCAGCCTTGGATGCGTTCGGCCCAAACGCGAAGCTCCTTGGCGCTATACCCGCTGGTATATAGTTGTTTTGCGCCGTGCAGGCGCACGTACACGAAATCCGCCGTTACCGCGTCGAGTTGAGGGAAGCGTCCGGCGGAATCTGCGATGCACGCGGCGACCGAGTACTCCTCCAACAGCGCCAAACTGGCATCGCTAAGAAAGCTTTCGTGCCGCACTTCCAGCGTATGGCGGAGCGGCGCCACATGGATCGCCTCGACGCTGACGCGCCCTTCGAGCCACGGTTCGTGGGCAGCGGCGGTTCGCGCTGCCTCGAGAGTGGTGCGCGGCAACAGCTCGAAGAAGTCACGCAGACGACCCGCGTCGAAGCTGAGCGCCGGTGGTAGTTGCCACAGGATGGGTCCCAGCTTTTCTCCCAGGCGAAGCAGGCCAGAGGCGAAGAAGTTCGCGAGCGCGCTCTCTGCGCCCTTCAAGCGCTTCATGTGCGTGATGAAGCGGCCACCCTTGACCGAAAACAGGAAATCGGCGGGCGTTTCGGAGTACCAGCGCAGGTAACTACTTGGCCTTTGCAACGAGTAGAAGGAGCCGTTCAGTTCGATGGTCGTGAAGCGCTCGCTGGCGAACTTGAGTTCGTCGGCGTGCCGCAAGCCTCGAGGGTAGAACACGCCGCGCCATGGCGGGTAATTCCAGCCCGAAATGCCGATTCGCGCGCGATTTTCGACTGAGCGAGCGATCGTAACTTGCTGGGCTTTTCGGGGCCTCGCCAATCAACTCGAGCTTACGGCGCAATTCGAGGAACGCCATGCGCGCACGGCCACGAGCGCGAAGAAATAGGTTCTCGAATTCAGATCAGGGCGCAGCGAGGCGCCTTTGAATGGCTGTGTCAACGCAGCCGTGGCTGTCGTGCCAGGAGCAGGAAGCGCGTGCTGCAACGGCGGTGCGAACTCGCGATTCCTACGCCGATAGCCGCGCGAGGCCACGCGCGCGCGTCCGGTATTGGACTTGCATTGGCGCTGCCGACTACCGCCCCCGAGGACAGCTGATGCGAACCCAGACAGCGATTGAATCGAACCCACTCTTGCGCGACGGGGTGCACCTTTCCAAACTAGGCTTCGCCGCCGCATTCGTTTCCGCCACAGTGGCCCTTGGCTGCAACGACGACAAGCACTCGCGAAACGACCCTAACGCGGCAGGAGGCGCAGGTGAATGCGAGGAAACACCGACGTCTTCCACGACGGTCGAAGAGGCGGGTCTCGGGCCAACCGCGAACGTGACGGTGACCGGTCACATCCTGAAACTCGAGCAATTGCCGGCGCCAGACGTTTCACGCCTTCACGTGCCCGCCGGCTTCGCGGTCACCAAGGTAGCGGAGGAGTTGGGCAACGCACGCATGCTGGTCGCCACCCGTGACGGAAAGGTCTACGTCACGCGACGTGAAGAAGGCGACGTGTTGGTGCTGACGGACCAGGGCGACGGGAACTTCTCTGCCCCGATTCGAGCGGCGTCTCGCCCCGGCGTGCATGGGCTTGCCATCTTCGACGGCCAAGCGTTTCTGGCAACACCGCACGAAATTTTTCGCGGCGCGGTGTTAGCCGACGGAACCTTCGGTCCGCTCGAAATGATCATCCACGACTTGCCCGACGCCGGCCAGCACAACACCCGTACCGTGCAAATTGGCCCGGACGGCATGATGTACATCAGCGTCGGCTCCACCTGCAACGAATGCAATGAGCCTAACCAGGAGAATGCGACCATCCTGCGCGCGTCGCTCGACGGGACGCGACGTGCGGTGTGGGCGACTGGGTTGCGCGACACCATTGGCTGGGGCTGGCACCCGCAGACCGGCGAGCTTTGGGGCATGGACCACGGAATCGACTGGCTCGGAGACAGTATTCCGCAGGAGGAGCTGAACAAGATCGAGCGCGGAAGCCGCTATGGTTGGCCGTATTTTTGGGGAGACAACCAGGTAAATCCGCACATCGATCCACCCGGCCGCCTATCGAAGGCAGAGTGGCAAAAGCGCAGCGTGCCAATGGTGCTTGGTTACACGGCGCACTCCGCACCCATGCAGCTATCGTTCTACGATGGCGCGCAGTTTCCAGCGGAGTATCGCGGCGATGCCTTCGTCTCGATGCATGGCTCTTGGAACCGCAAGCCTGCATCGGGCTACGAAGTCGTGCGCGTCCATTTTCAAAATGGAACTCCGCGGTCGATCGAACCCTTCGTGACCGGGTTTTTGAGCAGCGACGGAGAATCAGGGCGACCGTGCGGCAACGCGGTTGCTTCGGATGGAGCGTTGTTGTTCAGCGACGATCGGAACGGGGTGCTCTATCGCGTCGCGTACACCGGCGCGCCGAACGGACTCGCGCCCTCGGTCATCCCTGCAGGGCCAATGTTGGAGCAAGCCGCGCTCGGCGACGGGGTGCCGCTCGCAATCGCGCGCTCCGAAACGGAAGCCCCGGACACCTTGACCGTCAGTTCGCCAGCATTCGCCCCGAATTCGTCGATTCCGGTCGAGTTCTCCGAGTACGAGCAAGGCGTGAGCTTTCCACTCAGTTGGACAGCGGGCCCAGACGGCACCGCATCGTACTTGCTGATCGTAGAAGATCCGGACGCGGCCACGCCCAAGCCGTTCGTGCATTCGGTGGCGTGGAACATTCCCGCGCCCGAGACGACGTTGCGAGAAGGCCTCCCGGAGCAAGATCTCTTGACCGAGCCAGAGGGGCTCCGCCAAGGCGTCAACTCACGCGGAACAGTGGGTTACCTCGGGCCGCGCCCGCCCGCAGGCGACCCGCCCCACGCTTACCACGTGCAGGTATTTGCGCTCGATCGCGTGCTCGACGTCCCACTCAGCGGGGCGGACCGTGACCAAGTGCTCGCCGCCGCGAACGGACACGTACTCGCCGCGGGGGAACTCGTTGCGAACTTCGCGCGACCCGATACCCAAGTCTCGCGTCCTTGAATGGACGCCCGCGACATTCAGCCGAAAAAGGAAACGCACCAATGCACTGGGAAACGCCAAGCTACCTCGAAGTGAGCATGAACGCCGAGATCGGCTCCTATGCCGACGAGTTCGATAGCGTGTAGGCGCTCGGGAGCGCGCGCTCTCGCTCGGGTTGTTTGTCATTTCCGGGTCGCCGCAGGCACCCCTCCTACGGGTTGTCCCGGTGAGTGAAGCCCGGCCGGTTCGAGCCCCTGCGTGCTACACTGGCGAGCTTGAACGCGCGACGTCCGGTCGATTGGTCCGTACTGCTGGGCACGGAAGTGCCCGCGCCGGTGGTCGTGCGCAGCTCGCCTCCCGGAGAATTGGCTTCGATGCTGTCGGCGTTCGGCATGCTTTTGACCGCCGATCACACGGATGCGATCGTGCGGCGCGCGATCGAGCTCGCACGCGCTCGCATCGGACTGCGGCGGGTCGGCGTGTTCTTGCTGGACGATACCGGCTCGCAAATGCTGGGTACGTGGGGCAGCGATCTGCAAGGTGAGCTGGTCGACGAACACCACGTCATGTACGAGTTCGGAGCGAGCGGCGTGGACGTGTTCCGCCGCGCAGAGCTCGAAGGGCAGCATTTCACCGTGCTCGACAACTGTCCCATCGTGGTACAGAAAGAGAGCGTCAGTGAGGTCGTGGGGCGCGGCTGGGTCGCCTGCACGCCGATTCGTTCGCCCCGCAACCGAATCGGCATCATGTTCAATGACAGCGGGCTCAGCGGTGAACCCGTGGACGGGGAGAAGCAAGCGCGAGCTGCCATGCTCTGCTCGCTGCTCGGTAGCGTCATCGATTTGGCCCGCGCCCAGCCCGCGCCGGCCGGCGCGATGCCCGCAGCTTCGCCCAAGCACCCGGCCGTGCAGAAGACCATCGAAATGC
The DNA here is from genome assembly GCA_035549735.1 of Polyangiaceae bacterium. Taxonomy (GTDB): domain Bacteria; phylum Myxococcota_A; class Polyangia; order Polyangiales; family Polyangiaceae; genus PMG-095. Next base: position 119,985 of record DASZQI010000039.1, on the reverse strand, counting down.
TGGCCGCGGATCCGTCGCTCACGGGCAAGGAAATTGCGGCCTCGCTCGCGGTCGGCATCAGCCAGCTGGTCCGCTGGTTCAAGGCAGATCTGCGAATGCCCTTGGTGGAATATCGAAATCGTCTTCGGCTCGAACGTTTTCAGGTACTCGTCGATGCGGGCGAAGCCAATTTGCTGGAAGCCGCGCGCGCCTCGGGTTTTGGCAGCTATGCCCAGTTTCATCGGGTATTTCGCACCGTCTACGGCGCGGCGCCGCGCGACTATTTGCGCGGCCGTTGAAGCTCGCCCCGCGAGCATCTCAATACATCCGTGTGAGCAGCGCGAGCTGGTAGGGTAGCTGGTAATACTGAGGCGTGCCGCGGCTGACTCCCTGGTACAGAAATTTGAGATCGGTCAGCGAAACCGTAGGGGTTTGGTCATAGCCGCTGCGCAAGAGCTCGCCGTGGCTAAAGTCACGCGTCCAGGCAACGCCGCTCGCAAACGTCACGTTAGTGGAAGCGGCGAGTGGGTTTTCCCAGGTGTCCGCGAACGGAGCCCACTCGCCGTCCAGGGTGTCCGCGGTGTACGAGCGATAAAAGCGGTGCCCGTCGGGACCGAACGCCTCGATCATCGCCAGGTACCGACTGGTGCCGGCGATGCGATAGACCGCGCCGCCTTCGAAGACGGTTTCTTTGGTGCCCTGAATGGCTATCACCGGATCGCCGAAGCCGTTCGGAAAGTCTTCGAGCTTGGTCTGGCTCCGATAGAACTGTCCTGCGTCATCGGCGAAGAACAGATAGCAATTCAGTTCATCGCAAATGTTCCAGAAATCGAGCCAGCCCCCGGAGCTCTTGTCGACGATCGAGGGCACGCCGCTGAAGAAGTTGGTCGGCCGTACCCAGGAGTCCGGGTCGCTGAGGTCGTCGCTCGTCGTGTACTGAGGCTGGCCCGATTGGAAGATCAGGTACCACTTGTTCTGCGGCGCGAAGAAGAAGATCTGCGGCGCCGCGTGGTAGCCGGTGAGCGCCGGGTTCTCGTTCAAGTAATGGAGCTTTGCGCTGGGGGCATCCTTCCAATCGGCGAAATTCAAGTAGACCAGGCTCCATTGCTGATTGGCATCCGCGGTCGTCGCAAAGATGTGAAAGCGATCGCCGTAGTACACGACCGACGGATCCTTCACTGACAAGATCGGATGGTCGTCGGTGCGGACCGCGCTCACCAGCGGTCCGCTCGAGCACCAACGAAAAGAGCTCGAAATGGCAGCTCCTTCCAGCTCGGGCGGGCTCGCGCTCTCTCCGCATCGAGCGCCGGTTCCAAGCGTGACATCGTAGTCGGCGCCAGCAGTCCCACCCGCACCTCCACTCGAAACGTTGCCCCCGCCTGCGTTCGCGCCGCCCGCCGCTGCGGCGCCCTCTGCACGCTGTGACGCGCAGGCGCTCGAAATGACCAGCAGAACAGCGGCGATTGGGCGAGCAAACCGTTCGTTGAGCAACATGTTCGCGCTGACTCCGACGCGCGACGCTAGGCGACCAGGCTCGCTCGTTCAACGAAGTTTCTGGCGGCGAACCGCTATTTTCGCCGAGCGTGATGCAAACACGAAAATCGAGGAAACCGAATCCGCATTTCCGCTTGCCGCAACGCCGTGGTCAATCGTCTCGCGCGTAGGCATCGCGGCAACGGCGTCGAAAGGTGGCCGGCGGTACACCGAGCTTGCGCCGGAACGCGACGCTGAGCAAGGCGAGCGTGGAAAAGCCACTGTGGCGCGCGACCTCGGCCAGCGAGAGGTCGCTGGTTGCGAGCAGCTGTCGTGCGCGTTCCACGCGCACCCTGCGCACTTCCTGCATTACGCTGCGGCCGATCGAGGCGCGAAAGTGCCGCTCCAATCGCTGGCGCGAGACTTTGACCGCGGCAACGATCGCCGGCACGTTGATCGGCTCGGCAGCGCGTGCGTGGATCCAGGCGATGGCCTCGAGCACCAGCGGATCTTCGACGGCGAGCACGTCCGTCGAACGCCGGGCCACCACGTCTACCGGCGCTACGAGCACGCGCTTGCCCCCGATGTCTCCGCCACGAAGGCCGCTCGCCAACAAGCGGGCAGCTGTTTCTCCCGCGTGGTGCCATGGCACCGCGACGCTCGAAAGCGGTGGCGAAAGGACCTCGCACTCGGTGGTGTCGTTGTCGACGCCGACCAGCGCGACGTCCTCCGGAACGCGGATCCCCATCGCTAGCGCGTAGCGCATCACCACGCGGGCCCAGGCGTCGCAGCACACGAAGATTCCACAGGGCTTGCGCAACGAGCCAAGCCACTCTGCGATCACGGCCGGGTGCTCCTGGCTGCGCGGTGGGGTCGCTCCGTCGACCCACCAGGGCGGCTCGAGCTCGACCGGCGCCTTGCGCGCGGCTTCCCGAAAGCGACGCTCACGCAGCACGGCGAACGGCGAATCGTCGAAGCGAAAGCTGGTGAGGTAGCGTAGCCCGCGCGCGGTCAGGTGCGAGAGCGCGAGCTCCGCGATGCGTTGCTCGTCCGGAAAAATCGAGGCAACCCCCTCCCCGCTGCGATCGGCGTTCAGCGAGACCGAGAGACGCGAGCCGAGCAATTTGCCAGGCCACGCGCCGGGCAGCGACGGGCCGAGCGCGGCCGCATTGGGCGACCACTTGTCCAGCAGCCAGCGTAAATCCGCATTTGGGTGATAGTGGAGCAAGCTCCAGCCGTGTTGGTGCGCCACGCCAGCGAAACCGCGCAGCAATCCACGCGACCAGGCGGCTCCGATATCGAGCACGATCAGTACGCGCGGAGCCGCCAAGAGGTGCCTGGCTAAGGTGACAGCGTGAGCGAGCCCGCGTCGAGCGCAATTTCGTAGAAGCCGTGGGGATCCCACGCCACCGGTTTGCCACCCTGCGAAACCGTACCGCCCTCGACGGTGACCCGCAGATATTTGCCGGGTGGGAAGTGCTCCGGCAGCTTCCAAGACCAGGTTCGTTCGTCACCCGAAGCCGTGGGGCTCAATGTCGAGATGAGTTTCTGCGCACGCCAATAGGCCCCGACGTTGACCATCGAGTCGATCCAAACCTGGCCGAGCTCTCGAGCGTGGCTGACGCTGTTGCTCACGACCGAGATGTCGATCGGGGCGTACCAGCTGTTCGATGTCGGCCCCAGGGTGTGAATCAGGAAGATCAACCAGCTGCTGGCGGTGTTCGCGTTGTCGATGGCCCGGTTGAAGGCGGCCGCAGTCTCACCCTCCACGGCAGCGTGACAGGGCAGATTGAACGGATCGGTCGCGTCATTTGCGGCGATGGTGCCGCCCGAAACGCCACGGTTTAGCAGGAACCGTTGCTCGGCCGGCGCATTGTAGCCGAGGTCACCGAAGGGACTGGCGGCTGTCCAAACCGCAGGTTGCCCGAAGTTCTCGACGATGTAGTCGGTACACCCGTCGATCTCGGTATCTAGGCTATTCGTGGTTGCCGTCGAACAACCGGTCAAATCCGCATGACAGTGGTGCACGGTGTGATTGCCCATCTCATGGCCGTCCGCCACCGCTTGCGTAAAGGTCGCGTTGAACGCGGGGTTGATGCCGCTGTTGCCGCTGGTGATGAAGAACGTCATGCGCACGCCAGTCGCGGCGAGTTCGGCATAGTGTTCAATTTGTGACGGCTGCGCGTCGTCGAGGGTATAGCTGACAGCTGACTTGAAGCCGGCCCAATCGAGCACCTTGAGCCCACCAGGCGACCCCGACGGCCGCGCGACGCTGGCCCCGGGTGGATTCGGCAGCATCGATATCTGGCTGATTCCAGGCGACCCGCCCGTGCTGGTCATGCCACCCGCGCCAACACCCTGGGTGTTGGAGGAACCGCAGCCCGCGCCGGCGAGCAACACGGCCAGGAAGAACGCACCCCGCCGAACAGCGAGGCACGATTGAACGACCGTGGAGCTCATTTTCGCTACCAACCGAGGTCGGTCTTGAGTTCCGCTTCGAGCTCACTGGCCATCGCGGCCTGAGTCACCAGGTTCGGGTGATAGTCGCAACCCGGGCTCGGGTTAGTGGCCTTCATCTCGTAGGCCTTGACTCGGTCGTCACCGCTCCCCCCGCGCGCGGCCACGGCCGCGGCGATGTTTCGGCGCGCATTGGCCAGCATGTTGCCGCTCAGCATCGGCCCGACCGTGCACAGGATGAACGCCTTGGGATATTTGCTCCGCAGGTGTTCGAGAAAAGCTTGGTACGCGCCCAAAAACACCTCATCGGTAGGGCTGTTACCGGTGCTGTAGTCGTTCGTGCTCAGGTTGATGACCACCGCGTCCGGTTGGAAAGAGAAGTCCCAAACGCTCTTGCGATCGCTCGGCACCGCGCGATCGTACAGGGTGGGAAGCGGCATGAGCTTGTCGCCGTTGTAGTTGTAAATCACGCCCTTGCCGGACCAGGCCACCGTCGAAAGCTCCGCGCCGAGCGAGCGCGCCAGGACCGAGGCGTAGGACAGGTAGTGGTTTTCGGTGTCCGCGCTGAAGGTGCAGGGCAGCATCCCCTCGTTCCCGTAGCCGCAGGTGATCGAGTCGCCGATCACTTCGATGCGCCGTGAGAGTGCCGGGGGCGGTTCGCCGAGCTCACCGCCTTCGACCTCGAAACCGAGTGCCAAGCTATTGCCGAACGACGCTTCGGTGCGGCGATACACTTCGAACCTGTGCTCGCCGTCATCGAGGCCGGTCGCTAGTGGATAGGTCGCCTCACCCGCGCTCGTCTTCAACGTGGGCATCGACTCACCGTCGACCAACACGGTGTACTGATTGGGTGTGTCGTTCAGGCGAACACTGACCCCGGTTCCCTTGAAAGTGCCGACGAAACCGGAGCCCGACCAGGCGTAACGCACGCCGGTGGGGTCACAGCCGTCCGTACGCCCGACGAACCGCACACCGAGGTCCGGCGGGGCCGGGCAAGCCGTGGGGCCGCCAGCCATGCCGCCGCTCGCGCTGGCGCCAGCCGACGCGCCGCCTCCGCCACCCGTCGGGGCGCTCGTGCTGCCGCCCGTGGCCGAACCCACGTGCTTCGACGAGCCACCGCAAGCAAACACGAAGCCGCACAGAAGCGCGGTGAAAGCCAAGCGCATGCGGCGTACCTAGCAAGTGGCTCTTGCAGCGTCAACGCGAGCCCTGCTAGCGAACCGCCCCGACGTTCTTGCAACAAATAAGAGCTCTGGCGCAACGGATGAGAACCGAGCGAAAACGGATGGCCGAGAGCGACGGTGTGTAAAGGTAGCCAGACACCATGAAGTCTTTCGCGACTGTCGCCCGAAAGCCCCCCGTCGACTGGTCCTCTTCGTTTTACAAGTGCGGAGTCGCCGTCGCCCTGTCTTGGTCGCTGCTCGGTTGCACGGCAAGCCAAGTCAGCTCGACTGTCCCTTCGACTGATGCCGGCAACGGTCATTCACCCTCAGGAGTTATCAGCGCGGGGGTTCGCTGGGTCGGCCGCGTCGACGCGAGTGACCCGAAAGCGATCAAGTTCGCCTGGTCCGGTAGCGGCTTCGTGGCGACGGTCACCGGCAGCGCTGTCGCCGTGCGGTTGCGCTCCGACGGCGCCGGCGATGCGGTGTTCTTTCAGCCGATCGTCGACGGCGTGGCCGGCGAGCGCTTCTCGATCAGTCCAGCAGATGGAGAAAAATCGGTCGTGCTCGCCTCCGCGTTGCCCGACGGGGACCATCGCGTCGAACTCGTGCGCGAAACCGAAGGCAAGCCCGGGTTCCCCAGCTCTGTTTTTCTCGGCTTCGCCGCCGGCACGCCCAAAGCTCCCCCGGCCTTCTCGGGGCGCCTGATTGAAATCGTCGGCGACTCAATCAGCGCGGGCTACGGCAACCTCGGCAGTGAACAGCACCCGAACTACGGTCCCGATCCGGGTGGCGGCTGCCACTTCTCGACCGAAACCGAGAGCGCCTCCAAGAGCTACGGCATGGTCGCCGCCCGCACGCTGGGCGCTGACGCCAGCATCCTCGCCGCGTCGGGCTGGGGTATCTATAGCGACAACGGCGGAAACCGCAGCAACGTGCTGCCGACGCTCTACGCCAGAACCCTGGGCGGCCAAGCGAGCCCGGAGTGGGACTTTTCGCTGAAGCCGCAAGCGGTGGTCATCAACCTCGGCACCAACGACTTCAGTGCGAACATGAATCTCGGCGCCGAAGAATTCACCGGGGCGTACCGCGCGTTCGTAGCCAAGGTGCGCGGCAACTACCCCGATGCGTTCGTCTATTGCGCGCTCAGTCCCATGCTCTACGGCAGCGGCCTCGACAATGCCCGGACGTACATCGACGATCTAGTTTCGAAACTCAACGAGAGCGGAGACAAGAAGATTCGAGTGCTGGACTTCGGTCAGCAGAACATCTCCCTCGGCACCGGCTGCGACTACCATCCGAGTGTCGTCGAACACCAGCGTCTGGCCGAGCTCCTGGTCAACCAGCTGCGCGCTGATTTCGGCTGGTAAATCGCGGCCGGTCGCGGGGGACATTTGAGTCCCCTGACCGGCACTCGGGGGCCTGGTAAGCTGTTCTACCCCTGCGCCCGGCATGACCATCGAGCTTTTGATCCATGCGATCGTCCGGCAAACTACGATTCTAATTGCCCAGCTCGCGACCTCGCGCGGGGTCCGCGCGCCCCTGGCTCAAATCGCGAACCAGGTGTTCTTGGATCTGGTCAGTGAGCTCGAGCGGCAGGGGGTGAGCCGGAAGGTGAGCGCCGACATGTTCGGGCTCGGGCTTCGCACCTATCGGCGCAAAATCCAGCGTCTCAGCGAGAGCTCGACCGAGCGCGGCCGTTCGCTCTGGGAGGTCGTACTCGAACACATCAAGCGCCAGGGGCTGGTCACTCGCCGCGAGATTCTGTCGCGCTTTTCCTACGATGACGAAGCGCAGGTCCGCGCGGTACTGCGCGACCTGTGCGAGAGCCAGCTGGTGTTTTCCTCGGGCGTCGGGACCAACACGACCTACCGCGCCGCCACCGACGACGAGCTCAGCAGCTTGCAGCAAAAGCGTGGCACCGAGGGCTCGGACGAGCTCGTGGTCGCGCTCATGTACCGAGAAGGGCCGCTCAGCGCGAAGGAGATTGCCGCGCGCGTGCAGGTGCCGCCTGCCGAGCTCGAACCAACACTGGCTCGTTTGGTTTCCGCCGGCAGAATCGAGCGACTGGAGCACGATGGCGAACCGCAGTATCGCGCCCAGGCGCTGGTGATTCCGCTGGGCGCGCCGGTCGGCTGGGAAGCCGCGGTTTTCGACCATTTCAAAGCGCTGGTCACCACGATTTTGGGCCGCCTCAGCGAAGACCGCGCCCCCGAGTTGGCCGATCTAGTGGGCGGCAGCACGTATACCATCGACGTGTGGCAGGGCCACCCGCTGGCAGAGGAGGTCTACGGCACGCTCGCTCGGCTTCGCGCCACGCTGAGCGAGATGCGGGTCCGCGTCGAAGAGTTCAACGATGCGCATCCGATGCCGGACGATCACACTCGAGTCGTCATCTACGCCGGGCAATGTTTGTTCCGTGAGACCAATGAACGTGAATAGCTGGCACCGCTTCCGCCGCCGATCTGGATTTTTTGCGCTCCTGGTCATGGTGGTGTTGCTCGCGCTGAGCTGCAACGGTTCTACCGAGCGCTCCACGGGCGGCGAAACGCACTTCTTGAAGCTGTGCGGAGGCGACCCGGATTTCTGCGGACCGGATCTGACCTGCGTCTGCGGAGTGTGCACCCGCCTGTGCGCGGACTCGAGCAGCTGTCCGAACGTTTCGAGCGTCGAGTGCAGCCCGCCGAGCTGCGACCAACCGCCAGAAATGAACTACTGCGATGTCACCTGCAGCAGTGACGCCGATTGTACGGCACTTTCGGCGGCGCACCGCTGCGTGAACGGCGCGTGTCGCGCCGGCGGCGCTTGCGCGGGCGACGAGGTGGGCGCAAATCAGGTGCTGGTGCTGGGCGACGCCTTTCTCGGCGCGAGCCACCAGATCACGGCGTACCTCGAGGATCTGGCGCGCAACGCGGGCTCGCTCGCGACCGGCGAACGCTATCGCGACAATTCTTCGACCACCGGAAACGCCCTGGCGTTGGGCGGCAACGGGATCGAAAACCAGTACACGAGCGCCGCGACCGAAGCGCCCGTCAAAGTCGTGATCATGAATGGCGGCGGCGCGGATCTGCTGATTGCCGCCTGCAAGACCAGCACCGATTGCGCGCCGATTGCGGCTGCGGCAAGCGCCGCCGAGCAGCTGCTGGCCAAGATGGCAGCCGACGGCGTGGCGCACGTCGTGTACGTGTACTACCCGGATCCGGAAGACGCAGCGCTGCGCGCCACCGTCGACGCGCTGCGCCCACTGCTGCAATCGGTGTGCGACAGCAGCCCCGTGCCGTGCCACTTCCTCGATCTGCGCACCACCTTCGCGGGCCACTACGACGAATACTCACAGAACAACGGCCTCAACCCGACCGCGGCCGGTGCTCAGGCGAGCGCCGCTGCGATTTGGGCCACGATGCAGGCCTTCTGCATCGCGCAGTAGCTCCCAGGGTCGAAAGGTCCCTCGGCTGCGCGCAGCGCCGAAGGCGCGAGCACAGCCTTGACGGGCCTCGGCCGCGCGCAGCGAAGCGAGCACGGCCGGCCGCACCGCGCCGAACTCTGCGGGAGCATCCGCAAACACGTCAACTAGGCCGATTTTTGGGATGTTGGTGCGGGGTGTGGTCGGTCAATTCATCGCACAAGAGACGCACGGCTGGAGTCTCGAGATCGTCGAATTGGCCGGCGTTGGTAGCCCACAAGAAGGCCGCTACGGCGACGCCAGAGAGCACGACCGCGATTGGGAGGACGATGAACAGGACGGTCACGGCACGCCTCGACTGTCTTTGGGAGTGAACGTTCGCGACCGGAGAGCGGTCGCCACGACGGTGAGCGACGAGAGCGGCATCAGCACCGCCGCGAGCAGCGGCGAGATCTTGCCAGCCATGCACAGCCCCACGCCGACCACGTTGTAGGCCAGCGAGAACACGATGCCCCGACGAATCACCGACAGCGTGCGGCGCGCGCCTTCCACCGCTTCCAACACCTTGCCGACGCCGGGCAGCGTGGTGAATGCGTCGGCTGCGACCAGGCTGGCTTCAGCGCCGCCGTGCACAGCAATGGCAACGTCCGCGGCGGCCATTGCTGCTGCGTCATTGACGCCATCGCCGACCATGACGACTGGACCGGCGGTGCGTGCGCGATTCACCCAATCGAGCTTTTGCTCGGGGCTCATCGCGCCGCGGGCGTCACTCATTTTTCCTAAAGTTTTCGCTACGTTGGCCACGACCTCCGGGCGATCTCCGGAAAGCACCGCGGGGCGATAGCCGAATTCGCGAAGTCGCTCGATGCTGGCGCTGGCGTCGGCACGAAGCGGGTCGCTGAAGGCAGCGAGCGCCACCACTTCGCCGTCGAGCGCGACGAGCACGGTCGGTCGGCCCTGCTCGGCGTGGCGCGCGAGCTCACCGCGCCACGGTTCGCCGAGCGGGCGACCAGGGCTCACCAGGTCGGCCGAGCCGACGCGTACTTCGCGTCCGGCGACGCGCGCGATGACGCCGGCGCCGGGACGCTCCTCGGAATGCTCGACCGCGAGTTCAGCAGTGTCGCCGAAAGCGGCGACCAGCGCACGCGCGATTGGGTGAGCGGAAGCCTTCTCGGCGGCGCGCAGGAAGGGTTTGGCGCGGTCGTCCCCGAGGTATGCGGTCAAGGCAAGCTTGCCTTCGGTGAGCGTGCCGGTCTTGTCGAACGCGATCGTCCCTGGCCGAGCGAGCGCTTCCAGAAACTCTCCGCCCTTGAAGAAGATCCCGGCGCGCGCGGCGCGACCGAGCGCAGCGTTCACCGCCAGAGGCGTCGCCATACCGAGCGCACACGGACAAGTCACGACCAAGAGCGCCACCGCGTGATCGAGCGCTTGGCTCGGGTCGAGCCACCACCAGAGAGCGAACGTGATGGCGCTCAGCGCGAGCGCAACCAGCACGAAATAGCCGGCGACGCGATCCGCCAGCCGAACGATCGGAGCGCGCCGCGATTGGGCTTGCTCGACGCTCTGCATCAGCCGGGACAGCCGAGTCTCGCTGCCCGCAGTCTCGACGCGAATTTTGAGTGACGCGGCGGTGTTTTGCGTACCGGCGTACACGCGTGACCCCGGGCGCACCTCCTCCGGCAGCGACTCACCGGTGAGCCATGAGGTGTCGACGCTGGATTCACCCTCGAGCACCACGCCATCGGCTGGGATGCGCTCGTTCTCGAGCACGAGGATCAGCGCGTTCGGGGCGAGCCCGGCGATGGGCACTTCCCGGGTCGTTTCGCCGTCTATCGTTCGTGCGCTGGCGGGGGCGAGAGCGGCAATCAGCTCGAGCGCGCGTGTCGCGCCGCGATGATGACGCTGCTGCAACCAGCGACCGACCAGCAAGAGAAAGATCAGGACCGAGATCGAGTCGAAGTACACTTCCCCGCGAGCGGTCAGCGTGTTCCAAGCACTGCGGGCAAAGCCAGCGAGGATTCCGATACTGACCGGCAGGTCCATGTGCGGAGTGCGCGTGCGCAGCGCCGCGAGGGCGCCACGCAAGAACACGCCTCCGCAGTAAAACACCGAGGGAATCGCCAGCACCAGGCTGCCCCAGCGGAACAGCGCGGCGTACTCCGCGTCTTTGGCCGCGCCGCAATAAAGCGCGAGCGCCATCAGCATTACGTTGCCTGCGAGAGCGAAGGCGATGCCGAGCCGCGTGACCAACGCTTTTTCTCGACCGCGCTCCGCTTGCTGCTGCCTTTCAGCGCTCGGATGCGGAGGGTAGCCCAAACCAGCTAGGCCGCGCGCGATGGCGCTGGGCGTGACACGCTCGGGATCGAACACGATTTCGAGCGCGGAGCGGCCAAGCTCGAAGCGCGCCGAGTGCACACCCTCCACCACTCGTGAGAGTCGTTCGACCAGCCAGATGCAGGCGGTGCAGTGAATGCCGGTCAGGAAAAGCTCGAGGTGCGCGCCATCCGCCGCGCTGCGCACGTGGCGCGCGCGAAACTCGGGATGATCGAATTCAGCATAGCTCCGGGCGCTGGTCCGAACTCCTTCGGCAGCGGGCGCTGCCTTTTCACGCTGCGTGTAGTAGGTACCGAGGCCCGCTTGGTTGATGATGGCGTAGGCGGTCCGACAGCCAGCGCAGCAAAAGCTCACTTCACCAGGCGCTGCGCGCTCCGCGGGCGGGACCGGCAGGCCGCAATGCGCGCAGAACGAGCCGCACGCCGCGACGAGGTGCGCGGACGACTCGCTCGACGGCGTAAACTCGAGTTTGGCGGTCATCCGGGCTCCGTGGGGCTCGCGCCGGGACCAGGTGCGGCGGGTTCGACGCGCGCGGGCGCCGCCGGTCGCCGCTTGTGACAAGGGCAATCAGCACTGCGCGGAAGAGCGGCGCCGGAACGTACGCCTGCTGCGGGCGCTTCTTGCTCGGCGAACGCCGGAAGGTGAAAGCGGACCAGCAGAGTCAACACGCCGACCGCGAGGATCAGCGCCGAACGCAAACGTGGTAGTCGGCTGTGCAGGCGCCGCACGACGCCCGAAAGGGACCAGCCCATGCCGAGCATCATGGGCACCGAGCCGGCCCAGAACGCGCTCATGACCAGCGCGCCGTTCAACGCGCCGCCGGATGCCGCGGCGAGTGCGACGAACGCATACAGCCAGCCACAGGGCAGAAGCGTGGTCGAAAGACCGAGCAGCCCGGCGCGCAGCAAGGCAGGTTGCTGCACGAACCGAGCAAAGAGCGAGCCAACCCAGCGCGTGAAGCCGAGCTGCGGCTTGGTGCGGAGGCGAATCAAGGCTGGGCGTGGCACGAGGCCGAGCACGCCCCAAAAAAGCAGCAAGCCGCCCGCAACGATGCCCGCGGCGTCGGCGAGCCCCGCAGCGCGGCCCGCGAGGTCGAGCGCGCGACCGAGCGTGCCCGCCGCGGCGCCCAGCGCCGTATAGGTGAGCAGCCTGCCCGCGTTGTATGAAACGTGCGAGAGCGCTCTTCGACCGGGCGCTTCGCCTTCACCGCTCGCGTAGGCCGCCACGAAGCCGCCGCACATGGCCGCGCAATGCGCGCTGCCCGCCAAGCTGGCGAGTGCCACGCCGAACCACGACGCGGTGTTCACGGCTGCGCCGCCCCCGCTGGCAGATCGGCTCGCACCACCTGGGTGAAGTGCTGCCCCTGAGTCTCGACGCGAAAGCGGAACTCCCACAGACCCGGGCGGGGTGCGTCGATTCGGGCGCGGTAGGTACCATCGGCGGCCTCGAGGAACGAGAGCTTCTGAACGTTGGCTGCGCGAGCGTTGGAAAAGGCCTCGGCTCGCAGCACGGCTCCGCGCAACTCTCCGCCCTGGCGATCGGCCAAGCTGACCTCGACCTCGCCAGGGCCCGAAACTCGCAGCGAGAGCTGATAGCCGAGCCGTTGGTTTTCGGCCGCTTGCGCTTGCTCCCGATCCCAGTGCACGGCGCGGTCGTAGTAGTCGCGCTCGAGCGAGAAGCTCGGGTCGCGCGCCGCGATGGTGGCCATGGTCCCGACGCCCGCGAGGCTGGCGGCGAGCAGCAGAACCGGTAAGAAGGCCCAAAAGGCGCCGCTACCGGCGCGCGCGCTCACTTGCGTCATGGTTTGACTCCCGTGTCCGGACCGACCAGGCGATACGGCACATCGATGCTGAACCCGTGTTCGTCCGAGACTCGAACCACCACGCTGCGCAGCCCACCGCTGAAGCTCGCGCGCTCCGCGACCGCAAAGACAGCCGTGGTGCGTTGCGCGCCGGCCTCGACATCCAGCGGATTTTCCGGAGCAATCAGCCGCACCGGCGGTGCTGCGCCGAGCGTCAGGTGATAGCGCTGCGCACCTTCGCTACGGTTTTTCACCTTGATTCGCAGCTCACCGATGACGTCGTCACCCTGTAGGGTGAACGGCGCGCCCAGCCCACGCAGGACGGTCACTTCGGCTTCACGGCGCGCGGAGCCGAAGAACAGCAGCGCGCCCAGCAGGGTCAGCACGAGCGCGGAGTAGATCGCGACCCGGGGCCGCCAAATCGGAGTCGGCGCGTGCGTTTCCAGGGTGGTTTGTGAGCCGTAGCGGATGAGGCCGAGCGGCTTCTTCACCTTGGCCATGATGCCGTCGCAGGCGTCGATGCACTGCGCGCAAGCGATGCACTCGAGCTGCAAGCCTTCTCGAATGTCGATTCCGGTCGGGCAGGCCGTCACGCAGGCTCCACAATCGATGCAATCACCGCGCCCGGGCGCGGGCTTGCCTTTGGCGCGCGGCTCGCCGCGGAGCGCGTCGTAACCGATGATCAGTGAGCTGCGGTCGAGCAGGACCGATTGAATCCGGGCGTAGGGGCAGATCACCGTGCACATCTGCTCGCGAAAGAACGCGAAGTCGAAGAACACGAGCCCGGTGGTCACGAGCACGATCAGAAACGGCGACCAGTGCTCGAGCGGCGACAGCTTGGCCCACGAGAGCAGCGTCTCGGCGCCCACGAAGTAGGCCAAGAACACGTTGGCGAGCGTGAACGAGATCAGGAGAAATACCGCGTTCTTGGCGATTCTGCGCGGGCTACCGCCGCTGCGATCGATGCGCAGCTGCCCTTCGCGCCCGCCCTCGAACCAGCGTTCGATGGGGCGGAACAAGAACTCCATGTACACGGTTTGCGGGCAGCCCCAGCCGCACCAGGCACGCCCCAGGAGCGCCGTGGTCCAAATGATGATCGCGAAGATGGAGAGCAAGAGCAGCATCAGCAGCATGCCGTCGGTGGGCAAGAACGTCCGCCCGAACAGCGTGAACTCGCGCCGCACCACGTCGAGCAAAACCAACGGCTTGCCACCGATTCGAATCAGCGGCAGCGCGGCGAACAGCACCATCAGGCAATAAGCGACGCGCTGTCGCGCCGAAAGCCGCGGCCCTTGATAGAGCCGCGGTCGAATGCGGCGGCGTGTGCCGTCCAGGTTCAGTGTCGGCAGAACTCGTTCGCGAGCGATGGGTGGGGACATGGAGCGCGCTCAACGGGACGAGGCGACGACGCCTTCGGGAGCTTTCCCCGGCAGGTTCTTGCCGCGCAGGGTGCCCACGAACGCCGCCAGCTCACGCACTTGCACGGCGCTGAGCTGCATCCTCCACGAAGGCATACCCTTCGCGGGCACGCCTTCGCTGACTGTCTTGTAGATGTGGAGCAACTCGCCGGTGCCGTGAATCCACGCCTCGTCGGTGAGATTGGGACCGATCACGCCCTGGCCCTGCTCGCCGTGACACGGCGTGCAGCGCTGCGTGAACAGATTCTTGGCGTCCGCCATCAGGCTGGCGTCGAGCATCAGCTTTTGCAGGCCTTCCTCGCTCACCGTCTCCGCCAGCGCGCGCTTGGCTTCGAGCCGATGCGCTTCGGCGACTTCGGCCGCGTGCCCCGCGGCGACCGAAACGCCATTGCCGGACAGGTGATAGTGAAACCAGTAGCCGAGCGAGAACACGAACGAGCCCCAGAAGATGTAGACCCACCAACCGGGCAAGGGGTTGTCGTACTCACGAATGCCATCGTATTCGTGATCGAGCAGGTGCTCGCCGTCGTCTGGCGTCTTTTTGCTCATGACCCGAACTCCGAACCGAGGCCATTCTTGCGAACCGGCGCGTCGTCTTCGAGCGGCAGGAGCCGAGCGGCTTCGTGGCGTCGAACCGAGCTGAACACGTCCAGGGCTATGGCCAGAAACACTCCGAGGAAGATCAACAGCGCCACTTCTGCGTAAATCGAGAGGCCTGCGGCGGACATGATATCGCTGAGTTTCATCTACTTGGCTCCGTGAGTCGTAACGTCGATGGGCGCGCGGTGGCGCGAGGGAATCTCAGAGACGCCTGCGCGCAAGTCGCGGGCGGGGGTTCCGGACGGCTTCGGCGGCGGCTTCTTGATATCGGTCCCCAGGCGCTGCAGATAGGCGACCAAGGCGATGATCTGTTTGTCTTCGAGCCCGCGCGGGCCACCCTGCACGGCGATCGACTCAGCCAGAGTGCGCGCCTGCTGGCGCGCCATTTCCTCCGCGTGCAACACGGCTTCGCCGTAGGGCACGCCGAGCAGCGCCATGGCGTCGACGCTGCGCTGAATCTGGGGAAAATCCAACTGATCGGTCAACAGCCGCGGGTAGGCCGGCATGATCGATTGCGGCGTGATCGAGCGCGGATCGGCCATGTGCCGGACGTGCCAGAGATCGGGGTACTTGCCGCCCACGCGGTGCAAGTCCGGGCCGATTCTGCGCGAACCCCACTGGAACGGGTGGTCGTACACGAACTCACCGGGCTTCGAGTACTCGCCGTAGCGCTCGGTCTCGGCGCGGATCGGGCGAACCATCTGTGAATGGCAGTTGTAACAACCCTCGCTCACGTAGATGTCGCGTCCCGCGAGCTCGAGCGGAGTGTAAGGCTGCACCGAAGCGATGCTTGGCACGTTCGAGCGAATCAGGAACGTCGGCAGAATTTCGAACAGCGAAGCGACCGCAACGGCGACCACCACCCACAGCGTGAAGCGCAGTGGACGCCGCTCCCAGGCGCGGTGCCAGGCCGCCGCGGCAAAGTAACGAATGCGGTGCGCGGTATCGGCCAGCGTCGAATAGCTGGGGATCTCCAGCGCCGGTTCGGGTCCGGTGTAGGGGGCCAGCGCGGGAGCCTCGATGACCGGCTCTTCGTAGCGCGCGGGACGCGCTCGCCAGGTCATGAACAGATTCACGCAGCACAGCACCACGCCGCCGACGAACAGCGTGCCGCCGAGCGCACGAACCCAGTACATGGGTATGATGCGGACCACCGTCTCCACGAAGTCCGGATAGGCAAGGCGTCCGGTCTCGTCGAACGCGCGCCACATCAGCCCTTGCGTGACGCCGGCCGTGTAGATCGCGACGATGTACAGCAAAATGCCGATCGTACCGACCCAGAAGTGCACCTCGGCGAGCTTCTTCGACCACAGCTTGGTCTGGAAGATGCGCGGCGCGAGCCAGTACAGCATGCCGAAGGTCATGAAACCGTTCCAGCCGAGCGCGCCGCTGTGCACGTGCGCGATGGTCCAGTCGGTGTAGTGCGAGAGGGCGTTCACGCTCTTGATCGACAGCATCGGCCCCTCGAACGTGGCCATGCCGTAGAAGGTGACGCCAACCACGAAGAACTTGAGCACCGGGTCCTCGGCGACGCGGTTCCAGGCGCCACGCAACGTCAAGAGACCGTTGAGCATGCCGCCCCAGGACGGCATCCACAGCATCACGCTGAACAACATTCCCAGCGTCGAAGCCCACTCCGGTAGTGCGGTGTAGTGCAGATGATGCGGCCCAGCCCAGATGTATAAAAAGACGATCGACCAGAAGTGCAAAATAGACAGCCGATACGAGAACACCGGCCGATTCGCGGCTTTGGGCAGGAAGTAGTACATCAAGCCGAGGAAGGGCGTGGTGAGGAAGAACGCGACCGCGTTGTGCCCGTACCACCACTGCATGAACGCATCCTGTACGCCCGCGTAGATGCTGTAGCTCTTGAACGCGCCAGCCGGAACCACGAGGTTATTGAACACGTGCAAGATGGCGACGGTCACGATGGTCGCGATGTAAAACCACACCGCGACGTACAGGTGCCGCTCTCGCCGGCGCGCGATCGTTCCGAAGAAGTTGACCGCGAAGGCGATCCAGACCACCGCGATCGCCAGATCAATCGGCCATTCGAGCTCCGCGTATTCCTTGCTCTGGGTGATACCCATCGGCAAAGTGACGGCTGCCGCGACGATGATCGCTTGCCAACCCCAGAAGTGAAAGTTGCTGAGCGCGTCGCTCCACATGCGCGCCTTCAACAGCCGCTGGCTCGAATAGTAGATAGCCGCGAAGATCGCGTTTCCGGCGAAAGCGAAGATGGCCGCGTTGGTGTGTAGTGGCCGGAGACGCCCGAACGTCAGCTGCGGTAGACCAAAGCTCAGCTCCGGTTTCACCAGCATCAACGCCAGGTAGAGGCCGACCAGGGTGGCGACCAAACCCCAGAGTGCGGTCGCCGCAGCGAACTTTCTGACGGTCGCATCGTCGTATGTGAAGGTTTCCGATTTTGCTGACATCCGCGTGCCGTTTCGCAAAACCCGTGCCGCGCGCATCGAACCCGGAAATTCCTTGGTTTTGTCGCCTGGCTACGGCGTGAGGCTGCGCTGACGCAAAACGTGCGCGCCTTCGCTTGGCCTCGCGCATTCTTGGCGTGCTTTCTGCGGCGATTGCGGCGTCCCCCCTACCTGGCACGACCGCTGCACCAGGCATGCCCATCATGGCGGAGACCGAAAGCAGTGAGCTCGGACTCACCCGCAAAGAGGCGAGCGAGCGCCTCGCTCGAGTAGGTCCCAACTGTCTACCTCCTCCAGAGCGCCCCGGGCTCTTGCGGCGGTTGCTTCGCCAGCTCCAGAGCGCGCTCATTTACCTACTTCTGCTCGCGCTCGCTTTCGACCTATCAGCGTGGCTGTACCAGGGCGCGATCGGAGTGCCGGTCGAAGCGCTCGCAATTCTGGCCGTCCTCGCGCTGAACGCCGGTCTCGGCGTGCTCCAGGAATATCGGTCGGAGCGCGCGCTCGACGAGCTCGAAAAGCTGGGCGAGCCCCAGGTCTGGGTCACGCGTGAAGGGCGGCTCGAGCGGGTCGAGGTGCGACAGCTGGTGCCAGGCGACCTGGTGCGACTCGAGGCGGGCGATCGCGTTCCGGCGGATGGCGAAGCGGTGCGAGCCGAGTCGCTGAGCGTGGACGAGTCTCTCCTGACGGGTGAGTCGCTGCCGGTCGAAAAGGCGAGCAGCGATGCTCTATACAGTGGCACCCTCGTACTGCGGGGCCGGGCCGCATTGCGGGTTTCGCTCACCGGCGCGGCCAGCACGATGGGACGCCTGGCAGGGGCGCTCTCCGGCATCGAAATCGGAAGGACTCCACTCGAGCAGCGCATCGACGAACTGGGAACGCGGATCGCGCGCTACGTGGGCGTGCTGAGCTTGCTGCTGGTGGTCGGCGGCGTGGCAGTGGAAGGCCTGTCGCGCTTTCCGGCCTTGGTGATGTTCGCCGTGGCCTTCGGCGTGGCGGTGGTTCCCGAGAGCATGCCGGCGATGATGACCTTGGCGCTCGCCTTCGGCGTGCAGCGCATGGCTCGACGGAATGCGGTCATTCGCAGGCTTTCCGCGGTCGAGGCGCTCGGGGCGGTCACGGTCATCGCATCGGACAAGACCGGGACGCTCACCACCAACAAGATCTCGGTGAATTCGCTGCTCGCGCCCGACGAGGATCAGGCCCTGCTCGCGCTCGCTCTCGCGAACGACGCCGACGACGGGCTCGAGGCAGGCGACCCGCTGGAGCGCGGGCTGGTCGAGTTTGCGCTCGGGCGCGGCACCGACGTCCGCGCCCTGCGCGCGATGAACCCGCGTGTTTCCAGCCGACCCTTCGATAGCCGCTGGAAGTACATGCGAGTGACCGTGATCGGGTCGCACGGGGAGCTACGAAGCTACCTGAAGGGCGCCGCAGAAGAAGTGTTGCAGCGCTGCAGCCTCGACCCGGAAGCGCGACGAAGCTGGCTCGAGCGCGCCGAGTCGGAGGCTGCTCACGGCTTCAAGGTGCTCGGGCTGGCCGCAGGAGCAGGTGACAGCGAAGCCGAGCTCTCGTTCTTGGGGCTGGTCACACTGTGGGACGCTCCCAGACCGGAGGCTGCGGCCGCAGTCCGCGCAGCGCAAGAGGCCGGCATCTCGGTGCTGATGATCACCGGTGACCATCCGGAGACAGCTCGGGCGATAGGGGAGAAAGTCGGCATCGTCAGCGAACGTGTGCTGACCGGTGCGGAGGTGCACGCGCTCTCGGAGGAGGGGCTGGTGGCCGCGATGGCTCAGGTAAGAATCTTTTCGCGCATGCTCCCGGAGCACAAATTGCGCGTCGTCGAAGCTCTCCAGGCGCGGGGCGAAGTGGTGGCCATGACCGGCGACGGGCTCAATGACGCGCCTGCCCTGAAGCGCGCCGACATTGGTGTGGCGATGGGAGAGCGCGGCAGCGCCGTGGCGCGCGAAGTCGCCGACGTGGTGCTGCTCGACGACAACTTTTCGACCATCGTCACTGCGATCGAAGAGGGCCGAGTCATCTACGAGAACATCATCAACTTCATTCGCTTCACGTCGTCGAGCAACGTCGCGCTGATGCTGCTCGTGCTAGGCGGCGCGGTGGGCTCGCTGTTTTTCGGGTTGAGGACGGCGGACGGGGCGCTCTTGCTCCCGCTCACTGCTCTACAGGTGCTGTGGATCAACTTTCTCGGGGACGGGCCGCCCGCGCTCGCGCTGTCGGTCGATCGGTGCCCAAACGTGATGCAGCAGCCGCCGCGCCCGCGAAACACGGCGCTGCTCGACCGCGCCACGGTGCGCTTCATTCTGATCGACGGCACGGTAAAAGGCGCGGTAGGGCTGGCGCTGCTCTGGCTTTTGCCGCAACTCGGCGTGGGCCTTGCGGCCACCGCAACCAGCGTCTTCGTCTACGAATCGGTGGCGAAGCTGGCGAGCGCGTATCCAGCACGCAAGGTGGGAGCGATACCGGCCATGAACCGCTGGCTGCACGTATCCATTGCGTCTGGAATTCTGCTCAGCTTGGCCTGCGCTTTGATTCCGCCGCTTCGGCAGACGCTCGGGCTCGCTCCGGTCCATTTGAGCGATCTTCGCTACGTGCTGCTCGCGAGCGCGCTCACCGCGCTCAGCGGCGAACTGCTCGCCCGTGCGCTGAAGACGCGCCGCAACGCCGCCCTCGCCCGAGCGTAGGCTTTCCTACGCCCGTGGGGCGGCGCAAGGGCTGCGCGCCGGGGTAAGGCGCGCAGATCGTGCGCTTCCGCTATCGCAGAAACGGCTGTGCGACGCCGACCGCCACATGGCACGGGCGATGCACCTGTGCGCACTGGAGGAGACACGCCATGTCATCAGCAAGCGAAACCTACACGATTGTGGTCGCGGTGGACTACTCGGAGCAGTCCGACCAAGCCTTGACCAAGGCCTTCGAGCTGTGCGCGCGGGAAAAACTCGGAGTCGTGCACGCGGTCAACGTCTTGCCAATGGTGCCCCCTGCGATGGCCGAGGCCGTACCCGCGGTCATGGGCGCGACGGCACCGCTCTTGGATCAGTCTGCAGCGCAGCTCAAAGCCCACGTGGAAAAGCAGGTGAGTGCTTTCAACGCTGCGCACCCCGGTAAGGGCCTCACGGCACAGAGCCATCGCATCGTCACCCATCAGCGCTTGTCGGCGCCCGCCGAAGAAATCGCGCAACTCGCCGCCGACGTGGAAGCGGACTTGGTAGTGGTTGGCACGCATGGCCGGCGCGGCGTCTCGCGCCTCGTGCTGGGCTCCGTCGCCGAAGGTGTGGTTCGCTTGGCGCCCTGCCCCGTCCTGGTCGTGCGCAAGAAGGCGCTGCCAGCCCCCGTGCCAGCCATCGAGCCCCCGTGCCCGCGCTGCGTCGCGACGCGTGCCGAAACGGGTGGACGCGAGACCTGGTGCGCACAACACCGCGAACGCCACGGCCAACGTCATACCTATCACCAAGGTGATCGCGTCGGCGCTGAAACCAACATGCCACTCGTCGTCAAACCCTGACGGGTGGCGCAAATACGCGAACTTTCTCGGCTACAGCATTGAAGGACGGTTCTCGAAATGACTTACGTCGTTCCGTTTCGCGAGATTGATCTCGGATCCGTGCCCGAGGTCGGCGGCAAGAATGCCTCCCTGGGCGAGCTTCTCAGAGAGCTCAGCCCAGCGGGGATTCTCGTGCCCGACGGCTTCGCGATCACCTCGAGCGCTTTCCGTCTGCACTTGGAGGCTTCACGGCTCGGCGAGCGCATCTACTCGCAACTCGAGACGCTAGACGTAGAGAATGTGGCGCTGCTCCATCAAATCGGCGAGGCCATCCGCGAGCAAATTCGCTCTGCTCCACTGCCGGCCGAAGTCGAGGCGCAGGCCCTTGCGGCCTACCGAACGCTGTCTCGAACCTTCGGCGAAGACGCGACGGACGTGGCCGTTCGCTCGAGTGCTACCGCCGAGGACCTGCCGACCGCGTCTTTCGCCGGACAGCAGGAAACCTACCTCAACGTTCGCGGCGAAGCGCAGCTGATCGAGGCTATCCGCAGCTGCATGGCCTCACTCTTCACCGACCGCGCCATTGTCTATCGCGCGGAGCGAGGCTTCGACCACCGTCAGGTGGCACTTTCGGTCGGTGTGCAAAAAATGGTGCGCAGCGACCTGGCGTCGGCGGGTGTCATCTTCACGCTCGATACCGAGAGCGGGTTCGACGACGTGGTGATCGTGACCGGCGCCTGGGGCTTGGGTGAAACGGTGGTTCAAGGCAAAGTGAACCCGGACGAGTTTTGGGTCCACAAGCCAACGCTAGACAAGGGGTTCGCTCCGATCGTGCGCCGACAAATCGGCGACAAAGTGTTGGGGCTGTTCTATTCGCCGGACGGCAAGACGGTCGAGGAACGGCAACTGGCGAGCGAGCGCCGCAGCGCGGTCACCTTGAGTGACGCCGAAGTACTCCAGCTTTCTCGCTGGGCCATGCGGATCGAGCAGCACTATTCGGCCAAGGCGGGCAAGCGCACGCCAATGGATATCGAGTGGGCGAAAGACGGCCGAAGCGGCCAACTCTTCATCGTACAAGCGCGGCCGGAGACGGTGCACTCACGCAAGGGGCCACCCAAGCTCGAGTTCTTCCGAGTGCTGGGTGAGGGTCGAGTTCTCTCACGAGGGAAGAGCGTCGGCGGTAAGGTTGGCTTCGGTCGTGTGCGTGTGATCCGCTCGAGCGCCGAGCTCTCGACTTTTCAAGCTGGTGAGGTGCTGGTAGCACCGATGACCGACCCGGACTGGGAACCGATTCTCAAGCGAGCGGCGGCGGTGGTGACCGACCAGGGCGGGCGCACCTGCCACGCCGCCATCGTCTCGCGCGAGCTCGGGCTCCCATGCGTGGTCGGTGCCGGAGATGCAACCCACACGCTGCACGAGGGTGCGCTGGTCACGGTGTCCTGCGCGGAGGGCGACGAAGGCAGGGTTTACGAAGGGCATCTGCGCTTCGAACGACGCGAAATCGATCCCGCTACGCTACCTCACCCGCGGGTACCGGTGATGTTGAACGTGGGCAGTCCGGTCGCCGCCTTTCATCTGGCTCAATTGCCGAGCGCTGGCGTGGGTCTTCTTCGCACCGAGTTCGTGGTTTCGAGCTGGATTGGCGTGCACCCGATGGCGCTGGTTCACCCCGAGCGCGTCACGAATGGCAGCCACCTGGCGCAGATCCGTGAATTGGTCCGGCACTCGGCCAATCCCGCCGAATTCTTCGTCGAACGGCTGGCGTCGGGTGTGGCCCAGGTCGCCGCAGCCTTCTACCCGCGCGACGTCATCGTGCGCTTTTCCGACTTCAAGACCAACGAGTACGCGCACCTGCTCGGAGGCGACTCGTTCGAGCCCTCGGAGGAGAACCCGATGATCGGCTTTCGCGGCGCGTCACGCTATTATCACGAGCGCTACCGCGAGGGCTTCGAGCTGGAATGCCGCGCGATTCACCGCGTGCGCGAGGAAATGGGCCTCAGCAACGTCAAGGTCATGATCCCGTTTTGCCGAACGCTCGAAGAAGGGCGCAAGGTACTGGCCGAGCTCGCCGCGAATGGGCTCTCGCGCGGGAAGAACGGGCTCGAAGTGTACGTGATGTGCGAAATCCCGAACAACGTGATCTTGGCCGAAGAGTTCGCAGAGCTGTTCGACGGATTTTCGATCGGCTCGAACGACCTGACGCAGCTCACGTTGGGCGTCGACCGCGACTCGGAGACCCTTGCGCCGCTGTTCAGCGAACAAGATCCGGGGGTGATGCGCTCGATCGCGACCGTGATCGAACGCGCCCACAAGCACGGTCGCAAGGTCGGTCTGTGTGGCCAGGGCCCGAGTGACCACCCCGAGTTCGCGCGCTTCCTGGCCGATGCTGGCATCGACTCAATCTCGGTCACCAGTGACGCTTTGCCGGACGTGCTCGCCGTTCTCGCGGAAAGCGAAGCTCAACGCTCGAATCTCACGACCGTGGCCGCTGCGGAATAGCAAAGACCTCCCTGTCTTCCCGAAGGAGTATCCGATGGATTTCTGCACTCGTTTTCTCGGACTCGAGCTCGACGGGCCACTGATTTTGGGCGCCTCGCCGCTGGCCGCGGATCTGGATGCCGCCCGGCGCGCCCAAGATGCGGGTGCGTCGGCAATCGTGATGAGCTCGCTGTTCGAGGAACAAGCGCCAGGGGCTCGCTCCTCGGGCTTCTATCCAGCAGACCGCGCGCAGTTCGACTTCGGGCCGGTCGAATACTTGGAGCAACTTCGACGGCTCAAGGCGGCCTTACGGATCCCCGTCATCGGCTCGTTGAATGGCACGACCAACGGCGGCTGGCTCAAGTTCGCCGCGCAGATGGATCAGGCAGGTGCGGACGCGCTCGAGCTCAACATCTATCGCGTGAACACGGATTTCGAACGCAGCGCGAGCTCGCTCGAAGACGAAGCGGTGGAAATGCTGCGCCAGGTGGTCGCACAAACCTCGATTCCCGTGGCGGTCAAGCTTTCGCCGTATTACACGTCCCTACCCCACTTTGCAGCGCGCCTAATCGATGCTGGCGC
Source organism: Polyangiaceae bacterium (assembly GCA_035549735.1). GTDB lineage: Bacteria > Myxococcota_A > Polyangia > Polyangiales > Polyangiaceae > PMG-095. The sequence continues at coordinate 96,369 of DASZQI010000039.1, read as the reverse complement.
ACAGGGGCTCGTACTCTTCAACCGTTTCTACCAGCCTGACATCGACACCACGCGACGCGAGGTGGCGCCCGAAATCTCCTACTCTACCTCGCTCGAACTCTCGCTGCGGCTGCGCTGGCTGGCCATCCTGTCGGCCAAGCTCGAAGCCTCCCTGTCCGTCACTGGTGGCGTGCACAACGCGGATGACGCCCTGAAAGCCGTGCTCACCGGAGCGGACACGGTTCAGCTCGTGTCCGAAATTTTGCAGCACGGTTTCGTTCGCTTCAGCAAGATTCGCAGCCAAATGTCGGAATGGCTGCTGCAGCGCGGCTATCACTCGCTTGCCCAAGTGCGAGACACCTTGAACCTTGCTCACTCGCCGAGCCCCTTCGAATTCGAGCGTGCAAACTACCTACACGTCCTGCACTCCTACCCGAACGTCCGTGAGTGGGGCGTGCGCTAGCTCCCGGTGCGCACGCCGACGCAGGGCCAGGAGCGTCAGCGCGACCAACACCACCACCAGGCCGTTCCATACGGAAAATGCGGCGAGCCCTGGCGCTGTCATTACCCATCCGGGTGATATCGCGGTCCAGCCCGCACCCGCGATGCTCGTGAAACCGTTCGCCACGAAGGCCCACGCGCAGGCGCGTTCGAGGCCTGGCTCCGAAAACACAGGGGAGCTCAGCCAGGTTGCGACGCCGATGAACCCGTAACCCCACATCTCGAGTCCCCAGGCGAATGAGCTCGGATTGGACATCGAAAGCGCCGCGATGAGCGGCGCATCTTCCGCGGCAAAATTCCGGGCCAGTGCCGGAACGAACGTGGTTTGGAGCACGTAGTTTTGGAAGATCAGTGCCGCTCCGACGCTACAGAACACGAGCCCCGAAGCCGTACGCGCCTTCAGCGCCTGAGGCGCCGCCGCGTGCAAGCTCGAGAGCAGCGCGACGAACCCGCCGACCAAAATCAGTCCCAAGAAATAAGGCACGGTCTGAATCGCATGAAATTCGCTCGAAAAAAGCCGGGCGTTGCGCCAGTCAGGCTGCGGGTGCGTGAGGGCAACCAGGAGCATCGCGCCCGGTCCGGAGAGGATGCTACCCGCCAGAATGCAGAGGCAGGCCCCGACGCCGAAGCGGTACACGGCAACTTTGCGCGAATCAAAAGCCACGGCGCCCACAGTGCAGGATGTGCGCCAGGCACTAGCTCGAACAAGCCGCGTCCGAGCGCAGCGCCACGGCGCAAACCTCGCGAGGGCAGCGGCCTTCCCCGCAAGGATTGCGTTCATTTAGGCGCTGTCCGACGTATGCTCGTGGACAGCCAAGCTCGAGCGGAGCTTGGCGAACGTCAACGCGACGCCCGGAAGACCCTCGATGCGCCCTGACCTCGCGAACTACTGGTCGCTGCCAGCCGAGGAAGTCGCCGAACGGTTGGGCACGACGCCAGCGGGGCTTACTCAGGGCGAAGCGGACCAAAGGCTGCAAGTCTACGGCCCCAACGAGCTGCTCGCTCAGCGTGCCGCCACTCGCTTTCGCGCGCTGTGGAGTCAGCTGGGAAATCCGCTGCTGTTGCTGCTGCTGTTCGCCGCGATCGCCGCGGCGTTCACCGGTGAATGGGTCGATGCCGCGATCGTCATCACGATTGCCGTGGCCAGTGTCGGGATCGGCTATTCGCGGGAGTACCGAGCCCAGCGGGCAGTGGATGACTTGCGAGATCGCGTGCGCACTCGATCGATCGTGGTCAGAGACGGCACGTCGAAGTCCATTGCCTCTCGCGAGATCGTACCCGGTGACGTTTTCCTGCTGTCCGCCGGCAGCTTGATTCCAGCGGATGCGGTCGTGCTCGAAGCCGTCGACTGCTTCGTGACCGAGTCCGCGCTGACCGGTGAGAGCTTTCCGGTCGAAAAACAATGCGGAAACGTTGCCTCGGGTGCGGGCCTGGCCGGCCGAAAGAACTGCGTCTTTCTAGGCACGAACGTGCGCAGCGGAACCGCGCGCTGCCTGTGTGTGAGAACGGGCAAAGCCAGTGAATTCGGCGCCATTGCGCAGCGTCTGGCGTTGCGCCATCCGGAGACCGAGTTCGATCGAGGCCTGCGGCACTTCGGCTACCTGCTGACCAGCGCCATGCTGGTCTTGGTGCTGTTGGTGCTCGTCAGCAACGTCTTGCTCGGGCGCGCTGCGCTCGAAACCTTGCTGTTCGCGATCGCGCTGGCGGTCGGCCTGAGCCCCGAGCTACTGCCCGCCATTCTGAGCATCAACCTGTCGCGCGGCGCACAAATGATGGCGAGCCACGGCGTTTTGGTGCGGCACCTGAACGCGATCGAAAACCTCGGCAGCATGGACCTTTTGTGTACCGACAAGACTGGCACGCTCACCGAAGGCGTCATTCGACTCGAGGGGGCCTACGGACCGAACGGGGAGCCCTCGGCGCGGGTGCTCGGAGACGGCCGGTTGAACGCAGCGCTGCAGACCGGCCTCCGCAATCCGCTCGACGAAGCGATTCTGCAAGACGGAGCACCGAGCCTCGACGGCGTACGGAAATTGGCTGAAATTCCTTATGATTTCGTGCGCAAACGCCTGAGCGTGGTCCTGCGCGACTCGGGCGGCATTCGACTCGTTACCAAGGGGGCCTTCCAAGGTGTGTTGCAAGCCTGCGCGACCTTGGCTGGCGCCCCGCTCGACGATGGTGCGCGCCGCGCGCTGATCGAACGCTGCAACGCCTGGAACGCCGACGGCACACGAGTCTTGGCCGTCGCCACGCGCAGCCTGCCCGAACGCGACGGCTACGGGCGCGATGACGAGCGCGAGCTCGACTTTGCGGGCTTTCTGACCTTCCTCGATCGCCCCAAGTCGGGGGTCCGAGAAACGCTCGAGCAACTCGCGCGCTTGCGGGTTTCGGTCAAGCTAATCACGGGCGATTCGAAACTCGTCGCGTCCCACGTCGCGAGCTCGGTGGGCATGGGTTGCGACCGAATCCTGACCGGCGCGGAGCTCGACCAACTTCACGGCGAGGCCTTCTGGCACGCAGCGGAAGGGACCGACCTGTTCGTAGAAGTCGATCCCAACCAAAAGGAGCGCATCATTCTGGCCTTGAAGAAGCGCGGCCACGTCGTGGGCTTCCTGGGCGACGGTGTCAACGACGCCCCCGCCATGCACGCGGCCGACGCGAGCCTGTCGGTCGAAACAGCCGCCGATGTCGCCAAGGAGGCGGCCGACTTCGTGCTTCTCGAACGAGATTTGGACGTCATCCGCCGCGGCATCGAGGAGGGACGCAGGACGTTCGCGAATACGCTCAAGTACATCCTGACCACGACCAGCGCGAACCTCGGCAACATGCTGAGCATGGCCGTGGCTTCGTTGTTCTTACCGTTTTTGCCGCTCCTGGCGGGGCAGGTCTTGCTCAACAATTTCCTCTCCGACGTGCCCGCCATCGGCTTGGCGGGCGACGCGGTGGATCCCGAGCTTTTGGAGCGGCCGCGGCGCTGGGATCTGCGGTTCATCGGCCACTACATGGTCGAGTTTGGTCTCTTGAGCTCGCTGTTCGACGTGCTGACCTTCGCGGCCCTGCTCTGGCTCTTCTCCGCCCCTGCCGAGCTCTTTCGAACCGGTTGGTTCGTCGAGTCGCTGCTGACCGAGCTGGTCATTGCTCTGGTCGTGCGTACGCGGCGACCGTTCTTCCGAAGCCGGCCCGGCAAGCTACTCCTCTACTCGACGCTGGGGGTCGCGCTGTTCGCGCTGGCTATCCCCTACTTGCCTGGGGCGGCGTTGCTCGGCTTCGTGCATTTGCCGCCCCAGGTGCTGGCCGTACTGCTCGGCGTGACCGCCCTGTACGTCGCTGCAACCGAACTGTTGAAACTACACTTCTACCGCCGGAAAGCGCTCGAAACGTCCTGATTCAAGGGCGAATGGCGACCTTCAGTACTCCGTCTCGCTGATGGCTGAACAAGTCGTAGGCCTCGTCGATTTGGTCGAGCGTGAAGGAATGGGTGACCAGCGCCTCGAACGGGGCGCGCTTGGCAGCGACGATGCTCATCAACCGTCGCATACGCTCCTTGCCGCCGGGGCAAAGCGAAGTGACCACGGTATGGTCGCCGAGGCCCGCTGCAAAGGCGTCGAGCGGCAGCGACAGGTGACCCGAGTACACGCCAAGACTCGACAGCGTGCCCCCGGGTCGAATCGCACGAAGCGAGTTCTCGAAGGTGGATTGTAGCCCGAGCGCCTCGATCGCCACGTCCGCGCCACCGCCGGTCAGCTTCTTTATTTCGGCCACCACGTCCTGCTGTTCGTAGTTGAGCACGACGTCCGCGCCCATGCGCTTGGCCATTTCCAGGCGCGCCGGATGCTTATCGACACCAATCACCAACGAGGCGCCGCTCATCTTCGCGCCCGCCGTGGCGCACAAGCCGATCGGCCCCTGCGCGAACACCGCGACCGCATCTCCGAGCTTCACGCCCGCCCGCTCGGACGCAGAAAATCCGGTCGACATGATGTCGGGACACAGCACCACGTCCTCGTCTTTGAGGTGATCGGGAATCTTCGCCAAGTTCGCCTGAGCGTTCGGGACCAGCACGTACTCGGCCTGGCAGCCGTTGATGGTATTGCCGAAGCGCCAGCCCCCGATGGCTTCGTAGCCGTCGCCCATGTGACTGCACTGCGAAGGCGCGCCCGACAAACAGGCGCGGCATTGTCCGCACGGCGTGATCGCACCCACGATCACGCGGTCGCCCCGCTCGTAGCCTACGACGCCGGGACCGAGCTCTTCGACCACGCCAACCGGCTCGTGACCCACGACCAGGCCGGCGCGAACCGGGTACTCACCCCGGAGGATGTGCACATCGGTGCCGCAAATCGTGGTCAGCGTCACGCGAATCAACGCCTCGCCGACGCCCGGCTTCGGCTTTTGCACTTCCCGGAGCTTGATCGAGCCCTTCTGCTCGAATACCGCTGCTCTCATCGTCGACATGATACTTCTCCTTCCCCCGCAGCTACTTCGCGAGGCGCGTGTGCAATAGGTCCGCGAAGGCACGGCAAGCGTCCACGGTCGTGAAGATACCGACGACCTTGTCGTGCTGAGTGACGATCGCCGAGCCGTACTTCTTGTTGGCCATGGTTCCGACCACTTCGTCGAGTGCGGCTTCCGGCGAGACCAGGTAGGGGTCCTGGCTCATCGCCTCGCTGACCAGAACCTCGCGCGGGTCGACGTTGTCCAGTGTCTCGACCATGTGCAGGTCGCGATCGGACACCAAGCCAACGATCTTCGCTCCACGGAGCACCGGCAAGTGACGAACCCGGTGCTCGCGCATCATGCGGTGCGCGAGCGCCATCGGCTGGTCTTCACCGATCGTGTGCGGGCTGGTCGTCATGTACTTTTGAATCGTCGGAACGGGCTTGCTCATGACGCACGGATGGTGCATCGGCTGTGCCAATGTGGGTGGGCGCGAGATCCGCGGCATTCGGCGCTGCGCTCGCTCTCGGGCCCGAACACCCAGCGTACGCCGGCGCAGTCCCTGCGCGCGCTGCCCTGCTAGCGCAATTCGTGCGTCTGTGCGAAGCCGGCTCGAGAGAGACCGCGGACTAGCCGAGTTCGACGACCATACCGCGAGTCGGCACTTCGACCGGGAAGCCCCGTGTGCGCAGCTCCGCGGCGAGTGGCCCCTGCTGATCGGGTTCGCCGTGGACGAGGAACAGCCGCCGCGCCGAGCGGCCGCAAGCCTCTGCGAACGCCAGCAAATCGTTGCGATCCGCGTGCGCGCTGAACGCGCTCAGCACCTCGACGCGAGCGCGGAGCTCGCGCTCGACGCCCCAGATTCGCACGCGCGCCTGGCGCTCGACCAGGCGCCGCCCGAGCGTGTGCTGCGCCATGAAACCAACCACCAAAATCGTATTTCGCGGGTCTTCGACGTGACGACGCAAGTGATGAAGAATACGGCCCGCTTCGGCCATGCCCGAGGCCGCGATGATCACCGCGGGCCCGGACAAATCGTTCAAAGCGATCGACTCTGCACGCGAGCTCACGAAGCGCACTCGCCCAGCGCCAAACACGTCTTCTTGCCCTTCGAGCAGGTCGCGAGCCTCCGCGTCGAAACACTCGGGATGAGCCCTGAACACCGAGGTAGCATTCACCGCCAATGGCGAATCGACGAAGATCGGGATCTCCGGCAGCGCGGCCTGCCGAAGCAGGGTAGCGAGCGAGTAGAGCAGCTCCTGTGTTCGGCCCACCGCAAAGGCCGGCACGATCACCTTGCCGCCCCGGGCAATGGTTTCTCGAATCACGCGCGCGAGGTCCGCCGACATTTCCTGCACCTTTCCGTGCACGCGGTCGCCATAGGTGCTCTCCATGACCACGTAGTCGATGGGCCCCGCCGGAAACTCGGGATCGCGGATGATCGGTAGCCCGATCCGGCCGCGATCTCCTGACAGCACCAAACTTCTCTTCACCCCGTCGAAGTCCGTATCGAGCTTGATTTGGGCCGAGCCGAGGATGTGGCCGGCATCGAACAGTGTCGCCGTGACTCCCGGCAGCGGTTGGAAGGCGTGGTGATAGGGAACGCTCACGAAGCGTTCGAGTGCGCCAATGGCGTCGGCTTCGTCGTAAATCGGCTCTATCTTGATGAAATCGGGGTCGCCTGCGAATTTTTCGTTCAAGTAGGCGGCGTCGGCCTGCTGAATGCGCGCGGAGTCCCGCAGCAAGAATGCGCACAGATCGCGCGTGGCCGGAGTCGCGAAAATCGAGCCGCGAAAACCGGCTTTCACCAAAGTCGGAAGGCTGCCCGAATGGTCGATGTGCGCGTGCGTGAGCAGCACTGCATTTGCCGCAACCGCGGACGCCGGCAGCCGGCGATTACGCTCACGCGACTCGGCTCTGCGCCCCTGAAAGAAGCCGCAATCGATCAACAGCGAGCCCGAGGGCACCTCGAGCAAGAACATCGAGCCGGTGACCTCTTGTGCCGCACCCAGGAACGTCAGACGCATGGCCGTCCGAATAGCAGGTTGTGTGCCGCGCGGGTTCGAGAATGCGGCACGCGACGTGCATGGGCGACTCGAACGCATGGTTCGATTAGCCTTCACGCTGCTGGTTCTGCTGCACGCGGGCATTCACCTGCTGGGGTTCAGCAAGGCAATGGGCTGGGCGAGCCCGCTGGAAGCGTCGATCTCACGGCCCGTCGGTGCGCTGTGGGCAGGCACAGCCCTCCTATTCGTTGGAGCCGCCGTCTTGTTCGCGCTCGACGTTCGGGCTTTTTGGCTGCTTGCCGCGCCCGCGGTCGTGCTCTCGCAGACGCTGATCATTTTCGCGTGGGATGAGGCGCGCTACGGCACGGTCGCGAACGTGGTTATCTCGATCGGCGCCCTGCTGGCGCTGTTCGCATCGAGCCCGTCGAGTTTTCCAAAGGTCTACCAGCGGGAAGTCGAGCGGCGGCTGTCGAGGAAGTCGGTCGCGGAACCCGTTGGTAGCGACGACCTCAGTCATCTTCCACCTCCGGTGCGCCAGTATCTGCAGGTCGCGGGCGTCGTCGGGCGCCCGCGTGTACGGAACTTTCGAGCGCGCTTGCGAGGGGAAATCCGCCCGAGCTTGGAGGCTGGTTTCATACCGTTTCAGGCCGAGCAGCACAATTTCTACGACCCTCCGGCGCGCTTGTTCTTGATTCGATCGGCGCGCTTCGGGCTGCCCTTCGACGCGCTGCACCTCTACCTCGGAAATGCGGCGACCATGCAAGTCAAATTGGCCTCGCTCTTCCAAGTCGTGGACGCGCGCGGCCCTGAAATGAATCAGAGCGAAACCGTGACGTTGTTCAATGACATGTGTGTGCTGGCGCCCGCTACGCTCATCGATCGCGCCATCGTTTGGCGCGAGATCGACGCGAGAACGGCACAGGGAACCTTCACCAACGCAGGGAACACCGTCTCGGCGCGCCTGCACTTCAACGACGCGGGCGAGCTCACGAACTTCGTCTCCGAAGATCGTTACTTGTCGAGCGACGGCAAGACCTACACCAAACTGCGCTGGTCCACGCCGCTCGGCAACTATCGCGACTTCGCGGGGGCACGCCTCGCAAGTCGAGGCGGGGCCTCGTGGCGGTTATCGAGCGGCGAATTCGTCTACGCGCGCATGGACATCGAGGACGTGGAGTACAACGTCGAGCGCGCGCCTCCCTAGACCAACGTGCTCACGGCACCACGATGCGTCCGGGAGCGCCGTTTGCGCCCTTCTCGGTGTGGCAGGAGTTGCAGTCGCCGCTGGTTTGCGGCGCAAGCATCGCGCGGCTGGCCCCCGCAGTTGTCGTCACTTTTGCCGTGTAAGGCGTGGGCAGAGAGCCCGTGAAGTTGAAGTTGCCAACCGAGTTCACCGTGATGTTGTGAGCGGTGCCCTTCGAGTCGGTGATCACGATGGTGACCCCACCCTTGCCGTTGCAGTCGTTCGGCTCGTGGCCGGTCGGAAACACCGTGCCGGCGATGGTGAAGTCCGGAGCTCCGTTCGTAGCGTGACACGCGATGCACGCCTCGCCGGGTCGCATGTTCTGGTTGTTGCCGCTCTTCCAGGTCGTCTTGCTCGTGCAGACACTGGCGCCACCGAAAGGATCGCCACCCGTGCCGCCCGTTGCAGAACCACCCGTGGACGCGCCGCCGGTCGCTTTTCCGCCGCCGCCCGTACCACCGCCCGCTTTTCCGCCGCCGCCCATGCCGCCGCTTGCCGCGCCGCCGGTGTTGCGAGCGCCGCCGCCGCCTTTGCCGCCGGTGGTACCCCCCGTACCACCGTTCGAGAAGCCTCCGGCGTTCGTGCCGCCGTTACTTGCGCCACCCGTAAGAGTGCCGCCCTGTCCGAAAGTTCCGCCGGTCGACGCGTTACCGCCGGTGCTGCCACCTTGCCCGAACTGACCACCCGTGGTCGAAAATCCTCCGGTCGTGCCGCCTTGCGAGGCGAAGCCACCCGTCGAAGGTGCGGTTCCCCCGGTGCTGAACACGCCACCGGTTGTAGCGGGAAAGCCGCCGGTTTGTGGTGTGGTTCCTCCGGTGCTCGTGCCGCCGGTAGGTCCGGTCGACGTGCCGCCCGTTGGGATGGTGGAGATGTCGTCGGTGGTGCTCGAGCAAGCACTGACACTCAACAGCAGAAACGCGGCAAAACGACAAGTGATCGTCGGCAAAGTATTCATCGTGCGCACCTCGATGATTTCGGGACACGACTCTGTTCCGCGAAGCGTCGGAGCTCAGGCATCGACGCGAACGTTTTGTACTCATTCGGCTGCAGCAGGTCCGCGCGATCTCGACCACGGCGGCAATTTTTTACTGAGCCGAACTCCGCGACGCGACTCGTTAACGACGCTCGAGTGGAGTGATCCGCGCAGCGCGACGCGCACGACAGATAACCCAGCAGAGTGAAGTCAAAGAACGCGCGGAGAACGCCCGAAGGGCTGCGACACGCTCAGAAAGGCGCCGTAATGCGCCCGGGAGCGCCGTTGGCGCCGCTCTGCGTGTGACAGCTGTTGCAGTCGCCAACGGTCTGTTGGGTCGCCATGACCCTCTCTTTGCTGGCAGCCACTACCTTCGCTCGATAAGGCCCCGCGATGGTTTGTTCGAGAATGAAGTTGCCCGCCGAGTTGACTGGGAGCCGGTACTCTTTGTTTTGAGCGTCGGTGATCACGACCACCGCTGCGAGCGAACTCGGCACTCCATTGCAGTCGTTGGGCTCGTGCCCACTGGGGTAAACGGTGCCGGCAATCGACAACGTCGGCCCGCGGTTCGCTACATGGCACGCGATGCAGGCCTCTCCAGGGCGCATCTGTGGGTTCTCACCGCGCGTCCAAGTGGTCTTGCTCGTGCAGGTAGCCCCGGCGTTGAGTGGATCGGTGCTTGCGCCCCCAGATTGCGGCGCAGATCCACCCTGACCGATTGCACCACCCTGACCGACGCTGCCGCCGGCGCTCACCGCGCCGCCGGTGCCATTCGGAGCCGTATCCGACGAAAAGTCGTTACCCCCACAACCGTGAAGGGCACAGACCCACACCAACCAGAACTCGCTTACCTTGGCAGTCAACGCACGCAAAGAAACCTCACGATGGCCGAGATGACAGTCTGTTCCCTCGCCCTCCGCGTTTCAGGCATCGGGCTTCTCGACTGGGACCGGCGCGCGACCGCTTCCTGAAATATTTTGCAGCGGGTAGTCGACGACCGCCGTTCAATGCGCAAGCATCCGCTCAATGGCCGGGCCGGTGCTGATCGTCGAGCTGCCGATTGCCGACACGACGCGCGCCGAAACCGCCGTGCTGGTGCAAGCGTGCAGCGACGGCCTTGGCGCGGGACGCTGCCAGCTCTCCGCGAGCTCCGAGCCGGCAGACGGGGTGGCGATCGTCTCTTTGCGCGGAAGCGACGGGCTCGGCGTGCTGATCGAGGTGGGAAATCGGCGCTCTGAATCGCGCTCCTGGCGTTCGCAGGAGATCACCTTCCAACCCCAGGATGCACGGGTCGAACGCTTCCGAACCATCGGTCTCGCGATCGCCACGCTGTACAAGGAGGCTCGATTGGAGGCTCCGGATACGGCCTCGCGCGGTAAATCGGAACCTGCGGCGGCTCGCGCCACGCCCGGCGAGAAACCGGCGACCAGCAAAGCGGCGTCAGCCGACTCGGCTGCGACGCGCTCGAGCGACGAGGCGACGCTTGCTGCAATCGGATCGTCGCGCCAGGGCCGGACGGTTCATCCGCGCGGTTGGCTGTCGGCAGGCGCCATCACCGCTTACGATCACCAGCTTTCCTCGCCGTTCCGCTTCGGTGGCCAACTAGCGCTCGGCGTTGCGCCGATCGAGTTACCGTTGTTCGCCACGCTCTCCGGCAGCTACGCAGTCGGACGAATCTCCGGCGGTGAACTCAGCTCGCCGATCGCGCTGTCATGGGCAACCATCGCCCTGGGCACCGGCGGCTACTGGTCGCTGATCGAAAACTTGCAGCTTCGCATCTCGGTCCAAGGCGTGCTCGTCAAGCTCGAGGCACACGGTTCCGATCCGGAGCGCGGACAGCAGGAGTCGCAGCGTTGGCTTATGGGCGGGCAGGCCGGCGTCGAGCTGGTTGGGTGGGCGTCACGTCGCTGGGGCCTCAGCTTCGGACCCCAAGTCCAACAACTCACCGGCGGGACCGCGATCGCGGTTCATGGGCGCCCGGTCGCCGAGGTGGCCGCTCTCAGTTTTCTGCTCGGTGCTTCGGTGGAGCTCCGCCCATTCCAGCGTTAGTGGAACCACTTTCTCGGACAAAAACGCTATATCGCGCAAAGATCGGCAAGCTGCCTGAAATCAGGTCCGGTCTGGCACAGACCTATGAGTCGTAAGGCATGCCGCCCGCTCGCAACCCCCAGCTCCGCATCGTGCGCTCCGCGCTCCCGGAAGCGCAGCTTCCGCTGAGCGACGATGATCTGCTGGAAGGTCTGATTCGCGGCGACCGAGGGCTCGGTTCCGAACTGTGCGGACGGATGATGCGCGTCGTCGATGGGACTCTCTACCGAGTGCTGGGGCGGCGTGAGGCCGACCACGACGATTTGGTGCAGGCCTCGTTCGAACAGATCGTGATATCCCTGAATCGAGGAAAGTTTTCGCGCGAGTGCAGTCTCTCGACCTGGGCTTCGGCCATTACCTGCAATGTTGCACTGCACGCAATTCGACGCCGCCGAACCGAGCGGCGCATCTTCGATGACGGTTTCGAGATCGATGCGCTGTCGGCTCGCTCCGCGGGCACTCCGGATCCCGAGTCGCAAGCAGGCTCGCGTGAAGAGCTCGCCCGCGTTCGCCGACACTTGTCGCGAATGTCGGAGAAGCTCGCAAGGACTCTGCTGCTTCACGACATGGTCGGTTGTAGCCTGGCCGAAACGGCGACCATCACTGGCGTCTCGATGGCCGCAGCTCAATCACGTTTGGTTCGTGGGCGCAAAGAGCTTGCCGTACGTTTGAGCGAGGAACTGGAGCGAATGCCGAAGGGGGCTCGCCAATGAACCGTCAAAGAGACAACACGCCCGAGCGCTTGCTCGAGCAAATGGGACGTTCGGTCGTTCCCGTGCTGCCTCCGGAGCGGGAGGCTCAGTTGCAGGCGCGCACCGCAGCCACGGTAGATCGCGCGCTCGATCGGATGTCCGAGAAGCGTTCGCTCTGGCGCGGGCGGGTGAGCGGCGCCTTGGTGGCGGCTGCTGCGATCTCCGTGATGGTGCTCAGTGGAGGCTGGCTTCTGCACGCTCGTAGCTCCGCGGAGGCCGTAACGCTCGATGTGGTCGGCGCCAGCGCAGGAGCTTTCGTCATCAGAGGCTCGGGCGCTCGCATTTCCGCCGTGCAAGGCGTCACGCTCGAGCCGGGCGACGAGCTCGATACCGCAGCGGGTGCGCACGCGAAGCTATCGTTGGTGGACCAGGCAGCCGTCGAAGTGGCGTCCGAAACGCGGGTGCGCATCGCCGAGCCCCCGCCCGGCAACGCCAAGAACGAGCGCCTCGAGCTCGTTCAAGGGGAAGTGTCCTTTCGCGTGCCGAAGCTCGAACCGGGCAGCACGCTCTCGGTGCGTACGCCCGATGCGCTGGTAACCGTGCGCGGCACTCGCTTTACCGTGAACGTCGAGCGCGGCGATTCCACGGTGGTGACCCGCGTGTCGGTGTTGGACGGGCGGGTCGAAGTGGAAAGCCACGGGCGCACTCTGTTCCTGACGCGGGGCGAGCGTTGGTCGTCAGCGGTTGACGACCAAGCCGAGCGACCCGCGCCCGTCGCTGCCGGTGCGCCTGAGTCAATTACCACTGGCGAAGCGCCGAGCCGCGCAGCACCGCCGGTTCCGCAGGAAGCGAAGGCAACTGAGCCAACCCCGGCGAATTCGCGCCCGGCCGCCACGGCCCAAACGGGTGCGCAGGACCGACGCCGCTCAATCGAGCCGCCGAGCACGCTCGCGGACGAGAACGCCATGTATCAGAGCGCGTTGCGCTCGGCCCAAAGCGGGGACGCGAGCCGCTCGTTGGCTACGCTCGAAGGCTTGATGCAGAAGTACCCCCGTTCGCCACTCGTTCAGAGCGCTCGGGTCGAGCACTTCCGAGTGTTGCTGCAAATGGGAAATCTCACGGCTGCTGGGCGCGAGGCACGCCGCTATTTGAGTGAGTACCCTTCGGGCTTTGCGCGCGCCGAGGCCCGCCAGATCGCGCTGCGCGGGCTCGGCGATGCGGACTGACTCGGGCATCTGGGTCGGAGGTCTACTCCTGCTCAGCGCGCTGCTCTCTGCCGCCTGTGAACAGGGGGCGACCGGGACGATCGAATTGTTTCCCGAAGAAGCCGGTAATCGCACCTCCGGCGGAGCGTTCAGCGGCGGGGCAGCGAACGGCGGAGCGGCCGGTCGCGCCACTGGCGGCTCGGACGCAGGTGCGCTGGCAACAGGCGGTACCACTGGCGGCACGGATTCGACCGGGGGCACGCTCGCCACCGGAGGCACGATCACCACCGGAGGCACGATCACCACCGGAGGCACGGTCACCACCGGCGGGGGTAGCAACGCTACGGGCGGAACGCGCGCGAGCGGGGGCTCCAACAATACTGGCGGAGTCGGGGGTAGCGCAGGCGCGGGCGGCAAACGACCGTGCACGAGCGATGACCAATGCACGCCGCCCGAGAAATGCGAACTGAGCGACCAGCATTGCGAAGTGCCCAACTAGCCCTCTGTTTGGCATGACTCGTGAATGGGGGATGGTCACGATGACCACGACGCCCGAGAACCAGGAAGCACAGGCTTGGGCGGCTGGCCCGGGGGCGCAGCGCTTGCGCCGAATGGTGGATCAAGCCTTGCCGGGGGCGCAAATCGTGCGTGTTTTGCCATTGAAGGCGGACGCAGAGGGCGCCGACGAAAGCGTTAAAGGTGGCGGGTATGGTGCCCCCCTTCGCCTCGACGTGACCCACGCGGGTCAACCGAAGTCGCTGGTTTTGCACTTGGTCACCTCGAACCAGTTCGGGCACGATCGCCGCGCCGATCGCGCTGGTGAGGTTCTGCTCGCCGCGGACACATTTGCCAGCATTCCACGCCACGTGGCAGTCCTCGACGTCGGTGCCTACCGCGGAAACGACGACTTCGTGTCGCTGGCCGGTACTGGCGAATTTTACCTGCTCACGACCCACGCCGAGGGTCAGGTGTACGCCGAAGATCTCCGTCGGATCGCGCGCGCTGGCGGCGCTACCGCGCTCGATCAGGAGCGTCACCGCACGCTGGTCGAATACCTAGCTGCACTGCACGCGCAACCCGCGCCTGGCTCGGAAACGGCCTACGCTCGCGCCATCCGGGACACCGTCGGAAGCGGGGAAGGCATCTTCGGGATTGCGGATAGCTACCCCGACGACGTGCCGGGTGCTTCGAAGGAGCGGCTCGAACGGATTGAGGCGAAGTGCCTCGAGTGGCGCTTCCGGTTGCGCGGCAAGCACGAGCGACTGCGGCGAGTGCATGGAGACTTTCACCCGTTCAACGTGTTGTTCGACGATCGCTCGCAGCTGTCAGTGCTCGACACGAGTCGTGGCTCGGTCGGTGAACCGGCGGACGACGTGACCTGCATGGCCATCAATTACGCCTTTTTCTCGCTCGGTCATCCTGGGGCCTGGCGCGAAGCCTTGGGCGGCCTCTGGCATGGCTTCTGGGACGCCTACCTCGCGCGCACCAGGGATAGTGAATTGCTCGACGTGGTCGCACCCTTCGTGGCCTGGCGCGGCCTCGTGCTCGCTAGCCCCGCCTGGTATCCGGAGCTGCTTGCGGAGGATCGCGAGCGGCTGCTCGGGTTCGTGGAGCGTACGCTAGAAGCCCCTCGGTTTTCGCCCGCTTTCGCGAACGAGTTCTTCGACCGATGAGCCAGGGAGTCGTGGTGTGGATCACGGGGCTGCCGTCGGCTGGCAAGTCGACGCTGGCGGAGCAGCTGCATGCGATGCTCGATGCGCGCGGCGCGAAAGCGTGCGTGCTGGACGGCGACGCGGTGCGGAAGAGCCTCTCGCCCGCGCCGGGCTATTCGGCAGGTGAGCGCGCGAACTTCTACGAAACCCTGGCACGGCTCGCCGCGTTGCTCGCGGCGCAGGGCTTGGTCGTGCTCGTGCCGGCCACCGCTCACCGCCGGGCGTTCCGTGAGCGCGCGCGCGAGCTTTGCCCCGCTTTCTTCGAGGTTTGGGTCGACACGCCGCTCGCTGAATGCGTGAAACGGGACGCGAAAGGTCTCTACGCGGCGAGTCGAACGGGCGGCGCAACCAGCGTGCCCGGCAGTGATGAAGCGTACGAGCCGCCGACCCAGCCGGATTTTACAGCGCATGGGACGACGGAACAGGCCGAGCTCGAACGGTTCGTCGACCAACTCACGCGGGCGCAGGGCGTCCGGGTGTGATCGAGGCTGAGGCTCGGCGAGCCTGCGCAGCGTTCGCGCGCACGCGCAGGCTGCGCAGAACCTGCGTGTCGCAACTATCCCGCCCCTCCGATTTAGCGCAAAACCAGCACGATTCGCGTGGCACGCGCGATGCACTGGCAGCCTCGCATGCGAACGTTGATGACGATCTCAGGGGCTCTCACTCTAGCCTTGGTTTCAGGCTGTGTTTCCGCCAGCAAGTACGATGCTGCGGTTGCCAATGCGCGCGATGCACAAGCGCGCTCGCAGCAGCAGCTGACTACCAAGAGCGCCGAAATCGCCGAACTCCGTCGCAATATCGACGCGGCCGAAGCTCAGCTGTCACGTACGCAGTCGGAACTGGACGGCAGCAAAGCAAAGGTTCAGGGTTGCACCAAAACCGTAGACGACGCGACCGCCCTAAACCAGCAGATGCGCTCTGAACTGCAGCGGCTTGGGCGGGACGTCGACCAATTGCTCTCGACCAAAGGCGCGTTGGCGAGTTCGCTCGATCAGGCGCGAGCGAGATTGGAAGAGCTCCGTCGAGCGCAGGCAGCGTCGGAAGCACGCGCCTCGCTGTTTCACGACTTGGCGTCGCGACTGAAGCGTATGGTCGACGCGGGCGAGCTTCAGATATACCTGCGCAGCGGGCGCATGGTGCTGGCGCTGCCGACTGACGTGCTATTCGACTCGGGCAAGAGCAAGCTCGGGGCGCGTGGTCGCAACGCCCTGTCCGACGTGGGCGCCGTGCTCGGAACGTTGCAGGGGCGACGATTCCAAGTGGCGGGACACACCGACGACGAGCCGATCCGCTTCTCGGGCTTCGCGTCCAACTGGGAGCTATCGACGGAGCGCGCGCTGGAAATCGTGAACTTCTTGGTAAAGACGGGCATGCGCCCCGAAACACTCTCGGCGGCGGGATACGGAGAATTCGATCCTGTCAGCCCCAACGACACGTCGGAGAACAAGGCCAAGAACCGGCGCATCGAAATCACGTTGCAGCCGAACATCGACGAGCTGGTCTACGTGCCTGACCCGCACTGACGGGCGCGCGCGAGGGTCAGCGGCCAGGCAACGCATGCGGGCACCTACCGCCGCGCTTGCTCCACGATGCTCTGAAGCAACGCTAATCCAATCGTAATCTTGTGTAAGAACGAGGGCGAGTGCGGAACGAGCGTGAATTTCGGATGGCGTGACCACAGTGAGCGCAAGCGCTCGTCGAGCGCGACCGCCTCGGCCAACGACTCGCTACGCACCGGATTTCCGCCCTCGATCGAGTCGCCAGCAACGGCTGCGGTCTCGAAGAATACCACGGCGTCATAGCGCAGGAGCTCGGTCTCGAAGGTGGTGCCCATGCTCGCGAAGAAATCTTGCTCGCCGTTCGGCCAGTAGGCGGCGCCATCGATTGTGCCGCGATCGCAGAGCAGCACGCGTTCGGGATAGCTCGCCGACTGCACGTCCTCCAGGTTGCGCTGAACGTGAAAGATCGCGCTCTGCACGGCGCGCCCGGCTTGCGCCCGGCGCGCACGAGGAAATCCGCCGGCGAACAAGATCGTCGCGGCCTCGGGAACGATCACGACCGCATCCCCGAGCTCGCGCCGAAAGAGATCGGCCGCGGTCGTCTTGCCCCCGCCGGGTCCACCGGTGAGCGCGATGCGACAACGCGCCTTGGTCAATGGAGATTTTGCGGGGTCGGAAGGACTCGATACGCGCACGGTCATTGCGGGAAGGCCATATTGACGCGGTAAGTTCCCTGGTCCAGGCGAGTTCCGACTTGCAGCCCGCTCTTGTTGAAAATCGCCAGCATTCGCCCGTTGTTTGCCAGGACGTCGGCGCGGAAGCCGGCCACACCCCGAGCGCGCGCAACCTCGGCGAGGCGGCGGAACAGCAGCGTTCCGACGCCTCGGTTTTGCCAGGCATCGGCCACGACGACCGACACGTCGGCGCGTCCGCTGGCCTTGTCGACGTCGTAGCGCGCCACGGCAATCAGCTCCTCTCCGGCGTCGCTGACGGTCGTCGCGACGAGTGCGACGCATTCGTCGTGGTCAACGTCGACCCAGCGCAACAACTGTTCGTGGCCGGGCGGGCAAACGTGCGCGTGAAAACGTTGATATCTACTGTCATCCGACAGCGCGTAGAGCAGCGCGCGCAGCGGTTCCTCATCGGAGATGCGAATCGGCCGGATCGAGATCTTGGCTTTAGACTCGAGTTCCAGGTCCACGGCCTCCTCGCCACGAGGCGGCACGCGCGGCAGTCGTTGGTCGGGCAGGACGTATTTGCGAGCCTTGGCTTGAGCCACGAGCTCCGCACGAAAATCCGGGTGCGCGATCTCGATCAGCGCGGCAGCGCGCTGCCGAACGTTCTTGCCCCACAAGTCGGCCGCGCCGTACTCCGTCACCACCCAATGCACGTCGCCCCGGCTGGTCACGACACCAGCGCCGGCGTCGAGCACGGTCTGGATGCGGCTTACGGTACCGCCCTGAGCGGTGGATGGCAGGGCAATGATCGGCTTACCCTGCGAGCTGCGCGCTGCGCCGCGGATGAAGTCGACCTGCCCGCCGATGCCCGAGAAAAAACGGCCCCAAAGCGTATCGGCTGCGACCTGGCCGGTTAGGTCGACCGCCAGCGCCGAATTGATCGCGATCATGCGCTCGTTCTGGGCGATGACGAAAGGGTCGTTGGTGAAGTCGCTGGGCCGCAGTTCGACTGCCGGGTTCTCGTTCACCCAGTCGTACAGACGTCGCGTTCCCATCACGAACGAGGTAACGAGCTTGCGCGGCAGCAAGGTTTTCTTTCGGCCGTTGATGACGCCTGACAGCACCAAGTCGATCACGCTATCCGAGAGCATTTCGGTGTGAATGCCAAGGTCTTCATGGTTCTTGAGCGCCGCCATCACCGCGTGTGGGATTTTGCCGATGCCCGTCTGCAAGGTCGCGCCGTGCGGGACCAGGCCTGCTACGTGGCGGCCAATGGCGATCGAAACATCGTCGAGCGGCTCCGCCTCGAGCTCGAGAATCGGTGTCTGCACCGGCACCAACCAGTCGATATCATCGATCTGCACGAACGAGTCTCCGAACGTTCGCGGCATGAGCGGGTTCACCTCGGCGATCACGAGATCGGCCGCTTCGACCGCCGCTCGCACGATGTCGACCGAGACTCCGAGACTCACGTAACCGCGTGCATCCGGCGGCGTGACCTGCAGCAGCGCGACGTCGATTCGAGCGCGCCGCGAACGGATCAGGCGTGGAATCTCCGACAGGAAGACCGGCGTGAAATCGGCCCGCCCTGCCTGCACCGCCTCGCGCACGTTGGGCCCGATGAAGAACGCCGAGTGACGAAAGCGCCCGGCAAACTCGGGTCGCACGTAAGGGGCACTCCCGAGCGTCAGCAGATGAACGATGTCGTTGTCGGAAAGGTGCCCACCATGCTCCGCGAGGCTCTCCACGAGCGTGACCGGTTCGGCGGCTCCAGAACCGATCAGGATCCGGCTCCCCGCGGGTATCTTCCCCACCGCCTCGCGTGCACTCAGCAGTTTTCCATCGTAACGTGATGCCCAGTCGCTCTCCAACACAATCGTGCTCCGCGGCGCCTCTCGACGAAGGGCGCCGCACGGAGCACCGAGCACGCTTCGTGCCATGAGCGCAGCCACGAAATCGCGGCGCTTTCGCGACCGGACGTGTTTTGGAGCTGCACGATCTGCGCAGCCGACCGGGCAGCGCACGGTTTGCGCGTCGCACCGCAGAAAGCCAGCGAAATGGCCCTATCTTGGGGCCGTTTCGCACCGGCACGACCATTGCTAAGGAACAATCGCAGCGCCGATGACTCCGCCCCCTTCTCCTGTGGAACACGTGCAAGCTCTGGTGGTTGGTGCAGGTCCGGTCGGTTTGTTCGCGACGTTGTGCGCCGCGCGGCGCGGCCTGCGCGCGCTGCTCCTCGACCAAGGCTTTCGCGACTATGCGCCCGGACACGCGACCCTGCTGCATGGGAGCACCCTGCAGCTGCTTCGGGAAATCGGCCTCGCGAAGGAACTGGAGGCCAAGGGGCGCTCGATTTCTAGGATCGCAATCTGCGTAGACGGTGCATCGGTCACGAACCTGAGCCTACCGTCGCCGGCGCTTGCCGTACCGCAGAGCGTGTTGGAAGGCGTGCTACTCGTAGCGCTGCGCGCGGAAGGCGCAGACCTTCGCCCAGCTCACCAGGCCGCGACGATAGAACAGCACGACGACTACGCCGAGGTACGCGTGATCCGGCAAGAGCGCGCGACTCGAGATGACCCGCACCAGAGTGAATGGCAGCCCGTCGAGTCTTCGCTGATTCGCGCCGATTACGTGATCGGCGCGGATGGCTACGAGTCGCGCGTTCGCTCCGCGCTCAGCATCGAGGCGGTGGACGTCGGCCCCAGCGAGAGTTTTGCGATGTTCGAGGCGGAAGCGCCGGGAGACACCTGGAGCGACACCGAAGAAATCGGCATCTTCGACGAGCTTGGCAGTGTCGTGCTGCCCCTCGCGGGCGGGCGCCGTCGCTGGGCGTTTCAAATCAACAAGCAGCTCGATCAGCCTCCGGATATCGGACGCCTGCGCGCGCTAATCACCGAACGCCTGCAGCGTCAGGACTACGGCGTCGACCGAATCGACTGGGGCACGGTCATCCAATTCGAACGACGCATGGCGCGACGCTTCGGGCGGCGCCGCGCCTGGCTGGCGGGCGACGCTGCGCACGTAACGAGCCCGCTCGGTGGGCAGAGCATGAACGTCGGCCTCTCGGAAGCGCGTGATCTGGTAAACCGCATTACCGACAGCATCCGCGATCGCAACGGCGTGCATTTAGAACGTTACGCCGCGGAACGGGAGCGAGAGTGGCACAAGCTGTTCGGCCTCAACGTGCAGTTCGACCTCTTGCCTCATGCCCCACGCTGGCTCGCTGCACACGCTCGACGGATCGTGCCGGCGCTCCCGGCGTCAGGAACGCAGCTCACCGATCTGCTCTCGCAGCTCGGATTGCGACTGAGTTGACTCAGGGTTGGCGCTTGGAAAGCAGCTCCTCGAGGGTTTCGAGCAGCTCCGCGACGCGGATGGGCTTGGTGAGGTAGCGGTAGAAGCCCGCATCGGCGAAGCGCTTGCGATCCCCAGCCATCGCCGCCGCGGTCAATGCGACCACGGGAATGTCACGAGTTTCGGGCCACTCGCGCAGCCGCTGCGTGGCCTCGTATCCGCTCATGCCCGGCAGGTTGATGTCCATGATGACCACGTCCGGTCGGCGATCACGGATGAGCTCGATGCCGACCTCGGCGGTTGGCACGGTGACCAGGTTGACACGCTCGAGCTCTTCGACCAGCTCGCGCATGAACTCTATGTTCGAAGGGTTGTCCTCGACGTACACGATCGTGTAGCGGGCGCCAACCGAACCGCCCAAGGTGCTGGCCGCGCCTGCGCCTGCTTCGGACTTCGCCGCCTCGGTGCGCGGCGCGTGGTACACGGGCAGCTCGAGCCAAAACTCGGACCCTTCGCCACGCGCGCTCGTGAAGCCGACGTGGCCACCCATCAGTTCGGCCAGGCGCTTGGTGATGGTGAGCCCAATGCCTGTTCCCTCGATCGGACCAGTTTCCTGCCCGGCGCGTTGAAACGGTAGAAAGATCTTGTCCTGTTTGTCTTCTGGAATGCCGATACCGTCGTCATTCACGCTAACCCGGATGAAACCATCGCCGCCGATCGAGACCGAC
The DNA here is from genome assembly GCA_035549735.1 of Polyangiaceae bacterium. GTDB lineage: Bacteria > Myxococcota_A > Polyangia > Polyangiales > Polyangiaceae > PMG-095. Next base: position 75,335 of record DASZQI010000039.1, on the reverse strand, counting down.
AGCGTCGCCTTGCCGCCGGGCTTGCCATACTTGATCGCGTTCGAGCCGTAGTTGATCAAGATCTGCGCAAACCGAGTGCGGTCCGCCACGACCATCGGAACCGCCTCGCTGGGAAGTGTCAGCCCAAGCGCGATTCCAGCGCGGGTCGCCATTGGATCCAGGGTCGACTTTACCTCGCGGAGCACGGCATCGATCTCGACCGGCTCGAGCGAAACGGTTACGCGCCCAGCTTCGATCCCCGAAAGGTCGAGGATATCGTCTATCAAACGCAGCAAGTGCTCGCCACCGCGCAAAACGTGGTCGAGCTTCTCCTTCTGTCGCTCGTTCAGCGGAGTCTTCTTGTCTCGCTGCAGAAGCTGAGCGAAGCCCAAAATCGAATTGAGCGGCGTTCTGAGCTCGTGACTCATCGAGGCGAGGAATTCACTCTTCGCCGAGCTGGCGGCGAGCGCCAGAGTCTGCGCTCGCGTGAGCTCGGCTTCGTGCTCGACGTCGTCGGTAATATCCCAGATTGTGCTGATCGTGCCGCCCTCCAACGTGCGGCGGTCGGTGACGCGTAGACTTCGGCCGTCGCTGGTCTTCAGCTCGAGGTGACCAACGGGGTTTTGGTGATAGCCGAGCCATCGCTCGCGAAACGCCCTCGGCGACTCATCTTTGAGCTCGAAGAGCCCTCGGGCCGAACAGCCATCGACGATTTCGGCGAAAGTGCGGCCTACGATCGGTCCGTCGACGCCTCGCCCGAAGAGCTCGCGCGAAGCGCTGTTGCACAGAACCAGCCGATCGTCCGCGTCGTACAGGTTCAGCATGCCCTGAATGCTCTCCACCGCGCTCAGCAATCGGTCGCTGGCCAGGCGCGCGCTGGCCTCTGCGCGTTTACGCTCGCTGACGTCGCGAATGGCGCTGGAGGCGAGCACGCCGTCTTCGGTTTCGAGCGGACTCAAGCTGATTTCGATCGGAAATTCGGTGCCGTCCCGGCGCAGCCCATACAATTCGAGCTCGGACCCCATGGCTCGCGCCTTGGGCCGACCGAAGTAGCCGGCTCGATGAACCTGGTGCTGCGCTCGAAAGCGCTTCGGCACGAGCAGCTCGACCGACTGCCCCAGGAGCTCGCTGCGCGCGTAGCCAAAGAGTCGCTCGGTCTGGGCGTTGACGAGCACGATCGCGCCGCGCTGATCCACGATCACCATCGCGTCCGGCGCAGCCTCCAGCAGCGCGCGGAACTTCTGATCTGCCCGCTTACGCCCCGATATGTCGCGAATCGCACTGGAAACCAGGCGACCGATGGGCGTCTCGAGCGGGCTCAGACTGATCTCGATCGGAAACTCCGAGCCGTCTTTACGGCGACCGAAGAGCTCGAGCCCCGTACCCATCGGGCGGCGCTTTGGCGCGCCCGAGAAGCCGGCGCGATGCGTACCGTGTCTGTCGCGAAAGCGCTCTGGAACCAGGATCTCCACCGGCTGGCCAAGGAGCTCGTCACGGTCGTATCCGAACAAGGCTTCGGCCTGTAGATTCACGAGCTCGATCACCCCGCCGTCAGTGACCACCACCATTGCGTCCGGCGCTGAATCGACGAGCTGACGAAACAGCTCTCTCGCCCCAGCGTCATCGAGCTCCTTGGTAACGCGCTTCATTTTCGCGCCGCAGTTTACTCGATCGACCCCGAATTGGCAGCACTCGAGAGCGGGCGGGCGTGGCCCAATCGCGGCTCCTGGGGTATGCTCCCGCCGTCTCGGAGCCAGAGCATGGGCGCGGAAAGCGAAAGCAAAATCCTGGTTGTCGACGACAACGCGGCCAATCGAACACTGGCTCAGGCCACTCTGGAGGAGGAGGGCTATACGGTCATCCTCGCGCAGGGAGGCAACGAGGGCATTCGCTCCTTCGAGCGCGAACGGCCGGATTGCGTGCTGCTCGACGTTCGCATGCCGGATCTCGATGGCTTCGAGGTGTGCGCGCGAATTCGGGAGTTACCGGGAGGGGCAGAGACCCCAATCGTATTTTTGACCGCGCTGCGCGACGTCGACACCTTCGACCGCGCGCTGCGCGCCGGCGGCGACGATTTCTTGACCAAGCCCGTGCGCCCGACCGAGCTACTAGTCCGCGTTCAGGCCGCCCTGAAGCTTCGTCGCATGAGCGCCGACCTCCGCGAGCACTATGACCTCGTGCGCCGCCAACGCGATGATTTGATGCGCCTCGGGCTCCAGAAAGAGCGACTGAGCGCGTTCGTCGTTCATGATCTGAAGAATCCCGTGAGCGCCATGGACCTTCACGCGCAGGTGCTCTTGCACGATCGCGAGCTGCCGCAGCGCGCGAAGGACACCGCCAAGCACATTCGCAGTGACGCACGCGCTTTGATGCGCTTGATCTTGAACCTGCTCGACATCAGCAAGAGCGAAGAGGGCAAGCTCACCGCCCGCCCGAGCCGCATCGATTTGGCGGCGCTGGTTCGAGACGCTTTCGAGTCGTTGGAAGTGAAAGCGGCGGCTGCCGAGGTGAGCCTGACACAGAATCTCGAGACCACGGCAATTTACGCCGATGCCGACCTGATCAAGCGCGTGCTCGAAAATCTGCTCGACAACGCGATTCGCCACACCCCGAAGGGCGGACACGTCTCGGTTTCGTCAGCGGCTCGTGGCCATGCCATCGAAATTGCAGTCGAAGACAGCGGTGCCGGCATCTCTCCCGAGCTGCGCGAGAAGATCTTCGAACCCTTCGTGCAGCTCGAGGGAGATCATTCGTCGACCACGCGCAGCGGCCGCGGGCTCGGGCTCACCTTCTGCCGCCTCGCGATCGAAGCGCACGGCGGCAGAATTTGGGTAGAAGACGCGAACCCAGGCACGCGATTCTGCTTCGAACTGCCGGCCGAGGCCTGAGCGCGACTGCTACTCGTCCGCGGCGCCCTTGCCGCGCGGCTTGGCGACGCCGTATTCCTGCAGCCGGTACTGAATGGTGCGCGTGCTGATGTCGAGCATCTCCGCCGCGCGCACGGTGGAGTTGTCCACCGCCTCGAGCGTCTTCAAGATCGCGAACTTTTCGAGCTCGGCCATGGTCGCACCCGGAATCTCGATCCCTTCGAGCGCGACCGGACCTGCCGCACGATCCGGCAGATGCGCCTCGTCGATGCGGTCGCCTTCGCACAACACGACCGCGCGTTCGATGGCGTTTTCGAGCTCACGCACGTTGCCGGGCCAGCGGTAGCTACGGAGCCTTGTCTTTGCCCGATCGCTGAAGCCAGTGATGTCTTTGTGGTTTTCCTCGGCAAAGCGCTGCAAGAAATGCTCGGCCAACACCACGACGTCGCCAGTGCGCGAGCGCAGCGGGGGCATTTCGATGTGAACGACGTTGAGCCGATAATACAAGTCTTCGCGGAAGCGTCCCGCAGCGACGTCCGCGGCGAGGTCGCGATTGGTAGCCGCCACGATGCGAACGTCGACCTGGACCGACTCATTGCCGCCCACGCGCTCGAAGCGTCGCTCCTGCAAGACCGTGAGTAACTTCACTTGCGTGGAAGGCGGAATCTCTCCGACCTCGTCCAGGAACAACGTGCCCAGATGCGCCTGTTCGAAGCGCCCGATCCGCCGCCGCTCGGCGCCCGTGAATGAGCCTTTTTCGTGACCGAACAGCTCGCTCTCCAGCAGCGACTCGGCGAGCGATGCGCAGTGCACGGCGATGAATGGCTTGTCCGCGCGCGGGCTCAGCGTATGGATGGTACGCGCCAGCTCACCTTTGCCAGTGCCGCTCTCTCCAGTGATCAGCACCGTGGCGCGCGCAGGCGCGACCTGGCGCGCCAAGCGATAAACCCCCTGCATCGCCGGGCTGCTACCGATCAGGCCCTTGACCCCATCGCCACCTCGCTCGCGAATTTGCCGGCGCAAATTCTCGTTTTCCAAGCGCACGCTGCGATGTTCGAGCGCACGCTCGATGGCCAGCGAAAGCTCGTCGAGCTCTACCGGCTTGGTGATGTAGTCCGACGCACCGGCGCGCATGGCGTTTACCGCGGACTGCATCTCGACGGCTGACGTGGCGACGATGACCGGTAGCTCCGTGTCGCGCGTGCGGAGCTGCTTCAAGAACTCGAGCCCACCCATCCGGGGCATGTCGAGATCGGTCACGACGATGTCCGGCGCGGTTTCGGCGATGCGCTCCAGCGCCACCGCGCCGTCTTCTGCCAGGTCGACCTGGTAGTGCAGCCCTTCCAAGAGCTGCTTCATCGCCGCTCGCACGCCGGCTTCATCGTCGACCACTAGGGCGCGAATAATTCGCTTCGACATCGCTACCTCATTAGTTCAAAAGCCCACGCGTTGCATCCAGAACCTGGCGCCTAACGGGCCTCCACCCGGGCACCGTCCTTCACGCGGTCCCCTGGATGAACCGCGACCCTGGCCCCAGCGGCGAGCCCCGAGAGGATCTCGACCTCGGTATCACCGCGGTGCCCGATCTTCACGGGGGTCAGCCGGGCCACCGAATCCTCGATGCGAAACAGGGCCCAGGCGTCGCCTCTGCGGAAGACCGCGCCTTGCGGGACCTTGAGCACGCTGTCTGCGCGCCACAAGACCAGGCGGGCCTCAACGCGGTAGCCATCGCCCAGCGCGCCCGAGCGCTCCGCGCTGTCCGACAGCGCAACCAACACGTTCACGCGTTGTTCGTCTACCCCGAGCGCGGACGGACGAGTGAACGCAGACGGCTCGACGCGTCGAACCTTGCCTGCCAGCGGCTCTTGGCCGCCCCACCCCTTTAGGACCACGGGTGTTCCGAGCTGCACTTGCACGGCGTCGGTAGTGAGCAGGTCGACGACCACTTCCAGCACTCGCGGGTCGCCGACTTCGACCAGCGGCGTTCCGGCCTGAACCACCCCTGCGCTTTTCTGATGGACCCGCAGCACTTGGCCTGACGCGGGGGCCAGGACGTCGACGTGCCGAGCACGTGCCGAGCGCTGTCCGTCGCCAGCGAGCGCGATCTGAGCCAGACGCACCTCCTCGGCAGCGACCTTGCTCGCGAACTCTGCGGAGCTGAGCTCCTCGCTGCGCATTCTGGCCGCGAATTCGGCTTGCTCCAGCGCCTGCTGTGGCAGCGACCCCGAGCTCGCGAGTCGCTTGGTGCGAGCGAGCTCCTGCTCGGCTAGTTCCTTCGCGACCTGAGCTCGAGAAACCTGTGCGCGCGCCTGGCCGAGCGCCGATTGGGTCGCAGAAAGCCGCGCTTCGGCTTCGGCCCGTGCTCGCTCGTCGAGCAGCGGCGACAGCACCGGCGCGATTTCCGCGAGAGCGTCGCCCTCGTGCACCGTGTCGCCTGGGTCCAACAGCAGACGCGACAGGCGCCCAGCCGTCGGCGCCGAAACCAGGTAGCGATCCTTGACGCGCGTCACGCCGGTCTCTTCGATCGCTACCACCAGCGGACCCTGCTCGGCTTGCACCATGTCCACGGGCACTGGGCTCGGACGCAGCGCGAACACGGACGCCACCGCAGCCGCCAAAATCGCGCTCGCGAGCAGGCCGTGCCGCAAGTTCCGAAGGAGCGAGCGCCGCCGTTCGCGCGCCGTGCGCGAGCGCTCGGAATTCTCCTGGGGTTGCCCCGTGAATTCTGCTTGAGTGGAGATCGTTCGGGACATATCAGCGCCTCACTCTCTTGCCTTCAACACCGAGATCAGATCGAGCTTGTCCAGACTCCGCCGCACCCAGAGCGCGCTCGCCGCAGCCGCGAGCAGAGCAACCATCACTGCCAAGGCGTTGGTGCGTGGAGCGATGAACACCTGCCAACGGAAGGTCTCCTGGTCCACCGTGGCCATGAATCGACTCGCCCAAAACCTGCCCAGCAAAAGGCCCAGCGGCAGCGCAAGGACGACCTCGACCGCAAGTCCGGACAACAGCACCCAGGAGATCTCGCGCCGAGAAAAGCCGAGCACCCGCAGACTCGCCAGGTCCCGGCTGCGCGCCGACAGCGCGATGCGCGCGTTGTTGTAGACCACGCCGAACACGACGAGCGACGCGAGCACGATGGAGACGGCCGTCCAAATGTCCATGGTAGCGGCGTTCATGTCGAATAGACGCTCGAGATCCGCGCGCACGTCCGAGACGTCGATGACGCTGGGCGAACGCCGGAGCTCGGCCTCGATGCGCTCGGTTTCCCGCGGATCGACCTGGAGCAGAACCGAAGACACGGCGCCTTGGTCTCCCGCCAGCGCGGCTACGAGTGACGCTCGCGCGTAGATCTGTAAACCGACCGACTCGTCGATGAAGCCGACGATCACCGGACGAATCGTGCGCCGGTCGCCTTCCCGCACTTCCAGCGCAGGTCGATCACCGATGCGCAAGCCCAGAATTTCGCCGAGCGTCTTGGTGAGCAGAACCCCATCCTCCGGGACCTCAACCTCGGCGCCGCCGCCGCGGGTCACCAGCCGCCGCAAGGTGGCAACCGCCGGCAAGCCCATCAGAATCGAGTCGCGTGCGCGGTGCTCGTAACTGATCCGCACCGGCACCGCGCGCATCCCCTCTGCGCGCAGCACACCGGGCATACGCTCGAGCTCTCCGACCGCGCGCGGCGTGACCGGCAGCGCGAACGCGACAGCCAGGTCTTGCCGTTGCTCTCGCCGGAAGGTGCCCTCGAAGTAGCTCGTCATCGAGTCCCACCCGAAGTGACCGAGGATCAGCAACGCGACTGCTCCGGCGATGCCGAGCGAGGACGTCAGCGTACGCAAGGGCCGCCGCTGAATTTCCCGCAACACCATCAGCCCGCTCGGCCCGAGGAACGCGTCGAGCCCGAGACGCTCGCTGAGTCCTCGCCGATAACGGGCGGGCGCGGGGGGACGCATCGCCTCGGCGGGCGGTAGCTTGACCGCGCTGCGCACCGCGCCGAGCGCCCCGAGCGTGGCCGCAACCGAACTGGCGACGAGAGCCGATACGATAAGGCTCGGTGAGAGGCTGAACCCGAGATCGGGAAACCGAAACGCGCGCGCGTAAGGGACCATGACCGCGCGCCCGAGACCCCACCCTCCGAGCACGCCCAACAGGTTACCGGGCAAGATAACGACCACTACCAGCGCGAGGTAGTGCAGCCCGACCTCGCGATTGGAATATCCGATCGCTTTCAAGGTCGCGAGTTCAGGGCGCTGCAGACGGATCAGACGCCCGAGCACCATATTGATGAGAAACGCAGCAACACACAGAAAAACGACCGGCACCATGCCGGCCAGGGCTTGGAGCTGGCTGAGCTCCTGCATCAAAATCCGATGCGACAGCTGTCCGCTCCGACCAACCGCACCGGTACCGCCGAACGGTGCCAAAATTCGATCGATCGCGGCGCACGTCGCGGCTTCCGAGCCGCCGGGTTGAATGCGCACGGTGACTTCGTTGAAGGCCCCATCGAGCCCGAAGGCTGCGCCCAGCGCGCCTCGATCCATCCACAGCACGGCGTAGCGCTTTGGGTCGTCGGCGAGAGCGCCCGGTCGAATCGCGAACACGAACTCGGGCGACAGGGCGATGCCGACCACGCGCAAGTTTCGTAGCCTGCCGCTGATGACGACGGGCAACTCGGCGCCAGGAGCCAAATGGTGCGCCTCGGCGAAAGACTCCAGCGCTACCACCTCATCGTCGCGCGTTGGCTCGGGCAGACGGCCCTGTCGTAGATAAAGGGCATTGGTCGCAGGTTTTCGTCCGCTCGGAAGCGACAGCAGGCGGCCGTACGCAGCTCGCGGAAGACCCACCATGGGCACGGTCACTTCTTTGGAAACCCGGGTCTCGACCAGCGCCACGGACGGCAGCGCCTCGATTCTGCGAGCGATGGGCTCCGGAACGCGCTCGGCCCGCGCAAACACGTCGGCAAATCGCAGGCGCTCGTAGTAGGCAACGCGCGCCGTCTCGAGCGACAGGTAGGTTCCTCGGAGGGCGATGAAGCAGGTGATACCGCCTGCGAGCACCAGCGCGACCGTCGCAATTTGCCCTTTGAGCCGAGCTAGCTCGCGAATCAGTTTTCGCTGGAGGGCCTTGGTTGCCACGCGCTCACCAGCGAAGGTCGGCGGCGCGGGTGCTGCGGCCCGGCCGGCGTTCGCTCTGAACACGACCATCGGCCAGCGTGACGACGCGGTCGGCGATGCTCGCGATCGGTGCGTTGTGCGTGATCACGGCCGTCGCCGTGCCGAGCTCGCGGTTCACTCGTTCGATCACCTCCAGCACCAAGATTCCAGTGCGAAAGTCGAGCGCGCCCGTCGGTTCGTCGCACAACAGCACGCGCGGTTGCTTGGCGATGGCGCGCGCGATCGCCACACGTTGCTGCTCGCCACCGGAGAGCTGAGCCGGAAAATGATCCAGTCGATCGCCGAGGCCCACCAGCGCGAGCGCTTCCTCGGGCTCGAGTGGGTCGTCTGCGATGTCCGTCACCAGAGCAACGTTCTCGCGCGCCGTGAGGCTCGGTATCAGGTTATAGAACTGGAACACGAAGCCGACGTGATGACGGCGATAGTCGGTCAGCTCGTCTTCGTCCGCGCTCGTCAGCTCGCGGTCTTCGAAGAACACGCGCCCAGCGCTGGGCACGTCGAGACCGCCCAGAATGTTCAGAAGCGTCGATTTTCCGCTACCGGACGCCCCAAGCAGAACCAAGAGCTCGGCCGGCTGAAGCTCGAGGTCGACGCCAGCGAGAGCGCGCACCTCGACCTCGCCCATCTGGTAGGTCTTCGACAGCCCCTGACAGGCGAGCAGCGGTCTGGCGTTCGAAGCGACCACTGCCTGGGACGCGCTAGCAATCACGCGGCGAGCGTTCGCAAGACGCGTGCCGGCGTCGAAGCGTTCGAAACCCACACGACAGGAATGCCTGACTCGTACGACCAAGCGCAACCCGTGCGCGCCGCGACCAGCAGACACGCAACCCTTGCGCTTGGGGCCAGCAATAGTGCTCGAAGGCGCCGCCACGGCCGCGCGCTGAAGCTGGCCCGCGTCTTGCCTAGACCCGAGCACGCAGCGAGCATTCGTGCTCACGCTGGCGCCGCAACAGCCACGGAGAAGCGTCATGGCCAAAATTTCGAAGATCCTAGTCCCCGTCGACCTATCGAGCTGCTCGCGCAGCGCGCTGAACCAGGCCCTGTCGCTCGCCAGGGAGCTCCGCGCGACCATCCAGATTCTGCACGTGACCGAGCTACCGCGCTTCCACAAGGAGCCCAAAGTCGCTTCCGAGGGCGGCAACGTGCCGCTGCGGGAATACGCGCTCGCCGAGGCACGCGCTGAGCTATCCGCGTTCCTGGAGCCGATTCCGGCTGGTGAGCGCGAGAAGCTCGCAACCATCATCGAGGCGGGTTCACCGCGCGAGAGCATCCTCGGACACGCCAAGCGTGACGGCTATGATCTGATCGTGATGGGCACGCACGGGCGCACGGGCCGCGTTCACGCATTGGCCGGCAGCGTCGCGGAAAGCGTGGTTCGCATGGCACCCTGCCCGGTTCTGACCGTACGCGACGCCGGCTAATAGCGCGACCAGAGGTTCGCGTCTCGGCTATCCTCGGCTCGTGGAGAACGACCGAGCACGCCCCGCAAGGTCGGTCGGGCGACGGCTGCGCGCGATTGCTCCTTTGGCCACCGCGATCTTGCTGGGGACTCTACCCCTCGCCAACTCTTGCAAGTCTCCGACCTCGCAGAAACGTTCGGCGGCCGGCGCGCCGCATTCGATTGTGAGCAAAGCGCAGACTGCGACGACCGCGTCCGAATCGCTAACGAAGCCCGAGTCAAGGCCTGACGCCTCCAACGCGCCCCGCGCTCGGCCGCGCGTTTACGCAAAAAGCCGCTTCGTGTGGGTGCGCGCAGTGCCGGATGCGCGCAAGGATTGGATTGGGTTTCTTTGGACGGGCGGCTCGGTCGAACTTTCCAACCCGAAGCCGCAAGGGGGGCCCGGCTGCAAAGCGTTCTATGCGGTCGAACCGCGGGGCTACGTGTGTGTCGATGGGGAGAATGCGACCCTCGACGTCGACGACCCCGTGTATCGAGCGCTGCTCCCCTACGCACCGAAGGTCGATTCTCCGTACCTCCATCGCTATGGGGAATCGCGCGGTCTGGTGCGTTACCGAGCGACGCCAACGCCCGATTTGCAGAGAGAGCTCGAGCCTGCCCCGGCGACCGAGTCGAGCCTCCCGGCTGCCCCGGGTTTCGAGTTCCCATCGCTACCGCGCGCGGTTTTCGAAAATCGTAAGATGCTTTCCGAGCTATCGACGGTGGCCTACAGCACCGAGGCTCGCTTCGGTGACCGCGGCTTTCTGCTGGCGGCGGACTACGCTTGGCTGCCCAAAGCGCGAGTCAAACCTTATGCGCCGATCGACTTTCACGGCGTGCGGCTGGGCGCCGACCTCAAGTTGCCGCTGGCGTTCGTCCGAAAAGCCGGACGCTCGCGTTACGTGCGCGCCGAAAGTGGGGCGTTCGAAGCGCGCGGAGAGTTCACGTTAAAGAGTTACACAGCGCTCACCGGTAAGACCGAGCGCGTCCGCGGACACCGTTACTTCGAGACCAACGAAAGCAACGTGTGGATTCGCGAAAGCGACGCGGTCATCCCCGAACCGCGCAGCAAGACTCCGTGGGGCGCGCCGCTGTTCGGCGCGGACAGAACGGGCAGAGCGCCCAAGGGACGAGGCACCTGGATCGAGGTGAGCCTGGAGGGCGGTTGGCTCTTGGCGTTCGAGGGCACGACCCCAGTCTACGCCACGCTGATTTCCCCTGGCATTGGTGGCGTCGCCATCGCCGGAGAGTCCGCGCTCGAGACCAGCGCGACGCCCACCGGAACCTATCCGATCTCCGGGAAGCTGTTGACCGCAACGATGGAGGGCCCAGGCGGCATCGTGCACTCGGACGTTCCGTTCGTGCAGAACATCGTCAAGCCGTACGCGCTGCACGGCGCGTACTGGCACGACAACTGGGGCAACCCGCAGAGCGGTGGCTGCGTCAATTTGTCGCCCATCGACGCCAAGTGGCTATTCGACTTCACGGAGCCGGAGCTGCCGAAGGGCTGGCACGCGGCCCGTTGGTTGCCGAGCCAGGGGCCGGCGACCATAGTCATTTTACATCGTTGATTGAGCAAGCCGGCGAGTCGGACCGTTCTTTGTGGACGCCTGGCGACGATCTATGTCATCACGACCCGCGGCGCCTAGAAGTCGCACTATCTCGGCTTCTTACGCCAATTCGCGGAAGGGCTCGTTCATGATTCGAATTCGCGGGAACGGAATCGGGGCAGCAGAACTGCACGCTTTCGGCGTGGGAGTGATGAGCGTCGGCATGTTCGCCTCTTCGATGCTCCACTCGGGTGTCGCGGCAGCGGAGCCAGACTTTGCCTACGTAGTAAATGGAGAGGGCGGCGACGCGCCCTGCATTGCGCCTGTTGTCAGCGGCCAAACACATCCGGAGGACGGTTCGCCGTATCGACCTGAGGAATACTCCCGGGGTTGTGCGGAAGACGGGTACTCGTACACCGAAGGCGGTAAGACGTTCTCGCTCAAAGAGGACGCGGATTTTGCGCGCCATCGTTCCCCCCAGCTCTTGCGAACCGAAGGTGGCGTCACATCTGCCCACGGAAATCGCGTCCTCATCTTCGACGGGTATGCATCATCACACAGCTCCCTCAGCATCACTGATCGCTTGGAGGTTCAGCTGAATGACGGCGGCGACGGGGATGCGACTGCCTTCCAGTTCAACGACTGGCGCTATCTTCGATTCTTTATCAAGCTCCAGCCTGGCTTCGGCTTCGACACCGGCACCAATTCGATCGCTGGCCCCCTGCGGGACGTCCTAGTGTCCCAAGTTTGGCAGCGCTCTTCGAACGCCCTGACCGGCGCGAGCAGCGCAAGGTCCAGCGTCTCGCCTGCATTTTCGATCAATCTCGCGACGGCAAAGCCAACCGTGATGGACCCACGTGCCATCCACCAGCCCCTGGACTGCCCCGCAAACAAGCAGTGCGTATGGGCTGAGTTTCGATACAAGAATGATTGCAACTACCGCACATGCGCTGGCGGGTACACCGGCGGGGGAACGTTTCACACCGAACTGATCGTGAAAGACGAATGGGTTGGGTTCATCATCGCGATGAAGCCGTCTTTCGTCCCGCTCTTTCCGGGAGACTCTCCGGGGCGCGGCGCAATTTTAATTTGGAGGCTCGCCCCGACCACCGCCGCGCTGAATGACGGACCAAGCCTATCGGAGACAAGTGCCGTCAATTACCCATTCGGCGAAGACTACTACAGGTTCTACTGGGGCTACCGACCCGAGACGACCGAGGCTGCATTTGTTGTCAACAAGTTGGGGCTCACTGACCGTTTCGACGTGCGCGTTGGAATGTATCGCAACGAATACAATCAAGGCGGTACATTCCCTGCGCTCTACAACGACACGTTCCTCATGGATAGTATCAAACTGACCAACAATCAGACCCGTTTGCCGGGGCTCGCCGGCTACTGACACCGGTCCAGGAACGACGCCCACCGTGAAGTGAGACCGAGCCCAAGTCCCGCGGGCCACCGGCCACCCAACATCGGGACGGTTTCGCGGCGCGAAGTATATGCTACTAAGCATGTAAGAACCTGTGCGCCGCGCCAAGGAGCGACCGCTTGAATGTACTCCATCGCCTACGACGTCGCCTACGCGTCGAGGCCGCGCGCGATTTCGAATTCGTTCCAGGCGGCAGGCGCGGCGGAGGCCCCGCGCGACATTTACTGGTCGTCGCCGCACGAAGAATTCCGACGATTGAATACTATTTGAGCGATTTGATTCGAACCGAATCGGACTGTGATCATCGAATCGTCCTCGACGGAGAGCTCGAACGTTGGTCCGGGCCGACGGCATCCGAAGCGATCGCCCCGGGGACCCGTGTGGTTCTAGTGCGAACGCCGGATAGACGGTGGGCGAGAGTGATCGAAGCCGCACGGGACAAGGTCGTGGAAGTCGTGTGGCTGATAGACGACGACGCGGTCGCGGCTCGAGACGACCAGTGGCTTCCTAAAGACTACCGAATGCGGCTGCTCGACGAGTACCTCTCGTTCAAGCGAAACTTTGCTCATCTGGTCGATCGAGTCTGGGCCTCCACGCCGATTCTCGCCGCGCGGTTCCCGGCCACGAGGGTGGATGTACGTCCCCCGCGACCGCTACCGCAGACCCAAGACCGCTGGATAAAGATCTTCTACCATGGCACCGCCTCGCACCGGCGCGAACATGCCTTCTTGCTGCCAATCCTGCGTGAAGTGCAGAATCGCTTAACCAATACGGTCGTCGAAGTGACGGGCGACCACGCGCTCTACAAAATGTTCCGCGCGGTGCCCCGCCTTCGGGTACTACACCCGGTAGCATGGCCGGACTACTTAGTTCACTTGCGCGCAAGCAACTACGACCTGGGGCTGGCGCCGCTGCTGGACACCCCCTTCAATCGCGCTCGCTCCGGTGTCAAAGCGCTGGAGGTCGCGTGGTCCGGCGCGCAAGGCCTGCTGAGCAATCGTCCGCCCTACACCGACTACGCTCATCTGCCGGGAATGCACTTGGTCGGAGACGAGCCCAGCGCGTGGGTCGATGAAATCACGCGCATTGCCGGCGGTCTGGCGCGCTAGCAGCCCGCTGCTAACCTGTCGCGGCCTTGCTCCGACCGACCCGATGCAGCTAGCGCAAGCCCTCTTTCGCCGCTTCCGCCATTGGAATCTGGCTCGGCTCTCGCGGCATCGAAAGCGGCGTCGGCTCGACTACGAGGAATGGTGTGCTCGCCACGATACGCTCGCGCCTCCGCTCCTCGACGTGCTCGGGGCGCGCGCGAAAGAGCTTTCTCGTCACGCGTCGGTCGATCTGTTGTGGATGGAAGCGGCCAGGCCGGGCGAGCTGGAAGACTGCCTGCGGTCTCTGCGCGGCCAACTCTTTCGAACCTGGCGCCTTCACGTGCCGCTCAGCCCGCAGGGCGACGCCGAACAGGCTCGCTGGTGGCAGGAGCAGAGCCAGGCGGACCCGCGGATCGTCTGCCACGAGGTCAGCGCCGAGCCGGCGCTCCGCCTTCGCGCGCTGCTGCGCGCGGCGACGGCTCCTTGGTGCGGCTTCGTCTCCGAGCGCGAACGACTACGGCCTCACGCGCTGCTGAAGCTCGTCGAAGGCGCGCTGCAGCGAGCGGATGCAGTCCTCGTTTACGGTGACGAAGACCGCATCGACTCATCGGGCCGCCGGCACAGCCCGTGGTTCAAAGGCGATTTCGATCCCGAATCGCTGCTCGGTCACGATGCCATCGGGCGGCCCTCGCTATTCCATTCCGAGACGCTGCGAAAGTGCGTCAGCGCAGACTCGCTCGCCTTCGGCGCGCTGCTCCACGATCTGGCGCTACGCGTCACCGAACGCATTGCACCCGAGCGAGTTGTGCACGTACCGCACGTGCTGTGTCATCGCCTGCAGGCAACGCCGCAGGACTTGGCCGACACCGAGCGCGCGGTCGCAGCTCACCTGGCTCGTCTGGGAATCGCAGCCAGGGCCGAAGCCCAGCTCGACCACCATTGGCCCGTCGTGCGAGTGCGTTTCGCGTTGCCGGAACCCGCGCCGTGGGCGACGGTGATCGTGCCCACTCGAAACAATCTGAACGCACTCCGCGCCTGCGTGACCAGCATTCTCGAACGGACCACGTACCCGAACTACGACGTCGCCATCATCGACAACGCCTGCGACGACCCCGAGTGCTTGCGCTTCCTGGAAGAGGTCGCGAAAAGCCCGCGCGTGCAGGTACGAAGGGACCCGAGGCTCTTCAACTTCGCCAGCTTGAACAACGCTTCGGTTCGTGCCGCACGGGGCGAGTTCGTGGCCCTACTGAACGACGACGTCGAGGTGCTATCGCCGGACTGGCTGCAAGAGATGCTGAGCCTGGCGGCGCGGCCCGGCGTCGGCGCGGTCGGGGCGCGCCTGCTATACGCGGATCGGACGCTCCAGCACGGAGGCGTGATCGTGGGCTTGCAGGGAGCAGCGGGTCACGCGATGAAGCGGCTTTCCGCAACTGAAGCCGGGCCCGGAGGGCGAGCGCGGTTGATGCAATCTTATCTGGCGGTCACCGCCGCTTGCCTGGTCGTCAGTCGAGCGTCGTACGAGCAAGTCGGCGGCATGAACGAGGCCGAGTTCGCGGTCGCTTACAACGACGTCGACTTCTGTCTCAAGCTCCACGCCGCCGGCTACCGCAATCTCTGGACGCCCCACGCCGAGCTCTTGCACCACGAATCGGTATCCAGGAAAAAGACCGATCCGTTGACGAGGAAGCGTGGCCTCGACGCGGAGAGTCGAGCGCTGTGCGCCCGCTGGCCGCAGTGGGTGGAGCGCGACCCGTACTACAACCCGAACCTCACCTTGGCTTCGGACGACTTCGGTTTAGCAGACCCGCCGCGGGTGAGCTTGACGATCAGCGCCACGCTTCCCAAACCTCGGTAAGCGCTCTGGCACGGCGCATCTTGGCGGCCGTCGAGGCGAACGCGAAATTCAGCGACCAATGGCTTTGCCGTCTTCGTAGCAGTATCGAGTGCACACTTGCGGGACACACCAGCTACATCACAGAGCTGGGACCGACTCGGACGCCGCGAATCCGCGGCCAGCAGGATGCTGGTGCTTGCAGCGTGAGGTGGAGCGATGAGGAAAGAGGCTAAAAGCGGGGCTTGGGGTTGTCTGGGTGCGCACATTTTGACCGTCTGCGCGTGTAGCCAAACTTCATCGCTGTCCGCGGAGGAATCAGAATACGAGGCGCTGACCCGCGCTAGCGAAGCGATTACGGGTGCCGGCGATCAGGGCGGCGTCGCGCACGGTTTGGAGCTTTGGTCGCCTGGTCAATACGTCCGATTACTGTAGCGCGGACTCCGCCTACAACTACGGCAGCGGTATCGACAACTTCGACAATGCCAAGAACACCGTGGTTGACAGCAATCAGATCAGAAAGGGTCAAAACGGTCTTTCGGTCGCGCAGATCGTCCGTGAACCTGACTCCCGTGACTCGGTTTCCTTGCCGTTCCACCGCTCCGGAAACCTCGCCGTCGCCGAGCTCACCAGGGTGCCGACGACCGCGAGCGGTGCAGCCGGCGCGCCGGCGCTGGAGTGACAAACGCTTGGGTCGTCGATAAGCGGTTCACCTCAATTGCGCAATCACCGCCGAGTAAGCATCGGCGACCACGGCGTGGAACGCGCCGGTCTCACTGAGCCGCCGCGCGCACAGGCCGAGCCGCACGTCCGCGGTCTCCTTGTCGATGTCGAAGTAGTCGATCGCGGAGGCCGGCAAGGACGCGGCCGAACCATCAATCCAAGGTACCTCTGCTACCACGTACGACGCGGCGGCGGTGACTTGGCTGCCGACCCTCATGCAGGACGTGAGCACCACCGACGATAGAGGTTGGCAGTTGCTGCTGCAGCCGAGGTTCGAGGCGTACGCCCTTGCCGTGTTGAATACCCAATAACGCCCCGGAGCCAGCGTGGCGCTATCGGTACCGGAGATCCACATCCAGTCCATGCTAGGGACCGTGATCTTGTCCGCCATGACTTTGGCGAGATGCTGGGTAAGGGGTTGGTCAAGTCGCGCTTTGAGCCGATCGATCTCCGCCTGCATTGCGTTGAGCCGCTCCGCGAGCGCGCCGGTCGGAGCGGCGACATCCGCGGACACCGCGTGATCCGCTTCGACAGAGTATGGAACTGCACCAAGCCCAGTACGACCGAGGGAAGTGTCGTTGATGACGGGCTCCAACCACAAATTCGGGTTTGCGCTCACGGCTCGCGTGCAAGCGTCAGGCAACTCCACTCGGAAGTGTCCTGCACTGGGCGTAAGGGTTTGGTTGGCAACGGCACAGACTTTATGTCCCCCGCTTGCCGCATCCCAAACGTTGAGAGCAACCTCGACCTGGTTGACGACCGGCGTGCCGTCGGGAGTCTCCAGGTAGCCGCTATAGCTCAGGGCATTCGTGGGGGGAATGCCGGCCGCACGTGCCCGCACCGCGAGAGAAGCCGCAACGGCGACGGCGATCACGGTGCCGCTCAACACGATTAGGACCTTCGCGCGCGGCACGCTGCCGATCTGCCTCTCGTCATTCATCAGATGCCTCCAGACACGCAGAAAAATTTGCCGCAGAGTCGCTGGACCGCAGCGAAGGATTGCCGTTTCAGGCGCGGCCCATTCGCTGCTGGCGCCGGCACGCTGACGCTCACGATGCCTGCCTCGACTAGCCGGATTTCGGCGCCCGTTCCCGCGCAGCCCTGCCCCGCCGCGCTGCAGCCACCCCAATCTTCGCAGCCACCTTGCTCGCAGAGCGTAGACGTGCCGCAATTGCAGCCGCCCGCTCCGCCGCTCGTCGCGCGGCCGCCCGTCGCACCGCCACTGACAATCGCGCCCGCCCCCCCCGTGTTGTCTATTTCGCCGCCGCCGCCGGATGAGCCCGCCCCGCCAGTGACAGAGGAGTTCGTCCCGCCAGTGACAGAGGAGTTCGTCCCGCCAGTGACAGAGGAGTTCGTCCCGCCGGTGACAGAAGGGTTCATACCGCCGGTGACAGAAGGGTTCATACCGCCGGTGACAGAAGGGTTCATACCGCCGGTGACAGAAGGGTTCATACCGCCGGTGACAGAGGGGTTCATACCGCCGGTGACAGAGGGGTTCATACCGCCAGTGACAGAGGAGTTCGTCCCGCCAGTGACAGAGGAGTTCGTTCCGCCAGTGACAGAGGAGTTCGTTCCGCCAGTGACAGAGGAGTTCGTCCCGCCAGTGCCTGAATGGGTCGTTCCGTCGGCGCCAGAAGTATTCGTCCCGTCACTACCGGGAGAGCCTGCCCCGCCAGTGATCCACGATGCCGCCCCGCTCCCACCGCGTGCTCCGCTCCCGCTCCCACCCCCCGGACTCCGGGCTCCGGTGGGCTCAGAGTCGAGCGGGTTGCTGCTCACTCCGCTCCCACACGATACCTGCGCGATGAGCCCAAAAACGAGCAGAAGCGGTGCGCTCGCTCGACCGGGCGGACTACAAACCAAACGAGCCCCCAAGCCATAGGGCGGGAGCCAGCGACGCACGCACGTGTTCGTCGCGTTGATAAACGAGGACCGACGCATCCGCCTTCGTCCAGATACTGTATCCGCGGCTCAATCGGGCGTCGAGACCGAGCAGGGGCGTGACGCTTCCCAACGCTGAGCTGCGCGTGGGGCGATCGTCCATATCCTGAACGATGACTCCTGCGCCGGCGCTCGCGCCCAAAAATCCCGATACCCTTCCCACTCTTTTCTGCCACACCCAACCAAGCGCTGCACCACTCCGCCATTCCCGGAGAACCTTCGTCGACGCCAAGAGCAAATCGAGTGAGAGGATGAGACCGGATGTCTGGCGCGGCCGCAAGCCAACGCTCAGTCCTTCGCTAATCGATAGCTCATCGGCGATGGCGCTCGACAGGCCGAAGCCCAAACCAAGATTGTGCGTAGCGCTTCGCTCCGAAGACGAAGGGACATTCTCCGGAGTATCGGAGGGTCGAACCCCCTTCACTTCCACCAAGGTGACCGGAACGAAGTCCGAGTCACGCTCGATGAAGCCACTATAATAGCCATGTCCGAAGCGTGTGGCAAACAGGCCCCGCCGGAGTGCGTCATCTAGCGCTCCTCGGGAGCGCTCCGGTGAAGCCGCGAAGCGCAAGGTTTCGAATGCGACCGCTTGACCGGCACTCGAGCGAAACTGCGACTCCTGCTGACCGGAACGAAGGTAAATGGTGCGACCGGCGGGTATCAATAGACTCGAAACGTAGTCCGGCTCGCCGTGGAGGGTGGCCAAGCGTCGGCCGGCGTCGTCGAAGACTTGCAGCGCGCGGGCTCGCGCTGGAATGGAGGTCAGGCGCGCAGGTTTCGATTTGCGAAACATGGCGAATTCGACGACCGCGATGCGACGATCGACGTCGGGAGCGCGAGCAACGACAGTCAGCCGAGCACGCGCATCCTCCACGCCGCGGTTTGCCGCGGACAAGAAGGCGTAAACTTCACTGTATTCCAGCCGACCATCTTGATTCACGTCAGCCCCGCCACGCAGCGCGGACAATAGCTCGTGCGTAAACACGCCTTGTCGCAGGTAGTCCCACTCGTGCGACTGGCCATCACTGGCTGCGGCAAGAATTGCTCCCACTCGCGGGTAGCGCGCAAGCGTAGACTGGACCAGAATGGCGTTTGCGTGACCGGCGCTGACGTCCACACTTTGCGCATCGACGTCTCGCGGTCGAACCACTGCCTCGGCGTGACAAGCATCGATGAAAAGGTGCAGGACGTCCGCAGGAAGGCGCTCGATGATCGACTCGTACAGGAACTTCTGGGTGATACCCCCATCCATCAGCGCGAGCTCAGGAGTGCCGGTCGCGTCCAGCGAGCCGTGTCCACTGAAGAAAAGGAAGACGGAGGAGCTATCGCCGGCCGCCTTGTAACGTTCGAGCCGACGTCCGATTTGCGCTACCGCCGCGCGGACCTCACTCAGAGTGGGCACCTTTGCGACCGAGACCAGCTCCGGATAGAGGACCTGCGTGTCGCGGTCCATCAATGTGAGTAGATGGCCGTGGTCTGCGACCGCCATGATGAATTCGTAGAAGGCGGCCGCATCGTCGTCCGCGAAGCGCAGCGTGGGAGACTGCGCTTCGGAGGGGGATTCAGGGCCGTGAATCGGCGGACGATTGTTGCCGATCACCAGCACTTCGACGTGAGTGGCTGCGGAGCTACGGCTGCCCCAAGCGAGCGCAGCCAGCAACGCCAGGGCACCGAGCATACCGTGCACGATAGGTATGCGAGGAGCGCCGAACCCCTTCACGGCACGACCTCCGCCATCAAGCTCGAGCGAGCCACGAAAAGGCTCGCATCCGCGCTATCGATCTCGGCTCGCGCTAGGGGCCTCACCGAAAGCCACACGGAGAGGCGATACTGACCTGGGCCGTGCTCTGGCCCGATCCGAATGCCCTCGGGAAGCACCGTGGTCCCGGCTCCGGCGACGACGTGCGGACTCGCGCCAGTCGTGTTCGGAAAATACCAAATGCGATTGCCGGACGGTTCGCCCACCCGCTCGGCGTAGGCGCCCAAGTAGCCCGAAGCGACTGCGGAGTTGACCAGGAAGACCAATGTGTCTCCGGGCCCACACTGGTGATCCTTCGCTCGATTGCAAGAAACGTCTAAAGCGCCGATGGCAGCCGTCGATTCGCCACCCTTCACCGTAAAATGCGAGGGCACCCGGGCCAACAAGGCCACTAACGCAGCCAGGCTCAGCGCCGCGACGGCGCCAGGCGCCGTGCGGCGTAAGAACGTGCCCCCGCTCGCAGGTGCGACGCTCTGCAGGATGCCGTGCTCGATGACATCGTAGTCCCTCCCACTGAGGTAGCCTCCCGTGAGCAAGCGCTCGATGCGCTGGTTTTCTTCGTCCCGAACGCGAGTCACTTCATGTCCTCAGCGCCGACTTGGGCGCGCTAGCAGACGGGATCATGGCTACTGCGTCTCGGAACACGCCCGCCTGAAGTAAAGCGCGGCGAAGGCCAGTACGCAGGTGTTCTTCCGCTGTTCGCAGTTGGCGGCGCGACAGACCGAGTGCATCCGAAGCGTCTTCCTGAGACCGACCCAGCACGAAGCGCTGCTGGTAGACGCCCTCGAGCGCTGGCGGCAGTTCGTCGAGGTAGACGGACAACACGGCGCGCACGCGTGGCTCGCAGAAAAACTCGGGCTCAGCGTTCGTGTCGTCGACGTCGAGCCCTAGCTCCTCGGGAGCCTTCAGAACTTCGCGCCCGCGGGCTCTGAGCGCGTCAATGAAGCAGTTTCGCGCGATGGCGCTCAAGTACCGGCGATAGTCTCGAACCCCGTCGTACGCTTGACGAGAGCTGGGCGAAAAAGCGCGAATGAAAACCTCTTGCAAGAGGTCGCCGAGCGCGCCCAATTGCACCAACTCTCGCGTCCCCGCGGACCGGCTGAGGGAATGCACGTAACATTCGACCCCGCGCACGTGAGCGCGATAAACCTTCTCGAGAGCATCTCGCCGGCCCGCTCGAAATGGAGCAAGCAACTCGGGATTCTCCTCGAAGAAAGACATGCGCGAGAGCCCTCAACACTCCCGAGTTATGGATAGCCGGCACCTCGCATTTTGGCTACCCAAAAGTGCGCAGCAGCTGCTCGAAGCTACCCCGCCCGTCCCGCCAACTTTGAATCCGGCGCGCGGTCGCACCTACGAGCGGCGCGACCAGCCCGTGAAAGAGGACGAAACATAGCGTCTGCGGTCAATTACGAAGGTTCTCGTCAGGCGCCATAACATAGACAGACGCCGATTCCGTTGAGCTCCGAACCCTCGGGAGTCCTCGAGTAGGCTGTGTAGACCACTCCCCACGCAGTTTACGCAGATGCTTGTAAGTCTGGTCGATCATTTTTTGGATTCGACCAGTTCGGCGGGCTCACGTGACCGAACGGCCGGCTCCCACGTGACTCTACTCGTATCGGTGAGTTCGACATCTGGTTCGGCCGGTCTTCGCGTTCTTGTGAAGCTTCGCGGCCTCGAAGAGCGCGCAGAAGATCGCTGCCGCGCCGGTTCCATGACGCGACTTCGAACCGTAGTGATCTTGCGGCCCACAACGTGGCTCCGAAGCCAGGTCTTAAGCGTCTTTAGTACTTTCTTTGATTCGTTGCCACTGGCTCCGCCTTATTGGCTCGCCGCGTCGTCTCGCAGCGACCGAGCGCGTGGCGGTGCGCCGAGTAGGCGCACGCGTCTGCATCCGCTACCCGCACGATGTACCTTCGTCAAGCTGCGCTGCCGCACTCGAGGCAGGCGGGGTGCCAGTAAACGCCGGCACCGAACTCGAGGAACAGCGCTTGTAACAGGTACTGGAATCGCCCGCCCTTCGGGCAGTGCCCGACCAACTTTTCCGGTTCGGTTCGCGAAATGCGCGCGCTTTTTCGGGCAATTAGGTGAATGGTTGATCAGTCGGCCAATCCTAGCAGTAGCGGGGAAATTTATTAGCTAGACAGCTCAATAATATTCTCCGCGCAGTGAAGGAGAGTTTGAAATAGAGCGACCAGCGGCGCTCGCCTCTTCGTACTCTCTGGCAGAAAGCGCAGCCACGGCAGTAAGGAGGCGAATCGCTGGCGAGTGCGCCCACCGGACCAGACGGCCCTCCGGCTGCTTGCGCCTGAACTCGCCAGCGAGAACGAGAATCGGCGGCCAGCCCGTGGCGAGCGGCAGTAATTCCGTTTCGAAAAGAAGGTGGTCCATGAAACAGTTTCTAATGTTGAGGAACGAGTTGAAAATGCACGGCCCGCTATTGTCGGCGGCGCTCACCTTGTGTTGCGGTTGTTCGAGCGCCCCGAGTGAGGACGTCGCGGGCAGCGATTGGCTGGAATCCAAGGCTGCAGTCAACAACGCGCCTTCGTACGAGCATTATCGCGACACAGCACGAAGGGTCATTCTCGGTAACGAAGTTTTTGTGGTCGAGACAGACATGCTCTTTGACCGCGAGGCGTTGCTCAAGAGCCACTATGACGACCTCTACGTCCGGCCGACTGCCAAAAGCATCATCAACAAAGTAGGCGGAGTGCGCGACAAACGCGCGAATCCCACTGATATTCGCTATTGCTTCAGCGCAGGATGGGGTCAAAATCAGGGCACCTATACCGCTCCGGCGTTGGACGGCGTTCGCACCGCCATCCAGCAGGCGATGGTCGCATGGCAGGGTATTGCCAACGTCCGGTTTACGTACATGAGCAATTTAGACGGAGCGAGTTGCACGAACACCGGCGCGAATCCCGGCGTCGATTTCGTCGTGCAGCATTACGCTGACTCGAGTACTGCCATTGGTCCGTTCCCATCCCTGGCCTGGGCGAGCCAGAAGCTCTTGGTGCCGACTTCCGGTATCAGTAGATTGCTCGCCATTCACGAGATCGGACACACGATTGGATTTCGACACGAGCATATTTCTGCCGCTGCGACGCCGCGGTGCAGTGAGGGTGGCACAGAAGGCGTGGACTACGAATCACTCACTGCGTTCGATACTGCGTCGGTCATGAAGTACGCGAATTGCACTGTTAGCTCAGTTATCAATGGGACTGAGCTCAGCTTGCTAGACGGCGTAGGCACGCGGTTGGCCTATGGTCCGCCAAATTGGTGGTGGGCGGTCCTCCCCTAATAGGCGTTTTCCAGATGGCGCGCGCCGCAGTGTGGCTGCTTGTCACCTCCTCGTGTCTCACTCTCGCATGTGGCGCGCCGCCGGATGAAGCCTGCGCGATCTTCACGTTGCGCAGCGCGCTCATCGGGGGGACCGTGCGAGCTGGATACCTAGGCCTATCGGAAGCGCAAGTCGGGGCGGTGGTCGCGCTCGAATTCGATGCCGGAGACGGAGCTCGTGACCTTTGCAGCGGAGCCATGCTGAACGCCGAGTCCCTCGTCACCGCGGCGCATTGCTTTGTGACGCGAGCCAGCAGCTTGCGGATCGTCGGTGCGAATTGGGAGCGAAGCATCTCCATCGCCGACACCGTTGTCGACCTTCACCCGTTGTTGGACGTTGCGGTGGTTGAGATCGGCGGTTTGGATGCCCCCTTCGCCTTGCCCACGGCGAGCGGCGCAGAAGTGAGCTACGTCGGCGAGTTCGTAGAGGTTGCGGGCGCGGGACTCCGCGAGGACGGTGCTGCCGGATCGGTCCAGTTTGCGGTCGCCGAGATCAAGTCCGTAAGCGCCACCTCTCTGCAGGTCGAGCTGCCGGGCGGAGGCGGTCCGTGTGGCGGCGATTCCGGGGGGCCCTTGCTCAGGCGGGGTCCGTCGGGCGCCATCGAGATCGCGGGCATTCTCAGCCAAGGTAGCCCGATCTGTCAGGGACCTGATAGCTACGAACGACTCGATACGCTGAGCGACTGGCTCGAGCAAAGGGTCGGCCCGCCCGCGTCGACCGAATCCGCGTGCTCCGGGTTAGGAACCACGGGCCGCTGCTTCGGCAATCGGGCGGTCTGGTGCGACGCTGGCGTCGAGCTCGCCGCGGATTGCGGCTCAGGCTCGGTGTGCGGCTGGGATTTGTCTTCGCACGGATTTCGCTGTGTAGATCAGGATGGCGGCGACGCTTGTGGCGGCGTGCCGGAACTCGGGCGCTGTGATTCTGAAAATGTCCAACGCTGCGTCAACGGCACAGTGGAGCAGCTCTCCTGCGCCGTTTGCGGTGGGACTTGCGCGATCTCATCTCGCACCGGCAAAGCTGTCTGTTCAGAAGCAGCGTCTCCCTGAGCGCACAACGCTTGGGATGCGAGCGTGGATCATCAGCCGCAGTTTCCCAGCGTATTACGCCGTCAAGATTGAGCCATAGCGGAGCAATCGCATCTGGCGCGTGGTCTGAGCGACGATCGAGTTTTGAGACCCGACGCAGCTGGCGACGCGCAAAGAGACTCCGCGAAGTGAAGGCGAGTGTGAAATAGAGCGACCAACGGCGTTTGCGTCTTCGTACTCTCTGGCAGAAAGCACAGCCACGGCGGCAAGTGGGCAATCGGTTGCTCTTGCTGTCGGTCGATGCTGGGCCCGGGCCTGCAGTCACTTGCGAAGGGCAAGTGCAATATAGAGGAGAGCAAAATGAAGAACTGGAAATTGCGCGGTTTACTTGCGGCGGCGGCCATTGTCACGATGTCTTTTCCCGCACTAGCCGGCACATCGGCGTACACCGCTCTCGGCACAATAACGCTATACGAAGACTACGGTTCTAGCCTGCAGATCACCACCAGTGCAGCGGTTATTAACCCGGCAGCTTGCGCGTCGACGTCCGTCTACCTGCCGAAATCGACTCTCGCCGAATCAGACAGGCTGGCTCTCGCTCGTGATCTGCTCTCCGCCTTCCTAGCGGGCAAACGCGTGCAACTTAAGATCGACGGCACCGCCTGCAACGGGGGTTTTCCGTCGTACTACGCGGTCAAGATTGAGCCGTAGCGGAGCATCGCATCTGGTGCGATTGCCGTCCTCTACCCGCGCTAACAAATCTCAAACGCAAACACCCACACTTTCAACTCTTGACAACAGCGGTGGGGCCCACGTTGCGTCATCAACCGGGGACTCAACGCGGGGTGTGGGTGTTTGCTACTCGACGAGGCACATGAACAATAGATCTTTCAAATCCGCGATGCCGCATGCTCCTTCGGCGCGGCATCTGCTTACTGCAATGGCGTTCGCGGTGGCCGGAGTCGCTTGCGGCTCTATTGAAGCATCTGACATGCCGAACGGGGATGACGAGCAGATCGCCGCGGTCACGCAGGACCTGTTCCTTGGGCCTAATCTGACGAAGTGGTCAGGACCAGTCCCGATCTGCTTCAACACGCGCGGGACTTCCTCCGAAGTTGAGTGGATGAAGAATGCGCTCAAGAATTCCTGGAGCGCTGTCACGCCGGTAGAGTTTATCTATTCCCCAACTTGCCCATTTGCTGGACAAGCACATTATATTGCCGTGAGTTGGTTTCACGACTCAGGTTGGGGGGTAGGCGGGGTGATGTATTCGCTTGGCGTGAATCCGTCCTCAGCAATAAACGACCTAACGCTGGGATATTGTGACACGACGGACTGCCTAGGCGCGCATCTCGTCGACTACGCTGAAGCATTTAAAGAGACCGTTGTGCACGAGATCGGTCATGCGCTCGGCTTCCATCATGAGCAGCGGAGGCCCGACTACGTTACTCTTGACTGCCCACTCGATGATGGAACCGGCGACCAAAACGGGACAGTCTCGGGCGGCATCTACTTGACACCGGACTACGATCCGACTTCGGTGATGTCTTATTGTAGAGGCTGGGATGGAACGCAGCCACTCGGATACCAGCAAGGCTATCAGGGAGCAGACCGACTTAGCTATGGCGATACGCATGGTGCGCAAGTGGCCTATGGCGCTCGGCTCCCCTACTGGCTACTGCCGGCAATTTCGCCGTAGGCCCCTGATTCGTTTCTTCGCGCCGGAAGTGATCGGCGCCTCCTGGATAGCCGCGCTCTCGCACCATCTCGAACAGTCGGCTGGCGCAGAGCCCGGGGTATTTCTCGAGCTGCTGCACCAAGAACGGCACGAACGGGTCGGCCATCGACGGGCGAGGCACGATCGCCTTCAACTCCACCCCCATCTGGCGAAGGACTCGTTGCACCGTCGTGTGGTGCAGCCCGAGCTGCGCAGCGATGGTGCCGATCCGCCACTTCTCCGCGTGGTAGAGGCGCAGCACCTCGGCCTCTGTTTCCTTGGAGATCACGCCGATCCTCGCTCAGCGAGGCGGCGGTGCGCGCGGAAGCCTCGGAGCCCGGCGCGCGACGCCGCGCCTCGGCGTCGGCGCCCGTCGTGTCCACGGCGGCAGCGCTGCCCCGCAAAGCGAGCAGCGGGCCTGGTCACAAACCAATACATCTTCTCGGTCCTTTCCGCCGGAATCGGGCACCGGCACGACCGAGTCAGTGCGCGACGCCGCGGCTTGCGTCACCGACTGATGCGTCACTTTCTGCGCTGAGAAGTTGGCATGTCGATCGCGGTAGCGAGCTTGCCGCGTGGCGTGCAGCCGCCGAGCGCGCCGTGCGACGCGGTACGCGGCCCCCGCTCGTCGAGTAGACTCGCGGCGCTGCTCCACCGAGCAAGGCGGACAGAATCGACGCCTCCGATCACACAGCCCGCACAGCCGCAGCTGCGCATGACATCGCCCACACACGACGATCCGAAAGCTTCCGATCGCACTCGGCTCCGACCGCCGATTTCTGGACACGGAGCTCACGGCGTGATGAAGGTGCAGTCCTCCATCGCACTGGAGATCCAGAAGGCTCGCGAGTTGGCGCTCTTGGGCCTTCGCTAATTTCGGCGGTCGCCTTCTACCCCGCCGCCCCCGATCAGGCCCAAATCCGCGCCGGTGAACGGCGCCCACCGCCGTCCCGCGATCTTCACCGACTATCCGCGGATCGCGGTGCACGCTCACACCGCGAGGTGATCGAGCTCGGCCTCGGTATCGGGCGCAACGCGGTGGCGATCTGGCAGAGCCTGGTCGACGAGCACGGTTACGCGGGCTCGTATTCGAGCGTACGGCGCTTCGTGCAGAGGCTTCGGGGCACGAGCCAGCCCGAGGCGCGCGCGGTGATGTGACGGGGCCTGGAGAGGAAGCGCAGGTCGACTACGGGACGGGCCCGATGGTGCGGGACGCGACGGGCCGGTATCGACGCACGCGGCTCTTCGTGATGACGCTCGGATACAGCCGAAAGTCGGTCAGGTTGCTGGTTTTCCGCTCCGGCGCACGTGTCTGGGCCGAGCTTCACGAGAGAGCGTTTCGTCGTCTCGGCGGCATGTTGCGCGTGATCGTGCTCGACAACCTGAAAGAGCTGCCCGTTTGCAGTGAAGTTGACCACCTGAGCCGGACGGAACTGGCTGGGCGAAGTCATCGAGGATGAGCACCTTGGCCTTGTTGAGCTGCTGAAGCAGCTGCAGGTATTTGCCGGCAGCCTTCGCCGCAGCAATCTCTTCAAAGAGCAGATTCACCGGGAGGAACGTTGTGGAGATGCCTTCGGCGCACAGTCGCCTTCCGAGTGCGACAGCTAGATGAGTCTTGCCCTCGCCGGTCTTGCCGAACAGCAGCAGATTCTCTTTCCCGGTGAAGAAGGCGAGCGTTGCTAGCTCTTTGAGTTTGGCTTTGACGATACCGCGGTCGTACGTCGCGTCCCAGTCTTCAATCGCGGCGTGGGAACGGAAGCCTGCGCGCGTGGCCAGAGTTTTCGCGACGCGGTCTTTACGAAACAGCGCCTCGTCTTCGAGCAGCAGTCGCAGAAATTCGAGCGGATGCATCTGACTGGCCAGAGCTTCCGCGGCGCGGCGCTCCATGTGACCGTGAATGCCGAACAGTCGAAGCTGGTGAGCGAGGAGCCGCGTTTGGTCGGAGCTCATGATTCGCCTCCGCTGGCATCGGCGCCATCGCCGTTACGATGAAGGAACAAGTCTTCACCGTCTCGCTTCGGTTTGACGAGCACCAGCCGAGCGCCATTTGCGTCGTAGTGTTCCGCGCAGGCCTTGATGTACGCGAGCCGCGGCTTCTTGAACGTCAGCGCTTTGTCTGCCGCGTACTCGAGCGCCTCGCGCGTGACGCGGTTGCTCTGCCGCAAGCGAAGGATGCCTTGCACGCGGCGCAGATGGCGCAGCGGGTGACTCGAATTAATCAGTGACTGCACCAGCTCGAGCGTCTTGGGGCCAATCCGCTCAGCTTCGGCCTGCGCCCCCCGCACCTCGAACCGCCGAATGCTCAGTTTCCCGTCCGGGTAGTGCTGCTCTTCGGTCGAGAATTTCCCGACTCCAGCAAGCCGGGCGTGAGCGGCCAGACGCTCGTGGTCGGTCGTGAATAGCTCGACCAATTTCGCGCCCAGGCGCACGCGAACAGTTTGCCCGATCATCCCGTGTGGCGCGGAGTAGAAATTCTTGTCGACCTGAACGTGACAATCAGGGTGCACCTTTGCCGTGCGCCAATCGAACAGCTCGAAGCGGCTCTGCGGGAGCGGACGCAACAACGGTTGCTCCTGTACGAACCGCTCGCGACGGCTGAAGCCGTGGTCCTTCATGACGCCGTCGTTGAATCGCTCGAGGTAAGAGCGAAATGCCGCATTCAACTCTGCTAGAGAGTAGAAATTGCGCTTCCGGACTTCCTGGAAGAAGCCGCGCTGGATGGCGCCGATCGTGGCTTCGACCGTTGCCTTGTCGCGCGGCTTGTACGGCCGCGCCGGCAGCACAGCAAATCCTTGATGATTGCCGTACTCGCAGTACGTTGGATTGACGTCGGGGTCGTACCGATGCGCAGCGCGCACGCCAGCCTTGAGGTTATCGATCACGACATACAGGGTGACGCCGCCGAAAAACGCCCACATCCGCTCATGGGACTCGATGAACGACGCGAGATTCTGGCTCGACGTGAACTCACCAAACGTGTACGAGCTGAACGGCAACACCGCGCAAAACAGGTGCGTCTTGCGGACCTCACCCGTCACTCTATCGATGATGCCGATGCCGTCGCAGTAGTCGATCTGCACCTGCTCGCCCGGCTTGTGCTCGAGACGCATGGTCGCGGCGATGGGGCGCGGTGCCATCGCGATCAGCCGGCGCCGAAAGCGCGTGTAGCTAGCCTCAGGTGCGAGCTCGCTCCGCAGCTGCTTGATAGTCGCGCCAGCAGCGGCCTGTTTCGCCACGTCGGCCCAATCGATCGCGGCGTCCCAAGCCGGTGCGCTCGTCACATCGGCAGCGCCAACGTCCGTTGCCTGCCCCGTCCCGAACTTGCGAACTGTTTGACGCGATATCCCCAGCGCCAGGGCCACCTTTCGGATTGAAAGGCCCTGACTCAACAATACTCTGATCTGCTCTTGCATACGCGCGGTCTTCCTGTCCCTGGCCATGGCCGGCACCAGTGCCATGCCCAGTGGGTGGGTCGTGTGCGCGTCGCTCCTCTTCGCCCGCCGCGAAGTTGACCATCCTGCAAACGGCGGTCAATTTCGCTGATCCAGGGTGGTCAACTTCCCGTTAAAACGGGTGGTCAACTTCCCCCGATCCGGGGGTGGTCAACTTCGTTGCAAACGGGTGGTCAACTCAAAGTGCAATCGGACACGAGCTTGTTGCTGGTGGGCCTTTTGAGCCAGTGCGGTAATGGCGACCGGCCGGCGGCCGGCATGTCGACTGATGGTGGTCGTAGCGACCAACCGGGACAGTCGTGCCGAGCGGAAAGCCGATGGTGTGGTTGGGCGTGGTCGTAGTCGATTTGATGAAGTTCTCGACATAAAGTGCCCGCAGCTGTTGCAGCGGCCCGCTTTTCGGTCAGGCCGGGACGGAACTCGACCCATGGGCCTAGAACGACTTGCTCCCAAGGCTGCCGCGGCCACAAACGGGTTCGCCCGGTAGTGCGTAGGCCGCGAGGCAGACCCGAGGTTTCCAAGCCTCTAGCACCCACAGCCGGCCGACCCGACCGTTTGGAGCTTTTTGCCACAGTCGCACCGCGCAGCGTGCTAACCATCCGACCTGGGTTGTTCAGCGCGGGGGCGATTGGGCCGCCGGGCGTTCAGCGATCCGGAGCTGCACATGGATACGAGTCTCATCAAACCCGGCGAGCAACGGGGGCTCGCTGCGGCCCTTCCCCCCCGCACCCGTTGGTGGCAGAGCCCGCTGATCTGTCGGCATATCAACCGCAAGATCTGCGGCAAGGAACTAGACGGTACCGACGGCGGGGACGTCGATCTCCTGCGTCAGCTCAGTCAAGGCCGGAGCTACGCGCGGGCAGTATCCGTGGGCTGCGGAAACGCTTACCACCAACTGCGCCTGCTCGAATCGGGTCTGGTCAAAAGCTTCGTACTCTATGAACAGTCGGAGGCACGCGCCGCCCAGGCAGCAGCGCGGGCCAAGGCCATGGGGCTCTCGGAGCGGGTGACTCTCCGCGTCCGTGACGCGTCTTCACTGCCGGTCGAGCCAGGGTTCGAATTGGTCTACTGGAAGGACGCGCTGCACCACCTGGCCGACATCCAAGCGGCGGTACGCTGGAGTCACGATGTGCTGAGTCCCGGCGGTTTGTTCTTCATGAACGACTTCGTCGGTCCCACGCACATGCAGTTTACCGAGCGCCAGCTCGACCTAGCCGAACAGATCCGGCGCGCGTTGCCCGAGCGCTTCCTGCGCGATCCCGAAAATCCCGGCAAAATGGTGCCGCTGCGACCGACTCGCGCGAAATTAGCAAATCAGCTCGAGGCCAGCCCTGCCACGTCCGCGCACGCGAGCAATCTTTTGCCCGCGCTCAAGAGCGTGTTTCCCGACATCACCGTGCTGCCAACGGGCGGTATTTGTTACATGCTCGCGCTCGAGGGCATCCTCGCCAACATCCGAGAGGTCGAGGACGAAGCCGTGCTCCGCGCCATGCTGCTTGCCGATAACTTGTGCATCGAAGCAGGCGAGTCGCTCCACGCGGTTGCCCACGCCCGCCGCGAGCAGTCGAGCGTCGCGCAGCGGCTGCCCATCCCAGCCGCGAGCAAAACTCCGACGAGTGCGGCGCAGCGCAACGGTACCGCGAAGGCGACGGCGCACCTGACCAGTGAAGACCAGCTGACGAACCCGCTCTGGCTCGACTTGCCCGACGCCGAGCGCCAGCTCAACCGTAAGTTGGAACGCGGCGAGCTCGATTCCGAAGAAGCCGAGATGCTGCGCGAGTACGTTCGCACGGGTTACATCATGGTCGACGTGCCCGGACTCGATCACAGCATCCGTGACTTACTGCAGGGCGTCGAGCGCCTGTGGCGACACCCGCCCTTCGACCTGGCAGGCGCGGGTCACGTCAACGGCGGCCGCCCTCTCCCCCTATCCGAGCTGGCGCCGCTGGTCGAACGCGGCCCTGGGGTGCGCATTCTGGACCTTCATTCTCACGTCGATGGCGCGCGTCAGCTCTATCTGAACAGCCGCCTGCATCGACTGTGCGGGCTGATCTTGGGCGGGCGTGCGGTGGCCACGCAGTCGCTGTATTTCCAATACGGGAGCACTCAGAGCCTGCATCGCGATCCCTGGTACGTGAATCACAATCCGCGCACGCATCTGGTGGCGGCCTGGTTCGCGCTCGAAGACATCGTCCCCGAAGCTGGGCCGCTGATGTACGTGCCCGGCTCGCACACGCTGCCGTACTATCGCTTCTCGACTGGCGACGTGGTCTTTCACGACCCCGCGGTGACGAACGACGATCGGGTAGCGGCGCTGGCGCACATGCAGGCGCAAATGCAGGAGCGCGGTCTACGAGCGGAGCCTGCGTTGCCGCGGCGCGGTCAGGTGTTCCTCTGGCACGGCTCCCTGATTCACGGCGGAAGCCCGGTCAAAAATCCCTCGCTCACTCGACAGAGCTTCGTGGTGCACTACGGCCGCGAAGACACGCACCTGAATCGCGGCTCCGGCTTTCAGCGCAATGGGAAGAGCCGCGTGTTTTTCACGCAGGCCAAGTACACGTCCGACGAGGGCACGATCGGCTTTCACAATCCCATCGCCGGCATGACTCCCGCTGAATGGGGGGATGAGCCAGGCCAGAGCGCAGTGCGGCCGCAACCCGAAGCAGCGCGACCGCAACCCGAAGCAGCGCGACCGCAATCCGAAGCAGTGCGACCGCAATCCCCGCCGCGCACACAACCGCAAGCACCGACGCCGTCCGCGCACAAATGGGCCTCCGCCCGCGCCGACAAGCTCCTGCGCAAGCTGAGAAAGGCCGTGAACGAGCCGGGCGCGTTCCTTGCGGATTCCGGTAGCCCCACGCTTCAGCGGCTGGGGGCACGCGCCGTCCGCATCGAGGAGGCGCTCGCACAGGCGCGGAAGGCTCGCAGCGGGGGCTAACGCCGACAGCCGCGTATCGGTCTATTCTCTGAAAATCCGACCCGCAGGCCGTGATCGGTTGCCTGGACCGGATATTCGAAGCATGATGCGGCCGCGTAGCGCTTTTTTTAGGATCTTACGAAGCGGATGTACCGGCTGAGCGTGTTTCACGCGGGGTTTCTCATGTTGCTGCTCACTTGGTTCTGCGCTTGCTCCAGCGCGCGAGAGGTGAGCGCTCGAGACGCGGCAGACGCTAACGACACCGGTCGCGTGTTGGAGGCGAAGGGCGCGAGCGAGCGAGCGGTCCTAGCCCGGCTGAGCACCTTCCCCACCGGCACGCCTCAGCGGGTGGGTGAGATCACGGTAAGCGCGGGGGCCCCCTACCCGGCCGCTAGCGGCCGGACTTGTCGCTCCCTTCAAGTTTCTTTGGGCAACGCCGTGGCACGGCAAGAGCGGCTCGCTTGTACGGACGGCCGGTCGTGGTTCTTCGTGCCGGACGTGTTCGCTCGCGGCAAAGCGGAGTGATCAGCATGCAGGGCGCACTTACTCAACTCCATGTGGTCCACGCGCTTCTGCTGCGCGAAACCAAGACTCGTTTCGGCGTGGACAAGCTCGGTTACCTGTGGGCGATCATCGAACCGGCGCTGTGGATCGGGATGTTCGCAGGGTTCTATCACTACTACGGGCACCTTACGACGCCCGGGATGAACATCGTCGCATTCGTGGCCGCCGGCATCGTTCCGTTTTCTTTATTTCGTGACACGGCAGGGCGCTGCATGGCCGCGATCTCGTCGAACCTCGGCCTGCTCTTCTATCCTCAAGTCAGGCCGCTCGATTTGGTCATCGCCCGAGCGATCCTAGAGTTCGTCACGAGCCTGATCGTGATGGCGTTATTCATGGGAGGGATCGCGCTCTGGAATGGGTCGACGAACATCGAGAACTGGCTCGAAGCGGTGGGAGGCATGGCGTTGGCCGCCGGACTCGGCGCCTCATTCGGGCTGCTTGCCTGCGGCCTCAGCGTGTACAGCCAAAATGTCGAACGGCTCGTGCCCACGCTGCTGCGACCTTTGATGTGGTTCTCGGCGGTCTTTCACCCCGTCGACGCGGTGCCCAGGGCATATCGCGAATTTCTCTTGTGGAATCCACTAGTTCACGCGATTGAGATGGTGCGCGATGGGTGGTTCCCGGGTTACAACGCGCGCCACATCGACCCGTGGTACCCCATGCTCTGTATGTTGGTGATGTCCTTCTTTGGCCTCACCCTCGAGCGCATGACCCGCCGGCACCTGGAAATCTCATGATTGAGCTAGACCAAATCTCTAAGGCGTATCCGACGAACTCGGGCCAGAAGGTCGTTTTGGACTCGGTCTCTTTTTCTTTCCCGGCACACACCAATGTCGGCATTCTAGGTAAGAACGGCAGCGGTAAGTCGACGCTGCTTCGTATCTTGGCGGGCACCGAGGAGGCAGACAGCGGGCAAATCGTCCGACGCGGCACCGTATCCTGGCCGATCGGCTTCTCCGGCGGTTTCAACGGCTCCTTGACTGGCGAGGAGAACTGCCGGTTCGTCGCTCGCATCTACGGCGTGGACGTGGACGAAGTGGTGGGCTTCACCGCCGACTTCGCCGAACTGGAGGAGTACTTCTACATGCCCGTGAAAACCTAC
The DNA here is from genome assembly GCA_035549735.1 of Polyangiaceae bacterium. Lineage (GTDB taxonomy): Bacteria > Myxococcota_A > Polyangia > Polyangiales > Polyangiaceae > PMG-095. The sequence continues at coordinate 41,439 of DASZQI010000039.1, read as the reverse complement.
TCCTCAGGCATGCGCGCCCGCCTTGCGTTCGGCTTGAGCATGGCAGTCGAGTTCGATGCTTACCTCGTGGACGAGGTAACCGCAGTGGGCGACGCCGCCTTTCAAACCAAGTGCCGGCAGGCCTTCGACGAGCGCAGCGGCCGATCGTCCGTCATCATCGTCTCGCACCATATCGGCACGATAAAGGGCTACTGCGAGCGCTGCGCCGTGTTGCGGGATGGCAAGCTCTATTTCTTCGACTCGGTCAATGAGGCCGAGCTCTTTTACGAGGCCGCCTAATGAGCGCTACTGCGGAAAAAGTCACGGAATCCACGGTTGCCGAGGTCACCGTGCTGACTCCCCCCGACAAGGGGGTTGCTAAGGCCAAGGCCAAAGCCTTGGCGCTACGCAAAAAGCGCAGCCAGCGCCTGCTCCGCCGCTTTTCGGTGTTCGTGCTGCTTCCCACCGCAATTTCCGCTGTCTATTTCGGAGCGGTTGCCAGCAATCAGTACGAGTCGATTGCCTCGTTCTCGGTACAGTCTTCCGATTCTCGTCCGATGGTTGGCATGGAGGGGCTGCTCGCCGGATTGACGAGCGGCGGGGGGCGCAACGACGTGCTGGCGGTGCGCGACTACCTGCTTTCACGCGATATTCTGCAGCGCCTCGACAAGGAACACGGCTTCATCAAGCACTACAAGGACGGTAGTAAGGATTGGTTCTCGAGGCTGAGCGCAGGCGCGGGGTTCGAGGAGACCTACGAATACTACGGGCACAAGGTGTACGCGGAGTACGACACCTCGTCGGGGAGTATCACCCTCAAGGTTCGCGCTTTCGACGCCAAGACCGCACAAACCTTCGCGCGGAACCTGCTCGCCTATAGCGAGGAAATGGTGAACAAACTGGCCGACCGCGAGCGCAAGGACCGGACGAGCTACGCGGAGTCGGACCTCAAGCGCGCAGAGCAGCGGTTGTCGGAGGCGCGCAAGAAGCTCGTCGCGCTGCAGCAGGAGCACTCCGAATTCAGCCCGTTGCAGACGGCCAACTCGACCATGGAAATTCGCACCAAGCTGGAGGGCGAATTGGCCAGGGCTCGGGCCGAGCTGATGCAACGCAAGGCGTTCATGCAGGCGGACGCTCCGCAGGTGTTGGCGGCGGAAGAGGTGGTCAAGTCAATCTCGGCTCAAATCGCCAACGAGAGCCGACGCCTCGTCGACCCCCGCAAGCCCGAAGGCCTCGGCACGACCTTGGCCGATTTCGAGGCCGCGATGGTCGAAAAAGAGTTCTCGCAGAAGGCTTACCAGTCTGCCATGGCCAACCTGGAAGTCGCGCGCGCGGACGCGGACCGTCAGCACCGCTACATCGCGTTGGTCGCAACCCCGTCGCTGCCCGATCAATCGACCTATCCCCATCGCTGGCGGAGCGTCATGACCGCCTTTTGTCTCAGTTTCCTGCTGCTCGGCGTGGGAACACTGGTCAGCGCGGCGGTGCGCGAACACGCCAAGCTGTAAGCGGCGTCGAGCGAGTGCGGCCAAGCCCGACATGTCGTAATCGTTCCGCGCTTGACTGCTGCGCATCCCGCACGGCGGGAGGACTAGAGGCTTACCGGTTCGACGTTCCTTTCTGTCGTGTCTCCGGCTATGTTGCGGGAGATTTGCCGGCTATGACGTGTGGGGAAACTGATGCATAAAGTTCGTTTGCCCTCGCCTTTCTTTGGCGAGCTGATGAATGCCTACCTGCCGTTCGCGCCCTGGTGGATTGACCGCCTGGTGATTTCCAAAGGTCAGTTGGAAGTCCTGGGGTGGGCGCTCGCGCCGGATGGACTGCGCGACGGGATGACGTTCGCTTGCAACGCTCGCCCCTTCGAACATGTCGAGTTCCCCTCCGAGCGCGATGTCAGCGAGGCCCATCCCTATTGGCCAGGGGCAGAGCGCGCGGGGTTTCGGCTAGTATCCTCTGAACCTGCGTACACAGATGGAGCAAGCCCGCTCCGCCTAGAAAGAATCTGGAAGGCTACTGGCAGATCGGCGGCACCCGGCAGCGAATATTTCTACCCGGCCACGGAGGGCGAACCGCCATTGCCCGATGCGGAGCGCATGCATCGCGTGTCCGGTAACAAGAATCCGCACGTCTTCCGCTTGGCGGGGTACACGGCGTGGCGTCTGTTCAACCGACTGCTCGAACGCCACTTCGGTCGCGGCTTTGCTGGCTATCCCGCGATCATGGACTGGGGTGTGGGCTGCGGGCGGCTCGCTCGCCACTTTGGCAACACGTTGAACACCCGAGTAACCGGCGTCGATGTGGACGCTGACAACGTTGGTTGGTGCAGAAATGCGCTGCCGTTCCTGCAGTCGGCGGAGGCAATCCCACTCCATCCGCCGACGAACCTCGGCGCTGCGACGTTTGACCTCGTCGTGGGCATCTCTGTCCTGACTCATCTGCGGCCAACCGAGCAGTTGGAGTGGCTAGCCGAGCTGCACCGCGTAACCAAACCAGGCGGAGTGCTCCTGCTGACCACGCTTGGGCAGTCGGCGTTCGGCTGGATGCCTGCCAACGAGGCCGTAGTGGGCAAATGGCTCGCAGACGGCATCTGTTACGGGAATCACAATGACCAACTCGACAGCCAAATTGCCGAGAAGGGCTACTATACGGACACCTACTTGCATCCACGTTTCGTCGTCGCCACGTGGTCGAAGTGGTTCGAGGTCGTTGCTATAGAGCGCGGCTACCTGTTCGGACATCAAGACGTCGTCGTGCTGGTCAACAAGGCCTCGACAGAGAATCCGTAGCCGCCCAGGCCTCCTGCCGCTCCGAGAATGGCGTTCGTACGAGCCACGGATGGCATAGAGGTCCTGAGCTCCTTCGTCCCCCGCGCTTGCCCAGGTTAGTCCCTCGCACAAAGAGTCCCGAGCATGCCCCTATCGAGAGCAGAAGTCGTTCAAGGCCTCCTTACGCGCCACTCCGTTCCCAGCTATTTGGAGATTGGCGTCTCAACGGGGGCAACGTTCCACGCCGTCAAGGCCTCGCGAAAGGTTGCCGTCGATCCACACTTCGACTTCGACGTGGAAGCGGCACGCGCCTCGCAGCCCGAGGCGCTCTACCACGAAATCACCAGCGATGAGTACTTCGGACGCGTCGCGGCGCCGTCCGATCGATTCGACGTCATCTTCCTCGATGGGCTGCATACGTTAGAGCAGACGCTGCGTGACTTTACCAACGCGCTGCCGTTCCTTGCGCCCAAAGGTGTCATCGTCATCGACGACGTCATTCCAGACTCGCATTTCGCCGCCATCCGCGATTTGGCCGTCTTCCGAAAACTGAGGCACAGCAACATTGCGACCAGCGCCTCTTGGATGGGCGACGTCTATCGCGTGGTGTTCTTCATCGAGACGTTCTTCCAGCAGTTCAGCTACCGAACAGTTGCAGACAACCATGGCCAGCTGATCGTGTGGCAGGGGCGGCGAACGTCCGTAGCCGAGAGATCCGTGGAGGCCGTCGCGCGCACGGCGTACGAGGACGTCCTGCTTCAAACGGACGCCTTCCGACTCCTTCCATTCGCAGACATCTTGGGCGAACTGCAGGAGCAGCTCGGTAAAAATCCGTGAGTTCGAGGGCTCGGCTGCGTCCAGTCAGCGCCGGCCAATCCGCGAAAAACCTACTTTTCGTCGGCGGCGGTTGCTAGGCGCGGTGCGGCCGAGATAGGGATCGAACGAACGACGGGACCCCCCATGCCGGTCAAATACACCAAAGATCTGCTGCGCGAGGCGATCGAAACCAAGGGTTACCAAATCGGCGACTTCACCTACGGGCTGCCCAATGCCATGGAGTGGGGCAACGATGGCAAGCTTTTCATTGGCAAGTACTGCTCCATCGCGGGTGGTGTCACGATCTTGCTCGGCGGCAACCACCGACCAGACTGGGTAACGACCTACCCGTTCACGGCCGTCCTCGACACCTGGCCGGAAGCAAAGGGAATCGCGGGCCATCCAAGCACCCGTGGTGACGTGCGCATCGGCAACGACGTGTGGCTCGGTCAACACTCTACCATCCTGTCCGGCGTTACCATCGGAGACGGAGCGGTCGTTGCCACTTGTTCCGTGGTAACCAGGGACGTGCCGCCTTACGCCATCGTCGGAGGCAATCCGGCGCAGCTCATCAAATATCGATTCAGTGAAGCGGTCATCGCGTCGCTGCTCGAGATCAAGTGGTGGGACTGGCCCGAAAGCTACGTGAGAAGCGTGCTCCCTCAACTGGTCTCGGCTGATATCGAGACCTTCCTCCGTAAGGCTTACGAGGTGAATCTGGCGATCCGCGCGGATCGCGTCGCCGACGCCGAAAAGCGTGCGCAAGTTGCGCGCGAGGAGGCCGCCAGGGCGGAAATCACGCTCACGCAGGCCCAAGCGGAAGCCGCGAAAGCCGCTGCGCACGTCGGGAAACAGCCTGCGTGAGCGAGCTTTCGTCGGACGTGCGTAGTCACCAGCCAGACCTCGGGCGCGGCCTTCCTAGAGCCTTCGCGAGAGTTCGAGCTTAGGGCCTGCGAACATTCCGAATCAGGGCGACGCTCTCGCCGATGGCTCGCTCGATCTGGCCTTGATACTGAAAGCCCTTCCCTAGAAAGCGGTCGCGAGCGACCTCGTACGAGAGCTGGTTCATGATGCGGGCATCGACCAGCTCCATGCTCAAATCGGGGACGAACGTTCGAATTGCATCGACGATTTGCGAGACCGTCAGGTTGTCGGTGAGCACGTTATAGACCCGACCATCGAACAGATCCCGAGCCAGAATGAACTTGAGCGCCCTCACGGCGTCGCCCAGCTCGAGATAGGGCCGCTTCTGGTGCAAGGCGGTTCGCCAGACGCTGATCGGCTGCCCCAGGCACGCTTGCCACACGAACTTGTTCACCGCCGTGTGGAAGCGCATGCCGATCGAGCTACCGTAGATGGTCCCGAAACGACACGAGATCGAACGCAGCCCCGCCTTCGAATTGAGCTCATTCAGCAATTTTTCGGCTCTGAGCTTGCTCTGGGCGTACGGGCTTTGCGGTTTGAGATCGCTCTCCGGACAATCTTCACCAACAACCTCGGACGCCGTACCGTAGACGCTGGTGGTGGACAAGAACACCAAGCGACTGCCGTTGACGAGGCACGCTCGTGCGACGCGCTCGGTCCCTTCGTAGTTGACCCGCTCGACCTGATCCTGAATGTCGAAGCTACCGGCGGCATTGGTGATCGCGGCCAGGTGAACCACCGCGTCCGCGCCCGAGAACAGCTGATTCAAATCTGCGCCGAGCACATCCGCTTCAACGAAGCGAAATGGGACACCGGCAGGCAAATTGAACAACGACGAATAGCGCTGAGTCGCCAAGTTGTCGATCAGCAACACCTCGGAGAACTCTCCCGGCAAGAGCGAGTGGATGAGGCGGGAGCCGATGTGCCCCAAGGCGCCGGTGATGACTAATTTCATCGCGAAGACCGTTCGCGTTCCAAGACTTCCAGCGTGCGCGTGAGGCCTTCGGTGAAGCTGAATTGCGGCCGAAAGCCGATGATATTGGAAAGCAACGCCGACGATATTTTGACGTCGTCGACCTCTATTCTCTTTCGCTCGTCGGGCCAAGACACGAGTTTTAGCGAGCCACGACCCAAGACTTGCAGGATGCTCTCCGCGATGCTGCGCACCGACAAGTGTTCGTCGTGCGCCGCGAAGTAGACCTCACCCCACAAGCGCGGCTCGAGCGCAGCGCGATATAGCACCTCGGCAGCGTCGTCCACGAACATGACGTTGCGGCGCTGACTTCCGGGTGCATACACTTGAATTTCTCCGTTCGTCCAAGCGAGGTGCAAGAAATAGTTGACGAAGCCGAATTCGGGATACCCTTTGCCGTGCGGCCCATACAAATTGGCGAACCGCAACACTACCGTCTTGAGATCGTGAACTCGATTGTAGATGCGGTAGTACTTCTCTGCCGCGCCCTTGTTGGCCGAATAGATGTCGAGCGGCTTTTCACCGTGCGACTCGTCGATCAGGTCGCCAACGGCTTTGCCGATCACCGTGCTGCTCGACGTGTACACCAATACGGCGCTGGGGTTGAGCAGACGCACTGCTTCGAGCAGCTTCAAGTTCGCGACGCAGTTGATCTCCGCGTCGTGAATCGGGTCTTGCAACGACAGCGGGTGCGAGGTCTGGCCCGCACAGTTGAATATCACTTCCTGCCCCTGCACGAGCTCGGCGATCAACGGCTCATCGCCCATGTTGCCGCGGACGAAGCGGATACGATCCCACACGGGTCTGAGGCTGGCGACGCTAGAGCGAAGCTTCGGGTCCAGGGAGTCGAGCACGGTCACTCGGTTGTTTGGGTCGAGCAAACAACGGCGCACCAAGTTCGCTCCCACGAATCCGGCTCCGCCTATGACCAGGATCTTCATGCTGATTCGTGCTCCAGCAAAGTGGCTGCCATTGTTAAACGAATTCCCTCGTCGAGCGACACGCGGGGCTCCCAGCCCAGAGCCTTCCGGACCGCGCCGATGTCAGCTACGAAATTCCTCGTCTCGATGGCGGAGAGCGTGGCCGGCGGCTCGACGTGTTCCACCAGCACGGGCTTTCCGAGCTCCGCGCCCACGATCTCGGCGACGCGTTCCACGGCAGCGCGCAGCGTGAAGCCTTTGCCGCTGCCCAGCAAAAAATGTTGCCCATTCACTGCTTCTGACCGCTCCGCAGCCGAAGTGAAGGCACGTGCCACGTCCCCGACATAGACGTAGTCTCGTACGAAATCGCCGTGCCCGAAAATCTTCAGTGGTTCGCCGGCCAGCGCGCGGCGGATCATCGTATTCAGCACGCCACGTTCTGGTTTACTGCTGCGCGGCCCAGGACCGTACACGTTGCTCAAACGCAACGACGTTCCACGTATGAACCCGCGTCGCACGTAGTACTCCAGGTACTGCTCCGCCATCAACTTGTGAACGTCGTAGGTCGTAATCGGAGCCTCGCGGGGAGACTCGTCCACGGGCCAGCATTGCGGTAACCCGACCACGGTGCTGGTGCTGGAAAAAATGACCGTCTGGCACCGCCCCGAAGCGCGACACGCTTCCAAGAGCTGGAGCATCGAGCGCAAGTTGACCTCCTGATCGCGCAGCGGGTCCGCCTCCGCCACGTAAACGCTGGTTTGAGCTGCGAGGTGAAAAATGTAGTCGACGTCGGCGATCGCGCGGCCGATATCGGCACGATTGCCGACGTCGCCCACCATGTCCTCGAGGGCCGCGCGCTGCCCCTTGGGCAACGGCGGGCGGCATTCGGAGCGGCCGAAACGCCGCACCCTGCCGGCAACCTGCGCAAGCTCGCGCAACAGGCCGGCACCGATGTAGCCGGCACCGCCCGTGATCAGGCAGCTTGCACCGGTGAGCTGGCTCATGCGCATGAAAGCTTTGGTGCAAAGCGATTGGAGGGGGTCATTTGATCGCCGGCCCCTTCGCCCAATCGTAGCCTATGCGCGGGTCATCGTGCGCAATGCGACCTTCGTCGTCAGGATCGTAGACGCGCGAGGTGATGTAAAAAAGATGCGCTGGCCCCATCAACGCCTTGCAGCCATGGGCGACGCCCGGGGGCACCCGGAGTACTCGCCCTGGCTGCTGGTCACCCATCAACAACTCCTGGGTCTGACCACGGGTCGGCGATTCGGGACGCGTATCGTATAGCCCTACCTTGAGCACACCGCAGGCCACGTACCACCAGTCGATTTGTAACTTATGAATGTGCCAGGCCTTGGCGACGCCCGTATGCATGAGCGAATGCCCCCACTGCCCGAAGCCCTCCTCGAAGAACGGGTCGGTGACGCGGATGATTTCGCGAAAGAAGCCGCGCTCGTCGACGTGCGTAACGAGCTCCTTGATCACCACGCCTTCGATCATTCTGACTCCTCGAGGTCGCTGAGGGCGCCCAGCACGAGTTGGACGTCCGATTCGAGCAGCTCGGGGTACATCGGTAGCGAGAGGACCTCGCGGGCGGCGCGTTCGGTTTCGGGGAGCGCATCGGCGCCGCGAATCCGCCGCGCGTACGCGGGCTGCTGATGAATCGGCACCGGGTAGTGAACGAGCGGGGCGACCCCCGCGGCCCGCAGGCGCGCGATCGCGCGCTCGCGCTCTCGGCAGCGGACTACGTACAAATGAAAAACGTGCTGAGCGTTGTCTCGCCGTGCCGGCAGGCCAAACCAAAGCTCCGAAAGACCTTCGTCGTAGCTGCGCGCCCGCGCATCGCGCAACGCATTTGCGTCATCGAGGCGAGCGAGCTTGACGCGTAATACGGCGGCCTGCAGTTCGTCGAGCCGTGAATTCTGCCCCGGCGAGTGACTGACGTAGCGCTCCGCCCAACCATACTCGCGCAGCACTCGGCAGCGCTCAGCGAGTGCCGAATCGTCGCTGACGATGATGCCGGCGTCTCCGAGTGCGCCGAGGTTCTTGGTCGGGTAGCAGCTGAATGCAGCGAGCGCGCCGAAGCTACCGAGCCGCTTCCCGGCATAACGCGCGCCGTGACATTGCGCACAATCCTCGACCAAGGGAATGCCATGCTTCCGCGAAATCTCCAGCAACCCAGTCAGATCCGCGGGCTGACCATACAAGTGCACGGCAACGATGGCCTTGGTGCGAGGCGACAGCATTTGCTCGACCTTCGCCGGGTCGAGCGTGAAATATTTGGGTTCGATGTCCGCGAACACCGGAGTCGCCGAAGCGAGCTCGATCGCGGAAACGGTCGCGACGGCAGTGTGAGCCGTGGTGATCACCTCGTCACCGAGTCCGACGCGCAGTGCTTTGAGCGCAATGGTGATCGCGTCGGTCCCGTTGGCGACGCCGATGCCATGCCGGACGCCGATGTACTGGGCGAATTCGGCTTCGAACACGGTCACCTCGGATCCGAGGATGTATCGCCCGCTGCCCAAGACTCGCGCTATGGCCGCGTCGATCGCGGACTTTTGCGCGAGATAGGCGGCCTTGGGATCCGCGCACAGAATCACGTGAGATGCACCTTGGGAACGTACAGGATGAACTTGCCGCCCTGATCGCGGAACGCTTGCTCCTTAGCCATGATTTCCTGTGCGTGGTTCCAGGCGAAAAGCAGCGCGCAATCCGGATAGCCGCTTGCGAACCGCTCGTGAGGAACGACTGGGATGTGCGCACCGGGTGAGAATTTGCCCTGCTTGATGGGCGTGGTGTCCGAGATGTACTCGACGAGCTCGGGCGTGATACCGCAGTAGTTCGTGACGGTTGTGCTCTTGGAGGTCGCGCCGTAGGCGGCCACCCGCTTGCCTTGTCGCTTGAGGTCGCCGAGCAGCGTCATCAGGTCTTGCTTCGATTGCGCCACCTGGCGGGCGAATTGCTGGTACGTCTCCGCACGGTCGAGCCCGAGCTGCTGCTCCAAGCGCCGCTGCTTCGAGACGTTCTCGGAGACCGGACGCGCGCCGCGATGCCCGATGACGTAGCGCATGGACCCGCCGTGGACGGGTTGTGCGATCACGTCGATCAGCTCCAGCTCGTGACGAGCGACCAAGTATTCGACCGAGGCAACCGAAAAGTAGAATGCGTGTTCATCGTAGATTTGGTCGTACGACGTCTTTTCGACTATGTCGCCGAGGTACGGATCTTCGAACACGAGCACGCCGGTCGGCTTGAGCAACAGCCGGACACCCGCCATCACCGAATGCATGTAGGGGATGTGACACATCACGTTCGCCCCCATGAACGCGTCGGCCTGGCCGTGCTCGGCGACGATGCGCCGCGCCAGCGCCTCATCGAAGAACTCCGAGATGGTGCGGATGCCCTTGTCGATCGCAACCTTGGCCACGTTCGCCGACGGCTCGATGCCGAGGTGCCGAACGTTTCGGCCAGCGAAGTGCTGCAACATGATGCCGTCATTGCTTCCGATTTCGACCACGAACGGATCGCTCGAACCTTCGAGGTACCGCGACTCCACGAAACCGGCGAAGCGACCGAAATGTTCCGCCATCCGCCGCGAGGTCGACGAAAAGAAGGCGTAATTTTCGTGAAACATCCGCTCACGCTCGACGAGCTCGGTGAGCTGAACCATCTTCGATTCAGGGCAATAACCAACCTTCAATTCGAAGAAGTGCTCGTTCCCGAACTGGTCGGCGTCGAGGAATCCATTCGCGATCGGCATCCTACCGAACGAAAGAAAAGTCTCGGTATCTGCGCCACTAATCAGGCACTTTGACATGCATACTCCCGCGGCGTGAGATTGTCGCAGAGACCTCCTGGAAGTCAATGCGCCCGCCGTCGCGGCGTGGTGACGTTCGTACCCGCCCGACGGCGCGGGCAGGCAAGACGTGCTAGCTCGCTCGCATCCCGGGATGTCCAAGAATCGTCTGCGAGAAAGCCTTGGACCGACGCAGGAATTCGACGCGATCGTGATCGGCGCGGGCGTCGTCGGGCTTGCGGTCGGCCGGGCGCTGGCGCTGGCTGGGCGCCAAGTCGTCGTGCTGGAAAGCGAACGAACCATCGGCGGCCATTCCAGCTCACGAAACTCCGAGGTCATACACGCCGGCATCTATTACCCCAGGGGGTCACTCAAGGCGACGCTCTGCGTACGTGGCAATAGGATGCTTTACGACTACGCCCGTGCGCATGGCGTCGAGCATCGTCGCATCGGCAAACTCATCGTCGCGACGCGGGACGAGGAGCTCGCCACCCTCGAGCGGCTCAAGGCGCAAGCCGAGGCCAACGGCGTTCTCGACCTCACCTGGCTGTCAGCACGCGAAGCACGGGAGCTGGAGCCAGAAGTCGTCTCCGCCCGCGCACTTTTTTCACCGTCGACCGGCATCGTTGACAGCCACGGCTTCATGAGCGCCCTACGACGCGAGATCGAAGAGCAGGGTGGCCACGTGGTCCTCTGTTCGCCCGTGCTCTGTGGCACCCTCAAGGACGACGGTTTCGAACTCGCAGTCGGCGGCAACGAACCGTTCCGCGCACGCTGCAGGACGCTCGTGAATTGTGCCGGGCTGTTCGCGCAGGACCTGGCCGCGCGCATTCAGGGCATCCCTCCGAGCTCCATTCCTCCGGCCTACTACGCCAAGGGGCACTATTTCGTGCTGTCGGGCAAGTCTCCGTTCTCTCGGCTCGTCTACCCGGTGCCGGAGCCCGGTGGTCTCGGCTTGCACGTCACCCTGGACCTCGTCGGTCAAGCGCGCTTCGGACCCGACGTTCAGTACGTGGGGGACGTCGACTACACCTTCGATGTCTCACGGAAGCAGGCCTTCTGCGCAGCCATCCGTCGTTATTACCCCGGTCTCGCGGAAGCACACTTGATCCCGGGCTATACAGGCATTCGAGCGAAGCTCGTGGACGCTGGCGGCCCGGCTCAGGATTTCACTTTGAGCGATTCGCGCAGCCACGGGGTCGCCGGGCTAGTTCAGCTATTTGGCATTGAGTCGCCCGGGCTCACGGCCTCCCTCGCGTTGGCCGAACTCGTGCTGGAACGCTTGCACGCCCAATGAACTCACGCTGGTCCCGAGAGTCTCTCGTTTTCACTTTCTTCGGATTTATTTCTTGGCGATGCAAGTTCCACTTAGGTGCGCTTAATTCCGTGCTAGGAGCCGACGACTATCTGACGGCGTTGGAGGCAGCGTGATTGACTACTCTGAGCTCGTGGGAATGCGCCATGCACCGGCGTTGACCTTGCCGCCGGTGCGCGTGCGGGGCGAAGAGCCCACCGCAGGCTCCGTCGCACGATGGCAGCATCGTGAGTGGAACAAGCGTCACTGGCCTTCCGTCCCCATCATGGTCTTCGAGATCGAGGACGCGCTGGTCCTGACCGAAGGCTTGGTCTTTCGCTCGGACGGCACCGTCGTCAGCGCGACTACGGAGTTCTTCAGTCCCAACGCGCTAGCAAAAGCCGCCGCTGAGTTCGACGCGAATCTCAAGAATGCGAAATGTTTCGATGGGCCGGCCTTGCTCGCCATGCGGCCCGGCGGCAACTGTTACGGCCACGTCATTACGGAGGTTTTGGGGAGCGCATGGGCGGCCGCCTCGCTGCTCGGCGATCGCCCGTTTTCTTTGCTGACGGAGGCTTCGACGCCGCGCATGCTTGACGTCTACACCCAGGCGGCCCGTTCCGTCGGGCTGCTCAAGCGACCCATCATCAACGAGCAAGCGCACGAGCCGGTTCGCGTCAAGAAGTTGTACGTGGTGGAGGGGTTCACACTCACCGATCGCTACTTCTCGCCGCTGCTCGCCGACTTCGCGCGAGCGGTCGTCGAGGGCTGCCGCGCGCAAGGCCCGGCCAACCGCAAACTCTATGTCCCACGACACGCTCGCGAAGGACGAGTAGTCCGCAACGAGGCCGAAGTCTTGCGCGAGGTGGAAGCTCGCGGTTTCGAACTGGTGGAGCCTCAGAATCTGACTTGGGTGGAGCAAGTTCGAATATTCGCGCAAGCGTCCCAGGTGGTTGGTCCTATGGGGTCGGGCCTTGCCAACGCGATGTTCAGCCCCTTGGGCGCACGGATCGCAACGCTTGCACCAGCGTCCGTTGCAGACACCTTCTTCTGGCGAATGACGAGCGTAATCGGCCTCGACTACGAAGAGATCCGTTGCCCCACCGTGGATAGCCCAGGCTACCAACGAACCAAGCGCATCCAAGATAAGGACGTCGTGGTGGATTTGAAGTTGCTCGTAGATTGGCTCGACCGTGGCAAGGCCTAGGTGTCCTCGCGCGTCAGCTCAGCTCCGTCTGAGGGAACACGACCCAGGCGGTCTCGCCTGCCCGAGGCGCGCGCTGGGCTCGGGTGGTGGCAACTCGTCGACGGCGGCATCTCGCAGGCCGAGAGCGATCGGAAAGCTCGCAAACGGCACATCGCCGCCAGCGGATTGACGACATGTTCCTCAGCTGCGCACCATCGAAACCTCTCGGACTCATGAAGGCGGGCTTATCCACGGGTGAACATCACGCTCGGGGAGCTGACGAGGCTCGAACGTCACGCTTACATTTTCTTTCATGAACTGCCCCATTGATCGCGATGTCCACCGACTGAAGGCTAGCGTGATCTGGGTTCCACTCGTGTGCGCCTCGTAGTAGCCTTGCGTGTTTGCGATGTTGAAATTGGCGCAGTTTTCTTCGTTAACATACGGCGACGGCGTCGCTGCCAACCTCCCGGGTATAGGCGGCGACAGAGGCGCACTAGGAGGGCGGCCTGAATGATCGACTACACCGAGATCGTAGCGATGCGTGAGGCACCGGGCTTGAGCTTGCCAGCGGTACGCGTGCGTGGCGAAGCGCCCACGCCGGGTCCCACCGCGACGTGGCAGCAGAAAGCGTGGAAGAAGCGTCGCTGGCCGGCCGTGCCCATCACGGTCCTGGAGATCGACAACGCGCTGGCCCTTTCCGAGGGGCTCGTCTTTCGGTCCGACGGCAGCATCGTCAGCGCCACCGGCGAGTTCTTCGCTCCCGCAGTGTTGGCACAGGCCAGGGCTGAGTTCGCCGAGAATCTAGAAAAGGCAAAACCGGTCGATGAACCCGTGTTGCTCGCCATGCGACCCGGTGGCAACTGCTACGGCCACGTCATTACCGAGGTCATGGGCAGCGCGTGGGCGGCCGCATCGATACTCGGTGATCGCCCATTTTCGCTGCTGACCGAGGCATCGACGAAGGTCATGCTCGACGTCTACACCGAGGTCGCACGCTGCGCTGGCTTGCTTGCTCGGCCGATCATCAACCAGCCCGGGCATGGGCCAGTTCGGGCCAAGAAGTTGTACGTAGTGGAGGGTTTCGCGCTCACCGACCGCTATTTGTCACCCCTGCTCGCCGACTTCGCCAACGAGATCGTAGCGAAGTGCGGCGGTCGCGGCCCAGCCACGCGCAAATTGTACGTCCCGCGACGCGGCAGTCAGGGAAGGGTGATCGTCAACGAGACCCAGGTCCTGCGCGAGTTGGAGGCTCGCGGTTTCGAGCTGGTAGAACCTCAGACTCTCACTTGGGTGGAGCAGGTTCGGCTGTTCGCGCAGGCGTCTCACGTGGTCGGCCCAATGGGGTCCGGCCTCGCCAACGCGCTTTTCAGCCCACCGGGCTCGCGCCTTCTTACCTTGGCGCCGGCTTGCATGGGAGACAGCTTCTTTTGGCGAGTGTCCGGCATCGTCGGTGTCGACTACGAAGAGATTCGTTGCGCAACCGTCGATGGGCCAGGCTACCAAATTACCACACGCCCACAAGATAGAGACATCCTCGTCGATATGGACTTGCTCCTGAATTGGGCCGATAGCTAGCTCGAGTGTGGCGCTGGCCACGCTTGACGCCATCGCGCATTGCGAGCACGATCCCGATAACTATGGGAGTGGGGATGGTTCAATCTGTGCTTGCGGCGCGGTCTTGGTGCGCCGTGCGCCGCGAAGGACTGCGGGCCTTGGCCTGGCTGCTTTGGGCTGCGCTCGCGGTGGGTGGCTGCGGCGACGGCGACCATCCCGCTTGCAGAAGTGACGCCGGCTGCGCGAAAAACCAGACTTGTGTCGATGGCTCGTGCAAGCCGGTGGCTTGCGCGCCGTTGACGATGGAATGCCGGGACGGCGACGTTTGGAGGTGCAATGACACGGGAACCTCCGCCGAGCTGTGGGTGGATTGCCAGGGAGCTGAGGCGTGCCTCGAGTCGAGGGACATCAATTGGAACTGCCCGCCCAACACCTGCGCCGAGACCGAATCGGCGCTGCGCAGCTGTAGGCCGACGCCCTGCGTCCCGAATCAACCCGTGTGCGACGGCGAGCTCAGCACGACGTGCGAGCCCGATGGCTCTGGGCCAGCGCCGGGTGGACACGATTGCGCGTCGGATGGTCAGCATTGTCACAGCGGCGCGTGCAGCGAACGAGCTTGCTCCCCTGGGGAGCGGCTGTGCATCGGTGACGACGTGTACCTCTGCACGGCCGACGGCGTGGGGGTCAGGTTCTTTCACGAGTGCGAGGTCGGCACCGCGTGCAGCGCGAAAAGCGCGAGTTGCGAGCCGGTCGCCTCTCCGGTCTGCGCGGCGGGAGAGCGTTTCTGTCGAAACGGAGACGTCTATGCGTGCAGCCGCAGCGGCGCGGCATTCGCCGTCGCGGAGCATTGCTCACCAGAGTTACCGTGTCATGCGTCCTACCGCAGCCATTCTTACACCGACCCCGACCGCTATGGCCCCGGTGGCGCCGATTGCCTCCCCCCGTTCGAGGGCGTGCCGTGTACCCCCAACGAGCGGCGTTGCCTGAATAGACAGATCGTCGCCCAGTGCAATCAAAACGGCTCTTCGAGCGCGTTAGTAGGCAATTGCACGGGAGACGCTTTTCAGTGCGTCTGGGGCGGCGACTGCGCGAGCAACGCTTGTTCCGACGGAGACGCGATCTGTCGGGGTAACGAGGTGGTCGCCTGTTTACAGGGCAGATTTCCGGGACCGGGCGTCGATTGCGGCGACAAGGTCTGTTCGCAAGAAGGCAACCACGCGGAGTGCACATCCCCGATTTGCACTCCAGGTGAGCTGTCGTGCAGCGACAGGATCGTCGACCACGTCACGCGGTGCAACGATCTGGGGCTCGCGATCGTCTACTACGAGACCTGTGAGATTGGCTCGGTGTGTAGTGATGCGGGGGGCGACGTGCACTGCGAAAAGCTGGGCTGCTCCGCAGGCGACAGCGCTTGCTTTGCCAATCAGCTCGGCCCTTGCGGCGAAGACGGGCTATCACTCGCATCCGTAACGATCGATTGCGCAGCGAACGGACAGATCTGCGATTCGCTGGGCACCTGCGTAAGCACCGTGAGCGAGACGCTGGGTGGTGACGATTTCACCCTGACCAGTTTCACCTCGCTCGCAGGCAACGCGGTGTGCGTGGACTCCGCGCGCAGGCTGACCGAGCTGCAAATGGCGCTCTCCTTGCCGCAGCCCGCGACTTTGACTTGGCTGGTCCTCGAGCCTTCGGCCGACGGTCTTCGACCGATCGCGAGCGAGGATAGGCAGCACCCGGCGGGTATGAACCTCTTCTCCTCCGGCCCACTCGACGTCCTGCTGGAAGCAGGGCGCTGCTACGTATTCGCGGTGGACGGGCCTCTCGAGGGCACGCCGCTCTATTTCCAGGAGCCACCGCTGCTACCGCGGCGGTTGTCGTTCGGTCACTTCATCGGCTCGGTCGGGGGCAATTCAGAAGACTACGTCGATCCGAGGCAAGTGTACCTCATGCGTGCGACTACCGCCCCGGTGTCGCGCTAGCGACCTCATCACAGTGTGTGACCGCGGGGTCACGGGGGAGGCTTCGAGTGGTCTTCCTGCAATCGATTCTAACGCGGGCAGGTAAGCTTGGGCGGGGGCGCAGCGTACTGACCGGTAACGATCAGTAGGTACAGCTGCGGAAAGCCGTTTCGCGGGTAGATGTCGGCCGGATAGAGGTCCTCGTCGCTGCCTGGGTTGGCGCGCGCGGCGCGGCAAATGTTGGCAGCATCCAGGACCTGCGCGCGGGCGTCAGCGGAAAGGTACGCGGCTCCGAGCATGAAACAAGCGACCGACGCCTCGCCGCTGCACGCCCGCTCGCCACGATAAGGCGGGTACGCGATTCTCCCCTCCCCTTCGCAGCGAACGGCGTCGAGCATCAGTTTGGAGTAGAAGTCGAGCGAGCTCAGAATGGAAGGGGTCGATGCCGGACTCCGCGAATCGCTGCTAAAAATCAGCGGCTTGCCTTGGTACGAGAGGCCGTTGATCGTCGCGAGGTGGGCCGTGTACATCATGGCCGAGAGGGCGAACAGGCTATAGGCGAGGCCATGGTGACCAGGGGTCGCATGCCGATAGCGATCCCAGATTTCGCCGGTGGCCACGTGAGCCTCGCCAGGATCGTAGCCCTCGCTCCGAAACACGTTGTGCTTGCCGCCTGCCTCGAAAATCGAGTCTTCGACCATGCCGAGGAAGTGCCGGGGCCGAGCCGCACCTTGATAGGTCTGCGTGTTCTTGGAGCTTGCCAGCGCGTAGCCAACCAACTCGAAGTCTCGCGACAACAACCCGGCCACGGCCATGCCGTAGTTGTGCCACTGCAAGTGATTGTTGGGACCTTCCCAGCCCAAGTCCTCGTTCCAGCGCGCGCTGGCGCCCTGAATCTGGCGCCCCAAACCCGCGACGAAGCGGCGCACGGTCGCGCGCTCGGGCTCCGTCATGTCGACCGCGAGCAGCGCGTACCCTTCGGCAATCTGTCCTAGATATCGGCCGATAGTGAGCCCGCGCTCTATGTCGGGCTCGCACCCGGGTATCTTCGCGTTCGCCCAACCCAATAGAATCCTCTTCGCCTTTTGGCATTGAGCCGTGTCGTCGGTGACACGGCAGGCCAGCGCCAAGTAAGGCACCTGCGCCAAATCGCGCTCGATCGAGTCGATGAAATCCGGGCAGGAAGTCTGGGCAAAGGGCCGCGGGTCCGAAGGCACGTCTCGCGCTATCCGCAGCAGCTGTCGCCAAGGCCCGCTGGCGGCTAGCTCTTTCGAGGAACGCAGCCCCGAGAGCACGGTGGGTGTCACGAGCACGCTGGGCACCCCCGCGAGCAGCAGGCCCTGAACCGCGCTATCGAGCGGCATGACGCCGGCCTCAGGATCTTCGAGCAAGGTCGCGACGGCGCCCGCCGCCTTCGGCTTCTCATGCACGTACAAGCGAAGCCCCTGATACTGCTCGCGCACGGCAGCAGGGATGCTTATCTCGAAGTTGAACTCTCCGCCGCTTCCCGCGGCACAGGCGGAGAGCACCGCACTAGAACTCGGCAAGCGCTTGACCGTGGTTTTCAGCAGCGTGCCGCCGAGGCCGCTCCCATCCGCGAACACCGCAGGCGCACCGGCATAAACTTGCAAATCGACGCTCATCGGCACCCCCTGCCGACAAGCCCAACCTTCGACCACGGCAGCCGAACCATCGCTGCGCGTCCGCTCTATGCGACTCAGCAGCGGACCGACCTGAGCAATCGCCGCGCGCTCGAGTGGCTGGACGCGTCGGGACGCTGGCGGGGCAGACACGGCTTTCGCCGCAGCGCCCTGGTGGCGCGCCGAGTAGCACGCCGCGCCGATGACGGTGAGCGACGCGACGAACCAGACTAGCCACCCGAAGGAACGACGGAAACTGGTGTCGTTCGACACCAGTCACCTAAGACGCCTGCTCGAACAGATCAGACGGATGCGGCCATTCGGCGCCAAAAGAACGCGTGATGTGCACCAAGCTGTCGAGCGCCAAAAGCTCGGCTTCGCCCACGCTCAGATGGTGAGTGTTCACACCGATTGGCTCGCGCGCATCGCCTTCAGGCCGAGCACGGACGGAAGCCAAGGCGCTCACCAGCTGCTCCACCAGCGATTCGATCTCGAACGTCCAGCCGCCTTGCGTCAGTCGTGGCAGCAGCACGTGCGTGTTGGTAACGGCGATGCCGTCCTGCCGAGGCGCTTGGCGCAAATAGTGAACGGACACGCCGCGGAACCCGAGCTCGCCCAGGCTGGCCGTCACTCGCGGCGCGATGGTACCCCAGGGTGGCACGAACACGGGTAGCCGCGCGGAGCGGAAGGCAGTCATCAGCTCCTGACCGTTACGGATGGCTTGAAGTGCATCGCCGAGCTCGCGCTCCTCGGGAAACTCCGAGCTTGAGCTAGCGCTAGCTGGTGCACGGTTCACGTGGTCGTACCCGTGCTGCAACATCACCAGCCAGTTCTTGCCCTTCGCCCACTCGATGAGCGATGAGTCCATGGACATCGGAATGGCGGCGCACGCGAGCGCGACCCGATTCGCTGCACAGGTCTGCCAGAGCGCGTCGAGCTTCCCGTTCTCGCGAGTGGCATCGTCGTCGCGAATCCAAAAGCGTGGGCTCCGGCCCAAACGCCTCCACTCCGAGAGCTCGTCCAGGAGGGGCTGCCAGCGCGCGTCATCGCGAGCGCCTTGCACCCGGCTCGCGTTGACTGCTCCGAACGGCAGCGGCGATTTGGAACGGACGGCAGGTGGCGTGCCGACGACGGGGGACGTCGACTCCGCCTGCTGGCTAGAATCACGAGCGAGCGTCAGCCGGGCGTAGACGTTGTTGGGCGCCATCACGCGCCCGATCTGCCGCAGCACCTCCACATCCCGCGAGTACATGAAGACGACGTCGAGCGTGGCCGTGCAGGGGTCGGTCGCCACGACTTCGAGCGCATTGGCGTTTGGCAGCTGCTCGTAAAAGCGCGCTACGAAATCCCCGCCGTAGTGCCTGAACGCGGCATAGGGCCCCTTCGCCGCGGGGAACACCTCGGTCTCGAAGCGGTCGCTGGTGCCGCCAACAGTGAGCAGCACCACGCCCCTGGTACCGGCCACCCGCAGCATCTCACGCAGCCACCCCACGTCGTCCTCCACGGCATTCACCAGGTGGTGCGCAACGATCCAATCGTAGCGCCCCTCTTCGAGAGCTTGCGTGTCGAGGCTGCCGTGCGGCGAAACGCGATGCTCGGCGACGCGCGCCTTGTCGACACCGCCGTCGTCGTTGAATTGCAGCACCCGCTTGCCGCTGATCAGTGACTCCGGCAATGAATTCATCACCCGGCGGGCAATGCGATGGCGTTCGAGCGAGTCACAAGCGACGCAACTGGGGAGTCGGCCCGTCCTCGACATCCGCTTGAAGGGTCCGGGCTGAAACTCGCTGCCCCCGCAAACATTGCAGCTCGCCAGCGGCGCCGTGGGGTCTGCGATCACGTCAGCAGCCCCATCGCCGGAGCCGCGTGCTGCTCACGCGACTGGGCGGCAAGGCTGGCCGAGCGCACCGCGGCGCCATTTTCACCAACCACCGCACCGTGACCGAGCAGACGCTCGACCACGCGCAACATCGCATCGACGCGATGACCGAAGGTGTGCTCGCGTCGAATGAGGGCTCCCAGCGTCGCGCCTCGCGCGGCGCTGCCGACATCGTCCGCAGCCAACCGCTGGACAAGAGGCGCGAGCTGCGCAGCGTCGTCGTACACGTGCACCAAGTCCCCGAAAAGCTCCTCGAGGCCTTCCACGGGGTCGGTCACGATCGTGGCGTTGCACGCCCCCGCATCGAAGATTCGGTTCGAAATGAAGCCGTGACGCGCCATGTCAGGCCAGTGATCGTTGAGCAGCACCTTGGCGTTCGAGTAGTAGGCGGCCAGGTCCCGGTTCGAAATGTGTTTCCCGCGCCAGAGTCGCTCGGGGATCAGGCGCTCCCACATCGAGCCGTAAACGCCGACGTCGATGTTCGCCTCGAGGCAATCGCGAATGATGCGGCGCTTCTGGTTGCGCGAGTTGCCGACGAACAGCACGTCTGGCACCGAGAGCCCGTCCGGCTTCGGGCGCGGTGAGAACAGCGCCGGGTCGGTGCACTGCAACAGCTCCGAAACCGGCACGTTGAGCGTGTCACCGAGCGTTTTGGCGAAGGAACGCGACGCGACGAAGACGTGGTCGTATTTTTCGCACTCGGCGTAGGCCACCTCGGTCGGATGGCTCATCAGCCACATGAGATTCAGCGAGCGCGGAGACGGCTCGTACTGGCTGAGGCCACGCAAGACCAGCACGACGTCATCGCTAATGGAAAGGCCCCCCTTCCAGAAAGGCAGGAGGTCGATGCGCACGGTGTGGCCGCGAGCCTCGAGCGCGCGCTGAATCCCCAGCGCGAAGTGGTAGTCGCCCCAAAGTTCTTTCTCCTTGGGCTTGGGTACCGGCACCTTGATCGCAAAGCGGAGCCCGCTAGTGAGCACCTTCTCGAGCCCGCCTTTGACCACACGCGCACGATGATTGTACGTGTGCTTGGCCAGTACCTCCGCGCGCAACCGGCTCGCTAGGGCTTCGCGCTCGGCCGGCTCGTGCAGGTAGTGATTGATCAGCCCTTCGAGCTCTTGGGCCGAAGCATAAGTGGGGAGGCTATCGCCGAACACGGCCTGGGCGCCCTCGCGGCAGTTCGTGAGCACGAGCTTTCCAGCTCCGAGAGCATCGAACACTCGAGAATTCAAGGAGCCCCAGCGACGCGTCACCGGATGCGAGTCGTCGATGACGATCGAGGTCGAAGCGTAAACCTCGGGCATGTCGAAATAGGGTAGCTGGCCGCGCCAGTACGGATGCCATTCGGGCCGCTTGTTCCAGCCGAGCCCAAAGATGGCCAGTTTGCCGTCGATGCGCTCGGGCTCGATCAACTCCAGGCCATCGCGATTGGAGCCCCAGAAGTGGCCGTTGAAGGTCACGTCGGAGGCCAAGTGCGCTTGCGGCGGAACCGGCTTGAAGCGCTTCGGGTTGGTGGCGATCGGCAGAAGCGCCGGTTCCCGCCCCGTATGCTTGAAGATCTCGTCGACGCCCGCCTGCGAAGAGCAGAACACCGTGTGGTAGGCGTCCATCAGGCCGGTCGCAAGCCATTGGTCGACGCGGTTCCGGATCCAGGCCACGTTGATCAGCCCCGGATTGGCCAAGCTGACCTTGCGGATGTCGTAGTCGTGACGCATCACGATCAGCACGTCGGTGCCGGGCAGCTCGTAGTTCGTTATCGCAACGAACATGACCTTGTAGCCAAACTCTTCACGCAGCGCCTCGCCCAGCTCGAGTGCGGTGAAAAAATCACCGGCGCCCGTGTTGATGTCGGCCTCGGTAACCGCGAAGGTCACCTGCAATGGCTCCCTTCGCCAGAAGGTCTGACCGCGCACGAGCGATAGCAAAATATCGCGAGTGAACTTGCGACCAAAGCGAGCGACGTAGCGCTCACGGTTCTGCATGGCGCTTTGCGGGGCCACGGTTACCGACGCGCTCTCGACCTTTTTCTTTGCGCGATTGCGGGTAGCGCTGCGCAAGTGGATCGCGGACACACGCGTATCGCAGACCACGCGTTTACCCAGGGCGAACTGGAACTTGTGACACAGGTCGATGTCCTCGAGGCCGTAGAAGTAGCCCTCGTCGAAGCCGCGCACCGCGAGGAAATCGCTCTTGCGACACACCATCAGCGCGGCGGTCACCGCCGGAACGTCGTCGCAGCCCGGCGCGGCGCCCTCGTCGCTGCCGATCTCGAGCGGCATGTACATCCGGCCGTGCGTCTTTTCGGCCACCAATGACGGGGCCAGCTTGACCGCGACATGGTGTGGCTCGAGCTTCATTTCGCCATCTGGTCCGAGCACTGGCTCCACCAGGCGCAAGCCGGCTAGCCCCACGCTCGCGTCGGCGAAATGCGCGCACAGTGGAGTCAGACAATCGTTTTGGAACACGATGTCGTTGTTGACGAACGCCAGGTATTCGCCACGCGAAAGGCTTGCGCCAAAGTTGTTCGACTCCGAAAACGAATAGTTGGAGTTCCGCGCGATGACCCGCATCGGCAGACGGCGTTCGGCTTCGTTGGCTATGGCGAGGCTCTGATCCGACGAGCCGTGATCGATGAAAATGACTTCGATCGGCACGTTCCAAGCTACCCGCGCAATCGAGTCGAAGAGCCCGGGCAGCAGGTGTTCACCGTCGAGGTTGAGGATGATCAGCGAAATGACTGGCTTTACCGCGTCGAACGAAAGCTGCGTCGTTGCTTTGCCATTCTGTGGCAGGGCCTTGCTGGCGTCGAACGACGTCGGTCGCGGAAGGTTGCCGAAGTAATCGACCAGAGTGAAATTGACGGTCCCCTTCCCGATCACGACCTTCCCGCCGCTCTCCGCGATCGACACCTCGACCTGGCAAGCCTTACCGTTCATCAAGCGAGACGGCAGCGGGATGTAGAACCAATGGTGACCGGAACCCTTTCCGGCGTCCTTCACGCGGGCGCTGAACTGATTGGCAAGCTGCGTGATGACCGCCAGGCCGTCCACGCGCACCGTAACGTGAACCGGGCGGTTCGGCGCAGCGAGGTCGGCGGCCCAGCCGGCGATACGCTCGGAGGTGAGTACCTCCGCGTTGCCTTGGAAGCGCTTGGGGCCGCCTAGCAAGCCAGCGCGATCGATCGTCACGGGTTGATCGCCGAAGCCGGACGGCAAGCGGTGCGAGCCTACGTAAACGCGTAGGGAGTGGCCATGCCCATCGGCCAATTCGGTTGGCAGCTGGAAGACGAAGCCATGGTTGCCTTCCGTGCCGAACGTTTTGTTCACGTCAGCGCGCAGCAAGTTGGTGAGCTTGCTCTCGATGAACAAATCGCCATCGAACAAGCTGACTTCCAGCGGCTCCGAGGGGCGGCTGACGTCGAAAACCCAGCCCGTCAGCATGCCCAGCTTGAGCTCCTCGACCTGGCCACACAGCTGCTCCCGCACGACGAACGCGGCCTGCCCGTCAGGGGTTGCAAGCTCGCTGCCCAAATCGGGCACGTGCACGCGCACCTGGTGCGCGCTTCCATCGTTGACCGTCATCGGGAGCTTGAACGAAAACGGGGCCAGTTGCGGTACGCCGTTGTCCCAGACGAAGTTGACCACCAACTCGCGTACGACCACGTCGTCGAGCAGCACGTTGACCGTGGTTTGCTGCGGCTGCAGCTCGAGCCCTTCTCGCAGAAAGGCTTGCGGCCACAGCGTGCCGCGAACGTAGCCGTACGACACGTAGAACTCGCCGACCTTGAGCTCACCCACGACGCGACGCTGTGGGTTACCGAACACGTGGTGCGGACGCCCCTCGAAGCGCACGGCGAGCTCGTGCTCGGCGCCGTCGCAAACGTCGCGCGATAGGCCAAACGTGAACTCGACGAACGGGAGGCCTTTGGCAGGTCGCGCCTTGAGCTCGACGAGCTGACTGCCTGCCGGGAGTCCGTCGACGAACAGGGCTACGGAGACCTTCTGACGAGACCCGTCACTCAAGACCCAGCCTTTGACGGCTTTGTGGGTGCTCGATTCGAGCACGCAAAGGAGCGAGTTTGGGGGCAGCGTGCGAGAGGAGCGCTCGGCTAGCATCAAGCGGCTGAGCTCTGCAGCGCGGCGGAAGTCCTGGGAGGCGGGCCGAGCCGCAACCAAACCTTCGAACAGCTCTGACGCCACCGTGTACTGGCCAAGCAGAAAGCGGCACCCTGCCTCGCCCGCGACAGCGTCGCCATCATCCGGGTTGAGCGCCGTTGCCTGCAAGAAGAGCTCCAGGGCCCCTTGCAAGTTTCCGGCAAACTGCTCTTTGGCAGCCCGCTTCACGAGGGCGGAGGCCTGGCTGAGTGTTTCCGGATCGCGCTGCATCGGCGGCGCGCTTTGCGGCTTGGCCTCGGCACTAGCCGAAGCAGCAGCTCCGGTAGCGTGTCGGGCCGCGCGCCGCTTCCACAGATCTCCGAGCTTTTGCACGGCCGGGTTCCCGGAATCTGCAAAGAACTCGTCGGGCTTCTTGAAGAGCTTCTTGACCTTACGCGCTAACTTATTGTCCGCCATTGATGTTTCGTTTCAGAGCTTTCGAGAGCACGATGATGTCTAGGCGATTACGCTTGTCGCAGCCGCCTCGCAACCAACCGTAGGCGACGCGGGTGGCTCGCCGGACGGCCTCGCTCCGGCTTGCCCACACCCGCGCGGTATTGCGATCAGCCATGTACTGCGACGGATCCAAATGGGACACGGAGCCACCGTTGCGAGATGCCTTTGAACTAACCGGCAAATGCAACCCTGCGGCTCCATAGTCGCTTTTGCTGGCTGATGCAAAGAGCCTCGGGTCGAGCTCGCTTGAGCGGGCCGTGCCCTCGGCGGGTCGCGGGAGGTCCGCCCAACCTCAGGCTCGGACTAGCAAAGCCCCGAAATTCCAATCGCCGGGCACTCGACACCGTCCCCTCTCCGGCGCTAAGACGAGCCATGGATTCGGAGGCGCCTTGCGCTCCCTGCAACATCTGCGGTGGAACCGCGTTCCGCCACGGTCCGAGCCAACGCCTCGCTCCCACCGGCCGTCTGCCGCTTTGCGGGTCATGCCACTCGCTCGAACGCCATCGCATCGTTCGCCGCGTGCTGGATCGACTGCGGCCGCATTTCACTGAGGGTAAAAGGTTGCTGCAATTCAGTCGGGACCCTGGGCCGGACCCCGCCTGGTTTCGTGAGATGACCGTTTCCGTCTGGGGCGGCGAGAACAGCCTCGATTTGCAGAACATCGAGCTGCCAGATGCTCGCTACGACTGGATCTACTCCAGCCACGTCCTCAATCACGTTCCGGACCATGCAGCAGCGCTGAAGGAGATGCAGCGGGTCGTGGGAGCAAACGGCGTGGTCCTGCTCAGCGTCGGTGGCACGGTCTCCAATTACGCGTCCGCTCCGTCCACGCTCACCCTCGGCCCGGATCGCCAGTTTCATATCTATGGGACCGAGTTCGCTGACGACGTTCGGGAAATGGTGCCCGACGTTGCAGTCTTGGAGCTCGTCACCGTCGACCCGTGCACCGCTAGCATGGACTCGGTTTTTTTGACCTCGCGCAACATCAAAACGCTGCGCGAGATGGCATGGCGCGCCGTCCCCGACAACATCCACGCTCGAGTGTTTCCGCCGGCGATCAGCATGCGGGCGGTCAAGCGAGATTAGCGCTTCTGCCTTCGCTGCGCGGCGCCCGTGGACAAATGCGCGCGACCGTCGATCCCGCGTATTCTTCAACCGGCGATTTCACCGGGGCGTGCCGCCCACCCCCGCGGCGGAATCGCTGACTCGGTCTCGGCCGACACTTGGCCAAAGGGCTTCGCGATGAGGCGGGCAGGATCTTCGTATAGGCGGCTCCAGACAGTGCCGTTCAGCTGGTTGTTCTGGCGAAGCCAACGAGCGAAGCGCCTGCATAACGAGCGGTCCACTGGCGTCGGATGCTCGAAGAAGTCGCCGATTGGACCCTGGTGAGTGAGTCCATGCATGTCGTAGACTGCGTGGCCCAGGCACTTCACCGGAGTGCCATGCAACAGCGATGACAGCCCGACCGTGCTGTTGATGACCACCGTCCCGCGCGCGCCGCGAAGTGCCGCAGGCAGGTTGATGACGTCGACGTAGTGCAGCCGCTCGCCCAGTCCAAGAGACTTGCGCAAGGACTCGATGACCGGTCCGTAGTCGCTGTAGGCGCGGTCCATCGGATGCAATTTGATGACCAGATGATGATCACTCGGCGCATGTCGGGCAAACGCCGCAACGACCTCGGAAATGAATTCGTCGATGGTGTCGAAGCGCGAGTAACTGATCTGTGAATCCAGGTAGACCTGCAGCGGCACGAAGAAATACGGCGGCATGGTATGCGCCTCGAGCCTCGCCGCGATCTCGCGATCCCTCATCGTGTGCAGGACGCGCCTGAAAGCACCCCGCACCCACAAGCTGGCCTGCACGAGCGGCCGAATATCGCGGTGATGGCGGTACAACGGATAGCGAAACCGCATCAGGCCACCCACGGTCGCGTAACAAATCGTGTGAATGACCGACTTCAGGAAGGCGTGCTCCGCTCGCACCGTACCCGGATCGGGACCGGACAAGTCTACGTCGTCGTAAAAGCCGGGATCCCTGGGAATGGCCGAGTGACCGTTGACCCCGCCGCGCTCGAGCGTGACGAAGTCCGGGCGCAAGTAGCCCTCCTCGAACACGAACACCTCCACGCCCAAGGCGTGCGCTCGCTCGATCGCCGCGCGGTGCAGCGGCCGGCAATCGCCGAACAAGATGATGGCGCTCACCTTGCGTTCGCGCACCAAGTGTTCGAAAAACTCGGGCCACGACTCGAGCGCGGCTCGAAAACGAACGACGTGCGGGCCCTGGTTGTACAGGTCTTCTCCGCCGTTGAAGTTGACCTTGGTCACCCGGGCGCCGCGCTCGCGAAGCTGGCGACCGACCCGCGAGAAGAAAGGTCCAGCCGGGCCCTGCAGCATCAAGAAATGGCGCCCGGTCAGCATGGTCAAGTCTCGTAGTGGCGGCGCACGCGTTGCAGGTCGGCTTCGGTGTCCACGCCGTGAGCGGGTAGCTCGGGTACGAGCTCCACTTGTATCGATAGGCCGAGAAAAAGCGCGCGCAGCTGCTCCAGGCTCTCAGCGGTCTCGTGCGGAACGGGCTCGGCCTGACTGAGCTCGTTCAATGTCGAGACGCGGTAGGCGTACAAGCCCACGTGCCGCAAGAAGGCGCCACTTGGCAGGTCCCCACTCCCTTGCGCGGCGGTCCCGTGTGCGAACTCGCCGCGAACCCAGGGAATCGGCGCGCGGCTGAAGTACAGCGCGCGCCCGCGCTGATCGATGACCACTTTCACCACGTTCGGATCGAACAGGTGCTCTCGCTTGCGCAGCTCGGTGGCGAGGGTGGCCAACCGCGCATCCGGGTTTCGGTGCAGCGCCGTGGCCACCTTCTCGATCAGGGTAGGCGGCAGCAGCGGTTCGTCACCCTGGAGGTTTACTACGACCAACTCGGGTTCAAGCCCCTTGCGGCGCACCACCTCCGCGAGCCGGTCGGTGCCGCTCAGATGGGCAGGCGACGTCAACATGGCCTCTCCCCCTGCTTCACGCACCGCATCCGCGATGCGTTCATCGTCGGTCGCGACCAGCGCGAACGCTGCGCCGGCGCGCATGGCGTTTTCCAAGACCCGCACCACCATCGGCTTGCCCCCGAGATCGATCAGGGGCTTTCCCGGGAGCCTGGTAGACCCGAACCGTGCGGGGACGATCACGCCGAACCGGTACGACTTCTCGGCGGCGGCCGTCATAGAATGGCGACCACCACTGCCGCAGAAACCGCGATTTGGTAGATCACTTGCGTGATGTCGATCGAGTTCTGAAGGAGCTTCGCGTCGACCTTGGGCGGGACCAAGATCTCGTCGCCGGGGAAGACCGGCGCGCTGGGCGAACCGATCGCCACCTCGGCGTTGGCACGGATGATGATGACACGACCGGTGTCCGAACGATCGGTGAAGCCTCCCGAGTCTGCGATGTAGTCGGATGCGCGCGCGCCCGGCTTGAACAGGACCGCTTGCGTCATCATCACTTCGCCGCCGACACGGATCACGTTCGTACGCGATGGAATGACGACGATGTCCTCCGGCTCGAGGACCACGTTTCGCTGCTGATTGTCGCGCGCGGTCACCACGCGCCCGAGCGGTTGAACCAGCCGCGCACGCTCGACGAATTTCTGGGTGAGCTCGGCCTCTCGCACGCGAATCGCTGCCTCTCCTTGCGAAGAGGACAGCGCTAGCAGGGCGCTGCGCTCGAGCCGGAACAACGCGTCGTCGATCGAGGTCTTCTGCGCTCTCGCCACCGAAGTGCGCCGAATGTGCACCGCCGCAGGGTTAGCCAGCGCGGTATCGACCGAAACGAAGTTCAAAACGTCGATCAGCCGAGCCCCGCGACGCACTGCGAGCACCGAAGGACCGTTGAACTCGCCTTCCAAGTGGATCAAAATCGTGTCGGCCCGCCCATCACCCCTAAGTGTGATGATGTCGCCGTCCCGCAAGTCGAAGCCTCGAAAGCCCTGCACGCTCAGAGTGCGGCTGATGGGCGTACTGCCGCGGATCCCCTCCACCGTAACTTGGGTGGCGCGGGCCGCGCTCGGCACCACGGCCAGCGCTTCTTTCCCGGTCACGTCACCGGGCTTGAACTCGAGCGCGGCGGGCAGCGTGACGTCGCCCCGCATTTCGACGACCGGGCCACGCGGATTGACCAGGATCGTGTCCCCATCCTTGAACTGAGAGAGCGGCAACGTGCCGTGCAGCAAGAAGTCGTACAGATCGAGCTCGGCGATCTTCTTGTTTTCGCGCATCAAGCTGATGTTGCGGTAGCTGCCGAGTCGCGGGTCGATTCCCCCAGCCTCTTCCAGAAAGAACAGCACCGAATCCGAGGGCACGCCGGCGTAGCGCCCGGGGCGAGTCACGCCGCCGGTAACGAACACGGCGACGGGCTTGGCCGTCAGCAGGTTGGTGTAAACTTCGAAATTCCGTGTGTATACGCGGCTGAGGCCGGCTCTGACTTTGGAGGTCAGATCCGCGTTGCGCGTGCCGGCGACCTGGATCGGGCCGACGCTCGGTAAGAAGATGTTGCCCTGCCCGTCGACCAGGTACACGTTGCTGGTTTCGACGGCGCCCCAGGTGTTCACCATCACGCGGTCGCCCGGCATGACCAGGTAGTCGGGGTTCAACCCGTCTTGCCGGGTGCGCAGGAAGTTGCCGGTAAAAAGACGCGACCCGAACGGCTCAGGAGGAGTCGTAGCGTTGGGAGACACGGGTAGCCCAGTCGCCACCACTGGAGGTCGCGCAAAAGCCGACGCCGAGGCCGAAGCCGCGGCGCCGGGCGCGTCGTGGCCGTCCGTGAAGGCTGCCTTGGGAATGTCTTCGGCCGCGTTGACGACGACGGGCTTCGAGGGAAGTGCCGTGGCCACCGCTGGCGGCGATTGCGAGAAAGCAGGCCGACCAATCGTCATCGCGAAGCAGAGCAGCAACGCACACAGCGAAAGGACCGGAAGCAGCGCGAGCAGTCGGGAGCGGGAGGGGATTCTAAGTTTCATATTCGCAAGTTCTTACGGGCAAGGGCCGACGCGGCGCGACCCACATGGCTCTATTCGGGCACGGCGCTGCCACCGCTGAAGACATCGGGAACGAAGAACCAGGCTCCGCCCTCGCTGCAGGCCAGACGATGGCTCGCGCGTCGGGTTGGGCCCGAAGTCAGCTGCAAGGCACGGCAGTTCTTGCCGCTGGCGGACGCGTACGGCTCTTCGGCAACGACGCGGGCGTCGCCCACGGCGAGCTCCTTGCCACTCGGCAGAGCAGAAAGCTCACTCAGCACCTTTCGTTCGCTCTCGCTCGCCGGGACGAGCACGCGCCCGGTATCGATGGCGTCCGCCGCATCGCGGGCATTGAGCGCAGGGTCAGCGGAACATGCACCGAGCACCAGCCCGAGCGGCAACGAGAAACCGCGGATACGATAAGCCCTCGCAGGGAGCGTCACTTTCGCCGGATCCTTCCCAAAAAACCAAGTCGGAGCGCATGATGCTTCGAATGCCGAGTCAAGGCAACCCCATGCGCCGGCGAGTTCGTTCTTACTTCAAATTCTGTCTGTCGGCCGGAAGCATAAAAGGGATTTTTGTGGCAGAGCTCCGCCTCGAAAAATGACGCTCGAAGACTTGCAGCGCGTTGGCGTGTTCTCGCGGGGCATAGCGCGAATACCCCGTCTTCCTGCTTTTCTCGGCTGCGGCGAAATTGTACCGAATCCTTCCAGTTCCGAGGCGCGTTCACTGTCTGCCGTCGCGGGCTGGGGACACAAGCCGACCGCGCGCGCGGCGCGTGAGTTCGCTCGAACGCACGGGGTTCCGTATCTCGCGCTCGAAGACGGATTCCTGCGATCGGTCGGGCTGGGCGGCAGCGAGCCGCCCCTTTCGTTGGTGCTGGACGACCTCGGCATCTACTACGACGCCGGCGGCCCGTCCCGTATCGAGCAGCTGCTGGCGGAAGAGCCCCGCCTGCTCGAGGACTCGGCGTTGCTCGCGCGCGCAAACCGGCTTCGGAAACGCTTGGTCGAGACCGGGGTCTCCAAATACAACCAGGGCAAAGACGCGCTCCCTGCCGAACTCCAGGGCTCGGAGCCCTACGTGCTGGTCGCAGACCAAACCTTCGACGATGCGTCGGTTTCGCTGGGCCTCGCCAGCGCCGAGAGCTTCGAGCGCATGCTCGCTGCCGCGCGGACCGAGCACCCTGGCGCGCGTCTCGTTATCAAGGTGCACCCGGACACGCTGGCGGGAAAGAAGCGCGGCTATCTGGCGCGGCGTCCCCCGGACCCCGACACCCTGGTAATCGCGGAAAATATCACGCCGCAACGCATGCTCGCCGGCGCCCGTCACGCCTACGTGTGCACGTCGCAACTCGGCTTCGAAGCATTGCTCTCGGGCGTGCCGGTCACCTGTTTTGGAGCGCCGTTCTACGCCGGTTGGGGGCTCACCGACGATCGGCAGAACGTCGCCCGTCGCGGTCGCAAGCTCACGATCGACGCTTTGGCAGCCGCCGCGCTGCTGCTCTACCCTCGCTACGTGCACCCGATTTCGGGTGAGCCGTGCGAGGCGGAGGAAGTGCTCGAGCACCTGGCTCTGCAGCGAACGGTGCTGGCCGAAAACCGTCGGCGCTTCGTGTGCTTCGGGTTCTCGAGTTGGAAGCGGCCGTTCGTCAGGCGATACCTGGCAGCGCCGGGCGGCGAAGTGCGCTTCGTTCGTTCACCAAGACAGGTGGCCGAAACCGAGGGGGTCACCGCGGTGGTCTGGGCCAGCCGCTCGACCCCGGCGATCCAGTCGTGGGCGCGACAAGCGCGCGTCCCGCTCTGGAATATGGAGGATGGTTTCCTACGGTCGGTAGGCCTGGGTTCGGATCTCACCGCCCCAGGTTCGCTCGTGCTGGATCGCCAAGGCATTTACTACGATCCGCGCAGCCCGAGTGAACTCGAAGTCCTCCTGCAATCGGCTGAATTTTCTGTGCAGGAATTGGAACGCGCCGCAACACTCCGGCGGCTCATTCTGAGTACCGGCATCAGCAAATACAACTCGGCCGGCCCGGCCTCGCTCAACCTGGAGGCCGCCGGCGCGCGCAAGATCGTCCTGGTCGTGGGGCAGGTCGACGACGACGCCTCGGTTCGCTACGGAAGCACGGGAGCGGTCAAAGGAAATCTCAGTCTGCTCGCGGCCGTTCGTTCGGCATGCCCGGATGCTTTCGTGCTCTACAAGCCTCACCCCGACGTCCTGAGCGGCAATCGTCGCGGCGCGCTGGCACCCGAAGGCGCACCGCCCTGGGATTCGTTGATTGGGCAAGTGCCGTTGTCGGCGTGCCTTTCGGCCGTGCACGAGGTGCACACGCTCACGTCTCTGGTGGGCTTCGAGGCGCTGCTCAGGGGTCTACCTGTCGTGACGTACGGCACACCGTTCTACGCTGGCTGGGGACTCACCACCGATCGCGCACCTCAAGCTCGACGCACGCGGCGACTGAGCCTGGATGAGCTCACTGCCGGCGTGCTGCTGCGCTACCCGCGTTACTACAGCTGGCCGGCGCACGCTTTCTGCACGCCCGAACAGCTCGTGTTGCAGCTTGCGCGCGAAGCGGCCCAGAACACCGGGCGCCGGCCGCCGAAGCTCCTGCGCAAAGCGCAAAGCCTCGCGACCGCCGCGCGGGAGTGGCTGCGGTTCGGGGGCTAGCAGCTCGCGCTCAGAGGTGCTTTTTGGCGATTCGGTCGAGCTCGACCAGCACCGTCAAGAGCGACTCCATCTTGTCGAGCGGCCACATGTTGGGGCCGTCGCTCAAGGCTTGATCGGGGTTCGGATGGGTCTCCAAGAACACGCCGGCAACACCGACAGCAACCGCCGCGCGAGCCAGAACTGGCACCAAATCACGCTGCAGGCCTTTGGGCCCGAAGCCGCCCGGCTGCTGCACCGAGTGGGTCGCGTCGAACACCACTGGGAAGCCTGTCTGCTTCATGACCTCGAGCGCGCGCATGTCCGAAATGAGAGAGTCGTAACCGAAGCAAGCACCGCGCTCGCACAGCATGACCTGCTCGTTGCCGAAATCGCGGAACTTGGCGACCACGTCGGCCATGTCCCAGGGCGCCATGAATTGGCCGCGCTTCACGTTGACCGGCTTACCGCAGCGAGCGACCCGCTCGAGGAAGCTGGTCTGGCGCGCCAAGAACGCGGGCGTTTGCAGGACGTCGACGACGCTGGCGACCTCGGCGACCGGCGTGTCTTCGTGCACGTCCGTTATCACCGGAACCTGCACTTCCTTCTTCACGAGCTCGAGGATTTGCAGACCCCGCTCGATGCCTGGGCCCCGATAGGCTCGCCCTGATTTGCGGTTCGCCTTGTCGTAGCTCGACTTGAAGATGAACGGGATGCCGAGGCGGGCCGCGATACCCTTCAACGTGGCCGCTGTTTGCAGCGTCAGTTCCGGCGTTTCGATCACGCACGGGCCCGCAATTAGAAAGAGTGGTTTGTCGTTCCCCACTTCAAAATTAAGCAACTTCATTGAACGCTTCTCCCCGTTTTCCCAAAATGCCCAAGAACCAAACCCCTGCCATATACCACCCTTTCCCGAGACGCCAATGCCAACGGTCAGCACTTGCGCTTGGGATCGCGGTACGGGGGCTCCTCACCCCCCAAGCATTTACAACGTGGACGATTTCCGCGAGACGCCAGAGATGAGTCGCCACGGTTACCTCCATGCTCGAGATCGCAGTAGCGCGGGCGCCCCTCGGGCGACGGACGCACGCAAGAGTTCAGTAACCCAATGGCAGCGCCACACGCCCATTCTTATTCTCTTGCCCGGATCAGCCCGAAATGGTCGCGGTAAGGTCTCGCGCGCAACGGTCCAAAAAAATTCGTGCGGATAACTCTTGTTGCCTCTTTTTGTAAACTCGTTTTTACTGCCTGATTTTTCGCCGTGCTGGGCACCAATGCCTGCCGCATCACCGTGCGAAGCAACGGTCGGGGTCCGGCAGGGCGCAATGGCGGCCTGGGGCGCGCCCTGCATCAGCGGGCGGGTGGCGGTCGAGGCAGCCTGATGAAGCACATCGCGCTTTGCGCGGCGCTGACGAGCTTCGCCGCGGCACTCCCGGCCGCGGCAAAACCAGCCACGGCGGCCAACGGGTCGACGGCGGCCGCCAGCGATGAGACCACCGACGACATCACGCTGCCGCAAGGTGTGCCGGCGCACGTGTACCAGACGCTCGCAGCAGCCGCCCTGGAGCTCGGTTCCGGAACGATTTGGTACGTCGTCGATGATCGCAACGTGCTCGACTGGGATCGACCTAGCTTGCGCAGCCGTCTGACGGGCGAGTCGTGGCGCTACGACAACAACACGTTCTGGATGAACTTCGCGGGGCACCCCCTCTTTGGTTCTGGGGTGTACGCGGTAGCGCGCGATAGCCACAGCGGCATATTTTTCAGCTTCCTCGCGTCGTTCTTGACCTCCATGGCGTGGGAGTTCGGCATCGAATACAACGAGCGCGTCAGCATCAACGACGTGATCTTCACGCCGATCACCGGCGTGGCGCTCGGCGAGTTCGCGCACAAGCTCGGCTTCTATTTATCGAGCCACCCACGGGAAAGCGTCGGACGAACTGCGCTCGGCTGGGCGCTCACGCCGCTCACGCGGGCATCGCATCTGACATGCGCCGGCGAACCCACGCGCGGCTACGCTCCGGACTCGCTCGGTTACATGTCCGGCCTGTGGCACGAATTTTACGTCGACTATGCGCTCTCCGGTGTGCGAGCGACGGGCGCCGACGAGAGCGTCGTGCAGCAGCTTCGCTTGGGCGGAAGCTTCTCGGGCTTGCCCAACTATCGCAGCCCCGGGCACACCTCCCGAGCGTTCTATCACGGAGAAATCAGCCGCCTCGGTCTTAGGCTGGAGAAGAGCACCCAGGGTGCGGGCGTGGCGGTGGTAACCGATACGACCTTGGCGGGTTACGCGCACCGATCGATCGCCGACGACGGAGTCGGGCATTCGCACGCGTTCGGTGTGGCGGTCGGATACGGTTACGAAAATACGTACGCGGCCGGGCTCGACGAGCGCAAGAGCTGGGTTGGTTTTCCTGGTCTTGCCATCGACACCTATTGGGCCAGCCGCAAGCTCTCTTCGGAATTGTCGCTGCGCGCGTACCCGGTGTTCGGTGGCGCGAGCTCACCGGCATTTCCCCGCTATCGCGCGCAAACGCCGGGCCAAACCTTCAAGACCGTGCTGACCCGCGAGGGTTACTTTTACGGCTTCGGCCTGGTCGGGCAACTGCAAGCGCGACAACGTTTCGGAATGCTGAGCAACGAGTTTTCGCTGCGCGCCGAGCCGATGTGGTCGAGCCAGGGGCTCGACCGCGATCAGGCGAAGGTGACCGACGACACCGCAGCGCGTGACGTTGTTCTCGAGGTTTCCGCACGTACCTCGCTTGCGCTCGGGCACTCCGTGGTTCTGGGCGTCGAGGCCAGCTCGCAAAAGCGCGAGTCTCGCGCGGGAGACGTGCGGCTGCGCTTGAGCCGCCAGAGCCTCGGGCTCTTCCTGGGCTCGCGCTTTTGATGAGTGCGCGGCTCAGAATTCGTCATAGCCGAGGTCCCAGCCGGCGCCCTTGGGGCGAGCGCCACGCTTCCGCCTGTTAGCTGAGAGAAAACCCCGAGCCCGAGCCGCGTAGCACTATCGCTTCCCGGCGAGTGATCGGCAAGAGCTTACCCGCGCTCCTCCGCGGGCCGGTGATCGACAGTTTGGAACGAGATTAATTCACCGAATTCGAGTTGGTCGAGCGGCTTATCTGGATCGAACAAACGCTCCAGCCGCAGTGCGGGGTCGCTGTCGCCACCGCAGGGTTCACGCGGAATCAGCCGTATTTTCCCAGCTGCTCGCAACTCGTCCAGACGCCCCACCAAGCCCTCGATTCGGAAGAATTCCGGTTCGACCGGGAGCCCGGCGTGCTCGGCCAAGAGCTCTGCGCGCACTCGTTCGATGCTGCGTGCGAGTTCCGGGGTGTTGTCGGTGACCTCCCAGGCCAAGCAGAGCTCCGTGTCGAGCAACAAACTGCGATTGGTCAGGTTCGCCGAGCCCACGCACAGCAAACGATTGTCCACGATCAGCAATTTGGAGTGAATGAAGGTGGCCACCTTGGCGGCTTCTCCTCCGCTCGCCAGGCTCGAGTACACCCGCAGCAGCGTCCCGGTCGCCTCCGCCGTCTCCGCGAGAGACGAAAGCAAGCGGTCCTGCGTGCCGCCGAGGACCAGCCGCTCTTTTTCCGTATCCGCGCCGTTGGGCATGACCATGACTACTTGGAGCGGCGCGCGCCCGCGCTGCCGCATCCGTCGAACCAGCGCGTCGTGCACGACCTGCGCGGTGAAGTACTGAGTTTCGATGTAGATTAGCTGCTCGGCCTCGGCGATCGCGGCTTCATAGAGGCGAAGCACCTCAGCCTCGATCTTCTCGTCGATACCGCGTGCCATCGTGCAGCTGATGCCCACTTCGCCGGCCGCGATTTCGAGCCCCTCGCTCACGAGCGGTTCGCGCGCCGCTTCTCGTCGAGCTGGGAGTGCCAGCGCCTCACCGGTGCCGGCGAGCCAGCGCCGCTCGAACAACCGTTCGAGCTCTGCCGCTGCCTCGCCGGCTACGAAGGCCATCACGTCGTGATACGGCTTTTGAGGCTCGCCGCGCTCGAAGCGGAGTGGGTTCTGCGCGCGGTGTTCGCGGTCGTCCCAGCGAGCGCTCGCGAAATCGATGCCACCCGCGAAGGCGATATCGCCGTCGATCACCACGAACTTTTGGTGATGGCTCGCGCCGAGCGCATGCTCGCTGTCGAAGCGAAACCGCAGGTTTTCGGGCGTGGCCCAGTCGAACGTCACGCGCTGCCACCACTCCCGCTCCATGGCGAAGACCGGGCTGTAATCCCAGGCCAGAATGCACACGGACAGCGCGGGGTTGTCGCGACAAAGCGCCTCCAGAAAAGCCAAGAACGTAGTCGGCCCCGGCGCCGCGCTGGCGTCGTCGCCACGCAGAAGCTCGACTTGGCTGTCGAATTGCCAACCGGCAATCAAGATGCTGCGCGAGGCGCGCACCGCTTCGCGACAAAAAGCCCGATAGTAGTCGCGCGAGTCGATGATCAAGCGCGATGCGCTGCTCACAGGCGTCGATGAGCACGTCTTTTCGCGCACCAACAGCCGCGTCACGAGCGAAGATCCTGGTTGGGGGCCACGTCGACGCAGAGCGGGCGATGATCGGAGGCGAGGCGCGCGCGGACGTCGGACGGCACCTGAACGCGCGCTGCGGTCAGGGTGTTGCAAAGAAAGACGTGGTCGATGCGGACCAGCGGAAAAATCGCTGG
The DNA here is from genome assembly GCA_035549735.1 of Polyangiaceae bacterium. GTDB lineage: Bacteria > Myxococcota_A > Polyangia > Polyangiales > Polyangiaceae > PMG-095. The sequence continues at coordinate 4,825 of DASZQI010000039.1, read as the reverse complement.
GAACGTCGGTTGGGGGCGTGGCATGGCAAGCTGCGCATCGAACAAGCGGGAGCTCAGTCGTTTGTAGACGGGTGAGTTCGGCCGCGCGTTGAAGTCGCCGCACAAGACCGCGTACGGGCTGATTTCGGGTGCCGAAAGCCAATCCGGCCCGAGCAGCGCTTCGGCCTGCAAACACGTCTCGGCGCGCAGCAAGCCAAGGTGAGTATTGAGCACGTCGAGAGGCCCGAACGGCGTCGCAACGCGCACCCACTGCGCCGCACGCGCTTCCGTCGTCTCATACAGCCGAGGTAAGCTGGCGGCCCGAATCAGCAAAGCGGGTAGCCGCGTGAGCACTGCATTCCCGTAGGAGCCCTCGCCCCGATGCCGCGGCCTGGCCGCGACGAAGAACAGCTCCATCTGCAGACGCTGCGCGAGATACTCCGCAGAGTCCGCTCCATCGAGCTCCTGCAAGGCGACCACCTGCGGATCGACCCGACGGATGACCTCGAAGATTCGTTCTGGCCGCAGGAGACCATCGCCCCCCCGACAGGCGTGCACGTTATAGGTGGTGAGACGCAGGGTGGCGGCCGCAGTTGGTTCGGCATTGCGCGAACGCTCGTTGAGCATGCAGCCCGTTGATCAAGGAGCGTGCCGGCGCGAACCACCACACTTTTGCGCGCTCACCGGACCGCTTACCGCCGTCGGTGCCGGCGTAAATGCCCCAAGCGAGGCAAATCTCACCGGCCGTGCCCCGCAATCCGGCGCCGTTTCCTGGCGCTAGTGCCGTTCGAACACCACGAAACCGTTGGGCGGAAGCACGGCCGTGAAAGATCCCGACGGGTTCGTCAAGGTGGCGCCGCCGTTGCCGTAGTTGAGGCCGCCATAGCTCGCGGAATCCGAACTGAACACTTCTCGCCAGCTGCCGCCCGGAATGTGATCGTGCCACAGGGTGTAGCCGGCCGGGTACGGTGTGTTCGATAAAGTCGCGATCACCAAGGCCTCGGAGTGGTCGCCCCAGCGCTTGAACGCGATGACCCGATTGTCATCGTGAACGTGCACGACCTTGAGGTGCGCCGAGCGAAGCGCGGACATGCGCCGCCGGAGCGCGATCAAGTCCTTGTAGAACTGAAACAGATTGCTGCCGCGTCCGGCCTTATCACCCCACAAATCCTCGCGGTTATCGTACCAATCGTCATTCGTGTAAAACCGGGCCGCGCCGATCTCTTCGCCCATGAAGAACATCGGTACGCCAGCGGAGAGCAAGTTGAGCCCAGCGACCACCCGTGCGCGCGCTTCCGCGTAGCCGCGCAGAGTTCCGGACAAGGCCTGGGGATCGACCTGGTTGACGGCCGTCATCAAGGTTCGGCGCGAGCGCTCCCCGTCGTTGACCGAGTTGCCGGCCTCGTCGTGCGACTCGTGGAAGACCACCGACCAGGGGCCGGCATTTTCCAAAAGACCGGCAAAGAAGGTCAGATCGAGCCCCCAGTCCCCACCGAAACCCGCGCTCTTCAGCAGATTGGGCGAGTGGTGAGTATCCCCGATCAGGTGGTGATAGAAGTCGTTGTACCATTTGGCGGTGAAGCCCATGCCGCCGTCGGCGATGGGCTTCAAGACCTCGTCGAAGGTCGAGTGGTCTTCAGCCAGCAGAATCAGATCGTCGCGGAGCAAGCGCAGGCTGCGACCGAACTCGCGCAGGAACTTGGCGCCGAAGATTCTCGCTTGAGTCGCTTCGCGCCCGTCTGCGTGCAGCGTCGGGTAGGCATGGATCGAAGTCGTCTGGTCGACCCGGAAGCCATCGACGTGGTAGTCGAACACCAGCGCTGCTGCGCTGCTGATGAACAGCGAGCGCACCATCTCACTGTGAAAAGCCGGAGCCCAACCGGACGAAATGTTGTCGACGTAGCCGCCAGTCTCGCTTTGGTAGTCACTCGGCTTGCCTTCGTACCAGTAATATAGGTTCTTCTCATGTGAATCCGAGTCGTACATCCACTCGGCACGCTCGGCCTTGTCTGGGTAGTGGTTGTAAACCACGTCCACGATCACCGCGATGCCCCGTTGATGGCAGGCTTTCACGAACGCTTTCAAGTGGTCGGGTCCACCGCTCGAAAACTCGACAGCGCAAAAGTGGGTCGTGCCATAGCCCCAGCCGAGGCTGCCCGCGAACTCGGAGATCGGCAAGAGCTCCACCGCGTTCACGCCGAGCTCCTCGAGATAAGGCAAGAGCGCGATGGCATCGTCGATGTTTCCGGGTCTATCCAGTCCAAATCCGAGCGCGCCGACGTGAAGCTCGTAGATCACGAGCTCGTTGGGCGCCGTCGGGACGGGCCGTCGAGAGTCGAACTCATCTTGCCAAAACTCGCTCTCACTCAGGTACCGACCCGACCCAGTCGGCTGCTCGACTTTGGCAGGGTCCATGACGAAGCTGCAGCTCACCCGCCCGTCGAGCTCGATGGGCGGAATCTGCCCGGGAGCACCGTCCGGGTCCTTGTATCCACTACCGACCTGGCAGCGTGAGTAGAGGTCGGTCCGATACACCTTGCGCCCATTGTCCTTGACGATTTCGAACATGTAGACGGTGTTGTCGGGGTCTGGCAGTACGACTTCGACCTCCCAAACCTCGCCGTTCGGCTGCATCGGATGACGCGCGGTCACCCCGCCGCCGCCGTTGTCGATGTAACCGAGTGCTGGGTCACCGAGCACCAGCGCAACAGACCTCGCATTCGGCGCCCAGACCCCGAAACGCACGCGGTTGGCAGCGACCTTTCGCTGAATGTTGGCGCCGAGCTGGGAGAGCCGCGTCAAATGGTACTGTTCGTGCCCCGATGTTGCGCCAAGCGTGAAGGTTCGAACCTGGTCGCGACGTCGCCAGTCTTGCAGCTCAGCCGCGATCGCCCATCGTCCACTTTGCACTCCACCGCGGGTTAGCGTGTCGACCTTGACCCCCCAATCGAAACGATGCTCCGCCGAGGCGGCGCTCAACTGCAGCGTGGCTTGGTAACTGAACGAGCCATCGGCCAGCCGCACCTCGTCCATCGGCAGCTCCGACCAGACCGGAGAGGCAGTGCCCGCTCTATCCCAGCTTCCGGCCAGGGTGACGTTCCGGAACAACCGCTGTCGAAGTCCGGTATGAAATGAGAATTTGACCGCGGGCATGGCTCGCCCTCCTCTGGGCTTCACCGCGCGTCCCTCAGTTGCGCGGTGCACGTACCGTCAGAAGATAGCGAGCCGCGGTTTCGCGAAAATAGTCAATTCTCGAGGGCCTCGGCCCCGCCACCCTTGGCGACTCGGCGCTCCCCGTCTGCGGGGATCACCCCGCCCTCGAGCCTGCGGATGCGCAGAATCATTGCGAAATCAGAGCTGCGCCGCTGGTCACTAGGGGGTTCGCGCGGCGGACGCTGAGGCCCCCGGACGCGCGCACTGAACCGTGACCGTTTGGGGTGAGTAGATCCCGCTCGTCACGGCCTCGACGACGCCATTCACGAAGCTGGTCTCGGTCTTGATCACGGACCACCCGTTCGGGCAAATCCGCTGCAAGTCGTAGGGACCGCTCAGCTCGGCGATGCCCCAAACGAGGCCGTGATGCCACTTCTCGTCGTACTCGACCGAGGGCTGCTCGGCCGGCTTACCCGAGCGGATCGTGGTCGTATAACAACCTTGTAGGACAGCCGAGAGTGCGATCGACGCGATCGTGAATCTGGTCAGCTGTTTCATTTCGCTCGCTCCTTCTCCTCTGCATTCGCGACTCGTCCCGGGCCCGGTCGAGCCGCGCACGTGACGTAAACCTTTCGGGGCGTATAGATGCCGATCGTGACCACGCTGACGAGGCCGGTCGCGAAATTGCCGCCAGTCTTGGCGACCGCCGCGTCCGCGCCGGAACAGAAGTGCTCGGTATCGAAGTTTTCCGTGCCGACCAGTCCGAACACGTAGAAATCGGACCACTCTTCATGCTCCTCGCCTTTGATGACGGAGGGGTCACGGTAGAAGGTCGCTTTGTAACAGCCACTCGTAAACGTGAGCGCCGCGCAGGCGAGCAGCACTTTTCGAAGCATCAATCCGCGCTTCTTCAGCACGGCCGTTGGCGTCTTCATGAACTATCTCCCCTAGGTGATACAGCCGACACGGAGTGCGTTGCAGCGGTCGTGCCACGCAGATTCACCCGAAATTCACGACAGTGGCCGGCGCAAGATCTGCTCTGGCCCGCCCAAAACCGCAGGTTTTGCGCCTACGCTAGCGAATGGTTCCACGCGCAGGTCGAGATCTCGGGCCGTCTCCACTCGTTGCGATGGCTGTTTCTGTCGCCGCGTGCGCTCACTGTTCGGCGCAAGCTCAGCGCAGAAGCACTGCGCGTCGAAGCGGAGGTGGAAAAAACACGTGAGCCCACTCCTGAGTCCGAGCGAGCAAGCGGCGCGAGCACGCATCATGGACCTGATCGTCCGCTCCCGGCGCACCTCTTGCAAACCGAGCAGTCATGCTCGATCAACTCATCCCAACCCCTCGCCTACTCGAGCTGGATGGCGTCGATCTCGCGACGTCGCCGGCTCGCGCTTGGCAATTGGTACGCCACGAAAACCTGGCAACATCGCCGCTGATTCACGCGCTGTTCGCGTTGAGAGAGTTGCCGCGCAGGCTGCGAGGCGACCACACCAAGCTCACCCTGCGAATCGATGATCTCGAATCCTCGCGCGAAAAACCCGGGTTTCAAATCCTGGCCGAAGACCCGCTTCACGAGTTCGTGGTCGGCGCTATTGGCAAGGTTTGGCAGGCGGAAATCCCGTTCGTACACGTGGACGACGCCCGACAATACGCGGAGTTCTCGGACGCGGGCTTCGTCAAGGTGGCCTGGGCG
>DASZQI010000038.1:0-73762 GCA_035549735.1 Polyangiaceae bacterium | reverse complement strand
ATCCCGCGTCGCCCCGCATCCCGCGTCGCCCCCGCGCCGCGCCGCGCCGCACCCCGCGTCGCCGCTCGGCGAGCTCATGTACCAGTCACACCAGAGTTATTCCGCGTGCGGCCTGGCCCCCGCGCCGCGCCGCATCCCGCGCCGCGCCACATCCCGCGTCGCCCCCGCCCCGCGCCGCATCCCGCGTCGCGCCACATCCCGCGTCGCCCCACATCCCGCGTCGCCCCGCATCCCGCCCAGCGCCACATCCCGCCCAGCGCCACATCCCGCCCAGCGCCGCATCCCGCCCAGCGCCGCATCCCGCCCCGCGCCGCATCCCGCGTCGCCCCCGCCGCGCGCCGCATCCCGCGTCGCCCCCGCCCCGCCCGCGACCGCCGCGCATCCCGCAACGTCCCCGTGCCGCGTTGTCCGCGACCTCAGCCACCTATCGGGCCTCTCCGCGCCGTCGCCTCTTCACGAGCCTCCGCTCGCGTCCGTGGCCCTCGCTGCTCCCTAGTAACTATCGCGCCGCGCACCCGGCTCGCTGAGCCTCCTCCGCGCCCGGCCTAGCGTGCCGGGCGTTCCGTCAGCTCGCCCCATCCCGCCGCCTCACACTCCTGTCGCGCCGGGCCTCCCGCGCCGTCACCGCGTGCCACAGGCCGCCCGCGCGTCCGCCGGACGAGTAGCTCTTCCGCAAAGAGACTTATCGCGCCGCTGTCACCTCGATCAGTCCGTTAGGCGTGCGACTTCGGTTGCGAAGCGGGTGCGCAGGGTGTCGTAGTTGGCGTCGGGGTTCGGGGTTGCGCCGAGGTTTGGGTGTGGTGCGGCGAAGCGTTCGTACAAGCGCGGTAGGGGGGCGCCGGAGAGGGTGCTTGCGGCGCGAAGGGCGCCGCCGAGCGCGGAGGAGTTCCCGACTTCGAGGGTGCGGACGCGGGCGCGGAATACGTCGGCGACCACTTGCAGGATGCCGCGATTGCGGGAGGCGCCGCCAGTCGCCAGGATGGTGGTCGGAGTTTCTCCAATCCAGTTCGAGTAGCGCTGCATGGCGAGTGCTTGGGCTTCGACCACGGCGCGCGCGGCGCGGGCGGGGTCGCGGAAGGCCACGAAATCGGCGTCGCCGAAGGCGCGCGCTTCGGGGTTCAGAATCTTGGGCGTCATTTCAGGGACGAAGTAGGGCAGCAGGAGCGCGCCGCCGTTGCCTGGCTTGGTTTGCTCGAGAATCGCGCGCTCGAAGGCTGGCCAATCGAGACCCACTTTCGTTGCGACTTTTTCGCGCGCGAGCGAGCCGTTGGCAAAGCAGATCAAGCACATGAAGCCGCCGGCGGGGTTACCGAAGACGTGTCCGAAGCCGTTCGGATCGGTGCGCGGCGTGCTCATGGCCGCGAATACGGTGTCGCTCGTGCCCATGCTCACGACCGCGGTACCCGGTTCGGTCGCGCCCATGCCGACCAGGCTGCTCGGATTGTCACCGGTGAACGCCACCACGGGTGTGCCAGCCGCAAACCCGTACTTGTCGACGAAGTAGTCGGCGATCGCGCCCACTCGCGTGCTCGACGCGACCGGCGGGGCCAGTTTCTTGTCGAGCCCAGGCGCGGTAGCGTCGAGCAGCGGCTTGCTCCAGGCGAGGGTCTTGAGATCGAGCAGGTTCATGCCTGCGCCATCGCCGAAATCGATCGGCGCCGAGCTCTTGGTCAGCAGGGAGGCCATGAAACTGCTCACCAACTGAATCTCGCGGGTAGCCTCGTAGGCCTGTGGCTCCTGCTTCCAGAACTTGCGAATCTGGGGGCCGGTGAAGCGCTCGATCGCGCGTGAGCCGCTGATCTCGACCACCCGAGGGTCACCGCCCACCGCGGACGCAATCTCCCGGCACTCGGCGTTGGTCGAGCTATCCATCCAGATGGGTGACGTCATGCGGCTCAGCAGCGGCCGCACTTGCTCAGCGAGCGACGCGCCGGTGGCCCAGGCGGCGGCTTCGCCGATCGGCGTCTTCAAGTACACCGAGCCGTGCTGTTGGCCCGCTCCGCTGATGCCCGCGATCGTCGACCAATCGAAGCCACTCTTCTTCACGTCGGAGAGCAGCCGATCCAGTGCCGCCACCCACATCAAAGGATTGCTGTGTTTCAGGTTCGCGTCCGAATGCTCGAGAAACCCGCTCGGTGAATTGAACTCGGGCAAGTCCTTGCCGAAATTGAGCGACTGATTGAGGACTACCTGACCGGTGTCGGTGTCGATCACGAGGGCAGACAGACTTTGAGTACTGGAGTCCAGACCGAGATAACGAGCCATGGGGGCGCAAAGCATAGCCGAACTCCCGCTGACCCCAAATCGAGCGCATTTTCTGGCAGATTGTGGGCACCGGCCAGCTCTGCGCAGCGCGTTGGTTCCAGTCGGCGAGCCAGCGTCACTGGCTGGTTCGATGACGAAGATGTCGTTTCGAACAGGCGTCCTTTTTCGGAGTCGCGCCACCGCGGGTACGCTTCGATCGCGCACGTCGTTCGCGAAAGCCCCTGTGCTTCTGAACGCGAAACCGCGACGAAACTGGTGAGCGCTCCGCGCATGTGACGAACGCGTCGCTCGCGTCAACCAACACGACGAGCTTGTCGCACAGTCACGAAACACAGGCATGTCGCGCGCGTTTCACACTGCTTTACTGCGCTGAAAATGGCGCGTGTGTTTCGCTGTGGGGCAAGGTGGCACGCGCGTTGCGATGCAGTGAGCCCATGCCGCTCCGAGTCCGCTTCTATTCCTTCACAGTGAAACCTCGTTACAGCCTCGCCATCGCTGGGCTCAGTTTTGTCTTCGCTACCGCCGTGCAGGCTCCTGCGCGCGCACAAAGCGCAGAGCCGCCGCCAACCGCGACTTCGCCCGACTCGAGCGCGGACGCACCCGCACCTGCGGCAGCGCCTGCGCCAGCGCCGGCTCCGGAAGCGCCGCCGCCTGCCGAAGCGCCGCCGCCCGAGCCCACCAGCGCGGAAGCTCCGCCTGCGCCACCTGCGGACAAACCCAAACCCCCGCCCTACTCGCTACCGTTCCAGCTTCGTCCGGTCGCGCCCGGCAATGTCATCCGATCCGATACCTCGCTCGGCCTCTACAAGAACCCGACGACCGGTGACTCCGGCAACGCGGTCGCGAGCTTGCTCTTGGCCAGCTACAAGGTCACCGACTCGTTCGCGCCGCTAGTGCGCGTGGGCATCGTGCACAACTCACCCCCGAGCGGGCCCTCTGCCACCAACTTTCTGAACCCGGTCCTCGGCGGCATCTACGGCTTCAAGCTCAGCCCCGAGTGGAAACTCGGCCTGTTTCTCGGCGTCACGGTGCCGATTGGTTCGGGCGGCGGAAATGACGCCAAGCCCGAGAAGAAAGCCGCCAATGCAGCCGGCATCCCTACCCGCGCGGCCATGGACAACGCCATGTTCGCGGTCAACGACTTCACCGTATTCCCGGGTGTCGACCTCGCGTACGTCGCCCACGGATTCACCGCCCAAGTGGAAGCGACACTGCTGCAGCTCACGCGCGTCAAAGGCGACGCACCCGCCGTCCCGGACTCCTCGCGTACCAACTTCACGGCGGGCCTGCACGTTGGCTACTTCCTGATTCCCCAGCTCTCGCTCGGCGCCGAACTTCGTCATCAGCGCTGGCTCTCCACGCCCAAAGCAGTGGAAGCCAACGACTCCCTGCGCGACACTACCACCGTCGCCTTCGGCCCTCGCGTTCACGTCAAACTCAGCCCGACCATGTGGCTGCGCCCCGGCGTCTCCTTCGGCCTACCCCTCGACGACCCGATGAAGGCATCCAAATATAAACTTCTGCAACTCGACATCCCATTCATCTTCTGATCCTGCCGCACACGGGGCGCGGGCCGAGCTGCCGCGCCCCTCCCATTTCGACACAAGGACCGCGCGCGAGTCAGTCGTTACAAGAAGGGTCGACACCTCAATACTGCGCTCCGCTCCGTCTCGAAAAGACCCCCGCGCTTCGTAGCCGGGGATTAATGGGGCCCACGATGTTTTCGGGCGCGCTGCCCGTCGTTTAGCGACGCTGGGCAACCCAGAAAACCTCAGACCGCAGCAGCAGCCACGCCTGGCCGTCGATTGGGTTTCCGCATGCTGAGCGTGTCGCCACGCGTTGCCGTTGGCGTCTTGCGCGTCGAGGTGAAAAGCGGAACGTCGAAAAGTGCGGAAGAAGGCCGGGCGAAGTGGAGGAGAGAAACTAATCGACTCGAGGTCGGAAATAGAAGTCGAGGCTGTGAGCGGATGTCCGAGAGGGCGAGCCGTGTTCGCGTCGAGGTGGAGCCGGACGTCGAAGAAGTGGAGCGGAAAAAGATGGAAGCGGAACGTCGGATGGATCGGACGTCGGATTTCATCGCGGAGCGTCCGCCCACATGAGTGAACGTCACTGCCGGTTCGCGTCGAACGGGAGACGCGGTGAGAGGACGTCGATGAAGGGGACGTCGAGCGCTCAGTGAAGGCCGTGATCGCGTGAGGACGGGCCGCCAACGAGTAGGCCGGGCCATGGGAATCGAAAGGCGCTCGAAATGAGCGGACCTCGAAGACGGTGAGGACCTCGTGGAATGAAGCGGACCTCGAGATTGAGCGGACCTCGGGCGCCGCGCTGTCAGCGTCGTGGTTGCGGTTTCCTAAACTCACGTCAGTAATGGCAAACCCGCGTCGCCTGCTGCCGACGGGGACGTGCCGATTCGGGCATGGGTCGCCGTGGCTCTTCCGTTTGCCCGTGTCACCCCGGCGAGTATCAGTGCCCCAGCTCTGGCGGCGCTTCGGACTCGGCAAATTTGCTGCCGCAGCGCCGCGAGTGTCACCGTGGAAGCGAGACATTGGCGGGGCGCTGATCAGGGCGGTAGGCGGTGTCAGAAATTCCATGTAGGGGGCGGTTCGCCGCGCTGCGCTCGGTTTCTCCGTTGACGCTCCTGCTCCTTCTGCATTCTGAATGGTGGTCGTGACTCCAGGGGATGGTGTCGCCTCGATCCTCATTCCGTCGGAGCCTGCGGTCCGCTCCTTCTGCGATCTGGGATGGTGGTCGTGACGCCACGGGATGGTGCCGCCTCGATCCTCATTCCCTCGGACCGTTGCGTCCCGACTCTCTTTGCGACCCCCCGTGCTGGTCGTGACTCGAAGTGTATCGAGTCGCTTCGTTCCTCATTGCCTGCGACCCGTGCAATCCGACTTTAGCCGCAATCATTGTGGTGACCGGGACGTCCGCGCGTATCGCTGGCTCGGTTGCTCGGTGGTGACCGAAAGGTCCATGTGTACTCGGGCCGCATCTTTTCTGATTTCGCTCGGGCACCGCGCCAGCGCGGTGTTCTGCCGCCGCGTATCGCAACGAGCGCGCTGGCCGGACTCGCCGGCGCTAGGCAACGCCCGCCAACCCAACGACCGCCTGCCCGGGAGCTGGCTTGGTTGCTCGGTGGTGACTCGGGCGTCCACGTGCACTCGTGGCCGCCTCGTTTCCTACTCGGGCCGCATCTCTTTCTGATTTCGTTCGGGCGCCGCGCCAGCGCGGTGTTCTGCTTGCGCGCGCGAACTGGTTTGCTGCTTCCCTTCAGTCACCGTCGGCGCATCGTCCGAGCGTCGAGGCGCCTTCGTTGGCGACCGAGTCGTCACGACGGCGGAGTTGGTCGTGCTTGGGCCGCTCGGGGAGGGCGAAAAACCTCCAGGGCGGGCAGGCGCGGCTGCTGCTGGGTGGCTCGCCGTTGTGCGTTGCCTTGGGCCGCGCTCCGGTGGGCAGCGCGCACGTAGGAATTGAGGCCAGCAACCAACTCACTGTAAGTATTGGTTAGAAGCCGAGTTTGTAGCCAAGTGCGGTGCTGAAGGCGGAGAACGGTGACATCGAACGGTTCTGGTTGATGGCGTCGAGGTATTGGTCGATGGTGATGACTTCCACCGTTAGTGCGTGACGGGTGATGAACTGGCCGGCGTCGGGTCGGAGCGCGAGTTCCGCGCCGAAGAGGGCGACGAAGTGAAACCCGTTGGGAGGGTAATAACCCTTTGGGTATACGCTCGGCTGGCGGATGAAGAGTCCCGCGGCCGAGGCGACCATGGCGCCGCCGCCCGCGTACAAGGGGTAGAGCCAGAAGCGTTCACGGGGGCCGAGTGCGAGTCGCAATGGCCGGATCAGCAGCAGGCCGGCGCCGAAGTGCACGCTCGATTCTTTCTCGAGCGGCGGGACGAAGCCGTATTCGAGTTGGAAGTTCAGCACGTCGCGGAGCGCCGAGTAGCCGCCCGCGACGTTGACCAAGCCGAGAAAGCCGCCGCTCTGTAATCGGGCGTAGTCGGGGACCGCCCAGCCCCAGCGATCGCGCTCGGGAGCAGGGCCCGGGGAAGGGGGCGTAACGTCCAGGGCGGCGTCGAACCGATTTGCCGCCAGAGCCGGCGTCGTCGACGCGAGCGCGGCCAAGCAGACGATCACGTGCTTCATGGTTGCACCTCGTTCCCGGTCGGCGTGCTCGGCACTTGAGATTCGATGGGCTGACCGCATTCGGCAAATAGGCAAGCGGTCGGCGAAAAGGTTTGGCCGTCGGTTTCGATAATCATCCAGTGACCGTCGAGCGCACTCGCGGTCTTGACGTAGAGCGTGTCGCCGTCTTGCGCCGCGGCGAAGCCCTCGTGGAGGTGCCCGAGCAAGTAGAGCGACACCGGCTCGTCTTTGAGGATCGAAAGGAGTTCGGCCGACGCCTGATCGCTGACGTGAGCCGATGGGTTTGGGCCCTGGTGCGTGAAGAGCACGCTCTTCAGCGAGGACTCCCCGAGCCTTTCGCTGAGCCCAGTGAGGTTCGGCGTGTCGAGGCCCCACTCTATCGTATTGGTGTTCAGGGAGACGAACTGAAGGCCGGCATATTCGAACTGGTAGTCGGTGGGCCCGAACATCTTGGAGAACACCGCAGGTCCTTGCGACAAGCCGTCGTGATTGCCGGGCGTGGCGAAGAACGGAACGTTCAAACGTGAGAACTCCTTCCACGCCCAAACGAACTCCTGAGTGGCGCCAAAGTCGGTGATATCGCCCGCGAACAACACCAACTCTATTTCCGGCCGTGCGTTGATCTCGTCGATGATCAGGCCGAAGTTGTCGTAGCCGTCGTGCGAATCCGCCACCAGGGCGAAGCGGAACGGAAGATTGGGTGAAGCGGCTTCGCGGGGGCTCGCGCTGATCTTGGCCAGGTTGTCTTGCAGCTGATCGCGCTGCTCGTCAGCCAGCTCGATCTCGAATGGGCTGAAGCGCATGCAGCCGGCAAGCAACAAGAGCGAGCACGAAGAAGCTCCGAGCCGCGCCCAGCGAGAGTGACGCTCAAAGTAGGACATCTAAAGTCACCAAGGCACCCTGGTCGTCTGCGATTAAGCCGGGGCGAAGCGGCAGATCGCGCGCGGGACTGTGTAAAAAATACGGAACGGCAAAGCCGATCAAGGAGGCGCCGGCGGCGGCCGCGAGCACATCGGTCAGGTAGTGTTGGTCGGCGGCGATACGAAAATAGCCAGTCGCGCTCGCTGCCACGAGACCGGACGCCCAGACCCAACCGGCGCCGGGGTAGTGTCTCATCGACGCGATCGTGCCGGCTGCGGCGGCCAAGGAAAAAGCGTAGCTAGTGTGTCCCGAGTAGAACGAGACATAGGAGGTGGAACCGCGGCCGCTCGCGCGCTCGGAAGGAGGCAGTGCCCGCGTTCCCGGTCGCATGCGCCCCGCGCTGTACTTTACGAGCTGAGTGACCACCCCTGCGAGTGAGACCGCTTGCGCCGTGATGAGGATGTCGACGGGCACGTCGCTGAAGCGCTGGTCGCTTGCGGCCAGGATGGCCGAGACGCCGACGGTGGCGGCGGGTGCGAGTCCGTCCGCACTGAGATCGCTCAACACCTGCGCGGTCGTGAGGTTCGATTTCGGCCAGCGCAGGGCGTTGCGAGTTCCCTCGTCTACGGCGTTGAGGTCCTCGTCGCACCAGCGGCAGTGGCCAGGCGCGAGCAGCGGATGCAAGGCCAACAGACTCTTCCACGCCGCGTAGCTGGCCACCGCCAACGGCATGTCGACGCGCAAGTTGTAACTGACGTCCGGAGTTGCAGGAGGAGGCGGGCTCTGCGGTAGATGTCCAACGCTGGGCGCTAATGTCGCGCTGGTGGTTTTCGGAACTTCTTGGGGTTCACTGGCAGCAGCAGGCCCACTGAAAGCGAACGTGGCAGCGAGCACTGGGCCCACTGCGCGGCTGGAACGTCGAGTCCAGCGAAGAGGAATCAAGCGATCCTGAGTCAAAGGCGAATGACTTCAGGGTGCAATTCCCGTGCGAGATCTCGACGACCGTGGCGATATTGCCAATTTGAAATCGCTGAGCCGAGGCAATTCGCAACGAACCAGCGCGCTCGTTATTGCGGCTCAGCGCGAATACGCAGAGACGTCATCAGATCTGCCCACCACATGCCCAGGCTGCGGAGGAAAGCGGGCGCATCGAGCCCGTGACGCGCTGGGTGGTCTGCACGGATTTTGCCCCAGCCGCGATGGCACACCGTGACCAGTGTGCCGCTCGGGCTCGGCTCGAACAGCACCTCCACTTCGGTTCGCTCGCCGGGCGCGAAATTGACGGCGCGCCACTCCAATATCAGCCGTCTGGGCGGCTCGAAGCAAATGACGCGCCCGGTCTCCTTCACCTTGTCGCCGGCGGCGGTTTCGAAGGACTCGAAGAGACGCCCGCCGAGCTTGGGCTCGAGGTGCACCACGCTGCGCTTGCGACCGATGCGATATTTCATTCCGCCGCGCCACCAGCGGTCGATCTCTTCCGTGAAGATGCGAAACGCTTCGCTCGCCTCGACCTTCACGAGCACGCTGACCACGGCCTGGTCGCCGCGCGGTGCGCCCGCCATGTCGCTCACTTCTTGCGGCCCTTTCCGCGTTTTTCGGCGTACGCCTTGAACGCTTGAAGCTGCTCGCCCCAGTACGCTTCGACCGTGTCCAGCCAATCGCGCAGCTCCGTAAAGCGCTGTCGCTCCAGCCGATACACGCGGACGCGCGCGTCGTGATCCGGCTCGCTCTCGCTGACCAGCCCCGACTTACGCAGCACCCGCAGATGCCGGCTCATGGCCGGCCGCGTCATGCGCAGCAACTCCGCCAGCTCGCTCGCGCGCCGGGGCTCCGTCCGCAACAGCTCGATCACGCCTCGCCGCGTTGGATCGGCCAGCGCGAGCAACGTGCGGTCGACGTCGCTTGGCGAGGTCAGCCTTTGATCCTTTGCATGAACCACCACAAGTGGCCTTCGGGATCGGTGACGCCGCAAGTGCGGTCGACCCAGTAGTCGTCCCCGTAGTCGTCCGTCTTGGGTTCACGAATCGTCTCGGCGCCGGCCGCGACGGCGCGCGCGTACTGCTGGTCACAGTCGTCGACGAAGAAGGCGAGCGTTTGAGTCATGGAGCCACCGAGCTCTTTCGGGCTCTTGAAACGCTTTTGATACGGCTCTTTACCGTGCGTGCTGCCGACCATCACCACCGCGTCGCCGAACAGCAACTCGGAATGCACGATGTCGCCGCCGTCACCCTCGACCTTGAGTCGGACCTCGAAGCCGAAGGCTCGACACAGCCAGTCGATGGCAGCCTTGGGATCGTCGTAAAAAACCGAGACGGCCAGGCGTGGCCAACCTTTGGGCGGTGGTTTCATGAGGCGCTCCTAGTTTGCGAATGCGCTAATAGTTAACCCGAGAGAGAACTAACGTCAAGTGCCCCGAAAGCCCTCGAACCAGACCCAATTGGCGTCGGTGCGTGCGGCCAATGGCGGCTCCGGGCTTGCGCTGGGGGCGCGGTGCGACACTCGAAAGCGCCGTCAGCTCACGAACAAAGACGTGCCGCGCTCGTTCGCCGCTCGAACGCGCCGTCAGCTCACGTACAAAGACGTGCCGCGCTCGTTCGCCAAAGCCGGTATCGTGGGCTTTAGCGTTGCACGTGCAAGAACGTGCCGCGCTTGTTGGTGGTGAAGATGTCGAGTTTGCCGTCGCCCGTGACGTCGCGGATGGCAAAGTTGCAGCCTGCACCGCTGTCGCTGTGAATGAGGTGCGGGATGAAGGTGGTGGTCGCGCCGCGCGAGAGCTCGAACCAATAGAGAACGGGCGGATCGGTAGTGCCAGGATCCGGGTTGGTCGAGGGGTGAGCGTAATAGCGTTTGCCGGTGACGAAGTCAGGGCGGCCGTCGCCGTTGAGGTCACCGACGGTGAGCGAGTGCTGTTGGCTGAAGCTCATGCCGCCCGCGGCCGGCGCGAGAATTTGGTGCGCCGTGAAGTGGTCGGCGTCGACTTGTTCGAACCAGGAGAGGCCGTATTGATGCGCCGCGAGGGCAGTGACCACGTCGCTGTCGCCATCGCCGTCCACGTCGAAGACCGCCATTTGCGCGCCGCCCCAGTTGCTCGAGCGGGTGCCGGTGAGGCCCACGCCGAAGTCGACCGTGTGTTGTGTCCACGCCCCTGCGCTGGTCGCAGGCTGCTGCCACCAACCGGAACGCTCGACCACGTCTGCCAGGCCGTCACCGTTGATGTCGCCGACACCGAGGCCGTGAACGTACGGCGTTCCGAAGGTGCTGCCGCTGATGGCCTTGAAAGTCCAGGCGGCAGTGGGAGTTGCCCCGGGTGTTGCGTAGCCGAGCTGGCGATCGGTCATGAACACCAGCTCTTTGCGCGCATCACCCACCAGGTTTGCGTAGACGGGTGATTCGTTCGCGACCAGTCCCGCGAACAACGCGGTCTTGGTCCAGGCGCTCGCGAGGTTCGCGGGCCCCGGGTTTTTGTACCAATAGGTGTTCGGTGTGCCGGAGCCGTTCGCGCCGCCGGCGTCGCCGATGCCGATCACGTCGGGGTAGGTGTCGCCATCGAGGTCATCGACGAACGTGAGGAAGAACTTGGAGTATTGATCCGACTTGTAAGTCGGCACTGGATCCATCAGCTTGCCGCCAACGGCGAAGCTTGGGCCTTTGTACCAAATGGGTCCCGCAACCAAGTCGAGCTTGCCGTCCCCGTCGATGTCACCGACGTCAGCGCCTTCGGCGTAGTGATCGGGAGAGAGCGTCTTGCTCTCGAACGCGACGCTCGAGGCTCCGCCGCTGCCGCCAGTCGCGGATTTGCCGGCGCTGCCCGCGCTCGCGCCGCCGGCACTGCCGCCTGCCGCACCGCCCTTGCCCCCCGTGCTTTCACCCGCTTTGCCGCCTGTGCTCTCGCCGGCTTTGCCGCCGCTCGCATTCGCGCCGGCGCTGGCGTTCGCGCCGCCGCTGGTGGCGCCGCCTTTCGATGAAGCGCCGCCGTTAACGTTGCCGCCCTCGGCCTTGCCACCGCCGCTGGTCGTGCCGCCGGTTTCCGAGACCGCGCCGCCGCTGGTGTTCGCGCCGCCGGTCGAGCTGTTTTCGCCGCCGGTCGAGCTGCTGGTTCCGCCGGTGAGGAGCGCACCCCCTGAGCCGGTTTGCGAAGAACCGCCGCTACCTCCGGTTGCGTTACCGCTGCCGTTCGAGGGGCTACTGCAATGAGTCAGCAGCTGAATGGACGCGAGCGCGGCGAGTAGGCTGGCAGTGCTCGAAAAAGATCGCGTGACGGCGGTTTTCATGAGACGCGGCGCTCGGCCTCCACAGAGGGTAGTGGCGGCCGCGCGCAGCGCGTGATCATTATTGAGGGCGCAGGGCGAGCTGTGACTTTATGGCATCAGCGCAAAGCAGTAGAATCCGCCGTAGCCGCCGCCGTTTCCAATGCCGTTTCCGCTGCCCGCGCCGGTCTGAGTCAGCGCCACGCTCGGCTCGCAGCCGGGCGCGGTGTGCGCCTGCATCCAGGATTGGCCGCTGTTCGCCGGCCAAGAGTGGCCGACACGCGGTCCGTCCGAACCCGTCGCGCTTGTCCAGTCGTTGCACGTCGGGCCGCCATCCCATTTGCCCATCGTGTTGGTGCCGGTGATCGTGTCGTGATTGTCGTCCGAACCGGTGCCAGTGCCGGCTCGGTTTGGTGAGCCGGTTTCGTTTGGGAGGTCATTCACGATCGCGGTGTCGGCTGCCGGTCGAGTGGCGATCAGGCCCTGCAGGTTCGGAGACACCACGCGACCAAGTCGGTCGTACCAGGGCCCGCTACCGATGCGATCGATCGCGTTCACGGTCGACGTGCTCAAGAACGCGCGCCAGCCTTTGGCGCCCGCGCCAGCCATCGCCTTCTCAGCGATGGTCGTGCAGATTTTGTCTGCGCCCGCGAGACCCGTCGCTTCGCCGAAGCGCAGGTCACCGCCGAAGCCGAGATCTTTCCCGGACACACTGCGAATTGCTGCGAGGCTCGTCACGAAGAAGCTGAACTTGCTACCGCTGGCGCCGCCGCTGCCACCAGTGCTGGCGCCGCCGCTGCCACCGGTGCTGGCGCCGCCCGTGCTGCTGCCTCCGGCGCTGGCGCCGCCAGTCGACTTGCCGCCTTTGCCACCGGTGTTCGTGGAGCCACCGCTGCTCGCACCACCGGTCGAGCCCTTGCCGCCGCCGCTGCCGCCCGTGCCTGCGCCGCTCGCGCCGCCGGATGTCGAGCCACCATTCGTCGAGCCACCGGTCGTTCCCGCAGAGCCGCCGGTGCCCCCGTTGCTGCTGCCGCCTGTGGTTGAGATCGTGCCGCCGCTGGTGCCGCCCGTGGTCGTGTTCGTGCCGCCGGTCGCGACCATGCCCCCCGTGTTGGGTGCCGTGCCGCCAGTGCCCGGCGCGGTGCCGCCGGTGGCCGGAGCCGCACCCCCGGTCCCGGTGCCGACCCCGCCGGTGCTCGGCGTTCCGCCCGTCCCCGGACTGTCGTCACTCGGTGAGCTACATGCGGCTAACAGGCTGAAAACACTACCCAAAACATAGAAGACGGAAGCGGTTCGCAGGGTCATTCACGCAACTCCGAAGCTCGGGGGGTAATGGTTCGAAAGAGAAAGAATCTTTCATGCAGTGGCTCGAACCGACCCCGACAAGTCACGAATTCGCAAAATAAATGACACCTAAGCGGCACCGAGCGGCGGAGGCGCGCGGCTCCGCTAGGCAATCCGCAGCGGTCGTCGAGTTGGGACCTCGTCAGCTTCAAGCGAGGTGCGATGCAGCTTCTGATTCAGAGCGCGTCTCGAACGCCCAATAACCGATGGCTTCAGTGACCGCCCTTGCGAATTGCCGGCCGCATGGGCGCCGCATTGCACTCAGACCCCGCGCGAATTCGAGTGCAGTCAGTCGTGCGAGGATCAACCGGCCATTGACTCAAGCGTCGACGCTTCGGACATCAGCCGCGAGTTCTGGGAACTCCGGTTGATCGAACTCGTGCCCGCGACCTTCCAACACGCGTACGGTCGCTTGAGGCAACGTTCGGCGATAGCGCTCGAGGTGCTGCTCCAGCGGTATCTCAGCGTCGTCGCGGCTGTGATAGAGGTACAGCGGCGACAAATCCCGAAGGCGGGCTGCGAAATCAGCGGGGAGCGCGAACTCTGGAAATTTCGGTCCCCAAAACGGAGTGGCCACCAGAAACACTCCGGCAAGCGCGGGTCGCGAAACCGCTTCGCAGAGATACTTGAGGAGCACCGAAGCGCCGAAGGAGTGACCCACCACGGCCGGGCGCTCGCTATCGCCAATCAGGTCCGCGATGCGCTCCGCCCATGCTTCATAGCGTGGCGTCGTTGGCTCAGGCATGCGCGGCGCATGCACGACGTAGCCCGTCCCGAGACTGCGACTCAGCAAAGGTTCCCAGTACACCTTTCCGTTCCGGCGTTTCGGTTCGCCAGCACCGTGAATCACCAAGATCGTTCGTGTCACGCGCTGAAGATGCGCTGCGCACGAGTTGACCGCAAGGCGCTCACGTGCGCGACAAACTGGCCACGGTTGTCGGTTGGACAGCTGGAAAGCGCGTCGCAACGCCGCGCGCCTGAACCCCGGGCAAATGATGGCCGAGCCGGGCTTGCGGATCTTTTTTTGGCAGCGTGTCGATCTTCAAATGGCGGGGTGCGCGGTTCGACTCGAACGGTCGAGACGTAAAGGAGTCCCACCATGAAGCTCGCAATCGGCCCGCTCGGTCGGCCTCTCGCTGTGCGTTCTCTTGCAGGGCTTGCCTCATTTGCCTCGCTTGCACAGAGACGCCCTCCGCAAAAGACGGGTCCAACAGCGGCGGCGCAGGCTCGTCCGAAGCTGGCACTCGAGCGAGCGGCGGCTCTGCCGACCACGGCGGTACCGCAGCAAGCGGAGGAAGCAATGGATCCGGAAGCAGCAACGGAGGCGGCATCGGCGCGGGAACCTCCGGCGGAAGCGGTGTAAGCGGCACCGGGGCCGCAAGCGGCGCGAGTAGCGTCGCAGGCCATGGTGGAACAAGCGGGATGACAGGCGGCGCGAGCTCACCTGGTGGCAGCGCTGACGCGGGAGGCGGAACTCTCACTCGCGGTGGCAGTTCAGGTGTCGACGGCTCGACTGGCGGCAGTTCGGGCGCAGGAGGTGGGAACAGCGTTCGCGGTGGTAGTTCGGGCGCGGCAGGTGGGAACAGCGTTCGCGGAGGCAGTTCCAGCGTGGGGGGTTCGTCCGGTGGGACCTCTGGCGCCGGGAGCCTGGGTGGCGCACCCGCTGGCGGTCAGAACGCTGGAGGTGCGTCGGATTCAGCCATCCTCGAGCCAAAGAGCGGCATTCTACTGGGGCAATACTACGGCGACGGCAGCATCGCGGCGACGAGCGTCAAGCTCGGTCGAACGTTGCCCGTACACCTCACCTATTACGCGTGGGAAGACGATTGGACGACTGGGAATACCAAATCGGACCTGAATGCAGGCCGCATTCCGCTCGTAAACTGGGAGCTCTTCGGCGCGACTCTGGACGATATCAGCGCGGGCGTTCACGACGCCATGCTGGCTCAGCGAGTGAAGAGCGCGAAGAACTTAGGGAAGAAGTTCTTTTTAGACTTCGGTGCCGAGATGAACGGTGAATGGTCGCCGTGGTCCGGGGCAGAGAACGGCTCGAGCGCCGCCAAGTACTTGGCCGCCTATCGACACGTCCACGATGCGTTCGTGGCGGGCGGCGCGACCAATGCCATTTGGGTTTGGTGTCCGAACGTGACCGACGAGCCGAACGAGTCTTGGAATCGCGCGCTCGAATACTACCCCGGCGATGCCTACGTCGATTGGACCTGCGTCGACGGCTACAATTGGGGGTCGTCGAACGGCGGGCGCTGGCAGACCTTTCACGACGTGTTCGTGAACATCTATCCGAAGCTCGCGAGCAAGAATAAGCCCATCCTGATCGGCGAGATGGCCTCGGCCGAGGTCGGCGGCGACAAGGCCGCCTGGATCGCCGGCATGATCCCGACCTTGAAGGCCGATTTTCCCCTGATCAAGGGCCTGGTCTGGTTCGACGTGAACAAGGAGACCGACTGGCGTATCAGCTCGTCCGAAGCCTCCGAAGCGGCGTTCGTGCAGATGACGCGCGACCCGTACACGAACCCCTAGGCGGGCGCTATTCCGCGTAGAAGCGAAACCAATCGACGCGCAGAGTGACGTCGTGCGCCGGAAAGTCAGCGCTGCCCGTGTTCGGGTACCAGGCTGAATCGGCGTGCCACAAGTTGTAGATGACGGTCACCGGCGCGACAGGAATGCGCGCGGGATCGGTCAGCGTCCAAAGCGTGCGCTCACTTCCGTCGAGCACGAGGAAGAAGCGCAGTGACGTTGCGTGCCACTCGAACCCGAGCTCGTGATAGACGCTGCGCGCGAGCGCGGACGGTCGTGAGAAAACCGGATCGTTGCCGGTCTTGCTGAATTCATCCTGATCCGCGGCGAGGGTGTCGTAAAGATCGCCGCTGGAGAAATCGACGATACGGCTGAGCTTTCGGAAGCGCTCCGTGCCGCCGGCGTCGAGCTGGTAGTCCGTGAACACGGTGAGGTACAGGTACGGTGGCGTACCGCACACGACTTGCAGATCGATTTCGACGTCGTCGGTGATGCCGTTCTGATTTTGGTCGCTGCCATCGCTGAAGTAGCCCAAAAACGCGCTCACCACGTGTTCGTTGGAGGCGCACGGTCCGAACTCGACACGCGTGCGATAGGTGCCGAAATGAAACCGGCGCTCGGTCGCGATTTGGGTGGCCAAGTCGGCGCCCGCGCCGTCGCTCGAATCGAACTCCGGGTGCCCAGGAAACACGAGTTCGGCGACTTGTTGGTCGATCGCGTCCGGGTCGCTGGTGCCAAAGGTGGTGCTCGCGCCCGGCAGCGGAGTCCGCGTTTGCCAAGAGCCTACGTTCGAGCGGAAATCGTCCTCGAACGTGGGGTTGGCGCCTGGCGGCGAGCTTCGCTCGGCGACGCCGACGACCCCGTTTTCGCGACCACAACCAAGGGCGGTCAGCGCGAGCGCGAGCACGAGCGCGGTGCTCCACGAACGAGCGGCGAGCGCCGCATCACCGAGCGGTGAACGCGCGAACATCGGCGGCATGAGGGCTCTTGGGATAGTCGCGCAAGAACGTGGCGGCGCGTCGCGCGGCGACGTCTCGCGCGCCGGAGCGTGCCAAGGCTTCAATCGTGAGCGCCTCGCGCTCTTGACCGAGCACGGGGTGGCTGAAGCGCGCGCGGGCCCGCTCGAGCAAGCGCAGTGCGGTGGCAGCGTCGCCCGCCCGTAGAACGCGGCGAATCTCGAGCACGGCTTGGCTCTCCTCGCGCAGTAGCGTTCGGGGAGACTGAGCTGGGCCCGAGCTTCCGGGTGCCCCGTTCAGCGCTGCCGCTGCGCCGGCGTCGACGTTAGCCAAGGCCGAAGTCTCAGAGCCGACCACTTCGGGCTTAGGACTCGCGCTCGGCGCGGGAGCCGCGCTGGCGTCGGTCCGAGCCGGCGGCGCGCTAGGCAACGTGACCGTCGCTCGAGGCGACCGATTGAGCACCCAGAACCCGCCGGAAGACGCGGCGCCGAGGGCGGCCAAGCCCAGTACGAGCTTTGCGGTGGACAGCGGGTGGCTCAGCGAGCTCGCCGCGGTCGCACTCGAGCCCCCCTCGGTGCTTGCTTGAATCGGTGGCGCGAGCGGCAACGCGTTGTGGACGAGCGCCGACCACATCTCTTGCTTGAGCTCGCGCGGCAGGTTTGCCCGTTGGCCCGCCGTGACGAGCTCGCGTTCGATCTCGGTAGAGTCGCTGTCCGACTCGGTCCAGCGCTTCGGATCCGTCATGCCCTCGTCCCTCCCGCGCGCGCGCTGACGAATCGCTCGCGCGCTTCGCTGCGTGTCAGCGCTTGCCGAAACGCCGCGCGTGCCAGCTGTAAGCGCGAGTACACCGTCCCTAGCGGAATGGTCAGCATTTCAGCGATTTCCTCGCCGGTCAGTCGTTCAATCTCGAACAAGACGAAGACGTTGCGTTGCTCGACCTCGAGGCCCGCCAAGAGATTCTCGAGGAGCGACAAGCGCTCGTGGTGTTCGGCCTCGCGGGACACGTCGGCGCGCAAGTCGATCTCTTCCTCGACGTTGCTCGAATCCAAAACCTCACGTTCGCGACGTTCACGACGGCGGCGTTCTCTGGCGACCGTGCGGCAGAGCGTGAACAGCCACGTGGTGAGTGAGCTACGGCCTTCGAACCGCGCGAGCTGGGCGTGAACCACCAGGAACACGTCTTGCGTGGCGTCCTTCAGTGCAGAGTCGGACACGCCCAGGCGCCGCAGCGTGCGCCAGACGAAGTCTGCGTGCCGTTCGTATACTTCCTGCAACGTCATCGGGGACGGGCTCACGGCGTAGTCACAGGCTTAGAGGCTCAGTATCCCTGAATTTCCCAATCAATTTGACGATACCGGGCTCACCAGAGGCGCGCCCCCAAATGCAGCAGCAAAGTCCCCGCAAAAGCCGCTGATCTCCAGGCCACTCCCGCGTTCTCGACGCTGAACGTCTGGCGCCGTGTCGGCCACCAACCCACCCCCGACGTCCCGAAGAAGAATCGCGGGCCGAGGTCACCTTCGAGCTCGACGCCCGCGCCCACCGCAGACCAGAGCAGGCCGACCGATCGCACTTCGGCAAACCCGCTGCCCCTGCCACGGAGGCTGCCCAGTCCGAATGCTGCGCAGGGCCCGAACCTAACCTGCGCGCCGAACCGATAGCAGGCCTTCGCGGTTCCGAGCAGCAGGTAGGTACTGACCTCTCCGGAGCTGAAGCGAGAGGCGGCCGGTAACGCCTCGGCCAAACCGAGATCGAAACTCCATGGCTCGGCTCGCACGCCGAGGTCGAGACCAAGAATCGCCTGAGGACCGCTCGCTGCAAACCATCCCGCTCCGCCCGCGAGCCCAGCGCGCATTTGCCACTGCTTCGCATCTGCCCGCGGCGCGACTTGTTCGCGTCCTGGCGAATTCGTCGGTGCGGGAGCGGGCACAGGCTTCTCGGCGGCCGGCGCGGGATCGCTCGCGCTGCGCTGTTCGTCGAGTTCCTTGTCCAAAAACAGCGCGAGCGTGACGCTGACCGCTTGTGCGAGCGCACCGCATTGCTTTCCCTGGTCCTGCAGCGCGCGCTCTCCCTGCTTCGGGCCGATAAAGCTGAGCTCAGCGGCGTAGCCGTCGCGCGTTCGCGAGAAGCGCACCGTGATTTGTAGACGGCCCGCGGGCGCGCCGGGAGCGCTCATCGGACGCTGCAGAATCCGCTCGACCTGGCTCGTGAGCTCGCCGGAATCGGGACAATCCAGCGCCTCAGGATCACGCTCCACCACGATGCTCATTGCCGGGCTGCTCGCACTGGCCGACGCGGGAACGAGCGCCAGGACCGAGCTGGCGAGCAGGTGCCGTAGCGTTCGAGCAGCCTTCACGATGTCGGTTTTTGGGGGTTCATGCGTCGACGTTCTTCATGAGGCTGAGCCCGGTCAGGAAGGAGCGCTGCATGAAGAAGAACAGGATCAGGATTGGAAGCGTGGTCAGAAACGAGGCGGCCATGAGGTAGTGCCATTGGGTGCCGCCCAGTTGGTTTTGATAAAATTGCAGGCCGAGGGAGAGCGTGAAGCTGTTTTGATCGGTGAGGTAGAGAAGGGGGCCGATGAAGTCGTTCCAAGTGTAGATGAACTGGAAAAAGGCGGCGACCGCGAGGGGCGCAGTGGAGAGTGGCAGGTAGACGCGGACGAAGATGGTGAGCTCGGAGGCCCCGTCGAGCATCATGGCTTCAGAGAGGTTCTTGGGGATACGAAGGAAGAACTGACGCAGAAGGAAGATGTTGAACGCGCTGCCGAAGAAGGACGGCACCCACAACGGTTTGAGCGAGCCGAGCCAGCCGAATGACTTGAAGACGGTATAGAGAGGCACCATCAACACCGGAAAGGGCACCATCATGGTGGCGAGCGTGAGGCCGAAAAGGATGTTTTTTCCCGGCCATTGCAGGCGAGTGAAGCTGTAGGCGACCAGGGCGCTGGAGAGCGTGGTGCCGAACGCGGAGAGCACGCAGGCGACCAGGGTGTTCTTGGTGTAGGCCCAAAAGGGAATGTACCGGACCGTCTCGACGTAGTTGCTCGGCTGGATGGTTTCGGGGATCCAGCGCGGCGGAGTGACCATGATTTGTTCGATGGGCTTTAGCGAAGTCGAGAGCATCCACAAGATGGGAAACACGAAGACCAGGCAAACCACGACGAGCGCGAAATGGATGGCGAAGCGCGCAGCCGGGAAGCGGCGCAGGCTGCTACTGAAGGGGGAAGCGACCGCGCTCATTGTTCAAACCCCCACGTAGTGAACGCGACGCTTGCCGACGCGCACGGCCAGCAAGGTCAGACCGAGGATGATCAAAAACAAGATCCAGGCCATGGCGGCGGCGTAGCCCATACGCAGAAAGGTGAAGGCGTTCTCGTACAGGCGCATGGAGTAGCTGAGGGTGGCGCGCGCAGGGCCACCAAGAGTCATGATGTAGGGCTGGGCGAAGACTTGTAGCGCGTTGATGATGCCGATGATGGCGTTGAAATAGATGACCGGTGAGGTGAGCGGCACGGTGATGTGCAACACCTTTTGCAGCGCGTTGGCGCCGTCGATTTCTGCGGCTTCGTAAATGGAGGTGGGCACGTCTTGCATGGCCGCGAGCAACACGACCACGGTCTGGCCGATGCCCCAGACGCTCATCAAGATGATCGAGGGCAGCGCGGTGCGTGGATCGGCGAGCCATGGTACCGGCTTGATCCAGCCGAACGAGAAGCGCGCCAGAAGGTCGTTCAAGACCCCGTATTGGCTATTGAAGATCCAAAGCCAAACCATGGCGCTCGCCACCACCGGCGTGAGCGAGGGCAGAAAGATCAGGGTGCGATACAGGGTCGAGCCCCGCACGTTGGTGTCGAGCAGGAGCGCGATCGAGAAGGACGAGATGAGGCCGAGGGGCAGCGAGAAGAACGTGTACAGCAGCGTATTCTTCAAGGAGATGAAGAACACCTCGTCCTGAAACAGCTCGAGGTAGTTGCTGAGGCCGATGAAGCGCGGGGTGCTGAGCGTGGAGTAGTCGCACAGGCTGTACACGGCCGAAGCCATCACCGGGTAGGCGGTGAAGAGCAGGAGCCCGACGCCCCATGGCGAGAAGAAGGCGAGGCCCCGGGCGAGCGAGACGTTGGCGAGCGGCGAACCGCGTGTTCCCGAGGCGATGCGTTGCTTTCGTTCTCGGAGCGAGAGCGCGACCACGCAAGCGACCAAGAGCGCGATGAGCGCGAAGGGCACGTACGCGAGCGCGGGCGATGCCGGGGCGCGCTCGCGCTGGCGCACGCGGTCGAGCGCCTTCTGCATGCGAATGTTTCCGTCGCGCAGCGCCTCGCGCGGCGAGCTTTCCAGGAGCCAGATCTTTTGAAACTGGGTCTGCATCTCCAGGCGGTATTCACTCCAAATGGGCACGGCGGGCATGCCGGCCGCGCGCGGGCTCGATGCGAGCGCTTGAAACATGCGAATGTACGGGTTCTTGTGGCGCCGATAGAAATCATCGCTCACCTCGCGGAGCGGCGAGTTCTTGCGCTGGAGCAGGCAGAGCTTCTCCATGTTCGCGGACTCGCTTACGAAGCGGATGAACTCGAAAGCTTCGCGCGGATGCGGCGACCCCTTCGGAATGATCAGCATGTCGGCGTCCACGAAGGTGACCGGCGGATCGCCTTCGCGCAGCACTGGGAACGGCGCGGCTCCCCACTCCAGGCCCGGCGAGTAAATGTCGATATAGTTCGACATCCAAACGCCCTGCAGCTGCATGGCGAGCTTCCCGCTCATGAACGGATCTTGCGGCGACGAGAAGTTACCGAAGCCTGCGGACAGGTTTTGCAGCGCGGTCACGCCATAGAATTTGGCGTAGCTCTGCACCCACTCGAAGCCCCGGATGTTCTCCTCGGAATCGAGCAAAATCTTGTCTTTGCCGTCCCACAGCTTGCCGCCGTAGAAATAGCCCCAGAAGAACGGCCACCACACTGGTTCAGAGTGCAGAAAGCCCATCTGCACGATCCGGCCGTTTTCGATGCGGGTGAGTCGCTTGGCGTAGTCGTCGAGCTCGGCGATGGTTCGCGGCGCACGCTCGGGGTCGAGGCCCGCTTCGCGGAAAAGCCGCTTGTTCCAGTGCAGGCCGGTGATGGCCGGTACGGAGATCACGCCGTACAGGCGTCGAGCGACCACGCCCATGTCCCAATACAGCGGGAGGAAGCGCGCGCGATCCACGCTGGTGCCGCGCGCCAGATCGTCGAGCGGAATCAAGGCTTGCTTGTTCGCGAAGTCGACCACGTCTTGCGCCCAAACACCGGCCAGGTCGGGCGGGTTGCCGCCAGCGATGGCAACCAGTGTTTTCTGGTTCACCGCTGAGACGGTCACCAGATCGACGAAGATGCGCGCCTGGGAACGGTTGAAATCGTCGACCAAGCTTTGCATCGCGGTCATCTCTGCCCCGGTCCACTTCTCCCAGTACTTGAGGCGTATGCGGCCCTCCGCTTCCACTGCGTGTACGCGCGGTGCCCAGGCGAGCAGGACGAAAAGGAGCGCGACGCGGACGACGATGCGGAGCTCAGTCATTCCGTGGCGCCGATCGAACAACACGCGCACCGCAAAGCCAAGCACTGGCTGCAAAGCGCGGCGAACGCGCAGGAAATAGGCAATAAGGGTGACGCGCGCTCGCCGCTCGGTCTACTATTTGCGGCACTATGGCGTACATGTTTGGTAAGGAGGAGAAGCTCAACTGCATCGTCGACGTGAGCTTGAAGGGCGCGAAGGAAGAGAAGCTTTGCCTGGCGTACAAGACCACGCTCTATGCGGTTTTCGCGCCGGCGTACTTTCACGATGATGGATACGTGCTGGCGGTGAAGGGCGATGGCCACGCCTACTACCCCTTCCCGGCCGGCGCCGAGCTCGCGAGTTTTCAGGAGAGCGGCGCGCTGCCGAAGGCGCTGCCGCCCTATCAAATCTCTGCGCTCGATTACGGCTTCGGCTACCTACTCTGGATCGCGATCGGGGTGAGCCTCGTCGTCGGACGCATCGGCAAGGCGCTCAAAGATCGGCGACATCGCTCGCTCGACACCAACCTGCCTCCGAGCACGAGTCCGCCGACGCTGTCGACCAAAGTCGATCGCTGGCTGGACGAGGAAGTGAAGAAGGTCCTGGAGCGCGGTGAAGCGGTTCAGCAGCAGGCATATGGGCTCGATCGCGAGGCCAACAGTACGCTCGGCGCCGCTTCGATTCGCGCGCTGTACGTCGTGCTCACCGATCGACGTTTGCTAGTGATTCACGCACGGCTTGGTGCGTTCGGGCCGCTTCGAGAAAACCGTGGCCTCACCGAGCATCCACGCAGTTCAATCGCACGCGTGGTCCGCGACGAGCGGCACTTGCGATTTACCTTCCACGACGGCAAGACGTTCGACTTTTTCGTGGAGTGGAGCGAGCGACATCTGTCGAATCAGCACCGCTTTCTTCGCGACGTTCCGCGCCTCGTCGGTGAACAGCAGCCATTTTCGATGGCAAGTCTCGAGCCCAGCTAATCGAGGTGCGCCGCTCTAGCTAGGCTGCCGCGAAAGATGCCCGAAGTGGGTTGCTTCCAAGCCAGCGCGCTCTCGCTCGGCATGTCGACATCATCGCGCGCGAACAGAAGATGTCAGCTTCATTGAACTCCATTGATGATCGTGAAAGGTCTTTTCACAAAAGTGACATGTGTCGTTAACGTGGCGCGTCCGCTACGACTAGATGACGACCGTCTCTGCTTCGCGTATTCGTGTCGACCGGCCGGCCTGCGAATCCGGTAGGACCTCTCGGGCCCCTGATCGCTGCGCGACTCTGAGCGGCATCACCTCGTGGAGTGACGCGTGAATTCGATCTCTCGTAATCGCTACCGTGGCTTTGCACTGTTGTCCTCTTCCGCTTGGTTGCTTCCGGCCGGGCTCTTGAGTTGGTCGTGCTCCTCGCCGACCGAGAACGCTCCGGCGACGGGCGGCACGCCGGCGACCGGTGGCGCGGCGGCAACGACCGGTGGCACCGCGCCGTCGACTGGCGGCACCGCACCCTCGACCGGTGGCACGAGCAACACGGGCGGCGCGAGTCCGGTAAGCGGCGGCACGACGAGCACCGGTGGCACGACGAGTACGGGCGGTTCGACCGTGGGTGGCGCTGGGACGACCGGCGGTTCCACCACTACAGGTGGTTCCAGCACGACCGGCGGCGCGATGACCACGGGTGGACAAGGCGGTTCGATGCCAGCCACCGGCGGCTCTGGCGGCGGCAGCGCCGGGCAAGCCAGCACAGGTGGCTCAGGTGGCGGTTCGGCCAACACTTGCACCACTCCGGAAGAGACCAAGTTCAGTTTCTTCTTGGTGAGTCATCGCGCGTTGCAGCGAGAGTCCGGTAGCCCGGACGGCTTCGGCGGTGACTTCAAGGGGATCACTGGCGCTGACGGCATTTGCCAGCGCGTCGCGGAGTTCGTTTCGCCCTGCCAAAAGTCGAAGGTGTGGCACGCATTCCTCAGCACCACGACCGTGAACGCGGTCGATCGGATCGGGACCGGGCCTTGGTACGATCGCAAGGGTCGACTGTTGGCGAACAACCTGACCGATCTCTTGAAGGATCGCCCGGCCGGCGCCGACGCGGCCATCGCCGCCGATCTTCCGAACGAGGACGGCACGCCGAACCACAACCCCGACGGCACCGGGCAGGTCGACAATCACCAGACGCTCACCGGTACCGGGTTGGACGGCAAGGTCTACACGCAAAGCACCACGCCGGGCGCCAAGGGTGGCGCGACATCGTGCGGTGATGGGATGTGGAGTCCCGAAGCGGCGACCTGTTGGAACTGGACCAGCAAGGAGCCAAAGGGCTGTCCGCGCGTGGGGCACTCCTGGCCGCGCTCGCTCAGCGGCGTGAATTGGATTTCGGTGTGGAACGAGGGTGGCTGCGCTCCGGGTGCAAACCTCATGGACAACGGCGGTCTGGACGGGTCGCGCAAGGTGGGGTCGGCGGGGGGCTATGGCGGCTACTACTGTTTTGCCGTGCGACCCTGATTGAAGCGATCCAGTCGGACAGCTAGCGCCGCCCCTCGCTAAGGACCGAGCGGTTTTCGCCCAGCGCCGTTTGCGTGGTACTGGAGCGTTGCGCTTGCGTGGTGGTGAGCTGGACGCTCCCTTGCGACTTGATTAGATTGGTTTGCCCGGCCATGGGCGCGCGCTGTCAACGCTATTTCGAAGAAGCCAACAAACTGGGCGGCTTGGTCGCCAAGATGCGCCTTGCGTCTCTCGCGCAGATCACTTCGATGGAGGCCAGCACTGCCGCCGACTCGGCAGAGCTCTTCGTGCGGCTCGAGGGGGCGCTCGAGCGGGTTCGCAGTGAGTTCGCGGGCGAAGGCGCTGCAGCCGCACCCGTCAAGGCCGCGGCGCCTGCGCTGAAGCCGGCACTCGCGAGCAGCGAGCAGCTGCGTCGCTATCTGAGCGTTGCGGCCGAGCTGTTCTCGCAGCGCAGCCTGTTCACGGGCGACCTCGAGGCAACCGTGCGTCGCATCACCGAGGCGGCCTGCTCGACCCTCGACATCGAGCGCGTCAGCGTGTGGTTTCTCGACGACGAACGCACCAAGATCGTATGCGCGGACCTGTTTCAAAGAACCAGCGCCGTGCACAGCTCCGGCGTCGAGCTGTATGAAAAGGATTTCGCGCCGTACTTCGAGGCGCTCGCCAGCAAGCATTCCATCTTGGCGGCGGATGCCAACCGCGATCCGCGCACGCGCTGCTTCTCGGAGTCCTACCTGCAACCACTCGGCATCGGTGCGATGCTCGATGTTCCCATTTGGGCCTCCGAGGAGATGGTGGGGGTCATCTGCCACGAGCACGTGGGCGGCGTGCGGAACTGGACGCCCGACGAAGAAGCCTTTGGGCACATCCTGTCGGGCTTGGTTTCGGTGACGGTGGAGCAGCGCGCGCTGGTCCGCGGTTCTTCTGGCTGAGCCGATTCGGGCGGGGCGCGGGGGGGTCCGGGCTTGCGCCGGTCCGCCCTTGGGACCATTATCAGACGAATGATAAAGAATGGCGTTTCGGCGTTATTCGTGCTCGCGATGGCCGGCTGCCAGCGCCCAGCGTCGGTTCCGGTGGACTCTTATCAAGGGGTCGTCGAGCTGGAGGAGACGGTCCTCTCGTTCGAGAGCGCGGGACGACTGCAGCGCGTGTTGGTGGACGAAGGCGACCGCGTGCAGGCCGGGGCGGCGATTGCGGAGCTCGATGACGAGCTGGTGCGCGCGACGCGCGCTTCACGTTTGCTCGACGCGGAGGCAGCACGCGCGCAGGCCAAGCTGGTCGGCGCCAGCGCACGCGCGGAGGACGTCGCTGCCTTGGCCGCTCGGGTCCGCGCTGCGCGCGCCACCGAGGATCTCGCGGCCAAGAACTTGGCGCGCGAACGAACGCTGCTCGCGCAGAACGCGGTGCCGCAGGCGGGCGTCGATCAACTTCAAGGCCAGCTCGAGCACGCGCGCGCTGAGCGCGAATCTGCCGAAGCCCAGCTTGCCGCGTTGAAGCGGGGCGCGCGACGCGAGGAGCGCGACACCGCGAGCGTGCGCGCCGAAGCAGCGGAGGCCAACGTCACGCTGGAAGACGAGCGCCTCGCGCGCGCACTCCTGCGCGCGCCGATAGACGGCCGCGTGCTGGATCGTCACGTCGAGCCCGGGGAAGTGGTCGGCGCCGGCGCGCCGGTGGTGACCCTGGCCGATCCGCGCCGGCCCTACGCCGACGTGTTCGTGCCGCAGGGCGAGCTCGCAGGCATTCGAGTCGGAGCGCGCGCAGAGCTGCAAGTCGACGCCGAGCGCACGCGCTTTGCCGGCAAGGTCGAGCACATTTCGCGTCGCACCGAGTTTACGCCGCGCTACCTGTTCAGCGAGCGCGAGCGTCCGAACTTGGTCGTGCGCGTGCGCGTGCGCATCGACGATAGCGGCGAGCGGCTGCACGCAGGCGTTCCAGCGTTCGTCACGATTCGACGCGAGGGCGCTCCGGGAGCAAAGCCGTGACCGACGCGGCGCGCCCAGTGATCGAGACCGACAAGCTGGAGCGACGCTTTGGCAAGTTGATCGCCGTGCGCGACGTGTCCTTGCGCGTGAACGCGGGTGAAATCTACGGCGTGCTGGGCCCGAACGGCGCGGGCAAGTCCACGACCATTCGCATGCTATGCGGAATTCTCGACCCCACTTCGGGTAAAGGCACGGTGGTGGGCCACGACATCGTGCGCGAACCGGAGCGCATCAAGCAGCGCATCGGTTACATGACCCAGCGCTTCAGCTTGTACGAGGACCTGAGTGTCGAAGAAAATCTGACATTTTACGCCGGGATCTACGGCGTGGCGTGGAGCAAGCGGCGCGCGCGCGTGCGCGAAGTTCTCGCGCGCGCCGGCCTCGATGAGCGCAAGAAGCAGCTCGCCGGTACGCTTTCGGGCGGCTGGAAGCAGCGCGTCGCATTGGCCAGCGCGACCATTCACGAGCCGCCGCTGCTCTTCTTGGACGAGCCGACCGCGGGCGTCGATCCGGTGAGCCGGCGTGAATTTTGGGAGCAAATTCACCGCTTGTCCGCGGAAGGCACCACGGTGCTGCTCACCACGCACTACATGGACGAAGCGGAGCGCTGCCACCGCTTGGCATTCATTTTCGGCGGACGTTTGCTGCGCGTCGGTACGCCGCTCGAGATCGTGGAAGCCTGTGGGCTGTCCGCTATCGAGCTGGAGGTCGATCGCGCGCTCGATGCGGCAGCCGCGCTGCGCGCTCGCCCGGAGGTCGACGAAGTGTCGCACTACGGTCATGCCATGCGAGTGGCCACGCGCGGAGTCGCCGATCCCGCGGCTTTCGTGCGCGAAACCTTGGCCCGCGCGGGTATCACGGTTCACGCGCTGGCTCCGGCACGGGTCACGGTGGAAGACGCCTTCGTCTCGACGGTGCGACAGGAAACTCAGCCGCGCCCGGAGGCTCGAGCTTGATGCTGCGCCCGCTGGTGATCGCCTGGAAGGAGCTGTTACAGCTCCGGCGCGACCGCATGACCCTGGCTATGATGGTGATGCTGCCGCTCCTGCAGTTGATGCTGTTCGGTTACGCCATCAACACCGACGTCCGGCACATTCCGACTCTGGTCTACGACTCGGATCACAGCGCCGCGTCGCGCGACCTGGTGCGAAGCCTGGAGGCGACCCACTTTTACGACATAGCGGGTCACGTAGAGAGCTTTGCCGAAATCGAAGCCGCCCTGCGCGCCGGCCGAGCGCGCGTCGCGCTGGTCGTCCCTCCGGACTATTCGTCGCGTTTGCGCCGCGGCGAGCGTGCGTCGCTGGAGCTCATCGTCGACGGCTCGGACCCACAAACGGTGGCGAGCGCGACCAACACCGCGCAGGCGCTGGTGCTTGCTCGCTCGGGTGAGCTTCTGCTCGCGCGGCTCGGTGGGTCGAGCGGTGCACGGCTCGGCGACCCGATCGCGCTCGAGCCGAACATTCTCTACAACCCCGACCTGCGAACGGCGGTGTACGTCGTGCCCGGCTTGGTCGGTGTGATCTTGACCATGACCATGGTGATGCTGACCGCCATGGCCATCGCGCGGGAGCGCGAGCGCGGCACGCTCGAGCAGCTGATCGTTTCTCCCGTGCGTCGCGTCGAGCTCGTAGTCGGCAAGATTCTGCCGTACGTCGGCATCGGCTACGTCCAGATGTCGCTGGTGCTGCTGCTCGGGCGCTTGGTGTTCGACGTGCCGCTGGTTGGCTCGCTCGAGCTCTTGTTCGCGCTGGCGTTCGTGTTCATCGCCTCGAACTTGGCGCTCGGCTTGTTCTTTTCGACCTTGGCCAAGACGCAGCAGCAAGCGATGCAGATGTCGTTCTTCTTCTTGTTGCCGAACATCCTGCTCAGCGGCTTCATGTTCCCTTTCGAGGCCATGCCGCGGCCCGCTCAGATCCTGGCGGAGGTGCTGCCGCTCACGCATTTTCTGCGAATCGTGAGGGGAATCACGCTCAAAAATAGCCACTTTGGCGACGTGCAGGCCGAGCTCTACTGGCTATGCGCGATTCTGGCGGCCCTGGTCGTGGCCGCGTCCCTGCGCTTCACCAAGAAGCTCGCCTGAGCCCTTCGATGCCAAGACCGAAGAGTGATATCGACGTTCGCATTCTGCACGCCGCCCGCCAGCGCTTCTTGGCCGAGGGCGTCGACGGCGCATCGCTGCGCAGCATCGCCAAGGATGCGCACACGAGCATCGGCATGGTTTACTACTACTTTCCGACCAAGGACGACTTGTTCCTGGCCGTGGTCGAAGAAGTATACGAGCGTGTGCTCGCAGATCTTTCGGACGCGCTCAGCTTCGACTTGCCGGTGACCGAGCGCATTCGGCAACTCTACGAGCGCCTGGGGCGCATCGACGACGAAGAGCAACTGGTGCTGCGGTTGGTCGTGCGAGAGGCGCTCGTCTCGTCGACGCGACTCGACCGGCTCTTCGCGCGCTTTCAGCGCGGTCACATCCCGCTCGTGTTGCGGGCGGTGTCCGATGGAGTTCAGGACGGGACGCTCAGCGCCGAGCGTCATCCGCTATTGCTCGTTGCCGCGCTGGTTGCGTTCGGTACCGTGCCGCAGGTGTTCGCCAAGGTGCTGGCGAGCCGGCTCCCGCTCGGGTCCGTGCCGGAGGGCGCGGAGCTTGCCAACGAGCTCGTCGACTTACTGTTCAAGGGGATTGGACCCCGAGTGCCAACGTAGGCCGGCCAGCAGCCCGATGACTGCCCAAGCGATCGCACCCCGAGGTAATGCCCCCCTCAACGGCCTCCGCAAATCGAACTTTAGCGGGCGCCTCAAAAAAATGTTCGGTTCGATTGCCGGAGCTTTGCCGCGGTTTCCGGGCTCCGGTTCGCGCCTCGACTCGTACCCAGAGCTTCTGGCTACTTCTTCGGTCGGAGGAGGTCCTGCGCGGTCTGCGCGAGCTCGTCCTGGGTCTTCAGGACCTGCATGTTCGCGATCGCCAGGTACTTGGTAATCCGCATGTCCACCATCGCGCCCTCGAGTCCGGCGGTTAGGGTCGAATCGAGGGTCTCACCGGTATTTCGAGCGCCGCTCGAGATGTCGATAGGCTCGAAGCCCTCTGCTCCTACCGAGCGCTCGACCACCTGCGCCGCGGCGCGGTCGAAGCCTTCCAGCTGGCGGTTCAAACCGCCAAGGGCTGCATTGAAGGCTCCAATCGGACGCATTCAAATCCCGTGAACGGAGGCTCGGGCTTTCCCTTGAGCCCGCGCTTCGCGTATTTCGGTGGAACCCGCCGATGTCGAGCCTTCTCAACCTAGCTCCGGACATCGTACCGGCGCTCGACCCGGAATTTCGCCCGAGCTGGAATGCGCTGCGCGCGTTTCGGCACGCCATCGGAGACGCGCAGGGTGGGGTGGCGCTCGCTTTCGCGCTCGAGCGCGACGGCGGAGCGACTTCGCGGTTTACGACCGCGGTCCTGCCGCCCGTGCACCCCCGGGCCGTGGACAATCTGCGCTTTGCCGAGCGCCTGTTGAAGCTGTTGCTCTGGCAGCGCGGGGCGCGGCGCGTGTTCGTCTCTGGCCCCGAGGCCATCACACGGCATTTGCTCGACGTGTATTCTGCAGGCGGCGCGCGCGCGTTCGATGTCGACTTTTTCACGAAGGTCTATGGCCGCTTTCAGGTCGAGGCGGTGCGCGCGCAAGAGCTGCCCGAAGCTCGCGAGAGCCCGCGTCAGCTCGGCGGTCACCGCGACGGCTGCCGCGTCGGCTTCGACGCGGGCGGCAGCGATCGCAAAGTGGCGGCGCTGATCGACGGGAAGCTCGTGTTCTCGGAAGAGGTCGTATGGCAGCCGAAGCTCCAGGCTGATCCGGCGTATCACTTCGCCGGAATCGACTCGTCGATTCAGAGCGCCGCTCGCCATCTCCCGCGGATCGACTCGATTGGAGTGAGCTCCGCCGGAGTGTACGTCGACAACCGAACGCGCATCGCGTCGCTGTTTCGCAAGGTCGAAGAGCCCGCGTTCAGCGCGCGGATCGAGCCCATTTACCTCGATATCGCCAAGAAATGGGGCGACGTTCCGATCGAGGTAGCGAACGACGGGGACGTGGCCGCGCTCGCCGGCGCGCTCGAGCTCGACGATGGTCCGGTGCTTGGTTTGGCGTTGGGCACCAGTCTGGCAGCTGGCTACGTCGACGCACACGGTCGGCTACAGGGCTTCTTGAACGAGCTCGCTTTTGCGCCGCTCGACTACGCCGAGAGCGCGCCCGTGGATCACGAGTGGTCGGGTGATCGCGGCACCGCCGTACACTATTTGTCGCAGGATGGAGCCGTGCGGCTCGCGCGGCGAGCGGGCCTCGAGCTCGCTGGAGCGAACGCCGCCGAACAACTACTAGAGTTGCAGGCGCGCGCTCGCTCGGACGAGCCGCGCGCTCGCTCCGTCTATGAGTCGTTGGGGGTTTACCTGGGTTACGCGCTGCTCGCGTTTTCCGAGGTTTACGCGCTGAAGCACGTGCTGCTGCTCGGTCGAGTGACGAGCGGGACAGGCGGACGGGCCTTGCTAGAGCAGGCGCAACGAGTGCTCGCGCACGAATCGCCGGAGCTTGCGGCACGGCTCACACTGCATTTGCCGGACGAGAGCACGCGCCGCGTTGGCCAAGCCGTGGCGGCCGCGAGCTTGCCCGCGCTCGCCGCACGCGCGGGTCGAGGAAGTGGAGAAAACCGATGACGCTCCGTGTCGACCGTCCCGACTCCGACGTGTTCGTGCCCGACGGCTCCGAGCTCGGCCACGCGCTCGCGCGCACCACGCACCTTGGCGTCGGCGCGCATCAAGACGATCTCGAGTTGATGGCGATCCACGGCATTCTCGAGTGCTTTCGAACGCCGGAGCGGTGGTTCACCGGCGTCGTCGTGACGGACGGCCGCGGTAGCCCGCAAGTGGGCGGCGGAGGAGCGCTCTCGGATTCCGAGCTCGGCGAAAAGCGCCGCCTGGAGCAGCGCCGAGCCGCGACGTTGGGGCAGTACTCGGCGCAGATTCAGCTCGGTTTTCCGAGCCGTTCCACGAAATCTCGAGCGCCGGGCGAGCGTGCGGAGGTGGTACTCGAGCTCGAGCAGATCTTACGCGCGACGCGCCCCGAGGTCGTGTACACGCACAACTTGGCGGACAAGCACGACACGCACGTCGCGGTGACGCTGCGGTTACTCGATGCCTGTCGTCGCTTGCCGGCGGACGAGCGACCCGCTCGTGTGATCGGTTGCGAGGTGTGGCGCGATCTGGACTGGTTGGTCGACGCCGACAAAGTGGCGCTACCGGTCGATGGCGAGCAAGAGTTGCAGGTCGCCCTAATCGGCGTGTTCGAGTCGCAGATTGCGGGCGGCAAACGCTACGACTTGGCGAGCCTGGGCCGTCGCCAGGCACACGCCACGTTCAGCGACAGCCACGAAATCGATCGCCACTCCGCAGTCGTGTACGGAATGGACCTGACGCCCTTGCTCGCGGGCGGGGAGCCCGTGGAGTACACGCTTGGCTACGTGCAGCGACTGGCAGACGAAATTCGCGAACGCATCGCGCGGCTCGGCTGACCGCCGAACCGCGCGTTAGCCGTTCGCTCAGGCGCCCTTTTGCTGACGACCCATGCCGCGGTAGACGAGCCCCGCGTCCGCTGCCGCGTCGGGATCCAGGCAGTTGCGGCCATCGAACACGAACCGCCCGCGCATCAGGCCTTTCAGGCGCTGCATGTCCGGGTTTCGGTACTCGTTCCACTCGGTCGCAACGACCAGCGCGTCCGCGCCCTCGCAGGTCTTGTACTCGGTCTCGACCAGCTGCACCTGGTTGCCGATCCCGACCGCGTCCATGGCCTGCTTGCCGGTCACCATGGCCTGTGGATCGGTCGCGCGCACCTTGGCCCCGCGCTTGAGCAGCTGCTCCATCAGCTTGATTGCGGGTGCTTCGCGCACGTCGTCGGTGCGCGGCTTGAAGGCGATGCCCCAGATCGCGATCACCTTGTCCTTCAAACCGCCCAGGTCCTTTTCCATGTGCGCGACCAACGTGCCCACTGGCACCTCGTTCGCGCGCACCGCGGCGGACGCGAGCTCCATCTTCACGCCGACCTCGTCGCCGGTGCGCACCAAGGCGCGCAGATCCTTTGGGAAGCAGCTGCCACCGAAGCCGAGGCCCGGATACAAGAACTGCATACCGATGCGCTCGTCGGAGCCGACCGCGATGCGGACGTGCTCGACGTCCGCGCCGGCCACGTCACACAGGTGCGCCACCTCGTTCATGAACGAGATCTTCACCGCGAGCAGCGCGTTCGAGGCGTACTTCACGATTTCGGCGCTCTTCGGGCTCATGCGCTGAATGCGGCTGCGCTGGCGGTTGTACGGCGCGTACAGGCGCTGCAGCGCGTCGAAGGCGTGATCGTCGTCGGTGCCGATCACGATACGATCGGGCTTGAAGAAGTCGTTGACCGCGTCGCCCTCTTTCAAGAACTCGGGGTTACTCACCACGCTGATCTTGTGCTTGGCGAACTTCTTCACGACCTCGGTGACCTTGGCGTTGGTGCCCACGGGCACCGTGCTCTTCAGCACCAAGGCGAGCTCGTGCGTGGCCGCCTTGGCGACCTGCTCGGCGACCTTGAGCACGTAAGAGAGGTCGGCCGAACCGTCCTCTTGCGGCGGCGTGCCGACCGCCACGAACACGACCTCACGCCCCTGAATCGACTCCGCGAGGTTCGAGCTGAAGTCGAGGCGATGCGGCCAATTGCGCTTCACCAACTCTGCCAAGCGCGGCTCGAAGAACGGCACGTCCCCGCGCCGCAGCTTCTCGAGCTTCGCCTCGTCGACATCCACACAGGTGACGTTGGTGCCGGAATCGGCAAAGCACGCCCCAGCGACCAACCCTACGTATCCAGACCCAATGACGGCAATTTTCATTGTTCAACAGGAACTAGCTCAGCCCGCGTGCTCCTGTCGAGCCCGGCCGCAAGCCCTCCCGAAAAATTCGCAGGACGCCCCTGCGCGCGCTTTCAGCGCTTTTGTCGACGAGCTTTGCCAGCGTCGCGCAGGCGCTTGAGTCGAAATGCCGCGTCCACCTGCGCGAGCAGCGCCTCATCGTCGCCTTTACGCGAAAACCCGCCGTCGAAGCCCGGCAAGTGCTGAGAAACGCTGGGATCCGAAGTGTACAGATAGATATCGGGCGAAATTCCGACGGCGTCCGCTGCCGCCCGCAACGACTGCGCGACCGCTTCGCCGGTAATTCCAGGCATGTGGTAGTCGAGGATGACTAGGTCGACCCCGCGCAGGTGGCGTGCAGCGCCGACCGTTTGCGAAGTAGTCACCACGTCGAAGCCGGCTTGCTCCAGCACCAGCCGGATCCGGTTCAACACGACTTCGCTGTCGTCGACGACGAGGATTTTGCCCTTCTGCACTATGGGGCCCCTATGGTCTTCACTCTAGCTGGTTTCGCCGCCTTCAGCGACGAAGATTCGGAAACTGGCGCCGACTTTGGCGGTCACGACCTCGATGGAGTAGCCGACCGACGCCAAATCTTGCCGGACCGCGCCAAGCCCCACTCCGCGACCCGAGAGGTCCGTTTCGCCGCTCGTCGATAGCCCGGCTGCGAACACCAACTCTTCCTCTCTGCCACGCAGACCGAGCTTTTCGGCCTGGGCGCGGATCCCTGGGCGGTCGAGACCCCGACCGTCGTCGGAGAACGTGATTTCGACGCTGTCGCCCTGCTGACTTGCGTTGACGAGCAGGTGGCCCCCGGCCGGCTTGCCGAGGGCGCGGCGCTCTGCCGGCGTTTCGATGCCGTGCGCAACCGAGTTACGCGCGAGATGGGTCAGAACGGCCGGCAACACGCTGGCGAGCGCCAACGGTACGCGCACCTCTCGCCCGCTCACCGAAAGCGCGATCTCTTTCCCGTAGCGCTGGCCCCAGCTGGGCACCGCTTCGGTCAGATAAAGCAGCGCTTCGCCGAAGGGGCGCGCCGCGAGACGACGTACCGCCCGGCCGAGCTCCGAAGTCGAGCTCCCGGCGAGGTCGAGCACCTTTCGCAGATCGGGCCGCAGCACGGTGACCTGCTCCAAGATCGCGGCGCCGATGGGCGACGCCTGCATCAGCAACGAGCCGGCCGTGTCGACCGAGAGCTCGACCGCGGTCAAACGCTCACGCAGCACCTTCACGTCGTCCGGCAGCGGCGCTGAGTCGTGCTTTTGGAAGCGCGAGCGCAGCAGCGCCAGATAGTCTTCGAGCAGCATCGCCGCGCTCTCCAGCTCCCCGAGGTCGAATGCGCGCGCTTCCCCTTTGATGGTGTGAATCTGCCGGAACATGCTCTCGATCGCCGGCAGATCCAGCGAATCGTTGGCGAGCTGTTGTTTGACCAGCTGAATTCGCGCGCGTGACCCGTCCAGCATGGCCACGAGCAGGTGCCCCCCGCCCGCGAGCAAACGACGCATGGCGGCGAGTTGACGGGTGTGCTCCGCATCCTGCTTCTTCACCATGCGCTCGAGGCGCTGCTTTTCGCTCACGTCGGTGGCGAGCAACATCACCTGCTTGATCGTGTCGCCTTCGGCGAGCGGGATGAAATCGAGCGACAGCACGCGCTCCGCGTCCGTATCCTTTTCCAGCACCACCTGGCGTGGCGCAAGCTCGATCATTTCCTGCCAGGCGTCGCGCGGCAGCTCGAAGGCGGCTTCTTGCCACTCGGCGAAAGCAGCGGCTTCCACCTGGTCCTGCGCGCCGGGATAGAGCAGACCGCGCACGCTGCCGTGCTCGAGCTCCGGCGCTGCGAACAACTGTTCGGCTTGGCGGGAGCGGAAGCCGGCAAGCTTTCCGTCGCGACCGAAGACCACGATCGCCTGACGCATGTTGTCGAGCAACTGCTTGAGCTCGAGGTTCGCCTTGGCAAGCTGCGTTTCGCGGTCGAGGATGGCGGCGGCCATCGAGTTGAAGGCGCGGCTCAAGGTGCCGATCTCGTCGCGCGACTTGACCTCCACCATCGCGCGCTCGCCGGTGCCGAGCTGCTCTGCGGCAGTGACGAGCCGATGCAACGGCCGAATTACCTGCAGCGTCATCACGCCGAACACCACTACCGAGACACCCAGCGCCAAGATCAGCGAATAGCGGATGATCTGCCGGCGGGTTTCGCCGATGCGCGCGTTCTCCGGCGCCAGGGTGAATTGGTCCAAGACCGCGCCGATGACTTCGCCGTGGGGATCTTTCAGGGCGCGCACCAGGGTGATGCGGTCAGTGCCGATTTCCAGGCGCGATTCGAGATTCGGACGGCCACCGCCGCCCACGCGATGGCCGACCTGGCCGATGGGCGCGTCGCCACTGCGACCCCAGACGCCGGCGTAGGTCAAATCGCGGTTGCTCTGCAGGTGCTGTAGCTGGGCGGTGAGTGCCTCGCCATCGCCGAAGTCGACCGCGGGCGCCAATGACTCGGCCAGCAGGTCCGAAAGCATCGCCGCGGCGGTGGCCTTGCCTTCGATCAGTCTGCCGCGCGCCTCGCGACCCAACTGGTTCGCGACCAAAAGCGCTGCCACCGCGACCACGACTGCCACGCTCAGCATGAGCTTGGTGCTGAGCGACAAGAAGCGGTTGCCCGCCCGTTTCATCCGTCGCAGCCCGAAGCGCAGATGCCGATCGTGATGCAGGCGATGTCGCCGAAGCAGCGAGACAGCGCTGGGCAGCAGCTCTCCTTGAGGCAGAAGCTGCAGCCCGGGTCGGCGTCGACCGAGCCCGGGACCGAGCAAGTCGGCGTGCCTGCGGGCACGGAGCCGGGATTTTCGCAGGCCTGAGCGCAGTCGTTCACGCGCGCGGTTTCAGTGCAAGTGGCCACGAGAGCGAAGTTTCGCGTGCCGGCGGGCGTCTTGTCCACGCACTCTTGCACGCACGGCGTGGGCATGAAGTCCGCCGGCACGCCACCTGCATTTTCCGCCCCGTTTCCGGTTTGCATGCCGCCCGCGCCGCCAGTGCTCGAAACCTCAGTGCGCTCGATGTCGAGGCAGGCTCCGAGCAAGAGCAGCGACGAAAGTCCAGGCAACCAACGCGAAATACGCATCATCCGCTCCTCAATCAACTCATTCGAACGTGCACTCGAGGCCGCCCAGCGCGGTGAACGTGCGCAGCGGGTAAACTACCGGCTCCGGGCTTTCGGCGGTTGCGTGTTTCAGCGTGCCGATCGGCACCGTGCTCTCTTCGCTGGTCGCTGCGCGCAGCCCCAGGCGATAACGCATGTGACCGAGACCGGGAACGGGTCCAGTGACGTTGACCAGCGTCGTGAGGCGCGGCTCCACCTCCGGTGGCTTTGCGTAGCTCTTCGAGTCGAGCCCCGAGAGCGGAGTGCGCCCGGTGGCTAGCGCGGCCACGGCCAAAGTGGGCCACGGCTCACCGAGGTCGTACGAAACGTGCGCCGAACCCTGAATTGCCGGCGCGCCCTCGACCCGCTCGTCACTTTGGTCTTCGTGCCGCAAGCGCACGAAGGCCTCGGTTAGCGACACTCCGAAGCGCAGACGGCGCGCAACCAGACTCTCCCAGTTGACGGTGTAGCCGTAGCTCTCGATGCTCGCGGCGTTCCGATACTGGTACGCCTCGGGCACGAACGCGAGCACTTGGCCCGCCGATTTCGCGCTCGCCAGTTCGCTCGCACTCAGGCGCACGAGCTCGACCATGTCTTGCCAGCGCGAGTAAAAGAAGCTGCTGCGCAGCGAGTGCGTGCCGAGCCGTTGCTCCGCGGCGAGCTCGAGCGAGTGCACTCGTTCGTTGCCGAGCTGTCCGGCGGGTACGATCAAGAGCGGCTGCGCGAAGGCCATGCTCGAGGGCAGCGGTGCTTGAAAGGCGCTCGAGTAGATGGCCTTGAGCAAGCCGCCCTCCCAAGGCTCGAACATCAGCGCCGCGCGGGGGGAGAGCGCCTTCGCCACGTTCGGATAGGCGTCCAGCCGAGAGCCTACGTTGAGCGCGACGTCGCTTCCCAGGCGCGCCACGTGTTGCACGTAAGCTCCGAAGATGGTGTCGACGTCCGAGTAGTACGCGACGCTGCCCGGGTTCTTGTCGCTTTGCGCGTCGATGATGTCGCTAACGTATTGCACGTTGCGCACGCGCCCGTCCACGCCGACCAAGGTCACCTGCCGACCGTTCGCGAGCCAATCGAATTGACCCTGCGCCTCGAGGCCCACCCACTGCGCGCCGCCGTCGGTGTCGACACGACAGCCTCCGAGTTGACCGGGTAGGCAGTACTGAGCGGCCGCCGAGCGCCAGCGGATGAACTTGCGCCGTTCGTCGCCGTACAAGCGAAATTTCAGCTCGACCTGCTCCGACAGCCGCTTTTGATAAGCCAAGTCGAGCGAGAGCCACTTGTCGCGATAGCCCATGTCTTCGGTGTCGAAGTCGAACAGATTGGTGGCGTCGTTGCTGCGTTGCATCCCCGCGCGCACGCCGAACTGCACTGACCCGAGCGTGAGGCGCGAGTAGCCGGCCGTGGTACGCGCAAATGTATTTTTCCAGACACCTCCCCACACTCCGTTCGAGCTGCCGTCCGCGCGCGTCTTGAGCGGCGCACCGGTGTACACGTCATCGCCCACGTACTGCCGTCCGGTCGTGACCGGATCGGTCAAGTCGATATGTTCGAGGCCGAGGGTGAGCTCGCCGCGCTCGCCGAGCAGCTCGAACTCCACGCCCGCGCCGAGCGCGCCGCGATATTGATGGCTCAGCTCGGCGTCCACGCCGAGCCTCAGCCCGCGATGATTGCGGGCCTGCTTGGTCACCACGTTGATGACCCCGAACATGGCGTTCGAGCCGTACAGCACCGAGCCCGGCCCCAGCACCACCTCGATGTGATCGACCATTTCGATCGGAACGCCGAGCTGTGCGACCAGGTCGGTGCTGCCGTCGAGCTCGCTGTTCACGGTGTTGCCGTCGATCAAGATCAAGACGTGCGAGCCGAAATCCAAGGGAACCAGCACTCCGCGTGAGCCGAAGCTGCCGCCGGGCGTCTCTTCCACGATCGCGCCAGGCACGAAGAAGCGCACGGCATCGCCGACCGTGCGAAAGCCGTGGCGCTGCAGATCTTCTGCGGTGATGGTCGTCGCGGTCGCGGGCGCGCTGTCGGTCGTCTCAGCCGACTTGGAGGCCGAGGTGACGACCTTCTCTTCCAGCAGCGCTTCCAGTTCGCTCGAGCCATCAGCCCGCGCGACCGCGCTTCGGGAGAGCAGGCCCAGGGTTAGTAGGGCGAGTGTCAACTTGCGAGCAGCGTCGGTCACCGGAACACCTTCATGAGCTTGAGGGCCTGCGGTTCGAACAAGACGTTCTGCTGCTGCGCAGAGCTCAAGTTGACCCAGAGTTTGGGCTGACTCGAAACCAAGTCGAAGCCCAGTACGATTCCACTCGGCACATCGCTGGCCAGCGCCGAAACGCTGATCAGATCCGTCCCGGCCAGCGAGGTCGCGATGCCCGCGGCGCGCTCGCCGAAGCCCGGTGTCAGGTAGAGCACCGCGACGCGCCGCGAATCGACCGCG
The DNA here is from genome assembly GCA_035549735.1 of Polyangiaceae bacterium. Lineage (GTDB taxonomy): Bacteria > Myxococcota_A > Polyangia > Polyangiales > Polyangiaceae > PMG-095. The sequence continues at coordinate 34,942 of DASZQI010000038.1, read as the reverse complement.
GCGCGCAGCCCGCTCGCGTCACTGTACGCGATGAACTCTACCGAAATCGGGACGCCCGCGATTTCGTGCGCGTCCTCGAACTCCCGGCGCAGCGTGCTCGCCGCGTAGCGCGAGTCGGCGTTGCCTTCGTCTACCAGCACGCCGACGCGAACGCGGTCGCGCACGCGCCGCGCGAAGTTCTTGTCATACTTGACTACTTTCGCGCACAGCTTCACTTGCAGCGGCAGCGGCACGATTTCGCCGCTCGCGCTGCTGCTGCGGGGCCAAAGCCCGGCCAGTGCGCCGAGCACGGCGCGGCGCCGGGAGACATGGAATGCAGCATCCTTCGGTGCCATCTGGAGCTGGCGAACCGTCAAGCGACCACCCGGGCACTTTGCTTAAGCTGGAACCCCGCGACCTACTTGAAGTACGCGCGAACGAGCACCGGGGGCGGGTTGAGTGATACCTTCGGCTCCAAGTGCGCGTGCAACGACCGGCAATTTTCGGCAACGTACTGAACGCCTGCGCGGGCGCGCTATGCCTCGCCGCTTCCGCCTGCACTGCGCCGACGCCGAACCCGAGTTCCACGGTGTCGGCGCCGCACGCGCCGTTCGTTTCGCCCGCGCCGGCGGGAGAACCCGAGCCGACGCTCGCGCTTCCGCGCCCGCCCTCGCCGGCTGAGCCCGAGTCGCTCGTGATCGTCGCCGGCGGCGACGTGAGCTTCGGGCGCGAGGTCGGGCAGCGCCTCGTTGGTAGTCCGAATTACGCGCCTTTCGCCGCGATTTCTCCGCTACTACGCCAGGCCGACGTGCGCTTCGTCAACTTGGAGTCGCAGCTCAGCGACCAGCAAGGCGAGACCCAGTCGCCACGACACCGAATGATATTCACGGGACCCCCCGAGGGCGCGCGCGCGCTTTCGGCCGCCGGCATCGACGTGGTGTCCACCGCGAACAACCACGCCTGGGACTACGGTCGTTCGGCCTTGTTCGAGACACTCGACCACCTACGCGCGGCGAACGTGCGCAGCGCCGGCACCGGTCGCGATCTGGAGCAAGCCTACAGCCCGGCCTCGATCACGGTGAAGGGTTTTCGCGTCGCCGTGTTCGCGCTCACGCACATTTGGAATCAAGGCCCGATCGAAAAGCACGATGGGCGTGACTACGTCGCCTGGGCGAACGTCGACAGGCTCAGCAAGGCCGTCGCGCAGGCGCGCACGGCGAACGACGTCGTACTCGTCAGCTATCACGGCGGCGCCGAGTACCAGGACGCGCCCAGCGATCTGACTCGCGCCTTCGCCAAGGCGATGATCGAGGCCGGCGCTGACGCAGTGATCGGTCACCATCCGCACGTGATTCAGGGCGTTGGCTTCGTCAATGCGCGCCCGGTCTTCTACAGCCTGGGTAACCTCGTGTTTGGTCGCCGTCCCGAGCACCCCTGGACCCGATACGGCATGCTGGCGCGGCTTCGCATCGGTCCCGAGGCGGCGCGTCGCTTCAGCGTTTGCCCCTATCGCATCGACGAGTTCGAGCCCGAGCCGCTGAGCTCCGCGCCGAGCGATCCCGAGCGGATCAAGTTTCTCTCGCACTTGAAGCTCGCGTCCACTGCGGTCGGCGGAATCGAGCTTGGCGCCACCGACGAGCTCGGCTGCGTCGAGGTCGCGCGGGCCCCGCGCGCCTTCACGCCTTCTGATCTTCCTGCAGCTGGTCGAGCAGCTCGCTCGCTCGCTGTGCGCTGATCGACAGCCAGTCTGCGAGCTGATTGATGAAAGCGTTCTCTTCTTCGGCCACGTCGTCGTCGGCCAAGGCGATGGCGGCGGCCAGTGCGAACGCGGTCTCCGCATCGCTCGTGTGTTCGGCCAGGTCTTCCGCGATCTCGTGCAAGCGCTGATCGCGGCCGTGCTCGGCCAGGCGCGCCTCGAAGTTTTCGAACATCACGTTGATCGTGCCCGTGCGCAGCAGATTGTCGGACAACCCGCGGATCGCGCCGCGCACCGCGTCGCGCTCGTCCTCGGAAAGCTGGCCGTCGGCCGCCATCATCAGGTACATGACCTCGGCCATGGGCTCGACGCGATTGAGCGCGTGCGCTTCTTCCGGGCTGAGCAAGTTGGCGCGCGTCAGCGTCTCGTAGGCCGACGACACGACCACGCTCGGGCGCCGGCCGCTCTCGAGCATCGCGTCACGGAGTCGAACGATGGTGGTCGTGCGGATCTTCATCGTGCTCAAAGTACACCGCTCTAGCGCGGCGCGGCGCGGATTTTGGCGCGTGAGAACGCAGGTGCTCGCGCAGCGTTCGATGTATGCAAAGGGGCGAAAAGCGGCGACCGCTCGCTTCGCAGCAAGCTCGCACGCTATAATGTGAGCCCCATGCGCGCGGTGCATTGCCTTCCGGTCGCGACCTTGGCGTTCGTCGTGAGCGCCGCCTGCGGCGGTTCCGGTGGCGTCGACGAAGGTCAGGGCGGGTCGGGTCCGGCGTCGACCGGCGGAGCCAGCGAACAGGGCGGCTCTTCGCGTACGGGCGGCACTACACACACGGGCGGTGTCTCCCACACCGGCGGCACCGGCGATGGCGGCTCGGCGACGCAGGGCGGTTCACCCGGCGACGGCGGCTCGGCCGCCAAGGGCGGCGCGGCGAGCAAAGGCGGCGCGTCGAGCAAAGGCGGCGCGTCGAGCAAGGGCGGTTCGGCGAGCACTGGTGGCAGCGCTCAGGGCAAAGGCGGTGCGACGGGTAAGGGCGGCAGCAGCAGCGCGGGTCGCGGCGGCATGGCGTCCAGCGGTGGCAGCGGCGGCGGCTCGGGCGTCGCCTGCGGCAACACCACCTGCGCAGCGAACCAAGTGTGCTGTAACCCGAGTTGCGGCATTTGCACCGCTCCGGACGCCGGCTGCATTCAGATCGTATGTGACCCCGCGACTGGGGGCGCGCCGTCGGCTGGCGGCGCTGCGGGCAGCGCGACCTGCAGCACGACCGCGGACTGCCGCCTGTTCGACGACTACTGCACCGGTTGCAACTGTCGCGCGCTGGCCAAGGGTGAGAAGGATCCAGTGTGCACGGGGCCCGGCGTGCAGTGCATCATCGCGCCGTGTGAGGGCCACACCGCTGCCTGTCGCTCGGGCCATTGCGTGGTCGAATAGCGTTTCGCGATCAGGATTGAATGCCGGAACGGAAGCGCCGCGAAGGATCGGCGTTGATGACCAATAGGCTGGCGTTGCCGTGTGCGGCCGCCGCGCTCGGCTCCGCAATCTCGGCGATCAGCGCTGCCAGGGCCGGCTGTTGCGAGCCAGAGAGCTCGCTGCCGCGCTTGAGCAATTCGTGATCGGCGAGCAGCGAGCGCACGTCCTCCGGCGCTTGCTTGCCGCCGGTGAGCCCGTCCGAGGAGACGAACCAGCTGCTGCCCCAAATCAGAGGCGACAGCTCGTACGGGTGCACCTCACCGAAGCGACGCCCAACGGCGGGCGACAGCGAGGCGTGCAGCGTGAGTCGACCATCGGGGAGCACGCACGCCACTGCCGGCATGCCCGCGTTCAGAATTTCCACCCGCGCGTCCGGCTGTGAGAAGCGGAGCAGCGTGATCGCGACGCTCGTCTTGTGCTCACCGGCGCAAAAGGTTCTGAGCGCGGAAACGATCTCGTACATCGGCGCACGCGCGTGCACCGCGTCGGTGACGACCCGCAGCGCGGCGGTTCGAAGGTCAGCGCGCAGCTGCTCGTCGGCGGTCACATCGAGCAAGATCACGGTGAGCTCGGCGCCGTCGTCGACGATGACTTCGAAGGCGTCGGTCGGTGTGGCGGATGCCGTGCTGGCGCCGCTCACGTGAAGCATGCCGTGCTGAAGGGGAAGAGATTTCGGAGAAGATTGGGTAGCAAAAGCGGTCACGCCTCGGGACATTGCGAGCCGCGTTCCAACGCTCGCCGCCGTGACCGCTGCGTTTCAGAACCAGCAATTACCCAATCAAATCCACTAGTTATCGGTCGGTGGGCCTGCCGAGTAGACCTACCTCGGCTCCTAGGCACCCGGATCTTTCGTCGCTGGCTGAGACGAGCAAGTCTAAACCCGAGACGGGTTCGGGTCGTTTCGAGGAGTGGATGCCTGACGACGAGCCCACCCCTCCCCCAACCACGCCCGCAAGCGGTGAACTGGTCTCGATCGTCGATGATGATCCCACGGCGCGGCGCTTGATGCGCTTCTGGCTCGAGCGCGCGGGCTACCGCGTGACCGAGCACGAGTCGGGCGAGAGCGCCATTCGAGACGAGGGCGAAGCTCCCAACGTGGCCTGCGTCGATCTCGGCCTGGGCGAAGTGGGTGGCTTCAAGGTGATTCAACACCTACGCGCTCGCGACGCGGATCTACCGATCATCGTGGTTACGGCGCAGCTCGAAATCGAGACCGCGGTCGCGGCCATGCGCGCGGGCGCGTACGACTACGTGACCAAGCCGCTCGATCGCGACCGACTCATTCTGGCCGTGCACCGCGCGCGCGAACGGCGTGAGCTGCTCGCCAACGTGCGGCGCCTCGAGAGCGCGCTCGGTGAACGCAGCGTGCTCGGCTCGATCGTCGGGCAGAGCCCGAAGATGCGCGATCTGGCTCAGCAAGTGGAGCGCGTGCTCTCGAGCGAGGTGGCCGTGTGCGTGTTCGGCGAAAGCGGCACTGGAAAAGAGCTCGTCGCCCGCGCCATCCACCAGGGCAGTAACCGCCGACGCGGCCCATTCGTGGCCATCAACTGCGCGGGGATCCCCGAATCGCTTCAGGAATCCGAGCTGTTCGGCCACGAACGCGGCTCGTTCACCGGCGCCACCCAACAACGCCGTGGCTGCTTCGAGCAGGCCAACGGCGGCACGCTCTTGCTCGACGAGCTCGGCGAGATGAGCCTCACCACCCAGGCGAGCCTCCTCCGCACCTTGCAAGAGAAGACCATTCGCCGCGTCGGCGGCTCGTCGGAGACTCCGATCGACGTGCGCATCGTGTGCGCGACGCACCGCGACCTGCGCGCCGAAGTGGACGCCGGCCGCTTCCGAGAAGATCTCTACTTCCGCCTGGTAGTCTACCCCATCTACCTACCGCCGCTGCGCGAGCGCTTGGAAGATCTGCCACTTCTGGTTGGCCACTTCTTGCGCACGCTCGAGGTGGGTGTGGGTCGCGAAGTGAAGCGCATTTCACCCGAGGCGCTCGACGCGCTCTCCCGTCACCGCTGGCCAGGCAACGTGCGGGAGCTGCAAAACGTGGTGCATCGCAGCCTGCTCGCGTGCCGCGGCGACGAAATCACGCTCGCCGACCTGCCCTCCGACATTCGCAACGCGGTGCTGCCGCCGCTGCCGCCGAGCAACGGCAAGTCCACGAACGGCGAGCACGGCCGCGACGACGAAATTCTGCCGCTGCGCGAGCTCGAGCGCCGCGCCATTCAACGCGCGCTGCGCGCCACGCAGGGCAGCGTCGGCAAGGCCGCCAAGCTGCTCGGCATTGGTCGCGCCACGCTGTATCGCCGCATCGCCACGCTCGACCTGTCTCAAGACGTAGCCTGAGCGACCATGAGCCGCAGTCGGAACCTCGAGGGTCTGACATGACTTCCCGTTCTCGTTTGACGCTTCCGCCCGACCTGTCCGATCTGGGCGAGCGCATCAAACGCTCTCTGCCGCCCGAGCTCACCCAAGAGCTCGAAGCGATTGGCATCGACCCCGCCGCGTCGCCCACCACCGACCAGTGGCACGAGCTCTTGCCGCGCATCGCCGGCCTCATCCGCGCGCGTTCGTTCGGCCGCGATGGCGTCGCGCTCAGCCACGAACTTCGCACGCCGATGACGGTCGTGATCGGCGCGAGCGAGCTCCTGCTCGAGACCTCGCTCGACCCGGAGCAGCGCGCCGCCGTGCAAGGCGTGCACAGCTCCGGCCAAGAACTGCTCTCGATTCTGAACCAAGTGCTCGATCAACCGGGCGACAGCGCTCGCCCCTTGGCCGGCGCGCACCCCGAGAGCGCGCGGCCCGGTGGCAGCGTCCGCCCCGACAGCGCGCACCCCAACGCCCACCTCGACGGACGCGCGCTGGTCGTCGAGGACAACCAATTCAATCAGGCCCTGATCACCCACGCGCTCTCCGGCATTGGCTGCCAGGTCGAATCGGTCGGAAACGGCATGGACGCCCTGCAAATGATCAGCAGCGGCGACTACGACGTCGTGCTCATGGACTGCCACATGGCAGGCCTCGACGGCTTCGACACCACCCGAGAAATCCGCCGACTCGAACGCGGCCGCACCCATGTCCCCATCATCGCGGTCACCGCCGGCGGCGTTCCCGAAATGCGTCGCACCTGCCTGGCCGCGGGCATGGACGACTACGTCGCCAAACCCTTCAGCCTGGCCACGCTCCGCGCGCGCGTCGCCTACTGGATTGCGCGCGGCCGCGACGCCGCCCGCACCCCCTTCGAAGCGCCCGCGACCGTCCCCGTGCCGAGCCACGAAGCCGCGCTGCACCTCGACCTCTCGCGCCTCGAAGAGCTCGCGCACGAAGCCGGCTCGCCGCTGATCGCCGTCGAGCTCACCGAAATCTTCCTCGACGACGTGGTCCGTCGCATCCGCACCTTCGCCGAAGCTGCCGCGAATCGCGACCAGGCCCAATGCACCTTCAACGCGCACGCCATCAAAGGCGCCTGCGGCAACTTCGGCGCCACGGGCATGGCGCGCCTCGCCGAAGAAGCCGAGCGCTGCTGCAAAGTCGGCGCCTTCGACCAAATCGGCGCATTGTCCCTCCGCATCTCCGAAGAGCTCGCCCTCGTGCGCGCCATCCTCGACGAGCACGGCCTAGTCGCCTCCCCCGGCGTCCCCGCGCACCCCCGCCTCGGCAAACCGCGCAGCTAGCGACACGCTGCGCACGCGTCGGTCTTTCTCTTTTGTTGGGGGCTCCACTGTAAAGAGCGCGCTACCCGGGATGCCCGTCCCCAGGCCACTCGTCCCGTCCCTCATCGCCCCTGCAGCCGCGCCGGCCCTCTTTGTAACGAAACGCAGATCAAGCGCTTTCGGTCTCGCCCAACGGCAAACGAATCAGACTCGACTAGCAGATCCGTGGGTCGGGGCTCGTCGAACCAAGCCGACCAGACGCACCCAGGCCGTGCCCGCGAGATCGTGAACACGATAGACCGACGACCCGCACGTATCGGCGCCTGATAGCGGACGCGGCCCGCGGGACCGAGCCGGGCGTCGTTGAGCGGACCCGCGAACCCAACTTCGAGCCAGGGAATCCAGAGCTTGCCGGATCTCGAAGAGGCTCCAAGCGGCGCCCTCCAAGCATAGCGCAGCGCCGCGGACGATCGGCGAGGCAGACGCACGCGGCGCTGTGCCAATGCCGAGATGACCAGCGGTGATGCACGTGGTGTTCCGCGAGCAGCGGTGCGCGATGCGCTCTGCCAGGGTGCGCGATGCGCTCTGCCAGGGTGCGCGATGCGCTCTGCCAGGGTGCGCGATGCGCTCTGCCAGGGCGCGCGATGCGCTCTGCCAGGGTGCGCGGTGCGCTCTGCCAGGGTGCGCGGTGCGCTCTGCCAGGGTGCGTGGCTCTTTCAGGGTGCGTGATGCGCTCTGCCAGAGGGTACGTTCGCGTTCGCGTTTCTGAGCCGCGCTGGCGCGGCTGCTTTGGGTGCTTGGCGTGGTGGGTTGTCTTGTGTGCGGATGTGCCGTGGAGCGCCCGTTTCAGGGTGGCGGCCCCAAAACCAGAACGGCATGAGGCTCAGATTGGGCTACGCGTGTTTGACGCGCATGGCTGGGCCGTGCTCGATAAAAGCGCACCTTCGCGTTCGCATTCGCGTTTCTGAGCCGTGCTGGCGCGGCTGCTTTGGGTGCTTGGCGCGGTAGGTTGCCTTGTGTGCGGATGTGCCGTGGAGCGCGCCCGTTTCAGGGTGGCGGCCCCAAAACCAGAACGGCATCTGGCTCAGATTGGGCTTACGCGGTGTTTGACGTAGCATGGCGAGGCCATGCTCGACTCGATCGCGCCATTCTTCATCGTGCGTGATGTTCGCGCGGCTGCCGCTTTCTATTGCGAGAAGCTCGGCTTTGGGCTCGCGCTCACGGTTCCGGAAGGGGAGCCTTTTTTCGGGATCGTTCGGCGCGATGCGGTGCAGATTTTGCTCAAGGAGATTTCGCCGGAGGTCGGCCCATTGCCGAACCGAGAGCGGCACCCGTGGGCGCGCTGGGATGCGTTCGTGCACACGTCACAGGCGGAAGCAGTGGCGGCGGAGCTCATCGCGCGTGGTGTGGGGCTCTATCGACCGCTCTCACGCACGGACGACGGTCTGTACGGTTTCGAGGTTCAAGACGCGGACGGCTATGTGCTATTTTTCGGCTCGCCTCGGGGTTGAGTGATGATTAAGGCGAAGCGGCTTTTGCGAGGAGAGTCGATTGGGGTCGTGAGTCCTTCTTGCGGTGGGGCTGGGCGCTTTCCGCATCGGGTGGAGCGAGGGGTAAAGCAGCTCGAAGCGCTCGGGTGTCGAGTGAAGCTCGGGCGGCACGCGTTGAACACGCAGGAAATTTTGGAAGCGGCCGTCACCGAATGATGCGAGAGGTGCGGGGGGCGGGGTCACCCATCCGCGCCGGGGCGCCGATTGATGCGGGCGCGTTGGGCGAGATTCGTCGCACGATGGAGCTTCGCCATTTCAAGTGGGACGCTCAGGTTGGGGATACCTCAGTGTTGTCGGCGCTGCCGCTGTTGATGGGCTCCGCGAGTTGGCGAGAATTGGAGGAGCTTTCCGAGCGGTTGTTCGCGGAGACGCTGGCGGCTGAGCGCGAGATTTTGGCGCGGCGTTCGCTGCAGCGGCGCATGGGGGTGCCGAGGCCGCTCGAGCGGCTGTTTGCTCGTGGTGTGCCTTCGCCTGCGGCTGCGCGCGTGATGCGCTTCGATTTTCATTGGACCCGTGACGGCTGGCGCGTCTCGGAAGTGAACGCCGATGTGCCCGGAGGGTACTGCGAGGCGAGTCACTTTTCCGCGTTGATGGCGGAGCAGGTGCCGGGCACGCGAGCCGCGGGCGATCCGACCCGAGCGTTGGTCGATGCGGTGGTGCAGAGCGTGGGCGGAAGGGGGTTGGTGGCGCTCACGAACGCCGCGGGGCACATGGAGGATCATCAGGTGATGGCTCACTTGGCTTCGGCGCTTCGAGAACGAGGCCTGGACTCGCAAGTGGCGTCGCTCCCGCAGTTGAGCTGGAGCGAGGGGCGGGCCTCGCTTGCGGTCGGTGCGCACGCGCCGCGCGCCCTGGCCGCGATCGTTCGATTTTATCAGGTCGAGTGGTTGGCGCGCTTGCCGCGCTCGAGCGACTTTGGATGCTTGTTCGTCGGCGGGCGAACTCCGCTCGTCAATCCGGGGCTCGCGGGGCTATGCGAAAGTAAGCGTTTTCCATTGGTGTGGGACGAGCTCAGCGCGCCACTCCCCACCTGGCGGCGGCTGCTTCCGGAGACGCGCGCGCTCGGCGAAGCGCCGTACGCGACCGACGATGGCTGGCTCATCAAGTCCAGCTATTGCAACACCGGGGATACCGTGTCGATGCGGGCGGCAATGACGTCCGCGCAATGGGCGCGGCGAGTTTTTTTCGCGCGTCTGAATCCGTCGGCGTGGGTGGCGCAGCGACGCTTCGTTACGGAGCCGGTGTTCGACGAGCAGGGCGCGCTGTTCCCGTGCATCGGCGTGTACGTAATCGATGGCAGAGCAGCAGGGGCCTACGCGCGGATGTCGCGCGGGCCCGTCATCGATTTTGCGGCGTTCGACGCGGCGCTTCTGGTATACGACGAGGCGTGAGTCGCGAGGCGGTGCATCGCTGCTGGGCGCCGGCGGACGGGCTGTGGAGCCCGTGGGTGAAACCTGCACTATTCGCGAGTATCGAGGAGGATCTCGAGCCGCGACCCATGGCCGAAGCCGAGGCTTGGTTGCAGCGGGAGCTCGTCGAACCGCTCGATCGCAGCGGCGGCGATCTTTCGGATGTCGTGCTGGTCATCGACCTTCCGGGCGACGCGGGCGTCTGGGTTGGCGCAGGCTTGGTGAAGTTCGGTTTTCGGCCGATTCCGCTGTATAACGCCGTGCAGTGGGAAGCCTCCGTGGTCAACCTTCGACCGGTCGTGTGCGCGCTGGTCGATGCGGCCGAACAAGTCGCGCGCGCCAAGCTCAGCGCGCCGCCGGCGTTCTTACTCGATGCCCATCGCATGAGCGGCGCGCATTTGTTGCGGCCGGGCGCGTTCGACAATCGGTCGTTCTGCAACCTCAGTGACTTTCCGTCGCTCGATACGCTGCGCGCGCGCGGGGTCCGGCGAGCGGTCTTGGTGCAGGAGGAGCCGGGTCGTGCGGCGCCCGATCTCGAGCCGATCTTGCTGCGCTGGCAACGCGGAGGCATCGATTTGTGGCGCAAGTTCAGCGATGATTCCGAGCCAGCGGCTCCGTTCGTGCTCCGGCCGCGCGCGTTGCCGCTTCGTTTCGCACATGCGGTGCGGCGCGCTCTGTTGCGGCGCGCCGCGAGTGGCGCTTACGGAACGTTCGTGCCGATGCCTAGCGCGGGCTGAGGAGGGGCCGTAGGCGGCAAGCGGGACTGAGGCGAGAGTGTGCCCCATGGCGCTCGGCTTGCGACGCGGTGTCCTTTGAGTTTCATGCTGGGAGCCTCTCCCCATTCGGACCACACGGCCGCACACGACCCTTCAGATTTAAGGTTGGGGGAAGGCGTCCGTAGCGGCTAGCCTAGGCGTCGGCGTGGGCTCGGCTATAGTGCCGGGTTCACGCTGAGAAGGTCGTTATCGTGGACCCCGGTCGGGCTGGCACAGACGTAACGGTCGTTGAGGGGCCGGAGGAGTTGCCCGCGACGGTCGATGGTCCGCCGAGCGGTCCGAGCGAGGCACCGCCGGTGCTGCCCGGGCAGATGGTGGGGCGTTACGAGGTGTTGGCGGTGCTCGGCAAGGGCGGCATGGGCTCCGTGTTCACCGCGCACGATCCGGATTTGGATCGCACCGTGGCGATCAAGCTGCTGCACGCGGGCATCGACGACCAGCGGTTGGAGCGCGAGGCGCGCGCGCTGGCGCGAGTGAGCCACCCGAACGTGATTGCGGTCTACGACGTGGGTCGCTCGCAGGGTCGGCTGTTCGTGGCCATGGAGTTCGTGGAGGGGGTGACGCTGCGGCGCTGGTTGGTCACGGAACGCCCTTCGTTCGACGCGATTCTGAGCGTTTTTTCGCAAGCAGGCCGCGGGCTCGAGGCCGCGCACGCGGCGGGCTTGGTGCATCGCGACTTCAAGCCGGACAACGTGCTGCTCGGGCACGATGGCCGAGTGCGCGTGCTGGACTTTGGCCTGGTCGGTGGAGTGAGCGGGCCGGTCGATCCTTCCATCTCGCTGCGCCCGCAGAGCCCGGCTTTCGAAGACGATAGCTCCTCGGGCGGAGCGCGTCTGACCGAGAATGGGAGCCTGATCGGCACGCCAGCCTACATGGCGCTCGAGCAGTATTCCGCGGCGGCGCCGGATCCGCGCACCGACCAGTTCAGTTTCTGCGTGGCGCTCTGGGAGGCGCTGTACGGACGCAGGCCTTACGATTCGAAATCGGTGGTCGAGCTGCTGGAGCGTTTGCGTAGCGGGACGCCACCTGAAGCGCCGCGCAACAGCGACGTGCCGCTGTGGCTCGAGCGTATCGTGCGCCGGGGCTTGTCTCGTCAGCTCGACGCGCGCTTTCCGTCGATGGGCGAACTGCTGAGCCAGCTCGAAGCCAGCTCGGAGCGAGCTCGCGCGCGGGATCGACTGATCGGCTACCGCTATCGGCCGCTCGCCAGCGGCGGCGAAGGCGGCGCAGCGCTCGATACGTTCACCGATCAGCAAGTGGAGTTGGTGCCGACCGCGCGCCCACTCGACTTCGAGTTGCTCGGCTCTTTCGAACACCCGAACCTGGTCCCGGTCACCGACGTGGCGCTCGCGCCGAGTGGTGGCGCGCACTTTCTGGTGCTGGATTTGGCGCAGCCGCGCAAGACCTTCGAGGAGGCCCAGCAGGGTGCGCCGCTGGCGATTCAGCTCGAGTGGCTCAGCGAGCTGTTGCGAGCGTTTCTTTATCTGCATCGGCGTGGCATCGGTCACGCAGCCACGTCGCCAACCGATGTTTTGATCGTGGGCGGACGCTTGCGACTCTTGGTCACTACGATCGAGACGTTTCAGCCCGAAATCAGCGTTTCGTGCGACTTGGCCTTCGTGGGCGCGCTCTCGGCCAGGCTCGCGGGGCTTTCGCCCGCGCTCGAAGGCTTCGTGCGAAGTCTGTCGGCGCCGCGGGGCGCGGGCCAGTTCGCCGACGCAGCGGCGGCGCTGCTCGCGCTGGGCCGCGCCGCGGAACGACCTTTCGCCGTCGAGAATACCGAGACGCGCGAGAGCCTCTTGCGCGCCTTGCCGCTGCTCGGTCGAAGCGACGTGGTGGAAACGCTGCACGATGCGCTCAACGAGGGTCTGTCCGGGCGCGGCAGCGCTTTCTTCATCGAAGGCGAAAGCGGCGTGGGCAAGTCCCGCTTGCTGGAGGAGCTGCGTCGGGCCGCGGTCGCGCGAGGGGTGATCGTGCTCGAGGGTCGCGGCGAAGCCAGCGACCGTAGCCCTTATCGAGTGTTTCGACTGCCCCTACTGCGCCTTTCGCTGCGCGCCGGCTCGGAAGCGCTCGACGACTTTCAGTTCGAGGTGTTGACGCCTCTGATTCCCGAGCTTCCGGCCCGGCTCGGCCGCGCCGCGGCGCCCGGCGTCGCGGCGGACGCCCAATCCAAGCGTGACGCATTGAGCGCCGTGGTGGTTTCGCTACTTCGCCAGCAACGCGAACCGCTGCTGTTGTTGCTCGAAGACCTGCAGTGGTCCGGCTCCGAGAGCTTCGGGTTGCTTTCGGAGTTGGTTTCACTTTGCGAGCATCAGCCGCTGATCATCGTCTGCGGCTGCCGCAGCGAGGAGCGTGCGGCGTGTCCGCCGCTGCCGGCGGGTATGCGCTCGCTCAGCTTGCAGCGCCTGAGCGAAGGCGACATCGCGGAAGCGTGCGCGCGGCTGATTGATGGAGACGAGCCGGCTCCGAAAGAGTTGGTCGCGTTGCTGTCGCGCGAAACCGAAGGCAACGCGTTCTTCCTGGTAGAGGCGCTGCGGGCTTTGGCCGAAGAGGCCGGTTCACTATCGGCGTTGAAGGCTGCCGCGCTGCCGGCACGCATCTTCACGGGTGGTATTCAGACCCTGATTCGCCGGCATTTGGCGGCCATTTCCGAAGGCGGGCGGCCGCTCCTACGCGCTGCGGCCGTGGCCGGGCGCACTGCGGATCCGGCGCTGCTGCGCGCGCTGGAACCCGCGATGGACATCGAGGCGTGGATCGCGGAGTGCGTCGCGGCGGCGGTACTCGAACGCATCGACGCCGGTCGCGAGCTCGGCATTCGCTTTCGTCACGACAAATTGCGTGAAGCGTTGCTGGACGAGCTCGAGCCTGCGGAGCGCCGCGCGCTGCATGCCCGCGTGGCCAGCGCGCTCGAGCAAACCCGCGCTGACGACCCCTCGCAGTTGGCGCCGCTGGCGCGCCACTTTCAAGCCGCCGGCAACGAGGAGAAGGAGCTCGAGTTCGCCGCTCAAGCAGGCGAGCAGGCTCTCTACAGTCGAGCCTATACCGAGGCAGCCGAATTTCTCGAGCGCGCGATCACCCTCTCGCAGCGCGCGTCGCGGCGTGAACTGCTGCCACAACTTTACGCCTTGCGCGCCGAGCTGCACGCCCAGCGCTCCGAGTGGTCGGCGGCTCAGCACGAGATCGCGACCGTGTTCCGCGCGGCTGGGCGCCCGCTTTGGGAACGCCGGCTCGGCGAGGGGTTTTTCCTGTTCGTGCAGCTCCTGGTTCATCTGTTTCGCAGCCTGTTGCCAGCGTCGTCTGGGCCAACCGACCCGGGCCGGGCGGCGCGAAGTCGCGCCTTGGTGCGCGCGGCGGACGTGCAGCTCAACATTGCGCTCAGTCGAGGCGACAACTTGCTCGCGCTCGGCTCCAGCTTTCTTGCGCTCAACGTGGGCGAGCGCGGGCGAAACAGCAGCGTGCGCGCGCTGTTCCTGGTTGCGCTCGCGGCCAAGGTGGCTCGGCTGCGCGGCGTGACGCGCCGTTACATCGCCCGCGCGAACGAGCTGCTGCCGCTCACCAGCGATCGTAAGGATCTCTCCGAAGCGCTTTCTTACAGCGGCCTGTATTGGATCGGTGAGGGTAAGCTCGGGCGCGCTCGCGAACAGCTCCTCAGAAGCGTGGAGGCGTCCACCAGCATCGGCTATCAGCAGCCGCTCGCCTGGAGCCTCGGTCAGCTTTCGATGTGCGCGTCACTGCGTGGAAAATTCGCAGAGATGCTGGAGCAGGCCGAGGTGTGCGAGCGAGAGACCATTGCCGGCGAACCCACCCAGGTTGCCGCTCGCTGCACGCAAACTTTGGCCCTGATCCGCCTCGGGCGGCTGGACGAAGCCAAGCAACGCTTGGCCACGCTGAACGCGCCCTCCCCGTCGGAGAGCCCGCTGACCTTGGCGATTCGAGCGGCGACCGCGGCGCGGCTGGCGCTCGCACAGGGGGAGCTTCCGGCTGCGGTGACCGCCGCCGACGAAGTGCATCGAATTCTGCCGTGGGTGTCCCAGGTTCCGCCGGTTTGGCCCGACGTGCTCACGGCTCCGCTCGAAGTGTACTTGTCTGCGTGGCAAACGGCGCGCGACACGCCCGCTGGTGCCGCGCGCCTTTCGAGCGTCGCCAAGCGAAGAGTTCGCGCGCTCGAAGGCTGGAGCCGCCTTTACCCCGTGGCGCGACCGATCGCCGACTATTTTTCGGGTCGCGCCCAGGCGCTGCTTGGAGATTACGAGCGCGCGGCGGTGCTACTCGAGCGCGCTCACGAGGGCGCCCGAGCGCGCAGCCTCGCGCACTATGCGGCCGCGGCTGGCGAGGCGCTCGCCGAGCTCCGCAAACCGCGCCAGACCAGCGCGATATAGATCGAGTCCAGAACGAACAGCGTCACGTACAGCACGTGGAAGAACGCGAACGAAGGCGTCTGCGGGTGAATCTGTGGAAACAGCACGAAGCACTGAATCGACACGCCCAGATTGCCGAATAGCTTGAACCAGGCGATCGCGAGCGCGAGCGGCGTGTTGTCCGGCCGCTCGAAGTAGCGCTGAATGAACAAGAAGCTCATCAGCACGTCGATCAAGAACGCCACCTCGTAGCCCAGGCTATCGGTGAACGTGGCGATGTATCCGTACTGAACGCTCAGCGCGAAGCAGCCCAACACCGCCATGATCCAGGGAAAGTAACGTTTCGCGCTCTCGGTCATTTGCTGGGCGGCGCCGTAGCGCAGGGTCTGAGCGACCAGCACGCAGTCGATCAAGAGCCAAATCCGGTTCACCCACATCCAAGCGGTCACCGGGTTCGGCACCACGAACGACGTCAGAATTTCCCAGGAGAAGTTGAAAGGGATCGCGAAGGCCGGAATCGCGAAGCTCTTGCGTGAAACACCGTAATAGACCGCAGCGATGTAGAGCAAAATCCAAAAGCTGCCGCCGGTGATGCCAATCAGGTTGGGCGGTGACCAGGGGTCGAGGTGAAAACGCGGATCGGCGGCGGCCAGGCTGAAGTGCGGCCCCGCGCTGGTGGCGGCGAGCATCAGTTGTTACCCGGCAGACCCCAGCGCTCTTGCAGCGCATCGGGGACGAAGAAGGGAGAACGCACGCCGCCGCGCTCCACGTTGAGCAAACCTTGAATGAAATGCCGGCTGAAGAAGCGAATCACGGCGCCAATCGGGTCGCTGCCGAAGTGCTGGCTGATTTCGCCGAGCTCACCCAGCAAGCGAACCGCTAGCAGCGGCCATTTCTCCTCCGGCACCCCCAAGAGCTTCGCGATGTTCTGCCCGGTGATGGCGTCATCTCCCAAAAAGAAGTGGATGAGCCCTGCCGGGATGGTTCGCAGCGGTGCGAGCGGAATCAACCCAGCCATGCCCTCGAGCAGCGCTTGCGTCAGCTGCGTGGCCTCGGTCGATGGTGCGATCTGTCGCGTATAGATGATCTTCGTCAGCTCGCGGGCTTCGGCCATGTTCGCGGGGAACATCTCCTCGCGCATCCCGAGCAAGCGACCGAGCGAAACCCAGGTCGCAAGATAGGCTTCCTGATCCTCGCTCTTTACTTCGATGCCCAAGCGGTGGAGCCCATCCAGCACCAGAAAGCTGAACGTCATCAGCGTGCCGGCCAAATCCTCCTGATTCACGGGCACACCGAGCGCTGCGGTGTCCCAGGGCAGCTTTGGGGTCTTCAGCGTCAGGTGTCGCACCGCGGCGTGCATCAGCCGCACCTTCTCGACGGTCACGCGCCCACGACCGGATGGGGCAAGGCCGCCTTCGGTGAGCACGTCGATCACCATTTGCGTGGTCTCGAACACACGCCGCACCGGTCGGTCCTTCAGGAACGCCGTGCGATAGATGACCTGAACGCCCTTCTTCGCCGCGTAAGAAGCTGGCAGTGAGTAAAAGCCGAGCGCGACCAACATCTCGGGGCCGTTCAATCCGAACAGCTCTTGCGCGCGCGAGAGCTGCTCCGGGTGAGCTAGCGGGATCTTCGCGGTCTCGGCCAGATAGTCGCGCACCACTTGGGGCAGCAGCGGCGAAGGCAAGCCATCGTTCCTCACCAGGGTTTCGAGCAGCGAGTTGACCGCGTCGACGTCGCCCTGGGCGAACAAGTCCGCGATCACGGCGTCTGCTACCGGATCCCCTTGTTGTCGCATCGAGTTGAGAAAGTCGTTCGACCAGCGCTCGGCTGGCGGCAGCGGACGAGTCTCAGTCATGACACTCCCGAGGTGTGGGCGGCGCGAGCACGCGCCGGCCTAAGCCTCGGAGCATACGAAGGTGCCGAAGCTCTGCGCAATCGCATCCTGCATTTACGAGGAGCGGATTGTGGAGTCGCAACTTTGATTGAGCCGAGCGCCTGGCGAAAACCGCTGCGCGGCGAATTCCCCACTTTATCCGACAAAGGACGCGAGAGTGTCAGTTCGCGCGCGCCGAGCTGGTTCGACGTACAGCAGAGTTCCGGCGCCCAGCCGATAGCGGCTACCACGCCAGGAAACATGATGCTTGAGGGGCGCGATGGCCCAAATTACGAGCGCGCAAAAATCACGCGGCAACGCGCACAGCACAGGCAGCCACAGGCGCTTCGGCCCTCGCAGCAGCCACCAACCGCCCGCGTCACGCAGCAACGCGATGCTCGCGGCCCACACGAGTGCCCAGGGCCCGAGCACGAGCCACGCGAGTGGCAACAGCGCGAGCGGATTGGTCAGCGGTTCGAGCGCAGCCGGCGTGGGGCGCAGCCGAAAGCGCAGCATGGACCAGCGCAGCTTGCGCGCGAGCGCGGCCCGCAGCGAAAGCCCGCGGTTCACGTTCTGGAGCACGGTCGGCGCGATTATCAGCCGCTCGCCCGCGTGTGCGAACGTCTTGCCGAGCACGAAATCTTCGGCGAGCACGTCGGACAGCCGCTCCAGTCCGCCCAGCGAGTGCAACCGCTGACGCGAGAAAAGTGCGGACTTTCCGACCAAGAGCGGGTCGCCGAGCAGAGTCGGCAGAGCGACGCCAGCGGCGACGAAGCCCGCGAGCTCCACGCTCTCGAGCGCTGAGCCGCACGAATTCTCGCGCGCGCCGGCGAACAAGTTGGTGATGAGCCCAGACCCTTCGCGCTCGTAGAGCGAGGCCAGCTCGCGCACGTAGTGGCGTGGGGCGCGCACGTTGCTGTCGCTCACCAGCACGAGATCGTGCGCGGCGCGTGGCAAGAGACCCACCAGATTGTTCACCTTGGGATTGAGCGCACCAGCCCCCGCGTGCACCACGACCTGACAGGGCACGTGGGGGTAGCGCGCGCGCACGCGCTCGACCACGGCCAGCGCCGGATCGTTCGCGTCGACCAGGCCGAAGATCAACTCGAACTCGGGTTGATCTTGCCGAAAGAAGCTCTCGAGATTGCGCTCGAGCTCGGCGTCCGCGCCGCACAGCGGTTTGAGCACGCTCACTGCCGGCGGATTCGGAGACAGCACCGGAGTTCGCCTTGTCGCTCGCGCGACCGCGACCAGACCAGCAAGAGTCCAAATGGTGGCGACGAACAGGGCGGCCCAGGCCAGAGCGGAAAGCATCAGAGTACCTCTGAGCGCTGTTCAAGCGAAGGACGTGCCAGTGGACCGGAAACAGAATAATGTTAGTTATTTCAAGTAGTTATTGGAGCTGACTGCGTAAACAACGTGCCGGGTGGTTAAACCAGTTCACAGTCGGGTGACGCGATGCGTTCACACCTGACGAGGCGCCATCCGCGGGAGGGTTGTCAGCCATGAATGGTCGATTGCACGCGCGTTCCGGCTTCGGAGGGGAGGAGAAACCGCCGAGACGCAGCGATCGCTGAGCGCGGGATACGAGCGGAACAACCAGGGAACGGCGCGCGACGACTTTGTTTATTTTGTTGAGTGCGTCAGTGATTGGCGCGGTGGATTCGTTTGAAACGTCGGGCAGGCGCGGCTGCTTTGACGGTCGGGGGGGACTCGGTTGCCTAGTGAGGCGTCGCGGCGGGTAGCGCGCCCGTTTCAGGGTGGCCAACCCAAATCAATCTAAACGCGCTAGGTCGCGACGCTTGGGACGAGTTCGGGGCGCAGGTCGTGGTTTTGGCGTGCGGTGCGGAGTGCCGCGCGCACCGTGGTTGCGTCGGTGATCGGGGCTTCGCACGCGAACTGGCGGCAGATGTAAAGCGCGGCCTTGCCCGCGACCGGAGTCTTCGCGCGGGTGAGGGGCGTGTCGTTCGGAGCATCGGGAGCCGCGAGCGCAACCAGGCGATTGGGAAGGAACACGCTGGCCACGGCGCGCGCCAAGGCTTCGGTATCCGCGGCGCCCGGTGTGCCCGCGATCACGAGCTCGGTCGGGCCTTCGAGCAAGAACTCGAGCGTGAGCAAGGTGGTCGCGAAAGCGCGCGGCGCGCGCTCGATGGCTGCGGCGTACGGCGTGAGCGCGGCTTCGGCGCGCGCGATGAGCTCGGGCCGATCGAGGTGATAGCCGAGCCGCGCGAGGGCGCGCGCGGCGACCGCATTTTCGCTCGGTAGCGCGCCGTCGTGGCCCTCGCGAACTCGAGCGATCAAAGCGCTCGGGTCGTCTTGGGTGTTGAAAAATGCGCCGCTTTCCTCGGCGAATTCGCGCAAAATGCGCTCCCCGAACAGCAGCGCTTGGTCGAGCCAGCGGCGTTCGCCCGAGGCTTCGTACAGGGAGATGAAGGCGTCGCTGACGTACGCATAGTCTTGCAGGAACGCCGGGATGTGCGCGAACCCGCCGCGCGCGGTGCGATACAGGCCGCCGTCCGGGCGTTTCAGATGTTCGCACACGAACTCGGCCGCGCGCTTGGCGGAGTCGAGGTAGCGCGGATCGCGCAGCACGCGATAGCCTTCGGCCATCGCCTCGATCATCAGGCCATTCCAGGCAGCGAGCACTTTGTCGTCGAGCAGCGGCGGAACGCGCTGCTTGCGCGCGGCGTACACGGCCTCGCGTGAGCGAGTGAGTTGCGCGCGGAGCGCGTCCGCTGACACGCCGAGATCCTCCGCGACGCGTTCCAGCGGCAGCGGGGTGTTGAGCACGTTCTTGCCCTCCCAGTTTCCGCCGACCGTGATGTCGTAATAGAGGCAGAAGGCTTCGGCTTCGTCCCTGCCCAGAATGTCGTCGATGTCCTCGGGCAAGAACACGAAGAATTTACCCTCCTCACCTTCGCTGTCCGCGTCGGTGGCCGAAAAATAGCCGCCTTCCGGGCCCTGCATTTCGCGTAGCACGTAGTCCAGGGTTTCGACGGCGACTCGCTGGTACTCCGCGTCGCCGGTAACTTGAAACGCCTCCAAGTAGACGACGGCGAGCTGCGCGTTGTCGTACAGCATCTTTTCGAAATGCGGCACCAACCAGCGTTCGTCGGTCGAATAGCGCGCGAAGCCGCCGCCGACGTGGTCGTAGATGCCGCCGTTCTTCATGCCGTCGAGCGTGGCGCGCGCCATGGACAGCGCGTGCGCGTCGTCGCTGCGGCGATACTCGCGCAGTAGCAGGCGCAGCCCCTGGTGCGGCGGAAACTTCGGCGCGCTGCCGAAGCCGCCGAATTTCGGGTCGAAGGTTTGCGCAAACTGCGCGGTTGCGCGCGTGCTGCTCTCGGCGCGCAGCGCGGCTGGAGGCGCCGTTTGCGCCTGGCTGCGAATGTGCTCGGTGATCTGACGCGCTTGCTCGAACAGCGACGGGCGCTCGGACTTCCACAGCGCGGCGATCTGCTTCAGCAAGCTCGGAAAGCCGGCTCGGCCATGACGATCGGTCGGCGGAAAATAGGTGCCCGCGAAGAACGGCTCTCGATCCGGAGTCAGGAAAACCGTCATCGGCCAGCCTCCGCTGCCGGACACCGCCACCGTCGCGGCCATGTAGATGTCGTCCAGATCCGGACGCTCCTCCCGGTCGACCTTGATGGCGACGAAGTTTTGGTTGATGAGCTCCGCGATGGCCGGATTTTCGAACGACTCGCGCTCCATCACGTGGCACCAGTGACATGCCGCGTAACCGATGCTCAGAAAGATGGGCTTGTTTTCAGTGCGCGCGCGTTCGAGCGCTTCATTCCCCCACGGGTACCAATCCACCGGGTTACCGGCGTGCTGCAGCAAATACGGGCTGGTCTCCGACGCGAGCCGATTTCGGTGGGCGCTCATGGCGCGCAGTGTGCCACGCGCGGAGCGGCGCGCACTGGGCAGCGAGTACGCAGCGCTATTTGCGTCCGAGCACGATCAGATGCTCGCGTCGCGGCCGTGACACGAATGCGCGCGCGGTGGGCGTGTGGAAGTGCGGTCGGATCTGACTCGCGCGGCCCAGCGTCAAGAGCCCCGCGCTCCGCGCCAGCTCCGGTAACCAATCGTCCGCGTAGGTCGGCCGCCCGTCGATCACCGAGTCGGCGACCAGGAAAACCGCACGCCCTTTCGGACCGAGCACCCGGGCAATTTCCATGAAACAGCGCTCGAAGTCGCGCTCCCAGCGATCGCTCGCGGGCCGGCCTGCCGAGCCGCCCGCGCGCCGCGGACCGATCTCGCCGCGCTGCAGCGCCCGCCCATCCAACCGCAACCAACGCAGACGCGAAGCATGATGTTCGTAATAGTCGTACACGCCCGGATATGGCGGCGACGTGACCACCAGCGAAATCGAGCGGTCGCGCAGAAAACCGAGCTCACGCGCGTCCGACACCGCAAAGCGCCCTGCCGGCGTTCCCCGCGGCACCATCTTGGAAAACGCCAGCATGCGATCGCAGAGATCGATCGTCTTCATCAAGAAGAACCGAAACGCGAAGCTCCGCGCGAGCCGACGAGGGCGCTCGTTGGTCGCCGAATCACCCGGCTTGTTGCTGAACTTCGTGAGCATCGACGACAATACCAACAAGAGCGCGTGCCTGAGCTCATCCTCCTCGACCTGCTCGATGCCATCGCGCAGCCCGTCGAGCCCGAGCAACACGTGCGGCTCGAACAAATCGCGATCCTCCCGACCGTAAGGCGCAGTCGGTCCGAGCCTGGCCTTTTGACGATCCTGCGCGTGCTCCACCACGCGCGTGGCCGCATCGGACAACGCCGAAGCAAACTTCAGCGTCGTCCCATTGGTCTTGAGCCGCGCGAGCTCGACCGCCAACGGATTCAGATCGCTCCCCAACGGCGCGCGCCCGAGCTCCCGCGCCACCACGGCCACCGTTCCGCTCCCGCAAAACGGATCGAACACACTATCCCCCACGGCGGACAGCCCTTCGACCAACGCCCGCACCGTATCCGGATGCATCCGCGCCGGATAACTATGAAACCCGTGCACGTGCACCAACACCCTCTCTTCACTCGGCTCCACATCGAGCGCCGCCCTCAACGTCGCTCCCAGCCTCTCGTCATCCGCCACAATTTCGGTCGGACCCCCGATATGGCTCAACGCGCGCCGACGCCGAATGCGCGGCTCATCCGGAGGCGCGGAAGCAGATTCGGCGACGCGTGAGCGGGAGGAATGGGGTTTGGGAGGGCGGGGGGAGTGGGCGTCGCGGGGGGAGTGGGCGTCGCGGGCGTCGCGGTGCGAGCTGCTGCTCGCGGGGCGGACGTCGCGGGCGTTGCGGTGCGAGCTGCTGCTCGCGGGGCGGACGTCGCGGTTGTGCGGGGTGCTGCGCGGGGGACGGACGTCGCGGTTGTGTGGGGTGCTGCTCGCGGGGCGGACGTCGCGGTTGTGCGGGGTGCTGCTCGCGGGGCGGGCGTCGCGGGTGTTGGGCGGGTTGCGGGCGGGGCGGACGTCGCGGGCGTCGCGGTTGTCGCGGTTGTGCGGGGTGCTACGCGGGGGACGGGCGTCGCGGTTGTGCGGGGTGCTGCGGGCAGTGCGGACGTCGCGGGAGTCGCGGTTATGCGCGGTGCCGCGCGCGGGGCGGTCGTCGCGGGTCCCGCGTACGGGGCTGCGGTGATCGGTGCGTGCGGGGTGCTCTCTGCGCTCGGCTGGCTTGGCGAACATTGTCCGCACCGGCCCCGCGGCACGTCCCGCGTATTCGCCACCCGGTCGGTCAACGCGCACGGGACGGTCAATGCGCACGGGACGGTCAATGCGCACGGGACGTTTGGGGCGGTCGGATTTCGGCAAGGCGCGCAGCTTGTCGCGGCCAGTCGCAATCGTAAAGCGCCGACCCGAAACTAGTGTCGATCTGCCGTCACCCCAGCCCGGTCCCCGCTCCCGCGCCGCGTACCGGCCGCACGGCGACGCACCGCACCGTGCCGCACTGACCGCACCGTGCCGCACTGACCGCACCGCACCGCACTGACCGCACCGCACCGCACTGACGGCACCGTGCCGCACTGACCGCACCGGTGCCGCACTGACCGCACTGACCGCACTGACGCACCGTGCCGCGTACCGGCCGCACGGCGACGCACCGCACCGCACCGCACTGACCGCACCGCACAGCCCGCATCGCATCGACCGCACCGCACGGCCCGCATCGCATTTGCACCGACCGCACCGACGCATCGCACCGATCGCACCGATCGCACCGATCGCACCGATCGCACCGATCGCACCGACCGCACCGACGCATCGCACCGATCGCACCGATCGCACCGATCGCACCGATCGCACCGATCGCACCGATCGCACCGACCGCACCGACGCATCGCACCGATCGCACCGATCGCACCGATCGCACCGATCGCAAGCGTCCTCCTCCGTCGCTTCGCCGCACCGCCCAAACAACCAAACGCCGTTTCCCAAATTCCGTTACCCGTCTCACACGCGCCCCGCCTCTACGGATCTCCAGCACGGACCACCGAACACCACCGCAATCGACTCAACGTCCGTGCTTGGAAACTGTTGATTCGATATCACCCATCTGGTATATATAAGCCCAATCAAGGTCGACCAACAGTCGACGCGCAAATCGCTCGGTACTCAACCTTCGGGAGCAGCGCCCTTGCCAACACCCGAACCTCCACTCCACATTCACTCAGGAGCGGCCGCCCCCCATTCGAGCCGGCGCTCGCGGTCGAGACCTCCGCGTTCAATCCAACTGCAGTTGCCGCTTTCGTCGGGCTGGGGTGGTCGGCGCGCAGGTGCGGGGCGACCCGCAGCGCCTGGCAGATCTTCGCTTCCTCATCGCAAGCGTCCCGCGCATCGCGGCGAACACCCCGTACACGTCACTCTGCGAAGTTTTTGCCGCTCTCTGCGTACACAGTTCGTGTTTCCGACCGTGCGTCGTGCCATCGCGAGGGCCAATCGCAGCCGCCGCGGCAAAATTCGCATCGTCCACTTTTCGGTTCAAACCGACCACCTCCACCTGCTGGTCGAAGCAGACAATCGCACCGCTCTGGTGGAAGGGCTGCGCGGGCTCTGTATTCGAATCGCTCGCAACGTGAACCAGTTGCTCAGTCGTCGCGGCCGGTTCTTCGCAGACCGCTGGCACGGCCGTGCGCTGACCAGCCCACGCCAAGTTCGCAACGCCTTGGTTTACGTCCTCGCGAACTTCCGAAAGCATCAACCCTACGCCCATCCCGGAGTAGACCCATACTCCTCCGCACCCTACAGCAAAGACTTTATCGAGTTTCCCCGCGGCGCGCTCGCAGCCGGCTTTCACCATCCTCTGGCACCCCCAAATGGCCCCGCCTCAGTCGTCGCGCAGACTTGGCTGCTCTCCAAAGGCTGGCAGCGCCACGGCAAGCTCTCGTGGTCCGAGCGTCCCGCAACAGGCAGCGACCACTCCAGTGCAGCACACCCAACGTAGCCCGAGCGAAAGTTAGAAAGGCGCCTCGCTGCAGCTCGCGTGTACCACTAGCGAAGGTTAGAGGGGGCTGCCTCGCTGCAGCTCCCTTGCACCAGTGCGGCCCGGCAAAAGGCCTCGCATTGCGGCAGTCCGTTCCTGAAATCCTTCAGTTCGAAAAGTACCGACCGCCCTTGCCGTCGCGCCGCCCCTCGACGTCGCGCGCCCCTCGACGTCGCGCGCCCCTCGACGTCGCGCCGCCCCTCGACGTCGCGCGCCCCTCACCATCTCGTGGTCGGGGTCTTCCGTCGCCGTCGCTTCGCCTCTCGCCGTCCCCTCGCCCGCCCGCGCTGGCGCGGTGCCGTCGCCCGTGCGCCGCCGGCTCTGCAACGTTGGCCGGCCTGGTCGGGGCCTCGGCCGCCGTCGCCTCGCTGGCCCGCGTTGGAGCGGTAACGTCTCTCGCTGGTCTCTCGCTGCTCGGTCGCGGTGCCGACGCACGTCCCCCTCGCTGCCCCTGTCGAGGCCGTGCCGTCGCGGTCGCCTTGCTGCTCGCGTTTGGCGCGGTTCGATTGCACGCCCGCCGCTCGACGGTTGGTTCTCAGCGTCGCGTCGTCGGCCTCCCTGTCGAGGCCGTGCCGTCGCTGTCGCCTTGCTGCTCGCGTTTGGCGCGGTTCGGTTGCACGCCCGCCGCTCGCTGTGCGCTACGTTGGCCCCAGGCGTCGCGTCGCAGCCTCTCGTCGTCGCTCGCCGCCCGCGTCGTCGCCCACTGTGGCTCGCCGCTCATCGCTCATCGTCTCTCGCCCACTCGTCGTCTCTCGCCCACTCATCGCCCCTCGCCCACTCGTCGCCTTTCGCCCACTCGTCGCCTCTCGCCCACTCGTCGCCTCTCGCCCACTCGTCGCCTTTCGCCCACTCGTCGCCTCTCGCCCACTCGTCGCCCCTCGCCCACTCGTCGCCCCTCGCCCACTCGTCGCCCCTCGCCACTCCCGTTCCGTGCGCTTGCGCGTGGCGTGAATCGGGTTCGTGCTCGGTCGACGGGTGGAGGGAGCGATTTGCGGATGGTGCGCCGGGGGGCGGGGCGCTTCTGAGTGCAAAGGCACCGATATGACGAACGTTAACTTCGGTTGACCTAGTAGCTGATCGATTCCGCGAAGCGGTAAAGGGCGAACGCGGCTGCGAGGACGATCGATAGGCAGAGGCCGCCCAGCACCGTAATGCTCAGTTGTATGCCGCGGCGTTGGGCGTTGGGGTCGAGTTTTCGGTAGTCGTGTACGTAGGCGCGGAGGGCGGCGCGCGGAACGCGTGCTGCTTGGATGACGGGGCGCCAGGCGCCGGTGAAGCCGCGCGAGATGAGGCTGCCGACGAGACCAGCGGGTGAGGTGACGAGATCCCAGCCGCAAGCGTAAAGACCGAAGCGCAGGCCCTGCGCGAAGCGCGCGCGGCCGCCGGTGGTGGCTACGCCAAGCTCGATGCAGAGGCCCCACAGTACGTGCAAGAGGACCATTAGCAGAGCGAGCGCGAACAGCGCCGCTACGCCAGCGGCGAGGAACACCGGCGTTGACAAGATGCGTAGTGAAAATTCGGGCGCGACTGCGAGTGCGGCGAGGGCCAGGGCGGCTGCGACCGATGACAGCGCGAGTGTTTCGGCCAGGAGCGCGAACGTGAGCGCGGGCACCACGCTGGTCTCGGGCAGCTGGGCGAAGGTTTTGTGGGGTTCGGTGCTGCTGGCTAGCGAGGTGAGCCAGAGGCGCTGCAGCCAGTGTCCCGCGCGGCCCTCCCAGGCGAGTGTGAGGGTGGTCGGTGACGGGGGCGCGGTCAGGACGCAGCCCGGGCAGTCGTGTCGGCCGCACAGCGCGCAGGTGACCATCGGCGGTACGTCCGATTCATCGGGTACTTCGCTAATGCGTCCGTTGGCGATCGACTCCGACATTCGGCCACCTGAAACGCCGAACCTGCAGTTTGACTTCCCGCGTGGTCTTGAGCCAGGAATGCACGCGAAAATCAGACTGACGACGAAATCGGTCAGCTGCAGGCGTTCTGGATGAGAAGCGCAGGGCCCGAACATTACCCTGACTTATTGCAGGGTTTGCCAGAACGAGGCTTTGGTGCGCCTAGCGTTCACCGACTATTTCTGCCCGGCGCACGCTGGGTCATCGGCGTCGGCGCGACCGTCGCCGTCGTTGTCGATACCGTCGGTGCAAATTTCGGCAGAGCAATCGTCGATCACGCAGTCACAGTCGTTGTCGATGCCGTCGCCGCAAACTTCACGGTCGGCACAGCCGCTGACGCAGCCGGCTTCGTCCGCGCTGCCGTTGCAGTCGTTGTCGATGTCGTCGCCGCAGACGTCCACGCAGCGGCATTGCCGGTCTTCGGCGGTGTGGGTCCAGAAGGCGCGATGATTGCCTTGCAGGATGCTTTGAAATGGTGCCCAGAAGGCGGCGAAGCTCGGATCGGCGCGCGTGGGATCGATGGCTGCGATCCAGATTTGGTCCTGCTTCTTGTCGAGCGGGCGCAGGTCCGCGTACTGACGAATGCTCGAGAACGCGAGCCAGAAGGTTCCGGCAGTGGTGGAGGGCGCCCAGGTCGGCATCGAGTTACCGAGGTTCGTCAGGCCGTCTTGGTTGTTTACACGTTGGTTCAAGCGCGGGAGCTCGATCACTTTGCGCGTCGCTACTTCGACCAAACGCAATGAGGCCGACTTCGCGTCTTCGGACTTTCCGCTTCCGCTGACGAACGCGATGTAACGGCTGTCCGGGCTGAAGCTCGGGAAGTAGTTGTTGTCCATACCGGGCGCTTTGGGCACGATCACCTCGGGCGCGCCGAAGGTGCCGCCGCGGTAAGGTAAGAGTGCGATCGAACCGCCCTCGGTGGACTTGTCGCCGCCTTTTTCGGCGAGCGTGAGCGCGACTTGGTCACCGAGCGCGGACCAATCGGGATGGGTCGCGATCATTCCCGCCGGCATCGTGACCACACCGGCGTCGGAACCGACGGGCATACCGGTGTTCGAGTCGAGCAGCGTGAGCTTGCCGCCCGCCGCGACGAGCAAGCGCTTGCCGTCGGGCGAGAAGGTGGTCCAAGCCGCGGGAATCGCCGCCTTGTCGGCCGGCATCATCTTTCCGGGCATGGGATCCGCGCCGCCTGCGGTCCCGCCGTTCACGGTGACCGTGCGTTCGGGGACCGAAACCACGCGCAGCGCGAGTCCGCCATAGCCCACCGCCAAGCGCTTGCCATCGCGCGAGAGCGTGTGACAGCCAGTGCAAGTCGCGGCATCGCCACCTTCGGGATCCGTATAGAACTTTACTGGGTTCGGATCCGCGAGTAGCGCCTTCATCACGCCCTGACTGCCGGTCGACCAATAGTAGATCGCCCCTTCGACGGCTTCTCGACTGAACGAAAAGGTCGCGGGCGGCGACGACCACACTTCTTGCGGCTCTGCCGGCTCTATCGCGTGCAGCTCGAGCGTGACGTCGTGGCCGCGGTTGGACTCGGCAATCCAATCCCACTCTTCGTCACTCGCGAGCCAAAAGGGCTCGGCGGTTACCACGCGCACTTCGGTGTTCGGCCCCTTGAAATCGAGCGCAAAGAGCGCACCTTCCGGGGCATTCCAGGTGAAGCGCACATGCGCGACGTTGACCGGGAACATCGTCTCGTGACTTGGGTAAAGCAGTACTGGTTCGAGGCCAGGATCCGTGCCAGTGGGGTTCGCGTTGCCGGTAACGAAACCGTCCGCGTCGCGATCCTTGGCGCTCTCCTCCACGAACACGCGCGTTCCGCGATGGTCCGCGCAAGGCTGACTGCCGCACAGGCCAGTCCCGCCGCTCCCGCCGCCGGTGCCTCCGGTCAGCGTGACGTGACCCAGATCGACCTCGGCGCCCGAGCCGCACGCAGCGACGAAGATTGGAGCGAACGACCAGACCAACAGCGCGGTCAACGACGGGTGCGGTGGGCTCCGGCGCTCGCTCGCGGTCATTCCTCGCCCAGCATACGGGTCAGCTGCGGCAGGTACGCGGAATTTCGATAGTGCGTGCGGAACAACGAGGCTCGACTGCGCGCCTCGTCCCGGCGGCCCAGGCGAACTAGCGCAGAAATTGCGATGAACTCGCGCTCCTGCGTGAACGCGCCGTTCGGATACTGTGCGCGGCAGCGCTCGCTCAGCGCGAAGGCCTCGAGCGAGTCGGTCCCGAGCGCACTCCGCGCCTTCTTCAGCATCTCGACTTCGCTGTCGATTACCGTGTTGGCAGGCAGCGACGGAAGGTGACCTTGCGCCGTGCCGCCCTCGCTCCGGGTAGGTGGAGCGAGCGCGTTGCGCTTCGTCGAGGGTTCGGTGTTATGCGCCGGAGCTCGCGCCTCGGAGCTTTCAGGCACCGCGCGCGCAGCCTGCGGCGCTTGGCTGGGAGCCGCCGCTGCAATGTTCGTGGTCGCTTCGGGCGCCGAATCTCCCCCGATGGGACGCGACCGCGCGGCGCTCGGCGCGCTGGCTTCGGCGCCCGTCGCGATTCCCCCCTGCGTGGGCAGAGCGGGTGCGGCCGTTTGCGCGGGGTTCACTGGCGGAACTGGGGCGATCGTCAGCGCGCTCGCCGGACGGCTCTCGCCGGAAACCGCATTGACGCCAGCGCGCGAAGCGTGTCGGTACGAGATCGCACCTGCGATCGCCAGCGCGCCCAAAATGACGCCCGAAATGGCGACCTTCATCGGCCACTCGAGCGGCGCTTTGAGTGCGATAGCGGGGCGCCGAACGTGAGGGGCGAGTGGCGTCGTTCCCGGCTCGGTAAGCAGCGCGCCGCTCGTGGCGAGCCGCGCCGCGAGGGCGGCCATGCGCGCGTCCGATGGCAAGCGCAACTGCGTTGCCGCCAAACTTTCGGCGAGCGCACCTTGACCCTCGACCAGGCGCTTCGGTTCTTTGATCACGACCCCCTCCGGGCAAAAGTTCCGCGCACCTGGGCGCGCGCAGCTTGAAGGCGCGAGTAGGCGGTTTGCAGCGGGCAGCCGATGGCCTCCGCCACTTCGCGCAGCGACAGCTCTTCGACTTCGTAGAGAACGAAGGCCGCGCGCTTGTCCTCGTCGAGCTGGTCGAGCGAAGTGAGCAGCTGAGCGCAGAGCTCGCTCGTGAACACAGAGTCGAGCTGGCTTTCCGCGGTGTGCGCCTCGGGCAATTCGTCCACTACGATCTCGCGTCGCACCCGCGCGCTGCGGCGGTATTCCGAAGCAACCCTCAAGCAAATGGCATAGAGCCAACTCCGTAGCGCTCGCCCGTCGAACTCGGGCAACCGTCGGTGAACGATCAGAAGCACCTCCTGGCAAACGTCGTCCACGTCGGCTGGGCGGACCCCGAGCCCGAGCAGCGCGCGCCACAGATAGCGCGCGTGCTGGCGGAAGATTTCGGCGAAGGACAGCTCGGGGTCGGGCTCCGCCACTCGTGCCGGGCCTGCGTTCACGCCCATGGATGGCAGCTCCGTCCCGTCTTTCTGATGGAATGCGTCAGGGGTGCTCAATTCGCGGGCTCGCGCGAAAGGACGGGCCTAAGGGCGAACCTAGAAGATGACCGAGGCGCCGAGCCCAGCAACCAGCGAGGGCGCTGACATCCGAAAGAATTCGCGACGTTGTCCGTTGAGCTCGTAAACGAACCGCTCCGGCCGGTAAGGCGACACTGCCTCAACCTGAGCCAATACCGCCCAGCGCCGGCTCAAGGTCAGGGTGGCGCGCAGCTCGAGGGTTGCCGCGAAGAATCGCCGTCGCGTGCTGCGCGCGCCCTCGAGCTCGCTGCTTCGCGCAAACAGCGTGCCGAGCGCGAGTCCGCCGCACACCGCAAGGCGCAGGCGAGCGCTCAGGGCGCCCTGGGGACATAGTGCTAAATTGCCGTAAATAATAGAGAATTTTGCGCGAGCGGTCCCGCCTAGCGTGTCGGTCGTCGGCAGAAATCCCACTCCACTGCCGCGAAACGAGAACCAATCGGCGGGGCGTAGCTCGCCGCCCAGTTCGAGCCCGACGCTAGCGTTGGGCAAGAGCCCGCTTTCGGCGAGCGCCGAAGCATCTGCCGAAATCACCCAAGGCTGACTCGGCTCCGCCTTCTCCTCTTCGGTGTCTTCAGGTTCGGGCGGCGCCTCGGGTTCGGGTTCGGGTTCGGGCGGGGTAGCGAGCTCACCGTCCACCATCAACGCCACCGCGAGCTTGAGGGGCTCATCGAGACTCGCGCAGAGCGGGCCCTCACTTTCGAGCTCCCGTTCGCCCACCACCGCGCCGGTCAGGTCGACGATCTGCAGCAAGGCGCGGAAGCCGCGCTCGGGCTTGCGCTCGACATGTACGCGCAGCGTGAGATCGGCGGGGCTCGGCGAAAATGCGGGACGGCCCAGATATTCGCTCACCGCGCGCGCGAGCCCCTCGGCGCCGAGACAACCCACTTCGCCTTCAGGTTCGGACCACGCCAGCGCAACCGAGGGAGCCCCTGCTGCCGCGGGCGAAGGTTTGACGGACGCGGAAGGCTGAGCGCGCGCGGCGCTTTCACCGAGCAGCAGCGCACCGGCCGCGAGAAGCGGCGCGAACCAGCGTCGCCGCGCCTCTTGCTCTCGACGACCGTCGACGCCCATTCGGGCGCGAGCCTACACCAGCTCCGCGGGGAAAGCGCAAACCCGGACGACCGCATTCACGCCACAAACGCCGCGCCCCGCGAGCCGCGGGCCGCCTAAGGCCAAAGACAATAGCCGATGGTGGAACCGGGATAGACGTAGCAGCCCATGCCTGCCGGGCAGCTGAAGGTTTTGCTTTGCTGCTGACAGACGAGCAGACAATGCTTCTGGGTCACGAAGTCCACGCAGCTCGGCGCCGCCTCGGCGCTCGACGGGACGGTCGAGCAATCGGAGTTGCTCTGGCAGGGATTCGAGCAGCTGTAGCCGGCCACCTCGTCCGCGCTGACTCGAATGCCGAGGCAGCGCAAGCTCGCGACGTCGACGCACATGGACGTCTCGCCGTGGCATTCGCGCTGATAGGGCGACTTGCCGTCGGGACCTGGACCCGGGATTCCACCGATTCCGGCTTGTGACGTCGCGCCGGACGACGCGATACGACCGCCGTCGCTCGCGCCTGATTTGCCGGAACTCGTAGTGCCGCCGCTATTCGCGATGCCGCCGGTCGTCGAGAAGCCGCCTGTGTTCGACTTGAAGCCGCCCGTGTTGGCAAACGCGCCGCCGGTCGAGATAAAGCCGCCGGTTCCGAGCGAGACGCTCCCGCCGCTCGACCCGCCCGCGCCCGAATCGTCGTCCGAAGAGCTGCAAGCGAGCAGCAACGGGAGCGCAAACACGAGTCGAAAAAGCCGTGCTCGTCGCAACGAAAATGGGAGGGAGGCGGCTTTCATCATGAGGTCATCGATCCCGCCCCCTCCAGCAATGGCCGCGGGACGAACGTTTTCTGAGAGGGTTCGTATTTTCTTCGGGGCGGGTTTTTTTCGGGTCGCATTTCAGAAAACTTGGAGGCGCTCGCCATCGGTCTGCTTGAGCGCACCCGCCATGCCCTTCCCTCGAGCGACGCCGGTTCTTCTGCCCTTGCTGGTCCTCGGCGCCTGCTCGGGCGACCCGGACGCAGGCGCCGGTGGCGGAAACGGCACTGGCGGCACCGGTATCGTCGTAGGCGTTGGCGGTAGCGGAAACTCCAGCAACGCCCCGCAGAACGGCTCCGGCGGAAGCAACCTGGGCAGCTGCGGCAAGGTCGCATTCGATGGCTGCGTGGGTGAGAGTTACGAAGGGGAGCACATCCCGCTCGACATCTACATCATGTTCGATCAGTCGGGCTCGATGCTGAACGACGTGGGCGGCATGACGCGACTGCAAGCGATTCAGCGCGCGGGCGAGCAGTTCCTGCGCGATCCGGCCAGCAACGGCATCGGCGTCGGTATCGGCTACTTCGGGTTTTTGCCGATCGGCAACACGTCGTGTGACGTTGCTACCTACGACAAGCCAGACGTCGCAATTTCGCTCGATCACGAGTCAGTCATTGCTTCGCTCAATTCGCGTATGCCGACCGGCGAAACGCCGACCGCAGCCGCGCTGCGTGGCGCATGCACGTACGCGAAGGCCGCGCACAAGATGAATCCGAGTCGGGCGCTGTCGATTTTGCTCATGACCGACGGCAAGCCGGAGGCACCGGTTTCTTGCGGGACCGGCGGTTGCTGCCCAACGCTATCCGACGCGACCCAGGCAGCGGCCGAGTGTGCCGCGGGCTCGCAGGGCATTCCCACTTATGTGCTCGGCGTCGGGCCCGAGCTTCAAAACTTGAACGACATCGCCAAGGCCGGCGCGACCAAGTCGGCGTACTTGGTGGGCGACAAGGACGTTACGGTCAACGTGCTCACCGCGCTCAACGCGATTCGCGGGGCGGCGGTCATTCCCTGTGATCTGGAAATTCCGCCAGCGAACAACGGCGGCGCGCTCGATTACGGACAGGTGAACGTCGTTTACTCGACGTCGGGCTGCAACTTTCAACCGGCGTTCTACGTGGCTTCGGAAGCGAAGTGCGACGCGACCGGCGGCTGGTACTACGACGATCCGAACGCGCCGAAGCGCGTGAAGCTGTGCCCGTCGACGTGCGATGAAATCTCACGTCCCGGCGCCGCACTCAGATTTTCGGTGGGCTGTCAGAGCCTGCCTCCGCCCGTGCGCTGAACGCGCTTCTCGGCAATCAAACTAGTCGGCAAAAGCGAGGCAGAAATGACCTTTGGGAATAGTGCTGTGCGAAATTGGGTACTCGGCGTGGCCCTGGTGAGCTCTGCCTGTAGCGGCAATACGAGTGGTGGTCAGGGCGGCGGTTCTGGCAGCGGTAACGGCAACGGTAACGGCAACGGAACCGGTTCGAGCAGCGGAAACGGCGTGGGCACCGGCGGCGCTCCCGCGAACCCGAACGCCACCGTTGGGCCGAAGTTCAACGGTGCGGGCATCGGCTACCGCCCGCTCACCCCAGGTTGCGGACCCGACACCGCAGGGCAGTGCACCGGCACCTGTGAGCAGCACGCGTCGACCGGCACGCCTACCGGCATCATCCGCGCGCCTGCAACGTTATGCTTCGGCAGCTCGGAAGATCCGACGCCCGAGAATCCGATGGCTACCATCGAGCAAGTGATCGAGACCATCAACGGTCAGCGCGTGATTCACTTGCGAGTCACCTTCGATCCCTCGTTCGTGGACAACACTTACGGCGCGAACGCCTGCTGTGGTTGGCCCGGCACGGGCGGCACGGGGGGCGCCGCTTCGACCGGCGCGGCCACGGGCGGCGTGGGCGGCGGCACGATGATGCCGGGCAAGATGCCGGGCATGATGATGCCAGGCAAGGCCGGGAAGTCCGGACATACGTTCGACGACCTGGTCGGTAGCGATCACGTCGAGCTCCTGCTCACCGACGGCTCCGGCAAGACAGTAATGGACTTCAAGGTCGACTACATCACTGCCGACAGCAGTAGCGCATGCGGCTATCACACGCTCGGCGTCTTGGGCGGAGAGGGCAAGGTGATCACGGGCGACCCCTCCGCGGTGCTCAAGGTCGCGACCTCGCTCGACCGCAACTTGAACGGTTGCGGCTACTGCTACACCACTGATTCGCCCGCGACCGACGAGAAGTACACGCCGAATTCGGCCGCGCCCGCTTGGGACTATCGCGTCGTCTACGAGGTGTGGCTGAGCCTCGATACGTTCGGCAGCGCGGGCTTCGGGCAAGCTTACATCACGAACGTGCACGCCTCGCCCTCCAAGCTCGCGAACAACACGGTCGAGGTCGAGGCCACGCCTTGCCCGCCCGATTGGGACACACCGACGGGCGGCGCGTGTCCGCCCAACTTCACGCTCTACGTGCAGAGCGAAGGCGTGAGCGCGTGCGTGCCCATTCCGTTCTCGAACTACCCCGGCATGGCAGCGTGCCCGCAGGGCTACCAGCTCGACCCGAGCACCGAAGGTCGCTACTGCATTCCAACCAAGTAGCTGACGAGTCGCGCGCAGCAGCAACGGCTTAGCCCGGCGCCGGCGTGGGCGCCCTATCCGACAAGCGGGGACGCATCCGCTGGCGCCGGGCAACTTTCACAGCGAAATCTCAGAACAGAAACGACGCCCCCGCGGTGAGGTGCGGGTAACCGATGCGTAGGGTGAGCCCGACGGTGTCGCTCAGCATGAAGCGAGCTCCCGGGTAGAACACGAAGTTCAGGAAGTCGGTGTCGCTCACCCGGTACTCGCAAACCGGAGCGGCCGAACCCGGAGGGCAGGGCCGAGCCCACGACCAATTGGTGTGTACGATGGCAAGGCCCGCCTCACCAAACACGCTGATGCGCTTGTGCACGAAGAAGTTCCACTGCAGCGCCACCGGCAGCCAAAACGCGTTCGCGCTGAACTCGTGGTCACAGTAGAAGTCCCTGAAGTCTCGGCACGCGCGCGCGCGATCGTAGCCAAAATGTACCCAGTCGATGCCGAACGTGATGGCCATGTTGTTGTTGATCGAATCGATCGGTCCGTTGTGGAAGAGCGGAATCGAGCCACGGAGCCCGAGGCCGACTCCGTCGCGCCCGAAGTACGCCGGACCGCCGTCCCACTCGACGGTCAGGTGCGGCTCGAGCTCGAACGAGTACTTGGGGTGAGCTCCGGGCTGCTTGATTTGCGCGGCGGCGGGCCGAGCCATTAAGCAGACGAGCGCGGGAACGACGAATGGAATGAGTTTGGCCATCGGCGTGGATGGTTCAGGTGCCCCCTCTTTTCTGATCGCTCCCGGCACATTGAGACGTGCG
>DASZQI010000037.1:0-14700 GCA_035549735.1 Polyangiaceae bacterium | reverse complement strand
TGGCAGTAGTTGAGGCGTGGATCGCACAAGCTCGAGTAGTTTCGCGACAAATCGGCCTCGTCGAGCCCGCCGCCCGTGCACTCGGTCACGTCTTCACCGGTGAGCTCGAAGTGAATGCCGCCGAGCGCCGCGCCCTCTGCGCGATGGACCTCGAAGCTCTGCTCGAGCTCCTCCAAAATGTCTTCCATACTCCGGGTCTTCACGCCCGACTGGGTGACGCGCGTGTTGCCGTGCATCGGATCGCTGAGCCACAGCACGCGCCGGCCCTTCGCGCGGGCGGCGCGCACCAAGGCGGGTAGCGCTTGGCCCACCTTGTCCTTGCCCATGCGCGTGATCAACACCAGGCGCCCCGGCGTATTGTCTGGGTTCAACGCCGCGCAGAGCTCGAGCATTTCATCGGGCGTCGCGGAAGGCCCGAGCTTCACGCCGATCGGGTTCTCGATGCCGCGAAAAAACTCGATGTGCGCCCCGTCGAGCTGCCGCGTGCGCTCCCCAATCCAGGGCAGGTGAGTCGAAAGGTCGTAGTAGCCGCGCGAGTGCTCCACCGTGCGCGTTTGCGCCGCCTCATAGTGGAGGTTCAGGCCCTCGTGGCTGCTGAAAAACTCGACGCGGCTCGCCTCGCTGACCGGCGTCTGCAGCGCGGCCTTCATGAACGACAGCGCGCCCCCTATTTCGCGCGTGACCCGCTGATAGTGCGTGCGAAGTTCGGGCGAAAGATCGGCGCGCTCTAGAAACGACAGATCCCAGTACTCCGGGTGCTGCAGATCGGCGAAACCACCTGCGGAGAGCGAGCGCACATAGTTCAACGTCAGGGCTGCGTGCTGATGCGCTGCCAGTAGACGATTCGGATCCGGCCGTCGCGCTTCTGCAGTGAAGGCCGGCGCATTCACCGAGTCGCCGAAGTAGCTGGGCAGGCTGACTTCGGCCTTACGTTCACTCGGCTGCGAGCGCGGCTTGGTGTACTGCCCGGCAAAGCGCCCGACCCGAGTCACCGGCCGCTGACCTCCATGAATCAAGACCAGCGACATCTGCAGCAATATTTTCAAATTGCTGACGATGATCTCCGGCCGACAATCGGAAAAGCTCTCGGCGCAATCTCCGCCCTGTAGCAAAAAGCGCCGGCCTTCCTGCGCCTCTGCGATTTGCGTGCGCAGCCGATCGACCTCCCAAGACGTAACGAGGGGCGGTAGCACGCGCAGGCGGCGCAGCACGTCC
This sequence comes from Polyangiaceae bacterium, assembly GCA_035549735.1. Taxonomy (GTDB): domain Bacteria; phylum Myxococcota_A; class Polyangia; order Polyangiales; family Polyangiaceae; genus PMG-095. Next base: position 13,485 of record DASZQI010000037.1, on the reverse strand, counting down.
TCGAGCGCGGCCAGATCCGCATACGGGATCGCTTGTGCCACGGGTCGCTCTCGCCACGATTCGGGAGTCCACGAATTCACTCTCAGTTCATGGCCGAAGTCGCTGCCAGTGGCAAGCGCCGCAAGCGGAGCCAGCATGGTAGTCTCTTTGCGTGTCCTTCCGCGACTCTCCTGAACCACGCCTCGAAGTACTGTTCGAACGCGCCGCGCTCCCCCAATTCGAGCTGCCCGCCGCGCTCACCCGCGCCTATGACGGCACGCTCGGCTTTTCTCGACCGTGCTTGTTCGCGAATCTGGTTGCCTCACTCGACGGGGTGGTGGCGTTACCCGCCGGGGGTGAGTCCGGACAGATCATCAGCGCCAATAGCCAACCCGATCGCTTCGTGATGGGCCTGCTCCGCACCTGCGCCGACGCGGTGATCGTGGGCGCTGGCACCTTTCGTCGCTCTCCCACTCACCTTTGGCACCCGGGCGTGATCTTTCCGCCGGCAGCCGCAGAATTTGCCGAGGCGCGAAAGCAACTCGGCCTGTCGCCAAATCCGCTGCTCGTGCTCGTCACCGCCTCGGGTGACATCGATACCACTCAACCAGCCGTGCGAGACGCGCTGATTCTAACAACTCCTAAGGGTGAAAATGCGCTGCGCGCCCGCGCCCCGTCCGCGCGCATCGTCGCGCTCGAGTCGGACGAAGTTCGCTTTTCCGAAGTGCTCGCCGTGCTTCACGCACAAGGCGCGAAGCTCGTGCTCACCGAAGGCGGCCCCACGCTGTTGGCGCAAGTCGTGTCCGAGAACGTGCTCGACGAACTGTTCCTCACCTCATCGCCGCTGCTCTTCGGCCGCTACCCGGACGACGACCGAAAATCGCTGACCCATGGCCTCGATCTCGGCGGCGCGCCGCTCGAGCTGCTGAGTGCACGCCGCCACGAATCGCACTTGTTTTTGCGCTACGCGCTGAAGCACCGCAAATCCGCGCCCTAGCCTCACTCGCCGAACGCAGCTTGGTTTTTTAGGGGGGCGCACGCTGAAACGTGCGCGCTGGTCGGCGCGACCGTCAGCGGGCAACCCACCGCGCCGCACCTCGACCCAGCAGCCACGCCTCGCCGTCCGTGGCGAAAGCCTGACGCCGGAGCATCTCTCATGGGTGCACGTTTCGACCGGCGCTCGTGCGCTCATCTGATAGCGGCGCGGCGAAACTGGCCATGCGACGAAACGAGCGGTGAGGCGAAACACGGCGCACGACTCGTGTCTGACGCGGGAGCCGAAACCAAACTCCGCGGAGCAGCGCGAGGTTCACTGGATTCGCTTTGTCGCGGCCACTAACGACGGTGACCGAAAATCCGTCAAGGCAGCTCAGCACTTCGAGCGCTCCGTCTCCGGCGATTGCGGCGCCGAAAAATGCATGCCATCGTGCTCGCGGAGGTTTCATGGCCGGACGAGCGAGAGGATGGTGTCCGTTGTTCCTCGGCGCAGCGACAACGGCAGCGCTCATTTTCTGGCCTGTCCAGGTCCGCGCTGCCAACCCGAGCGTTGCAATCGTGACACCGGCTCCGGGTAGTACCTTGACCTCGCCCGTGAACGTGAACGCCACCGTCACGCCGGCGGAAGGCGTCGCCTTCGACTCCGTGACCGCGACGATTGGCGCGGTCGTTCAGTCGCTCACCAGCAACGATGGGGTCCACTGGTACAGTTCGATCGGGCTCAGTGGAGAAGGACAGCGAACGCTCGCGGTCGAAGCCATCGACAAGCTATCCCGTTCAGCCACCGCTCAAGTGAACTTCCAGTTGGCGCTTCCTCCCAGCGATCCCGGGCCTCCCACCCTTTCGCTCGCAGAGCTGAATGGGGTCCCCATGGGGGACGCACGGATCTTGTTCGAGACCACGGCGCACGTGCGCGCCGAGTGCACACCGAAAGGCAACACCTGCACATCGCTCAGCGTGCTCGCTGGTTCGGGTGGCCCTGTGCTGGCAAGCGCAGTCGACTCCCTCGACACGACGATTGACCTGAGCGCGTATGGGGGCACTGCGAATACCCTGCAATTGGTGGTCGTCGCCAAGAATTTGCTCGGGGCGTCCGCGCAAATACAAGAGACTTTGGCGGTTACGCCGCCGGCCGCGATGCAGCAGATCGCGAGCACGAAAGGCTCGATCGACGACTTCGATGCCACGCGGGTCGTGATCAGCGATGCCGCGGGGATCCAACTCTTTCAGCGGGGCACTCAGGATCTCGCGCTCGTTCACGCTGGTGGCAACGGTGGCCGTCTGTTCTCCAAGGGGGTGGTGTGGTCCGGTGGCATGCTGCGCGACGGAGCCGAGTTCGTCGCGCCCGCGTGGCCGGTGAATCCGGATCCGAGAACCGTGTTCGAGGTCGCTGGCGACTATCTCTTCCTGCCGCGGACGGTGCGAAACCTGAGCACCGACGTCGAAACGAGCTGTCCCGATACCGGCCTCTACGGCTGGGGGGTGGCCGGAAACGGTGACTTGGTCCACGTCGTTGAAGGCACCCAACCGGGGCACGTTCAGCTTTTGCACCGTTGTCGAGCGGGTGACGACGTCGAGATTTCCACGGTACGCGCCAGAGGGCCCGTTACCGACGGTATCAACGTCGCTTATCTGCAAAATGTGACGGGCGACAGCGTGTTCGTCCTATTGCTTTACACCGGCTCGTCAACCATCAATCTCGGGCTCGCCTCCAACTACGCGGTCGACAATGGTTGGGTCGCCTACAGCAAATCGCGCTCGGGCCTGACGCCAGGGGTCGGCGATGTTTGGACGCGTTCACCGTCCGGAGACGTCGCCCTCGCCAGCATTTTCATCGACGAAGCAGCGCTCCTCGGTTTGCGCCCGAATGGTGACGTCGCGCTCAGTCACGGAGTCATCTGGTTTCTGGGGCCATCAGGCCAAAACGCGCAACAAGTTCAGCTTGCTCCGAACGTCGGTCAGGTCGTGGGCCGCAGCGAAGGCTGGTACCTGACGACCAAGCATTTCCTCTATCAATTCGGAAATGGCGGCGGGGGAGGCAACGGTACCGGTGGTAGCTCGGGCTCCGGGGGGACGTCCACGGGCGGGCAACCCACCGGCGGCGACTTCGCGGGCGGGCGCAGCGGCGAAGGCGGCGACGCGGGCGGAGCTTCAGGCGAAGCGGGCGCCGGCGGAACGAACCTCGGCGGCACGCTCAGCACCGGTGGCCTCACCAACACGGGCGGCACGATCGACCTTGGCGGAGCAAGCAATGGCGGAGCAAGCAATGGCGGCGCAGCAGGCGAAGCCGGCAGCGACGCCGGTGGCGAGCCCATGAGCACCGGCGGTGTCGCGACCGCAGGACGCGGCGGAAACGCCTCCGGCGGCCGCAACGCGACGAGCGGAGGTCGTAGCGAGGCCGGTGACTCCGGCGCGGGCGCGGGCAATGCCGCCGGAAACGGCAGCGGCAGCGATGGCTGCAGCTGCGACGTGGTCGGCTCGTCTCGCCATTCGTGGGCCTTCGCACTCGCGGCGGTGGGGCTGTCCCTTCTGCAAACCCGTCGGCGTCGCACGCGTGAGCGCCATCACTAGTCCGCCCTTTTTGCACCAAGTGAGCGCGACCCGCATGAGCTCGCTGGTGGCGCTACTTCCACCTCGGCGTGCAAACCGGCACCCTCTCGGCCTCTCGCACGAGAGGTCAATGGGGCCTCAGCGAAGTGGGCCTCGGCTTCGTCTTGTTGGCGATGGCGCTAGTCACCAGCTGGCAAGCCAAGCGCGGTCGCGAGCCCGAGGGCAGGCGCTTGGATGTTTGACGGAGTGTTTCGGGTCCACGGTCTGGCGCGATCCGGCGCACTTTGGCTGCGGGCATTCGCAGCGTTTGACCAAACTGCCGTGCGCGCCGCATTCTCTGGGCTTAGCCGAGGTCGGCCGAGTCGGGAACATGTCGCGATCTCTCACCAGCGCCCCCGTCGACTCCGAAGGGGCACGGGCTCTCTATCAGCAGCGCGTTTCGCTGCTCGCGCGGATCACGCTGATCCTCGGGCTTCTGATCCAGGCCGTGGTGCGCTGGGTCGCCTTCACCATGAAAGGCACGCCGCTCGCGGCGTCCACTGAGTGGACGCCGAACGTCCACCTGTTGGTGCTTGCGTGCGGGGCTGGGATTTGGCTCAGAACGCGAGCTGGCCGGCGTTCGCCTTTCGAGCTTTCGTGCCTCGACATTTCGTGCGTGCTGGTGCCGTTCCTGTTTTCGTCGGCGGCGTTGTGGAACTCCGCGCCGCTCTTGAGGCCGAACCTCATTCACGTGCTCGGGACCTCTAACCTGCTGATCTTGCGCGCGGTGCTGATTCCGAGTTCGGGTCGCCGCACCGCGCTGATTGGTCTGTTGTTCAGCGTCGCGGTCGTGGTCTGGACCTACGCTTACTACCGCCGCTTCGGCGCGCACGACGTGGCGCCGCCCAGCTTGTTTACCGGGGTGACATCGGTCTGGTGCGCCATGGCGGTCATCATTTCGAGCGTCGCATCACACACCATTTTCGGCCTGCGTGAGCGGGTGCGTGAAGCCAAGCAGCTCGGGCAATACGTGCTCACCCGCAAGATCGGCGAGGGCGGCATGGGGGTCGTGTACGAGGCGCGTCACGCCCTGCTGCGCCGTCGGACAGCGGTGAAACTGCTGCCCATCTCCAAATCCGGCGAGCACAATGCGAGCCGCTTCGAACGCGAGGTGCGGCTCACCAGCACGCTCACGCACCCAAACACGATATCCATCTTCGACTACGGGCGTAGCCCCGATGGCGTCTTCTATTACGCCATGGAATACCTGGATGGAATCGACCTACAGAAGCTGGTGGAGCGCGCGGGTCCGCAATCGGTCGCGATCACTGCGCACATTCTGGAGCAGGTTTGCGGCGCGCTTTCAGAGGCTCACGCGGCCGGCTTGATTCACCGCGACATCAAGCCCGCCAACGTCATCTTGTGCGAGCGCGGCGGTACTCCGGGCGTGGCCAAGGTGGTGGACTTCGGTTTGGTGAAGAACCTGGGCGTTGAAACCATCAGCGCCACGCAGACCGCGAGCGAGAGCATGCTCGGAACGCCGCTGTACATGTCGCCCGAAGCCATCGCTCGGCCGGAAGCGGTCGATGCACGCAGTGATCTGTACGCAGTCGGCGCCGTGGGCTATTTCCTGGTGACCGGCGTGCCGGTGTTCAGCGGCGCGACCAGCGTCGAGGTCTGTGCGCACCACTTGCATGCCACTCCGGTGCGACCGAGCGAGCGTGTCGGGGCGGAGCTAGGCGAGCTGGAAGAGCTGTTGCTCGAATGCCTGGCCAAGGATCCGAACCTCAGACCTGCGTCGGCACGTGCACTTTCGGCTCGTTTCGCGGCGCTGCGCGCCGAGTCGAAGCTCGAGCCCGAGGTGCTCGCGGCGTGGTGGGAGCGCTGCCGGGCCTTGCCCAGCGAGCCGCGCGCCGATCCTCAACCGTTCGAACCTCCCTCGTCGGCGACGACCGTGCTGAACGTGGAGCTCGGGGTGCGCTGAAACGCTTTTGCGCTCAGTTTCTGAGCAACGTGACTTCCGCGGCGTGCTGAATGCGCCGCTCTTCGTCCCAGTCTCCCGTGCAATACACCGAGAGGGCGCTGACCTTGCCGTCGGTCACGTCGGCGCGCGCGATTTCGCGCGCATACCAGTCATGGCCGTTCTGCTTCCAGCGTTCCTCGAACTCCAGCACGAACCCGGTGGGCGTCGGATCGCAGCGCCAGCGCGGCACTTTTCCGGGGTTCGGGTGGCCCCGCAGGCGCATCGCGACGAGCGCCGGAATGCCCTGAGCCTGGCGACGCCACCGGGGTAGCGAAAGGTCACAGAAGACGTCATTCGCGAAGAGCTCGGGGGGTGGGCTTCCGGTCTCGAAAAACTGCACCAAGAGCGCTGCCAGTTCTCGGGCTCCTTCCGGGGTCATCGAATTCTCCTTCGAGCGCGAGGGCTCAACTTGGAGGCGTAACTTCGAATGGAACAGTGTTACACCCAAGGTCCAGGAGAACCCCGTCGGCGAGGCCGTGCATGAGCCGCAGCGTGAAGTCATTCGTTGGTCGCGAACGAGAGCTTACCGAACTCGAATCGGGCCTCGAGGAAGCGAGCGCGGGCGCGGGCGGTTTGTTCCTGCTGGTCGGCGAACCGGGTGTCGGCAAGACGCGGCTTGCGGACGAGCTCGTGCGGCGCGCCAAGGAGCGAGGCTTCTCGGTGCATTGGGGGCGTTGCTGGGAGGTTGGTGGGGCCCCCGCGTATTGGCCGTGGATTCAGGTGTTTCGTTCGCTGCTCCGGGAGCCGCGTTGCAAGGCGCTGGCGAGTGCGTACGGGGACGTGCTGTCGCGCTTGCTGCCGGAATTGCGTGCGGAGGGCGAAGCGCCGGCCGCGCTGCAGTTCGAACAGGCGCAAGCGCGCTTCCAGCTGTTCGATGAGCTGTGGGCCATGCAGCGAGCGGTGGCAGAGAGCGTGCCTTTGCTGCTCGTGCTCGACGATTTGCATGCGGCTGATCCCTCGTCGCTCGCGCTGCTTCAATTCGTGGTGCGCGATTTGCGCACCAATCGCGTGATGGTCGCGGTCACCTATCGTGACCGCGACGCGAAACCCTTGGCCGAAGTGGCCGAAACCATTCGCGCCATCACTCGCGACGGCACGTTCCTGCCCGTTCGCCGGCTGGATCTGGACGAAGTCGAGCAATTCTTGAAGGCGCGCGCCGGTCGTGCGGTGTCGAGCGAACTGGTGCGCGCGATGCACACCGCGACCGAAGGTAACCCGCTGTTCGTCGACCAGGTTTTCCGCGTGCTCGAGGCGCGCGCGGCGCTGGACGCGCCGGGTGCATCGCTACCTATTCCGGAGGGCCTCCGCGACATGATCCAAAGTCGCGTGGCGTCGCTCAGCGCTCCTGCTCGCGAGCTACTCGACGCGGCGGCGGTCATCGGGCGCGAATTCAGCCGGGACCTGTTAGCGAGCGTGGCTCAGCGCACCGAGATCGAGCTACGCGCGCCCCTTGCGGAAGTGCTCGCCAGCGGCATCCTCTCCGAGCCGAGCCTCGGGCTGTACGAATTTTCTCATGCGCTGTTCCGCGAGGCACTCTATCGCGACCTGTCCGCTCAGAGTCGGGCCGAGCTTCACGCTCGCGCCGGCCTGGCGCTGGAGGGAACGAACGCGCCGCAGAAGGCGATGGCCGAAATTGCCTCGCACTTGCTGGGCGCGGTCAGCGTGGTGGGACCCGAGCGAGCACTGACCGGCGCGATGCACGCCGGGCGGCGCGCGCTCGCGGCGCTGGCTTTCGAAGATGCCGAAACCATTCTGAGCACCACGCTCGAGCAAGTGAGCGTCGGCCCCTCCGCGCAGAAGCTGAAAGGGCAGGCGCTGGTGCTGCTCGGCGAAGCGCGAGCGCGCGCCGGTCACCACGACGCGGCCCGCAAGGCCTGTGAAGAAGCGGCGGCCATCGCTCGAAAAGGCGATGACCCGACCCTGCTCGCCGAGGCGGCTTTGGCGCTCGGCGTCGAGATCCTGCCCGGGGTGATTCCAACCGCGTTGGTCGCCCTGCTCGTCGAAGCGCGGGCCGCGCTGCCGGACACGGCGACGCGGCTGCGCGCGCGCGTACTGGCGCGCCTGGCCGCAGCCCTGCAACCGGCAGACAACCCTGAAGAACCCATCGAGCTGGCCCGCGCGGCCCTTTCGCTCGCCCGCACGCTGAACGACGACGTCACTTTGCGCGAATGCCTGCACATGGGCGGCTCCGCGCTGGTCGACTACGCGGAGCCCGCCGAGCGTCTCTCCTGGGACGGTGAACTGCTGCGGTTGTCGATCGAAGCCGGCGACGTGATCGCCTGCTTGCGCGCGCACGTGCGGCTGGTCTTCGACTATTTGGAGAGCGGGCAGCCGGAGAGCGCGGACGCGCAAATCGTCGCGCACGGCAAGCTGGCGGACGAGCTCGGTTTGCCCCGACACCAATGGCTGACGTTGATGCTGCGCGCTCTCCGCGCTGGATCGGAAGGGCGCTTCGAGGAGTGCGACGTGCTGGTGGAGCAAGCACGGCGTGTCGGTCAGCGCGTGATCACCCAAGAAATGACGCTGGCTACGCATTTGCACGCCTGGGGCATGGCGCTCAGCAAGGGCGAACCGCTGCCGTACATCGCGGAAATCGCCGAGGCCACCGCGCACATGCCGGGCACCATCTTGATGATGCTCGTCGTCCGCGCGTGCGAGCATGCGCGGCGCGGTGAGCTCGAGCCAGCGCGAAGCGCGCTCAACCGCATTGCCCCGGACAGCGTCGAGCTCACGCGCCCCGGGCCGCACCTGCGCTTCGTCGCCGAGGCCTGCACGCGCCTTGGCGACAGCGCGCGCGCCGAACCGGTGTACCGCGCGCTGCTGCCGTATGCTTCGCGGCTGGTCACCTTCGGGCGAGTTGGACTCACGCTCGAGGGGCCGCACCACTGGCTGCTCGGCATGCTCGCGAGCACGATGCAGCGCTTCGGCGATGCCGAGCGTCACTTCGAGGCGGCACTCGAACAAACGCGCGCCCTGCGCATGCTGCCCGCGGAAGCCATCGTCTGCCTCGAATATGCGCGCTCGCTCGTGGCGCAGGGGCAAACCGGCGGTGAGCGTTATCGCACGCTGGTCGAGCGCGGCACCACGCTTTGCGAACGCATTGGCGCGCCGCGAATTGCGGCCGAGCTCGCCGCGCTCGCAAGCGGTTCCAGTGCAGGCGCGCCGGCGGCGACCCGCGCGGCTGCAAAAGCGCCAGCAACGCCCGCGCCGGATTTGGCGCTCGCTCCGAACGTTTCGCTCACGCGAGACGGCGAGCTGTGGCTGTGCACGGCACAGGGACGCAGCTTTCGCTTGAAGGACAGCCGCGGCGTCCAAATGCTAGCCGAGCTGGTTCTGCACCCGAATCGCGAGTTTCACGTGCTCACGTTGATGGGCTCGGAAACGAGCGAGGCCGACGATGCGGGCGAGCACCTCGATCGCGAAGCAATTCACGCCTATCGCGAACACGTCGAGGATTTGCGCGAGCAAATCGCCGAGGCCGAGTCGTTTGGCGACACGGCGCGTGCGTCCGCGCTGAACGAGAAGCTCGAGTTGGTCGCCGCTGAGCTTGCACGTGGGGTGGGCCTCGGCGGTCGCAGCCGCCGTGCGGGAGCCGCGGCCGAACGCGCGCGCGTCAACGTGCAGCGACGCCTGCGGGATGCGATCAAGCGCGTGGCCGAGCAGGACGCGGCGCTCGGTCGCCACCTGGATCGAGCCGTTCGGACGGGCACTTTCTGCGCCTACGAGCCGAATTAGAGAGCGGCTAAGTATCGATTGTACAACGAGAAAACGGCGTGCCGGCCGTCGCGGAACAACGTTCCGCGCTTGGTAACGCCTGAAGGAGCGAACCCCAGCGAAAGCAAAGGAACGCTCCCATGAACGCAGACGCCATCCTCGGGATCCTGACCCTCACCACCTACTTCGGCATGCTCGCCGCCGAAGCCATTTGGCCCGCCCGCGAATTCCCACCGGTTCGCTTTTGGCGGCTGGCCGGGCTCGGTTTCCTGGCGCTTCTGCTGGCCTTTGGTGTGGCCATGCCTCTTTTGCTTCCGGTCGAGTGGTTGGCGCAGCACCGGCTCATGGATGGCACGCGCCTCGGCGTGGTGGGTGGCGTCGTCGTGGGCCTGTTGGTTTCGGAGTTCATCGGCTACTTCATTCATCGCGCTTCGCATCGCTACTCGTTCTTGTGGCGTTGGATGCACCAGACCCACCACGCCTCGCAGCGCATCGACGTCGCGAGCAGCGCGCTGTTTCATCCGACCGAGCTGTTCCTGCAAAACGGGCTCGGGGTGTTCTTGGGCACTTTCGTGCTCGGCATCGAACCGCTCGCCGCGGGCATTCTTGGTTACCTCGCGGCATTCATGGGCATCTTCCAGCACCTCAACATGCGCACCCCGCGCTGGATTGCGCTGTTCATCCACCGTCCCGAGAGCCATTGCATTCATCACCAGCTCAACGTGCACGCTTACAACTACGGCAACATCACGCTCTGGGACCGGGTGTTCGGCACCTTCCGCGACGTCGAGAGCTTTGCTGGCCGCGTCGGTTTTGCCGAGAAGCCCGCGTTCGGCAAGCTGCTCTTCGGCCGCGACATCAGCGGTGGTCTCGGCGATGGCGTGGAGCGACGTCGCGTCGAGGGTGTGCCCGCCGGGGGTGCGCTGTCCCGGTGATCCGTGCTTCCAGCACGGGGTCGGCGCTGGCGGCGCGCTCGCTCGTCGAGCTCGCCGCTGGCGCCGTTTTGCTATTCGGTGTCCGCCATCGTGCAGAAGGCACGCAGCTCTGGCTCGAGTGCCCTCGCGTCGGTTTGCGAGCTCGCGGCCAAAACGCGGGCGATGTCGCGAATCGAGCGCTGACCGTCGGCGAGCGAAAGGATGCCGGCCGCAATGACCGACGTCCGATGCAGCCGTGCGAGCGGCGCGCTTGGCTGTACCGGCGCACCCATATTGATGAGCCACGCGGGAGCCGAGAGCTCGGTTACGAACGCCCGAGTGTCTCTCCACGGAGTAGTTGCGCCGCAGCCCATAGCGGCAGCGGGTTCCAATCGAGCGCGTACGTGCTGGCTGGCCGGCGAGAACGGTGTACGTCGACCGCGAGCCGTCCTGCTCCCACCCCGAACTGAACTAGGGTTTCGATGCGGTCGGGCAGCATGGACTCGCTGAATTGGCGCAGAAGGTCGTCCTCTTCTTTGCCCCAAACCCAATCTCGGAACACGTGCTCGTCGCAGTCCAGCGCCGCGCCTTTCTCCGTTTCGGACAGTTGCAGCGAGATTGGCGATGAGGCCGAGCTTGACGTCAGCAGCGTGAGCGAATGGTCGAGCCGGACTTGCTCGTGCGCCAAGGCTCCGCCAAATGTGCGAGGCGAGCGCGCGTGAGCGGCAAGAAGCTCGGCAGCGCCGCCTCGGTGCGTATCCCGGCGATCCGATCCGAAAGCCGACCGTGATACCCCTCGAGACGCATCCGCCAGCGGGCCCGCCACATTTCAGGATCCGGCATCAAACACGCGACGCCGCCGATCGAAGGATATCGCTGGCCGCAGCCCCCACACTCCAAAGCGCAGCCCGCTGACCGCAGCGCGCAGGAACAACGAGGACAAGCGAGCGACCTCATGAATTCGTAGCCCCCCGCCACGCCGAACCCCGTGGCAGTCAATTGAACTTACCGAGCCTCGACTTAGAGGCGGCGGGATCGGCCTCCCATCATCAAAACCGCGTTAGGATGTCGAGCAGGTGCGAAAGGCTCCGCTGTTACTTCCGCTTTTGACGCTGGCGCTTCTGTTGCCAGCGTGCGGCGCGCGAACCGCCGGTGACTGGTCCGCGTCCAGCTCCGGCGGGCAAGACGCGGGCGCGACGACCGGAGGCGTAGCCGCGATCGCCGGCACCGGCGGAGTGGTGACCGATAGCGGCGGGAGTTCGAGCTTCGGCGGCGGAGCCGGCGGTGCAATGGTCACCGGTGGGATCAGCGCCGGTGGGGTCGTGGCCGGTGGCGTGACGGCAGGCGGTGTCGCGGAGGGGGGCGTGACGGCAGGCGGTGGCATTGCGGCAGGCGGCATCGCGGCAGGCGGTGCGACGGCGGGCGGCATTGCGATCGGAGGCACCGCTTCGGGTGGGCAGTACCCGGGTGGCACGAGCAGCGGCGGCAAGCCGTGCTTCGAAGCCACACAACCAGGCCAGAGCCTGTGCATCCACGTGAGACTCTGCCCCGAAGTGCAGTACGAGACGCTGTGCCTGCTCGACACGGCGACGACCGCGATCTGTTTTTGCTATACGGACGGCGCCGTGGTCAGCGCGGCCAGCGTCCTTTCCGCTTCGTATGACACCTTGTGCGGCGACGCGGAACGCTCGCGCTGCCCGTAGCATTTGTCGCGCAAAAATGCCGCGTAGGGTCGCCTCGACGAACTCAGGACGCCGTGCGACGCTCTGCATGCATGGCAACGGCGGCGGTCCTCTGCATTGGTACCGAGCTCACGCGCGGTGAAGTAGTCAACACCAACGGCAACGTGCTGGCCGAAGCGCTCACCCGTCACGGCTTCGAGGTGACCGCAATCGAGATCGTCGACGACGACACCGCTCGCATTCAAGAGGCGCTCGGCCGGCTAGGCAAAACGCACAGCGCGTTGGTCGTCACCGGGGGCCTCGGCCCAACCACTGACGACATCACCACCGCGGCTGCGGCCGATCTACTCGGCCTGCCGCTCGAGCGCGACGAAGCCTCACTGAAACTCATCCGCGAACGGCTCGAACGCCTGGGCCGACCCGTGGCCGCGAGCAACGCGAAGCAAGCTGATTTCCCCCGCGGCGCGCGCATCCTACCGAACCCCAACGGCACCGCGCCGGGCTTCTCGCTGCGCATTGGCACTGCGCTCGCCAGCTTCTTGCCCGGCGTACCGCGCGAAATGCTGCCCATGTTCGAGGCCAGCGTCGCGCCGCAGCTTACTGCGCTGGTCGACGAAGCCTTTCATCAAGTTCGGCTACGCACCTTTGGCCTCCCCGAATCCGAAGTCAACGATCGCCTGGCCGGGATCGAAGCCGAGCACGACGTACTCATCGGCTATCGCGCGAGCTTCCCTGTCATCGAGGTCAAGCTCTTGGCACGCGATCGCGACCCGCGCGCCGCCGAAACGCGCGCGCGCCGCGCCGCGGACGAAGTGCGGCGACGACTCGGCGACGACATCGTGTTTGGCGAAGGCGACATCACCTTCGCCCAAGCGCTCGGCCGCGAGCTCACGCAGCGCGGACAACGGCTCGCGTGCGCCGAGTCCTGCACCGGCGGCCTAGTCGGACAACTACTCACCGCACGCGCCGGCTCCAGCGCGTTCTTCGCGGGCGGCGTCATCGCCTACGAAAACAGCGCCAAAACCGCGCTCCTCGGCGTGCCCGCGCCGCTCATCGACGCCCACGGCGCCGTCAGCGCAGAAGTCGCGTGCGCCATGGCCGAAGGCGCACGCGAGCGCTTCGGCGTCGACATCGCACTCGCCATCACCGGCATCGCCGGCCCCGACGGAGGCACCCCTGAAAAACCCGTCGGCCTCGTCCACTACGCCGTCGCCACCCGCACCGCTACAGAAGCCCGAAACTCCGTATTCCCCGGCGACCGCGAATTCATCCGCCTCCGAGCAGCCTACGCCGCCCTCTCCCTAGTCCACCGCCGCCTCCGCCACCCCAACACCTAAAACCCACCAAGCACCGTCGTCCCAAAGCCCCCGCCCTCACCCACGCCACAACCCAGCGAGTCCCTCAAGCAATCGCGCACGCCCAATCGGGTCGCCCGTCCCAGGCGATGCCCGCGAGCCCAGGCGGCGGGCGCGAAGCCCAGGCGGCGCGGCGCGAAGCACGGCGCGGCGCGACGCACAGGCGGCGGGCGCGAAGCACAGGCGGCGGGCGCGAAGCACAGGCGGCGGGCGCGAAGCACAGGCGGCGGGCGCGAAGCACAGGCGGCGGTCGCGAAGCACAGGCGGCGGGCGCGAAGCACAGGCGGCGGGCG
>DASZQI010000036.1:0-31710 GCA_035549735.1 Polyangiaceae bacterium | reverse complement strand
AAGCGGGTTCCACGAACGAAGCGGGTTCCACGAACGAAGCGGGTTCCACGAACGAAGCGGGTTCCACGAACGAAGCGGGTTCCACGAACGAAGCGGGTTCCACGAACGAAGCGGGTTCCACGAAGTTCGCCAAACGGTCCTTGCCCCTCCAAACATTTCCCCCCGGCGCACATTACAAATGCGTTGGCTCGTGGCGCAGCGCCAATGGCGCGTGGTCCTCGCGTCGACCGCCAAACGCCGTCTCGAATTCTTTGGCGATCTCGGACAGGATGCGGTCGAGCCGGCACTGCTCGAAGAATTCGTGGGAGTCGTACAGGTTTTCGTCGCGTCGCACCCGCGTTGCGCAGCGTCGCACCCGCGTCGCGCAGCGTCGCACCCGCGTTGCGCAGCGTCGCACCCGCGCACGTCGCACCCGCGTGCACCGCACCCGCGTTGCGCACTCCAATGCAAAGAAATCGAGTTGTCATGTGCTCCAGATTTAGATATAAGCGAATTCAAGATCTGGCTCGGCCGGGAGACTCGAATGACGCGACAGCGCTGGTCGCCGGTATTCAATCTAAGGGTTCGTCCACGCCCGCCGCGACGTTCGCGAGCGCCAATCGCCGCGCCGACGGCGCAGCTCGCTTTGCCGCTGAGCCGTGGCTGGGGTGGCCAGCGCGCGGGAGCTGGCCGCCCGGCGCATCCTGGGCGCCGGCGTGCTCCTCATAGCTTGCGCCCAGCTCATCGCCGCGAGCACCCCGTGCACGTCACCCTACGTAGCGCGTGTCGCTCACTCCGCACCCAGTTCGTCTTTCCGACCGTACGCGCCGCCATTTCTGCCGCCAATCGGCGCGCTCCTGAACTGTTTCGCGTCGTACACTTCTCGATCCAAGCCGATCACATGCACTTACTGGTCGAAGCCCGTGATCGCGCCGCATTGATCGAAGGGGTACGCGGCCTATCCATTCGGGTCGCCCGGCGAGTCAATCGGCTACTCTTTCGACGGGGCCAATTCTTCGCCGATCGTTGGCACGGCCGCGCTCTGACCAGTCCTCGAACGGTGCGTCATGCCTTGGTGTACGTGATTGCGAACTTCAGAAAGCACGAATGCGGCCCAACGTCGCTACTCGACGCTTTCTCTTCAGCCCCGTACTGTAGGGACTTCGACGAGTTCCCCTCGGGCAGCCCGCTTGAATACTCAGCGCATTGGTTGCCGCGAGCGCTTGCCCCTCCCGACGAGCTGCCGATACTCCCCGCCACAACCTGGTTACTCTCGACCGGCTGGCAGCGACACGGGAAACTCTCCGTAAAGGAGCGCCCAGCAGGTTGAGTGTCCAGCTCGTTGGAGAGGCCACGTCGAGCGAGCTCCCTTCGCAAATTGTATGCGGCTCGCCCATCGCTCGCTCGCTTCGTCGCCGGGTACGACACCGAGCACAGACCCTGCGTGATTGGATCGTGGCACCCGACCAACGCCGTTTCGGTCACGAGCCCTGCGTCATCGCCACGCCGACAACTCCACGAGCGCGCGACGCGTCAAGCCAGGCGTTACGAACCATCCGCGATTGGACTGCTGTTTGAACCGTCGTGCTCAATCACCACCCGCGATTGAACCCCCGTCGATTCGTCGTGCTCAATCCGGAGCCGCGCATGCCAGCGGAGGCCGCAGGAGTGTCCCCGCGACAACAACCTGACGCTCACCGGCCTTGGATTTCGCCTCCGCAATCGGAGTGAGACGGAACGAATGCGCGGTAGGCCGTCGCGATCGGCAATGCTTCGTCGTCTAGCAGGGGAGGCCGCGGGGGAACGTACAAGCGTTTGTTGGCGGAGGTGATGCCCACCCCCGTCCGTGCTCGGCCTTCGGCCTGCGCGCGGCCGACCCCTCCCAAATCGCCGGCTGCGCCGGCTCAGGGAGGGGTACGCGCTGGATTGGCAGTCGGACCGCGGGATGGATACGGTCGGCCCATGTGCGGCTGATCGCAGCTGGTTCGTGCTGAAAAGCAAAATGGCAAGGATGGTATCGACAAGACCCCGCCGGCCAACCCAGGCAATCCAACGGTCAGCCTTCACGGCGAAACGCCGCAGTGCACCCATGCTTCGACGACGGATCAGCGATTGGGGAGGGGTCGACCGCCGCAGCCACATTCGATGGCGAGGAAGGGCGGGTGGGCAGCACCTCTAGACCTTGACGCTACGCGCGACCCGTCAGCTCCGCTTTCTCATACCACTGCTAGTGGTCGTCGCGGTCGCTCTCGCTCATTTTCTTCACCACCGTCGCAATCGTGCGCGGGTCGAGCTCGGCTTGCTTCATCAGCGCCACCGCGCGTCCCTCGTCGTCGGCGTCGATCGCGTCGAAGAAGTCCTCGACTCGACCGATGGCTGACAACTTCTCCAAAACGAGCGTGCCCTCGAAGTCGCTCTCGTCCATGATGCGCTCCTCTCCCGGAACGAGAGTCTTACCGCAGAATCATGGGTGGGGCAGGACTTGCTCGAGATCGGGCAGGCGCGTCGCGGGTTTAGCCACTACCCTGAGTTTGCGGCGATGTGTTTGGCGGTGTCGATGTAGTGGCGGAGGGCGAGCACGCGGCCTTGGGCGTCCAGGGTCCACAGATGAATTTCTTCGTCGCGGAGGCGCTTGCCGGTTGCTTTGACGTCGAATTCGATGCGGAAGGTGACGGCTACTTGATTGCCGCCCTCCATCAGGTTCAGGACTTCGAGGCTTTTGAGGTCGATCGCCGAGAGGGAGGCCAGAAATTCGCCGACGCCGGCCTTACCGCGGCGAGCCTGCATGTAAGGCACGGCTTGGTGCTGCGCGGAGTTGTTCTCCCAGTGTTCCCAACTAACGTCATCGGACATGGCGGACAGAAAGATGGCCGCGTCGCCCGAGGCGAATGCAGCGTAAAGGCTCTGAATCACCGGAATATGGCTCATTGGGGTCCTCCAGTGAGGGTCCTACGAGCGAGTGGCACGGGTGGATCGACGTGGCGCGTCGAGGCAGTTCGAAACTCGCGCACGAGCTCCGGCGTGCCGCTCCTCCCGTCGCGCAGCGGCGGAACCGCCGCCCGGCCCAGCGTTGTCCCTCTCAGCCGCTTTTTCGGCAACGCTTGGTTGTCGACCGGCGTCTCACCGCCCCTGGTTGTCGAGCCGCTTCAGCGACCCTTGGTTGCCGGGCGACTTCTCAGCGACGCAAGGCGGTCGAGCGGCGTCTCGGCGACGCTTGGTTGCCGGGCGGCCTCAGTGACGCATGGTTGCCGCGCGGCTTCAGCGACGCTAGGCCGCCGAGCGGCGTCTCAGCTACGCATGGTCGCCGCGCGACTTCAGCGACGCTAGGCCGTCGAGCGGCGTCTCAGCGACGCATGTCGCCGCGCGACTTCAGCGACGCTAGGTTGCTGCGCGGTTCTCCAGCCACGCTTCGTTGTCGCGCCCCGGTCCGCGCGGGTCCCTTGGCGGGACTCTATGCCGGTTCGAAATCGGGCTGAGCGCTTGGGTGCGCGGCCTGAAAGGCGGGGAGCGCTTCGCACTCGGCTTCGATGCGGCGGAGGTGGGGGTAGGGGTCGAGGGGGATTTGGACGCGACGAACGAAGGCGAGCTGGGGGATCAGGTAGCAATCGGCGAGAGTGATGGAGTCGCCGGTGGAGAAGCGGCCGGCGTTCTTCTGGGCGAGGCGTTCGAGCGCGGTGAGGCCGCGATCGATGAAGCCACGGACCAACGGCTGTGGGTCGAGGCCCAGCGCGCGAAGCTCGTTTTGAGTTCGCAGGTTTTGTAGAGGCTGGATGCCAGAGTTGATGATTTCGGAAAATTCGCGGGCGCGGGCTCGCGCTTCGGGGGTCTCGGGAAGCAGCGCGGGGGCCGGGAACCGCTCGTCGAGGTATTCGAGGATCGCCATGGATTGGCTGAGGCGGAACGTGCCGGCGCTGTCTTCGATTTCGAGCACGGGGACCTGGGCCATCAGGTTGCGCTCGGCGAACGAGGACTGATGCTGCTCACCACCGCCGCGCACGAGGTGCACGGGAACGAGTCGGTGTTCGATGGCCTTGAGGGCCAGCGCGATGCGAACCCGCCAGGCAGAGGTGCTGCGAAAGTAACTGTAGAGGGTGATCATGCTGGGACTACCGTTTGCTCGATGGCGCCGAAGACGCTGCGGCCTTGGGGGTCGATAGCCTCGATGCGGATGGTATCGCCGAATTTCATGAATGGGGTTTCCGGCGTGCCGCGGGCCAGGGTTTCGAGGGTGCGGAGCTCGGCCAGGCAGGAGACGCCGCGGCTGGAATCGCGGTTCGAGACCGTGCCGCTGCCGAGCACGGTGCCGGCGGTGTAGGCGCGAGTCTTGGCGATGTGCGCGAGCAGATCGCAGAAGGAGAAATGCATTTCGGGGCCGGACTCGAGATCACCGACCCGCACGCCGTTGTAGGTCGACTGCACGCGCAGAAACGCGCGGCCGTCGCGAAACGATGCGCCGAGCTCGTCCGGCGTGACCGCAAAGGGACCGAACGCCGTCGCCGGCTTGGAGACGAAGAAGCCGAAGCCTTTGGCGAGCTCGGGCGGCACCAAATTGCGATAGGTGACGTCATTGACGAGCATCAACAGACGGATGCTGCCGGCGGCGTCGCGAGCCTCGATGCCGCGTGGCACGTCACCGAGCACGACCGCGATTTCGGCTTCGAAGTCGAGCCCCCATGCCGGGTCCGGCAGGCTCAACGGATCGCGCGGACCGAGCAGCACGCCCGAGCCGCCTTGATAGACGAGCGGATCCTGTTCGAGCCCGGGCGGGGGCTCGGCGCCGCGCGCTTTGCGCACGAGCAGGATGTGGTTGAGGTAGGCAGAGCCGTCGACCCATTCGAAGGCGCGCGGCAGCGGCGCGGCGAGCTTCGCGAGATCGAGTGGCGCAGGCGCAAGTTTACCGCGTTCGAGCTGCAGCGAAAGGTCGCGCAGGGCCGGCTCGCAATCGTCCCAGTTGTCGAGCGCGAATTGCAGTGTGGCAGCGATGCCGCCGGCAGATGCGTAGGATTTTCCGCTGTGGTCGACGATGATCAACGCGCCGTCGCGTGAGCCATCTCGCAGCGTGGCAAGTCGCATACGGGGAGCGTAGCAGGGTCCGGTGTAGGCGCGGCAGACTGATTGGTTTGAGGGTATGCTTTGCGTATGACTCACCCGATGCCCAACGTGCCCGCGCACCTGCGGCGCTTCGTGGTGGAGCAAGACTACGCTGAGTACAACGCGATGGACCAGGCGGTCTGGCGCTTCGTGCTGCTGCAGACTCACGCGCGGCTGCTCGAGACCGCGCACCCGGCTTATAAGGACGGGCTGAGCGCGACCGGGATCTCGGTAGAGCGCATCCCGAGCATCGCCGAGATGAACGAGAAGCTCGCCCGCTTTGGCTGGGGCGCGGTGTGCGTGGACGGCTTCATTCCTCCGCGCGCATTTCAGGAATTTCAAGCCGCGGGCTTATTGCCGATTGCCGCGGACATTCGCACGCGCGGGCATCTGGTTTATACGCCCGCGCCAGACATCATTCACGAAGCGGCGGGCCACGCGCCGATTCTGCCGGATCCGGTGTTTTCGAGCTACGTACGGCGGATGGGGGACCTCGGACGGAAGGCGTTCACGCTGCCCGAAGAAGGTCGAGTGTACGACGCAATCTATGCGCTGAGTGAGCTGAAGGAGGACCCTTCGGTGACCGGCGAACAGCTGCGCGGGGCGGAAGAGGCGCTGCGCGTCGCGCTCGAGAGCGTACCCGAGGCCAGCGAAGCCACGAAGTTGTCGAGGCTCTACTGGTGGACCGCGGAGTACGGCTTGGTCGGGCGCGTCGACGACTACAAGCTGTACGGCGCAGGGCTGCTTTCCTCATTGTGGGAGAGCCACTCGTGTCACGCGCCGGAAGTGCGCAAGCTGCCGCTCGACGAGTCGTGTCTCGACGTAGCCTACGACATCACGCGGCCCCAGCCGCAGCTGTTCGTGACGCGGGACTTCGAGGCCCTGCACGAGCTGCTCTCGCGCGTGGAAGCCTCCCTGGCCGCGACTCGCGGCGGTGAGCGCTCCCTTGTGCTCGCGCGCGCGAGCGGCGAGCTCGCGAGCATCGAGTTCGACTCGGGCGCATGGGCGCTCGGCGTGCTGCGCGCGTTCGGCCCGGAGCCGGCCGCTCCGGCCTGGCTCGAGCTCGACGGTCCTGTTGCGTTCGCGTGGCAGGGCCGGATCGCGCCGGTGTTTGCCGAGTTGCCGCGGGCTGAACGACAAGTGGTGCTGACCGGGCCTCTGCTCGGGCAGGGCGCTCTGTCCGAGCTCAGCCAATCCGCGCTCGATGGATTGCGACCTGCGTCGAGCGCGCGTCACGAATTTCGATTCGCGTCCGGCGCGGTGGCGAGCGGCCGGCTCGAACGAAGCGGGCACAGCGCAGAAGGGCGCTTGACGCATGTCGAGCTCGCGGACGCGCAGTTGTCTCTGCCGGGGCGCCCGCCGCTCGAGCTCCCGCGCTACGTCTTGCTCGCGGCTGGCAACGTCCGCGCGGCGCAGGCCGGCGCGATCGACGGCGATTACCATCCGGACACCGCGTTCTCGCGCGTGAAGGTACCGAAAGCGCGGCGCCTGCCCGAACGCGAGCACGCCCTGCTCGCTTTGTACGAGCGCGCCGGCCGCGCGCACACCGCAGGTGCGAGCGCGCTCGGTGCCGAGTTTCCTGAAGTTGCCGCGCGCCTTGGCAGCGAATATCCCGACGAGTGGCTGCTGCGCTGGAATCTACTCGAGAGTCTGCTCAAAGTCGGCGACTCGGGCCCGCTCGCGCGCAAGTTATGGGCCGAACTCGAACAGCTCGAAGCCAAATTCGACCGTCGCGAGCCGATCGCCTCGGGCCTCAGCTATTTGTCGCGCCCGGCGGCGTGACGGGTAGAATGACGACGTGAGACGCCTGCTTGCCGCGCTGCAGTTGTGTGCCTTCTTCGCGTTCGGCTGTGAAGAGCTGCACGCGCCCGAGTGCAAGGCCGAGTGCGCGAAGAGCGGGCGCTGCACGCGCAAGAGCGGAAAATGCATAGCCAGCGCGGACGACGATTGCGGCCGCTCCGAGCACTGCCAGACACTCGGTCAATGCTCGCGCGAGAAAGAAACGTGCGTGGCGACCGCCGCGCGCTGCAAGGCGTTCAGCGGTTGCGGCGTCGAAGGCCTGTGCGGCGTACGCAATGCCGTGTGCGCCGCAACCGAAGCCGCGCACTGCTTGCCGACCGCGGGCTGTCGCGAGGAAGGGCGCTGCAGCGCCGCGGAAGGCGTGTGCGTGCCGCGCGGCGACGACTGCCACGGCTCGGAGGCATGCAAGAAATTCGGTCGCTGCAGCATCGATGGCAAAACCTGCAAAACTCTCTCTTCGGCCGACTGCGAGCGCGGCGAAATGTGCACACTGCAAGGCTACTGCAACTTTCGCGACGGCCGCTGCGATCTCACTTCCGACCAAGACTGCAAGAAGACGCGCGGCTGCCGGCAAGTGGGCACCTGCACGTTCGTGGCCGACGCCGGCCACAATCGCATGGAAAAAGTGGGCGGCTGTATCGTCGGCGGCCCTGACGACTGCAAAGCCTCCGAGACCTGTCGCGATCGCAAAAACTGCCGCTACAAAGCCGGACTCTGCGGCAAATAGTTCGCCCGGCAAACGCACGTCGACGAAATCCGTAGAACGTCTTCTATTGGTGCCCCCGCGGAAACGGGCGCGCTGAGCGTCGCGACCGTCAACGGGCCCTCTCTGTCCGACGCAAACCGGCGCAGGTGCCACGCCTGGCCGGCTCTGCAGACGTTTCCACGACGAGCCGCCCAGTGCAACGGCCCGGCGCACGACGCGCCTGTCCGACCTGCGGACGTTGAGGGACGTCGGAGGCGCAGAGGGGCAGCGTCGAGCGCGTCGTGGCTGACATGCGTCGCGACCGTCAGCGGGTTCCTCCGACGGTCCGCGGAAAGTCTGCGCTGGTTCATTGCCGTCGGGTCTGCGGACGGTCAGCGACGTGGGAGGCGCGGTATGACAGCGTGGAGCACGGCCTGCCCTGACATGCATGCGACCCGTCACCGGGCTCCTGCTCTCTAACGTAGTCTTGAGGTGATTGGCACGCACTCGAACGGTGCTTGCATCGGCTCGACGTTCTAGAGGGAGGGTGCCCTGGGCTCCGCGGGCTCGAACATTCTCGGTGAAGGTTCGAGCTCGGGGTGCCTCCAAGGCTGCGTGAACAATCGAACGTCGTCTGCGGCCGCGAGGCCAGGGCTCAGTGGCAAATCTCCTCGCTCGTTGGTGAGCGCGCTGGCAGCGTCGAGCGCGCTCGGCACGCTGGGCGCGCTTTCATTGTTCGGCTGTTCCGCGGCCGAAGCGGAGCGTAGCGACGACTTCGACGCGCAAGGCAGCGCAAAAATCACGGCCGCGCTGGACGCGAGTACGGTGATCGCCACCGCTTATGACGACTCCGCGTCGCCCGTGCACATCCAGATCAAGACGTGTAAGAGCACGACGAGCGCCAGCGCGCATCAGGTCGATTGTCGGGTCAACGCCGAGTATGCCGTGGTCGGAGGCGGCGCACTGCCCACACCATCCGGCGGCAATTCGGCTAAAGCTTACATCACCGAAAGCAGGCCCAGTGACGCGCGCACCTGGCGCGCGAGCTCGGTCGAACCCTCGGCGCTCGCGCACGATCTTACCGTGTACGCGATTGGCATGCGTCTCGACGGGGTGAACACGCAGAAGCTGCGCAACGCCATCGGTTGGAAGACCGCGACGACCAGTAGCTCGAGCGCGAACGTCACCGTCAACGCCGATTCCGGCAAGGTGCTGCTCAGCGGCGGCGCCTTTACGGCGCCGAACGCCGGCGTCAGCGGCAATCGCGTGCTCACGGCCAGTGACTGGTCCGGCAGCGCGGGCTGGAATGCGCAATCCAAGGCGCAGAGCGGGACGGTCGCGGGCAGCACTCAGGTCACGCTGTTGCAGATCGATAAGAAGGTCATCGAAGGTTTCGGGGTGCTCGAAGTGCTGAAGCGTTCGGGATCCACGCGTACCACCGCGGGCGGTACGCACACCACCTCGCTCGACGTGCAAGCGGGTTGGGCGCTGGCGGGTCTCGGCGCCATCGCCAACACCAGCTCCGGCTCGACTCGTCGCATTACCGGCATTGCGCCGGACGCGACCGCTCGCAACATTACGGTCACCACCGGCGATCAGAGTGGCAGCAGCGCCGGCAGCACCATCCCTTATTTGACTCAGGTGCGAAAAATGCCGGGCAGTCACGGCTTGTGTAATCCTGGTACTTCGCTGCTCTCCAGCATGGATAGCTGTGTCGCGAGCATCTGCTCCGCGCGTAGTTCTTGCTGTTCGTCGAGCTGGGATTCGACGTGTGTCTCGATGGTGCAGACCACTTGTGGCCGATCTTGTGCCGCAGACACCTGCGCGCCGTCGGTGTTCCAGCCCGCGAAGTGGCAAAATCCCGATGGCAGCCCGATCGCTTCCAACTGTTATTACTACGCGCAAAACAAACTTCCCGACGGGCAAGGCCAGGATCCCGGCGCCAGCCTCAATCCGGATCCGGAAGATTTCACTGCGTCGCGCCTGGCGGCGCTTTCCGCGGGCGACGGCCTGATCCCGAGCAGCTTTTCCGCGACGTGCCCCGACAACCGCACCAAGGTGATGCTCAGCTGCAATTCCAACATTTTCAACTACCACTGGTACCGACAAGACGTGGGCGGCCTCTGGAGCGAGAAGTTTTCGACCATTGGCCAAGCTCAAATCAAAGAGAATACCGGGTATCGGCCGTACACCGACGTGCAGAACAATACGTACGAAGCCTTTTTCTGCGCCTGCAATCCGGCGCTGCCCTGAGCGTTCGCCGCGCGTCCTTCTACCAGCGTAGGCCGAGCGCGAGTGTGGCACCGGGTCGAATGATCCAAGGCGTCGCGAGTACACGGCGGCCGCCGCTTTCGATCAGATCGTAGTGGGTGTTGCGCAGCGAAACGTCGCTGAAGGCGGCGAAGCCGAACAACAGCGAACCCTTCGCGATTTCATAGCGAAGTTCCGGGCGAAGAAAGGGGGCGACGCTCGTGCGACTACCCGCCGGAGTGACGTCCACGACGCGGGGGGTGCCGGGCTCGAGGCTCACGCTGTCTACGCCCGCTGCCAACGCAAAGACGAACGTTTGCTGCGTGGTGAACGGGATACCCAAGTCGAGACTCAGGCGCAGAGCGTTGGTTTCGAGCTTGGTCTCGAGCTCTTGGATCCGCAACTTTTGCGGCAGAAAGTGTTCGGCCACGAGTCGCGCGCGCAGCAGCAGGCGCGCGCTGCGCAGTCCGAACGTGAGCTCGACGCCTGGGCCGTGCGCCGGGTAAAGCTCAGGGCCGGAAAACTGGGCAGCGTAGCGAAGGTTCACGCCGAGCTCGAGCGCTCGGGCACGCCCCGGTTCGGTCGCGATGCGGTCGTTCACTGCCGGCGCCGGCGTCGCTGAGGCGCGCTCGGAGGGCGCGGGTTGCGGCGTAGCCTCCGCCGGTGCTTGGCGCGCCATTTCGACGCTTGCTTGGGCTTTGTCGAGGCCTACTGGGGAGCGAAGCAACGCCACCAGCGAGGCCTCCACCACTTGCCCGATCCGCTCTCGCCCCACGTCGTCGAGTCCGTTCTCGAGCGTGAGCGTTCGGAGCAGGAAGCGCTCGCCGCTCGCCGCGCGAAAATAGAGACGGACGAGCTGCTTGTCGCCGAGTCGGATGAAGACGCGCGCGCTCCGCTCGTGCTCGCGGTCGAACAGATCGTCCGCGCTGAAGCGCGCGGCGCGCGAGAAATGGCAGGTGATGGCGTCGCGGCCCAAGAGCTCGCGCAGCAAGGCCTCGAGCTCCGGCCATTCGGCGCTTGCGCCAACCAGCACGACCTCGGCTTCGGACGCGGGCGCGAGCGCGTTGCTTTCCGTCGCGCTGCCGCCATTCGCCGGAACCGTACCGGCGAGCGCTGTATTTTCGGCTGCCCAGAGTGTCGGCGTTCCCAAGACGAGCGCGCACGCGACGAACAATCGCAGCGCTCGGCTCAAGGCTGCGCCGCTTCTGCGCCCAGTGTCTGCAGTCGTTCTCTGGCTTTTGCGGCGTACAAACTGGACGGGCGGCTTCGCAGTAGGTCCTGCCAAACGCGCGCTTCATCCGCATTCCGGCCGAGTCGCGAAAGGGCGGTTGCGCGCCCGACGTAGGCCTCTTCTGCGAGCACTTGCTCGTTTCCCCTGAGATATGCGGCGAACTCGCGCTCCGCGTCGGCAGGGCGGTTCGCCGCGAGCAGGAGCTTGCCGAGCGAGACTCGGGAAACGCGCGCCTCTCCGCTTTCCGGAAACTTTCGCTGCAGGGTCGAGAAAAGTTCGCGCGCGCGACCGAGATCGCCTTCACGGCGCGCCGCGCTCGCCTGCCGGAACAACTCCGCAGCCGTTTCGAGTTCCGGCGTGGGTGCACTTGCGGCAAGTGGCATAGGTTCAGGTCGTGACGTCGCGGCTCGAGCAGTGGGGGGCGCGATGCTCGCGCTCGCTGCGCTTCGTGAGCCGGTTTCGGTGTTCGGTGTGTTCGGTGTGTTCGGCGTGTTCGGCGTGTTCGGCGTGTTCGGCGTGTTCGGCGTGTTCGGGGTGCGTTCGAGTCCGGGTGGGGTCGGCGTGGCGAGGCTCGGCTTTTTTGCGGCGCGCGCCGTCGTCGGGCTACCCATGACTAACGATTGCTGAGCGTCGCCCCAGCCCTTCCAGAGCGAGTTTGCTGCGGCTGCGCTGCCCAGCAGCAGTGCAGCCGCGACGCCTAGCAAGAGCGCGCGCGCCTTGGTGCGCCGAGCGCGCGGCGCGCTGCCAACCCGGCTGCTGGCGCGCAAAAGCAGCGCATCATCCCCCGCTCGAACTCGCAATTCTTCGTCGAAATCACGCCCGAGTTGATGGGCGAGGCGTAGCATTGGGTGCTTCGCGAGTCCGTCTTCGAAGCGACGGCGTTCCTCGTCGCTCAAGCTGCCGTGTCGAGCGCGCGTGGCTAGCCGCTCGAGGTCGAGCGAGCTCGAGACCTTGTTGCCGCTCATGGTTTCACGTCCAGGTTCTCGAGCAGGGCTCGATCCGAGTGGACGCGCGTTCTGAGTGCCGCGAGCGCCGCGCGCAGACGACTGCGCACGGTATTTACGGGCACCTGGGTCGCGCTCGCGGTTTCTTCGACCGAATAGCCGAGCACGGTGTGCAGGATCAATGCTTCGGATTGGCGTGCCGGCAACTCGTCGAGCAGCAGGCGCAGCGATGCGCGGCGCTTCGCCGCCGCGCACTCATCCGCGGGCGAGCGTTGATCTGAGGCGAGAGTCGCTAACTCCTCAGGAGCGGTGTTGGGCGTATAGCGTTCGCGATAGCGCGCTCGGCGGCGCGCGTTCAATGCGGTCTGCACGGCTACCCGGCAGGCGAAATGGACCGTCTGGCACTCTCCGCGAAAACTCGGGAGTGTCGAGAGTAGCGCAGTCATCGATTCTTGCAGCACGTCTTCCACGTCGGCGTCGGCCGCCCCGAGCACGCCACGCACCGCGCGCAACAGAGCCGGGCCGAGCGCGACTAGCAGCGTGCGCTCCGCCTCCCGATCGCCGTGAATGGCGGCTCGTCCCAGCGCCGCCAGCGGATCCACCGGGGTGACCTGGGCCTCCGCGCCGTCCGGGGCGGCGACCCTCTGAAAACGAACCAAACGGAGCACCGTTCTTCACGGTACCTCGAGCGGACAAAACGGACCATTCGGGGCCACTCCGGCGAAGCTCTGCAACTAAAGGTCCGTTTCGGTCGCTGGGGATACAAGAGCGTTATGGTCGTTTCGAGCCGTTTGCTCTGCGCGCTTTCAACAGCTGGGCTCCTTTCGGCACTTTCGTGTGGGGAAGACCCACAAACCCTCGGTACCCGCGGTTCCGGCGGCGGCAAAGACTCGGCCACTGGTGGTCGCGACACCGGCGGCGCCGTTTCGAGCGGCGGGGCCGCCAACGGAGGAAGTGCCCACGGGGGGATGGTCAGCGGGAGCGGGGGATCGCTGGGTGCGGGCACGAGTTCCGGCGGTGCGCTCGTAGCTGCTGGTGGTGGTAGCGGCGGCGCACGCGTTGCTGGCGGTAGCGGCGGCGTGCCCGCTTCTGGCGGCACTAGCGGCACCGGCGGCACGAGCGGCAGCTCCGGAGCGGCGAGCGGCGGAAGCGGTAACCTCAGCACAGGCGGGCGAAACGACGCGGGCGGCGTCGGTGGGGAAGGGGGCAGTGGGGGCTCGAGCGCGGGGTCCGGCGCGGGCGGCGCGTCCGATGAGCGCAGCTGTGGTTCAGTTACCTGCGACGCTACTCGAATTTGCGTTGCGCATCGTCAATTGGGTGGGACGCGGGTCGTGCCCGATGCCAACGGAGCGTGCCCGAGCGGAATGCACGTCGAGGGTCCTGGCGGCAGCGCGTCCTGTACCAATGACTTCGCCTACGAGTGCCGAACACCGATGGGCTGCGGAACCGCGCCGATTGCGTGTTCTTGTGGTGCGTCGACCTGCCCAAGCGGCTATCCGACCTGTCGGGCCCCGAGTGCATTGCAATGGCTCGACCCTTCGGCAGTTCTGGTCTGCGAGCTATACGCCCCGTAGTCGCCCGGGCCTTCCGCATTGCAGTTTCGCGCGGGTCCGCTACGTCAAGTGCGGCCAGCGTGACGGCGACGAACGGTCGCGGATCGAACGCGAAGCGAGCGAATCGAACGGCTCCACCGAAACCAGTGAGGAGAAGATGACGACCAAAGAAATTGCCGAGCGGCTGGTGGTCCCTCCGCCGCGAGGGGAAGGTCGAAGTCGCGAAGAAGGAACCGTACGCCGCAGACGCGATCAACATCGAGCAGTGCGGCACGCCCACGTTTCCCGAGGAAACCAAAGGCCTGAGCGCGATCATTTCCGAGCAGTTTACTTCGAGGCTTCGCGTCCAAATCACTGCGAGGTCGCCAGGCCGTGAGCGCCGCGATTTCACGGCGCGCTAGCGCTTCCAGGCCGTGGATCGGTTACTTTCGCGGGCATGATGAGCCCGATTCCGAACGACTGGGAGGTGCCGCAGATTTTTCGTGATCGCTTGAGCGAGAAGGCCGGTCGCCAGCGCGCAATGACCGCCGACCTTCACTTGCTCCTGATTTTGCACGACGTGCCGGATGCCGAGGAGCCTGCCCGTCGCACGGCGCGTTTGTTCTGGCGCAAACCCGACGGTGACTGGCGGAGCAGCGCGAGCGGCGCCACCACGACCGGCACGCTGCAGGCACACCTGCAACGCTACCAGCAGCGTGCGGAGGAGCTCGAAGAACTGGTCGAGGCGGCGGTGACGGCCACCGACTATTTTCGGGTGGTGTACGAGACCGCGCCGATGCTGCACTCGGCGCGCAACATGACGCGCGCGCTGCAGGCGGCGCGCGAAGCGGCCCCGGCTGACAAGGACTTGATCGCCGTGCGCGACTCCGCGCAAGAGCTGGAGCGCGCGTTCGAGCTGATTCATGGCTACGCCAAGGACGGCCTGGAATTCACCGTGGCCCGCAATGCCGAAGAGAGCGCGAAGAATAGCGAGCACGTGATTCGTTCTGGGCACCAGCTCAATCTATTGGCGGCCGTGTTCTTTCCGATCACCGCGCTCGGCTCGCTGCTCGGGATGAACCTGGTGCACGGTTTCGAAACGTGGCACGCCCCATATACCTTTTGGGTGGTGTCCGTGCTCTCGTTCTGCGTTGGTTTTTGGCTGCGAGCTTCGCTGCCTAGGCCGCCCGAGCTTCATCGCTCGAGCACGAAGTCGGCGTAGTCTGCGGAGCTTTCGCTCTGGGTTTGATCGCCGTCCGACATCAAGCCGATGCCGAGCAGATCGGGCACCGAAGCATTTGCATCGCCGTCCTCGAAGTGCTTTCGAAATTCCGCCTTGAGGTCGATGCTCTCTTGCTTCCAGACGTTGAGTGGGCCACCCGACTGCAGCACGACCGTTTGTTGAGCGAGGAACGGGTTTCGCTTGCGATCGCAGATTGCACCTTTGGCACCGACGCTGCTCCACACGTATTTCAACGTGTACCAACGCAGGCCGCGCTTCCAGGTGACGTAGATTACCGCGGCTGAGTCGGCGCTTTTTGCGACGCACTCATCGCCTGCCTTTGGCAGCTTCAGCGCGCGCCAGCTCCAGCGCAGTTTACTGGCGCTCGCTCGATCGGCGTCGGCCAGCTGATAGCCCATGACAGCGGTCTTGTAAGGCGGGCGATATTCCGCGTGGATGAACGGCGGGGTCGCTGCCTTTTGCACGGAGTAATAGTTCACCTTGCCCGACTCGCGTTCGACCAAGCGCCAGTCGCTGACGGCAAGCTTGCGGGCGCTGGGCGCGGCGACCGCGCTAGCGGTCAACACGAGCCACGAAAAGGCGAGGAGCGGCCAAGTGCGTCGTGAAGGGCGGACACAGTTTTGCTCCCAGCGGACTTCGGGCATGACACGCACGGCTTTCTCGCCTTGGATGTGGGAAGAAAAGCGCAGCACGAAGCGTAGGGTCCGGCAAGGTGCGGGTCGAGACTCGGCTCGAATCCAGCGTGGCCGTCCTTCGAGCGGCTGTCGCGCCGAGGCCCGCTATGGTGCGAGTTTCGAACGTCGTGTAAGGTTTGCCCTCACTGATGCAGCTGGTGCGACAAAAGTGGTGGATCGTTGGGGCGTGCTTCGTGGCCGCAGGTTTCTCCGCGCGCGAGAGCCGCGCGGATTCTTCCGGGAAAAACCCGGTCGCGGCTCAAGCGCTGTACGATGAGGCGCGCAAGCTCGTCGACGCGGGCAACTTGGAGGCCGCGTGCCCCAAGTTCAAGGCGAGCTACGAGCTCGATCCGGGCGGCGGCACGCTCTTGAATCTCGCGGATTGTTACGAGAAGCAGGGCAAGGTCGCGCTCGCCTGGACCACCTTCAAGGAGGCGCTGGTGATGGCGCAGCGCGATGGGCGTAACGAGCGCATCGAGTTTGCGAGCCAGCACATCGCCAAGCTCGAAGCGCGGCTGGCTCATCTCAACGTCGTCGTCGCGAACGACGCACGCGTCGCGGGCATGACGGTTCAGGTCGATGGCTCGCCCTTGGCCGAGGCTGCTTGGGGAGTGGCCATGCCGGTCGACCCGGGCAAACACGTGGTGCGCGTCGAGGCACCGGGCAAGCGCCCGTTCGAGACCACGGTGGACGCGGCCGCCGGCAGTAGCGAAGAAAAGCTAGAGATTCCGCCGCTTGCGGACGCCTCAGGTGGCACCGGCGCGCAGGAAACAGGCGGCGCAACCACGACCAGCGCGGCGACGTCGACCTCCGGTTCGGCGCACACGCTCGGTTGGGTGGTTGGCGGAGCCGGCGTGGTCGGCCTCGGTGTGGGCGGTTTTTTCGGCTTGCGAGCGCTTTCGCGCTGGAGCGACCGCAACGACGGCTGCAAGCCGACCTGTTCTCAGGCTGCCAAAGACGCGGGCGATGAGGCCGGCACTGCTGCCACTATCTCCACCATCGGCTTTGGTGTGGGTTTGGTCGGCGTGGGTGTCGGCGCGTACCTGCTGCTGGCCGGCGGCGGTGAAAAGGAGCAGACTCAGGCCGCGACGTCACGGCTCTGGTGGGAGCCCGTAGCGTCGAAGGATGGGGCCGGACTATTGCTAAGGAGCACGTGGTGAGCGAGAAATCGTTTCGGGGGAAGGTCGTTCGAAAACGCTCGGTGATGGCGTGGGCAACTCTGGCTGCTCCGGTGACGTTGATTCTTGCCTGCAGCAAAATCGTCGGCATCGAGGACACTGAAGTGGGCGGCGCTGCCGGCAGCTCGGGCGCTGCGAGTGGCGCGAGCAACCAGGGTGGCGCTTCGAGCGGCGGCGGTAGTGGAACCACCGGCGGCGCCGCGAATCGCGGCGGTAACTCGGCAGACGGCGGCAGCACGACCGGTGGAGCCGACGTGGCGACCGGTGGCCGCGCTCAAGGCGGCTCGACGAACGGTGGCTCGAGCACCGGTGGCGACGGCGCGGCCGGGGCCGACGCGGGTGAAGGCCCCGGCGGCTCTGCGACCGTTACCGGCGGCACCAGCAACACAGGTGGCGCGGTTGGCAAAGGCGGTTCGGGCGGAACCGCGGGTGGCAAGGCCGGCACCGGTGGAACCACGGGTGGCACGGGCGGCAAGGCCGGCACCGGTGGAACGACGGGTGGCACGGGTGGCAAGGCCGGCACCGGTGGAACGAGCGGCGGCACTACCGGAGGCGCGGTCGCGACTGGAGGGAGCGGCGGCGGAACATGCACCGCGAGCGCTCGCTGCGCGAGCACGGGTCGCGAAACTTGCACCGGCGGCCAGTGGAAGAGTGAGCCGTGTCCGCTCAACACGCCCGCGTGCGAGGGCGCCGGCATGTGCGTCGTGCGCGGCCCCACCATGGTGAAGGTCGACACGTTCTACGTCGACAGCACCGAGGTAACGGTGGCCCAGTATCAAGCGTTTCTCGCCGCCAAAAATGGCGATACCAGCGGACAGTCGAACGTGTGCAGCTGGAACACCAGCTACTACGACACGTCGATCCCGATGAGCCCCGACAGCTACCCAATGGGGAATGTCGATTGGTGCGACGCCACCGCGTTCTGTAGCTGGGCGGGTAAGCGGCTTTGCGGCAAGAAAGGGGGAGGCCCGATTGCCCGGACCGATCTGTTCACGGCAGGCGTGAGTCAGTGGTTTCTCGCGTGTGGCGGGCCGGGTGGGGCATCGCATCCCAACAGTAACCCAGTGTGCAATTCCAACGACGGCTTTGGTGACATCGCGCCGGTGGGCACATTTGCCGGCTGCCAGGGCTACTACCCGGGCCTCTACGATATGGAGGGCAACGTGGCCGAGTGGGTCGATGGCTGCGCCGGAAACACTGGCAAGGACGACAAATGCTACCTGATGGGTGGCGGCATCTACGATCAGAAGTCGTACTGCACCGAGGTTTACGAGGACTACCCGCGTAACGACACGGCGGCGGTTTTCGGCTTCCGCTGCTGCAGCGGCTAAGCCGGCGCGCCTGGCAATGCGATGATGGCGGAAGTCAAAGAAGGCGATGTTCTCGCCGGCAAGTACCGCGTCGAGCGCGTGCTCGGCCAGGGCGGCATGGGCATCGTCGTTTCCGCGCATCATCTTCAGTTGGATCAGCGCGTCGCGATCAAGTTTCTGTTGCCGACCGGCGTCCAGCACAAGGAAACGGTCGAGCGCTTCGCGCGTGAGGCGCGGGCCGCCGTGAAAATCCGCAGCGAGCACGTCGCGCGCGTGATCGACGTCGGCATCCTCGAGACCGGCGCGCCGTACATGGTGATGGAGTACCTCGAGGGCAGCGATCTCTCGCGGCGCGTGAGTGACCATGGCCCGATGTCGATTCCCGACGCGTCGCTGCTCATTTTGCAGGCCTGCGAAGCGCTGGCCGAAGCGCACTCGCTCGGCATCGTGCATCGCGATCTGAAGCCCGCGAACCTGTTTCTCACACACCTTCGCGATGGGTCGGTGTGCGTGAAGTTGTTGGATTTCGGTATCTCGAAGCTCACCGTACCTGGGGCAGGCCCGGGCCTGGACATGACCAGCACCACGACGGTGATGGGCTCGCCGTACTACATGTCACCCGAGCAAATGCGCTCGACGCGCAACGTCGACGCGCGCACCGACATTTGGGCGCTCGGTGTCATTTTATACGAGCTAGTTTCGGGCCACGTACCATTCGAAGCCGAAACCATGCCGCAGCTTTGCGGCATGGTGCTCCAGGACCAGCCTCCGCCGCTCGAACGCTTTCGTACCAACACGCCCACCCGCTTCGAAGCGGTGATTTTGCGCTGTTTGGAGAAACATCCGGAGCGCCGCTTTCAAAACGTGGGTGAGCTCGCGGCGGCCCTGGCCGAGTTTGCGCCGAGGGAGGCGATGCGCTCGGTCGAGCGCGCGGCGCGGCTTTCCGGGGTGCCAGGGTCGGACTCGAACCCTCGCCTCCAGGGCGCGCCTTCGCCGACCACCGGCGATCAGTTCACCCAGTCGGATTTCGGGCGCAGTTCGGAGCGGCGCGAACGCTCGTTCGTCTGGCCCGGCGTCGCTCTGGCGTTGGTCGTCGTGCTCGGCGCGTTCGGTTGGTGGTGGCAAAGCCACTCCGCCGCGTCGGTCGCTGCGCAACCGAGCGCCAGCGTCGAGCCCGCGCGCAGCGCGCCCGTGGTCGAGGCTCCTGTCGAAAAAGCGATCGAGCCGACCACGACGGTGACCAGCGCCGCGCCGGCCGTTACACCGGTTCCAGCCGCGAACGCGAGCGCCAGCGCAGCTCCAGTGAGCGTGACACCGCCGCGAGCGCGGCCCGCGAACGCGCCGCGCGCCGGCGCTAAGTCGCAAGCGCACGCGGCGCCTGAGCCGCCCGCGCCGCCTGCGCCGGTGAAGCCCGCGGCACCGACGCCTGCACCCCGGCCCGCTGCGAATCCGCTCGACGGGCGGCTGTAGGGCGCGCTCGGAGCGATCGGCGACGCGCCGCCTTTCAGTTCGTGGGCACGGGCGCGGACAATGCGCGCGCACGCGCCGCTAGATCGACCACGAACGGCCGGTCTGCTTTGCCGACCATCTCGGCCAGCGCGAACGCGATGTAGTAGCGGCTGGCGTTCGCTGGCACCGCGATGATCGCCCACACAGCGTCAGGTCCGACCGACCAGTCGCGACCGCGGCGGATCTTCATGCGCTGGCAGCCCTCGTACACCGTGATGTTCATGTTCGGGCGGAGCACGTCGAGCACGCTCAGCGCGAAATCAATGCGATTGAAGCGCTCGGAATCCCGCGCCTCATAGCGGTGCTCCTCGTCGACGATCTGGTAGCGATACTCATCAGCCACGACGCCCAGCATGACTCATTTTTGCGAAGCGTGACCGGCTGCGAGCTCGAGCGACGAAAGACCCTCACGGATGACCGAGCGGAGTCGTTCGCCGCGCACCGGTTTTTCCAGCACGACCCCGGTGAAGCCGCTCAAAAAGTCGGTCACCTCCGGCACGATGCCGGCACCGGTCACGAACACGAATCGCTCCGCCCACCTGGGGTCGGCCGCGACCGCGCGGCGATAGACGTCGGCGCCGCTGGGCTCGGGCATGAGCAGATCGGAAACGACCAAATCGGGCGCGGTCGCGGACAGAATGCGGCGCAGCGCTTGGGTGCCGGAGAGCGCGAACTCGACCGAGTAAGGCTCACTTTGCACCTCGCGCCGCAGCGCGGAGAGCGCGGCCATGTCGTCGTCGATGAACAGCACCACCGGCAGGTGAATCGGCAAGGTACCGCTCGTGCGCCCCGCGGGCGCGGCGCTCGCTCTGTCGAACGCCGGCTCCACGGATGGCGTGATGGGGGGGGCCACCGGCCGCGCCCCGCTCGGGCGCGCCAGATCCTCGTCGCTCGGCTCCGGACTCACCGCGCGCATTCTGCCGCTGCTGAGCCCAGCGGCTTGCTTCAGCCAAACATTGAGTTGGCGCAAGAAATCATAGCCATCCTCGGTCTTCTGAATGTAGCCGTGCGCCCCGCAGCCTTTCACCTTGGCGTCGAGCGCGGCGGCCGACAAGCTCGAGTAGAGCAGCACGATGGTGTCGTTGTTGGGACGCGCCTTGCCGAACAACTTGGCGATCGTGTCGCCGCCGATCAGCGGCATGTTCACGTCGATCAGCACCAGCTGCGGCCGTTCTTGCAAAATGAGCGCCACGCAGCCGGAAGGGCGAGAGTGGGTGAGCACGCGGAAGCCAGCGCCTTCGAGCACGTTGCGTGTCACGCTGAGCACAATCTCACTATCGTCGATCACCATGACCGTGGGCGGACCGAAAACGCGAGACATGCACGAACCTGAGCCTTGCACCAAGTGGCCGAGCGACCCAGCTCGCGCCCCTCTTTTCACCCACGATATCGTTCGATTTGCGAGGTCGTCAAGGCAGTCCAGGCGGAGCTTTGGCGCGCGGTTTGCGCTCGGGTTTCGCGAAAAATCGGCGGTCGACTGTTTCGTGCGCGCACCCCCTTTTCTTTTTTCGTGGGCGGTCGTTACGCTGTTCGCGAACTGACAGCCCGGAGAGCTGCGGTGGCCGAGTCGCTCGAACAACTACGCGCGCGTTTAAGGGTTGCGCTCCGTGCGCGCCTCGAGCAAGTGGTGCTCGCGTTCGAGCATTCGGCGGGTGCGCCGCACGACCGCGAGCGACGTCAGCGAGCGATCACCGGTTTACATACTCTGAAGGGTGAAGCGCGCTTGCTGGGCCTGACCGCGTTCGCGGCGCGCGTTCACGAACTGGAAAGCAGCGCGGGCGACGGTTGCGCGCTCGGGGCCCTCAGCGGCGCTCTGGAAGGCCTGCGAGCTTCACTGAATGAACCGGAGACGAACGCAGAAAACTCGGCGGCCCGCGCGCGTTCCCGGCACCGCCCGTTGGAACAGACGTTGCTCGAACTGGCACGCCATGCTCAGGCTCGAGCCGAGAGCGCGGGGAAACTCGTGCACGTCGTGGTCAGCGCGCCCCGAGTCGAGCTATCTGCCGCGCAGCTCGACTGCTTGCGCCCGGCGCTCTTGCACTTGCTAGAAAATGCGCTGGATCATGGCTTGGAAACGCCGCAAGAACGCGGCGCGAAGGCGGCGCTGGGCCGACTCGTGCTGCGGGCAGAGCTCGCCGACGGGCGCCTCAGCGTGGTTTGCGAGGACGACGGTCGCGGCATCGATCTGAACCAGATTCGTGCGGGCGCAGTTCGGCGCGGTGAACTGAGCGCCGAGGCCGCGGCCGGCTACTCACGGGAACAACTGTACGAGCTGTTGTTCGAGCACGGCTATTCGACAGCCAGCCAAATAACGTCGAGTTCGGGTCGCGGCGTGGGTCTCGACGCGGTCCGACGCCATCTGCGCGAGTTGGGCGGTGATGTGAGCCTCGACAGCGAGCCCGGGCGCGGCACGCGCTTCGTGCTCTCGTTGCCATTTCCGCCCTCCGAGCGCGACCGAACGAAGCGCTAGCTCGATCGCGTGCGCCACATGCGCACCAGCACGACACCGGTCACCGCGCTGAGCGTGAGCAGTAGCACCGGCAAGTACCATTGGCTCAGCCCGCGCAGCTGCCCGCGTGCGGTCTGAACCGTGGCGTAGAAGGCGAAGCCGAGTGACGCCGTCAGAATGGTCTTGGTGACCGAGAGCCAACGGCGCCCGAGCGTGTAAAGCTCGCGCGCATTCTCGTTCGTGACCGCCACTGGGTAGTTGTAGATGTGGGGGAAACGCTCGAGCACGGTGAGGCTGACGTACATCACCAGGCCGACGATCGGCAGCACCAGCATCCCGCCGCGCTCGCCCCAGGCATCGGGGGTTCCGTCGACGCCGAAATGACGCGGCACCAGCGCGGGCACGCTTGGCCACACGTACACGCCGAACGCGGTGAAGCCCAGAATGCACAGGGCGCTGATCAGCTCCAGCGCGTGGTCGAGCCGCGTGCGCGGGATGTCGATTCGGGGCCGAGCTGGTTTGAACGCCATTTTGAGCGGGAGCCTACGCTCGTCGCCTGGTGCCCGCAAAGGCCGGGAGCCTTGCTACCATCCGCGGATGGATGAAAAGCCGTCTCCCGCCGAGCAATTGCTGGCCAGCGTGGAAAGCGCGCTGGCTGCGCGTCGGGCGACTGCACTCGAGCGGGCGCGCCGCGTCGAGCTCTCGCTCGAGAGCTACCGGCGCGCGCTCGAGGCGCAGATTGTGCGCGAGTTCGCGCAGGAGCACGGCTTCAAGTTGCCCGCGCCACCGGCGACCACGTCCGAGCGTGCAGCCGAACTGCTGCTCGCCGCGGTTCAAGCGTTGCCCGAGCTTTCGGAGCCGAAGAGCGAGAAGGGTGCGCGAGTCGCGGGCGAGCCCCCCTCCGGCCTACCGACTGCGAGCCCCGCCGCCGGTCAAGTGGCTGCAGGTTACCCGCACCTTCAGGCGCGCGTGGCCCGCGGCAAGATCGTCGTCATCGGGGCGCTCTCGGGGCGTGATCGAAGTGCGGCGCTACCCAGCGAGCTCGGCGAAGAGGTCGAGTGGATCGACACCGAGCGAGACGGCGCTCACGCCGTGGGCAACCTCCCGCAGCGCGTGCGCCAGGGCCGGGTTGCGGCGGTCGTGATCCTCGACCGCGTCGTTCAGCACAAACACACCGACCCCGTTCTGGCGGCCGCGCGCGACAGCCATGTGCCGTTCGCATTCGCTGGGCAGGGCGGCAAAGCCTCGCTCCAGCGGGCACTCGAGCAGATCGAAGCGGCGCTGGCGCAGGACCCGAACGGTTGACGCAACTGCGGGAGCTGATACCGCCAAAAGAGAAAATTCCTCTGGCGAAGATCTGCCTGCCTCACGAGCTCTCCAGCGCTTCATCGACGGCTCGAGGGCGCCAGCTTGTGCATCGCACTCTCGGCGCTAAACAAATGCGGCCAGGCGCGAATACGCGCGTGTGGTTGTGCTCGATGGGCCTTCGCGCGGGCCGAGCGTCGCGGATAGCGACCTGAGGTAGCCAAACCTGCGCACAGGGGGCTGCATTATCCTG
Source organism: Polyangiaceae bacterium (assembly GCA_035549735.1). Classification (GTDB taxonomy): domain Bacteria; phylum Myxococcota_A; class Polyangia; order Polyangiales; family Polyangiaceae; genus PMG-095. The sequence goes on along the minus strand of DASZQI010000036.1, from coordinate 8,277 downwards.
TGCGGCCACCAAATTCCATGGACACAGCGTGACCCGGTCGCTCTACCACTCAGCCGGGTGAAAAGTTGGGAGTGAGGCGCGCTAACCCGAAACTTTGTTGAGCAGTTTTAGCGGCCCGGCGCAGCTGTGAGTTACTGAGTCGGTGTGGCGCTTGCCGGCAACGGAGCAACTAGAGATGAAACGCTTCCTGGAGGACCTCCTATGACGTACCGAGTGAAGTTCCGGCCGCTGCCGGGGTTGATTACCGGGTTGGCGATGGCCGGTGTCGCTTTTGCGACCGGCTGCACCGGTTCGATCGACAACGGCACGCCTGCGGCCTCCGGTACTGGTCCTGTGGCCGGCACTGGCAACTCCATGGGTGGCGGCACCGGCAATGGCGGCAGCGGCAACCCTGGCAGCACCGGCGGGACAGCGGGTCCGGGTCAGGGCGGTAACGGTAATCCCGGCACCACCGGCGGCACTGGGAACGGCAACACCGGCGGTAGCAACCCCAATGGTGGAACGACCGCGACCGGCGGCAGCGGTGGTCAGGGCACCATCCCCGGCGGCACCGGCCCGGTCGCCTGTGACGGCCCGGCCGTGATCAACAACAAGCGCATCGTGCGCTTGAGCATGAATCAGATCTCGAACTCGATTCACTCCATCTTCGGCGACACGCTCGGCGCTCAGGTCGACAGCAAGGCGCTGATTGGTCCGAACTCGCCGTCGCCGCGCACCTTCCCGCCGCTCTCGAGCGCCACCGAGGGTGCCACCATCATCGCCAAGATCTGGCAGGACCTCGACGCGATCGCAGCGCAAACCGGTGAGTACGCGCTCGCCAACGGAAACGCGGTCACCGGCTGCGGCGCGGCCCCCACCGACGCGTGCGCGCAGACCTGGATCGGCACGTTCGCTCAGAAGGTGTTCCGCCGCCCGCTGACCGCTGCGGAGAAGACCTCGATCACCCAGGTCTACACCGAGGTGAAGGGCTTCTACACCACGATTCCCGAGGCGATTCAGTACACGGTCTACGCGCTCTTGCAGGCGCCCGGGTTCGTATACCGTACTGAGCTCGGCACCTCGAAGGATCAGGCGGGCCCGCTCACTCCTTACGAGTTCGCCAGTGCGCTCTCGTTCTTCCTCACCGACGCGCCGCCCGACCAAGCATTGCTCGATGCGGCGGCGGCCATGAAGCTCGGCAACACCGCGGATATCACCACGCAGGTGACGCGCATCCTCGGCACCGCGGCGGCCAAGAAGAACTTGGAATCCGCGATGTTCTCCTACTTCGCGCTGGACTCGATGGAGACCGTGGTCATCGACGACACGGGCTGGACCGCGGGCGTCCGCGATTCCGCGTACACCGAATCGCAGCGCTTCTTCGCGACCAACCTCTGGGGCGGGCCGCTCTCCCAGCTGCTCACCTCCAAGAAGACGCAGATCAACAAGAACCTGGCGACCATCTACGGGGTCACCCCCTTTCCGCCCAGCGGCGTGACTGCGGACACCAGCGGCTTTGCTGCCGTGACCCTCCCCGACGTGCGCTCCGGCATTCTGACTCAGGTCGGGTTCTTGGCGGCTCGCTCGCGGCCGGACGCAGGCTCGGTCATCGGCCGCGGTCTCGCGGTCAACGCGGCGCTGCTCTGCGCGATCAACCCGCCCTTCCCGACGGACGACACGACCAAGGCTGCCGTGGCCCAGGCGGTCACGGATCTCGCCAACAAGAGCGAGAAGGAGAAGGCCGCGTACCGCGCCACGACCGCGCCCTGTCTCGGTTGCCATTTGAACTTCGACGCCTACGGCTTGGCGCTCGAGAACTTCGACGCCATCGGGCGCTACCGCACGATGGACCCACAAGGGCGCGCGATCGACGCCTCGGTCACTCTGCCAGCGAGCTTGGGCAGCGCGATGGCGACCAACGCCGCCGACATGTCCACGAAGATCGCGGCGAGCCCGGGCTTCAACAGCTGCGTCGCCAAGAACATGATCAATTGGGCGCTGGCCGAGGGGTCCTCGCTGACCCCGAGCAGCTGCGCAGCTCAAAGCGTCGTTGCGGGTTTCAACGCCGGCGACAAGAGCTTCAGCAAGCTGCTCACCGAAATCGCCGTCTCGCAAGCCTTCACGAATCGTAACGCAGGAGCAAATCAATGAGGTCGTATCGTTTCGCTCGCCGTTCGTTCCTCGCCGGTGTCGGCGGGGCTTTCGGGCTCGAGATTCTTCTCAACAACCTCGAGGCAGCCGCTCAGGGTGCAACCTCTCCTGCGCGCTTCCTGATGACGCACTGGCCGATCGGCACGTACAAGAACGCGTTTCTCCCGACCGGTTCGGGGACGAGCTTCACGCTCTCCCCGATGCTGAAACCGTTCCAGCCGCTGCTCGCCGATACCATCATCCTGTATGGGCTCACGGACACTCGGCTCTCTTGCCCGGACGGCGGTGGTCACGAGGCCGGCACTCCGTTCACCACTACCGGTGCCAGCGGGCCGGGCACCCGCGCCAACAACGGTGAGGGTGACGACGGCTGCGCCGGTGGTCCGTCGTGGGATCAAATCTTCCTGAAGAACGTGCCGGGCCTCAAGCAGCCGGGCACCGGCTACATCAACGTGCTGGCGGACGCGCGCGTCGACTCGCAAGAGACCTCCACGCGCTGCTTGTCGTACGACTACGCCACGCGCTCGATTCAAGGCGCGGCTTCGAACGCCGGCAGGACCATCACCGAGAACACGCCACTCTTGCCGGAGCTCAGCCCGAGCAAGGCATTTGCGTCGCTGTTCACCGGGTTCATGCCCGGTGGCGTTACGCCCGGCAACATGAACTCGGCGGTCAACGCGCTCAAGTCACGAAAGAGCGTGCTCGACTACTGCCTGCGTGAGCTGGCCCAGCTGAAGACGCTCGCTCCCGGCAGCGAAAAGCCGAAGATCGAAGCGCACGAGAACGCGATCCGAAACGTCGAAACGCAGCTCTCCGATCAAATCACCAAAGCCCAAATGATGGGCACTGGCGGCGCGGGCGGTGGCACCAGCGTCCCGATCTGCACGGTTCCGGCCGCGCCGGACTCGACCCTGGTCGGTAAGCAGGGTTCCAAGTTCGACTACGACAACCCGACCACGACCACGGCCGATCAAGATACCCACGAGAAGATCGGCAAGGCCCACGCGGCCGTGCTGCTCGCGGCGTTCCAGTGCGACATCATTCGTTGCGCGACCTTCCAGTGGTCACCGGGCACGAACCACGTTTCGTTCAAGGGGCTCCTCGATGACAAGGGCGCCGACATCTACGGTGACGCCATCTACATGCACCATCCGCTCAGCCACAAGATCGGTGATGGCGGCTTCTACGACGGCCCGGTTCAGACTGGCACCGACACGAACGGCAAGATCTACCGGTTTTTGTGTGCCGTTCAGACCTGGTACAACCAGAAGATGGCGGACATCTTGACCACGTTCAAGGGCGCCAAGGATGCCTTCGGCAACAGCATCCTCGACTATACGGTGATTCCATACGTGACCGAGGTCGGCAATCCTTCTCACAACCGCAACAACAAGGCTTCGCTCATCTTCGGCGGCGCCAAGCTCGGTATGAAGGGCGGCCAGTTCATGAACTTCACCAGCAATCGTCCGCAAGCGGATGTCTTCCTGACCGCAGCGCAGGCGCTCTTCCAGCGCAGCGATGTGCTCACCGCACTGCCGACGACCGAGAAGTTCAATCGTACGGGCGCAGGCGTCATCAACGGACTCTGGGCAAAGCCGTAAGCTTTACCTGCAGAGCAAACAGCAAGAGAGCCGGCAGCGCAAGCTGTCGGCTTTTTTGCGTTTGGTACGCACGACGGACCGAGCCCGTGAAACGAACCGCGTGTTGAAGCATCGCAGCCTAGGCAAATGAGGAGTTCGACGGCAGGGCGCCATGCTGCCTCGCCTCGGACGAGCGCGCGAGGGTCTCGAGCGGTGGACCCTCGCCGTGCCCGTTGACTGACTGATGGTCGACTACTCTCTAGGGTTAGAACGACTGGGTCTTCATGGGCCCGTCGAAGATGGTGCTCGCGTCGGTGGTGAGCGCGTGATAGCGCACGGTGCACTGGGGGCTGTCGCTCATCACCACCGCGTCTTTGACGTTGGTGACGTTCACGGTGTCCAGGGTGATGGTCAGCGGGAAGTCTTTTCCGCCGTTTTGTCGGACCAGTTTGCCCACGTTCGACGCCTTGAAGTTCTTGATCGTGACGTCGCAGGTGACGTTGAACTGGAAGGTCTTGTCTTCGGCGGATTTTGCCGAGCCGCCGCTGATGGTGATCTTGCCGCCCGGGAAGTAGCTGCGCACGGAGGCCGCGTCCTCGCCCACGTCTTCCCAAACCACATTTTCGACCGTGTTGTTGCCCATCATGTGAATGCCTTCGCAGCCGGGCGCGGTGATGGTCACGTTCTTCACGCTGGCGCCGGGGGCGAGCAAGAAGATCGGCTTCTGGCCTTCGTTTTGGCTGCCGTCCCCCATTCCTTTGGCGGTGAGCTTTTCACCTTTGCCGTCGTAGACCACGTTCGGTGCAACGAAGATGGTTTGGGTGATGGTGCGCGCGGTCCCGGTACCGACGGTTCCGTTGGTGAGCGTGCCGATGTCGTTGACGTAGTCGTCGAATAGGTCGCGCAGATCCGAGTTCGTGGGGCGGAACGTGCCGAGGATCGTCTTCGGGTCGTCGCTGGCACTGCCGCCGCTACCGCCCGCGCTGGAGCCGGCTGCGCCGCCGCCGCTGGCGCCGCCGGTGCTCTTTGAGCCGCCCGTCGTGGCCGCGCCGCCGGTGCTCTTTGAGCCGCCCGTGCTGGCCGCGCCGCCGCTGGCATTCGACCCGCCAGTGCTCTTTGAGCCGCCGGTAGAGCTTGAGCTACCGCCGTTCGTGAAGCCGCCTGTTAGGCCACCTGTACCGGTGGAGCCGCCGGTCGAACTCGTGGAGCCGCCGCTGGCGTTACCGCCCTGCGCCGTGCTGCCACCGCCCGTGCCGAGGCCGCCGGTCGTCCCGCCGGTATTCGCGGTACCGCCGCCGTTGGTCGAACCTCCGGCTGCCAGGCTGCCTCCGCTGCTGGTGGGCAAACCCCCCGTCGTGCTGATCGCCCCGCCCGTCGCCGGTGCACCGCCACTCGTGCCGAGCGCGCCGCCGGTGCCGGTCTGGAAACCCCCCGTGCTGGGACCCACGGGCCCCGGATCGCCCGGGTCGCTACATGCGTAGACGACGGGAAGCGCGCTCAGTAATGCCACGATTTTGCCGCGCGAAGCGCGGGAAAATCTCAATCCGAAAACGGTCATTTCGTTCTCCTTCGTGACGCGATGAGAGACGCGAACGGCCGCGCGTAGCGCGCTGCGCCCCGATGTGATTGCGCACGTGAGTAAAGACACGCTGCGCGCTTCTCTTCAAGTAGCTGAGTGCGTGCGGGGTGCGTATTGGTCATTCAATCGCAGCGCGATCGAGCGAAATGCGTGAGTGAGGGAAAGGGTGTTCCTTTACCGAATCGAACTCGTTCATGCACGAACACAGCGGCAAAGATGATTTCGATCTCGCTGCGCGCGGCGAATCTCGCTGAGTGAGGCGTGAATGTGGCGCACCACACAGTCTGGATTTTTCTAATTTTCGGATGGACGGATTGTTCGCGCGACTGAGCGGCGAGCAGATCGCGATTGTCCCTGCGCGAGTGAGCGAGACAAGTTTCGACGGCGAAGCGCACGACTCGATCAACCCGTTCGTCGATCGACGGCGTTCCAGTCGGAGCCCGTGAAATGCGTGCTTGGTCACGAAGCACGCCGGTACGCACGGGCATCACGGCGTCAGCCGCATGTTGCTCGGCAGCGTCGCCGAGTACATCGTCCGCCTCTCGCCGGTGCCGGTATTGACCGTCTCCGCAGCCTCCGCGCCCGGGCGCTGGTGCTAGCTCTTGCTGCCGAGGCGAATCGCCAAGGCGGAGCAATTTACATTTCGAATCACGGCCTCGGCCACGCTGCCGAGCGCGAGCCGCGCGAGCCCGGTGCGGCCGTGTGTGCCCAGGACGACCAGCTCCGCACCCAGCTCTTCGGCGCAAGCCGCAATTTCGGACGACGGGGAGCCCTCGAGTACGCGTGCTTCGCCAGCCGCACCCGCCTGCTCGAGCGTCTGCTCGAGCGACGAACGCAGCGCGTCGCGCACCTCTTGCTGAAGCTCCGCGGGCGGCACGGCCGGTAGGGCTCCGACGATACCGAAGAAGGGCGAGGCAGCGCCGCTCGGCGGTTCCAGCACCGAGACGGCTACCAGGCGCGCCCCCGAGCGCTTCGCCGCCGCTGCAGCTGCCGTGAGCGCGGGCAGCGACGGCTCGGAGAGGTCGGTTGCTACCAGGACCACTTTGGAGCCGGCGAATGCGCGGGCCACGAGGACGGAGCAGTGCGCATGGCGAACCACGCGCTCGGCCACGCTGCCGAGGAACGCGTGCGAAAGCCCCGAGCGACCATGGCTGCCGATCACTACGAAGTCGGCGCGAACGCGCTCCGCGCAGCGTACGATCTCGGCGTAGGCGGACCCCCGCTCGATGAGCACCTCGGTCAGCTCGAGACCAAGCTGGGAGCGGACGTGTTCCACCAGCGCCTTGCGTGCGTTTGCATCCTCATCGGAAGAGTCGACTGGCCGAGTCAGATCACGGCCAGGAAACGCGGCGGTCGGATCGTGGAGTGCGGGCAGTACGTGGCAGACCGCGAGCGAGCCTCCCAAATCGTGAGCGAGTGCTCGCGCTTGACGAAGCGCTTCCAGCGACGAATCTCCGAAGTCGACTGCAGCGAGAACTTTCATGCATGCACGATGACCGAGCGCCGCGCAGCGTCAAGTGGCTGAAATCATCCGGGAGGATTCTCAGGGCTGACGGCGAGATCTGCGTGTGCCCGAGTTCGTAAAAGTGCCGCGTTTGCACGGCGCGTGATCAAACATACCGGCGACATGACCAGCAAATGACGGGCGGAGTCGTCCCCGCCGTGCCATAGTGTACCCGTACGATGCCGGACGATCCGTCTAATACGGTAAGCGCAGATCGGAAGCTCTGCGTTCGCCAAGCGCGGCGAAGTTGACGGGCCTCACTAGGTGGAAACCCATGGATCGCAAAGTCAAATCAACGAAGAGAGCTCGAAACGGAAAGATCGTCGCGCTGTGTAACCCCGACGAGTCCTGGTCGCCCCGCAAGATGTCCGACGTCATCGGGGACATCAATTCGAACAAGCGAAGCTACTACGTCCAGGAATTGGAGCGACGCACGTATATCCGCGTGTTCGAGGGCAGCTTGCGAACGACTACCGACACGAATAGCAAGAACCACCTGGACTCGCTGCCGGTCAGCTGACGGGGTTCTTCGCCCTGCAGGGGTGAAATCGGAACTCGCTCGTCAATTCGGGCGTATCCCGTACGGCCGTATCCTAAGGTGCGGATCCGTCCGCGATCGTCGTTGTCTTGGAGTCGAGATACGCGAGCCGAGGATCCCGCTGTGAGTTCGGTCATCGTGCGTGACACCTTTGAAGGCGAGTGTGAGCGGTTCTTCCGCCTTACACTCGCCGTGAGTGCCGTACCCTGCGGCTTGACGAGCGAGGCGCTCCGCGTCGTCCTTGAGGCGTGCTCGCGAGTAGCTGGCGTCACCTCTCAACAGCCAAAGCAAGCGTGCGCGTCCCCGAACCAGAATAGAGGATGCTCCCTAGGCGCCTATGGCGCATAGGGCCGGATGAAGTAGGCGTCGACCTCACCGGACATTCCGCGGGAGCTCATCGACCAGCTCGACGAGGGAGGGCGCCTCGTGATTGCCGTTGGCGACCAATATTGCCAACTGGTGGAGCGACTCACGAAGAAGCGACAAGTGCTGGAGTCCGAGGTCGTGACTTGGTGCACCTTGCCGCCGCTGGTGTTCGCTGCAGCGCCGCCCACGAGTTCGCGCCCCTGGATGAAGGCAAGTCAGAACCCCTGAGTGGGACGGCGAGCGCTAGCCGTTCGCGTCGGGGCGCGCCATGCCTTCGCGAAAGCTCGGATAGCGCAGGGTCACGCCCAGCTCCCGCAGCGCGCGGCGCGCATCGATCGCGCGGTTCGCACGCAGTGAATCCGGGAGCTCATGGAGCGGAGCGAAAGGTGGCAGCGGCAGGCCATAGCTTTCGCAGACGAAACGCACGACGTCGAGGTGGGCGGTCGGTTCGAGGTCGCCGACCACGAAGGTTTCCCCCCGCACTTTTCTGCTCGCCAGAATCAGCGCAGCCAGGTCCTCGACGTGAATGCGTGAAAGTGTGTGCGAGCCATCGCCCGGAATGCGGTGGTCGCCGCGCAGC
>DASZQI010000035.1:0-18107 GCA_035549735.1 Polyangiaceae bacterium | reverse complement strand
AAGGACCATCCGGGCAGGGTTAGTCGGTCCCTAAGGCGTAGCCGAACGGCGAAGTCGATGGGAAATGGGTTAATATTCCCATACCAGCAGTCTCGAGTAGAGCAGGGACGGAGAAGGGTAGGTCAGCCGGGCAGTGGATGCCGGTGCAAGCTTGTAGGAGGTTCGGGTAGGAATAAAACGCCCGGGCAACTCCGAGAGGTGATGCCGTGGCCTTCGGGCCGAAGTGATTGATCCCACGCTTCCGAGAAAAGCTGCGTCCTACGTTGACGGGCTGCTGACCGTACCGGAAACCGACTCAGGTGGGCGGGTCGAGAAGACCAAGGCGTTTGAGAGAATCCAGGTTAAGGAACTCGGCAAATTGACACCGTAACTTCGGGAGAAGGTGTGCCGCTGATGGTTACTGGTTTTCGCCAGGACGCTGTCGGTGGTCGCAGTGAAACGGCGGTTGTGACTGTTTACTAAAAACACAGGACTCTGCGAACTCGTAAGAGGACGTATAGGGTCTGATGCCTGCCCGGTGCTGGAAGGTTAAGGGGATATGTCAGGGTCAAACCGAAGCATTGAACCGAAGCCCCAGTAAACGGCGGCCGTAACTATAACGGTCCTAAGGTAGCGAAATTCCTTGTCGGGTAAGTTCCGACCTGCACGAATGGCATAACAACATCCGCGCTGTCTCGACCAGGGACTCAGCGAAATTGCATTGGGGGTGAAGATGCCCTCTACCCGCGGCAAGACGGAAAGACCCCATGAACCTTTACTGCAACTTGGCAGTGATTTTCGGGTTCTCCTGCGTAGGATAGGTGGGAGGCTTTGAAGCCGGGCTTCCGGGTTCGGCTGAGCCAACGTTGAAATACCACCCTGGATAATCTGGAAATCTAACCTACACCCGTGATCCGGGTGAGGAACACTGCCTGGTGGGCAGTTTGACTGGGGCGGTCGCCTCCTAAAACGTAACGGAGGCGTGCGAAGGTTCCCTCAGGCTGATTGGAAACCAGCCGTAGAGTGCAAACGCATAAGGGAGCTTTACTGTGAGACCGACAGGTCGATCAGTTGCGAAAGCAGGCGTTAGTGATCCGGTGGTACCGGATGGAAGGGCCATCGCTCATCGGATAAAAGGTACTCTGGGGATAACAGGCTGATCGCGCCTGAGAGTTCACATCGGCGGCGCGGTTTGGCACCTCGATGTCGGCTCATCGCATCCTGGGGCTGGAGCAGGTCCCAAGGGTTTGGCTGTTCGCCAATTAAAGCGGTACGCGAGCTGGGTTTAAAACGTCGTGAGACAGTTTGGTCCCTATCTGCCGTGGGCGTAGGATACTTGAGAGGAGCTACCCATAGTACGAGAGGACCTGGGTGGACGTGCCTCTGGTGATCCGGTTGTCAGGCCTCTGGCATAGCCGGGTAGCCATGCGCGGAACAGATAACCGCTGAAAGCATATAAGCGGGAAGCTGGCCTCAAGACTAGGTATCCCTGCCGCAAGGCACTAAAGGCCCCTTGTAGACTACGAGGTTGATAGGCCGGGTGTGGAAGCGTGGCAACACGTGGAGCTAACCGGTACTAATAGGCCGTGCGGCTTGACCTAAACCTAAGGCAAACATTGAAGTTGGTGCCCGGAGTCCGGGCGAGAAGCGAAGTTGATTCGCTTCTTACACGAACCACATCGCAGCATCCGATTCGGATGCGCGATGCAACGACAAGCGCAGCACCATAAAGCTCGCTTTCGATCACTCGCCAAGCGCGGGTGGGCTGGACGCCCAAAGATTTCCGGTGGCTATATCGAGGAGGCCATACCCGATCCCATCTCGAACTCGGAAGTCAAGCTCCTTGGAGCCGATGGTACTGCACGGGCAACCGTGTGGGAGAGTAGGACGCTGCCGGGCTAATTACTGAAAAACGCTCTAGGAAACCCCTAGGGCGTTTTTTTTGCGCGCCAGACGGGCCGGTCGGTCGGCCTCGGTGGCCGTTGCGGACTGATGCGGTTGCGTACTACCCTGGCGCGCGCGAAATGGATCTCTGGCGCGAACTCGTCGAGCGCTGGAGAGCGCTGGCGGGTTGGGCGCGGGCGGGTTGCATCGCCGCTGCCAGCTTGCTGGTGCTCTTCATCACGCTGGGCGTGGCGCTGCCTCCGATCATTAGCCGCGCGGTGGCTGCGCGGGTGAGCGCGCGGGGCCTCACTGCTGAAGTCGGTCGCGTTCGGCTCGGGTGGGGTCGGATTTGGCTCATCGACGTAGCGGTGAGCGATCCGGAGCTGCCCGCCACGCGGGCGCACCTCGACGCGGTTGCCCTGACGCCGAGTTGGCGCGGTCGCGGCGTCGGCGTTGCGGTTCACGGCGCGACCGTTGCGGTAGTGGGTTCGGAGAAGAAGCTCTCCGAGCGCTGGCGCAGTTGGCGGGGAGCTGAGTCCGGCTCCCCCTCCGGGGGCGGCACCGGCGCGCAGCGTGAGGTCGAGTTCGATGGCGTTGCGCTTCGCTGGTTGCGTGAGAGCGGAGAGGCCCTTTACGTTTGGGGTCTTCGCGGGCGGCAGGAGTCTGACGGCTCAAGCGAGTTTTCCGCCGATTCGGTCCGCGTGACCGGGCAGCGCGCGGGCGGTGAGTTTCGCGCGGTCGAGGCAAGCGTGGAGTTGGCGGGGGGTGAGCGCCGGGTTGCGCGTGTGGAGGCGGCGCAGGTGGCGTTGCGATTGGAGCTTGGCGGAGGAGGAAGTGACGAGACGGATCAGGAGAAAGAGGAGAGCCGCGAGAGGTCTGCCGCAGCCGAGCGGAGGAGTGACGTGGGGCGAAGGCCCGGAGACGGTCGCGGGAAGAGACGCGGGAGCGAGAGCAAGGGATTGAGTGCGATGGGGAACCTGGGCGGCGCGCCCTCGAGTGCGCCGGCGGGACGAGCTGGAGTCGGCGGCGCGTCGGTTGTCGCGAAGGAGAGTCGCGCGAAAATCGACGCTGGAGTGGCCGGAAGCGATGGGTCTTGGGCGACGCGGCTTGCCGGGCTTCGGACTGAGTTCGAGCGGAGGACGAGCGCCAATTTCAAGGCTTCGGTGGTGGCGCTCAGCGTGGAAACTCGGCGCGCGACGGAGTCGCTCAGGATTGGGCCAAGCCGGTTCGCGTTGAAGCGGGAGGCGGGCAGCGTTGCTGCCGAGATCGTGCCGCATGCCGGGGGCAATGACGCGGGCACCGCGCTGACGATTCGCGCGCGCGCGCCGCTTGCCGGGCGAGCGGCGGAGTTGGACGTCAGCGGGGGACCGGTGAGCCTGTCCACGCTCGGCGTGCGCGAAGGTGACTTTGGGTTGGTGGGGGTACGCGAAGCGCGGCTCGAAGCCGAGGCGCACTTGGTGTTGCCTTTCGATCAAGCGCCGATTTCGATCGCGAGCAAGGGCGCGCTCGAGAATGCGCGCTTACGTCGGGCAGCGCTTTCGCCGGCAGAGCTCAGCGGCATTCGCGTGGGGTGGCGGTTGGACGCGAAGGTGGAGAACGGCGGCGCGGATTGGGCGGTTCAGAGCGCCGAGCTGTCCATCGGCGACGTGCGCCTCGAGCTTTCGGGCGAGCTGCACCGCGGCGCCGAGCATGCGTCCGCGGCATTCAAGGCGAGCGTGCCGCTCTCATCGTGCAGTGCGCTGCTCGCCGCGGTGCCGCATGGTGCAGCGCCGCTACTCGAGGGCGTTCGGATGGACGGGACGTTCGCTCTCGACGGCAGCTTGGCATACGACAGCGAGAAGCCGCTCGCTACGCGGGTGCGCCTCGAGGTCAACAATCAGTGTCGGATCGCCGAGGTCCCTGCCGCGATCAATCCGAATCGCTTTTTGAATCCGTGGCAGCGCGAAGTGAAGGGCCCCGACGGTTCGCCGCTCAGCATCGAGAGCGGGCCGGGTACGCCCGACTGGACGCCTTATGAAGGGATTTCCCCGTTCATGGAGACGGCGATCGTCGTCTGCGAAGACGGCGGGTTCTTCGCGCATCGCGGCATCGACTATCGGGCCATCGAGAATTCGATTCGTCAGAATCTGGAGGTCGGGCGTTTCTTGCGCGGGGGAAGCACCGTGACCATGCAGCTCGCGAAGAACCTCTACTTGAGCAAGGAGAAGACGCTCTCACGCAAGTTGCAGGAGGCCGTGCTCACGCAGCTCTTGGAGCAGCAGCTCTCCAAGCACCAGCTGATGGAACTTTATTTGAACGTGGTCGAGTTCGGTCCGGGTATCTATGGAGTGCGGCAGGCTGCACGCTATTACTTCAATGAAGAGCCGCGCGCGCTCTCGCTGGGCCAGGCGTTGTACTTGGGCTCGATCTTGCCTGCGCCGGATCAAGCGCACTTTCGCCCCGACGGTCACGTGAGCGAGCATTGGGGCCAATACCTGAGACGGTTGATGCAGGTCGCGCACAAGATTCGGCGTATCAGCGACGATGAGCTCGCTGCGGGCCTCGCTGAAGAGATCATTTTCCGCGAGCCCAGTCAGATCGCGACTGAAGCGCCGGTGCTGGAAGAGCCCGAGAGCGACGTTTCCGACTCCGAAACTCCATGACCCAGCCGCTGGGCTCGCGAGGTACGACGAGGCTCGTTGGGCTATTTCTCCCCCGCTGCCCTCAGCTTTTGAAAGAAAGCCCCCAGCCTCTTGGCGCTCTCCTCCGCGAGCACGCCGCTCTCAACCGGAAAGCGATGGTTCAGTCGCGTGTCCGTTCCAATCGTGAACAGCGAGTCGACCGCGCCGCCCTTGGGGTCGCGCGCGCCGTAGACGAGTCGCGCGACGCGCGCACCGACCAATGCGCCCGCGCACATGGGGCAGGGTTCGAGCGTGGCATAGACCGTTGCGCCCTCGAGTCGCCAATGACCGTTCTTGGTCGCGGCCTGGCGCAGGCAGAGCACCTCCGCGTGAGCAGTCGGATCGCCCAGCTGTTCGCGGCGATTGTGGTCTTGGGAAAGGATCGCCCCGGCTGCGTCGGTGATGACGCAGCCGATGGGGACGTCGCCGTGGAGCGTCGCGGCGTCGGCTTCGGCCAGAGCCAGGCGCATGAAGTGAAGATCGAGCTCGCTCGGCACGTCACGCTCCGGAGAAGCCGAAGTCGCTTCAGCTCGGGCTATCGAAGTGGAGGTACGGCAGGCGGGCCGCGACGGACTTGACCGCGGCCGCGCCGTCGATGAGCTGCGCGATCGGATCCCACGTACCGCGCATGAGCGCGTCGCGCGCGCCGGGCTTGATCGTGAACGGGTAGCGGGCGTTTCCGGCGATCACCGTTTGGCTCTCGAGATCGAGCGTGATCTCGAGCTCGGGCTTTTGGTCGATGGCCTGAGCCAGCGCCAAGATCGCGTCGTGGCTCACCGACGCGCAGGGCATGCCAAGCGTGGTGGAGTTGCCGAAGAAGATTTCGGCGAAGCTCTCGGCGATGACCGCGCGGAAACCAGCCTTCGCCAGGGCCTGCGGCGCGTGTTCGCGCGATGAACCGCAGCCGAAGTTGCTGTTGGAGAGCAGGATCTTGGCGCCAGCGAAGCGCTCTTCGTTCAGCGCGTGCTTCTTCTTCGTGCCGTCTTCGTTCAGGCGAACGTCGTGGAAGAGGTGCTCTCCGAGGCCGTCGAACGTCACGCACTTCATGAAGCGCGCGGGAATGATGCGGTCGGTGTCGATGTCGTCACCGGGGACGTACACGGCGCGGGCTTTGACCTGAGTGATTTTGTCGAGTGCCATGCTGAATCTCCCGGGCGATTAGCCCACTCCGAATACGTCGCGTGCGTCCGAGATGCGGCCGCGAATGGCGGCTGCGGCGACCATGAGCGGACTCATCAAGATGGTGCGACCGGTGGGGCTACCTTGACGGCCCTTGAAGTTGCGATTCGACGAGGAAGCGCACAGCTCGCGGCCGATCAGTTTGTCCGGATTCATCGCGAGGCACATGGAGCAACCGGGCTGACGCCATTCGAAGCCCGCGTCGCGGAACACCTGGTCGAGGCCTTCGGCTTCAGCCGCGCGTGCCACGCTCATCGAGCCGGGGACGACCAGGGCACGCACGCCCGGGGCGACCTTCTTGCCCGGCAGGTGCCGAGCGACTTCGCGGAAGTCGGAGAGTCGCCCATTGGTGCAGCTGCCGATGAAGGCCACGTTCACGGCCACGCCTTCGATCGGCTCGGCTGCGGTAAGCTGCATGTATTCGAGCGCTTCCTCGATGGAGGCCTTCTCGGCGGCGGTCTTGCCGTCGGTTGGGCTCGGCACACGCTCTTTCACGCTGATGGCTTGGCCAGGGTTGATGCCCCAGGTCACGGTCGGCGCGATGTCCTTGGCGTCGATGCGGACCACGTCGTCGTAACTGGCGTCCGGGTCGGATGCGATGGAGCGCCAGTGCGCGACCGCGCGCTCCCAGGCGGCGCCCTTCGGTGCGAACTCCCGCCCTTTCAAGTAGTCGAACGTCGTTTGGTCGGGGTTCACGTAGCCGACGCGCGCGCCGCCCTCGATCGACATGTTGCACAGGGTCATGCGCTCTTCCATGCTGAGCGCGTCCACGGCTTCACCGGCGTATTCGTAGGCGAAGCCGGTGCCGCCGTTCACGCCGAGCGTGCGAATGATGTGGAGCACCAAGTCCTTGGCGTATACGCCCGGGCCGAGCTTGCCCTTGACCTCGATGCGCCGCACCTTCATGGGTGACAGGCTGAGTGTTTGCGTCGCGAGCACGTCGCGCACCTGAGTCGTGCCGATGCCGAAGGCAATCGCGCCGAACGCGCCGTGGGTCGAGGTGTGCGAGTCGCCGCAAGCGATGGTCATACCGGGCTGCGTGAGGCCGAGCTCGGGGCCGATCACGTGGACGATGCCCTGGTGCCCCGACGAGACGTCGAAGAACTTGATGCCGAACTCCTTACAAGACTGCTCGAGCGCGACCATCATGCCTTCGGCCAGCGTGTCCCGGAACGGGCGCAGGCGGGTGTCGGTGGGCACGATGTGATCGACCGTCGCGAAGGTACGCTCCGGATAGGCAACGCGCAGCCCGAGATCGCGCATCATGCCGAAGGCCTGCGGACTCGTGACCTCGTGGATCAGGTGGAGGCCGATGAAGACTTGTGCTTGTCCGTTTTCGAGCACCTGCGCGACGTGCTGATCCCAGACTTTTTGAAAAAGGCTTTTGCCCACGAGGACCTCCTTCTGACGGGTCGCGATGAGTATCGCTCGCTCGACAATTAAGTCCAATGAAACTTACTTGATTGTCACGTAAGTTTATCTAAACTTATCTCGAAACCCTATGGACGCCACCCTGATTCCCGCGCTTTACGACGTGATGATGGTCGCGCGGACCGGCTCGGTGGGCGTTGCGGCACGCCGGCTCAGCAAGACGCCCTCTGCGGTGAGCCAACAAATTCGTCGTCTGACTGACGCGCTGGGCGTGCCGCTGTTCGAGCGGCGCGGTCGCGGGCTAGTGCTCACTCAAGCAGCAGAGCACGTGCTTCCCGCGGCCACGCGCCTGTTCGACGAAGCCGAAGCGGTGTTTCGACTATTCGGCGAGCTCTCCGGTTCAGCGACTACCACGCTGCGCATCGCTGCCAGCGATTACCTCGGCAAGCCCTTGCTCGTTCCGGTCTTGCGCGATCTGGCCGCCGAGGGTGCGCCACTGCATTTCGAAATCTCCACCGTGCACTCGGAAGAAGCGCTCGCTCTACTCGAACGCGGCGACGTGGAAATGGCGATCGCTTCTTTCGCGCGCGAGCGCGCAGGGCTTTCGGCGGAGCTCTTGTTCGAGCAAGCATTCTATTGGATCGGCCCGCGGCGACTCGGGCGCCGCCGCACTCTGGTGGAACGGCTCGATAGCGAACCGCTGCTGCGCCTCGCCGCGGGCAGCCTTGGGCGGAAGCTGCTCGACCAGTATCTCGAGCAGCATGGCTTGCGGCCCGCGTCCACGATTGACGTTCCGAGCGTCTCGTTGCTCTTGGCCTACGCCACCGGCGGCGTAGGCATCGGTCTGATTCCGTTCCTGCCGCTCGACGAGCGGGAGCTTGCCGGGGCGCTCATCGAGCCTGCCGACGTCCCCTCGCTCCCCGTGCAGCTGGTCATGCGGTCGGGCCGTCGTCCCGTGCCGGCCGTCGATCGCTTCATCGAGCGCCTGCTCAAAGAAGCGGCGAGCCAGCGCCCGCGTTTGGAAGGAAAGCGCGGCCGCAAACGCTGAGCCCTTTTCCGCCCCCATTGCGCATTCGGTGAAACCCTTCGCTCATCACCCTTGACAGACCCCGGCCGATAGGGAAAAACCCCCGGACCTTGCCGGGCCCCACGGCTCGCAAGTGCGCCCGTAGCTCAGCTGGATAGAGCACCGGTCTACGGAACCGGGGGTCGTAAGTTCGAATCTTACCGGGCGCGCCAAAGCCGAAAACCCAATGTTCACTGGGTTCTTGATGGGTGGGTTGAAGCGACGATGGCGGCTTCAAGCGCCAAGACGGCTGACGAGGGCCGGCGACTGCGAAGGCGCAGCAGCTGATACAGGATCGTGGGGAGGCCGGTCCCGCGCGGCGGCGAGCAGAAGTCGTCGACGATGGCGACGCCCAGCCCGAGCTCAGCGAAGCGCATCATGAGCTCCCAGCCGTTGGCTTCGACGGCCGGCGACCATGCCTGGCCGGCGGTTGCCCAGGCCTGGGCTAGCGTGGCTCTCAACGGACGACCTGCGGGCGGTGCGATCAAGGCCTCGTCGCGCAGATCGCGAATGGCTATGGATCGCTTGCGCGCGAGGGGATGGTTCCTGGGCATGACCACCGCCGCGCCGACCCTAGCGACTCGCCTCGAGATGATGTCGGGTGGCACGTCGTCGATGACCGTAACGGCCAAGTGCGCTTCGCCAAGTTGGACTGCGCCAAGCGCGTGTTCGCGGTCGCGTGTTAACACGCGGAGCTTGCTGCGGTTGCCACGCTGAAAAGCGCGCAATGGCTCGCTGAGTAGGTGCAGAAATGTCCGCTCCCCAGCGGCCAATAGGACGCCCGCGTCGTGTGACGTGCCCTTGATGTCGTCAATCAGCTACGCGGTGCGCTCCTGCTGCTCGCGACCGAAGGCGAGCACTTTCCGCCCTTCGTCGGTCAATGTCGGGGAGCTGTCTCGAGCGCCAACCAATCGGTTTCGTTCGTCGCGCAGTGCGTGGTCAGCGTCGCGCCAAATGGCGGCGGTTCAACGGCGCCGTGTTGCTCGCTACCCCGGGGCGCTTCGCCGCACGCACCAGAAAGCAAGGCAAGGCAACAGAGCAACGCTGACGGCCGAAAGCCCTGACACATTTTCTCCGCAGGTTAGCAAGCTTCGTGGCCGCTGACATTCACATCGTTACCGAGCGTGCTACCGCGATAATGCAATCAGAGCGTGCCGGCGTGCGAAGCCTTGGTCATGGCAGCCTATATTTCGCCGGGCCTCGACCGCGGCTGCGCCTTATGACCAATGATCGGATTGGCGAGGACGTGGTGCGGTTGATCTACGTTCCTGCTTAGTCGCCCGGGCGCCGAGCGGCGCCATAATGAAACTCCCACGCAGCGCGATATCCGCCATTGGCCGCACTGCGAAGTCGCTGCGGGCGTGAGATGGAGCGCATCGAAATGACTACGTCGACTTCGCTGCTCGATGCTAGTTCGTGGAACGAGGTGGTCTGCTGCGGCGCGACGATTCGTCGTGCCCTCTTGCGTGATGCCTGACTCGCAAGGCCGGGCGAATCGGAGGTTCGGACGTGCAGATTTGGATCCATGCCTGCGACGACGTGCCCGCGGCGATCTCGGACTGCGTAAAAGCCGGTTTAGAGCGCGAAGGCCTCGAGGTCCGCACGCCCGGTGCTTGGCCTCCGCCGAATCAGGGCGTGCTCGTCTTTGGTCGAGCGAGCGAGGAGGTGTGTCGGTTGGTGCGCGCCGGCGCGAGTATCGAGCGCCGCGCGGTAATCGCGCTGCACGTTTCGATCGACGAAAGCCCCGAGGCGAAGCCGAGTCCGTGGCAACTCTTGGCGGCCGGCGCCATGGACTTCTTGCATTGGTCAGAGGACCACGCGCCGCGAGAGATCGCGGCGCGGCTTCGACGCCGGAGCGTGCTCGACGAGCACTTGAATTCGAGTTTGATTCGAGAAAACCTGATCGGGCAGAGCTCGGTATGGAGCCAGACCCTGGAACAGCTGGTCGAGGCGGCGGCATTTTCGCAAGAATCAATCCTGTTGACCGGTGAGAGCGGGACCGGCAAGGAACTGGCGGCGCGACTGACCCACGCCTTGGACCCCCGACCCGGAAAGAAGGAGCTGGTCGTGGTCGATTGCACCACCTTGATGCCCGACCTGGCGGGCAGCGAGCTCTTCGGGCACGAGCGCGGCGCTTACACCGGGGCCGCGGCGGCACGCGCGGGGGCCATTCAGATGGCGCACGAAGGCACACTGTTTTTGGACGAAGTGGGTGAGCTCGGACTTTCGCTTCAATCGCAGCTGCTGCGCGTGATTCAGGAGAAGACCTACAAGCGCGTGGGCGGTGACCAGTGGCATAAGGCGGACTTCCGCCTGGTCGCTGCAACCAACCGCGACCTCTGGTCCATGGTGCAAGAGGGCACGTTCCGGCGCGACCTGTACTACCGCATCGCCACCGTGCTGATCGCGTTGCCCCCGCTGCGTGAGCGTCCAGAGGACGTTTTGCCGCTGGCACGGCACTTCTTACGACAGATGCGGCCGCGGGACGCCGACGAGCTGACGCTCGACCCAGCCCTGGAGGCTCACCTGATGACCCGTGACTATCCTGGTAACGTGCGAGATCTGAGGCAGTTGATCGCTCGCATTCTGCATCGTCACCGAGGCACGCGCTTCGTGAGTCCGGCAAGCTTGCCGGAACGCGAGCGTCCGAGCGGGACAGCTGCGGCTCCGGCCTGGCCAGATGAAGCGTTGCAGCAGTCCTTGCGGCGCGCGCTCGCATACGGCGTGGGCCTGCAGGACATCGCACGGGAAGCCAAGGAAGCCGCATTGAATGCCGCTCTTTCGCTGGAGTCCGGGAGCGTCAAGCGAGCCGCAGAGCGACTGGGCGTTACCGAACGCGCCATTCACATGCGGCTCGCCAAGACTCCCGCGACCCTTTTCCCGCGGCAGCAAGAAGACGAATCGGCCTGAGCTGCCGTGTGTCACGCCTTCCACTTGCGAATGTTGTCGAGCATGTTCGTGGTGACGCGCACGGCTCGGTTCGCGTCCGTTGCCGCACCCGCGGGAACCACGTCCGCGCAGCTCCCCTTGGCGATCGACCAAGGGCCGGTGTGCACCCCAATCAGGTAGAGCAGGCCCTTGTTCTCCGCCCAGACGGGGCTGCCGCTGTGCCCCTTGCAAGTGTCCGCGTCGTAAGCGAAGAGGAACGAGCCACCGCCAGCCGGAAGCGGGTCGAGCATTTTGCCCTTCGCGCCGAACTGGGCGCTCGCGTGAAGCCCTGCCTTCAAGCAATCCTGTAGGCCCTTGGAGACGGTGCCCGACGGCGTGTAAGTGCAGACGGCACCCTTTTTGTATTTCTCGATCGGTAGGTAGCCGCACTTGTCACCGGCGTAGCCGACTACGCGTACGGTCGACTTCTTCAACTTATCGGGATCGACGAACTCCAGGCGAGTATCGTTGCCTTTTTCGAAGTCACCCCAATAGCCGAGCGGCTTGTTGCCGATCGCTTTGAACTTGAGCGAACCCATGTCCTTTTCGAGCGTGAGCAGCGCGTAGTCGTGGCACGCGTTCTGGTCGTTCATCCACTCGTTCTTGGCCTTGAACCCGGTCACCTTGCAGGTGCCGAAGGGCTTCTTGTCCCGGTCCTGACCGGGTGAGGCGGTGACCGACTTGGCGGTGAGCGCCTTACCGCCGAAAATGCTGCGGATATTGTGCCCGGCCGTGAGCACGTGCCGCGGGCTGATGAGCGTACCGGTTCCCGCAAACTTCATGGCAACGCCGCCGTTCCAGCCTGGATCCTGAAATATCATCTCCAAGCGGCAGACGAAGCGATAGGGCGCTTTGGTCGTGTTCCGGACCGGGCTGCGCGAGTCACTCGAGCCGATGATTTCCTCCTCTTGATCTTCGCGGTCCTCGAACTCGAGCTCCGAGGAGACCGGGAGTCCGATCCCGAGCTGCGGATGAACGAAGGGGGGACCAGTCTCCGAATCTTCGGATTCCCATTCCGATTCCGGCTCCTCGAACTCGTCGCTGAACTCCCTCTCCTCGATTTCGTCGAAGAACTCCATGTTGCCTCCAAATGCCGCTTCCCCGTAACCAAAACTTCCGGACATGATCTTTCTCCTTCGTTATCCGTTCGTGCGCGAGCCAGTCGCGGACGCCGACGCCAAACGATCGCGAAGCAACAAGCCAGGCATGACCGAACTGACCGGCTCCGTGCCGAGGTCCACGCCGGTCACCGCGCGGTAGGCGTGGATGTAGCCTTGAATCTCGGGCTTCCAGTAGTGCGCCCAGGCCTTCGCCACATCACCGGAGACCTCGTCGTTCCAGCTGCCGAAGCGCACCGAGAGCAGGACCTGCTCACCGAACACGGCCAGGTTCCGGAAGTGGGTGATGCTGGATGGAGACCAACCCTGCTGTGTCTTCATCGCGTCGACCTGTCCCATCCAACCCTCCGAGTACGGAACGGATGGGCGGCCACGCAGGAAATCCTTGATTTCAGGGCGCGCCAGCAGCCACTGCATGATGAGCATCTCCACGCGCGCGGTCCAGGGCAGATCTCCGTACTGGTTGTGCATGCCCTCCGCGAGCAAGAGGTGAACCTCCTGCAGCGCGTTCAGCAGCGGGAAGCCGTCCGGGATCACCATGGTGTTGGCTTCTTCCTTGAAGAACGCGGCCGCGCGATTGAGCAGGGTGTGAAAGGCCTCGAGAAAGCGCGAGCGGCTGTCGACCGACGCAAACTGGGGAACGGCTTTGCCGACCAGGCGGATGCCGTAGTGATGATCGTACTCGTAGGCGCGCCGCGCGACGGTGAGCCGATGCGACTCGTCTTGCAGGTAGCCCCACAGCAGGTTTCCGAGCGGGCGCAGCGTGTCGAGCTCGAGGTGAGCGAGCGGGTCCTTTTCGCCGGCGCCGCTGCGCCGGTTCTGGAAGCGCAGCGAGAGCGCGTTCATGGACTGCACGAGCATCCCCTCTTCGAGCCAGTAGGACCAAATCAGCTCGATCAAGCACGGGCAGCTGAGGCGCGAGCGCAGGACGCCGAAGCAGTAAGGTGAGTCAATCAAGGGCTCGCCGCGGATCGCGCCCTCGACGATGCGCTTCAGATACGGGAGCACCCGTATCCCCATATAGTCTTGAAGATAGCCGCTCAGGTACTCGGACGCCTTGGCCATGTCGATCGGCTGCCCGAAGCGGTAGTCCTCGAGACCGGCGGGGTTGTCGGTGTTCTCGTCGAGGAAGACCCCGCACTCCATGAGCAAGAAGGCTTCGGTCGCCGCGCGCAGGAAGTTGTAGGTGTCCACGCCGTGGTAAGGCGCGAGCAACGTCCGTCTGCGCTGACGCAGAATCCGATCGACCCGGCGCGGCTTCTTGTTTGCGCACTCCCCGGGCGCCACGTCATCGGAATCACCGTCCTCGTTCACGCCTTCGCCCTGGCAGAGCACGCGATCGATGAAGGCCTCGTAGCGGCCGAACTCCATGGCGGCGGCGCGATTCTTGATCGTTACCCAGAGGCCCGTGATGTCGCCCGCATTGGGCACGGACGTGGACGTTCTCGTGGTGATCGTTCCGCCGGTGATCTCCACGCGCTTCGGGTCCGGCAGGTGATTACCATTCGTGCTGATTTCGGTAGGCATCGCTATGCTCCTCTTCCTTCGATTGCAGTTCTCAGCCGTGTTTCTGATGCGAGGGGGCCGTTGAATCGGCGCAAAGCCCAGTCGACCAACAGTCCGCGCAATAGGCCCGCCTCTCGCGTGGCCGACAGTCGTCCTTCGAAGCGCGCCTGTCCGATCGTGGCCACCGCGGTCACCGGCCGGAGCTCTGCGGCGCGGCTCCGGAACGCGGAGCCGAGCGCGCGCAGCGACGTCGGCGTCAGCTCTGGGTCGACGAGATCGACTAGCGCACGGCCCGCCAACGCTGGCGGTCGAAAGCCGAGCAGTAGTTCGACGAAGGCCGGAACGGTGTCCAACAAGTCTGCGATGAACTGCTGGTTTTCGTCGGATTGTGACGAAAGCGGATAGAGCTGCTCCCACGCCGCCGCCAAGAGCGGCCATTCGCGATCTGGGTACAGCGCACCTCCGATCGCGCAGCTGAGCTGGACGCGAAGCCACGGAAACGGGTGCGGGTCATCGAGCCCGATCCGAAATACGAAGGCGTTCGGCAGGCTGACGACGCCGATCAAGCCGAGCGTCGAGGTAACCCCGAGCTTGAGGATGGACCAGAAGTCCGCGACGATCTCCGAGATCCAGCGTTCCAGCGCCGCCCACGGCGACAGCGCGTTGCCGTGCGCTTTCGCCACCAGGCGGCGCCTGAGTGGGCTGACCAGATCGAGCAGCGCCGCGACCTGGTGTCCGACCTCGTGCACCAATGAAGAGCCGATCCCGCTGCCGATCATGCGCTCACGCGGGACGCGGATGAGCGCTACCGGATTGTCTCCACCACCGGGGAGCCGCGTGCGTGCGCGCCGGATGGCCGCCCCCTGGCCGCGGTCGAGATAGCAGAGAACGGGTGGGATTTCATCGCCATAGCCGGGAATGTTCAGGGCGTCGCCGGCCAGGGCATCGAGCCCGGCGAGCTGCACACCGTGCACGTGCTCACTGCGCTGCACCAACACATCCGAATAGATGTCGAAATGGGAGAGCACGACGTTGAACCGCAGCTTGAGAAACGACAGTCGGCGCTGAGCATCCGCGGGCGCAAGGCCCGTATCGAGCGCCTCCAGAAACGATGCGATGCCTCGCCGCAGGCGCTGAATCTCACGGTCCATGTGGCGTTGGATCGCGAGGTGCGCTCTTCTCGACGCGCTGGCGGCTCCGACCATGGTCATGTGCAGAGAAAAAGGCATGACGCCGTCCAAGCGCGTCTCGAGCGAACGGACCTCGGCGAGGATCAACGACTGAGCGGCGCGGTTCGGATCCACGGCGCTACACGTTGAAGAGGATGATGTGGCGACCGCGACGCTCCCAGCGACCGCTGCGGCCAGGGTGGCGCATTCCGCGGGCACCGCTGCGACTCTGCTGGCGACCCAAGCCGGGCGCGTGGCGCTCAGCCGCACGATTTACGGCCTGAGAGGTGGCGTGTTCAGGCGGGACCGCAGGATCGGCCTTGGTTGCTTGCGCTACCGCTTCAGCGCCGAAGCGCACGAAGCGGCGAGCGACCTCGAACTCCTGATCTTCCGGGCTGAGACCCTCGAGCTCCAGACCGAAAATTTCGCTTGCGGCTTCGGGAGTCGGCTCCTCCGCTGGGGAGACGCTCTTCACCGCCGCGCCGAGCGCAGTGGCGGCGCCGACGACCGGGCCGAGTCCAGGCACCGCCGTGAGCGCGGCGCCCTTCAACGCCTTGAGCAGCGCGCCACCGATCGGCGAGCGCACGAATTTCCCGACCTTGCGCCCGATCTGCTTGATGAACTTGCCGAGAAATTGGTCGAGCTCGCTCTCGTCGCTGATCTCGAGTAGCTCGGTCGCGAGCTCCATCTCCTCCGCCTCGCTGAGCGCTTCGCGCGGTCGCGAGTGGCATTTGCACGGGGCTGCTTCGGATGCAGATTCGAGTTCGTAGGCTTCGCTGTCTCCCTCGAACTCCAGCTGGGTACGATCGGTGTTGTGCATGCAGCATCTCCTCCTCGGCCGCATGGTGCACGCCCCGTGCCGTCGCCAAACGACGGATCCAGCGCTCAAAACATGGAAGCGAGCTTCTTCCGACCCGCGAGAACGCCGGTCAGCGACTGAAGCTCGCTTCTCGGCTCGACGAAATACCTATGAGCAGTTGCGCAAAGGCGGCAGCGGCTAGTGTCGAACTCGCCGCTGCCGATCCCGACAGCTCAACTACCTGAGGATCTCGGTCGTGCAGGCCGGGCTGCAGCCGTCGCCTGCGGTGGAGTTGCCGTCGTCGCACTCCTCTTTCTTATCGGCTTGCACGACGTGGTCACCGCAGTGGGGGGCGAGGGTGCAGTCGGGGTTGCAGGTGCCGTAGTCGCCGGTGTTCTTGCCGTCGTCGCACTTTTCGTTTTGGGTTTGTACGACGCCATCCCCACAGCGCGGGCCCAGCGTGCAGTTGGGCGCGCAGCCGTTGTAGGCACCGGTGTTCCCCTGCGCACCCATATCGCAGACTTCTCCGGCGTCCGCCTGCAGTACGGCGTCGCCGCAGCGCGGGCCGAGGAGGCAAGTCGGGCCGCACTTGTCGTACTCGCCGGTGTTCTCGGCCATGCCGTCGTCGCACTCTTCACCGGGGGCGATCTTGGCGTCGCCGCACACGGCGCCGCAGTCGCTCTTGGCTGCCTTGAAACCGGCCAGCGTCAGTCGGAAAGAGGAGGCTTTGGTCTGGCGCTCCGCGTGGAAGATCGCGATCTGGTAGACCTTGCCGTTTTCGAGGCCGAGCGCTCTGGCGCGCGCCGCGTCGAGCACGACCGAGCCGTTCTGGGGGATGTGATAGCCGCCGATATCGACTGCCAAGTGGCCGTTGATGAAGACCCAAACGTCGTCGTCACCGGTGAAATCGAGTTGCGAGGGAGTCGCGGCAGCGTCGTACTTGAACCAATATTTGACCTCGCTCGTGAAGCTGAAGTTGTGCTTGCGAGGCATGGTGACTTCGGGGATTTGATCCTCGGTCTTCCAATTGATGGCGTAGGTCGGCGTCACTTGCCCGTATTGCGTGGTCGAGCCGAGTGAATCGACAGGGAAGAACAGCGGCTGACCGTCGAAGTACTGGATGGTAGTGACACACGGAAAATTCTGGACATCGCCGTAGCCGCGACACCGGTCTTCACACTCTTCGTTCGCGGCCGGCATGGCGCACACCGGATCCGCGGCGCACGAGGCCGGGATGTTCATCCCGGTGGTCGGATCCTGCTGCTGTTGGCACTGGTAGACGCGAGCAGGTCGGATCACCCCTGGGGTCTCGTCGGCAGGGTTGCCGTTGACGGTCGCCGGCCAGCCCTTGAATTGCTCGCCGTTCGGCCCGAAGCGGTTGACGAAGCCGCCTTGGCCATTGTCCCAGAGCACGATCTCGCCCACGAGCTCCTTGTTGATGCTCGAGGTGCGGTACCACTGCGAGAAGGAGTCGACGCTCTTGATCTTGGCGTTGTTGGTGCCGCCCGCGTACACGGGCTTGCCCATCGCATCGAGATCCTTGTTGACGAGACCGGTGATGGTGAGCCGGTTGGTGCCGCCTTGCTCGAAATCGGGATGCCCGCCGGCTTCACTCGCGCCCTTGAAGTCCCGGAAAATCGCCGGCACGTGCAGCGTGCACTTGCCGTCGGCCGAGAGCGTGCAGCCAGTGTCGCTCTTGCAGGTAAACCCGAGATCGGCTTCGACCTTGCACATGGCCGAGCAGCCGTCGCCGTCACGCAGGTTGCCGTCGTCGCACTCTTCGGCGCCGAGCATGATGCCGTCGCCACAGCGTGAGGTGCAGGCCGCGCCGGTCGTGCAGACCGGCTCGGCTTGACACGTCGGAGAGCAGCCATCGAAGGGGACCGCGTTGCCGTCGTCGCAGCTCTCGGCGCCCTCGGTCTTGCCGTCGCCGCACTTGGTGGCCGAGCATTTGCTCGGCGCGCCGTCGCATTTGAAGCCGACTTCGATGCGGCAGCTGGCGTCGCAGCCGTCGCCTGCGGCCTTGCCGCCGTCGTCACAGCCTTCGTTCGGGTCGACGATCCCGTTGCCGCACACGTACACGCGCGTGCACGGTTTTCCTGGTGTTCGGCAGCTAAAGCCCTTCTCGACCAGGTTGCATTTCGCCGCGCAACCGTCGTCGGCTACGGTGTTGCCATCGTCGCAGGCTTCGCCGGGGTCCAACCTACCATCGCCGCACA
The DNA here is from genome assembly GCA_035549735.1 of Polyangiaceae bacterium. Taxonomy (GTDB): domain Bacteria; phylum Myxococcota_A; class Polyangia; order Polyangiales; family Polyangiaceae; genus PMG-095. The sequence goes on along the minus strand of DASZQI010000035.1, from coordinate 229 downwards.
CGATGTCCGAAACGCAGGGCATGCCGGGAGTCGGGCACGTCGAGTGCGGTTCGACTTTACAGATCCCCGAGCAGCCATCGCCCGAAATGCTGTTGCCGTCGTCGCACTCTTCGCCCGCGAGATTGATCTTTCCGTCGCCGCAGCCGGGGTTCGAGACCGGACATCCAGGTGGCGGATCCATTCCGGTGCAGTCGGCTTTGGGTGGAGCGCCCGCGATGCTGATGCCGCC
>DASZQI010000034.1:0-39063 GCA_035549735.1 Polyangiaceae bacterium | reverse complement strand
CTTGCCACCACTCGTGCCACGCCGCGCGATCTCGACGCGCGCTTCGCGGGTGGGCTCGATGGCTCGTTCGCGCCGAGCTTCGAGATTCGCGAAGAGGCACAACGCTTCGTCGTCAGAGCCGACGTGCCTGGAGTCGCTCCGACCGATCTCACCATCTTCATCGCCAACGATTGGGTCACCGTCTGTGGTGCCCGCACGGACGACACGAAGACGGCGCACTACCGCGTGTACGAGCGCACCTTCGGCTCCTTTTGGCGCGCTTTTCGCCTACAACCAGGTGTCGTCGCTCTCGGCGCGCGCGCCGTGCTCGAGCGCGGCGTCCTCACTTTGTCGGTTCCGAAGCGAACGTCCTTCAGCTGAATTCGCTCGCGCCTTCGAAGTGCGTTCGGTCATCCAACACACCGCACGGGGCCGCAGGCTCGACTCGCATTCGTGCATTGGCCAAACGACGTGCAGCACGCTCGCTTTTGTGTCCTCGAGCTGAGCGCGAAGCTGATTGGCCTTTCACCTGAAGCCGTTTCTTCGAGTCTTCGCTTCAGTAGGTTTGGCGGAGTCGCCGTCGAGAGATCGATCCGACCTTTCGTTGCGTACCGGCGCCGGTCCGAATCCGGGCTGGAAGACTGGTTGCGCGCGGCGGTGCCCTTGAAGCTGCCGATGGAACGCGCCGGGCGTCTCGAATGGATCAGCCTCGGCTTCGATGCAGCCAGTGCGCCGGGGAAAGTCGAGCTACGCAGCCTGCGCTTGTCGCGCAATTGTCTTGCAGATGGCGGCGGTTGACGGGTCGGCCTCCAATCGCAAGTGCGACGGCACCGAGCTCGAAGCTCGGGGGCTGCCTCGAAATGGCCACGAATGCACCAGTCCTCGACGGCCCTCGGCTCGCAGGACGGCAGCGCGGCCGTGAACAACGCGGGCAGGCGCGGCTGCAGGGGTGCGGCGCGCGCGGACGCGCTGCCTAGGGTCGCGCTGCTCGTTCAGCGCGCCCGTTTCCGCGCTGCCCCCAAACCCCAAAGGAAAGCGCGCACCCGCTTCACGCCCGCTGTGACTGGCCGAAAGTCCGCGAGTTCGGGCCTGAAGAGAGGGCGTCGTGGTGCCAGTTTTTCCGCCATGCTGAACACGTAGCGACATTTTCGGCGACGTTTCGGGAGAAAACCCGCTGGGAAGGGTGGTTCTCGATGGGCGCGCCGCCAGTATGGTGCTACGCGCCCTGGCGTCGTGCCCGCGAGGGTCGACGACCCGAGCACTACGCGCTCACTGGAAACGGAACGCGGATTCTTGCGGGTCTTCGGAACCCGCGGGCGTCACGAAAACCAAAGGAAGAAAGTTATGATCAAGGTCGGTATCAATGGCTTCGGGCGCATCGGTCGCATGGTTTTCCGCGCGGCGGTACAGCGCGGTGATGTCGAAGTAGTCGCCATCAACGATCTGCTGGACGTCGACTACCTCGCGTACATGCTGAAGTACGACTCGGTGCACGGCCGCTTCAAGGGCAGCGTCGAGGTCAAGGACGGCGCGCTGGTCGTCAATGGCAAGACCATCCGCTGCACGGCCGAGACCGATCCGACCAAGCTGAACTGGGGCGCCGTCGGCGCCGACACCGTTCTCGAGGCGACGGGTATCTTCCTGGACAAGCCGGGCGCGGAGAAGCACCTCACCGCCGGCGCGAAGAAGGTCGTGATGTCGGCCCCGTCCAAGGACGACACGCGCATGTTCGTGATGGGCGTGAACGACGACACCTACAAGGGTGAGACGATTGTCTCGAACGCTTCGTGCACGACGAACTGTCTGGCGCCAATCGCGAAGGTGCTAAACGATAGCTTCGGCATCAAGCGCGGCCTGATGACCACGGTGCACGCGGCGACCGCGACGCAGAAGACCGTCGACGGTCCCTCGAAGAAGGACTGGCGCGGTGGTCGCGGCATCCTCGAGAACATCATTCCGTCCTCGACCGGCGCGGCCAAGGCCGTGGGCAAGGTCATCCCGGAGCTCAACGGCAAGCTCACCGGCATGGCGTTCCGCGTGCCGACCTCCGACGTGTCGGTGGTCGACTTGACCGTCGAGCTCGTGAAGGAAGCTTCCTACGACGACATCTGCAAGGCGATGAAGGCGGCGTCGGAAGGCAAGATGAAGGGCATCCTCGGCTACACCGACGAGAAGGTCGTCTCGACCGACTTCGTGGGTGAGGTCTGCACGTCGGTGTTCGACGCCGAGGCCGGTATCCAGCTCGACAAGACCTTCGTGAAGGTCGTTTCCTGGTACGACAACGAGTGGGGTTACTCGAACAAGTGCATCGACCTGATCAAGCGCATCTCGGGCTGATCCCGTAGTCTTCGCTGCGCCCTGAAACGAGGCGGAGTCGAGCCACGCGGCTCGGTTCTGCCTCGTTTCGCATTTGGTCTGGTGAGATTCGCGAACCAGGGGCTGCCGATTGGGCAAACCGGCGCACCGTGTGACCGCACCACGAGGACGCGGCCGGTATTCACGACGTCGTGCGAAACCGGTAGCCGAAGCCCTTGACCGTTTCGATCGCATTCGCGTGTCCGCCGAGTTTCTTGCGGAGTGAGCGAATCGCCGCGTCGACCACGTTGCTACCCACGAAGGCCATACCCCAGACGGCCTGTACCAGTTCGTCGCGATCGATGACCCGCTCCGGGTGCTTCGAGAGATGCCGCAAGAGGTTGAACTGCAGCGGCGTCAAGGCGACCTCGACGCCATCGAGCACGAGGCGGCGCAAATCTTCGTCGAGCTGCAGCCCGAAGCTCCGGACCGGGGCGGGCTCTGCCGGCGCGCTCGACGTGTCGAGCCCTTCTGGCGACTCGTACTGAGCGTCAACGAGGCGGCCGATCCAGCCGAAAATGCCTCCAGCGCCGAAGTCGAGGCAAAATGTGGAGTGCGGTCGGCCACCGAGGCCCAAGCCAGGACCGACTAGCCCAAGCTGCTCTCGAAAGCCGAGCGGGCCCCACTCGGGATGGTCGGCGACATCCGACGCGGCCGCGTACAGCCGCGTGGTACTCGGATTTTCGATGTAGGAGCGCTTGAGGTCGCGCACGCAGGCCGCATAGGCCTCGGCTCGGGTGGCTCGCGCAGGCTGCGCAAGCAGGCGGCGCAGCAGCAGGGCCGGCGCGTGACTGGGTGGATGATGGTGGACCCAGGCGGCGACTAGCGCATCGCGAGCGAGCAGAGGTTCGGGAACCTGGTCGCTCCTGGAAAGAACGTAGAAAGCGGCCACCTCACCGCGCTCCGAGCGAGCGACGTGTACGGCGTCACGCGCATGCTGAAAGAAGGCACCGATCACCGCGACGCCCTCGGAGGAGTCGTAGGCGCCACAGATCGACGCTATTTCGGGCCAGTCCCGGTCTTGCGCGCGCTCGACCACGAAGAGATCGCGAACGCTCGGAAAGAACGCTTCTCGTACGAGATCTTGTTCCAGCAAGAACAGCGCGTCGGCGGCGTGCTGCCAGAGGTGCGCTCGCCCCAGCGATGACAGACCTCGTCGCATGTGGATCCAGGCGGCGCGACGCAGCTCACGATGCCGAACCGGATCGATCGCCCGAAGCTCTTCTTCGAGCGCCTGGCGCACGCTCGGGTGCAGGCTCAGTCCCTCCGGCGTGCGCTCGATGAAGCCGAGCTCCCCGAGGTGCTCCATCGCCTGCGCTGCGGCGTCCTGACCCAGCAACGACGCGAGGAACGAGCGGCTGGCGCGTCGCACGACGCACGCCGCCTCGAGCGCCGTGCGAACCCGCGAGTCCTCCAAGTCCTGAAGAAACAATTGGGCTAGTCGAGCTATCACCCGCGAGCGGTCGGGAGCCTCGAAGTCGAAACCCGGGCGTTCGGCAGCAGCGGCGAGTGCGAGCTCCAACGCCAGCGGGTGCCCTTGCGCGAACTTGACGATCCCTGGCACCAACGGCGCGGGGGCATGACGGTTCTCGAGCAACGCGAGGGAAGCAGTCTCATCCAGAGCTTGCAGCGCGCAGCTCTGCACCAGCGGTTGCCAGCCTAGCGCCGTGCTCCAGCCGGCTGTGGGTGGGTGACGCCCCGAAAGAATCAAGCGCACTCGCGCAGGTAACTGAGGAACGAAATCTTGGCGCAACCACGAGTCGAGCAACCGCAAGAGTTCGTAGTGATCGATCGTCAGTATGCAGATGCCCGGCGTACCCGCGAGCGCGCCCACGGCTCTTGCCTGCAGGGGGCTCGACTCCGACTCGGTGAGCTCGCCCCTTTCGGCGCCGAGCCCGAGCTCGCTCGCCAGCGCCTCCCAGAAACCGCGGGGCGTGGGCTCGAAGCTCCGTGCATCGAGGTGCACCGAACGAACGCCGCGCCCACGCAAACGGTCACGTAGCACCGCGAGCAACGCTGACTTTCCCATCCCCCCGATGCCATGCAGGAAGGTGACGGCCGGCCCGTCGGGCTCGGCACAGCGCTCGAGCTGACTGAGCTCCCGCTGCCTGCCGACGAAACGCTTGCGCCGTAGCAGGTCCAGGCGGTCCACAACGCGACTTCTCCGAGCTCGGGGTCGTCGAGGGAGTGGTCTCGAGCGCTGTCACTCATCGTTCATCGACTTCTCATCCCGCCTTCATGCGGGGTTTTGCTCGGGAACCCATGTTCCAGGTGCACGTCACGAGAGGAGTAGACATGACCGCAGCATGTGTTCAGATCGAATTTGTCTTGCGCTGCACGGCGCAACGTTATCACGCCATCGCGGAAGAATCCGCTGCGCGAATGGCAGAGGTGCCGGGGCTCCGGTCCAAATGGTGGTGGATCGACGCTCAGGCGGGGCGCGCAGGCGGAGTGTACTCGTTCGAGAGTCGCCAGGCTGCCGAGAGCTACCTCGCGGGACCTATCGTTTCCGCGCTGCGCGAGGCCTCGTTCTGCGAGGGGGTGCAGACCCGGCTAGTGGAGCTCTTGGAACCCGCCCGGAGCACGGAGCCGAGCACCGAGCGAACACCCGAAGCCGCGGCCACCGAGCAGTTCGCCCAGCGGGTACTCGGCGATGTTTCCGCAGCGATGACAACGGTGATGGTGCGCCTCGGCCACGAGCTCGGGCTGTATCGTGCGCTCGGCGAGCACGGTCCACTGACGTCGGAGGAGCTCGCCCGGCACGCTTCGGTGTTCGAGCGCTACGCGCGCGAATGGCTGCACCAGCAGCGGGCGGCCGGGTACCTCGACTACGACCGAGAGAGCGCGAAGTTCGGGTTGGCGCCCGGAGCCTTCGGGGTTCTCGTGGCACAGGACAGCCCGGCGTTCCTCCCACCCGCTTTCGATATCGTCGCATCCATGTGGGCGGACGAAGCGCGTCTCGAGCAAGCTTTCACGAGCGGCCAGGGCATTGGCTGGGGCGAGCATGACCCGCGCTTGTTCAGCGGTTGCGCCCGCTTCTTCGGTGCAGCTTACGCTTCCCATCTCGTGGAGGGCTGGCTGCCGGCGCTGGACGGCGTCACGGTCAAGCTCGCGCAGGGCGCCACGGTGGCTGACGTCGGCTGTGGTCATGGCATCTCCACCGTGCTGATGGCTCGGGCATTCCCTGCATCCCGTTTCGTCGGCTTCGATAGCCACCCGCCATCGATCGACGCTGCGCGCCGACGTGCTGAACGGAGCGAGTTCACCGATCGCGTTCGCTTCGAGCAAGCCACGGCCACCGACTACGGCGGCGAGCGGTACGACCTGATCTGTTTCATGGACTCTTTTCATGATCTTGGGGATGCCGTCGCCGCAGCGCGCCATGCGGCTCACAGGCTGGCGGAGGGTGGCAGCGTGATGCTGGTGGAGCCCTTGGCCGCGGGCCGACCTGAAGAAAACCATGGTCCCTTGGCCGCCATGAACTACGCGGCGTCCACCGCGCTCTGCACTCCGAACGCGCTCTGCCACCACGGCAGCATCGCGCTCGGGGCACAAGCGGGACCGGACGCGCTGCGGCAGGCACTCGCCGAAGGCGGCCTCGGCCACTTTCGAGTGGCGGCCAAAACCCCGTTCCACATGGTGATTGAGGCGCGAGCAACCGAGCGCCGCCGCGAGAGGAACTGAGCGCGAGCGTTCAATGTCGACGGCAAGGGCGCGGGGGCATCGTGGAAACGCGAGGCCCCCGTATCCTTTCGACCTGCTCGTGCGTCGTTCCCTGCATGAAGACGAAAAGTTCCTCGGGTTCTGCGCTTTTGTCTGGAAAAACAGCGATCGTTTACGGCGGCGGCGGCGCAATCGGCGGAGCGGCCGCGCTCGCGTTCGCTCGCGAGGGGGCCCGAATTTTTCTGGCCGGCCGAACCCGGCGTTCGACTCGAAGAAGTGGCGGACCTCGTTCGAAGCGCTGGGGGCGAGGTTGAAATTGCAGTGCTCGATGCGCTGGACCCGGCGGCGGTCGAGGCTCACGCCGAAAGCGTCGTGGCGCGCACGCAGCGCATCGATGTCGCGCTGAACGCGCTCGGCCTCAAGCACGTTCAGCGCAAATCGTTCGCGGATCAGACGCTCGACGAGTTCGCGACGCCGATCGTCGGCTACACGCGCGCGCACTTCATCATCGCCAAAGCCACTTCGCCTGCCATGGTCCGTCAGGGTAGCGGTGTCATCCTGGCCCTGTCGACGCCGGGCTCGGTGTTGCCCGGCCCCGGCTTGAGCGAGGCGTCTGCCCAGCAGCAGCTTCTCAGTTGATCGGGAGCTCGGGTCGCACTCAACGGTCGGCCCCAAGTCCGCGCGCGCGCTCGATGGCACCCCAGGCGCCGCGAACGGGTCCCTCGCGGCGCTCGGCATCCAGCGAAAGCCGGGCCGCCTCCGCAAAGGACAGACGGTCTGGATGTCCGACGAGTTGCCAGAACCGATCGTCGCGAGCCAGCAGATCCTCGGATAGGCCAAGCACCACTTCGCGAGCCACGGACCACTTTGCCCGCGTGACGAACCGCACCCAGAGCGAGGAAAGCCGCGGCGAAAGCAGCGGCACGCGGATGGTGCGCGGGGACTCAAGGCCCATCACCCGCGCGGTTTCGTCGAGAATTTCCTTTCCAGAAAGGATGACTGGCCCCGGCAGGTCGAACCACTCACTCGCGTCGAGCGGAAGGTCGAGCGATCGCACGAGCGCGACCACGACGTCGTCGATCGCTACAGGCTGCGTGCGCGACTTCAGCCAGCGAGGCAGAACCATGACCGGCAGGCGAGCGGCGAGATCGCGCACGATGAGCCAACTCAGGCTGCCGGCACCGACGATCATGCTTGCACGAAGCTCGAGAGTCTTGACCGGTCCCGAGCGCAGCGCCTCCCCTACTTCGAGCCGGCTGCGTAGGTGCTTCGAGCCAACGCCAGCCGGCGCGACGCCGCCGAGATAGACGATTCGTTCGACGCCTGCCGATGCGGCAGCCCGGGAGAAGGTCAAGGCGGTCGCGACCTCGCGCCGATCGTAGTCTTCTTCCTCCCCGACGCCGTGCACTAGATAGAGCGCCGCTCGGCATCCGTCGAGTGCACGGGCGCACGAGGTGGCATCGGCGACATCGCCCTGGGCCCACTCGAGCGCAGGCTCGCGTCGGCGCGCGTGCTCAGCGTCCCGAGTCATGCCCCGCACTTTCCAACCGTTCTCCGTCAAGGCGGGCGACAAGGCACCACCCACGAAACCCGTGGCTCCCGTCAGCAAGACAGTGCGCGCCGATGGGGTCAATCGGCGACCTGACGGGGGAGCGAGCTCGTTGCCCTCATGCGAGTACGTTACTCCGACTCGAACGCTGGTCGAGCACCCGAACGCCTGAGCCTATTTGCCTCGCTCGTCCACGTTGCAACGAGCCGCGTAGAACTCGTTTCCTGGCTCAAGCGCCCTTGACGTAGCCGAGCGCCTCCACAATCTGTCCGTTCTGCACGCGCATCAGGTTCACGCCGCGTACGGACTGGCTCTCTTCCTCGCCCCAATGCAGCCGCCAGCGAATCGTCGCTCTCTCGCCGGTGACCACCACTTCCTCGAGCTCGAAATGGGTTCCCGCAGTGGTCGCGATCCGCCCCCACAGCGCAACGCAAGCTTCGCGGCCGACGTGGCGCGACCCGTTGGGAGCAGGATTTGAGTTTTCGATGACGCAGTCCGCAGCAATCAAGCCCGGGAGCGCCGCCGGATCGTGCTGCTGAAAGACCTCGTTGAACCGCCGGATCACGTCGGACGTGGTCTGGTTTACCTGCCCGAGGTCGGTGACCGGCGCCGTCTTCGCGTACCCAAGAGCCTCCGCGATCTTGCCGTCGCGAACCCGGATCAGGGTCACCCCCCGCACCGACCCGCCTTCACCCGCACCGAAGTGGTAGCGCCAGCGGTTGGTGGCGCGGTCACCGGATATGACCACGTCCTCGACCTCGAACGATCCGTTCGGGTCAGCGACCATCGCCTGCCAGAAAGCGACATTGGCCTCGTAGCCTTCGACACGCAGTCCATCAGGCGCCGGCTGCATGGCTTCCATGATGCAGTCCGGGGCGACGAGGTCGGCTATCTTCTCCCGGTCCTTGTGCTCAAATGCTGCGATGAAGCGCCCGACCACCTCGGCCGTGGCGTCGCCTTGTGCGGGGTCGGTGAACGTGAAACGATTTGTGTGGGTCATGGTCGTGTCTCCAGGTCGTTGTCCTCCCGAAGATGGGCCTTGCGTGTTCGGGCGACCTGATTCGGCGTCCGGATTTCTTTGCAGCGCATGAGCGAGCCCGATCCCCTTTCAGAGGCTTTGCGCAGCGTGCGCCTGAGCGGGGCGATCTTCCTGGACGCCGAGCTCAGCGCGCCGTGGGGGTTCGCCTCACCGCCGGCCAGTGTTGGGGCGCGCCTCATAGCGCCCTCAGCAGAACACTTGATTTTGTTTCACCTTCTCGTCGAAGGCGCCGCAACAGCGCGGATTGCTGGGCAAGGCAGCGTGGCTCTTCAGCCGGGTGACATCGCGGTCCTACCCCGTGGAGACGCCCACGAGCTTTGGAATGGCCGCGTGACCGAGCTCACCGACGCCTCTACGTTGTTGCCGAAGATCCTGGAGGGCTCCGTGGTCTCCGAGCGCGGCGGGGGCGGCGGCCGTGTCACCAAGTTCATTTGCGGCTACATCGCCTGTGAACGGCAAGCCCAGCGTCTGTTTCTCGCCGGGCTACCGCCCTTGTTCAAGGTGAACATCCGCCGCGACGCCTCCGGTGAATGGATAGAAAGCACGATCCGCCATCTCGCGTCGGAGCGCGAGCAAGCCCGCGCCGGACGCAGCGCACTGCTGGCGAAGCTCGCCGAGGCGCTGTTCATCGAGACGCTGCGCCGCTACATGGCCGACCTCCCGCGGCAGCGAACCGGATGGCTCGCCGCGGCGCGCGATTCGGCGGTGGGTCGGGCGCTCGGCGCGATCCACCGCGAGCCCGCGCGCGCCTGGACGGTCGCGTCGCTGGCTCAGCACGCTGGCGTGTCACGCACGGTGTTCGCAGGGCGCTTTACCCGACTGCTCGGCGAGGCTCCACTCACTTACGTCGCGCGCTGCCGCATGCAGCTCGGCGCCCGACTGCTCGAGACGACCGATGACACCGTGCTACAAGTCGCGCTGAACGCCGGTTACGAGTCCGAGGCCGCTTTCAACCGTGCGTTCAAACGCGAGTTCGATCTCCCGCCCGCGCGCTACCGAAATCAGCGTCGCACGGGGGAGCAAGCGCCCGCGCGCTAGCGGTGCACCGCAGATCCAGAGAGCGCCCCGCCGGCCAAGCGTGACCAGCTGCCGAATCGCGGAGTGTTACACCGTCTTGATCAAGCCCCCGTCGATCACGAAGTTCGAACCCGTGACATTGCCCGAGCGCGCCGACGAGAGAAACAGGACCAAATCCGCTACTTCCTCGGGAGTCGTGAAGCGCCGGGTGGCCAGCCCGCCGATGCTCGCGATCACTTGCTCACGCGCGGCGTCGGGGTCGAGCCCGGTCGCGCGCGCCACGGTATGACTCACGCCGTTTTCACCAAGCCATAGATCGGTGGCGACGGGGCCAGGAGACACGGCGTTAACGCGTATGCCTTTGGGTCCAAACTCTTGAGCCAGGGTCTTGTTGAGGTTCAGCAGCGCCGCCTTCGCAGCTCCGTAGTCGATGGTGCCCGCGTCCGGCTGGAAAAACGCGTTCACCGAAGCGACGTTGACGAGGGCACCACCGCCGTTCTTCAACATTTGGGTGATGGCCGCGCGGCTCGCGCGCAGCGCCGAGAAGAAGTTGACGTTCATCGACCAGGCAAACTCGTCATCGCTGGTGGAGAGAAATCCGCCGAGGCGCAGGCGAACCGCGCCAAGGTTGTTCACCAAGACGTCGAGGCGGCCGTGCTTTTCGAGTGCTCGCGCGACCAATTGGCCCGGCGCGTCCGGAAGCGAGAGGTCGAGCGCGACGGCGGTGACCCGATCGATGCCGTCCAAGCTGCCGGTGTTGCGCGCACCGGCCACCACCAGCGAGCCCTCACGCGCGAACGCCTGCGCCACGGCGAAGCCGATGCCTTTGCTCGCCCCGGTCACTACCACGACTTTGTTTTTCAGCTCTAGATCCATTGCTCGGTCCCTAGGCTTGCGCGAAAGCAGAGGTCGCGCCCTGCTTGGCGCTCGCGGCGGCAGCGTGCATCGTGAGCCAACTCAGAATGTCTCCCATCACGAGTTCCTTGCCGAGGTCGGCGAGCAAGTCGTGATAGTGCCCTTCGTAGAGTTTCAGGGTCTTGTCCGCGGTACCGGCTCTTTCGAAGAAGAGTTGGCTGCCGCTCGCCTTGGTCGCCTTGTCGGCCGTGCCGTGCAAGATCAACAGGGGCAGCGAAAAGCGAGGGAACGCTTGTTCGAGCCGCTCGTCGGCGCGCACCATTTCGGCGACGGTCAGGCTCGCTTGCGATTCGCCTGCGATCAGCGGATCGGCGTCCATTTTCGCAACTGCGCCCGGATCGCGCGAAAAATCGGCATTTTTTAGCTTCAGGACATGAGCGTGCGGAGCGACATGACTGAGGCCCTTCAAGATGGACAGCGCAACGTCGGGCGCAGGTACTTGAAACGCAAAACTCTCGCAGATGAGACCCGCGAGCTCTGACTGGTGTTCGAGCGTGTACAGACAAGCGACCACGCCACCGGCGCTGTGACCGAACACGTACAGAGGGAGGCTCGGTTCCTGCAGACGCACGAGCGCAGCGAAGCTCGCCACATCGGACACGTAGTCGCTGAAGTGCTCGACGTAAAAGCGTTCGCCGGCTGACCGGCCCCTACCACGCAGATCCAACGAGTAGGTGGCAAAGCCAGCCTCCACCAGTCGCTCGGCCGCCCACTGATAGTAACCGCTGTGCGAGTTGAATCCCGGCACGATTATTATCGCCGCGCGTGGTGGGCCCGCCGGGCGCCACGATCGGAAAAAGAGTTTCAGTCCCTGAACATTCTCGAACGTGGCTTCGTTCATTGGGCCTCCCTTTCTTCAGTTTTGTTTCGCGCGCGCGCCAGAGAGTTCGAAGAAACACGGACGATCGGGTCACGCCGACCGCGTTCACGCGACGTCCTGGTATGGGGCGCACGACCACCGATTCGAAGCCCCCCGCCGCACGAAACTGTGTGAAATGTTCGTGAAACGAGCGCTGTAACTCAAGCGTGCCGGAAACGGCTCCCCAGCGTCGGGGCTCGCGGTGCATCAGCCGATGCGATGTCGCGCGAGCCGGGGCTCGTCTACGGTGAGCCTACAGAGACTCGAAAAAGTCGTAGATCGCTCGAACGCCGAAGCACGGAATGCCGTGATTGGACGTCCCGTATTGCGGGTCGTTGTGGTTGCACCAGCGCGTCTTCACCGCGCAGCCGCTGAACTCGACGCAACCGGCGTTGAACGCTTTGCCGTCGATACCCTGCACGTTGCTGCACCGGCTGACGTCCGGTGTGAACGGGGTCGAGGTCATCTGGCACATGTTCGACGTGAGATAGGGCTGCAGATCCTTCTTGCCGTCCCCGTCGTTCAGCCCATATTTCGTGCGCTCTTCGTCTTGTACGCCGTGAATGATCAGCGACGGCACGGGGCCATTCTTCCATTTCTGGCAGTAGACGGAGGAGGCGACAGGCGCCACTGCGTCGAAGTCACCATCGCCACTGCAAAGCAGCTGCACCACGAACTGCGCGCCAGAGCTGTGCCCGGTGGCGTAAATGCGGTTCTCATCGACGCACGCCTCGCTCAAGAGCGCGGCCTTGACCTCCAGATACCGGGTCTTGTCCGCTTGCATGCTCCAACCCGTCTTGTTCGTCGTCGTGGCGGACGTCGAGTTCGGGTAGACCATGAGGTACTTCTTGGCGAGGTCGCTGCTCTTGAACGCTCCCTCGATCGAGGTGTTGTCGTTACCAGCCGCGTGAAACGCGATCACGGCCGGAACTGGATCCTTGCCCGTGTAGCCAGTGGGGATACCGACGCGTGAATTGGCGATCGTGACTTGCGTGCTCTGCTTCGAGCAGCCCGCGCTCGGCTTGATCGTGCGCGCGCCACCGCCGCCAGAGCCGCCGGTGCTGACGCTGCCTGCCTGACCGCTCCCGCCGGTGGTTGCGTTGCCGCCGCCGCTCTGTTTGCCGCCGGTGCTCTGCACGCCGCCGCTGCCACCGGTGCTCTGCAGGCCGCCAGTGCTCGCGCCTCCAGTGCTCGTGCCGCCGGTCGCAACAGTGCCTCCGGTCGCAATAGTGCCACCGGTCGCAACAGTGCCGCCGGTCGCGACGTTGCCACCGGTCGTGACATTGCCGCCCGTCGCGGACACGCCGCCGGTGCTGATGCCACCCGAGCTCGGCAAACCCCCCGTCGAGAGCGTGCCTCCCGTGGACGTTTGCGCCGAACCGCCGCTACCACCGAGGTTGTCATCCGTGCTCGGGGAAGAGCAGGCCACCAGCGCGAGCACCAAGAATGCGGAAAGGCTTGTCTGTTTCACTTGAATTCTCGAATCGTTCGCGAGAGACGCTCGGTAGCCGGACGCTCCGGGTGGTTGACTGAAACCGCAGCCAAACCTGGATCCCGGTCGTCGGCGCTCGCTGACGCAGTGGCGGCCCGCGTCACATTCCGTCGCCTCTGAGCGGCCGAGAATCACGGTAAAAACGTGCAGAATCCGCTGCAAGCGCAGGATTACCGTGTAGCCGCCGAGCGTGCCGCACACAACCGCGGGCTACGAAAGAGTGCGTGCTCCAAACCAAGTGGTTAGGGCGTCGTGGAGTCCCAGATCCGTACCTTCCGAAACCCACGCCACGTAGCCGTCGGGCCGAATCAACACGGCAGTCGGGGACGCGACCGCGCCGAACACAGGGAGCTCCCACACACCCGCGTAGCGAGCGTCGACCCGCCGAACCCGATCTACCCAAGGAGTGATGTCGAAAGCGGTAGGGTCGCCGAGATTCAGCAACACCGGTCGTGCGCCATGCAGCAGGGAGAACACTCGCTGGGGCCCGCTATCGGTGCTCAAGTCGAGATCGGGCATGCGGCGCCCCAGTAGTGGGTGTCCCGTGCCGAGGTCGTAGTGAATGTCGAGCCCTGACATCATCGCGCCGTAGCGCTTGCGGGGCTCCTCCATCTGCAGCAGCTCGGTCACGTTCTCGTGCAAGGTCTTGGTTCGGTCGTCGCCACGCATGAGCGCTGTCTGCGCCAGGGTGAGCTTGAGCACGCGCGCACCGATGGGGTGTCGCTCGATCTGGTACGTGTCGAGCAGACTCTCCGGTGAGGTGCCGTGCACTACTTGGGCTAGCTTCCAGCCCAGGTTCGCAGCGTCCTGAACGCCGAGATTCAGTCCCTGTCCGCCCGTCGGTCCGTGCACGTGTGCGGCGTCGCCAGCCAAAAGCACTCGCCGGTCTCTGTAAGAGGCCGCCTGTCGGGCCATATCGGTGAATCGCGAGAGCCAGGTGACGTTGTGAACACCGTAGTCGCTGCCGTACACGGCGACGAGGGCCGCACGCAGCTCGTCGAGCGTCGGCTGCTCACCTCGCGCGACTTCGCGTTCGATCAAGACGGCCCGAAAGCGCTTCCCATCCTCGAGCTTGCCCAGCGCATTGATGCCCTTTTCACCGGGCCGAATGCCGCACGGCGGCTCTTCGGCCATGTCGAACTCGGCAATCAAGTAGCTGATGGACGGATCCCACCCTGGGAAATCGATGGCCGCCATCTCACGGATCACACTGCGCCCGCCGTCGCAACCGACCAGGTACTGCGCGCGCAACGATCCACGAACGGACGAGGCTACGAGGTCAGCCGAGGGAGAGAGTGCGACATCGACGCCGGTATCGTCCTGAGTGAATCCCGTTACCTCGTGTCCGCGGTAGATGGGAATCGAAAGCTCCTCGACCCAGGCGGCGAGTAGGCGCTCGATGTGGTTCTGCGTCAACCCGAGCCCGTAGTTGTGACGAGTCGGAAAATCGCTGATGTCGAGGCGGATCATCGCGAAGCCCGTGACCTGCATGGCTTTGCCTTCGGAGAGGAAACGATCAGCGATGCCACGCTGATCGAGCACCTCGATCGTGCGGGCGTGGAGACCTCCAGCGCGCACACCCGCGAGCTCCTGGCTCGAGCGCCGTTCGACGATGGCCACGTCGACCCCCGCGAGCGCCAACTCACCCGCCAACATGAGCCCCGTTGGACCTCCGCCCGCGATCAAGACTGCATGGTTAGTGTTGGCCGCACGGCGTTTGGATTGATCTTGCATTTCGATCCTCCTGCTCCGGGTGGTTCTCACCTGGGCCAAGCACTGTGCGGCACACTCAGGGGCTTGCGGCAAGCCCCCAGGTCTGGCATACGTTGGCAGTGGGAGGAGCGGGGCGCGTTCTCTACGCTCTAGTTCTGCGCGCGCATCTTCCGACGCGGCGAAGCGAAAAAAACGCGAATTCCCCCGCAATTTGTGCTGAAGACGCGCTTACGGGGCGCCGCCTGCGGGGCTGTCATTGCTTCACGAAAGTCACCGGAACGACGATCACGGCCGCCCCGCCCTGTGGCGCGTCGAATTGCGCGACCTGAGCGCGAGCCTGAACACAGCTGACCACTGTCCCCGGCAGGTTTCCGGCGGGGCTCGCCGTCACGCCGGACACTTCGCCGCCAGCTCCGACGCGGATCGTCAACCGAATGCTGCCGCTCGCGTCCGGATCTGCGGCGAGGCCGCGCTGGTAGCAAGCGCGAAAGCCGGCGCGCATGCCGGCCACGACCTTCGCGGCGTTGCTCACCAGACCTCCGCTGGTGGAGGGCGGCGCAACGTTGGCGATCACGTTTGGTCCCTGCACGCTGGCGACACGCCCGGGGCCTTCTGGGCCGCGCGTGCTGGTCCCGAACTCGCGAAGGTCTTTGAAGGTGCCAGGGCGGATGGGCGGGCCATTGGACCCGAGCTGTGGACCGGAGCCCGATCCGACGCCCGCCGCGGAGGCGGCGACCGAATCGAGCACCCCCCACGCGACTTCACCGCGCTGGAACACGGCGCTGGTGGCAGGCTTCGACGTCCTCAAAGAGCCGAGGATTGACGCATCCATCCGAGCGAGTTGGTTGGTGAGCGCAGCGGAGTCGGACTGGCTCGGCGAAGGCGCGCGATCGGCAACCGCCCCATCTTTCGCAGGCGTTGGGGTCTTGCTGGGCTTCGCCTGAGGTGCTGGCGGCTGCTCTCGCACCGGCGTCGGAGGCTCGTCCTCGAGAGACTTCACTTCGAGTGGCGGAGGGGGCGGTAGATTCCTCAGCGAGTCGATCAAGCCGGCCGTGCTCGAGTCGTCGTCGATCACCGGATCCAGCCAGTCCGAATAGACCGCTCCCAAGATCATGAAATGCAAAAAAAACGAGGCGGCCGCGCAGATGGTGCTGGTCCAGTCGATGCTACGTGAACGACTGAGCACGGCCGCCGGCAGCACGGCTTTCGGCAGCGTCGGTGACGCTTCGACGAAGTGAAAGAGGAACAAGACTTGTCCGAGCGTGACTCTGCCGCGCGCTTCGTCGGTCAACGGGATACGAAATGCCCCGCCCCGGACACGCTGGGCACGCCCCCTCAGCTCGTGCAGCTCGAAGAGACCGGACGCGAGCGCGACGCGTCCCTGCATCTCGTCGGTAAAGTTCAGATGATAGGTCTCGCCGATACGCTCGAAGAGCCGAAACGTCGTCGGGTACGCAGCCTCGCCTAGAAGAAACGTGTTTTCGTCACTAGTGCCAAAGCTGACGTCGGCCGGAGATCGTAGCGTGCGCTCCTCGCGCACACGCCCCTCTTGCACCAGACCGACGCGCAGGACTTTTGGACCTTGGCGCGCGGCCAGCGCGCTCGCGCTGGCGCGCATCATCGCGGTCATCTGACCGGGATGTTTGGAGCCGTGAGACCGCTGCGGGAGCAAGGTCATGGTGTACGCTCGCTCCCGCTGGGCGAAGCCTTCGGGATATACCGGCGCGCCTGTTCGGCGAGTGGGCCGTCGGGATCACTGTCGACGAAGCGACGAGCGAGCTTTTCAGCGAGCGATGCGCGCCCGCTGCTCGACAGCGCCTGAATACGGAGCAGCGTGGCCTCCGCGGTCAAGTGCCCCCCGGAAACCCTGTCGTAGCGATCGAGCGACGACAGAGCCGCCTCCGGCTTACCCGCGGCGAGCTCCGCGCGAGCGCCGTTCAGCATGACGACTTCCTCTTCCCGTGTCGTGGACGCGACCGAGGGAGCGAGGCCACCACGCAAGAGCTCAGCTTCGTCGGGCGCCGTGGCGCTCGGCTCGACAGCGGGCTGCGACGGCACGACCGAGACTGGCGGCGCGGCGACGCTAAAGCTCGAATGCTTGGGCGCGATGGGCTCGGCCTGAATCGAGTTGGCGCTCGGTCCGCTGCGCAGGACCAGCGCGACGCCCGCCGCCAATGCGACCGTTCCGCCAAACACGAGCAGCACGCGTTGAAAGCGCCGCAGGCGATGGGACGCGACGACCGCGTTCGCCGTCCGTTCGAGCGCGTCACTGCGCGTTCGCTCGCGCCGGGCGGCTCGAAATAGCGCCGCTTCGAAGGAATCCAAAGGATCACCGTGGCTCATGGCAGCTCATCTCGAAAGGGGTTGCGTTCTTGAACTTGCTCGAGTCGCTCGCGAAAGAGCGCTCGCGCGCGGCGCAAGCGAGAGGCCGCCGTCCCCACCGGAATGCCCTCGGCTGCGGCGATTTCCGAAACCTCGAGTTGTTCGATCTGGGCCAGCACCAGCACTCGACGCAGCTCGTCGGGCAGTGCTCGCAGCAGCTCGTCGAGCAAGCTGCACGCCTGCCCGAGGTTCGCGGCATGCTCCGGCTCGGCACCGAGGTCGACGATTTCGTGAACGAGCGGTTCCGCTTCTTCACGTCGGCGCGCGAGCTTGCGCCGCAGGTTCGCGGCGACCCGCAGCGCGATGCCATACAGGTAGGTCCGTTCACTGCCCTGGTTGATGCGCTCACTCTTTCGAGTAGCGGCCAGGAATACTTGCTGCGTGGCATCGTCGGCGTCTTCCGGCGAGAAGCCCATTCGTCGCAGCAAGCGCCAAATGAAGTCGAAGTGTTCCCCGACCAGCGCGCGAAGCTGGCGCTCGCGCTCGCTCGCGGGCACTTCGTCGGCAAACGGTCCAGGCTCGATGGTCAGGGCCGAAGCTCCGCTGTGCGGTGCGCTAGCCACTGCCTGCCCGGCTGCTGGGTACGCACCGACGCCTGTCGTCGTTGGTCATAGCGAGTGATGTCGGCACCCCCTTTTCGCGATCACGACGCCCTGGCTCTTCGAATGCCCGGGAAAAATGGCCCGAGACGGGAAGCCATTGTAGTGAAATTGCAGCAAGGCTGCCACGCCTGACCGCGCACCACTCGTCCATGCGAAGCTAGGCCGTGGCTGCACGAAACCGAATCTGCGGCGGCATCGCCATTGCCATGCTCATCGCACCGCCCGCGCGCGCCACCTATTCCATCGTCGCGGCAGACGCCACGGCCCGAGAGGTGGGCGGCGCGGTCACCTCCTGTGTGGCGCCTCAAAGCGTCGAGCTCGTGTACCGTGCGGCTCCCGGCCATGGCGCCATCCACGCGCAGGCCGCCGCGAACACCGCCGGGAGAGATCGCGGCGTCGCTTTGCTCGCTGCCGGAACCGCACCCGCGGACGTGATCGCAGAGATCACGCAGAGCTCGTTCGATACGCGATTTCAAACCCGGCAGTACGGCGTGGTCGATCTGAGCGGGCGAGCCGCGGGATTCACCGGTTCGTCCGCGCAGCAGTACCGCGAAGACCGGCAAGGTTCACTCGGTTCTTACGTCTATTCCATTCAGGGCAACATTCTCACCAGCGCCCGCGTTCTCGATCAAGCCGAGGCTGCCTTCAAGGCAAGCGGCTGTGATCTCGCAGAGCGGTTGATGCTCGCCCTCGAGGCGGGCGCACAGAACGGCGAAGGCGATAGCCGCTGCACGACGGCGCGCGGCATTCCTTCGGACGCCGCAAGTCTCGACGTGGACCGCGAGGGACAAGCCGCCGGCTCGTACCTACACCTCACCTTCACCAGCACCAACGCACTCCACGAAAATCCAATCGTTCCGCTCCGTGCTTCATTCAACCGATGGCGGCAGGCCCACCCGTGTCCGGTCGTGAACACGCCCGGTGGCGGCACCGGTGGCGCAGGCGGGAGTTCGGGTGGTAGCGACAAGGGCGGAAGCGGGGGCGCGAGTGGCGGTGTCGACAGCGTGGGCGGCAGCCCGAAGGGCGGGAGCGGGGGCTCGGGTGGCAGCGCAAATGGCGCAACCGGGGGGTCAGGCGGCAGCCCGAACGGCGGAAGCGGAGGATCGGGGGACGGCGCGAGCGGCGGTCTCGATAGCGTCGGCGGCGGCCCGAAGGGCGGAATTGGGAGCACGGGCGGGGGCTCGAGCGGCGGCGGGTTCGCGGGCGGGAGCGCGGGTGCCTCGGCCGGCATGGGACCTACCGCTTCCACCGGCAACAACGGTTGCGGCTGCCGCGTTCATCGACGCACGACACCGTGGTCGCTACTCGTCGGCGCTCTGGCGGGGTCTTGGCTCATCCGACGCCGGATCGCCAAACGCGGCTCGAATAGCAAACCGAATTTGTGAGCTCGATTCTGCTTGTCGCAATAGCCCCGTGACCGCAGTCGCGTGGATCAATCACGCGCAGCGGCATCGAGCGCGCAAATCGCTGCGCGCTTTCGCAGACCGCAGTGAGCGCGAAAAACCTCATTGCGGGCGCAAATTTCCTGACTCAACTCGTGGCAATTGAGTACCGGCGAATCGTCGTCGCAAGGTTTGGAAAGCATCACCCCTAGTTGGATCGATGAGACTCTTGCGTACGACGCCAGAGCGCTTTGGCGCTTTCGGCAGCTGGAGCTTTACGTTTGCGCTGGCGCTGATAGCGGGGTGTACCGGCTCGATTGAGGGAGACGGCGCCGGCGCGAGCGGAAACCCCGGCACAGTGCCGCCCGGAATGGGCGGTTCGAGCTCGAACTCGGGCGGCAGCAACGGCACGCAAGCAGGTCAATCCAATGCTTCGGGCACGTCGAGTAGCGGAACCGGCTCATCGAGTGGCTTCGGAGGCACTACTTCTACGGGTTCGGCCCCTAACACGGCCACGGGCGGCGCAGGCTCGCCCGGCGCAGGGGGCTCGGGCACCTCGGGCACGGCGACCAGCGGCGGCTCCACGGCGGGAACGGCCACCGCCAGTCTGTGTCCGAACCCAACCAGTATTCACCCGGGCCGGGCCCCGCTGCGTCGCCTGACTCCATTCGAATACAACAACACCGTTCGCGACCTGCTCGGCGACACCACCAGCCCGGCCGACGCGCTGCCTAGCGATTCGGTGGGCAACGGGTTCGGAAACGACGCCGATCAGCTGTCGGTCTCCAGTCTGCTGGCAGAACAGCTCGAAAAAGTGGCCGCGTCAGCCGCCGCTCGAGCCACGGCCAGCGCGACCGCACTCGGGAAATTGGCTCCGTGCGCGAGCAATGTCGCTGCGGCCAACGAGGAGACGTGCGCGCGAACCGTGATCGACAGCTTCACGCCGCTAGCGTATCGGCGCCCACTGGCGACGGGCGAATCAGACGCCCTCCTCGCGCTCTACAAGTCGGTACGCGCTGACTCGAATTTCGCGACCGGAATTGCCGCGGTACTGAGCGCGGTGCTGCAATCGCCCGACTTCTTGTATCGACTCGAGTGGGGCACCGCCGATGCAGCCGCCGCGGGTGCGCTGCGTCCCACGGGCGACGAAATGGCCTCGCGCCTTTCGTATTTTCTGTGGGGCACCATGCCGGACGCGACGTTGCGCGCCGCAGCGAAGGCGGGCAAGCTTGCCACCAAGCAGGGTGTGGCGACCGAAGCGGAGCGCATGGTCGCGGACATGAAAGTACGCCCGATGGTGCGTTACTTTTTCGATAGCCTGCTGCCGTTGAACATCACGCTCGAGCGCGATCCCGCGAAGTATCCGAGCTATAGCCCCACCATCCGCTCGTTGATGCGCGAGGAAACGCAGCGCTTCTTGGAGGCGGAGATCTTCGAAGCCAACGGCACCTGGGCCTCCGCGCTGACCGCCCCGTACACGTACGTGAACCAGACACTCGCCACGTATTACGGGCTCACTGGCGTCACCGGCGATGCTTTCCAGAAGGTGGCATTGGATCCGAGCAAGCGCATCGGGGTGCTACTTCAGGGCTCGGTGCTCGCGGGCACCACCACGACCAACTATACGAACCCGGTGCTGCGCGGCAGCTTCATCGTGCAAAAGATGATGTGCCGCACCATTCCGCTGCCAACCGGTGACATCGCCGCCAAGGTGGTCGTACCGGAGCCGACCTCGGGCGCGACGGCTCGCGAGCGCTTCTCGCAACACAGCAAAGACCCGGTGTGCGGCGGCTGTCATCAATTCATGGATCCGCTCGGGCTGGCGCTCGAGAACTACGACGCGATCGGCCTTTATCGTACGACCGAGAATGGTGTCACCATCGACGCGAGCGGCTCGGTTCCGGGCACCACCGGCACCATCAACGGCGGCGTGGAGTTGGTGCAGAAGCTCGCCGCCACCGCTGAAGCTCAAAACTGCTTCGCTTCGCATTGGACCGAGTTCGCCTACGGCATCACGCTGCGGTCCGAAGACGTCTGCGCCAAAGAGGCCGTAGAGACGGCCTTTCGGAACGCCGGCGGCAACATCAAGAAACTGCTGGTCGCGCTCACCCAAACCGACGCCTTCAACTACTTGCCCCCGCGCTGAGGAAGCTCTTCACACATGGCAAAGTTCCGTTTGAGTCGACGCGCGGTCCTGCGAGGGGCCGGCAGTCTTGCGATCGCGCTACCCTGGCTCGAGGCGATGCAGCCGGAGCGCACCGCGCAGGCCGCGACCACAGCGAAGCGCTTTTTTCACGTGTACGCACCCGGCGGCACCGTGCTGGCTCAATGGACGCCGACTGGCACTGAAGCCGCCCCGGTGCTCAGTCCAATTCTCAAGCCGCTCGAGCCGGTCAAAAGCAAGCTCTTGATCGTGGGCGGAATGGATATGGTGAGCGCGGTCGGAGAACAGCATCAAGCCGGCATCATCGCGCTGCTCACGGGCACTAGCCAGAGCACGAGCGGTGGCAAATACTCACTCGGCCCCTCCATCGATCAGGTGTTGGCCGGCAAGATCTCAGCGGGCAAGAAGAAGCCCAGCATACAAGCTGCAATTCGCTGGGCCACGGGCAAGTCTCACGGCCTGCTCTCCCCCATCAATTCGCTGAATTTCGAGGCCAACGCTCCCTACAACCCGATCCCACCGCGCCTCGACCCGCAAGAAATCTGGAAGGACTTGTTCGGCAGTCTGTCGCCCGGCACCACCACGAGCGCGACGCCCGCGGAGCTTCACCGCAAGTCGATCTTGGATTTCGTGGACAAGCGCTACAACGCGTTGCTCCAGAAAGTCGGCGCCGCGGACAAGCAAAAGATCGAGCAACACCTGACCAAGATCCGGGAGATTGAGCAGAGCCTTTCGGTGGTCACTACTACCACCGCGACGTGCAAGGCGCCCATGCTGGTCAGCACTTCGGACTACAACCCGACCAGCGGCAAGAACTCGGCAGACAACGGATCGATCAAGGACACCTCGACCGACGCAGCCATCCCCAAGGTCGGCAAGCTGATGACCGACATGCTGGTGATGGCCCTGGCCTGCGACATCACGGCGGTGGCCACGCTGCAATGGAGCGACACCGAGGCGAAGCACACGTTTCCTTGGCTCAGCCTGAGCGAGCACCACCACTATTACCAGCACGATGGCGGCTTCAAGCCGGCGGAGTGCCAGAAGATCTGCACCTGGTACTCCGAGCAATACCTGTACTTGCTCCAGTCGATGGCCGCGATCGACATGGGCGGCAGCTCGCTGCTCGACGAAAGCGTGGTGTTTTTCGGCTCGGAGCTGCAGGAACCACCCACTCACAAGAAGAACAGCATGCCCTTCATGCTGGCCGGCAATGGCGGCGGGCTACGCACTGGACGCTTCGTTCAGTACAAGGGCGTCAGTCACAACAACCTGCTCGTCTCGATCCTGAACCTGTTCGGCGACGCCCGAACCACCTTCGGCGAAGCGAAGTACTGCACCGGGCCGCTCACCGGCCTGACCTGAGGCGTGAAGCGCAGCGGGCGAACAGCCGCTGACTCTTAGTCCGCGCACTAACCCTTCGGACGCATCGAGATACCGAGCCGATCGGTGAACCGCCCGTCGAACGTGCCCGCCGAGTTCAGACGCTGGTAAACGCGCAGCCAATCGTCCGCCGCCTTGCCGTAGAGCCCTTGAACTTGAGCAAAGCTCGTGAGCACGGACATGTCGAGGCCCCAATGCGGCCGGGCTGCACGCTTGTCGATGAAGAATTGTTCGTAGTCGGTGAGCAGCTCGCGACTCTCGTGTGCCGCAACCAGCAAACCCATCTCGAGCATCATGGTGTCCCGACCATTTTGCATGGCAAGGTACGGGCTCGCGGCTTTTACGAAGCGCAATGAAAACGGCGCGGAATGGTGGCGGCGCCTTTGGGCCTCTTGCTTGGCCTTGGCGAACACCTCGTTCGTGACCGGGATGGTCTGTTCGATCGGAAACGCGAGCTCGATACCAATCACGCGCAGCAGGTTGATCGCGCCGATGTTGAAGACCTTGTAGCTTTCTGCGCTGTATTCGTTGTCGACTAGGAAATCCAACTGGGTCGAGAGGAGGCGCTCGAGCTGATCGACTTTCGCGTTGTTCAATTGCGCGCGCAAAAAATCCTGAGCGATCTCTCGAAAACGCGAGTCGTTGAAGACATCACCTTCGCCGAGCGGGCCGCGCTTGACGTTGTCGAGGGTCGGCCTGGGCGCGCTCGGCAGGCGAGTGCGCTCGGTGAGTACGCAACGGTGGTCGCCGTGTCGCGTTTCGTAGGGGTTGATGTAGATCTCGACGTGATCGGGATAGCCCGACCCGTTTGCCCGATGCACGAGCGTGTCCAGGTAGCCGCCGGGCTTGGCGAGCTCCGACCACAGGCACGGCCTGCGCCGCTCGCGCAGCCAAAACTTGTCTACCGTCCTCAGCACGACCGCCGTGACCACACCCATGGAGCCCATGCTGACGCTGACCGCGTTGAACTCGTCGTCGTCCTGAACCAGCGTCACCGGGATATTGGGATCCTCTTCCAGGCTGCGCGGGAACGTCGCTGGGTCGGTAATTCCCTGGCTCGGCTCGATCTGCCGTACGTTGCCGCCGGTGGTCACGAGCTGCAGGGACTGGATCTGCGAGACGATCGGGCCGTAGGCGCGGCCAGAACCGTGCGTGGCAGTCATTGCCACGCCAGTAATGGTTTGCGCATCGTATCCGCCGAGATTGGCGAGGGCCAGGCACTTGCTGTCGAGCCACGAGTTGAGCTCGCGAATGGTCATACCGCCCTGCACACGAACCAGGTGACGATCGCCGGCGACCTGCGGTTTGAGCCGAGTGCGGTCGAGCGAGAGCGGCTGACTGAGCAAATTGGGTAGCAGCAGCACGTCATCGGTCAAAGCAACATCGGAGAACGAGTGCCCAGAGCCAGTCATTCGCACGCGCTGCTTCATCGCCTCGGCCGCTTTCACGAGCTCGATCACTGCGCCGGCGCTCGCTGGATACGCGAGTAGCCCCGGTCGCACGAGATCGAGTGAGCGGACAGCGTTGTTCCAGGTGCCCGGCGCGGCCGGCTCCGGACAGGCGAAAATTGCCGGACCAGAGCAGCCGCCGAGGGCCCCGGCGCCGGCGAGCGCCAAGAAATCACGCCGATCGAAGCGCATTATCAACCACCATTGTTCATCACGTGGCCACAGCGATCTGCGAGGGCGAGCACCGTCCACTGCGGGTTCACCCCCGCGGCCATCGGGAACAGGCTCGCGTCGCAAACGCGGAGGTTGGAGAAACCGCGTACGCGAAAATCGGGCCCAACCACGGAAAGGCGCGCGTCGCTGCTCATCGCGCTACCGCCCATAGGGTGCCCAGTCGAGAGGATCACGCGGCTGATCGACTCGAACCAGTTGCCGAAAGCATCCACGTCCGCCTCGCTGCGCATGGAAAAGCCTCCGCCGAGCATCCCGGCCACCACCTCCAGCGGAGCCTGCCCCGCGCCACCGCGAAACAGAGCGCGTAATAGCACGTCGAAGGCGGCCTTCATGCGCCGGTGCTCGTTTTCTCCGAGCGGCATCGTGATTTTGGCGCGCCCGGATTCATCGAGCGTCACCTCCCCGTTCGGAAGCGTACCAATCGCGATGCCCATCAGCCCCGTGCTCTTGAATTTCAGCATGCGCTGGTGATGACGCTCCCCGTAGCCAGGCATGAGCAGCGCCATTTGCCCGGGCGGATCGTTCATGCTTTCGAGCAAGAAGCCGTCGTCAGCGCCGGGCGGCACGTAGTAGTGCGTGAGCTGAAGGGTGGGCCGTGGGTTGATCACCAGCTCGTCGTCGTAGAAGCTCACGACCGGCGAGACGACATTCGCAGAGAACCGCTTGCCGACGGGTAAAGCCTGAGCGGCATAACGAAAGCCCGATGAGCGCAGCATCAGTGCGTTCGTGCCGACCGCCCCGGCCGAGAGCACGTACTCACGAGCCTTGACGCGCAAGGTGCCGCGGCGCGTACGCACGGACAAGCCCTCGACCTCGAACGTTCCGCCGCCAGCCTTCTTGCGAACCAAAATTTCGGCCACTTCGGTGTCCGCGAGCAGCTCGGTGTCCCGCCCTGGCGCGAGCGCTCGAGGCAGGTGCACCTGCAGCGCGTTGCGTTTGCGCTCGGAGCCGCAGCCGGTGTTGCACATGCCGCAGCCAAGACAGCGGCGCGGCGCGAGGTTCACCAAGCATTCGTAAAACCCGGGCGCCAGCGGGACGCCTACCTTCGGCACTTTGGCCTTGCCGAAAGTGTTCTCCAGCAATCGACACACGGGGTTCGGGTACGCGGTCTTCTCGGAAATAGGGCCAATATCGAGCTCGCGGGCCACCGTGAGAAAGCTCTGCCGCAGGTCGCTCGGCTCGATCGGAAAGCCGAGCCCACGCCACTGTTCGAGGCGTCGCTCGGGCAGCATGAAGCAAACCGCGTTGTTGATCATGCCGCCGCCGCCCACGCACGCGCCCTGGAGCACGACGACGTTCCCGACGCTATCCGCCAGCGGACCGTCCAGGTTGGCGCGCTGCAATCCCGAGTTCTTTTGCAGCCGCGCGATCCAGAGCGCTTCGTCACTGGTGAGGTCACATTCTGCGACGTACGGACCTTGCTCGATCAAGAGCACGCTCTTGTTTTGCGCGGTGAGGCGTTCGGCTAGAAGGGAGCCCGCCACGCCGGCCCCCACGATCACGACGTCGAAGACGCGGGGCGTCGGGTGTTCTCGCACCGGCAGCCGCGCCCGGTAGAGCGGAGCGAAGGTCGGGCGCTGGTAGCCAACCAGCGCGTCCGCCGCAGGGTGCGAATAGTAGCCGAGCACCGCAACCTTGTGGATCGAGTCGAGGATTGGGCGAAACGGGCTCGGCTTTTCCGACTCGAGAATGTCCCTGACGAAAGTGCGGATGTCTGCGATGAGCCCATTCAGAAACGGCGCCGCTTGACCGAGCGTTCGCAGCTGTACGCGCAAATCGGCCAGCGCGCTCTGATCCGAATGACCGAGAAACGTGGACAGCTGTTGAATCGCCTGACAGACGCTTGGGCCGTTGCTCGGTAGCTGCTCCGGAAGCATGACCGTAGCAGCGAGCGTGAGCGCGCGACGTTCGGCAGCCGGCAGCGAAATCCCGGTGTCGACGATGAACGGCAGATCCGGATGCACGCCGCTACAACCCTGATTGATGAACTCGAGGAACGCGTCCCGCGCCTCACGCGCAACGGCGCCTTCGACGCCGATTGCACGCACCGAAACCAGTCGCTCCAGCGTCTGCTCGATGCTGCTGTCCAAGGTTCCGGTGGCGAGCGGCGCATCGTTGGTCGTCAACGTGAGCGCCAGCTCGGAGAGCTCGGCGGCCGGATCGCGGCGCTGCGCGGGCCCGAGCGTGCGCAGTCCGCGGCCGACAATCGGCCGCCCCTGGCCGTCGATGTAGCTAAATTCGAGGGTGATCTCCGCTCCGTCACGACAAGGACGAAAGAGCTCGGCGCTCCCCGTGGTGACGCGAAAAGGTTCAGCTTGGCCCATCCGCACGAACCCACCGGTCACACGCGCCAGGTGGCGCCCGCCAAGGAAGCTCGGAAGCCCGCTTATTTCGAGCTCCAAGGCCAGCTCGAAGTGGTCGCCGAGCATCGTGCCGCTGAAGTGCTCGCCGTAGGCGATGCCGGCCTCCGCCGGAATCACCGGCGAGGCGGGCGGCGGACTGCACGGCTCCAGGTTTTTTGCCTCGGCGCTGTGCGCTGCGACCGAGAGCGCGGTGCCGACACCGGTACGAATGAAGTCTCTACGATTGAACCCCGAGCCTGTCATCGAGTTCCTCCCGGTGTTCCCGCGCCAGCGCTGGTTGGGCAACCGTCCGCGGTCCCCGGGGCGGCGACGTCCGGACAATCATCGCGGTAGTCGTTGACGCCATCGCGATCGCGATCGCCTAGCGGCTGCAGCGGGCAGCCGGCTCCCGCCGTTGGGCCGGCATCATCCGGGCAGGGGTCGCTCGCATCAGGGACACGGTCGCCGTCGTTGTCGGGCTCGGGACAGCCGTCTGAGTCCTCGAAACCGTCGAAATCCTCGGCACTATCGGGGCAAGCGTCGTCCCGGGTCGCGTAGCCGTCACCGTCGAGATCGGCATCGGTGGGTGCCATCAGGAGCGACAAAAACCCGCGCCCGGTCGCGGCTTCGATGCCCCGCGGAGCGCCCAAGGAGCCGCCGAGCGTGACCGAAACGTAGCTCGTGAGTTGGTAGCGCAAGCCGAGCGCTACTTCACCCGAGATCGCTCCCTGACGACCAAGCGCCGAAACCACGGCTGCCGCGTACCACTCGGCCAGCACGCCCAAGCGTGGGGTTGCCGCGACGTTCAGGCCGGCTCCAAGCGTGGCGAGGTCATCGTAAGTGACCGTGTCGCCCCCCAACACCGGTCCCGAGCAAGTCGCGGTCGTGGTGAGGCCGCTGCAGCCCGCCCTGTAGCGAAGGTTCGGCGCTGCTTCGACATCGGACTGGACGGGCGACGAGCGCCCCCCGCTCGGCACTTCGGCGCCGTCGCGCGCGACGAATCGATAGCCCGCTTCGAGAGCACCGCGCAAGAAAGGAAACGGCGCGTACTCCGTGACCACGCTCGGCCAAAGCGTGATACCGGGCTCTCCGCGAAACTGCTCGGTGTCGCCGGTGGGGACACCGAAGCGCAAGACGCCGGACACCCCCGCCCTGCCACCCGGCGTGATGAACCCGCCCGGCACCACTTCGAGTAGCGAATATTTCGCTGAAATCTCGAGCTCACCCAGCCCAAAACTGCTGAGTTCGCCTGGCTCGCGGTCGGCGCGATCGTTGTACAGCGCGGGAATGACCACCGCCTTGCCCGCCACGCGCTGGAGCGGCAGCGCCGCCCCCACGACCAGGTGTGAAGCCAGCCCAAGGCTGATGCCGATGACGCCCGTAGCGACCGAGTCGACCACGGTTTGCGTCCGAGTCGCTTGCTCCGGGGTCTGTGCACTATCCCAATCGAACGCGCGCACCGGCACGAGGCCGAAGCCCGCGTCGAGGGTCAACCGCAAGCCGAGCTCCCACGGCCGAAGAGTCCGCGTCCCGTTGACGGTGAGGTAGCCGTCCGGATCGGCAGGGGGACGAAACAATCGAAGATCGAGGCCCCGGCCATTTTCCCAGCGGGCCGCGGCGTGCGCGCTCGACGCGAGCGTAACGAGCGCGGCCACGAGAATTCCGCCAGCGAAGCGCGCTCGTGCAACCGTGCGACCCCGACTCCAAGGGCCGGCTCGCTTAGTGCTCGCTCGCGTCATCAAGGCTTTCCCTCACCACCGTTCGGGCGCGCGACCCAGGCGGTGCGACCGCACTGGCACGAAGATAGTCCAGCCCGTACGGGAGCAACCATAGTTAGTTTGTGAAGTGCACGCGGCCGAAGCCTTCATACGCGCACTCCAACGGACACGGCGAGATCCGACCGGCCGCGCTCTTCGCTCCGCGAGGACCAGCCCGGTGTGGGCCTGCCATCCGGCGGATTTCCGGCGGGTACCCGAGGATTCAGGCTCGGCGTTTGCGCGCAGGCGCCTTCTTCGCGGTGGCCTTCTTCGCGGTGGCCTTCTTCGCGGTGCCGATTGCGCCCTTGGCGGGTGCCTTCTTACCGGCCCTGCCGGCGGCGTTCAGCGCGACGGCCGCCTGGATGAGCGCAGTCAGCGCGCGAACGTTGATTTTCTCGTTTTGATGGATGTCGATGGCCCGACGCACGTTGCCATCGAGGCTCGAGTTGAACAGCTTGGACGGATCCTTCAGGGAGGCGCCCTTGGCGAAGGTGAGCTTCACCACACTCTTGTAGGTCTCGCCGGTGCAAATAATGCCGTCTCGCGACCAGACCGGAGTTCCCATCCATTTCCATTCCTCGAGGACGTCGGGAACCACTTCCTTGATTAGCGCGCGCACCTGGCCGAGCGTCTCGCCGCGCCAGTCACCGAGCTCGGCGATTCTCTTGCTGATCCGCTGAGACGCTGAGTCACCGTCTTGTTTGGCCCCGGAGTGTTTCATCGTCGCCACGTTGCTCCGCGTATATCGCAATGAAGTCGGAAAAGAAACCTCCGTTCGAGCGGCCGGGCAACGCGTGAATTCGCAAACCTTGCGCACGCCGAGGGAGGAAAGCCCCTTGCGGCTCCGCAGTCGCGGGCGAATAAATGTCGGCCCCAACCAACGGAGGTGCCCATGTCGACGATCGAAATTGCGAAGCGCTACGTCGAGCTCGTGTCGGATCACAAAAACGAAGAGTGCCTGAACGAGCTTTTTTCGAAGGATGCCGTCAGTGTCGAAGCCGGAGCGCCGCCCGGGCAAGATCGCACGTCGCGCGGCCTCGACGCCATCCGCGCGAAGAGCAAGTGGTGGAGGGACAACCACACCGTGCACAGCGCCGAGGTCGATGGGCCGTACCCGCACGATGATCGCTTCGCAGTCCGGTTCAGCTACGAAGTCACGTTCAAACCCGAAAACAAGCGTTTCAAGATGACCGAGGTAGGCCTGTTCACGATCAAGGACAACAAGATCGTGAAAGAGGAGTTCTTCTACACGATGTGAGGTGTGCCGAGCCTCGGTCGCCCCGAACGCGCTGACGCTGCTGCCCTGCGGAATTGCTCGACGTTCAGTTCCGCAGGGCGCTGTCTACGTTCCTACTCAGCGAACCAAAAGGCTCGGCTGAAGCTCGAAGCCCCACGGGTTGTCGGTGTCGCTGATTGAGCTCGGGAGCGTGGGCACGATACGGCCACCCGCTGGGCGACGCCGAGGGACCGACCAGGCGCGGGCGACTGGCGGCGAGCCCGACAACGCCAAGAGCTGCAGATATTGCAGCACGGCCGACTGCTGGACGAGCGTGGCTTGCTGCAGGGCCGTGAGCTGCTGAATCTGAGCGGTCATCTGCTGCTGGCTCTTGTCGACCGAACGGGTCGGGCCGCCGTGTTCCAAAGCGACCGGCGCGGGCAGTTCTTTGGCAGCAGCGATGACGGGCTCCGGCTCCGCGACTAGCGCGGCCACGCGCGCATCCCCCGGCGATTCCTTGGGCTGCGGAACAGCGGCTGGCGCGTCCGGGGCTGGCTCGCGCGCCACGGGAGCCGCCTCGCTCGGTGAAGGCTTGGACGCGGTCACCTCGCTGACAGCGCTAGCAACCTCTGCTCGCACGGCATCACGAGAGGGCTCATCCGAACCGGCTGGTTCTCGCTCTTTGCTCGCTGGGGGAGTCGCAGCACGTTGTCGGTACTCGGCCTCCAGCCGACCCAAGACGTCCGCAACCGAGTTACCCGTATCGGTCGCGGCTGGCGCGCGCTCTTCCGTATCTCCAGCCGGGACAACGGCCGACGAAACCACTTCGGGCGCAGGCTGCGCTGCGAGCGCGACCGCGGGCAACTGCGACTCGCTGGAGCCCAGCGGCGAGCGAGTCGAGCCGGTTGGCAGCTGCGAATCACCGGCGCCAGCGTGCAAGCCGATCAACACGGCCCCCGTTAGACAGCCGCCGGCGAACACCCAGAGCGTCGACCAGCGCCTCGTGTCCATCGCGACCGAGGTTAGCACTCTGAAGAAAAAGTCGCCGATTCCACAGCACTGCGTTCCGACCTTGGGTCACGCATTGAAAGCAGCGACAAGTTCTTGAAACTAAAGGAATTCGCTCTCCCGCCGCCTGCATGGCGCGAGCGATAGAAGGGCGATTTCTCCGTTGGATGCTCGTCCCTCGCGGCTTGCGACGGTACCTCGGCGCCCGGCAAATGCGGACGGAACGCCCTCCGCCCCCCATTGCCGCGGCGTCACTCTCACGCGCGGCAACTACCAGGTCGTCTCGCCCTGCAACCCGAAGGTGGCGCCACTCAAGTACTGAGTCGCGGTGTAAACGAACCCGGAGTCAACCGTGGCGGTGCGAGCGTTTTCGTTCCAGGTCGCCCAGGTGTAGAACAGCCGCAGTTCCGGACGCGACCAGAATCCCGGGGAGGCCGTGAGCGCAATGGGCACCCAAGTTGCCTTCGCGAGCCACAGCGACAGCGCCTGATTGCCGTTGTTCTTGTTGACTTGGTCGTAGCCGACTTCGGCGATCGTCTTCGCGTACTTGGTGAGTCCTAAAGTGACGCGCGCACCGGCGGAATACCAATCCTGTTTCCCGCCGCTCGTGCCCAGGTCATCGTGCTGGTAGACAAGGCCAACTTGTCCGCCAATGATGTCCGCCGGCTGAGCGGTGAGCACGTCTACGATGCGGAGCCGAGACTCCGCAGACGTGTGATAGAGCGAAAAATCGGGGTAATAGAAGCGGGCCAGCGTTCCGAAACCCGTGCCACCGCCCCTACCGTATTGGAACGCGAGCTTGTTCTCGCCACCCAGTAGTTTCTGCACGAACTGAACAGTGGCGCCCCAGCCGCTGTGGGTGATGCTGGCGCCATTGTCGTCGAGGTGATTGCTGTAATCGGCAATGTACTGAAAACCGACCTGGAACTCACCGCTGTCCCAAAACTTGATGCCGCGAAGCTGCAGGTCGTTGCGAAACCCGAAGTCCACTTGCAGCGGCAGCAGGGGGGAGGTGCTCGTCGCCGGCGCGGCCGGTTCGCCGTCGACCGCGAAGACTCCGTAGCTCAGGCGCAAATCCTTGCTGAGCTCGATGTCTTCGACTCCACCGCCGACGCCCGACGGGTTCCAGTAGAAAAAGTCGCTGATGTAGACCGATTCCCGCTTGTAATAGCGAGTGCCGGCCCACGCGGTTCCCCCGAAGAGCCAGGGAATTCCTTTCATATCCAAGTACAGGTTCGGAAACGCTATCGTCGCGCCGGTGGAGGTCGTGTACAGCGCGGGCGAGTTGACCACGCCGGTCGGAGAGTAGCCGTTCACCGACGTGGGCAGAAAGACGGTCGGCATGAAGTGCATGCGCGCGACCATGCCCTCGTCGTCCGCGTACGCGACGGTGGTAAACTCGGACTCCGCCCAAACCTCGCACTCGTTGCCGAGCCGATACTTCGACACCACGCCCCCGGGTTTCGCCAACGAAAAGCAGACTTGGCGCCCTTTCAGGCTGCTCGCCCCGAACCCGCCGCGAAAATATCCATGCACGGTCGTGTCGCCGAGCTTCGGCTTGGCCTCAAGCGCTGCGACCGGTGCGACGGGAGCTGCAGCTGGCGCCGCCGACGCAGCGGGCGCGTTCTCGGGCGTTTTTTCCTTTTGCGCTTCCGCGGCCGCTTCCTCGGACTTGGTGCCCTCGTCGGAAGCCTTGTTGGATGCGTCGGCCTTGGTGTCCTTGGCAGGTTCGGAGCCATCCGACTCAGTCGGGTCCTGAGCGAAAACGGGGCCAGAGAGCAAGGCTGTGACCAACAATCCCGAGATCTGTACTAGTCGTCGCATAGTCGAACCTTCTGTTGTCGTGGCGAAGTGGGGGTTCGGGTTCCTGCTCTCGAACCGCAGCGCTACTGGCCGTAGTAGGCGCTCTTCCCGTGCTTGCGCTCGTAGTGCTTTCGCACCAAGTAGTCCGGCAATCGCCCGGCGCGGGGGTCCAGAGTTCGCGTGATGAACGCCATCTTGGCGAGCTCTTCCAAGACGACCGCGTTGTACACCGCCTTCTCGGCGGTCTTCCCCCAAGCGAACGGGCCATGCCCGGCCACGAGCACCATCGGAGTCTCTCGTGGATCGCGCTTGCCAAAACAATCGATGATTTGCGTACCGGTCTCCGCCTCGTAGTCGCCCTCGACCGCGTCCGAGCTCATCAGCTCGGTGCAAGGAACGTCCCCCGCCAGGTGGTCCGCGTGGGTCGTGCCGTAGATCGGAATCGGCATGCGAGCCTGAGCCCAAGCGGTTGCGTGCGTGGAATGCGTGTGCACGATACCGCCGACTCCGTCGAAGGCTCGGTAGAGAGCGGCGTGGGTCTTGGTGTCCGAGGAGGGACGCAGCTTCCCTTCCACGACCTTCGATTCGAGGTCGACCACCACCATGTCGTCCGCGCTGAGGTTCTCGTACGCGACTCCGCTCGGCTTGATGGCAAACACTCCGCGGGCTGCGTCCAATGCGGAGACATTACCGAAGGTATAGATGGCCAGACCCCGGCGCGGGATCTCCAGGTTTGCCTGAAAAGCCTGCTCTTTCAGCGCGCTGTAGCTCGATTTCATCCGCAGCTCTGAGGCCTAACGAGCGGCCATTCGGTCATTCCAACGCAGCTCGTTCTTGAGCGCTGAAATTTCGGTGCCGTGCCCAATGCGCACGTATTCCACGCCCAAGATCCCCGCGAAGTCTTCGAGCTGCTCGGCCGTGACCGCCTGGCTGAACGAAGTATGATGCGCGCCGCCGGCCAAGAGCCAAGCCTGACAAGCGCGCTTGAAGTCCGGCCGCGGCACGTACACCGCCCTCGCCACCGGCAGCTTTGGCATCTCGTGCTCGGGCTTGAGCACGTCCACCTCTTGAGCGATGAGGCGCATCCGCCCGCCCATATCCACGAGCGTGGCCGCCACCGCGGGCCCAGGCGCCGCGTTGAACACGAGACGGCAGGGATCCTCCTTGCCACCAATCGATAGCGGGTGCACCTCGAGCGAAGGCTTGCCGTCGCCAATCGAGGGGCACACCTCGAGCATGTGCGCGCCGAGGATGCGCTCCTCACCCTTCACCAGATGATAGGTGTAGTCCTCCATGAACGACACGCCGCCTTTGCGGCCGGCGGACATGACCTTCATCAAGCGCACCAACGCGGACGTCTTCCAGTCACCCTCGGCGCCAAATCCGTAGCCATCGGCCATCAGACGCTGGCAGGCGAGACCGGGAAGCTGAGTGAGCCCGTACAGGTCTTCGAAGGTCGTGGTGAAGGCTCCGTAGCCTCCGCTCGTGAGGAAAGCGCGCATTCCGAGCTCTTGGCGAGCCGCGTGCCGCAGGCTCTCGCGGTGTTCGCCGCCCCTGCGCAGCGCCGGTGCGATCGCGTAACTGCCCTCGTACTCCTCGACCAGCCGTTCCACCTCGGCGTCACCGACCGCCGCGATACGCTCGACCAAATCGCCGACGGCGTGGCCATTCACCGACCATCCGAACTTGATCTCGGCTTCGACGCGGTCGCCGCTGGTGACGGCGACTTCGCGCATGTTCATGCCGCCAAAGCGCACGATCTTCAGTCGACGCGACTCGGCAACGGCCATCGCCACGCGCGACCAGCCCTCGAGCTCCGAAATGACGTCGCTGTCCTGCCAGTGACCGACCACGATCTTGCGCTCGAGCCGGAGCCGTGCCGCGACGAACCCGTACTCCCGGTCGCCGTGCGCCGACTGGTTCAGGTTCATGAAATTCATGTCGATGGTCGACCACGGGATGTCGCGGCCGAACTGCGTGTGCAGGTGGCACAGCGGCTTGGTCAGCCGCGTCAGGCCCGCGATCCACATCTTCGCCGGACTGAACGTATGCATCCACGCGATGACGCCGATGCAATTCGCCGACGCGCTCGCCTCGGTCAGCACCGCGGTGATCTCGTCCGGCGTCGTCACCACCGGCTTGAATACGACGCGGATCGGGAGACCCGCCGCATTCAGTCCCGCAACAACCTCGCGGGCATGGACCTCGACTTCGGCTAGCGCCTTCGGTCCATAGAGATGCTGACTGCCGGTGACGAACCACGCCTCAAGCGGCGCGAAGTCGATGACGGCAGAGTGATTGCCCGCCCCCGCGGGCGCCGCTCCGCGAGGAGCAGCGGAAGTCTTGAGTTTTGAAGGCATGTTTTGTTGGCACTCATTGACACCATGGCCTATTGGCCTATGGATAATACAATAAGGCAAATACGCAACGCGCGCAACGAACGCTCCGGAAACGTACCCAGTTGGCTCTCCTACTCGCAAAGCTGCGCGAGCAAGTCGTTGTCGCGAACCAGGCTCTGGTGCGTCACGGCGTTGTCATTTTCACCTTCGGCAATGTCAGCGGAATCTCGCGCGCCGACGGGCTGGTCGCGATCAAGCCGAGCGGTGTTCCGTATGAGGAACTGACGCCGGAACAGATCGTGGTTACCGATCTCGATGGGCGCGTGGTCGACAGCAACCTCCGCCCGTCGTCCGACCTCGCGACGCACCTCGAACTGTATCGCCGCTTCCCGAACATCGGCGGCGTCGCACACACCCATTCCGAATACGGCACCGCGTGGGCGCAGGCAGGGTTGCCGATCCCCTGCCTCGGGACAACGCACGCCGACTATTTCCACGGCGAGATTCCGGTCACCGGATTTCTGACGCCGGAGGAGATCGAAGCCGGATACGAGAAGGCGACGGGCGAACTGATCGTACGCACCTTCACCAACATCGACCCCGATCAGAACCCGGGCGTGCTGGTGCGCGGCCACGCCCCGTTTGCGTGGGGAAAGAGCGCGGACGACGCGGTCCACAACGCGGTCATCATCGAATACATCGCACGCCTCGCCGCACACACCGTTGGGCTGCAGCAGGGCGTCCAGCCCCTGCCTAAGTCCATGCACGACAAGCATTTTTTCCGGAAGCATGGGGTCAAGGCCTACTACGGCCAGCCCGACGACCTGTGACAGCGACAAGGCCGCGCGCGGCAGAGCCGACGCGGGCCGCCTGGGGAGGAACAATGACGATCGTGGCAGGTGTCGATTTCGGCACGCTCAGCGTCCGGGTGTCGCTGGTCGACAGCAGGGCCGGCATGATCGCATCGGCCGTCGGCGAATACCCGCTGCATCGCCGTCACGACGACCTCAACTTCGCGACGCAATCCCACGCCGACCATATGTCGGCACTGGCCGTCGCCTCGAAGAGCGCTTTGAAATCCGCAGGTATATCGGGCGAGCAGGTCGCCGCGATCGCGCTCGACACCACCGGCTCGAGCGTGGTGCCCGTCGGCGCCGACATGGAGCCGATCGACGACTACTACCTCTGGTGCGACCACCGCGCGAAGGGCGAGGCGCAGGAGATCACCGAACTCGCGCATCGCGACAGCCTCGAGGCGATCAACTGGTGCGGCGGCGTTTATTCGGCAGAATGGGGCTGGGCCAAGCTGCTGCACTGGCTCAGGCACAATCCCGACAAGCGCGCAAAGTTTGCCAGCGCCTTCGAGCATTGCGATCTCGTCGCCGCGACGCTGTCCGGCGTCACCGAACCTGCGATGGCGAAGCGCAGCATCTGCGCCGCCGGTCACAAGTGGCTCTGGCACCCGGGCTTCGGCGGACTGCCGCCCGAGGAATTCCTGGTGAAGCTCGACCCCGTGCTGAAAGGCGTTCGGGCGAAAATGATCGGCGACTATCTCACGTCCGATCACATCGCCGGCTACCTCACGCCGCGCTGGGCCGCCGAGCTGGGCCTCAAAGCGGGCATCCCCATCCCCGTCGGTGCCTTCGATGCGCATTGGGACGCGATCGGCGCCGGCGCCAAGCGTGGCGACGTCGTCAACGTCGTCGGCACGTCGACCTGCATCATCGCCTTCGCGGATCAGGCCAAGCTTATCCCCGGCGTGTGCGGCGTCGTCCAGGGCAGCTCGCACCCGCGCTACACCGGCGTTGAAGCAGGACTCTCCGCCGTCGGCGACGTCTTCAACGCGATCGCGGCACGTGCCGGCACGTCCGTCGCGGATATGTCGAAGGGCCTCGAGAAATACCACGCCGGTCAGACCGGCCTGCTGCGCTTCCCCTGGGACAACGGCGACCGCACCGTGCTCGTCAACGCCAACGTCGGCGGCATCACCATCGGCTGGAAGCTGGCGCACACTGCGCAGGACGAGATGTTCGCCGCCATCGAGGGCACCGCATTCCATACTCGCGCGGTACTCGACCGTATGGCCGAGTACGGCACACCGACCGACCGCGTCATCAACGGCGGCGGCATTCCGCAGAACAATCCGCTGCTCAACCAGATCTACGCCGACGTGCTGGGCCGTCCCGTTCTCGTTCCGGAATCCAATGTCACCGGTATCGGCTCCGCGATTTTCGCGTTCATGGCGGCGGGCGTGTTCAATACCATCGAGGACGCGCAGGCGGCCGTCTGCCCGCACCACAAGGTCTTCGAGCCGCGCCCGGAGAACCGCAAGACCTACGACACGCTGTTCAGTCTCTTCCGGCGGGTCTATTTCGATTTTGGTAAGCCGGGGAAGGACAGCGTATTCGGCGACGTGCTGCCGACCCTGATCGAGATCGCCGGATAGCGCGGACTACGGCGCGGCGCTTCCCGCCAGCCACGCGCGCCCGCGCGCGTAGAGCGCCTCGACTTCAGGCCCAATGAGCCCGGGCATGTCGGACTTCACCTTGTAGCCGATCCGGGTCTGCAAGTAGGCGAGGTGGCGGTAGCCTTCGGGAAATCTTGCCAGCAGCTCGGCACCGAGCGAGAGGCGCGCGTCGGGCGGCACCGGATCGATGCGATCTTTCTCGTAGATCGGCTGACGCAGCACCAGGCCCCAGCGCCCGTCGCGCTTTGCGAGGAAATCGTACATCCGGCCGGTACACACGACGTCGCACACGACGCCATCGACTTCCGCCCGCTGGCTTATCGTCATCTTGGTCTGCGCGATCGCACGCGCGCCGGAAATGTCGATCGATGAACCGCCGAGGAAATGGAGTATGCGTACGCCACGATCGAAGCCTGCGCGGCTGACTTCGATGAATTCATCGGCGGAGCCCTGGAACCACGTCGCCATCATGCGGCCGTCGTCATGCCAGACCGAGCGAAAACGCTCCCAGTCGCCCGCATCGCGCCACACCACCCAATTCTCGATGAGGTCGCGAATTGTCTGGCGGTCGTCGTCCATGATCTACGCCTGAGGCTTCCGCCGCGGCTTGTGCGCCACCGGGATGAGATCGCCGGGGATGAAGCGCCTGAGAATCCCCCACAGCCCGCGGGGCTCGATCAGGATCACCACGATCGACACGGCGCCAAGGATGATGAAGTGCCAGACACCGGCCTCGCCGAGGTATTCCCGGATGAGGAAGAAGACGAGCGTACCGATGATCGGCCCCTCGAAACTGCCGATGCCGCCGATCACCACGATGAAGATGATGTACACGGTCCAGTCGATAATGCTGAACGAAGCAGGCGGCGCGACGCGGAGCTTCTGCAGCGTGATCAGCGCACCGGCAATGCCAAGGAACGGCGCCGTCCAGAGGAAGCAGAGGATGCGCGCGCGCGTGAGGTTCACGCCAACCGAGCCTGCCCCTTCCTCGTCGTCGCGCATGGCAGTGAGCCCGACGCCGATCGCCGAGCGCATCAGCAGCCACGTCGCACCG
This sequence comes from Polyangiaceae bacterium, assembly GCA_035549735.1. Classification (GTDB taxonomy): domain Bacteria; phylum Myxococcota_A; class Polyangia; order Polyangiales; family Polyangiaceae; genus PMG-095. The sequence goes on along the minus strand of DASZQI010000034.1, from coordinate 901 downwards.
AACGCGACGATCGCGAGGCCCAGCGCAAGCCAGTAGACGTGCGTGTAGCGAAGCGCAGCGTTCTCGCCGAACAGCTTCACGGCGGCGGCCGGCATGGAAACCCCCGAGCCGCCGCCGAACGCCGACAGCTTCCCGGCCGCCAGCATCAATGTCTCCGCCACCACCCAGCTTCCGACCGCGAGATACCCCGCGCGGAGCCGGAAGATGATCGCCATAACGGGCAGCGCGATGACGAACGCCACGACGCCAGCGAGCGCCACGGACAGGTACGGGTCCATGCCCGCCAGGACGAGAAAGCCGAAGAAAGCGTAGGCTCCGACACCGACGAAGGCATGCTGCCCCACGGTCACGATGTCGGCGTAGCCGGCGAGCAGGTTCCACATCAGCGCCAGCACGAAGATCGACAGGAACTCGATCGTGATCTGCATCTGCCGGACGCTCAGCACGAATGGCCCCACCAGCAGGAATACGAATCCTGCGATGAGCAGCAGCCGGCCGATCGGAACCAGCGAGTCTCTGAGCGTCGGCCGCGTCATCAGTACCTCGGGAACAGGCCCTGCGGCCTGATGACGAAAATCGCCAGGAATACGACGTGCCCGGCAAGCACCTGCCACGCCGCATCGAACTGTCCGCCAAGCGCCTGCGCCACCCCGAGCAGGATGCCGCCCGCGAGCGTTCCCCACAGGCTGCCAAGCCCGCCCAGCACCACCGCCTCGAAGGCGATCAGCAGCCGGCTCGGTCCGCTCGTCGGGTCGAAGTTCGTCCACACCGCCATGAAGCCCGCCGAAATCGCGACAGTGATCCCCACGACGCCCATGGCGATCGCGTAGATGTGCGCGGACGGCAGCCCGACGAGATTGGCGGTGTCGACATTGTCGGAGACCGCGCGGATGTGCGCGCC
>DASZQI010000033.1:0-7558 GCA_035549735.1 Polyangiaceae bacterium | reverse complement strand
GCGGCTGGGTGCTTTGGCTACTTCCTCACCGCAGACCTGAATTTCGACACGAACAGCCCCGCCGGCGTTGGGCCAGAAGACCAGTTCTTCACGCCCATGATGGGCTGGGACACGATTCCGGAGTTCTTCGCAGAGTTCGATGGCGGCGGCCACGTGATCCGGAATTTGACGATCATTGCCCCTCCAAACGACGGCGGGCAAGGCTTGTTCGGCCGGGTCGTCGCGGGAAACATCAGGAACCTCCGATTCGAGAACGCCCAATTCACCAACTTCGCCTTCTATACCGGGGTGTTGGCAGGAGAGGTGTTCGAAAGCAGCGTTCGCAACGTCTCCGTCGGCAGCGGTTCGATGTTCGTCAACAACAGTCAATTCGTCGGCGGACTCATCGGATATTGCGGCTGGACCGACCTGTCCGAGAGCTTCACGGGCCTGGATGTTCGCGCCGGCGAGGACGTGGGCGGTCTGGTCGGACAGGGGGAAAACTGCAACATCGCGCGCAGCTTCGTAACGGGTCGGGTGACCTCTGCTCGTTACCACGCGTGGATCGGCGGCCTTGCCGGCGAAATGATCGGCGGCAGCATCCGCGACAGCTTCATGAGCGGCGTCGTCGGAGAGGGGCACTACTTCGGCGGGCTAATCGGCTTGGTCTCCGGTGGCACGACGATCACCAACACCTTCGTTTCGGGCGCAGTGGTCGGCAGTGGTTACGCCGGCGGTGGGGTCGTGGGTTTTGGTCAGGCGGCCATCACCTCCAGCTTTTTCGCGACCGACACGACCGGCTACACCAAGGCCCGGACTGGCGGCACCTCGACCGCCGTCGCGGTCACCCTGGCTGACCTCAAGTGCACGGACACGGCCAACGACCCGGATTGCAAGTCCGGGCTCTTTTCAGGCTGGCAAAGTGTACTCAACTGGAATGGCCAACCGGCGTGGGACTTCGGCACCAACCAGCAGGTGCCGGCGCTGCGGCTGAACGGCGTCGTCTATCGGGACAGCGACGGCGACGGCGTGCTCGACGCCAACGACAAGTTTCCCTCGGCCTGGGAGGCGGCGGCCGACAACGACAACGACGGCGCCCCGGACTACTGGCGCGAAGGCTGCAACGAGCAATGTCAGGGCGCTTCGACGCTGGTGCTCGATCAGTTTCCACATAAGGTCGCGGCCGCCAAAGATCTCGACCTCGACGGCCGCCCCGACGCCTGGAACGCCAGCTGCAATGCGGCTTGCCAGTCCTCTTCCGGTCTCACGCTCGATACGCGTCCGAACGACTATGACAACGATGGTCTCATCGACACCGTGGATCAAGATGACGACGGCAACGGCGTCGCCGACGTCGATCTGGACTCGGACGGTCTCATCGACATCCACAACATCACCGAGCTTGCGAAGGTAAATCTCGACGGGACTGGGATTTCGCTGCGCAACGACAGCCTCCCGGATTTCGGGTCGATCGCGAACAACTCGGGATGTCTTCCTCGAGTCGTTCCTGCGCTCGTCACGTTGGTGACGGGACAGTTCATCTTGTCACACGACGGCGTCACGCTTCGTGGCGCTGTCCTGGCCCGGCATTGCCGCGGCTATGAGCTCTTGAACGACTTGGACTTTGGAAGTGCCCCCGCGGACTGGGATTCGCTGGGCCACCTCGGTGACGCCACGACCGAGGCGTTTCAATCGACGTTCGAGGGCAACGGACACACCATCGCGAATTTCATGACCACCGATCACGAAAGCGGCTTGTTCGGCGGTTTGCGCGGCGCGACCATCCGGAACTTGGGCGTGGTGGGCAGCGGCACGAACATCCAGGCCTCGAACTTGGGCGGTGGCTTGGCCGCGGATGCGATCGGTTCGACGATCACCAACTGCTATTCGGCCGTGTCTCCAACCGGGGTCGGTCCGTCCGGCGGATACGCCTCGGATCTCGCAGGTCTCGTCGGCCGGGTCGCCGGCACGGTGATCAAGGGCTGCTTTGCGACTGGCAACGTCGTTGGGGCAGACGCCAATTGCGGCCCGGCCAACTGCGATGCCTTCGCCGGTCTGGTCGGCGAGGCGAGCTTTGACAGCTCGGTGAGCGCGAGTTTTGCTACCGGTTCGGTGAACTCCGATGGCGGCGCAACCGGCGGTCTGGTCGGCTTCGTCACCAGCGGCTCCACGGTATCCGGCAGCTTCTCGACTGGGCCGGTTTCGGGAGTTGCGGGCACCTATGGCGGCGTCGGTGGGCTGATCGGAAGAACCGACACCACCGCGGTAGTGGCGAGCCACTGGGCCACGGACAGAAGCGGGCGCAGCACCAGCGCCGGCGGTGGCCAAGGCGCCACTCAAGCGCAGCTGCAATGCCCGGTGGGTTCGACCAACACCACCTGCCTCCTGGGCACCACGCTCTTCGACCATTGGGAGGCCTACGTCGATTCGCTCAACCGGCCCTATTGGAATCAGGGCACGTCCACGGAGCTCCCCGGTCTGTGCTTGAGCGGCAAGCTCTACCGGCCGACTACCACGGGCACGCTGGCCCCGGTCACATCGTGCAACTGCTCGCAGCTGACGCAGCAGCTGGTCACGAATCAGACGTTCGAGACCAACACCTCCGGTTGGGTGGGTTCTTCGGGGACGACCATCTCGTCTTCGACCCTGCAGGCTCACGGTGGGACTCGCAGCCTGCGCGTGGTGAACCGCACCCAGGGCACTTGGCAGGGCGCGGAATACCCGCTGCTCGGCACCGCCACGCCGGGCGAAACCCTGGCGGCCAGTGTCTGGGCCCGCATCGCCAACGACCCAAGCGAACCGGTGCAGCTCACGTTGCGCTCGACGTGCCAGGGCGCCTCGACCGTTTACACGGCGGTGGCTTCGGGCACCGCCACCAACACCGGCTGGTTGCAGCTCAGCGGAAACGTGACGATTCCGAACTGCACGCTGACCGAGGCGACCGTGTACGTCGAAGGCCCGCGCACCACGGTGGAGCTGTTCGTCGACGATGCCTCGATCACCCGCACCCGCACCGTTTGCCCGGGCCAGCAGGCGAGCATCAGCGGCATCTTCAACACCACCCAGAGCGGGTCGAACTGGTATTGCGGCGCGCTCACCATCTCGAACCCGTTCTCCATCGCCACGGCGGACTGGAGCTCGGTGGTGAACCTGAATGGCACGACCATGTACGACTACTGGAACATCTACCGGACCAGTACGACCGGCAACACGACCGTCACGCCCGCCCCCGCGTGGGCCAAGGTCATCCCCGCCGGAGGCAACAACACGGGCAGCATCGGCTTTTGCGCTTATCGCACAGCAGGGAGCAACGCAGCACCGAGCAGCGTGGTCGTCACGGCCACATTCTGAGTGAGGCGTGCGTGGCGTCGTCGAGGCGCTTTTCCTCCGGTTCGTTTCGACGAGCTTGCCCGGTGCCCTGGTGGGCGCCGGGCGGCTTTCGGGACCGATCCTTCGCGTCCCCGAGAGAATCACGACGTCATCGCGCGCAACGTCGGTCGATCGTTCACTGTGACCTGGCTCATACCGCAATTTTCCGCGTGGCCGGGGGGGAGGACATAAATCGCCCGTAGCGAGCGGACTCACGGCTGTGATTCCATCGCTGCGTTCGGCGTTACCAGACTCCGCATCTCCTGGTCTTTCGTCGATCGCTGTCTCTGTTTGCGGAGGAAAATTGCAATGGCGTTCAGCGCTCTCGCGAGGTTGCCACTCACTGCGCTCGCCCTAACCTGCACCTGCAGTATTTGGGGCTGCACTTCATCGAGCGGGGACTCAAGTGATTCTCCTGCCTCGGGTGGCACGAACACCGGTGGTACGGGCACCGGTGGCACGAGCACCGGTGGCAGCACCGCGACTGGCGGCAGCTCGGGCGCACCGGGAACCGGCGGCGTCGTAACTTCCGGCGGCAATTCGGGCACCGGTGGCATCCAGGGAACTGGCGGTTCGACTGGCGGAACCGCTGCGAGCACCGGCGGCTCGTCGAGCACCGGAGGGGCGGCCGGCGCTGTCTCAACTGGGGGCGGAAGCGGCAAGGGCGGAAGCGGTGGCGCAGGAACGTCAGGGGCGCTGGGAACCGGTGGAACCGCGGGCTCTGCCGCAACTGGCGGCGGGGCGGGCAAGGGCGGAGCAACAGCAACGACTGGCGGCAGCGCAAACACAGGGGGTTCGGCCGGCGGCGGCACTGGCTCCGATGGTGCGACGCTCGTTCCAGATCCGTCGTGGACTTGCGGTATGGCTGACGGAATTCCTGCGCCAACCGCTGGCACATTGGCATTCAGCATCGCCCTCAACGTCAGCGCCACGCACAACGTCGGCAACACGCAGTTCGGCAAGCGGCGTCAGCTCGACGTGTCTGGCGGAACGATCACTGGCGACAAGTTGAAGGGCACGGTGATGACCGGCGGCCTCGACTACGAGTTGACGCTCTCGACCGGCGCCATGGAATTGGAAGAGGTGCTCGTTTGGAAGACGAGCGACAACGTGTCCATTTTCGTGCGGGTTTGTGGTGTCGCTGCGCCGGGCGATTCCGCTGTCCGCATCGTGCCGGATATCGAAGCGCCGACGTCGGGCTCCGCTTCCTGGCTCAATACGGCCAAGCTCGTTGGCACTCGCAAGGTCGACCCCGGGGGCAGCAAAATCACGCTCGACGTCTACGACGTGTCGATGGCGGCTGCCGGAGCCACCAAGGTACAACTGAAAGACCCCGCAGGTGTCCCCAACAATTCGTGGGACTGCGTCGCAGGAAGCGGAACGAAGGGCACGGAAGTGCTGACCGAAAACGTCTCGCTCGGCTCTTCGTTTTCGGTCAGTAACGCCAAACGAGGCAGCCGCAACATCATTCCGATTACCGGCGGCACGACGACCGGCAAGGTCGTCGGTAAGATCCTCAACGGCGGCGCGGACTATCAGCTCGCGGGGTCGTCGGGGACCACGCTGGATGCGCGATACACGTTGGCGCCGAACGACGGCAACTTCATCATCGTGCGCAACTGCGGCCCGATAAACACGTTGGCGCCCGTGTTCGAGGCCGCCTCGGACGGCCCCTACGCCTTCCTCACCACGGGTAAGTTTCTGAGCTCATCCCCAGGCGCTGGTGCGGGCGGCGTCAGCATCACGTTCTATGAGCGCAAGTAGCGCGCCCGCCAAGAAACTTCGCTCTGCGCCTCGAGGCAGGCGCGCGCCCGCGCGAATATTCGCGTAGCAGTGATCGCAAAGGTAGGGGCGCGTTCGACGCAGCGGAAGCGCGCGAAGAGTCCTCTGGTAGGCTTCCCGCCATGGCGCCCCGGCGGTTCTCGAGCTCCAACCTCCTCGGTCTTTCTGGCTTTGCGTTCTCGCTGACCCTCGCGCTTGGCGGTTGCGGAGGAAACGAGAACAAGCAGGACAATCACACGGGCGGGAACGCGACCTCCGCCGGCCAGAGTGGAGTCGGCGGCAGCACTACCGGTGGCCAACTCTCTGCCGGCGGCCAAAACGCAACCGGCGGTCAGTCTGCGACTGGCGGGCAAAATTCAACAGGGGGGCAGTCCGTGACCGGCGGGCAGAACAGCGCCGGCGGGCGGTCGACTGGCGGCCAAAACATTACCGGGGGGCAGCCTGCGAGCGGCGGTCAGAACATCGGCGGTGGCGGCGCGACCGGAGGCGTCGGGGGAACATCGTCCGGAGCCCCGAGCGGAGGGGCTTCGCCCAAGGGAGGTGCGCCGAATACCGGCGGCAGTGTAGGAGGTGCCTCCGCGGGAGCGTCAGGTTCAGGCGGTTCAGGCGGCGCCTCGAGCGTCGAGTGCACGCGAGCCCTGCTCGATGGCCTTTTGGATAGCTACTTCGCTGCGCTCAGCGCTGGGGATCCTTCGAGTCTTCCGCTCGCGGCAAACGTAAAATTTACCGAGAACGCCAAGGCGGGCCAGATTGGCCAAACCGACTTCTGGAAGAATGCTGGTGAGACGAAGTACTCCCAGCGCGCGCTCGACACCGTCGCTTGTGGCGCCGCTGCTCAGGCCGTGATCCCGGAAAATGGAATGGATCTGCCTGTCGCTCTGCGCATCAAAGTGGCCGGTGGCAAGATGACCGAGATCGAAACCATCGTGGTGCGCCCCGGCGACTACACCGCATCCTTTGCGGTGGCTTCGAATCCCGCCGCGATCATCGCGGCCGCTCAGGACGTGGGCTGGAACAATGACGTCCCGGCGGCGCAGCGCCCCACTCGGCAGCAACTGATCAGTTGGATCGACAAGTACTTCCGCGCGTTCCCCTCCGGCGTCTGCAACGTCACGGCCGCGTGCCGGCGTCTGGAAAACGGAGGCGGCAACTTCTCGTGCGGTTCGGGAGCGTCGTGCAGTGCAAACACGCCGACGACAGGGGGCGAATTGATTCCGCGGGTCATCATTGCCGATGAGGTACGCGGCATCGCAGCCGGGCTCACCCTGTTCGACTTTCAAACGACCGGACACCTGGACATGCACATGATCAAGATGTCTGGCGGGCAAGTCCACGCCGTCCACGCCATCCTGCGCAACACCAACGGCCAATCAGGATGGGATTGACGCCCGGCAAAAGGTCGTTGCCGGCGAGCTGAATTCGCTCAAACTGTCCCCGATGGTTGGAGGCAGCTGGATGGAACTCCCCTGGCGACGAATCTGCAAACGTTCTGCGCTGGGAGCACGACGCTTGGCGGCGCTGCACTGGCTTTGATGACCGTTTTCAGCGCGAGTTCGTATCAAGGGCACTGCTTCAGTTTGTCGTTTTACTCGCGAAGCAAGGTTTCGAGCTGCCGCGCGAGTTCGCCCGCACGCGCGGTCTGCCCAGCTTCGCGCAAGTAGCCGACCAGGGCTTGCAGCGCGCTGGCGTCGTTCGGGCGCAACTTCAGCGTGCCTTCGAGCACGTGAATCGCCTCGTCGCGCTTACCGTTTCCGGCGAGCGCCACCGCCAGCACGTAGCCGAAGCGCGGATCGCTCGGCGAGAGCTCGGCAGCTTTCTTCAAGCTGGCGATCGCGGCCTGCGCTTTTCGGGCGCGCACCAGCCACAGGCCCAGCGCATGGTGAGCGGCCGCGCTTTGCGGGTTGCAGGCGATCGCCGCGCGGATCGCGCGTTCAGCGGCCGCTTCGTCGCGACGCTGGCGCTCCAAGTCGGCGCGATTCAAGTGCGCTTCGACCATGCACGGCTGGAGCCGCAGCGCGCTTTGCAGCGAGGCCTCGGCCTGTGTGAGCCGTCCGCGTCCGAGCTCGAACGCGCTTCGCTCGACGTGCGTTTCGGGTCGCGACGCGCTCACGTCGAAGCTCTGCTCGACTTCACCGAACGCGCGTTCCAGCGCAGCGCGCGCTGTTTGCGAGAGACTCGCGACCGGGGCGCCGGCGAGCGCTCTGCCCGTGGCAACGCGCACCGCCCGCAAACGATGCTCGAGCAGCGGCGTGAGCAGCGGCACACGCTGTGCGGGGGGAAGCTGCGTCGCGCCGAGCACGGCACCGTAGACCACGAGCGGTTCGGAACTTTGCAGCGACGTGCGCAGTGAACGTAAGGTCTTCTCGGAGGCGTAGCTACCCAACCGTTCGAGCGCGCTCGCGCGCGCAATGGCCGGTACGTTCGCGTC
>DASZQI010000032.1:0-136549 GCA_035549735.1 Polyangiaceae bacterium | reverse complement strand
CGCCGGAGGTTGACCGCCCTCGCCGATCGTGAGAGGGTTCCGAATCACACGATCGATTCTAAGTATTCGTTAACATAAGATAAATTACGCGAACACAGCGGTGGCGTGACCCTCGCGTCGGCCTTCGGGCCCGCCAGCGTGAGCAAATCCAAAGTAGGCCTCGGCGAGACCGCGGGGTTGCCATCGCTGCTTGAGGTCGGCTCGCCGTGGCCTGCGTCCTCCCCGGCCGAGGCGTCAACAGTCGGCCGGTGGACGGTGATCGGCGAAGTCAGGCGAACGCGCGCGGGCGATCGGTGGCGGTGCGCTGTCGAGGCCGAGGCTGTCCAGGATGCTTCGCGCGACGTCACTCTCGAGGATGAGCGCGATGAAATGTAGCCGGCCGCCGCAGGAACAAGCCAGGGCATCGACGTCGTACACGCGCTTCAACAATTCGGCCCAAGGGATGCGCGAACCGAGACCGAGCACAAGAGCTTCGAGCGAGACAAGCGTGCTCGGATCTGGCGGGCCGACGGGTTCTCTTGATTCGGCACTGTCCGCGGGGACCTTCAACGCTTCAGAGGAAGGTGGCGCTCGTGCCACCGTGGCAGCGGAGGGCGGTGATTGGGCGGCTGCTGCTGCGGTACTGTGGGCGTGGACACTGTGCCCCGTTGCGCTCTGGGGTGTGGAACAACCGGCGACGGACGGCGTCGCGGAGAGGGCGCTCGGTATGACTCTCGCTCTCAGGCCCGAGTGAGGCGCGAATACACCATGAAAACGTATCAGCGGATGGCGAGGCGGCGGCACGAGGGCCACGAGCCGCGCCAGAAACTGCAGTGGTGTCATCACACGGTGCGTCTGCTTGCCCCAGGGCTTGCGCAAAGCGTAGGCGACGCGTCCGTCCGGAAGCACGCGTAGGCGCTGGAGACTGAGCGGCGGTCGCGCGCAGTAGCGCAAGAGTCTTTCGCGGCCCTCGCGATCGGCGGCAGAAACGACGACACCTGCGTGCAGGTCAAAGCCTCGATCGGTGCCGCCGCGTCGGGTGGCCTTCGACGGCACAGGCAGCGCATCGCCGTCATCGATTCGGGCTTGGTTTTGCTCGGGGAGCGCGGTGAGCTCGCCAAGGCCGAGAGATCCTTCAAGGCAAGCGCCGAGCGCCGAGCAGCCGCGCTGTTCGGTGCTGTCTGGTTCGTCGTGCGTTTCGTCGGGCTCGTCACGCAGCAGATCCCGACGCCGAAGCCAGGTGAGCGTTCGAATGGCCACGTCGGAGGCGATGTCTTGGAGTTCGGTTCTGTCGGGAGCGGGGAGAGGATGAAAGGTGGCGGGTGCATCATCTCTCGTGAACGCGAAAACACCGTCAGGGACGGCGACGTGGTAGTGGACGTTGAGATTGAGGCTACCGCCAAATCTCTGCGGAAATGATACGGCTCCACCACGTGCGCCTTGAATTCCGAGGCGCGCGGCGGAGTCGCGCTGCCAACGCAGGATGCGCTCGACGAATAGCCTGCCGACGGCGGACAAGGCGCTTGGATTGCGCGCCAAGAGCAGGCGTAGCTCGAAAGGGACACTGAGCACCCATTGTCGTACGGGAACTTCTGGGAGAACTCGCTCAACCAAGTGCGCAGCCGTCCCGCACATTCGTCGGGCATTGCAGGATGGGCACGCGCCTCGCCGCTTGCAAGAAAACGCGACCAGGAGTTCTTGACCACAGAGCTTGCAGCGCGCTCGCAGAAAACCAAAGGTGTGGATACCGCACTTGAGGAAGGCGCGGAATTCCTTCTCGACGTAGGCGGGAAGACCTCGCTCGTGTTGCTCGCGGGCTTCGGCCAGGAAGGTTTCCAGATGCTGGGCCACGAGCTGATAGAGAACGGTCTCCGCGGGGCGATGCTGGCTATATTCGGAGGGCCGAGCGGCGCGACTTGGCACGCTCCCGTTTAGGCGTGCGGCGTGCCAAGCGAGGGTGGGCCGATTTCAAGCCTTCTGGGTGTGGCCGCCGTGCTCGTTGGCGACGGGTCGCCGAACGCCCCGCCATCAGCGATTCCAGGTCGGGCGGGATGCGCGCGTTCGTGAGCGTGAACACGCGCTGAGGCACCGCGACGAGGCTTGTCCAGACTATCCAAGGTATTCACGTAGAATTTCTTGCAGCCGAAATTGGCTGGCTCGGCGGTAACGACCAAGTTTTGAGGTCGGGGTTTCTTGCCGTTTTTTCGCCAGGTCCTTCATCCTCGCCGAACGTGAAACGCAGCCGTAGAACCACAGCAAGCGCGAGCGGACGCAGCCTTTGAGACGCGGTGGCTTCAGCGGAATTGCGCCCCACGCTTCCCGCAACAATGAGTTGGTGCGCCGCTACCCGGATGGACTGTCGCGCCGCCGTCCGCCGATCCCCACCACGAGCCCGCCCATGAAGCACGCCAGCGCCACCCATGCCCTGCCCCCCGAGCCGTCACTCCGCCCGCAGCCGCCCGCGCCGCCCTGGCTCACCTACCGCGACGCCGCCGACTACTGCGGCTGGTCCGTCGCGCACCTCCGAAATCTCGTGAGCGCTGGCCAAATCCCCGTCTACGGCAAGCCCCGCGTACGCCGCTTCCGTCGCGATATGTTAGACCTGTTTCTGACAGACCCGGATGCTGCGATGCGCAGGTTTCGCTCGGAAAGAGACCCGCATGGCGGTTAGAAAATTGGCACAATCATGGCAGCACGACTTCAAGCTTCCCGGCTTCGAACGGGAGCGGAAAGGAGGATACAAGACCAAAGCAGAAGCGCTGCTTGCCGAGAAAGCGGCGCGCGAAGCGTTGCTCTCCGGCGCGCGTCGGATTCTGTTCTTGGACGGGTACGCGCAGTACATGGCTGCGACGCGGATGAAGGCTCGCGGGCGAGATGCGTTCGAGCACGTTTGGAAACGCATCAAGCCGGAGCTCGGTCACCTCTACGTGGAGGAGATCGACACGTCGGCGCTGGACGCGTTCAAGCAGACGCTTCCAAAACAGCTCGGCCCGAAGTCAGTCAACCAGTACCTGATCTTGATCCGCGCGGTGCTTCGATACCTTTGGAAGCGGGGCAAGCTTCGCAGCGTGCCTTACATTCCGATGGAATCGGTGCCGAAGCCGCACGTGGACTGGTACACCGCGGAGGAGCGGGACCAGCTGCTCGGGGGGATGTTTCGCCTCGAGCCGCAGTGGTACCTCTTCTACTATCTCACCGCGCGCCTTGGTCTGCGCACGGGGGAGGTCTACGCGATCTCGCAGCGTCAGATCCGCCGGGAGCCTTGCAAGCTCTTGGTGGACCAAGCGGTGCAACGCGGGACGAAGGCGCGAGCCGCGGAGCTCGTGTCGCGCAAGAACGACGAGGAGTACGAGCTCGATCTCACGACGGACATCTTGGCCGCCGTGGATTGGCACGTCGCTCGGGGCTACGCCGGTCCGGAGTTTCTGTTCTCCAAGACCGGCGCGTTCCCGCGCTACATCGACAGCCACGTGAGGCCCTTGAAGCTCGTGCAGCAGAAGCTCAGTCTCCGATTGCTCAGCCACCACAAGGTGGGGCGGCACTCGGTCGCGAGCCAAGCTGTCACGGGCGGGGAGTCGATCAAGGCCGTGCAGGCTCAGCTCGGGCACGTCTCCGAGCAGAGCACGCACAAGTACGCGCACCTGGGTTCGGGCGCTCAGTTGCGCTTGGTGACTGCGCTCAAACCGGCCCGAGCTCCGCACGACGACGAGCCGTCTGGCGAAGCTCATGTCAACCGTATGTCAACGGCGGCTCCGAGCGCCGTCGGCTCGAGATCCTAGAAAAAGAAAAAGCCCCGAGTTTTTGGCTCGAGGCTTTCAGTTGCGCGGGGAGGATTTGAACCTCCGACCTTCGGGTTATGAGCCCGACGAGCTACCAGGCTGCTCCACCGCGCGTCAGAGGGGCGGGAACATATCTCGGAGCGAAGCCAAGTCAAGCCTCGGTAGCGTTTTTCGTGATGGCAAATCGGGCGCGCGCACGCGGCCGGCGCGTTCGAGGCGGGCGATGAGATGGCGCGGGTGCCGGTGGACGGCCGTCCTGCCGTCCGTTCAGGGTGGCTGAGAGTCCAGCAGGAGCGGGACGCGTCGGGAGAGGGTCGTCGAGGAGTCCAGACGGCGTTGACGAGCGGGCCGATTCTGCAATGAAAGCTGGCTATGCCTCGCTGGCGACCTCGGACGATGCAGCGGTTCGCGCCCGGAAGGGGTAGTCGCGACAATCCGTTTTTGCAGGCGCTCGCTCCTTCCTTCGAGGGGGCCGTGAAGGCGCGCGGGGAAGAGTATCTGCAGAAGGTGCACTTTCTGTCGGCGAGTGCCGAGCAGTTGTCGGCCAAGGTGGCCGGATCCTGGCTATATCAGGTGGAGGTGAAGCGAGAGGGGACCCGCCTGGTGGCTAGCTGCACCTGTCCCTATACCGAGCGCTTCGATTCGCCGTGTAAGCACGTTTGGGCGACGCTGACTCGCGCGGCGCTCGACCAGCTGGAGTTCGCTCGCACCCTGCCCACTGGCTTTCGCGCCAGGTCTGCCGCGTCGTCACCGCTCGGAACCGAACCGAGCTCCACGCGCGCTCGGGAACCACTCGCAGAGTCCGACGAGTTCGATTCCGATCTCGAGGAAGACTCGGGCTATTCCGCTTCGAGCGGGAATGCCGGAGGGTTGTCGCAACGTGGCGCGCGGTCGCTTGACGATTTCGTGAGCGATGAGCTGGATCAGAGCGCGCTCGCTCCGGACTCCACGAGCGGTCGGGGCTCCCGTCCGCCGAGCGGGGCGTCTCCAGTCGACGCGCCCTGGTATTCAGCCTTCGAAAGACTGAGTCGCAGCGAGGTGTCAGCGCGCGCGAGCTCGGTCCTCTACGGGTTGGATCCTGACGATTTGCGGCAGGGAATTTGTCGCGTTTATCTGATGCGTCGTGCGCGGGTGGTATCGGCCGAAGCGCTCGATATGGCGCCGACGTTCGAGCCGCTGCGCGATGTGGGAAGTGCGCTCGGGCGCGATGCGCGGCCGCTCGAGCACTGGTTGCGGGCGAGCGCGGAGGACGACGCGCGGGTGCGTTTTTCGGCTTTTCGCGCGGCAAATGTACCGGTTTCGGCGCTGCCGGGCCTCGTGCCCGAGTTGTGTGCGACCGGGCGCTGTTTTCTGGTGCGCGCGGTGTATCGCGCGAGCGGCGGCGTGTTTCAACCGCTCACGCCCGCGCCGTTGCAGTGGGAAGCGGGTGCGCCCTATCTGCTGGAACTGCTGGTCTCAGAGGGGGACGGCGCGGCGCGCTTTCGATTGGAAGGCTTTTTGGTTCGTGGGGAGGAGCGGGTTTCGATCTCGGTGCCCGAGGTGGTAACGCCATCGGGGATCGTGATTTGGGGTGAGCGGGCAACCCGCTGTGAGCTCGGTGACGCCGAGCCGATGCTCGGTCTGCTGCGCGACTCGCGCTATCGCTGGGTACTTTCCGAGTCGGACTTGGAGGAGCTTTCGCGGTCGCACGCGGCGCTCGAGGCACCGGTGCGGCTGTCGCTGCCGGCTGGATTCGAGCTGCGCGACGAGGTCGCAGGCCCTGTGCCGCTGTTTTCGCTGGACGCGCCGACTCCCGGCGGAGTGCCGGCGCGCGTTTCGTTCGCCTACGGCGAGCAGCACGTTTCGCCCGGCGCGGAGGCCCGGTCGGTGATCGATTGGCCGGCGAAGGCGCGTTACGCGCGTCAGCCGGAGCTCGAGCAGCAGCGGCTCGGCGAGCTTGCCGAGCAGGGGCTTCCGGCGTTGCTGCAGCGTGAAGACGGGGTGCCGTTGCGACGGCCCAAAGCTCTCGTGCTCCCCGCGAAGAAAGTGCCCGCGCTGGCGCGCGCGTTGCTCGAAAAAGGCTGGCGCGTGGAGGCGCAGGGCAAGGCCTATCGCGCGGCCGGGCAATTCAACGTGAGCGTGCGCTCGGGCATCGACTGGTTCGATTTCGACGCGCGACTCGACTTTGGGCAAACCTCAGCTGCTTTGCCGGAGCTGCTGCGCGCGCTCAAACACAAGAGCGCACTGGTGGCGCTCGACGATGGCACCCTCGGCGTGCTGCCCGAAGAATGGCTGGAGCGCTGGGGAGTGCTCGAAGGCATGACGGGCCTCGAGGACGGCAAGCTGCGTTTTCGACGCGCCGAGCTGCCGCTGCTCGCGGCGCTGGTCGAGCGCGCTCCGGACGCGGACGTCGACCGCGGCTTTTTGAAATTGCGGCGCGAGTTCGAGCGCTTTTCCGGCGTGGAGCCTGCCGAGCCGCCGAAGAGTTTTCGCGGTGAGCTCAGGCCTTACCAATCGCACGGGCTCGGTTGGCTGCAATTTCTAACCAAAATGGGCTTTGGCGGCTGCCTGGCGGACGACATGGGGCTCGGCAAGACCGTGCAAGTGATCGCCTGGCTCGCGTCTCGCCCCGGTCGCGGTCGCCCGACGCTGATCGTGGTGCCGCGCTCGTTGGTGTTCAACTGGCAGCAAGAGCTCGAGCGCTTTGCGCCGCGGCTCAAAGTCGCGGTTCATCTCGGCGCGGTGCGCTCGCAAACACCGGAGTTCGAGGACACCGACGTGGTGCTCACGACTTATGGCACGTTGCTGCGCGATATCACGCGCCTGCAGAAGGTCCGATTTTTTGCCGCGATCTTGGACGAAGCGCAGGCCATCAAGAACCACACCTCGCAGACCGCCAAGGCTGCGCGCCTGCTCTCGGCCGACCAACGCTTGGCGCTTTCCGGTACGCCGATCGAGAACCACCTGGGCGAGCTGTGGTCCTTGTTCGAGTTTCTGAACCCGAACCTGCTCGGGCGCGCCAAGGGGTTGAAGAAGGCGGCAGAAGGCGCGCGTGGGGTGGACGACGCGGGTATCCAGTTTCTCTCGCGAGTGCTGCGGCCGTTCGTGCTGCGCCGTTCGAAGGCAGAGGTCGCGAAGGATCTGCCGGAGCGCAGCGAGCAAACGCTGTACATCGAGCTCGGGAAGGAAGAAAAGGCGCATTACGCCGAGATTTTGCGGCATTTCCAGGTAAGCCTGCAGAAGAAGGTGGCCGCGCACGGGCTCGAGCGCTCCACGCCGCACGTGCTCGAAGCATTGCTTCGGCTTCGCCAGGCCGCTTGCCACGCGGGGCTACTCGACCCGAAGCGCCGTGAAGAGCCGAGCGCCAAGCTCGAGGTGCTGCTCGCTCACTTGGAAGAGCTGGTCGAGCGCGGCATGAAGTCGCTGGTGTTCTCGCAATTCACGAGCTTTCTGAGCATCGTGCGTGAGGAGCTCGACCGGCGCGGCATCGTGTACGAGTACCTCGACGGAGACACGCAGGATCGCAAAGCGCGCGTCGACAACTTTCAGAGTGAGTCGGGGCCGCGCGTCTTCCTCATTAGTTTGAAAGCGGGCGGCGTCGGCTTGAACCTGACCCAGGCCGAGTACGTGTTCTTGCTCGATCCCTGGTGGAACCCGGCGGTGGAAGCGCAAGCCATCGATCGCGCGCACCGCATCGGTCAAACGCGGCGCGTGGTCGCCTACCGCTTGATCGCAAAGGACACCGTCGAGCAAAAGGTGGAAGCGCTGCAGCACCGAAAGCGGGAGCTCGCTGCTGCGCTGTTCGGCGAGGGAGCGGCGTTTACCGGCAAGCTCACGCGCGAGGACCTGACTGCGCTGCTCGAGTAAGCCTGCGGGGCGCCGACCGACCGGATCTGGCGGTGTAGCGACAGCGGAACGGATTGCAGGCCCGCAGGCCCAATCTGCCGCCTTGCGGCATCCGGGTGACGAGACCCACATTGGGCCGTTGCAGAACCCTCACCCATGCGTTAGGGTTAGTCTTACATCGTCACCCCATGTCTACTCGCGAAAAACCGCTGCGGCTCGTGGTCCTGGGTCAGGAGACCCAGCCGGCCGGGTCGCAGCCGGGCGGGAGCGCCGAGCGCTCGAGTCCGCTGGCCTCGCCGGTAGGGCCGGGGGAAGAGCTGTTGCAGGTGGGCGAGCTGGCCAAGGCCACGGGCAAGACGGTTCGAGCCATCCACCTCTATGAGGAGCTCGGCTTGGTGCGCGCCCATGAGCGCTCGAAGGGGCGCTACCGGCTCTTCAACGAGGAAGCGCTGGTGCGCGTGCGCTGGATCACCAAGCTGCAGAGCCTGGGGCTCTCGCTGTCGGAGATTCAGGAGCTGGTGCGCGAGCAGGAGGCTTCCGGCACCGCGCAGTTTGCCGCCTCGCGCTTGCGCGAGGTCTATCGCCGAAAGCTCGAAGAAACTCACAACAAGCTCACGGAGTTGCGCGCGCTCGAGGCCGAGCTGAAAGACAGCCTCGCCTATCTGGACGCCTGCAACACCGCCTGCGCTTCCGAGTTACCCGTGCACTCCTGCCCCAGCTGCGAGCGCCACCCTGAACGCCCGACCGCTCCCGAGCTGGTTGCGGGCGTGCACGTCCACTGAAAGGTCTCATGGCCCTCACATTCCCCATCTACATGGACAACCACGCAACGACGCCCGTCGATCCTCGGGTGCTCGAGGCCATGTTGCCCTACTTCACTCAGGGCTTTGGCAACGCCGCGAGCCGCACCCACGCCTTCGGCTGGCACGCGGAGGCCGCGGTCGACGCCGCGCGCGAAACGCTGGCGCAGCTCATCAACGCGGAATCCGGCAAGGAAATCGTGTTCACCTCGGGTGCCACCGAGAGCGATAACCTCGCGATCAAGGGCGTCGCGGAATACTACGCGAACAAGGGCAAGCACATCATCACCACCACGATCGAGCACAAGGCGGTGCTCGATTCCTGCAAACGGCTCGAGAAGCAGGGTTACGAGGTGACCTACGTCGCCGCTCGTTCCGACGGCATCGTAGATCCCAGCGATATCGAGAAGGCGCTCACTGAGAAGACGATTCTGGTCAGCGTGATGCTGGCCAACAACGAGGTGGGCACCGTGCAGCCGATCGAGGAGATCGGAAAGCTCACGCGCGCGCGTGGCGCGCTGCTGCACGTCGACGCGGTGCAGGGCCTCGGCAAGACGCCGTTCGACGTGCGCGCGATGAACGTCGATCTGGCTTCGATCACCGCTCACAAGATCTACGGGCCCAAGGGCGTGGGCGCGCTGTACGTG
Organism: Polyangiaceae bacterium; assembly: GCA_035549735.1. GTDB lineage: Bacteria > Myxococcota_A > Polyangia > Polyangiales > Polyangiaceae > PMG-095. The sequence goes on along the minus strand of DASZQI010000032.1, from coordinate 127,519 downwards.
CGGCGCAGCAAGCCGCGCGTGCGCCTGGTCGCGCAAATGGACGGCGGCGGGCACGAGCGCGGCAATCGCTCCGGCACGCTGAACGTGCCGGGCATCGTCGGCTTCGCGAAGGCCGCCGAAATTCTGCGCACCGAAGGCGCGGAAGAGGCCAAGCGCATCGGGCGACTGCGCGACCGCCTGTGGAAGAAGCTCACCACCGACCTCGATCACGTGTTGCTCAATGGTCATCCCGAGCGGCGTTTGCCGGGCAATCTGAACCTTTCGTTCGCCTTCGTCGAAGGCGAGGGGTTGATGATGGCCATCAAGGACGTGGCCGTTTCCAGCGGTTCGGCTTGCACCAGCGCGAGCCTCGAGCCCTCCTACGTGTTGCGTTCGATGGGTCTCGACGAAGACCTGGCTCACTCCTCGATTCGCTTCGGCCTCGGGCGCTTCAACACCGAGGAAGAGGTCGACTACGTGGGCGAGCTGGTCGTGAGCAAGGTCCGGCGGCTTCGCGAGATGTCACCGCTTTGGGAGATGCATCAGCAGGGCATCGACATCAAATCGATTCAATGGGCGGCGCACTGAGCCCCCGCACAGGTTTTCCAGACAGAATCGGAGTTCATCATGGCCTACAGCGAAAAAGTGATTGAGCACTACGAGAACCCGCACAACGTCGGTTCGCTCGACAAGGACGATCCGTCGGTCGGCACGGGGCTCGTCGGCGCTCCGGCTTGCGGCGACGTGATGCGCCTTCAGATCCGCGTGAACGAGTCGGGCGTGATCGAAGACGCCAAGTTCAAGACCTTCGGCTGCGGCTCGGCGATTGCTTCGTCGTCCCTCGCGACCGAGTGGATCAAGGGCAAGAGCATCGACGAGGCGGCGACCGTCAAGAACAGCCAAATCGCCGAAGAGCTGAATTTGCCGCCGGTCAAGATCCACTGCTCGGTGTTGGCCGAGGACGCCATCAAGAGCGCGATCGAGGACTACAAGAAGAAGCGCGCGGCGCGGCTATCGCTCGAGAAAGGCCAGTAAGCAATGGATGCTGCCGAGTCCATGGCACCGGACGCGCCGGCCACGATGCCGCCGCCCTCCAAGAAGGTCGTGTTCATCAGCGACCAGGCGGTGGTGTTTGCTCGGCAGAAGCTCGCCCAGCGCGGGACGCCGGACGCGGCCGTTCGGCTCGGCATTCGCGGCGGTGGCTGCTCGGGATTTTCGTACGTGATTCAGTTCGACGACGAGCCGCCGCGCGAGCGCGATTCGGTGTTCGAGGCCGGCGGCATTCGTTTCTTCGTGGACAAGAAGAGCTTGGTGTACCTGGCCGGCTCGACGCTCGACTACGAAAAGACGCTCATGTTCCAGGGCTTCAAGTTCCGAAACCCCAATGAAGCCGCGAGTTGCGGCTGTGGGCACTCGTTTACGGTGAAGTGAGCTCTCCTTCGGGAGAGGCAGTGTGCTGTGTCTGACCCGTTCGCCCTCCTCGGCCTCGAGCCACGTTTCGATCTCGACCTTGCAGCCGCGGAAGTTCGGCATCGCGAGCTGAGCCGCGCGCTGCACCCGGATCGGCACGCCGGGAGTTCTGCGGGGGAGCGCCGCCAAGCGCTTTCCAAGGCGATCGAAGTCAATGACGCGCTGCGCGTGTTGAAAGATCCGGTTCGTCGTGCGGAAGCGCTTTTGCAACGGAGCGGCGTTCGCCTCGCCGACGAAGGCCGCGAGCCGCCGGCGTCGCCCGACTTCTTGATGGAAATGCTCGAGCTGCGCGAGGAACTTTCTGCCGCCCGCGCCGCCGCCGATTTGAATGCGATCCGCGACATTGAAAAGCGCGTGGAAGTGCGGGAAAGCGCGATCGAGCGGGAGCTTGCTATCACTTTTTCCGCGCTGTCTCGCGAGCCGAGCGGCAGCGCGACCCAGGCCGAGCCGATCGGCAAGCGACTCGGTGAGCTGCGCTACTATCGCCGGCTACTTTCGGAAGCGCGCGCGCTCGAGGACGAGATCGCTTAGCTTTCGCCGCTCGGCAAGCGGGGGCCGCGCTCCCGACGGTCGCGCGTCCTTTTTCGAGATTTACCCATGGTTTTGCTCGACATTTTCGATCCCAAAGCGCCCCCGAAACCGATCGGGATCGATCTCGGTACCACGAACTCGATTGTGGCCAGCGTGCGCGACGGCGTGCCTGTGGCGCTGACCACCTGCGATGGCGCGCCGCTTCTGCCATCGGTCGTGTACTATTCGAAGGAGGGCCCGGTGTTGGTCGGGCGCACCGCGATGGCCTACGCCACTCGCGAGCCCGAGCGCACGATACAAAGCGTGAAACGCTTCATGGGGCGCGGCGCGGACGACCCCGAAACGCGACGGCTCGGTGCCTACAAATTTGTGCCTCCGAATAGCGAAGCCGAGGCCAAGGTGGTTCGCTTCGATCTCGGCAATCAGCAGCCGAACCCGGTCGAAGTCAGCGCCGAGATTTTGAAGAGCCTGAAACAGAGCGCACTCGACCAGCTCCGGAGTGTGGGCGGAGCGGTGATCACCGTGCCCGCTTATTTCGACGACGCGCAGCGCCAGGCCACGCGCGACGCAGGGCGCCTGGCGGGTCTCGAGGTGCTGCGGCTCTTGAACGAGCCGACTGCGGCCGCTCTGGCCTACGGTCTCGATCAGAAAAAAGACGGGCTTTTCGCGGTGTATGACCTCGGCGGAGGCACCTTCGACGTCACGCTGTTGCGCCTGGAAGACGGCGTTTTTCAGGTCAAGAGCACCGGCGGTGATAGCGCGCTTGGCGGTGACGACATGGACCGCGCCATCGCAGAGCGCATGCTCTTGGCCATGGGCGTGGGTGAGGGCGAGCCGCGTTCGGCCGAAGTGGTGAGCTTGGTGTTGGCTGCCGCGCGACAGGCCAAAGAGGCGCTGACTCAGCAGACCGCAGTCGAGGTGGAGCTGCCACGCAAGGGCGGGGGGACGATTTCTTTCGCTCTCGCTCGCAGCGAGTTCGAGGAGTGGATCCAACCGTTGCTCGAGCGCACGGGTCGCGCGTCTCGGCGCGCGCTGCGCGACGCGGGTGTGGGCATCGATGAAATCGACGGCGTGATTTTGGTGGGCGGCGCAACACGCGTGCCGCGCGTGCGCGCCTACGTGAAGGAGCTGTTCCAGAAGGAGCCGCTCGCCGATATCGATCCGGACCTGGTCGTGGCTTACGGCGCAGCGATTCAAGCGGATCTTCTGGCTTCGCAGAGCGACGCGGTGTTGCTCCTGGACGTGCTGCCGCTCTCGCTCGGGATCGAGACCATGGGCGGTGGGATCGACAAGATTTTGCCGCGAAATACCACGATTCCGGCGGGTGCGCGCGCGACGTTCACCACCTACGCCGATCAGCAGACGGGCTTCGAGCTGCATGTGGTGCAGGGCGAGCGGGAGCTGGCCAAGGACTGCCGCTCGCTCGCGCGCTTCACGCTCAAAGGGGTGCCGCCGATGCCCGCCGGTATGGCGCGCCTCGACGTGACGTTTCGCGTCGATGAAAACAACTTGCTCAGCGTCACCGCGATGGAGCGCACCACGGGCATCACGCAGACCATCGACGTCAAGCCAAGCTACGGCCTGACCGACGAGCAGGTCGAAGCCATGCTCGAAGACGCGCTCGATCACGGCGAGGAAGATCTGGAAGCGCGGCGCTTGAGCGACGCCAAGGTGGAAGCGCGACGCGTCGCGCTCGCGACGCGCAAGGCGCTGGCAGCGGATTCGGATCTGCTCGAGCCGGCTGAGCGCGAGCGGATCTCCGCGGCGCTGAGCGCGCTCGAGCGAGCGCTAGACAGCGCAAATCAGGCGATTTTGGTGGAGCAGGCGAGCCAGCGCTTGGAAGACGAGACACACGCCTTCGCTGGGCGACGCATGGATCGCGCGATCTTGACCGCGATCTCGGGCAAAGCAGTGGGTGACGTCGAAAAACAAGTCGAACATGCGGCGGGCATCGAGGCCCACCTGGCCGAGAAAGGCATGAACTGATGGCTCGCGTGCGATTCCTGGACCAGGGGCGTGAAGCCGAAGTCCCTGTCGGCAGCTCGATTCTCGCTGCGGCGCAGAGCGCGCACGCGCCCGAGGGCAGTGCTTGCGGCGGCGTGTGCGCCTGTTCGACCTGTCACGTCTATGTCGAGAAGGGCGCGGAGCTCTTGAGCGAAGCCGAAGAGGGCGAGGAAGACATTCTCGACAAAGCCTTCGACGTACGCATGAACTCACGCCTCGGCTGTCAGGCAAAAATCGAGCGCGAGGGCACGATCGAAGTTCGGATCTCCAAAGAGAGTCTGGACGCCTATTTCAACGAGCACCCCCCGCTGGAATAGCGGCTCCCGACGGCCTCCGTCGTTTTTCTCGGGCCTTGTGGGGCGAGGTAGGGACCGGGTCCGGAACAGCGCAAATTCCGCGTTTTCGGACACTTAGCGAAGCCGTTTCCGGGTGGTCGTCGATTCTCAACTTGAGCCGGCTGGGACTTATGCTGCCTTGCGGCGTGCCGTTGCGAGGTTGGGAATCGCCTCATGCGCATCGGATTTGCTCCTGGTTTCGCGGCTCTGGCCGGCACTCTCCTCGTCGGTTCGGTGGCGGGTGCCGTCGAACCCATCCGGCTGCACGCGACCGCCGCCGCTGCGCGCGCGATTGGCGGCTATCAGGAGTACGAGTTCGGGTGGGGCGGCGGTTTGCTGCCCGCCCTGGAGCTGCCGCTCACGCGCTCGCTCGGCATCGAGGCCGAGCTCAGCGCGATTTGGTTGAGCAAGGCCAACGATCCCAAGAACCCCAACATCGAGCCGGAAGGGGCGGCCTCGGGGTATAGCGCAGGCATCGGCCCGCGCTTTCGTCCGTTCGCGGTTCAGCACGACGGGACGCGGCTTTCGCCCGCCGGGTTTTGGCTGAGCGGCGCGCTCGGGGTGGCACGAACGAACGCGCTGTGGCGCCCGATGGTGGACGCGCAAATTGGTTACGACTTTCTGGATCGGCGCGGTCGAGCCGGCATGGGGCCGATGCTCGGCTACTATCACGTGTTTCAGTCGGACGACTCGGTGCGCCCCGACGACGCGAACCTGCTCTTGGTCGGCGTGCACGCGTTGTTCGACACTGGTCCGGGCGTGCGGCTCGTGTTCGACCGCGACCACGACGGCATTTACGACGAGGACGATCGCTGTCCGGATCAGCCCGAAGATCGCGATCAGGTCGAAGACGCGGACGGCTGCCCGGATCTCGACGACGACGGCGACGGCATCGAAGACGTAAAGGACCATTGCCCGCGCGTGGCCGAGGACAAGGACGGCTTCGAAGACGCGGACGGCTGCCCCGACCTGGACAACGACAAGGACGGCATTCCGGACGCGAAAGACAAATGTCCGAACGAGCCCGAGGACAAGGACGAATATCAGGACGAGGACGGCTGCCCCGACCCGGACAACGACAACGACGGCATCCCGGACGTTCGTGACCTTTGCCCGTTCGAGGCCGAGAGCGTCAACGACTACGCCGACGACGACGGCTGCCCGGACGAAGATCAGGTGCGCGTCGTGGGTGACAAGATCGTGCTCGACGATCGCGTTCACTTCATGATCAACAGCCACATCATTCGGCGCGACAGCTACGGGCTCCTGGAGCGCTTGAGCAAGTTGATCAAGGAGCACCCCGAATACGTGCACATCTCGATCGAAGGCCACGCTGACGAGCGCGGCGCCGAGGATTTCAATCAGAAGCTGAGCGAAAGTCGCGCTGCATCGGTGCTCGACTTCGTGGTCAAGTCCGGCGTACCGCGCACGCGATTGAGCTCGAAGGGCTTTGGTTCGAGTAAGCCGCTGGTCGAGAAGAAGAGCGAGTTCGCGTACTACCAGAATCGGCGCGTCGAATTCATCATCACTCGCGAGTCCCGCGTCTCGGCGCAGATGCCGGTCGCCCCTCTACCGAAATCTCTGGGTTCGGATGGTCCGCCCCCTCCCGAGGATTCCACCAAGGGAGCGCCCCCGAAGGGCCCTGCTGGCGCGGCACAGCCGAAGGCTCCGCCTCCGGCGCCCCCGGGACCTGGCGCGGCACAACCGAAGGCTTCACCTCCGGCGCCGCCACCACTACCTCCGGCGCCGCCACCCCCTCCGCCACCTCCGGCGCCGAAGGCGACTGACGTGCAGAAAGGAAGCAAGTGATGCGCGCGCTGCACAACACCCGAGCGGCGTGGCTGCTCGCTGCACTCGCCATTCTCTTGCCGCAAGCCTGTGATACCGGCGGGCTCGTCGGTGGAGGCTGCAAGGACGGACGCCTGTTCTGCAACGGCGAGTGCATCGACCCCCGCACCGACCCGCTGAACTGCGGAAAGTGCGACAACATTTGCTCGCCAGGTCTGATTTGCTCGCAAAGCGGTTGTGTTCCACCCGGCGAAACCGGCGGAACCAGCGGCACTGGCGGCAGGCCCGGTACCGGCGGCAGCGGTAACGGCGCGCAGGCGGGTGCCGGCGGAGATGCGGGCGCCGCGGGTGACGGCGGTGCCGGTGGTCGAGGAGGCGGTTCGAACAGTGGCGGCGGCGGGCGCGGCGGAAACGTCGGCCAGGGTGGCCGCGGCGGTCAAACGACTGCTGGCGCGGGCGGTGAGGGTGGCGCGTTGTGCCTCCCGCCCTTCGACGTTCCTGAACACTGCGGCGATTGCAACACGACCTGCGTCGAGCCGAATCCGCTGTGCGCTCCGGACACCAGCGGAGGCTACGAGTGCGTTCCGACCTGCCCTCCGCCGCTGGTCAACTGCGGCGACCAGTGCGTCGACGTCAACGTGAGCCCGCTTCACTGCGGCATGTGCAACAACCTGTGCCCGTCCGGCATTTGCTCGGGCGGGAAGTGCGTCGGCGCGAATCCCGGACACGTGGCCCTCTATTGTCTCGACTACGCTTGGGCGCAGGCGACGACCGCGCACACCGTTTTGCTCGGCAACGCGGTTTTCCTGCCCCTTCGCAGCGAAGTGCGTATCCTCGCGTACACGCGTTATGCGCCCGCTGCCGTACGAAACCAGGTAAACCGCGTGATTGCCTGGTCCGCGACCGCGCGCGGCAAGACCTATCGGATCGATCCGATCACGCAGGCAAACTTGCTCTCCACGGAACTCAACGTTCAGGACTACGACGTGTTCCTGATCTACGAGCAAGCGGATGCGCCCGCGGGTCAGCTCGCCTCGATCGGCGCAACTTGGCAAACCACGGGCGTTCTGCAATCGTTCGCCGAAGCCGGCGGGATCATCATTGCGCTCGACGGCGCGCAAGGTACGTCCGAGATGGCGACCTTCATCGATGCGGCCGGATTGCTCGCAGTGAACGGCCACACGCCGATCGCCATCGACGATGCGACCACGCGCTTCTTCAATCGAGCACCGGGTGACGCGCTCGGAATCGGCGTGGTATCGCCGCTCTCGCCGGTTCCCTATAGCTGCACGTTCGACGCCGCCGTCGCTCCTTCGAGCGATACGGTGTTCGTGGTCACCGACGCCGCGGCGCCAGCGGTCGGCAACCCAGTGGTCGTGCACCGCACGGTGGCTCCCTGAGCTCGCCTTAGACTCACTGCGCGCGGGGGAGCCCGGCGCGTGCGTTCCGCGCGTTGCCGGGTAGCGACGGAACCTCCGGTCGTACCGCCCGCCCCGTCGCACGCTGATTCTCGGGGATTGGCAACGGCAGGCGGTCCCGTGCACTTGGCACGAAAGCCTCGACCAGTTTGGCCTTGGCCTTGTCCAGCGCGATCATCAGCCCGCTGGCCGCCTCGCGAACCGAGGGGGTCGCCAGCACGGCGAGCGTGTGCTCCAGGCCGGTCTTGGAACCGAGCGGCACGAAAGCAAAGCCGAGGAGGGCGAACAGGCCGACCACCGACTCCAGCGCGCGTCGACCGAAGGAGCCGAACACTTCGGGGCATCGTACTGTCGGCTTTCGACCCGGGAAAAGTTTCCGCCGAACCGGGGGCTGGGCGGCCGGTTCGGCGCCGATCGCGAGGTGGTCGCGGCGCCGGAAAGCGCTTTCAGAACCCGTGCTTAAGTGCTGCCCCGGCTGACTCTGGGCTGGTTCTGGAAAAACTGATAGCCTGATTGGGCCCTTTCGCCAGGTTCCGAAGTTCGTCCGGTCGATCCGCTCGAGTGTAGGTCTGTGGTGGTGGTCGCCTCTGGGGCGGCCGGTAGTGAGCGTCAGCGTCGAGCGTTCGTTCAAGGGCCGGAAGACGCGAACGATAAGAGAGAGAAGCAAGGAGAGTTCGTATGCGCCTTTTCGTTGGCAACCTGGCCTACTCCACCACCGAGGACCGGCTGCGCCAGGAGTTCGAGCGGTTTGGGAACGTGACGTCAGTCGCAGTCGTGATTGATCGCATGAGTGGTCGTTCGCGTGGGTTTGGGTTCGTGGAATTCTCCACGTCCGAGGAGGGGCAGGCCGCCATGAATGAACTCAATGGCACCTCTCTCGACGGGCGCGAGATCGTGGTCAACGAAGCTCGGGAACGTGGCGCTGGTGGCGGCGGTGGCGGTGGTCCCCGGCCGCGGCGCGGCGGGCCGGGCGGCGGCGGCGGCGGTCGTGGTTTCGATCGCGGCGGCGGTGGAGACTTCGGCGGCGGTGGTGGCTTCGATCGCGGTGGCGGCGATTTCGGCGGCGGTGGCGGTGATCGCGGGGGCGGCGGCCGCGGCGGACGTCGCGATCGACGTCGCTGAAAAGATCGCGATCAGCGTTGGCTGATCGCGAGCAGCGCCCAGTCCGCGTTCTCCCCGCTCACGCGACCCAGTGATTGAGCAAGGGGAACGCGGTCACGGCGCAACGCGAGGTGGGTAAAGCCGTCTCGGCTGAGTGCTGCCGTCAGCGCGCGCGCGTCGCGGGTGAGCGCGTCCGGGGGTCGTGGTTTTCGCGGATCGCGATCGTCGAGCACGCGCGTTCGACTCGGCTGACCAAAGCCCGCCTGCACCGCGAAGAACGAATAGTCGGGAGCATCGACGGCGAGCCGCACTACCCCGGTTCGCGCCGCTAGGGCGCCAATCGCAACTGCGCTGCGCCGGTCCACGAAGGGTTCTCTCGGGAAGTGAACGCGCAGGAAGGCGCCGGCCAAGGCAGCGAAAGCCACGCCGCCGAGCGCGGTTCGGCGCGCGCTTTGCGAAAGCTGCGGCGCGCGGTCGACGGCGGCGCCGATCAACAGTGCACTTACCAGCCACGCCGTGAGTAGGGCGCGCTCGCCGTGATGAGTGGCCGCGGTGCCGCGCAGATCGGCGAGCATGGAGAACGCGACTACGGATAGGGCCACGAGCGAGAGCCGTTTCAGCGGCGTGGTGAGGCCCTGCGTTCGGACCAAGGTCGGCAGCGCGAACGACGCCAGCACCAGCACCATCTCCGGTTCGCCCACCACGAACGCCTTTGGCGTACGTAGCAGGCGCTCGACGAAGTCGTGTTCAGGCCCGAGTGCCGCTCGATACGCGGCCACGCGTGTGACGAAGAAGGTCGCATCTCCGTGTACGAAGATGCCGTGCAGCAGCCACAGCGCAGGAAAAGCGACGGCGAGCGCGGCGGGCGGCAAGAAGCTCGGGTTTCGCGTCTTGTAAACGTCCCACAGCGTGCAGACGGCGAACAAGAGACTGACCGCCCACGGTTCGTATCGGGCCGCGGTGGCCGCGAACAGCGCAGCGGCGCCGAGTAGGCGTAGTTTGGGCGGTGCGCCCAGAGTGGCGGCGGCGAGCAAGGTCAACGCCGCGGCCGGTGCCTCGGGCACGACCGCGGTGCCAAGATAGGCGGCGTAGGGGAAAACCGCGCCCAGTGTAGCGCCCACGAACGCGCCCCGGCGTGAGAACCCGAGCAAATGTGCCGCCCAATAACCGAGCAGCGCGCTGACCAGGCCGAGCGCGAAAGCAGTTCCACGCGCGACGCTCAAGCTCGAACCGAACAGGCGCATCGCGCCGCCGTACACGTAAAACGGCAGAGGCAGCCAACTGGTGCCGCTCGGATCGAGTGCTGGGCTTTCGACGAAGTGCTGGGCGAGGACGGTCCGCGCGTAGTCGTCGTCGCTGATGGCCCGGAAGCCCGACCACACCACGAGTGCGCTGAAGCACGCCTTCAGCGCAAAGAGGACGGCCGCGTCGGCCCAAGGGCGCGACGCGGCGCTCGATTTCACTTCTTGGCCGAGCTAGCAGGGGCAGGCGGAGGCGGAAGCTTCACTTGCTTCTCGACCGCGCTGTTGGCCCGCTTCTGCAGCGACTCGTCCGCGGAGGACGAGAGGTAGGCGAGCGTGATGCTGGTCGCGAAGAAGATGGTCGCGGTCGCCCAGGTGGTGCGGGTGAGGAAGTTCCCTGCGCCGCGCCCCCCAAACACCTGCTGTGCTCCGCCGCCCGTGAAGGCGCCCAAGCCACCGCCTTTACCTGGCTGGACGAGAACGACCAGCATCAGGAACAGGCAGGCAATGACGTGAACGACGACCAGTGGGGTATGGATGACTTCGACCATCCGCGGTGCTCCGGCGGTGGGCGCTTACGCGCCCGGTAAATTGGCAGCGGCCTTCGCGATCTTGGCGAAGCCGTCTCCGTCGAGGGAAGCGCCGCCGACCAGGGCGCCATCGATATCCGGACAGGCCAGGAGGCCCGCTGCGTTGTCGGCTTTCACGCTGCCTCCATAGAGAATGCGGGTGGTCGCGGCAAGCTCACCGCTGATTTCGGCCAAACGCTTGCGAATTGCCGCGTGAACTTCCTGTGCTTGCTCCGGGCCGGCCACCTTGCCGGTACCGATTGCCCAGACTGGTTCGTAGGCGATGACGCCGTAGCCGGGCCGCTTGTTGAGCTCGCCCGAGATGGCGTCGAGCTGGCGGTAGACCACTTCGAGGGTGCGGCCCGCTTCCCGCTCTTCCAGCGTTTCGCCGACGCAGGCGATTGGGCAAAGCTTTGCGGCCATCGCTGCGGCGACCTTCTCGCGCACCGAGGCGTCGGTCTCACCGAAGTATTGGCGACGTTCGCTGTGGCCGAGGATCACCCATTTGCAGCCGGCCTCGAGCAGCATCGGCGCGCTGATCTCGCCGGTATAGGCGCCCGAGTCCTTCGGGTAGAGATTCTGCGCGCTGACTTCGACCTGCGTGCCCTCTAGTTCGTGAGCGACCGCAGCCAGCGCCGTGAACGGCGGAGCCACGACCACTTCGACTTTGCCGGCGACTTCGCGCGCGGCTTTCGCCACGGCGCTAGCGAGCTCGACGCCCTTGGCGCCACCGGCGTTCAATTTCCAATTTCCAGCGATCAGATATTTGCGACTCACGTTCCACCACCGCGCAAAGCCTCTAGCCCTGGTAGACGGCGACCCTCGATGAGTTCGAGGCTGGCGCGACCACCGGCCGAGACGAAACCGACTCTATTCCTGAGTTCTTCATCCGCGTGCGCGAGCGCGCGCTGGGTATCTTCCCCGAGCAGCACGCGAAACGGCGCGGGCTCCTGGAAGCTGCGCGCAAAATCCAGCGTTCCTTGCAAGAAAGCTGGGGTTTTGCCGGCGCTCAGCGGGCCGTTCCAGAGCAATGTCTTCGCGCGCTGCGCGCGCGCGGCAAAGAGCTCGACCGTCTTCGGGCCGATGTCGAGCGCGAGCGCGCCCTTGTCGAGCGGCGCAATCGGCACCACGCGCCGCTCGTCGCCCTTTTCGCCGACGACCAAATCGACCGGCAGCAGCACTTCCACCTTGTGATCGCGCGCGGCGCTCAGGAATGCGCGGCCGCGCGCGAGCTCGGCGCGATCCATCGGCGAATCACCGAGGTCGGTGCCGCGCGCAGTGAGCAGCGTGTTGGCGACTGCGCCGCCGATCAGTACGGCGTCGATGCGCGTGAGAAAAGTCTGAGCGAAGCCGAGCTTGTTGGACACGTCGTCGCCGCCCAGCACCAGCACCAGCGGGCGTTCGGCCGTGTCGCGCAGTCGCGCGAGGGCGTTGAGCTCGGCCGCGAGACGAGAGCCTGCGCCGCGCTCGTGGACCAAGCGCGGCAGTGCGTCGAGCGACGCCACCGCGCGGTTCGAGTCGCGCAGCGAGTCATTGACGAACACGTCGGCGAAACGCGCGAGCTTACGCGCGAAGCCCTCGTCGTTTTGGGCCTCCTCCTCGTGAAAGGCCAGGTTTTCGAGCAGGCAGACCTGGCCCGCTCGCAGATCGGAGACGACCTTGCGGGCCGCGTCGCCCACGCAATCATCGGGCAAATACACGTCGACCGCGAGCAGCTCGGACAGCCGCTCGGCCACCGGCAGTAGTGAGAGCTCGGCCGCGGGCCGCTCTTTCGCGTTGCCTAGGCGCGCGGCGAGCACCACGCGGGCGCCGACTTTCAGCGCGTGCTGAATGGTTGGCAGCGCGCTGCGCAGTTGATCGTCGCGCACGAGCGCACCGTTTTCCACGGGCACGTCTAGATCCAAGCGCAGGAACGCGCGCTGGTTCTCGAGTTTCAACTCGTCGAGGGTGCGGATGCCGTCGAGAATCCCCATTGGGCGATCGAGAGAATTGAAGAACAGGGGTGGGGGTCGCGACTCGCGAGCGCGGAGAGCGCGCGGCGTGCGCCTACGAGATCGGCCTCGAGCGCGCCGGGAAGCTAGCGATCAGGGGCGCCTCGGTCAAGCTGCCGTGGCGTCCAGCGACAGCGGAGCGCGATTGCGTCCGAAATGTTACGGCCCGGCGCGTCTCAGGTCGGGCCAATGCCCGCGTGATCAGGCGACGAACGCGCCGAGCCTGCGAAAGCGCTGATAGCGGTCTTCGCGCAGCTCTTCCGGAGACAGGCGCGAGAGCCGGGTGAGCTGCTCACCGATGGCGCGGTCGAGGCGACGCGCGGCGTCGTCGTGGTCTTGGTGCGCTCCGCCGGGGGGTTCGTCCACGATGCCGTCGACGATGCCGAACTCGAGCAGATGCGGGGCGGTGATCTTCAGGCGTTCAGCGGCCTCGGGGGCCTGATCGACATTCTTCCAGAGAATCGCGGCGCAACCTTCCGGAGAGATCACCGAGTAATATCCGAACTCCAGCACGAGCACGCGATTCGCGACGCCGAGCGCGAGTGCGCCTCCGGAACCACCTTCGCCGATTACAGTGGTGACGATCGGCACGCCGACGCGCGCCATGACTTCGATGGCTTCGCCGATCGCGGCGCTCTGCCCGCGCTCTTCTGCGCCGATGCCACAATACGCGCCCGTCGTATCGACGAAGGTGAGGATGGGCAGCCCGAAGCGCTCGGCCAGCTCGTAGACGCGGATGGCCTTTCGATAACCCTCGGGATTGGGCATCCCGAAGTTGCGCTGCATATTTTCTTTGGTGGTGCGGCCCTTCTGGTGCCCGACGATGGCCACGCTGCGCCCGCGATAGCGGCCGATTCCTGCGACGATCGCCGGATCGTCGGCGAACCGCCGGTCGCCGTGCAGCTCGATGAAATCGGTGAACAGCCGCTCGACGTAGTTGAGCGTGTAGGGGCGGCTCGGGTGCCGGGAAAGCTGCACCTTTTGCATCGGGCTGAGCTTCGCGAACACCTCGCGCGCGAGCTTTGCCGCCTTGTCCTCCAGACGCTTGAGCTCCGGTCCGAAACGCTCGTCGGAGCTCGCGAGTTCGCGCAGTTCCCGAACCCGCGTCACGAGTTCGACTACCGGTCGCTCGAAGGCGAGAACGTGAGCCATGTGGGCGGACTTTGACGGAAAGAATCGCCGAAGTCGAGTCGCTAGCCCTGCCGCACCGCGTTGGCGCAGTGTGCTGTGTGGCGCCCGTGGCAGCGCTCCCGCCTTCCAGCACGGACGGAGCGCAGGGCGCTTCGTCCGGCTGGGCGGGCTTCGCTCAGCCCATGATGCCGAGAACGGCGACAGCCGCGGCCGCGAATTGCGCGAGCGAGCTGCTGAGCGGGCGCGTGCCCTGCTGCTGGAAGAGCCCGGTCACGAACTCCAGAGCCAGATCGATCTGATCGACCTGGCACAGCAAGAGATCACCGGGCTCGAGGTTCTGAATCGCGGCTCCGATGGCCGCCAGCTCGCCGCTGGCCTGCAGCACACGACGCGAGCGCTGGGCGCGCGCGAAGCCCTGGCACATCAGCCGGATGATCTCGCCGTCCGAGCGACCGCGTGTGCACTGGTCTTCGTACACGTAGATCTCGTCGAAGAACGCGCCGATGATTTGCGCCTGACGGATGATGTCCTCGTCGCGCCGATCGCCTGCCGCGGTGTACACGATTTTCCGGCGCCGATGCGGCATCTTCTCGATGGCTTCGTTCAGTGCCAAAAGCGCGGAGGCGTTGTGGCCGTAGTCGAGGATGACCGTGCTGTCGCGATGCGTGAGCACGTTGAAGCGACCCGGCACGGTGCCGAGATCGCTCGAGAACGACTCGATGCCGTTGCGTAGCTGGTCCATCGACAGCCCGAGCCAGTAACCGGCCGCGACCGAGGCGAGCAGGTTGTCGACCTGGAAACCGATGCGCCCGCCATGCGTGAGTGGCAGCTCGTCGACGCGCGAGACGCGCCGTTCGTCGCGACCGGAGGCGATCACGATGTAGCCCTCGCGCACGGTGACCGCCTTGCCACCCGCCGCGCGATGCGCGGTGAGCACTGGCGATTCCGGATTGCGGCTGAAGAAGATCACCGTGCCCGGGCACAGCGCAGCCATCTTCACGACCAAGGGGTCTTCCGCATTGAGTACCGCGGCGCCCTGCGGCGACACACGTCGCACCGGGATCTCTTTCACCCGCGCCAGCTCCTGCACGGTGTGGATGCCACCCATGCCGAGGTGGTCACCTTCGCCGACGTTGGTGACGACGGCCACGTCGCACCAGTCGAAGCCCAGGCCTTCGCGCAGCATGCCGCCGCGCGCGGTCTCGAGCACCGCGGCATCGACGCGCGGGTTGGCGAGCACGCTGCGGGCGCTCTTCGGGCCCGCGCAGTCGCCGGTGTCGATGCGACGATTTTCGACGTAAATGCCGTCGGTGCAGGTCATGCCCACGCGGCGGCCCGACTTTTGGAGCAAGTGCGCGATGCAGCGGGTAGTGGTGGTCTTACCGTTGGTGCCGGTGACCGCGACCACTGGAATGCGCGCGTCGTCGCCGCGCCCGAACATCGACTCGATGACCGCCGTACCGACCGCGCGCGGCGTACCAGCCGAAGGCTCGAGGTGCATGCGCAGACCGGGGGCCGCGTTGACCTCGACCACCGCCCCTCCGGTGACGTCGAGCGGCTCATCGATCGCGGACGCCACCACGTCGATGCCGGCGATGTCGAGGCCGATCATTTCCGCGGCTTCGACCGCGCGGCGCGCGACGTCGGGGTGCACTTCGTCGGTGACGTCGGTCGCGCTACCGCCGGTGCTCAGGTTGGCGTTTCGGCGCAGCACCACCACTTGGCCCTGCGCAGGCACCGAGTTCGGCTCGAGGCCCTGCTCGGCCAGCATCTCCAGACCGATCGCATCGAGGCGTAGCTTGCTGAGCGAGGTCGAGTGATCGTCGCCGCGGCGCGGATCGCGATTCTCGATCTCCACCAGCTCCGCGATGGTGTGGCTTCCGTCCCCGGTCACCTTGGGCGGCTCGCGTCGAGCCGCGGCGACCAGCTTGCCGCCGATCACGAGCAGCCGATAATCCGCGCCCTCGATGTGCTGCTCGACGATCACTTCGCCGTCGTGTTCCACGGCGATGGGGAAGGCGGCGAGCACGGCTTCGCGGGTGTGCAAGCGCACCGACACGCCCTTACCTTGGTTACCCTTGCGTGGTTTGACCACGACCGGCAGGCCGATGGCTTGAGCGGCTGCCCAGGCCTCTTCCGCAGTTTTCGCGGGGCGGCCTTCGGGCACGCGCACGCCAACGGCGGAGAGGAGCGACTTGGTGAGGTCCTTGTCTTGAGCGATCGACTCGGCGATCGCGCTGGTCCGATCGGTTTCGGCTGCCCAAATGCGGCGTTGCCGTGAGCCGTAGCCGAAGAGCACCAGGCTGCCGTCGGTCAAACGCCGGCTAGGAATGCCGCGAGCCTCCGCCGCGCGCACGATCGAGCCCGTGCTCGGGCCGAGGCGAACCGACTCATTCAGCTTGCGAAGCTCGGTGACCATTGCCGAAAGGTCACTCGGCCGGTTGTCGCGAGCAGCCTGAGCCAGCTCGAGCGCCATCTCCAGCGCTCGCCGACCGACCGCCTCCTCCTTGTACTCGACGACCACGCAATATTGGCCGGGAGTTGGGAGCTCGCGTGTCCGCGTGAAGTTCACCTCGGAGTCGGCGGCGGTCTGCAAGGCGAGCGCGAGGGCGCCCACCAGGCGAGACCAGAACAAAGTGGAGTTCGTCGAAAAGCCGGCGCTGCCGCCAAGTTCTCGAAACATTCTTTCGGCTACGGTCTGAGGAAGGAGACCGCAGAGCCGGGCGAACGCCTCCGTACCGAAGCTTTCGGCGGTTCCGGCGAAGACGACTTCGAGGACGGTTTCGTCCGACCAGAGATTGGGGCCGCGCAGTGCGCGAATTGAATCGGTTCTCATCGGCAGTGTTCTACGGAGGGGAGGCCTGAGACCCTCCTCCGGCTCATGCCTTTCTCGGCGAGGCACGCTAGTGCAGTTCTTTGACTGGCGCTGGTCGCCGGCAGGACGAATAGCAGATCGGCCGGGCTGAGTTGGTCAACCTTTTCAGCGATCGCTTCCGCCATCGTTCCAGTACCACGGTATATTCGACCGGGTGACTGGTCCCAGGCTCCACTGAGTGCACTGTAGAGCGAGGGGAATTCCCCGCTGCACAGAACCCCCAGAGACTGACAAGTATCACGGAGCAAGCTCCCCATTTCGGTGGCGTCTTCGGCCCGCCAATCTGAGGAAATTTCCATCAGGACATGAAGGCTGCGACCCGGAAACGCGCCGCGCAGCGTTTCGAGCCAAGCGCGCAGGGCCGAAGGATTTCGGCACGGCGTGGCCAGGGCGTAGGCACCGGCACCCTCAAAGATGGCCACTCCGTCTCGACCCATCGCCCGCTCGATACCAGTCCGAACGGCGCTAGGGGCAAGACCGAGGGCCAAGCCCGCTGCGACAGCAGCGAGCAGGTCGTCCACGAACATAGGTGGAAGCCCGAGCACGGCGCACGAGAGACGGTCGAGCTCCGCGACGTATTCACGTTGCCCGCCGCGAATTGCGACCACTCGATTTCCATCGAGTGTCACCGCGAGATTCCCGGCTGCGAGATGCGCCTTTAACGGTGCTGTGTCGGGCGACCGGCCAAATAAAACAATCTTTCCGCGACACTTTTCAGCCATCGCAAGTACTTCGGGATCGTCTGCGTTCAGAACGCCGAAGCCGGTTGGCAAAACGACGTCGATCGGAGCGCGAACGGCCTTCGCGATCGTACCGAGCTGGTCGACGTACTTGCGTCCGATGTGATCGCCCGAGCCGAGGTTGGTGACGACGGCCACGTCGCAGCGATCGAACGCGAGACCTTCTTCGATCACCGAGGACTCGGAGACTTCGAGCACGATCGCGTCGACGAACGGATTCATGAGCACGCGCTGCGCGAGCTCGCGCTTCACGCCGTCATCCTCGGAGAGCGTGCGACCGCGCGCGCGGATGCCTGCCGAATCGGCTTGCCCAACCGCGCGTCCGGCGGCGCTCAACATCGAGCCAATCAGCGACGCAACCGGAGTTTTGCCGTTGGTTCCGGACACTGCAACCAACGGAACGCGCCCGGTTTCCTCTTCGCGAAACAGGTGGTTGACGATGGCTTCACCGACCGGTCGCGGTGTGCCGACGAGCGGCTTCAGGTGCATCACCAAGCCGGGGCTGGCGTTGACTTCGATGATCGCGCCGCCCTGGCGTTCCAGGGGTCGACTGATGTCTTCGGCGATGATGTCGATGCCAGCTACGTCGAGCCCCACCGTTTGCGCAGCCAGCACGCAGTGAGCGGCCACGTCGGGGTGCATGCGATCGGTTTCGTCGACCGTGAGGTCGCCGTTGTAGCGAATCAGAATTGCGCGCCCCGATTCGGGGATGGACTGCGGCTCGAGACCTTGGCGGCGCAAGAGCTCGAGCGAGATTTCGTCGAGCACCAGCGTCGTCAATTGTTGCGCGGAGTCCTCGCCGCGCTTTGGGTCTTGGTTCGCGAGCGCGACCAGCTCATCGACGGAGTGCACTCCGTCCGCGACTAGCTCGTCGGCTTCGCCACCGCTGGCTGCCACCGCGCGTTCGCCCACCACGAGCACCCGGTACTGCGTGCCGGGAATGAAGCGCTCGACCACGACGCCGCTGCCTTCTTTGGCTGCGAAATGGAAGGCCGCTTCGACCGCTTCGCGGCTCTCGAGGCGGATGGAAACGCCGCGGCCGTGGTTGGCATCCTGCGGTTTGACCACGACCGGCAGGCCGAGGTCACTCGCGGCGGCCCAGGCATCCTCCGGGCTCGACGCGATGCGCCCCGCGGGAACCGGCACGCCCACCCCCGAGAGCAGCTTGCGCGTGAGCTCCTTGTCTTGCGCGATGGCCTCGGCGATCGCGCCGGTACGGTGCGTTTCGGCGGTCCAGATACGACGTTGCGCCTTGCCGTAGCCGAGCTGCACCAGGTTGCCGCTGGTCAGGCGAATCGCGGGTATCAGCCGGTCTTTCGCGGCTTGTACGATGGCGCGCGTGCTGGGTCCGAGACAGAGCTGATCAGCGAGTTCAGCCAAGCGGCGCACTTCCGCCGGCACGTCGAAGGGCCGATTCTCGACCGCGGCCAGGATCAGCTCGCGCCCGCTGCGTAAACACGCCTCGCCGAAATTGGCGTCGTCGACTTTGACGACGACTTTGTACACGCCACGCTCGCTGGTTTCACGCGCGCGGCCGTAGCTCTTTTGCACGTGACTCAAACCGTGCAGCTCGATGGTGACGTGCTCGAGCACGTGACCGAGCCAGGTGCCGCTGCGCAGGCGCTGGAAGAAGCCGCCGCGTTCACCGACGCCGCAGAAATGCTCCTCCATGGTCGGCAGCCACTGCATGAGCCGATCGTTGAAGCCGGGGAGCGTGTTCGACGGGAAGTCCTCGAAGTGTCCGAGGTCGACCCAAGCCTCGATCACCGGGGAGTTGGCCCAGATGTTCGGGCCCATCAGCGGAATGACTTTGACGATCTGCATCGGTCGGGGGCGGCCAAGGGGCCTTCGCGGGGCGAATCCTGAGCCAATCGGCGTCCGGATGCCAGGGCTTGCCAAAAGAGCGTGTTCGGCTCAACGTCCGCCGCGTTCCACTGCTCTCATGACCGTCCATTCCGAGCCGCTGCCTCCGCACCCCGCGTCGCCTTCCGGGCTCGAACTCGCGACAGGCGAGCTCGTTCGCGCGGTTTTCCGCCCGGACCTCGACCAAGGTCTCGGCTACGCGATGGGCGAGGTCGTGCTCACGAACGAGCGGCTCGCCTACCGTGACGCGCACGGAGCGTGGCAGAGCCTCGAGCTGGGCGAAGGGCCCGAGGTTTGGCACCGCGAGCATGCCGGGCTCGGTGAGCTGTGCGTGCTCGCGCCGGGTCAGCCGCTGCTGCGCTTTTATCACACGCTCGCGGAGGCCGACGCGGCCACGCACTTCGTGGAAAGCCTGAAAGCGGTGCGGTCGGCGTCGCGCGCCGTGCCGCGCCCGCCGCGACCGATCAACGACGAGGACGCAGTGCCCGAGCCGGCGAGCTCTGCGAGCATGCCGCTGTTCAGGCTGCTCGCCTTCACGCGCCCGCATTTTCCAAAGGTGGCGCTCGGCTTCGCCCTCACGCTGGCGACCACGGTCGCCGGTTTGATCCCGCCCTATTTGACGATGCCGCTCGTCGACGAAGTGCTGGTACCCAGCCAGTCGCACGCGGTGGAGCTGCGTCCCGCGCTGCAACAGGTCGCGCTGTACCTGGGTGGCCTGGCGCTCGCCGCGGTGGTCGCCTGGCTCCTGGCCTGGGCGCAGGGCGCGGTGCTCGCGAACGTGACCGAGCGGATCAGCGCCGATTTGCGCAACCGCACGTTTTCACACCTGCAGCGGCTGAGCCTCGAATACTTCGGCGGCAAGCGCACGGGCGATCTGATCGCGCGCATCAGCTCCGACACCGACCACTTGTGCTCGTTCCTGTCCGACACGCTGATCGACTTCATCACCGACGTGTTGATGATCGCCGGTACGGCCACGGTCTTGTTCGTGCTCGATCCGATGTTGGCGACCGCCGCGCTGCTGTCGTTTCCGCCGATCGCGTGGCTTATCGTGCGCATTCGCGGCCGGCTCAGCCACGGCTTTCTGCGCAGCGGGCGGGTGTGGTCGGCCATGACCAACATCTTGGCCGACACCATCCCCGGCATCCGAGTGGTGAAGGCCTTCTCGCAGGAGCAGCGCGAGATCGAGCGCTTCGAAAAGGCCAACGAGCGGATCGTCGAAATCAACAACCGCAACAACGCGCTCTGGACCTTCTTTTGGCCCGTGGTCGCGCTGCTCAATCAAATCGGGCTGTTGGTGGTGTGGGCGGTCGGCGCCTGGCAGCTTCTGCACCATCACATCACGGTCGGTGTGCTGACCGCGTTCATCGCCTATATCGGGCGCTTCTATACGCGCGTCGAGAGTATGAGTCGCATGCTGACCGCGACGCAGCGTGCCTCCGCTGGGGCGCAGCGCTTGTTCGAAATTCTCGATCGCGTACCGAGCGTGACCGAGCCGCGCGAACCGCTCCCGCTCGACGAGGTCACGGGTCGCATCGAGTTCGAGCGCGTGTCCTTCCGCTACGGTAGCCGCTTGGTGCTGGACGACGTGAGCTTTACCGTCGAACCGGGGAAAATGGTCGGCATCGTCGGACACACCGGCTCAGGCAAGAGCACGGTGGCGAACCTGATTTGTCGATTTTACGACGTGGCCGCGGGCGCGGTGCGCGTGGACGGCATCGACATTCGCCGCCTTTCGATTCACGGCTACCGGCGTCACATCGGGATCGTGCTGCAGGATCCGTTCTTGTTCTTCGGCACCATCGCCGAGAACGTCTCGTACGGGTTGCCTCACGCCGCCGGAGAGCTGATCTTGAATGCGGCCCGCGGGGCGCGCGCGCACGAGTTCGTGCTCAAGCTTCCGGAAGCCTACGACTCGCTGGTCGGCGAGCGCGGACAATCACTGTCGGGCGGCGAACGCCAGCGCATCGCCATCGCGCGCGCGATTTTGGTCGATCCGCGGATCTTGATTCTGGACGAGGCCACCTCTGCGGTCGACGTGCAGACCGAGCGTGAGATCCAGCGGGCGCTCGACAACGTGGTGGCGGGGCGCACCACGATTGCCATCGCGCACCGACTCAGCACGCTACGCAAGGCCGACTTGCTGGTGGTACTGAAAGACGGAAAGGTGGCCGAAGTCGGGCCGCACGCGGAGCTCATGGCCAAGGACGGCGAATACGCCCGCTTGCAGAAGGCGCAAGCGGCGCACAGCGCGTCCGGCGGGGCGGGCGAGCTGCCTGAGCTCGCGCCCGAAATCGTCGAACCGGAGCTGCCGGATGAGCAGCGGATCCCGACGTCCGAGCTGGTGCTCGAAAATGACGATCACGGCCAGCTGTGGGCGCAAAAGGGTGAGGGCGGTGAGCGCGTCGCGGTTCGCGTGCGTCGCTGCTTTCCGCTCACCGACCCCGACCACTTCTTGTGTCTGATTGACGAGCGCGGTCGGGAGCGCGCCTGTGTGGAAGAGCTTTCGGCGCTGTCCGAGCCGTCGCGTCAGGCGTTGGTCGACGCTCTGCGTCGGTCGGAGTTCTTGCCCGGCATCGAACGCATCGACTTCGTCCAGGTCGAGGCGACGCGCTCGGAATGGCACGTGACGACCGATCGCGGCGCGCGGCGTTTCGTGGTCGAGCAGGAGGACCACATTCGCAAGCTGGAAGACGGTCGCCACCTGATCACCGACTCCCACGGCATGCGCTATTTGGTGCCGGTGCCAGAGCGGCTGGATCCCCGAAGCCGGCGCTGGCTGAGCCGCTTCTCCTGAATTGGGGAGACGCCACGAATTGACCATGGACCTGCTCGAGCCTTTGGGGGATCCTCAGGGTTCGAGTTGGAGGGAGCATGGCGACCACGGACGCACAAGCACGCAGCTACGCTAGTCAGGGTTTTCTCGCGCTATTTGGGCGGCCGCCTTCGGACAGCGAAGTCTTGATGCTGATGGGCGTCGGACGCCTGGAAACGAGCTACGGGGACGGCTGGAAGGGGGCGGGGAAGGGCTCGTTCAACATGGGCGCCATCATCGCCGGCAAGAGCTGGACTGGCGACGTGTTCGAGAGCAGGGACAGCTACCCTGATTCGCAAGGCGTCAATCACTGGTACGTCACCAAGTTCCGCAAGTACCCGGCTCCCGAAGTCGGGTGGCAAGATCTCGCGCACATCGTGTACGAAACTCGCCCGAGCGTGCTCGCCGCCGCGACGCACGGCAGCTCACTCGGGGTGTCGCAAGCCTTGTATCGCACTCACTACTACGCTGGCTTCGGCAAGACCGAGGAAGAGCGGGTTCAGAATCACCACCGAATTCTGGATCGCTGTGTGCGCGTGATCGCAAAGGGACTCGGCGTTCCGGCGCCGGGGGAGGGAAGTGCGGCGCCGGGCGAGCTCAAGGTCGGAAGCCGAGGGGATCTCGTGCGCGCTTGGCAGCGTAACCTCGGGGTGGTCGCGGACGGTATTTTCGGCCAGGTCACCCGCGCCGCCACCGTGCAATGGCAAGAGCAGCACGGTGTCCTCCCGGCGGATGGCGTGGTGCGCGCGGAGATGTGGAAACTCGCCTGAGCGTAGCCTCGTCGTGCGCGGCAGGCGGTCGTCACCCTTAAGGTTGATTGGGGAGGTGAACCGTGTCGAAGGCGCCCCCGTGGCGAGCCCCTTTCATGGCCGCGCTGGCCTAACGGCCTGGCCGTCTCGGCCGGATGCAGTCTGGCCATTACGGGCCGCCAAAGAAGGCGGTGCGAAGGGGAAATGGCGTGTGTCGATCCGCTACACCCACCTGGGTTAGGCAGTGAGTTCGGGCCTGAACCGGGTCGCCATGCTACCCAAATGTGTGCGTATGGACTCGCCCCAGCAGGGGCACGAACACCCCGTATTGCTGACCATGCCGTCGTATGACGGCACGCTGGCCGCGGTTCGTTGCCTGGGCGACCGAGGTATCCCAGTGACCGTCGCGGGCGATACGCCGTTAGCTCCCGCGCGCTGGTCTCGCTACGTCACGCGCTGGGTGTCCTGCCCGCCCGTCGCGGAGCCGGAGCGTTATCTCGAATGGCTCGTCGCCTTCGGAAAGAAAGAGCCGGGTCACGTGCTCTATCCGACCTCGGATGACTTGGCCTGGCTGTTCGCGCGACACGCACACCTTCTTCGCCAGTATTTTCGGCTGTACCAGCCGCCGGCGGCGACGCTGTTGCAGCTGCTCGACAAGAAAGCGCTGTACGAGCTGTGCACCGAGCTCGAGATTCCGTCGCCTCGCACGCTGTTTCCGACCAGCCGCGAAGATGCGCTAGCGCAGGCTTCGGAGCTCGGCTTTCCGCTCGTGCTCAAGCCGCGCACGCAAATGTTCCTGGAAACGACCAGCAAAGGTGGCGTGATCGCGAGCCCTGCGGGCCTGGCGGAGGCGTACGATCGACTGGTGACCAGGAACGCGCCGCATCCGAGCGTGCGCGGGGAGCTGCCGAGGGTGGAGCACCCGATGCTGCAAAGCTTCGTGCCCGACGCCGCAGGAGACACCTATTCAATTTCGGGGTTCATCGCACCGGATGGCGGCTCGGTCGTGCGCGCCGCGATCAAGCTGCTGCAGCGCCCGCGACAAGTCGGCGTTGGCGTGTGCTTCGAAGAAGCAGCGGTCGACCCGCGCGCGCTCGCCGACCTTCAGCGGCTGGCCGCTCGCGTGGGTTATTTTGGCGTTTTCGAAGCCGAGTTCGTTCGTGGCGCGAGCAATCGCTTGCAGCTCATCGACTTCAATCCGCGGTTCTTTGGCCAAATGGGCTTCGACGTCGCGCGCGACATGCCGCTGCCCTACTTGGCTTGGCTCGGCGCGGTCGGCGATGAAGCGCGCTTGCGCGAACGGCTCGACGCGGCGCAGAAATGGCAGCACGGCGCTGGCTACGTCTACCGCAACAGCGCGTTCTTGAGGCTGACCTTGTTCTTGCAAGGCCTGTCGGGCGGGATGAGCGCGGAAGAACGGCAGCGCTGGCGCCACTGGCTCGAGGTGCCCAAAAATCCCGAGCTCGCCTTCGATTTGGTCGATAGCCCACACGACCCCCTGCCCGGTGTGGTGTCCCGGGTTCGCGAGGTCTACTGGGCGCTTCGTCACCCGCGCGCATTTTTTCGTAAGGTGGTCATGGGCGGCGCCGCGGTCGCGATAACCCCCGCGCTCGACCTGGTTGCTGCGCTGTTTTAGAGCCCGTTCGCTGCGCGATCGTGACGCGTCAAATCTTCGAAGGTTTCGCGCTCCCGAATGAGCGTTGCTGTGCCGGCGTCCACCTGAACGATGGCCGGTCGCGGATAGGAAAAAGAGGTGGAAAACGGCACGAAGTAAGCGCCGGCATCCATGATCGCGAGCGAGTCGCCGGCTCGTAGCTCGGGCAGGAGCACTGCGCTGTAAAGTGTGTCCGCAGGGCTGCAGATCGGGCCGACCACGCTGTGAACGCGGCTCGCAGGTTCACCGTAGCGGTTTACCGAAAACAGCTGGTGGTGCTCGTTGCGGACCGACTCGGCCAGGTTGATGCCCGCGTCGAGCACGGCGAAGCGAAGCGCTTCGGCCTCTTTGATGGTCAGCACGCTGGCCAACAAGAACTGCGTGTTCCCCGTCATCGCGCGCCCGGGCTCGAGCAAGATCCGCGGCTGAGGGTCGGCACGCTTTCGATAGACTTCTTCCACTCGCTCGACCACTAGGCGCACGTAACGCTCGATGGTCAGAGTTCCGGCCAGCTCGGGGAGCGGCATCGGACGTTGCAGGAACTGGTTGAGCTTTCTGTCTCGGGCGTTCAACGGTGCGACCGTGGCGAGGCCAAGGCTGCCGCCGAAATCGAGCATCGGCAGGCGCACGCCCGCGTCAGCAAGCACGCCGACGAAGCTGAGCACCTGGTCGACGAAGGAGAGTAGCTCGCTCTCACTGCGAATCATGCCGCCGCGGTGCGCGTGCAGCGCGACGAGCTCGAGCTCCGGTCGAGCGAGGGCCTCCTGAAACGCGGCGAGCGCTTGGCCGCCGCGGATCGGCGTACCAAATTGCTGGGTCCAGCTGTCCTCGGTGTTGACTCGAATTCCAATTCGCGCGACCCGTCCCAAGCTCTTCGCGATACGGGCGACGCGCTCGAGCTCCTCGCGGTGGTTGCAGTTGATCGCGAGAATGTTGGCCTCGATCGCGGTGCGAATCGATTCGTCCGATTTGCCGGGCCCGTTGTACAGAATGCGCTCCGGCGGCACGCCGAGTCGCAGCGCGAGCCAAAGCTCATAGGGCGAAATGACCTCCGCGCCGACCCCCGCCGCGTGCAGCTCTCGCAAAACGGCTTCGATGGGATTGGTTTTGTAAGAATAGAAAACTTCACAGCCGCCGCTCGCGCCTGCCGGGACCGCTTGGAATGCGGCCGCGTTGCTGCGCAGCATCTTTGCGTCCACGACGAACAGTGGTGAACCGAAGCGCTCGAGCAGCTCGTGGAGGCGAAGGCCGTGCAGCCTGAGCCCGTGGCCCGGCTCGTGCTCGAGGTGCCACCGTTCCGGTGCGAATGCGCTCGGGTCCGGGTCCCAAGCAGCGACCAGGGGGCGCAATAGCGCCTGGGCCTGTCGCTTGGAAGCTCGATACAGCTGACGAGCTCGGAGCATTGCCCGGACTTCAGCACCTCGGCAGCGTCGGGACAAGCGACGACACTAGGCCCTGAGGCGCTTTGGACCCGTTTCGCGAGCACCGAGCCAAAAAGGGCTCCCGAATGCCGGCCGCGACTCATTCCGTTACGAGCGCGAGCGTCTGTGCGCCGACGCCGCGTGCCACGTCCATCACCTGCACGACGTCGGCATAGGCCGCCTCGTCGTCCGCCTTGACGAAGACGACTTTTTGGCGGGAGCCTCGTAGCTTTTCGATCAGCTTTTCGCCCAGGGCTTCGATCGCGACGGGCTCGCTGTTGATCGAAACCTCGCGATTGGCCGAGTACTCCACCACGATCGAGATGTCGGTCGGCGCGGGCGGCGTGGGGCTGTCCGGCTTCTTCGGTACCGCCGCGGTGAGGTGCTTCAGAGTAGAGGGCGTGAGCACCATGAAGATGATGAGGAGCACCAGCACCACGTCGACCAGCGGCGTGACGTTGATGTCCGCGCGTACTCCGGTCTTTTTGCCTGTGTCGATGGCCATGTTGCGCTCAGTGCTGCTTGGTGAGCTCTTCGGTCCCCATCACCACGTCCGTGATGTTGGCTTCACGTAGGGTTTTCACGACCTTCCGGATCGCGCCGAAGTGCGCGCGGCCGTCGCCCTTCAAGAACACGGACTTGTCCGGGAAACGGCGCTGCTCGGCCACGATCACCGCGCCCAAGTCCTCGGCGTTCCCTAGTTGCCGCGTGCCCACGTAGACGCGACCTTCCTGCGTGACCGAGACGATGATGTCCTTGCCATCGTCCGGCTTTCTCGAGTGATTCGCCGTCCTCGGCAAGTCTACGGCCACGCCGCTGGCAATCAGCGGAGTGACCACCATGAAAATGATGAGCAACACCAACACGACGTCGACCAGCGGCGTCACGTTGATGTCGGACTTCACGTCCCTTTGGGTCGGCGGAGCTCCCTCCTCGCGGATCAAAGCGCGCAGGGCGCGCAGGCGCGCCATTCGGAGGTCCGCCGAGCTCTTCACGCAGACACCGTCGCACCGGTCTCGGCCACGGGCGCGTCGACCCGTCGCGCGCGACGCTTGCCGGTCCGCAGCAAGCGACTGGAGAGCTCGCCGCTGGCGTCATCGATGAGGCCGCCGAGCTGGTCCACCCTGGTGGTGAAGAAGTTGTAGAACCACACCGTCACGATGGCGACCGCGAGCCCGACTGCGGTGGTCAACAGAGCCTCGGCGATACCCGCGGAGACGGTCGCCAAGCCACCGCCGCCGCCTTTGGCTGGATCCGCCATCTTCTCGAATGCGGTGATGATGCCGAACACCGTGCCGAACAAACCCACGAACGGGGCGGAGGAGGCGATCGTCCCGAGCACGGGCAACCCGCGCGAGAGGCTAGCGAGCTCTCGTTTTTTGGAGCGCTCCATCGACTCTTTCACACCGTGTAGCAGGAGCTCGAGCTCCACCGCGTCCTTAGCGTCCGCCCCGAGCTCATCGAGGCCCTGAGCGAACTCGGTCAGACCGGTGTCCATGACGCGCGCGAGCGGCGCGTCGGGCCACTTTGCCGGCAGGCCGCGCGCTTCTTCGAGCTTTCCCTCGGCGCCGATCAGCGGCTGGAGCGCGGCGACGAACTCCAGCGAGCGCTTGCGCCCTTTGTTGAACACGATGAAGCGTTCGAGTGCGATGGCGATGGAGTAGGCCGACATCGCGAGCAAGATGAGCACGACCGCTCGCGCGACCGCCCCCATTTGGTTCCATAAGCCGAGCAGTGAGAAATCCATGGTCTTCTCCGAATTGAACTCCGTGAAGTCAGCGGCCGCTTACTTCGTAGCGAAGCGGATAGCAGAAGGGCGTAGGGACGCCGTCGATGAGCAAAGGGCGATAGCGCCAGCGGCCAATCACCGAGGGAAACTGGCCGTCGATCGCCGGGCTGGCGCCTTTCATCAGCTGAACACCGGTGACCGTGCCCTGTGCCGAGACGCACACCCGCATCATCGCCACGTAGGTTTCCCCAGAGCGAGCGAGGGGTGGAGGTAACTTCACACGATACTGCTCCGCGTTGGGGTCGATGAGCAGTTGTCCGCGCGCCACCTTGGCCGAGACCATTTTCGGACCGCTTGGCGTCGGTGGAGGTGGCGGAGGCGTCGGAGACCCGACCACCCCGCCCACGACGCCTCCAGCGACGCCGCCGACCACGCCGCCCACTTGGCCGTTTTCCTGACCCTGCTCTTCCGCGTGCTCAGGCTCGGGCTGGGGCTGTTGCTTGGGTGTGTCTTTCGGAACCACGAGCTCTTGCGGCTTGGTCTCGACCGGTCGTGTTTTCGGCCGATTTTCGGCTGATTTTTTGGCCGCGGGCGGCGGCGGAGGAGGGGGCGGTGGAGGCGCGGCCGTTAGCGTGACCTGCAGCGACGGCATCGGCATTTCGTCCACTTGCCAAACCGAATATGCGATGCCGGCGAGCAAGGCCGCGGCGTGCACGACGGCAGAAATCGTTAACGTGAGGCGTCGCCAGAAACTTGGTTTGGCCCGCTGCTCGGACAGGATTGCTTCGAAGGCCATCGCGCTTCAGGGCCCCTTGGCACGATTCGCGTGGAGGGCCGTCGCCTTCAGACGGAACGATTCAGCGCTGTCCACCGCCGCTTGCCAGTCCGAGGGTCGATCGAAGAATGCGAACGACTTCTGCCGGTAGAGTAGCCCGATGTACGTTAGCGCGTCGGCGTAGTTCGGCCGGAGCTCGAGCGCCTTTTGCAGGTATTCGATGCCTTGGTCGGCCAGCGCGATGCGCTGCGCCCCGCTGATGTCGCTCGGCGAAAATGCGGGCGCGGGCTTGCGCTCCGCCGTGGGGCGTGGGTCGAAGCTGGATTGTTCCGTTCCGCCTCCCCGTGCGTACAAACGATTGTAGATAAATACGCCGACGGCGTAGTGCGCCTCTGCATTCTGCGGCTCGCGGCGCGCGCGCTCGAGCGTCCAGTGCAGCGCGTCGTCCCAGCGATCCCAGCGCGAATACACTTGGATTAACGCGTTGATCGCCACCGGATCGTTCGGCGCCACTTGAAGACGCGCGCTGTAGACTCCAACTAACGTTTCGAAGCGATCCGCGTCGAAGAGCGTTTGCTGATAGAGCTGGTCCGCCCGCACGTCGCTCGGATCGAGCTTTTTCAGCTGTCGAAATGCGGACAGCGCGCAGTCGACCGATCGCTCGTTCTCCGCTGACTTCGAGCCTGGTAGCATCAGCTGCCGGCAGGCGAGCCCCTTATTGAAGGCGACCACGGGCAGTGGATACAATCGCTCAGACGCAGAGTAAGATTTTAGGGCTGCTGCGTAGTCACCGTCGCGAAAATGCTGATTGCCCTGACGCCCAAGGTGCCGCGCCCGGAGCTCGGAACACCCCATGAGGGGCAGCAGCAGCGCAAACCTCAGTAATTTTCGAGCTCGTTCGCGCTGCGACGTCATGATGCTCGGGAAGTCGCGGTCCTTTCGGGTGGAGCGTTCCGGTGGGTTCGCCGCGCGCCGAGTCATACTCAGATCGGCGCTCATCGAGCAAGTGTCAGATCTGCGTGCATTCGTGAAGAGTCACAAAACGACAACTGGAGCGCCTGGCCTGCGAAGCGGGTCCGCTGTTTGGAATGCTTCGCGTTCGTGACTCGCCCTGTGACCAACTTGCGGAACCGGTCCCGTGCGAAAATCGAAACCGAAGCATTGATGTTTTCTGAGCTTCGCAATAGGGTGCGCCCCATGACTTTCCGGCACGCCATCGTGTCGCTCGTCGCGGTCATGGGGCTCGCGGCTTGCTCCGACGACGATACGATCGTTTCGCTCAACGTGACCGCTGCGGGCACTCTGCCCGTCATCGACAACCTACACGTGACGATCACGCAAGGCTCGCACGAATACGTCACGGATTTCGCGCCGCCGATCGAGAACGCCGATACGGCGACTCCATCGATCAAAAACAGTTTTTTCCAGCGAATCAAGCTGCCCGGCGATTGGTCCGAGGCGGAAGCGACTGTGGCAGTGCAGGCGTTGCAAGCGAGCGGCGCCCCCTACACTCCCAACTACAGCGATCAGACCGTGGCCGTCATTCAACCCGAAGGGGTCGTCGCGGCGTACGTGGAGCTCGACGTTCCGCCAGTGCCTCCGCCCAGTGACGGTGGGGCCGGTGGGGCTGGTGGCGATTCGGGCACCAGTACGGGCGGCACCGGCGGTACCGCCACAGGGGGCACCGGCGGCAACGCCACCGGCGGCACCGGCAGTGATGGCGGTGGCGCAGGTGGTGCCAGCAACGGTGGAGCGGGCGGCGGCGAAAACGCCGGCGCGGGTGGCTGAGTCGCTCGACTCCGTAGAGCGACAACTATGCCACGAACATTGGAGCTGAATGATTCCCGGCTCCCAGTAATCAAGACTGCGATTCTCTCACTTACTAGTTAGTCCAACGAACTCACGGGCGGACCTGTTGGAGACAACCAACTCAGGTCGCGCGCCAGGAGGGCTCGATGTTCGGATCAGGTTTCCATCGTCGCCAACTCGTTTCGCACTCGGCGGTGCTTCTGAACGTGTTCATGCTCGTGCTTCGCTCGACCGAAGCTCAAGCGCAGCAAGAGCAGCCGAAGCCGGCTGCTGCCAAGCCGAAGGCACTCAAAGCTGGAAGCAAGCGAGTGCTGGTCGCCCAAGCGGCGCCTCCGCCTGCCGCGCCAGCGCCCGCTAAACCTCCCGCACCGGCCAAACCGGCGCCGGCCCCCGCGCCCGCGAAGCCTCCGGCTGCCGCGGCCCCCGGGGCAGCACCGCCAGCCGCTGCGCCGCCTGCTGCTGCGCCGCCTGCCGCCGCGCCGCCCGCTGCTGGGGCACCCGGTGCGGCTGCGCCTGCGCCTGCGCCTGCACCGGCCGCTCCGCCTGCTGCTGCGGCCGCGCCCGGTGCGGCTGCGGCGCCAGTCGCGCCTGTCGCGCCTCCGCCCGGTGGCGCATCTCCTTCCAATGCAACGGGCGCTCCAGTGACTGCTGCGCCGGTCACTCCACCGCCCGCAGCTGCCGCTCCTCTTCCTCCTCCCGCCGAACCTCCGTTGGTCACCGGCGACGCTACTGGCACGGCCGGCGGCGATCTTTCGGCTGGCGCGCAGGGCGAAGCGGGTTTTGACCCGAACGAGATCGAGACCGTTCGGGTCACGGTCGATCGTCGCGAGCGGAACATCCAGGACTATCCGGGCGCGGTTACCGCTTTCACCCAAGAGGACCTCACTCGTACCGGCATTCGCAACGTGCGGGACATGGCGCAAGCCTCGCCCTACATGGAAATTGGTACGCAGGAGGGCAACACCGAGGTCTACATCCGCGGCGTCGGCTCCAACTACAATACGGAGCTCGGCGATCCCGCAGTCGCGAACCACATCGACGGCGTGTACATCCCGCGCCCGCGCGGCGTGGGCTCGATGCTGTTCGACCTGGAGCGAGTCGAGGTGAATCGCGGGCCGCAGGGCACCCTGCGCGGTCGTAACGCCACCGCCGGTACGTTGAACATCGTCACCGCCAAGCCGAAGCTCGGGCAGTGGGAGGCGTCCACTTCGTACCAAATGGGCAACTACTCGCAGCGCGTCGTACAGGGCATGCTGAACGTGCCCGTGGGCGATACGCTCGCCTTGCGCCTCGCCGGGTTCGGCGAGACGCACGACTCCTACTACAAGAACGCGGGGCCGGTCAGCACGCTTCAGCCGTCGGAGTCCGCGGACGCGTTGGCGTTCCGCGGTAGCGCCAAGTGGCAACCGAACAAGATCTTCAGCGTGTTCTTGAAGGGTGACTTCACCCAGGAAAAGGGCACCGGCTACGGCGGTTCGAACATCGCGTCGGCGCTCAACAATGGGTTTTTGCCGGAAGAAGTTCCGGACGTGCGCGACGTGTTCTACCGCGGGCCACAGGGCAGCCAGGACATGAAGCACTGGGGGCTGCATGGCGAGGTAAACGTCGATCTCGGCCCGGTGCTCATCGGTTACATCGGCGCGTACCGCGATCTCGATTATCGGTCGGTCAGCCCCGGCAACGCAGGCGTAAACTTTCCGGGCCGAGTCGTCTCGAACTACGAGCTCGACAACTGGAGCACGTCGTACTGGCACACCTCGTCGCAGTCTCATATTCACGAGCTGCGCCTGTACGCGCCGGACACCGCGAGCGTGCGCTGGACCCTCGGCGGGTTCTTCCTCGACGAGCAGCAGCAGGTGCTGCTCTATAACGTGTCCGACAAGGCCGGCGGCTACCTCGGCGGCGAGTACAACATGCCGGAGGTGCCCACCCGCTCCTACGCAGGCTTTGCGGATGCAACTTTCGACATCGTCGAAGCACTGCGCGGCACCGCGGGCATTCGTATCACCAACGAGAAGCGCACTCGCAACGGTGTCGGCAACCAATACAGCCTGAACATGTCGGGCTACACCGGCGCGCCGGTGAGTGACATTCGGTTCGGGACCGAAGGCTTCACCCCTGCCGATCGCAATCGCACGGACTACAGCGCGTCGGGGAGTCCGACCGACCACTTCGTCAACGGTGTCGGGCGTTTTGGCGCTCGTGACAACGTCGACGATTTGATCGCTGGGGGCGCCGTGGTGAACGACGGTCGCTCCGAGCAGCACGGCGAGTACAAAGACACGTTCCTCGATTTCCGACTGGGCGCCGACTACGACCTCACGAAGGACAATCTGCTCTACGTGATGTTCACGACGGGTCACCAGTCCGGCGGCTTCAACGACACCGTGAAGTTGCCGAACGGCGAACCGCTGGCCCAGACCTTCAAACCCGAATCGATCTACGCTACCGAAATCGGAAGCAAGAACGAGTTCAACGATCGCAAGCTGGTCGCGAACTTCGCCGGGTTTTGGTACGAGTACCGCGATCAGCAGTTCCAAATCGTGCAGGCGCTGGGTCCGCCGCCAAGCGACACTCAGCCCCCGCCGTCCACCGCCATGCGCGTGAACGCGGCGGAGTCGCGGGTGCTCGGCTTGGAGGCAGAGCTCACCGCGCGTCTCCCCCGGGGTTTCAGCGCTTCGCTCGCGGCGATGCTGCTGAACGCCCGGTTCACCGAGGGCAGCGTGAACGACTCGCGCGTCGACTGGGATCCTCTGAAACAGCCGAAGGTCGATCTGACCGGCAACTTCTTGCCGCGCGCGCCGGTGATCACGGTCAACTACTCGTTGAGCCAGCTGATCACGACGGGGGTCGGCTACTTCGACTGGAGCGTCAGCGCGCAAACGCGCAGCAAGCACTACTTCACCCACTTCAACGGTGACGGTTACGACACCCAGGGTGGAGTGAACCCGAACTTGAGCGACGTGCAGCCGGCCTACACGCGCGTCGACGCGAACGTCGGCTTCACCTTGCCCGATGGGCGAGCGCGGCTGGACGGCTTCGTCAACAACCTGACCAACGTCGCGTACATGACGACGCTGATCAACGTTCCGAACCTGAACCTGCGCTTTTACAACCCGCCGCGCCAGGTCGGCGTGCGCCTGACGCTCACGCTCTGAGGGTTGACTGCGTACGCGAGAGGGTGGCGGGTCCTGAATGGACACCGGCCCTCTCGCGGCAGCCCGCTGTTGCCAGCTCCGCCGCGCCGTTGCTCGACTCTGTGTGGAGTGGAGCGGGCGGAGCGAGATGCGAGTCGTTCAGCGGCACGCGACCTGTGTCGTGGGCGTTTACAGCGTGCGGCAGGCGCGGCTGCTGCGTCGCGATGGGGCGCGCCGGGTTACCTCACGGCGCGCTGCTCCGGTGAGCGCGCCCGTAGCCAGTGGTGCCCCCACCGGCCAATGGGAGAGGATTAGCCGCCGATAGCGGCGGCGACTTGCACGCTCGGCCGCATGCCGCGCAGGTTGAACACACGGAAAGGCTTTTCTTTGCCTTTCAATTGCGCGGGCGGGAGCTCTTCCACCTCGAACTTGCCGCCGAGCCGCGCGAGGGTGGCTTCGCTGAGCAGGATTTGTCCGGGGCTCGCCACGCCGCACAGTCGAGCGCTGGTGTTCGCGGTATCCCCGATCACGGTGTAGCTGAGCGCGCGCGAGCTGCCGATGTAGCCCGCGACGAGCGGCCCGGTGTGAATTCCGATGCCGATGGCGAGCATGGGCTGGTTGTTCTCCATGCGCTTGCGGTTGAAGCGGCCGAGAACCTCCATCTGCTCGAGCGCGCAGCTGACGCAGCGCAGCGGGTCGTCCGGGTGAACCACGGGCGCGCCCCACAGCGCCATGATGCCGTCACCCATGAACTTGTCGAGCGTGCCCTCGTACTTGAACAGCGTCTCGACCATGAGCTCGAAATACTCGTTGAGCATTTCGACCAGCACTTCTGGTGAGCTGCCCTCGCTCATGTTGGTGAAACCCCGGATGTCGGAGTTGAACACGGTGCATTCTTTGACCAGCTGCCCGCCCTTTTTCACCTCGAGCTCGCCGGACAGCACGCGCGCGGCGATGTTGGGGGACAAGAGCCGGCTGAAGCGCTCGCGGTTGACGATTTCCTGCTCGATCTTCTTACCGAGGATGTTGATCTCGATGAACATCGCGGCTTGCGCGGCGATGGCCGTGACGATCTCCATGTCTTTCGGCTGGAATTGCGCGAGGGTCTCGCTGTCGAGCCACAAGACGCCCAAAATTTCGTCGTTGTGCAGGAGCGGCGCCACGATGGCCGAGCTGATCCGATTCAGGATCATGCTCTTGCCCTTGGACGCGGCAAAATCCATGGCCGCGTCGTGGGTGAGCACGGTCGCGCGCTCTTTCACCACGTGGTTCATGATCGTGGACGACACGGGGATAGGCGCGTCGGTGCCGTCGCGGCGCAGAGTGGCGCTCGGTACGATTTCGCCGTCGGCGCCCTTCAAGAAGATGACGCCGCGATCGGCGCGCACGAACTTGAAGATGGTGATCAGGATCTTGTTGAGTAGGGTCGGAAGATCACGCTCGAGCGCAATTTCTCGGGACAGCTCGTGCGAGAGGCGGAGCCTTTCGTAGTCCGCGGCCAGCTGCTGTTGATTGCCCAGAAGCTGGTCGACCGGCAAAAAGCCTTTTTGGATCGCAGCGATTTGCGTGCCGATCGCGCGGGCTTGGTCGCTCACGTCCACGCGCGGGACCTGCTGCATCATGCTGGTCGCGAACGGAGCCGGGGCGGGCGCGAACGGGACCGACGGCATGGCCGCCGTCCCATGCGGTGGGTTGTGCGCGGGCGCGCCTTGCACACTGGGCGCGCCTTGAATGCTGGGCGCGCCTTGAATGCTAGGCGCACCTTGCATGCTCATGCTGGGCATGGCCTGCGTGCCCGGGGCTTGCGCATAGGCGCCACTGGGCGTGCCGGGCATGCTGGGGGGCGTGCCCCAGCCGGCGGTCGGTGCGCCAGGCGGAGCAATGGGAGAGCCGTACGGGGCGGGTGGGGCGACCTGGCGCCCCATGCCGTCATCGAAGCGGGCCCGCGTGCTGCCGAGCGCAATGTCGTCGCCGTGGCGGAGATCTTGCTCGCCGTTGACGCGCTCGCCGTTGATGTACGTGCCGTTCAGGCTACCGAGGTCGCGCAGCACGAAGCCGGATGGTCGCCGCTCCACGATGCAGTGCTCTTTGGAAACGATCTTGTCCAGGAGCTGAATCGTGTTGCTCGGGTGCCGGCCGAGGGAGTTGTGGTCGCGTAGCTCGACCAGCTGTTGGCCATCGGGGGTCGAAAGCAGGATACGCGCCATTCCGGGCTCGCAGGGTACCGTCGCTGGGCAAAGGCGGCAAGAGCAGCAAACGGTTCCTCAGCGTCGTTTGCCGGCCCCACAAACCGGGTTTCTTGCTGGCGGTTCCACACGACGCCGGGCAGGATGTAGGCGTCCTGTCCCCAGGCAGGGGCCACGGCCCAATTACTTTCCTTTACTGATATCCTGACGATCCGTGACCCGAACCCTCCTGGCCATCGATCAGGGCACGACCGGTAGCACCGCGCTGGTCATGGGCACTGACGGCTCTACCCTCGCCCACGCCAACCGCGAATTCGCGCAGCATTTCCCGGAGCCCGGCTGGGTCGAGCACGAGCCGGAGGAAATCTGGCAAAGCGTGGTCGACGCGGTGGGCGAAGCGCTGCGCGCAGCTTCGGTTTCGCCCGCAGACATTGCGGCCATCGGCATTACGAATCAGCGCGAGACAACGCTGGTGTGGGATCGCGCGAGCGATCGCACGCTGCACCGTGCGCTGGTTTGGCAAGATCGACGAACCGCCGCGTTTTGCGAAGGGTTGAAGGCGCAGGGCGAGGAATCGCGGGTTCGCGCTGTCACCGGGTTGGTGCTCGATCCGTACTTCGCGGGTAGCAAGCTGCGCTGGCTGCTCGACAATGTGAGCGGGCTGCGCGCGCGTGCCGAGCGCGGCGAGGTTGCGTTCGGTACCGTCGATTCGTATCTGGTGTGGCGGCTGGCGGGCGGCGCGCGCGCGAACGCTCCGCACATCACGGATGCCACCAACGCGTCGCGCACTCTGCTGATGAACCTGTCCACGCTGTCTTGGGACGCGGGGATGTGCGAGCTGTTCGGGGTGCCGAGCGCGATGCTGCCGCGCATCGTGCCGAGCGCGGCCCGCGTTGCGGTCACCCGCGGCGTTCCAGGGTTGCCGGACGGCATTCCGATCGCGGGAATCGCCGGGGATCAGCACGCCGCGCTGTTCGGACAAGCCTGTTTCGAGCCTGGCGATGCGAAATGTACCTATGGCACCGGCGCGTTCTTGCTGGTGAACACCGGGTCGCGTCCGGTGCCGAGCCGCTTTGGACTGCTCAGTACTCTGGCTTGGCAGATTGGCGACGAAGTGAGCTACGCGCTCGAGGGCAGCTGCTTCATTGCCGGGGCCGCGGTGCAGTGGTTGCGCGATGGGCTCGGCTTGATCGGTTCCGCACGGGAGATCGAGGCGCTCGCCGCTCAGGTACCGAGCTCCGAGGGTGTGGTTTTCGTCCCCGCGCTGGCCGGTCTCGGAGCCCCGTACTGGGATTCAGGCGCACGCGGTCTGATCGCCGGGATCACGCGTGGCACGACGCGCGCTCATTTGGCCCGCGCCACGCTCGAGGCGATCGCGCTCGAGGTGGACGACGTGCTTCGCGCAATGGCGGAAGATTTAGGCCGTCCTATCAGTCGCTTGCGGGTTGACGGGGGCGCCGCGGCGAACGATCTTCTGATGCAGCTCCAGTCCGACGTGGCCCGGGTTTCGGTCGAGCGGCCGAACGAGCTCGAGTCGACGGCCCGCGGAGCGGCCATGCTGGCCGGAGTTGGCGCGGGTCTGTT
This sequence comes from Polyangiaceae bacterium, assembly GCA_035549735.1. Lineage (GTDB taxonomy): Bacteria > Myxococcota_A > Polyangia > Polyangiales > Polyangiaceae > PMG-095. The sequence goes on along the minus strand of DASZQI010000032.1, from coordinate 90,624 downwards.
CGCGCGCGGGGCCGACGCCGCAAAAATGCTGAGGATCGAACGAACTTTCGAAGTCAGAATGGATGAGGCGGAACGTGGCCGTCGCCTCACCGCCTGGCAGGACGCCGTGCGCCGCGCGCGGAGCACTCCCTAAGGAGAAATCATGTCTGATTCGGACAATCCCAGCTCGGAGGTCGGGAACCAACCGATGCGGGAGGTCCCCATCGAGTGGGAGGCCCTAGAGGACGCGTTCGAGAACAACGCGCCGGAGGTGCACAGCTATTTGCATCTCGTTACCGGGGAGGTGCTGCGCGTGGTCGACGGCATTGCCGATCCGGAGATGCATACCCGAATCGCTTCGGACGCCACCTACATGCGGGTGGAGCCGGTGAGCTCCCGCGAGCAGTACCGCTGGATGGAGCGCTTCATCCCGATGGTCGAGGAGCCGGGTCTGCGTGAGCAGCTCGGCGCTGCCATCGACGGCAAGGGTGCGTTTCGACGCTTCAAGGACGTGCTCATGAACTTCGCCGCGGAGCGCGAGCGCTGGTTCACCTTCCGCAGCGAGCGGCTGCGAGTGTTCATGGAGGCCTGGCTGACGACCCATGGCATCAAGCCCGTACAGCGCTCGACGTGGAACGCCGAGCAGCCGCGCCCGCGCGAGGCGCTGCCCATTTCGCAAGAGCAGCTCAGCGCGCGGCGCAGTCGCAGTGCGGAGCTGTTGCGCAAGCAGCTGCGCGAGCTCGCCGATACCCTCGGCGCACGCGACTTGGAAAAAGTGACGGCGTTCGCGGAGTTCATCAAGGCGCGGCGCGCGGCGCGTGTGTTCGCACATCGCCATGACGCCTCCGGAAACCCCGAGGGTGAAGGCGGCGAGGGGGATGGCAACCTTTCCGGCGATGACTCGGCCGACGTGGACCCAGCCTCGGACGAGGAACCCACTCCTTCTTCGAGAAAACGCGCTGCCGCGCTAAAATGACGCGAATCGCGGCTGCGCTGCTCGGGTTCTCGCTGACACTGTTCGCGGTGAGCGAGGCGCGCGCGGACGACGCCGTGGTGGTGGAGCGCTCGATCGCCAGGTTCTGGGCGCCCGACACGGGCGGCGTGCAGAGCCCGCACTTCATTTACGAGCACGTGCTGGCCTTCGAGGCCCGAGTCGAGGCGCTGGCCGACCCCAATCGCGGCGCCGGCAGCGAGCCTTTCCGGTCGCGTCACGTAAACGACGCGCTCGAACGCCACGTCGCGGAGACGCTGCTCGCGGGCCTGCACATCGACCCCGAGCCGGATGAAGCCGCGCTGCTGCGCCAGGTTCAGTCAGCGCGGGCGCGCCTGGTGGAGCGGGTGGGCGGTGAGGTGCCGCTGCAAGAGGCCGCGCTTGCCGAGGGCTTCGGGGCGCGCGACTTGCTCGAGCTGCTTCGGCGGCAAGCACGCGCGAGCCTGTATTTGGATCGCATGGTGGCGCCCATGCTCGACCCGAGCGAAGCGGAGCTGCGCGCGCTGCACCGCACGCGCAACAATCCGTTTCGCGAGCTCCCGTTCGAGCGCATCGAGCCTGGACTGCGACGTTGGTACGTCGGGCAGCGGTTGGCGGCGGCGGTGCAAAACTTTTACCAAAACGCGCGCAGCCGCATCACCCTCACGGCGCTCGCCGAGTTACCCGGGGGCGCGGAGCTCGAGCGCTGAGGTTCGGCCATGCGTTTCGTCAAAATTGCTGCCGCGACGCTCAATCAAACGCCGCTCGATTGGGCCGGTAACCGCGCGCGCATCCTTTCGGCGATTGCGGCGGCGCGCGCCGAAAAGATCGGTGTTTTGTGCCTGCCCGAGCTCTCGATCACCGGCTACGGCTGCGAGGACGCGTTTCTCGCGCCGTCGACCGCGCGCGTCGCGAGCCAGGTGCTGGACGAGCTGCTGCCCGCGACCGAGGGGATCGTGGTCAGCGTCGGGCTTCCGGTTCGTCACAACAAGGCGGTGTTCAACGCGTGCGCGTTGATCGCGGACGGGAAACTGCTCGGCCTGGTTGCCAAGCAGGCCTTGGCCGGCGACGGCATTCACTACGAGCCGCGTTGGTTCAAGCCCTGGCCCGCTGGAAAACGTGCGCGCGTAAGGCTTTGCCGGCAGCTGGTGCCGATGGGCGATCTGCATTTCGAGGTCGGCGGCGTCAAAATCGGCTTCGAAATTTGCGAAGACGCATGGATCGCGCAGCGACCCGGCGCGCAGCTGGCCGAGCACGGGGTCAACGTCATTTTGAATCCGAGCGCGAGCCACTTCGCCTTTGGCAAGCACGAGATTCGCCGGCGTTTGGTGCTGGAAGGCTCGCGCGCGTTCGGAGTGAGCTACGTATACGCGAACCTGGTTGGTAACGAGGCCGGCCGCGCCATTTACGACGGCGATGCGCTGATCGCGAGTGGCGGCGAGGTGCTCGCCGAAGCGCGCCGCTTCAGCTACGCGGATTTCGAGCTGGTGAGCGCGACCGTCGACGTCGAGCTCACGGCCTCTCGGCACGCGGCGCTCTCGAGCTTCAACCCCATCGTCGACGCTCGCGCGGACGAGTGTGTCAGCGTGGAGTTCGAGTTTCCGGAGGCAGGGCCCGAACGCGCGCGTGTTCGCGCCGGCGAAGCGTGGGAAAATTCGCCCCGACTGCGGGAGGAAGAGTTTGCGCGGGCCGTGTCGCTCGCGTTGTTCGACTACCTCAGAAAAAGCCACGCGCGCGGCTTCGTGGTCTCGCTGAGCGGCGGTGCGGACTCGTCCGCCGTCGCCTGTTTGGTCGGGCTGATGGCGAAGTTCGCGTTTTCGGAGCTGGGCGCGCACGCGCTGGCTCAGCGCTTGAAAGACATTCCTGGGCTCGAAAAGTGCGCGAGCCCGCGCGACTTACTCGCGCGGCTTTTGACGACGGCCTATCAAAGCACGCGCAACAGCGGAGAGGTCACGCGCGCGGCGGCGCGCGAAGTCGCCGCAGCCTTGGGCGCGCGGCACCTGGAGCTCGACGTCGATGCTTTGGCTCAAGGCTACGTGAAGCTCGCGGAGACGGCGCTCGGCCGCAAGCTCGAGTGGCAGACCGACGACGTGGCTTTGCAGAACATTCAGGCGCGCGTGCGGGCGCCCAGCGTTTGGTTACTCGCGAACGTGGAAGGCGCGTTGTTGCTCGCGACCAGCAACCGCTCCGAGGCGGCGGTTGGATACGCCACGATGGACGGGGACACTGCGGGCAGCCTCAGCCCGATCGCGGGCATCGACAAAGCGTTCATTTTGCGTTGGCTGGTGTGGCTCGAGCAGACCGGCCCTGCTGGCATCGGCCCGATTCCGGCGCTGGCCGCGGTCAACCGCCAGCGACCCACCGCCGAGCTCCGCCCGCCCGCGGCAGCTCAAACCGATGAAGCCGATCTGATGCCGTACGACGTGCTCGATGCCATCGAGCGCGCCGCGATTCGCGACAAGCGCACGCCGCTCGAGATCCTTTCACTGTTGAAGCTCGAGTTCCCCGCGCACGCCGAACCGACGCTGGTGCTCTGGCTCGAGCGGTTTTTCAGGCTGTTCGCCCGAAACCAATGGAAGCGGGAGCGCTATGCGCCGTCCTTCCACGTGGACGACGAAAGCCTCGACCCGAAGACGTGGTGCCGATTCCCGATTCTGTCCGGGGGCTTCGAGGACGAGCTCGCCGAGCTTCGCGCTCGATAGGAATGGATGTTGCCGAATTCGCCGAGCTGACCTGCGCTCGAAAGTCCCGAGGAGCGTGGTAAGACGCGAACGATGACGCGCTTGCTGTTGATTCACGGCGACGACAGCGTTGCCGTGGCCACGACCGAGCTCGAGCCAGGCTCGAGCGTCGAGGTCGATGGGCAAGCGATCACCGTGGTGAGCGCGGTTCCCGCAGGCCATAAAGTGGCGCGCAGAGCGCACGGGGCGGGTGAGCCGGTGATCAAGTATGGCTGGCCCATCGGTCGCGCTAGCGTGGCGATCGCCCCGGGGGAGCACGTGCACGTTCACAACCTGCACACCACGCTCAGTGGGGAGGCGAGCATTACATTCCTGCCGTCGGCGCCGCGCAGCGCGGCGCCATTTTCGCGCACGTTCAGCGGCTTTCGCCGTACCGATGGGCGAGTTGGCACGCGCAACGAACTCTGGATCATTCCCACGGTCGGTTGCGTGGCGCGCACGGCCGAGGCCTTGGCCACGCGTTTTCGCGCAGAGCTCGCGCGTTTTCCCAACGTCGACGGCGTGCAGGCGTTCAGCCATGCGTTTGGTTGCTCTCAGCTCGGTGATGACCTGGCCAATACCCAAAAGATCTTGGCTGGGTTGGCGACGCACCCGAACGTGGGCGGGGCGCTCGTGCTCGGGCTTGGCTGCGAGAACAACTATCTCGACGCATTTCGTCCATTCCTCGAAGGCGCAGACGCGACGCGGCTGCGTTTCCTCTCGGCGCAGGCGTCGTTGGACGAACACGAAGAGGGCCTTCTGCTTCTGGAACAGCTGGCGGAGCGCGCCAATCGAGACGAGCGGCGCGAGTTTTCAGCGCGTGAGTTGGTGGTCGGGTTGAAATGCGGCGGTAGCGATGGCCTATCCGGAATCACCGCGAACCCCTTGCTGGGGCGCTTCGCCGAGCGCTTGGTGGCCAGCGGTGGCACGGCGATTTTGACCGAAGTGCCGGAGATGTTCGGGGCCGAGCCGGCGTTCTTTTCTCGCTGTGTCGACGAACGCGTGTTCGAGCGCGCGGTGGCCTTGGTCAGCGGTTTTCGGCGCTACTACGTCGAGCGCGGGCAGCCGGTGTACGAAAATCCTTCCCCGGGCAACAAGACCGGCGGCATCAGCACGCTCGAGGAGAAATCGCTGGGCTGCGTGCAGAAGGGCGGTGGCGCCCCGATCACGGACGTCGTGGCTTACGGTGGCCGCGCGAGCGAACCAGGGCTCACCCTGCTGCAAGGGCCTGGCAACGATCAGGTCTCGACCACCGCGCTGGTCGCTGCCGGCGCCACGCTGGTGCTGTTCACGACCGGTCGCGGCACGCCGCTCGGCAGCCCTGTGCCAACCTTGAAAGTGTCCACGAACTCGGCGTTGTTCGTGAAGAAACCGGGTTGGATCGACTTCGACGCCGGGGTGATCGCGGCCGGTGCCGAGCGTGATGTGGTGGACGCGGCGTTTGCAGAGCTGGTCTTCGACGTCGCGAACGGCAAGCCGACGCGCAACGAGGAGCACGGTCAGCGCGATATCGCGATCTTCAAGGATGGCGTGACGCTTTAAGTGAGGCAGTTCTAGCGATGCAAGCATTCATCGAGCGGCTCGGAGAAGTGGGCGTGGTGGCGGTAATTCGCGCGGCGAGCGCGGAGGCGGCGGTCGAGATCAGTCGCGCGCTGGTGCGTGGCGGAGTGACGGGTATCGAGATCACCTTTTCGACGCCCGGCGCGGCCGAAGCGATCGCTCGCGTTCGCGCGGAACTGAGTGACGCGTTGGTCGGGGCCGGCACCGTGCTCAATGAGGAGCAACTCACCGCGGCCTGCCGTGCGGGCGCGAGCTTCCTGGTCAGCCCGCACACGGATGTGTCTCTGCTTGCCCTAGCCAGGGAGCACAAGGTGCCGTTCCTGGCCGGCGCACTCACCCCGACCGAGGTGGTGCGCGCGTACCAGGCAGGCGCTACCTGCGTGAAGTTGTTTCCGGGTTCGGCGGTTGGCCCGGGTTACCTGAAAGCGCTGCGTGGCCCGCTCCCGCACATTCCACTGATGCCCACTGGCGGTGTGGACGAAAAGAACCTGGGCGAGTGGCTCAGCGCGGGCGCGGTCGCGGTGGGCATGGGCGGCAATCTCGCGACCGGCACGCCCGCCGAGATCGAAGCCGCGGCGCGTCGAGTGCGCGCGCGGCTCGACGAGCTGCGCGCGGCTCGAAAATGAGGTGTCGCCGTGCGGCGCTGGCGCGCGTCAGCGCGTCGCTCAGCGGTGCAGCACGACCAAGGTCGCCGGGCCCTTCTCCGGCACCCAACGCACCCCGGCCCAGCCGTCCGGTAATTTCGGATCGGTGAAGTCGAACATCCATTTTGCGTCAATTGGCGAAAGGTTGATGCAGCCGCCGCTCTGCGGGTTGCCCCAGTTGTCGTGCCAGTACGCTGCGTGCAGCGCGTAGGGTCCGACGATGTTTTGGGCAAACGGCACGTCCGAGTGAATCAGCTCGCCTGGCGCGACCATGGTCGAACCGACGAATTTGCCTGAAATGGGATACGCTCCGGTCGGAGTGGCGCCGCGCTCCAGCGGATCTTCCCCGGGCTGTGCGAGCCCTCCGCGCCCCGGCGAGATGAGGGTGGCATAGACCGGACGCGTGCCTTCGTAGGCGAGCAGCCAGCCGCCCTCGATGCTGACTTCGATCCAACTGGCGCGACCTTTTGGTGCCCGTCCCGTCTCGTCAGGAGCGTTGACAGTGGCACCCCAGGGCGTGCTGGCCGAAGGCGTCGGGATGACCGCGTCCGACTCGCGCACCCAAATTTCGGGCAGCGTGGTTTCGAAAAAGCGCTCCTTCTCCGCGCGTTCGCTGTTGCCGGTCAGCTGAACGCGCGACAGGCGCGGGAAGCTCTCGTTCTGTGCGCTGAACGAGCCGGCGCCTTGGCGGCGGAATTGACGTCGCTCGTTCTTGCGGAAGAAAGCCAGGGGTAGCTTGATTTGGCCACCGAGCTCCACGCCGTGAAAGTCGATGTGCGGATAGGGACGCACGCGATCCTTCGGCACCCATGCGAAATCGGAGCTCAGCAAGAACGCGCGATCGCCGAAGCGCGCCTCCGCGCTGTACGCGACCGTGGAGCGCCTTTTTAGCTCTTTTCGGTCTTCGAAAACCGTGACCGGCAACGGCGGTATCTCGGGCGGCGCCCCTTCGGGCACGCTCAGATCGACACCGGCGAGCGAGGCCGACACCTCACCGGCGCGCACTTTCTCGATCTCGGCACGCTGCGAGCGTCGCTCGCCTTCGAGCAGCTTCTGCAACTCCGGCGTCGGCGCGCTGAAGTACCGAACGAGTCCGAGTGACTCGCCATAGCGGTGCGGCCACGGCGTGTCTGCTTTGGCCGCAAACGGGAGCAGCGCGCGATACACCGGATCCTCGCGATCGAGCGTGGCGCGCTTGCCGTCTCCGCACACGAAGCCGCGTGGCTCGACTTCATAGAACGCCGCACAACCGGGGCCGTAGCGAGGCCGTTCGCTCAGCAGGCGCACCGAACCGCCCGTGCGCAGGTAGCCGAGCCACTGTTTGCTGGCGTCGGGCTCGGGATACACCCATACGAAGCGGGTTTTCGCGTAGATTCTCGGGCCGTCGCTGACGAGCGCACCCTTGGGGGTAGGGGTCGATGCCGAACTTGGCGGGGCACTCATGGCGCTCGCAGTCGGCGTTGCTTCTGCCACAGGCGCTCGCGAGGCGAGGGGACGCGCCGGCGCGTTCCGCTCCACGCCTTTGCAACTCAGCGTGGCTTCGGCCAGCACGCCGAGCACACCGAGGCAAATCAGCGATCGCACGGCGCTCACGTTAGCGCAGGCCGACGCGGTCAACCAAGGCGCTGGCCCCCGCGGCAAGGGCTGGCTAGAAAGCAGGGCATGCAGGCGCTGCTCCCTCCTCGCAGCGAAGCCGAGCTCCTGGCTCGCGCCGAGACGCTTTCGGGGGAGTCCTTTGCCCGCGTCGCGGAGCGCGTGGGGCTCGTGGTTCCACCCGATTTGAGGCGTCACAAAGGCTGGGTCGGGAACTTGGCAGAACGGGCGCTGGGCGCCTCGGCCGGGTCGCGCCCTCAGCCGGACTTCGAGGGGCTGGGCGTGGAGCTCAAGACGCTGCCCGTCGACCCGGCCGGAAACCCGTACGAATCGACGTTCGTGTGCACGATTCACCCCGCAGAGTTGAGTGACGTCGAGTGGGACGTGTCGCACGTGAAGCGCAAGCTCTCGCGCGTGTTGTGGCTACCGATCGACGGCGATCGACGGCGTGCACTGGGCGAGCGCCGCTTTGGGTCGCCGCTCTTGTGGAGCCCCGACGACGACGAGCTCTCTGCGCTGCGCTTCGATTGGGAAGAGCTAGCGGGTCTGGTCGCTCGCGTCGGCGCGGATCTGATCACCGCCCACGTCGGGCGAGTCTTGCAAATTCGGCCCAAGGCGCGCGATTCGCGTGCTCGCCGGCGCGCGTTTGACGTGGAGGGAGGCACGATCGCCGCGCTTCCCCGTGGATTTTACCTGCGCGCCAGTTTTACTGGCGCGATTTTGCGGCGTCATTTCGGGCTCGGCGCGTAGCTCCGGCTCGGTCTTGACGTGCGCGATGGGTAATGGCGCCAGCCCCAAATGCACGTGGTCTTGGTGATCCGCGTCGTAGTCCGGGGTCAGTAGCTCGCGAAACAACCCAAGCGCCCGCAGCCGACAGGCAAGGCGGTTCAGGAGCGGCGAGTCTTCCGCGCAGCCGATCCCCCTGGCGAAATCCTTCTTCACCGAGAAGGTGCCTTCCGCCGTCGTCACGTCGTGCATGTCGATGGCAAGGCCGTAAGCGTGCAGGCTGAGACGGCCCTGCTTGCTGGTTCGGTACACGTACGCGCCAGAAAAGCGAGCGCGAGTGACGCCGAGCGCGGTGAACTCGGGTGCGACGCGCGTGAGCACGAGGGCCATGCGACAATCCACCACCATCGGCCCGCCCGAAGACCAAAAGTTGACCCCGCCGAGCGCGCCATGAACCAGGATTGGTGTATCGACTCCGCGTTCAGCCGGTAGTGTCTCGAAGCGCACGCCGCGCTCACGCAAGCGCTCGATGCAGTCGTCACCGCCTGGGATCAGGCTGTCGGACGGGAGCGGGGGCCGGTTTGCGGTCGTGACCGGCGCGGTCTTCGAGAGCTCTTCAGCCCGTAGGCCCGGATGCATGCGGTCCTCTTTGGCGAGCGAGCGCGGCGGCCAAGCGTAACCCGGAGGGGTGACCCATGGCCTGAATCCAGGGTCGGGCGTGCGAGCGCTCGGCGCTTCGCGGGCGCAGCCCGCGGCCAAAAACAGCAGTCCGAGCAGGAGCATTTCGCAGCGGCGCAGCATGCGGACGAAATCGTGCCGCGCCCGCCCCGAGAAGCTCAAGTTTCCGGCAGCGCTTACGGGCCGGACCCTGGGTTTCCGGTGGTAATGCCGCTGGCTACACAGCGCCCGCTGGTTTGGGTGCCCTGTCGCGAGCACGTGGCAGACGAAGGCTTGATGCACAGCACCGCGGCGCAGATGGGTGAACAGGCCTTTTTATAGGCGTCGACCGCTGCAACGTACGCCTGCGTCGCTTCCGATTTGGGGTTGTTCACCGGCACCGGGCAGTTGCACTCGGAGTCGACGAACCCGGTGCATTGCTGGGCGTTGGCGGCAGCGTTGCAAGCCTGCGCTTCTGTAAGTAGCGAACTGAGCTCGGTGCGCATGGCCGTGCAGTTGCTGCCGCCGGTCGAGCCTCCACCGGGTTTTCCGCCGGTGCCCGCGCCACCGCTGCTGCCCGCTTTGCCAGCGGTGCCACCGGTGGCACCGGAGCCCTTGCCTCCAGTGCCACCGGCAGGGGCGCCCGCATTGGCGCCCGCCGAGCCCCCGACCGCTGAGCCACCCGCACCGGCACCCGGTTGGCCGCCAGACGCGACGCCCCCGGTGCTGAGGCTCCCCCCCGTATCGCCCGACGTGCCGCCGCTGGACGCTGTGCCGCCCTCGGCCAGCGTGCCGCCGGTCGTTGTGTCCCCTCCTGTTGCTGACTCGCCGCCCATCGCCGTCGCGCCGCCAGTTGCCGGTGCGCCGGAAGTTGGCGCAGCACCGCCGGTGAGTGTGGCGCCGCCGGACGCCAGCTCACCGCCGCTGCTGCTGCTCGTGCCGCCCGAGCTCGTCGAGCCGCCTTCGGCCGCGCTCTTACCGCCGCTCGTAAATAGATTTCCTCCCGCGTCGCCGCCGCACGCTGCCGCGAACAGCAAGCAGGCGAGCGCGACGTGGAGGTTCGTAACCGGACGCATTCGTAAGGGTTCCAATCTGAGAACCGGATCGAGGGGTGTCCGGTCGCTAAATAGTAAAGTAGCGCGGTCGCTCTCGGAGCAGGCAGCGCTGCGGGGGTGCGAGCAGGTGCGCGGGCGTCATTGCCTGGTTGTGCTTCGTGAAAATTTGCGGCGCGTTGCGGCGAGTCCCAGTAACGCGCCGGCAAATGCGCCCCAAAATGCGGTGTCGTGACTTTGTCGCGACGGCACGCGGCACCCACAACCTGAGTCCTTGTCCGCGGGTGGGTTGGTGCCGCCGGACGCGCCGCCAGTGGCTTTCTGGCCGGCGGCGCCGCCGCTAACGACGGCCCCGCCACCAGTATTTGCTGCGCCGGCAGTGCCAGCGGTACCGCCGCTAACAGCGCCGGCACCGCCGCTCGTGGCGCTCCCGCCAGTGCCGCCATTTGCGGTGGCGCCGCATTGAATGGCACCGGCTGACAGCGGAGTGACGCCGCCTTTCATGCAGGCGTTGAAGCTCTGACACGCGCTAGCCATGCCCGGGTTCGCAGGATCGCCCGTGGTCCACTCGGGAGCACACCCGCTGGGTTGATTGTTGAGCCAGGGCATCGGACCGCGTACGTCTTTGAGTTTCAGGAGTGGCGTAAAATCAGCCAATTTTTGCGGTAGCCCGCTGCCCTTGAACACTCCGACGTGGAAATCAGGAACGCCCGAGGTGTCGACGCCGGTTGCGTCGAGCTCCTTCGCGCAAGCGTAGAGGCCGCCAGGGGCGAAGCGCAGGCAACTCACGGCGAACTCGCCGATGCGCTGCGTGAAGTTCAAGTCGCTGGCGCTCGCACCATACAGGCCGAGGTCGGCGTCGGCGACGATGATTGGAGCCACCGCAGGGTCACCGTAGCCGGCAGCCACGGTGTTTCCATCCGCCGAGACCGCAAAGCCGAGCAGCGAGGCCTGCCGCCTCAGCACCTCGCGAAAAGTCTTGCCGCCATCGTCGGTCACCAACAACGAGTCATCCCAGGTGGTCGAGCCTTCGTCGGTTTCGCTCTCACGGTTGACGCGCAGGTACACGCGATCCGGATCGGTCGGCGATACGGCGCCGATGTACACGCCGTCGACGCCGGTCGAGTCGTCGAAAGGGATCGGGTGCTCGGTCCAGGTCGCGCCGCCGTCATCGCTCACCACCAGCTTGTAGCCCTGGGGGCTGGTGCCACTGACGTAGATGCGGCTCGGCTTGCTGGGCGCGGCGTCGATCGTGAGCACGACTCGCAGCAAGCTGGTCTGAATCGCGGTGCCGAGCTGGGCCCAGGTCTTCGCGCCGTCGCCCGTACGGTAGACACGGTGCTCGACCGTGCTGTGATCCGCCGCCTCGATCGTGGCGAGCGCCAGTATCGCGGTGGCGCCGTCGTACGCCGGGCACAGGTCGATCAGGCTGCCCGGGCCGCCGCTGGCGCCGGCCGCGGGCGGAATGAAGGTGGGATCGAAAGGCAACGACCAATCGTTTTGAAAGGTGCAGCCGCGATCGCGTGACACGCGCAGACCAGCGCGCGAACCCGAGATCAACGAGCCATCGGGCAGCGTCTCGAGGAGCGGATCGAGCCAGGAGCCCATCAATGTTTTGCCAAACAGCGAGGACTCGCACACGAACTGGAAATCTTTGCCAGCGTTGGCGGAGAGCAGGAGCCCGTACGTGCCTGCCACGACGATGTCGCCTGTCTGCGGCTCGCGCAGCTGTTGAGCATAGGGAAAGCGCCCGTTCGCGCGCGCCGCAGGCGCGGCAAAGGCCACGGCCGAGAGCGCGAACAGGGGCAGCAGTGAGCGCAGTCGGGGTGTGGTCTTCTCGATGCGAGCGGTGAGTTGGTGCGAGTCGGTCATGCCGAGCAAACCTCGTTCTGAGTGTCGATTGGCGGTGCGCGTTCACAAGTGTCGAGGTAGTGTGACGAAACTGGATGAAGACGCTGCGTCCTTATCTCGCCGGGCTCTCGATGGCAGCGGCGTGGTGCGCGGCGGCGTGCGGCAACTCTTCGAGCGGGCAGCCGCAGCAACCCGCCTTCACCCGCGAAGAGCTGATGGACCCGAAGACGTGTCGCGCCTGTCATCGCGATCACTACGACGAATGGTCGCAGAGCATGCACGCCTACGCCGCGGTCGACCCCGTCTTCTTGGCCATGAATCGCCGGGGGCAGGAAGAGACCGGCGGCGCGCTCGGGGACTTTTGCGTGCGTTGCCACGCGCCCATGGCCGTGCGCGAGGGACGAACCGAAAACGGACTCAACCTGGATTCGCTGGAAGACTCGCTGAAAGGCGTCACCTGCTATTTCTGCCACAACGCCAAGAGCGTGGAGGGCACGCACAACAACCCGGTGCTCCTCGATGACGAAAATCCGCTCACCATGCGCGGCGGCATCCAGGACCCTGTGCCCTCCAGTGGGCACTACAGTGAAGGTTCGGCGCTGCTCACGGGGGCGGCGCTCGAGAGCGCCAGCCTGTGCGGGTCCTGCCACGACATCGTGCTGCCATCGCCGCCCGCGCCGGAGCCAACCGCGCGTACGCCGGTCGAACTCGAGCGCACCTTCGCGGAGTGGCAGAAAACCTTGTTCGCTCCGGGGAACCTGGGCTCGAATCCGAATGGCATCACCACTTGCATCGGCTGCCACATGCCGCCGCCCGTGCGCGGCTCGCAGGGTGAAGTGGCGCCCAGAGCTGGACGCAAGCGCCGTTTGCACGATCACGTGATGGCCGGCGTGGACGTGGCGCTCGACCCTTCCGACGCGGCGATGGCGGCAGGCCCTGACCTCAACGAACAGCGCGTGCAAGGCTTTCTCGACACCACGCTGCGCGCGCGGTTGTGCGTGGAATACCCTCTGGACACCGAGGATCGGAATCGAATTCGCTTGCTCGTCGACCTCGATAACGTCGGCGCTGGCCACTCCTTTCCGAGCGGCGCGACGCAGGACCGAAAGGCTTGGGTCGACGTGCGGGTGCTGCTCGATGAGGTCGAGGTGTACTCGAGCGGTGCGGCCGCCGCGGGCGAAGACGCCGCCGCTTTGCCGGATCCGGACTTTTGGCAGTTTCGTGACCACGCCAGCAAGAGCGACGGCTCGCCCGCACACATGTTCTGGGACGTCGCTTCGGTCACGCCTGGAACTATCCCCGGCCCAGTCACGCGTGTCGCGTCGCAGCCCGGCTACGACAAGACCCACGCCGTGCGCTCGTTTCCTCGCGGGGTAGGCAAGTGGCTCGAGGGTGTGCCCTACGACCCCGCGCGGTTGCGCGTGGAGCTGCGCGTTCGCATACAGCCGATCGCGTACGACGTGCTCGACGACCTGGTCGCTTCGGGGCACTTGGAAGTGGCCGTGCGCGATGCGATGCGTGCCCGCACGCTGCTCTTGAACAAGAGCTTCGCAAGGCCCGAGCTGGTCGAAAAAACGCCTGAGCTCGCGCGCTTCAACGAGCTGTCCTTCGAATGGAGCCCGCTCACGTTGAACTCGGCGTTCTTCAACAAATCCACGCGGCTGAACGGAGTCACCGAGCTCAGCTGTGTCGAGATGATTCGCGCTCCGTAGCGGCCTTTCGCGCGCGAAAATCATCCGCTCGCCACGTCCAGGCAAAGTGACAGGGTCGCGGTTTGCTTCATGCCGTTCGGGAGCGTGAGGATCAACGACACCGTGTACAGGGTGGGCATCGAGAAGACCAAATCTGCCACGTCGTAGCTGCCATCAGCGGTTTCGACCGCGGCGGCGGGCAGCCCTGCGTGCCCGTGATCGGGCATGTAGCTCGTGATCGACAGCGAAGCCCCAGTCACTCTGGCTCCGTCGGGATCGGTGACCACCACGGTCCAGTGGTTGCCCGGCGGACTATCCGACTGCACCGGCACGCTCGGTTCGAGCTTTTCGAGCTCGAAGGTGTAGCCCTGGTCGCTCAACTTGCTCATCCCGGCGGTCACCGGCTCAGCGCGACCGTTACAGTCGCCGGGCGTCGGGCTCGGGTTCGGCGTTTTCTCGTCCGAGGAGCACCCGGTGACGCCGAGCGCGCCGAGTGCGGCGAGCAGTGCAGCCCCACGGAGTAAACGTGCTGACGTCGCGCTCATCGGCTTTCGCTGGGGGCTCATCCGTGGCTCCGATCCAAAGTCTACGCTGTGCACGCCGTTGGGGTTACAGCGCGCCCCCGCTACCGGGATCGCGCGGTTCGTTAGACAAGGAGGCGACTCCCGTTGGATTCGGCTCGATTTCCCCGCCACCGCAGCACCGAATTCGGGTAGTCGGCCGCGAAATATACGGGCCTGCTGCACGAATGCGTCCGCTTTACGTGGCCCTGCCACGAAGCTTCACTGACGGTCGTGACGATCGAAAAATTCTAGCACTTCACTGCGCCGGCTCAGCGCGTCGGCGTGCCCGACTGCTATGAGCTCGGAAGCGAAGCCGCCTTCGAACAAAAGGTACGAGGCCCAATCGGCTTCGGCCTGCGGCGAGGAGCTGACCGCGCGCTCGATCAAGTAGCGCATGATCGGTTTGAGCTCCGCCGTGTGCAGCTTGGTGCGGATGTACTCGCCCGCGAGCTCGCCGAGGTCGCGCGAAGGAGTGAAGACCAGCGTCTTCAACTTTCTGTACGGCATTCCGCGGTGCTGAATCCAAACGCGCTGCACGCGATCGAGCTCGGACGGCGCGAGCGTCTGCTCCAGCACGTCCATCACTTGATTGAGCCGCTCCAGCACTTGCAGATCGTACTGAACGGGGTCGAGTAGCAGCGCGTTGAGTAGCTTTCCGATCAAGAACGCCGGGCCGAGGTCGCGGCCTTCCCCCGGATCGGCCGCTTCCACAGCAGCTGCGTCGCCAGGCGTTCGATTGTGGCGCACGGTCACGATCACGATCCGATCTGCGCCTGCGCGAATGGCGGGCGCGATGGGCGTGTTGAAGCGTAGACCTCCGTCGCAGTAGTAGTGATCGCCGATCTTTCTGGTCGGAAACAGCAAAGGAATCGCGGCTGAGGCCAGCACGTGATCGGGGGTTATCCGCTCGAAATTCGTGGCGCGCCGTTCATCGCGGGTCGGCACGACGTGCGTTCCGGGCGCGACCTCGGTGAACATGATGGTGCGACCGGAGGCGACGTGCAGCGCGGCCACGAGCAGCGCCGAGACTCGCCCGCTGTCGATCACGCGGTGGAGCCGCGCCCAATCGATGCTGCGTCGTACCACGACCTCGATCGCGCGAGTGTCGAGCAGCGAAGAGCCGGTCGCGTCACCGTCCGTGAGCAACTTGAGCTTGCTTCGAATGCCGTTGGGCCAGCGAGCGAGGCCGAAGGGGCGCACGCGCGCGTGGTCCGAAAGCTTCAGCGACTTCCACAGCTCGACCAGGCGACTGATGCCGTGATCGCAAAGTTCCGAGTTAGCCGCCAAATAGGTGGCGTTTATCGCCCCCACGGACGCACCGGAAAAAACGCGGAAAACTGGCGGATCGCCTGGCTTGGGCCGCAAGCACTCGAGCAAGCCGGAGAGCACGCCGACCTCGTACGCTCCTCGCATGCCACCGCCGGAAAGCACCAAGCCAGTCTTGACCGTCGTGGGGACCTGCGATCGCATCAGCCTCCAGGCCAGTTTTTTCGTGAACGCGTGTGCGGTCAAGCTCAATCGCCCCCTTCGGCCTTACGCCCGAGCCCTTCGCCTTCTATACTGCGAGGGCTCGCCCGCGCTGATCGAGGCGAAAGATCCGGAAATAGACGGCAATGACAGCACAGCTCGTTCTCAGCGCGTTCGGCGCTACTGACGCAGGGCGCGCACGAGAGAGCAACGAAGACGCGATCCTGGTGCGCGACGACCTCGCGCTTTACATCGTTGCCGACGGCGCAGGCGGGCACGCCGCCGGCGAAGTCGCGAGCCGGCTTGCCGTGCGCTCCATGGAAAACTTCTTCGGTGCGACCGTGCGCGCCGCGCTAGAGCGACCGGAGTTCGACCGCTTCGGCATTCCTAGCGGTGCACGCCGGCTTTCGCAGGCGGTGCTCAAGGCCAACCGCGACGTAGTGCAAATTGCGCAGAGCTCGCCGTCGCATCGCGGCATGGGCACTACGGTGGTGGCAGCGTTCTTCTCGGCGCGCTCCGGCCTCTTGCACGTGGCGCACGTCGGCGACAGTCGCTGCTACCGCCTGCGCGGCGGGCATTTGGAGCTGATGACGCAGGACCACTCGCTGGTCACCGACGTGATCGAACAGCGCCCCGACTTGGCCGACGACGTCCTCGACCGTTTACCGAAGAACGTCGTGACGCGGGCGCTGGGCATCAACAGCTCGCTGCGGGTGTCGCTGCGCTCGCATCCGGTGGTGGCGGGCGACAAGTATCTCTTGTGCAGTGACGGTCTCAGCAACATGCTCGCCGCGGAGGAGATCGCCGACACGCTCGACCTCGGGGAGCCGGTCGAGGCTCTGGTGAATCGTTTCATCGCGATTGCCAACGCGGCGGGAGGAAACGACAACATCGCGGCGGTCGTGATCGAGTGCCAGGGCAGCTACGAGCGGGCTCGGCCGGCCGACAGCGTGCCCCCTGGGGATCGACCGTCGGAGCCCGAGCTCATGATTCTGGGCATCGAAGAATTGGATGGGGCCGACCCCGAGCGAACTCCCAGCTTGGTGCGGCAACTCGGGGAAATGTTCGGCCGGGGCGGCTCCTGAGAAGAGCGTGGTTGGTAGCCGAGCGCGCCGCGCACTAGGCTCGGGCCTCGACGATGGAAACCCAGATTCACGACCCGCCGCACTCGACCTCCGAATTGCCTGGAATCAGCGGCGCGATCGGTGAAGCACCGGAGGACTTTCGGGTCCAAGAGATCCCTGCTTACCTGCCCAGCGGCGACGGCGAACACTGGTACGTCGAACTCGAGAAGCGGTCGCTCTCCACGCCCGACATGGTACGGCGCATCGCCGAGGCCGCTGGCGTGGACTCGCGCGATATCGGCTACGCGGGCCTGAAGGACAAGCATGCGATCACGACGCAGTGGCTGTCGCTTCCGGGGCGAGCGCCAGCCCCGGAGACCTGGTCGTTGCCCGAAGCGATTCGTCTGCTGCGCGTATCGCGGCACGCCAACAAACTTCGCACTGGGCACCTGAATGGAAACCGATTTCGCATCACGTTGAGAGGCGTCGAGGACGATGCGCTGCCTCGCGCGCACGCCATCGCCGAGCGCTTGCGCGGGCAGGGAATGCCGAACTACTTCGGCGCGCAACGTTTCGGCCGTGGTGGCGAGAACGTCGAGCGCGCGCTGAGCTGGCTCGGCGGCGGTGGTCGCGCGCGCTTGCCGCCGTTCCTTCTCAAGCTTTACCCGAGCGTGGTGCAGTCCGAGCTCTTCAATCGTTACCTGACTCTGCGCCGCGAGCTCGGGCTCGAACGAACTCTGGAGGGCGAAGTGGTGCGGCTCGAGGGCTCTTACGCTTCGTTCGTGGTCGAGGATCCCGAGGCCGAGACGCGGCGCCTGACCGCGCGCGACATTCACCTCACCGGCCCCATGTTTGGGCCAAAAATGCGGCCCGCGCGCGGCCGCCCGCTCGAGCTCGAGTCCGAGGTGTGCGCCGCGCTTCCCGTGGACGAGCGCATTCTGCAAGTGCTCGCCAAGTTCGCGCCGGGGGCTCGACGCGACCTGCTGGTATTTCCGAAGGATCTGCAGCTCGGCGTGGACGAGCCCGGGCGGCTGTGGCTCGAGTTCTCTCTACCTGCCGGCTCTTACGCCACGATTCTGGTACGCGAGCTCGTGCGTAATCGTTTGTTGGACGCGGAGGCGACTCGCGACGGGGAGGCCTGAATGGTGTTTACCGACAGGGAGGCCGAACGATGAGCTCGGAGCGTTACGATCTGATCGTGATCGGAGGCGGGCCGGCGGGCGCCGCAGTTTCGACGCTGCTGGCGCGGGGCGGGCGGCGTGTTCTGGTGCTGGAAAAAGAGCAGTTTCCCCGCTTTCACATCGGGGAGTCCTTGCTGCCGTGCGCCATGCCGCTGTTCGAACAACTCGGTGTGTTGCCAGAGCTCGAGCAGCGCTTTTTGCCCAAGCACGCCGCCGAGTTCGTGACCGCGGACGGCAGCATCACGCGCCGTTACACGTTCGCGCACGGCCGCGTGCAGGGGCCGCGCTCGGCATTCGAGGTCGACCGCGCCGAGTTCGACGCGCTGTTGCTCGAGAACGCGCGCCGCAATGGCGCGGAAGTGCGGCAAGGGGTCAAGGTCCACGACTTCTCGCTGAGCGACGCGGGTGCGAGCGTCTCCGCGAAGGCCGAGGACGGCAGCGTGCAGACCTTCGAGACCGAGCTCCTGGTCGACGCGAGCGGCCAGCAATCGCTGCTGGCGGGGCGCTTGGGGCTGCGCAAGATGGACCCGCAGCTCCGGAATTTCTCGGTGTTTTCGCACTTCGAAGGCGCCTCGCGCGGCGTTGGAGACTGCGAGGGGGACATCAGCATCGTGCTGGTTCCCGGCGGTTGGTGGTGGGTCATTCCGTTGCGCGGGGATCGCACCAGCGTGGGACTGGTGGCGCCCTCGCGCACGCTTCACGGGCGCAAGCCGGACGAGGCGTACCTGCTCGAGTCGATCGAGAACACACCGTATCTGCGCGAGCGGCTGCGCGGGGCGCGTCGCGTAACGGAGGTGCGAGCGGTTTCGGATTGGTCTTACTCCAGCGAGCGGCTTGCCGGAGATCGTTGGCTGCTCGTGGGCGACGCGGCGGCCTTCATCGATCCCGTGTTTTCTACGGGTGTGTACCTCGGGCTTGCTTCGGCGTTTCGTGCAGCAGGGCCACTAGAACACGCCTTGCGCACACGGACGTTCCGGCGCAGCGAGTTCGTCGCTTACGAGCGCACGACGCTGCGTGCCGTCGCCGGTTATCGCGATTTCGTGCGCGGCTTCTATCACCCGGCGTTCGTGGAGGTGTTGCTACACCCGAGCGACTGGATGGGGTTGCGTGGCGCAATCACCTCGCTGTTGGCTGGGTTTGGCATGGAACGTTTCGAGGTCAGCTGGCGCGTCGCGCTCTTTCAGCTGCTCGCGCGGGTCAACCGCCACGTGGAGCTGGTGCCGCGCTTGCCCGAGCGGCGGGCTGCGCTCTTGCCCGGCTGATCGCTTCTAGTGAGTTCCGTCGCGCGACCGCGGGCGCGTCGCGTTTCGCCGCCCGGTCGTCCAACTTTCTGGTTTTGCCGGAGCGGGACTGGTTTCCCGCGGTCTGGTTACTTAGCTACAGATTGCTTTCATTCGAGGCAACAAGGTGAAAACCGTGAAGATTCGGAAACGACCGTTGGTTTGTGCGCCCCTGGTCGTCGCCTTCGGCTGGGTAATCGGCTGCAGCTCTCCCGACAACGATTCGCCCACAAGTGGTGGTAGCGGTGGCAGTGGGGGGTCGCTCGGAAGCACCGGCGGCAGCGCGAATCCCAGTGGTGGCACTCCCGCCACGACCGGCGGTGTCCCTGCGGCAACCGGTGGCAACCCAAGCACCAGCGGCGGAAACCAGAGCGCCACCGGCGGTTCACCGATTGCGAGTGGGGGCATCACCAATCAGGGCGGGCAGGCGACCAGCGGGGGCGTTTCGGCGACCGGCGGCAACGCCATGACCGGAGGTGTCACGACCACGGGAGCCCAGGGCGGAGGTGGCTCGAATGGCGGCGGCGCGATGGGAACTGGCGGCAAAGGCGGCGGTAAAGGCGGCGCGTCGAGCGGAGGTGCGACCGGCGGAGGCAGCAGTGGTGGTACCGCCGGCGGCGCCAGCGGCGGAACGGTCGCGACCGGCGGAAGCGGCGGAGGCACGACCGATCCAGCGCTCGCGAAATTCAGCTTCTTCGTGGTGAGCTACCCCGCGATCATCACCCTCTCGGGTAAAACCGAAGGCTTCGGAGGAGATCTGCGCTTCGGCAAGGCCGACGGTCTCTCGGGCGCGGACGAGATTTGTCGGCAAGCCGCGGAGATGGGCATGCCCGGCGCCGGGCAGAAAACTTGGCGCGCGTTTCTGAGCGCGACCCAAGGCCCGGGTGGAACGCCTGTGAACGCTCGTGATCGCATCGGCACCGGGCCTTGGTACGACCGCATGGGTCGGCTCTTGGCGATGAACCTCGATGGCCTCTTCGCAGGAGATCGCCCTGCCGGCGACACCATGCTGGTCAACGACATTCCCAACGAGAAGGGCCAACCCAATCATTACGTTGGCCCGAACGGGATGACGACCTCCACCGTCGATAACCACGACACCCTGACCGGCTCGGACACGATGGGGCGGTTGATGGCCACGAGTGCCGCGCAGACCTGCAACGACTGGACGAGCACGACCGTCCAGGGCTCGCCACGCATCGGCCATTCTTGGCCACGCAGCGCGACGAGCGGGCGAAGCTGGGTCTCGGATCATACGGTGCCTGGTTGCGTCGCCGGCGTCGATCGAACCCTGGGCGGAACCGGCTCCGGTAGCTGCGTCGGTTGTTCCGGCGGCTACGGCGGTTTCTATTGTTTCGCGCTCCCCTAAGCGGTTGCGTCGCCAGCGGCTCTGCGGCAAAGCGGGGCATGGCGAAGAGCGGGGACGACGACTACGAGACCATTGTCAAAAACCGCAAGTTCGAAATTGCGGTGCTGGATCCCAAGGACGCGCGGCGCGACAACGTGCGGCTGACGCTCTATTCCGACGACGGCAAATCGGTGTACCACCACCTGCGCGCCTACGAGGTCATGCGCCTGATTCGCTCGCTCGGGGACGCGCTGTCGTTCGGTCCGGAGATCCCAGGCTCGTGAAGCGAACGATCCTCGCGCTCGGGGCCGCCTTCATGCTGGCTTGTGCGCCGGCCCGCCCGCCCAGCGCTCCGCTTCAGCCCGCTAGCGGGAAGCCGCGCGTTATCGTGCTCGTTTGGGACGGCCTGCGGCCTGACTCGGTGAAGGCCTCGACCACTCCGCGCTTGTTCGACTTGGCGCGACGCGGAACATTTTTCGCCGATCACCACGCCACCTATCCGACTTTCACGATGACGAACGCTGCCAGCTTTGCGACCGGCGCATTCGCAGAGCAAACCGGGTTTTACGGCAACACGCTGTTTCAGCCCAAAGCCCGCGGCAACGATGCTCAGGGCAAGCCGCTACCCTTCGAAGCGCCGATTTTCACCGAAGACTATTGGGTTTTGGCAGCGCTTCAGACCGTCGACGAGCATCTCTTGCTCACCGACACGCTCTTCCAATCCGCCAAGAAAGCGGGCTTGAAGACCGCGACCGTCGGCAAGTCCGGGCCAATCTTCCTTCAAGACCTGGGCAAGGGCGATGTCGTGCTCGACGAGAAGGTGGTGTTCCCGCCGAGCTTTGGGCGGGAGCTCCAGCGGCGAGGTTTTGCCTTGCCGAGCCTCGCGGACAAGGCCGCGTCCGAGATCGACCTCAAGGTCGATAACGGCATGCCCACCGCGTTCGGACCAAAAAAGTTCTTCGACGACGGCGTGACGCCCGACGCCAGTGATCGAAACGGAACTCTTTGTCACCAAGCCAATCGCTACCTGATGGACGTCTTCACCGAGGGAGTTCTGCCGCTTCAGACGCCCGATTTGTCGGTGGTTTGGCTGCGCAACCCGGACACCACCCAGCACGCTTACGGCCCCGGCTCGCCGAACGCGCTGGACGCCTTGGCGTCTCAGGATTTGCTGCTCGGTATGCTGCTCGATCGGCTGGAAAAACAGGGTCTCGCGAGCACGACCGACCTGCTCATCGTTTCCGATCACGGCCACAGCAACGTCTCCGGCCCGCTCGACCTCTTCCCCTTGCGCGGCGTGAAGAAGAACGTGCTCGGTGACGGGACCACGTGGGGTGCAGTTTCGCCGGACGGCTATTCGGTATCGGGCGATGTGCGCTTGGCCGAGCTACTGAGCGCCGCGAACTTCACGGCCTACGACGGGGTCGGCTGCGTCTACGATCCTGTTCTTTCCGGCATTACTGCGGCAGGGACTCAGCTACGGCCTGACCGCGTCGATACGGATGGCACTGCGTGCGGCGAGGTCGGCAAGAAGTACACGACGCGTTCGCACAAGGTTCCCAGCAACGGGCTTGGCAAGGGAGCGTTGGTCGTGGCCGCCAACGGGGGCAGCGACTACCTCTACGTTCCGGATCACGACTCGGAAACAGTCGCCAAAGTGGTTCGTTTCCTGCAGTCGCGCGAAGAGTTTGGGGCCATTTTCGTGGCTTCGCGCTATGGCGCGCTGCCGGGTACGCTGCCGCTCGAGCGGCTGCATTTGGAGGACTCTGCGGGGCGCAACCCCGACCTGATCGTGAGCTACAGCCATGACGAGAACGCGGTGGTTCAAGGCATGCGGGGCATCGTTTTTCAAAGCGCGGGAGTCAGCAATCAGCGCGGCATGCACGGCAGCTTCAGTCCCATCGACGTGCACAACACGTTGATCGCCGTCGGTCCGCATTTTCGCAGTCGTTTCACCAATCCGCTGCCTACGGGCAACGTGGACGTTGCTCCGACCGTCGCGCACCTGCTCGGCCTCGCTCTGCCGAGCGCGGCGGGTCGCGTGCTTTCAGAAGCGTTGGTGTCCGGGCGAGAGGTTCGAGACTACCGCGTCGCGCCGGGAACGCTCGCGCCCAGTGCTCCGGCGACCGACCTCACGGTCGTGCGCGCGACCGGCGCTCGAGATGGCGTGAAGAGCAGCTATACGTTCGAGGTGAAGGTGAAGGATTTGACCCTCGGCGCCCACAGCTTCCGCTACTTCGATGGCGCCACAGCGACTCGCCGCTGAGCGTCGTTCTAGCCGGCACTAACTGGTCTGTGCAATTTATCGAAATCGGACCTTTTGTCTGGACCAGATTGGCGCCATGTTGAAGGCCTCATGCGCCGTCCGGAATTCGCGAATACTCGCGAGAATGCCCTGAATTTCTTGGCCAAAGCTCAGGTGGTCCGGCTTGCCACCACCACGCCCGAGGGTGCCCCCGTCCTGCGCACGCTCAACGCGGTCGTCGACCAGGATTACTTACTATTCCACGGCGCCAAAGCTGGGGAGAAGGCGCTGGCCATTGGCCGCATGGCAGTGGCCAGCGCGGACGAGACGATTGCGAGTATCCCGAGCTACTTCGTGGACCCAGAGCGCGCCTGTCCGGCGACCACGTTCTACGAGAGCGTACAGGTGCACGGCACGCTCGAACGCATCGACGATCCAGAACGAAAAGCGCGCATGCTGTCGAGCTTGATGGAGAAGTATCAGCCCGAGGGCGGCTATCGGCCGATCGAGGCCCGCTCGGAAATGTACCAGGGCGCGGTGCGCGGCGTGCTCGTGTTCGGCCTGGCGCTAGCGGACGTGAGCGGCAAGCTCAAGGTCGGGCAAAACCGCAAGCCAGAGGAGCTAGCGGCGATCGTGGAGGGTCTGTGGGCGCGCGGGGCGGCCGGGGATGTCCGCGCGATTCAGCGAATTTTTCTGGGCAACCCAGCGTTCGCGCGCCCATCGCGCTTTACTGCTTCGGCCGGTATTCAGCTCGAGCCATCTCTCGACGAAGAGTCGTTGGAAGCGGCGGTGGCGCTGGTCGCCGATGAGTATTGGAATCGGCGCTACTCGCGTGAGCGTCTGCGGCAAGCGCACCGCGCGTCTGCCGCCTGGGTCGGGGCGCGCGCACCCTCCGGCGAGCTGATCGCGACCGCGCGTGCAGTGAGCGATGGCGCAAAGTTCGCTTACGTTGCCGACGTGGCGGTGCGACGCGATCATCGCGGTAACGGCGTTGGGCAAGCGCTCGTGCGCCTCTTGCTCGAGCATCCGGCGCTGCGTGGCGCGCATTTGGTTCGCCTCGGCACTGCCGACGCGCAAAGCTTCTATCGCGGCCTGGGTTTCGTCGAAAGCTCGACGCTCGACTTCGGTTTCAGGTCGACCGCGATGACCCTGGTGCGGGCCGAGTGCGCCGATCCGGGCTGAAAGCAGCGTGGTATCGGCGCCTTAGGACTCGATTCAAGGCAGCTTGGGCGCCTTGAGCTCGCCCTTGCACTCGAGCGCGCCGAGGAACGCCACCAGGGCCGTGATCTCGCCGTTCGAGAGCTTTTTGTCCGAGAGCAGCGGGCTCAGGTTCTTGTTCGCGAAGCCCCCGCTTGCCATGAAGCGCACCGCGTCTTCGAGGGTCGGTTCGGAGCCATCGTGAAAGTAGGGGGGCGACTTGGTCACGTTGCGCAGCGTCGGGGGCTTGAAGGCGGCCCAGTCCGAGTCCTTCTTGGTCACGGTCATTCGGCCCACGTCGACTTCTTCTTCCTTCTTGTCTTTGATGCCGCGTCCGACGTTGAAGAATGCCCCGTCCTTGCTCAAGTACGCGAGCGAGAAGTTGGGAGGCGCGTGGCAAGTGGCGCAGCCACCTTTGCCCATGAAGAGCTCGAGGCCTTGCTTCTGTTCGGCCGTGAGCGCGCTCTTGTCGCCTTTGGCGTATTTGTCGTAGGCGGTGTCGTTGCAGACCAGCGTGCGTTCGTAGCTGGAGATGGCCTGGATGATGGTTTCCGGGGTCGCGCCTTTGCCCGGGAAAACCTTGTCGAATTGCTTCTTGTAGCCGGCGATTTTGCCGATCTCCTTGGCCTTCGCCTCCAAGTTCTCTTTACCGACGCCCATATTTCCGCCAGCCCACGCTGCGGTGCCTTGTGCTTCGAGCGAATCGGCACGCCCGTCGTGGTACAGCCGCGGCAAGTAACCGACGTTCCAGATCACCGGGCTGTGACGAGTCAGCTGTTTGTTCTTGGCGCCGACCGCGATTGGATCGTGCCCGCCAGTTCCATCCTCGTTCATATGGCAAGAGATGCAGGCGCGGCTGCCGTCGGTGCTCAGTCGCTTGTCGAAGAAGAGCTGATTGCCGAGCGCGACCTTGTCATCGCTCTGCGGGTTGCCCTCAGGAATCGGCACTGGCCCCAGCGAGGGCAGGGTAAGGTCGTCTGCGCGCAAGGGCGCGGGCGCGGGCGCCGCGGAGGGCTGCGCCGCAGCGCTCGAAGCGGCCGCCTGCTCTGGCGCGGGCTCGGATTTCTTGCAGGAGAATGCGCTCAGCCCGAGCGCGAATGCAAAGCCACTGAAAAGGGCGACCCTCATGGCTCGATTCGATACTCGACCGGGTCAGCCGACGCAATGCCGTGAATGCCCGCTCCGGTAGTCATTTCGAGCGAAAATTCCCTGCACTGCGGCGCGTTCGGGGCGAGCCGCGTTC
Organism: Polyangiaceae bacterium; assembly: GCA_035549735.1. Taxonomy (GTDB): domain Bacteria; phylum Myxococcota_A; class Polyangia; order Polyangiales; family Polyangiaceae; genus PMG-095. The sequence continues at coordinate 65,593 of DASZQI010000032.1, read as the reverse complement.
AGGCGCCCAAGCGCCGCATTTCGTGTGCGCGCCCGCGGGCGCGCACATGGGACGCGTCCCAGGCCGCCGTGAGTGCGGCCTCGCCATTGCGGACAATCTCCGCGATTTCGGCGGGTTCTTCCGACGTTTCGGCGATGGAACGGATCCTGCTCAGGTCGGGTCGTTCGAGGTACCCATGACTGAGCTCCCTGTCCCAATCGGAACCGTAGTCGCTGGTCGCTACCGCGTGGACCGCGTGCTCGGCGCAGGCTCGATGGGCGTGGTGGCCGCCGCGTTCCACCTGGAGTTCGAGCAAGCGGTCGCGATCAAGTTCGTCAGCCCCGACGCGCTGGGTGAGCCAGAGGTGGCGGCGCGCTTTCGTCGCGAAGTTCGAGCGGCAGCCAAGATCAAAAGCGAGCACGTGGCACGGGTGCTCGACGTGGGCGCGCTGGAGACTGGCCTGCCGTACATGGTGATGGAGTTCTTGGAGGGCCGTACGCTCGAGGACGAGCTCTCGGCGCGCGGTTCCCTGCCGGTGGCAGTAGCCGTGGACTACGTTCTGCAGGCCATCGAAGCGCTCGCCGAGGCTCACGCTGGCGGCATCGTCCACCGCGATCTGAAGCCGGCAAATCTGTTCGTGTCGCGGCGGGCCGATCGAAGCCGGGTGGTGAAGGTGCTCGACTTCGGAGTCTCCAAATCGCTCGCGGATAGTGAGTCGAGCCTCCGGCTCACGCGCACCGGCACGATCGTGGGCTCGCCGCTGTACATGGCGCCCGAGCAACTACGCGCCGAAAAGACGCCCGACCTGCGCAGCGATATTTGGGCGCTCGGGGCCATCTTGTTCGAGCTGGTGTCGGGACGGACACCGCACAGCGCGAACTCGATACCGGACCTGTACGCCAAGTTGCTGCGCGACGCCCCCAGCGCAATCTCGCGCCACGGCGCTGAGATCGCGCCCGAGTTCGAGGCGATAGTCAGGCGCTGCCTTCGGCTCGAGCCGGCCGAGCGCTTCGCGAACGTGAGCGAGCTCGCCGAGGCGCTGTTACCCTTCGCTCCGGCGCGAGCTCGCGTGCACGCCGAGCGGGCACGAGGAGTCTTGTTTCCCGGCGGGCCGCAGCAAAGTGAGCCGCCGCCGTCGCCGGCCAACGAAAAAAGCCGTGCGAGCGCGGAGGGCCCCAGCACCACTACGGTTTCGTCCTGGGGCGCACACGCGTGGTTCGAGCGCCGGCGCGCGCTTTCGGCGGGTCTGGGCGCAAGCTTCCTGATGATTGTCGCGGCGTTCGCGATCTTCGCGGTTCGCCTGGACCCTACTGCGAGCGCCTCGACGATTCCGACTAGTCGCGTCGTAGCGGCGTCCGCGCTCGACGCCTTCGACCCCTTGCCGAGTAGCTCGGCGCTCGCTCCAGCTCCATTGCCTTCCGCACCGCTCGTGGTGCCGGAGGTGCCGAGGGTCAAGTGGCAGGCAGAAGCGAAATTAGCTTCCAACGGGGTTGGACTGGCGCGGACCACGCTTTCGCCCCCGGCGAGAAGCTCGCAGCAGCTCGATGAGCGTAAGTTGTCGAGCGCACAGCAAGTCGAGCCTGCCGGGGCGCTCTCGAATTTCGGGGGGCGAAAGTAACGTTCGCGCGGCGACTCCGACAAACATTCCCCTATTTCAAGCGCTCTTTGTCCGTGATAGTTCGCGGTCGATACTTGCTCGGCATGCTGCTCGAGCAGGCTCTCGCCGGCTGCGGAATTTGCCGTGGCCGCATCGTTCGAAGGTGATGTCGATGTTCTCAAATCGCGTTCTGGGTTTGTGCGGAGTTCTCTCGTGTTTGTGGCTGGTTGGCTGCGCGAGCGATGACAAACCGATTGAAGCTACGGACGAACCGAGCCTCGAGGGCACTCTGTGCGATGGGCAGGCGGGCCTTTCCGCGGTCGCGCCCAGCGCCGATGGCACGCGCGTGGCGTTCGTGTCTTGCTCGGGCTCGTCGCCAGCGGTGATCGTGCACGACCTCGCGACGCACGACGAGGTGAATCTGGGTGAGGTGCCGGACGGCTCCAGCGTCGAGTGGTTGCCGTCGGCGCGCTCGGACGAACCTCAGAAGTATTTGCTGTACGGCCTGCCCAGCGAGCTTTGGGTGCGCGCCGCGGACGCGAGCACCGATGCGGTTCGCGTCGCCGAGGGCGACAGCGGCGCCCTGCACCGCGCGATCCTGCAACGCATTTCCGACACCGAGTTCGCGCCGCGCTTGCACGTCCTCTCGGCCGTGGAGGGCACGCTCACGCTCTCCGTTCGCGATCCCCACGACGACTATGCCACGGCTACCGAACTTTATGCCGGTTCGGATATCCTGCCGGATCTCTCACAGATCTCTGGCAGCGGCCGCACGGTGATCCTGACGCCTACCGAGGAAGATCAGGGCTACGTGCAGGTGCAGTGGAACACGAACAAGGCGATGTGGCAGACGTCCACGTTGTCCTTTGGGCCGGCGGATTGGGTGATGGCTCCGGTCGGTCTGGGTGACACGCACAACTTTGCGTTACACGGCGATCAATTGGTACGCGTCGAACTGAAGACCGGGGCCATCGAGGAAATCGTGGCGTCGGGCGAAGGGCTGCTCGATGGCACTGCACATCTGGTCGATCGCGAAGACGCGCCAGGTACGAAATACGTCTATTACATCCTGAACGGCGACCCGACGCGACGCGATCGAGACGGCAAAATGGCGCCAGAAACGCTGGCCGAGGCCAACGCGGTGGCGCAACAGCTCACACCGGACGAATCGACACTGCTGTACCTGACCGATGGTGAGCTGCGCGGCGTACCCGCAGAAGGGGGCGCCGCCCAGCTGCTCGTCGACCGGAAGAACGAGACCGGGCGAATCGATGCGGCCTTCGCTGGATCAGGCTCGGCCTTCGTCTATACGGTGGGGGGCACGGTCTATCGGGTGGATCTGGCGGACGGCACGGCGTCGGAGCTCTCGGGGGTGAGCGTGGAGCAAGGCAGCGTGACCTATGACGGCCTCGGAACCGCCATTCTGTTTCTGGACGAGGCGGGTAATCTGGTGAGCGCGCCGGACAGCACGCTTTCACCCGAGACCGTGGCGACATCGGTTACGAACTTTTGGCCGGTCCCGAAGTCAGCGAAAATCCTGGCGGTCAGCGACGGGGTTCTACGGCTCTATCCGGCGGACGCCCCGTAGACGCGCGGTCCGGCCCGGCTCAAGCTCTCGCTGGACAGGGCGGAAGGCTGCTAGCCTAGTCCGCCCTCCATGTGGAAGACGACTGCGGAGCCCAGCAAGCAAAACAAAGCGGTTCGGCTCGTGCCGACCGTGCGCGTGCTCGGTGCGACCTCGCCCGCGGCGAGCGGCCACTTGCGCGCGTTCGACGCCGGGGAAGTCTTGGTCGGGCGCGCCGCAGGCGAAAGTGGTCTGCAATTTCCCGACGACGACCGGGTCTCGCGACGCCACGCGATTCTGCGTTTCGACCCGAGCGCGCGGTCGGCAAAGATCGAGGATTTGAGCCGTACGGGCACGTTCGTTCAGGGCCGTAAGGTCGTGAACGAAACGCTCGCGGAGGGCGAGGTCGTGCGCGTGGGCGACAGCTTCTTTCTGTTCCGCTTCGAGCCGGAAGCGGGGCTCGATGAAAGCGGCGACGACGCGGGCTCCGAATTGATCGGTCCCTCCCTCGCGCTCAGAACGCTACGGCGCTCGCTCTCGCTGGTCGGCAAGAGCGGAGCTACGGTCGTCATCCTGGGCGAGTCGGGCACTGGCAAGGAGCTCGCTGCGCGAGCGCTGCACGAGAAGAGCGGGCGAGCGGGGCCGTTCGTCGCCGTAAACTGTGGCGCGATCCCGGAAACGCTGGTCGAGAGCCAGTTCTTCGGTCACGTGGCTGGGGCGTTCACCGGAGCAAAGACCGAGTCGCGCGGTTGGTTTCGCGCGGCCGAAGGTGGGACGTTGTTTCTCGACGAAATTGGCGAGCTGCCGCTGCTGCTGCAGCCGAAGCTCTTGCGAGCGGTGGAAGAGCGCGCGGTGGTGCCGGTCGGCGCCACACAGCCCGTGCGTTGCGACGTGCGCATCGTGGCCGCAACCAATCGAGATCTCTCGGATCGCGAGCAGTTTCGCGCCGATCTATTCGCGCGCATCTCGGAGTTCGTGCTCGAAATTCCGCCGCTCAGAGCTCGTCGGGAGGACATATTGCCGATCCTATGGCGGCTCTTGGGCTCGGTGGAGGCCGAGCTCGACTCGGATTTGGTCTCGGCGCTGCTGCTCTACGACTATCCGCACAACGCGCGCGATCTCCGGCGCATCGCCACCCAGCTCTCGGTTCGGGGCGCGGGTCACGCGCTATGGGACGCCTCCATGCTCGATCGAGCGCTGCGCGACGTGACGTCTTCGCCCGCCCCGGCGCGCGAAAGCGAGCCAGCGCCGGACGATGAGGACGCCGCTGAAATCAAGGGTCGGGTGCCGACGCGCGACGAGCTCGAAACCCTGCTACGCGTGCACCGTGGGGTGGTCGCGGAGATCGCCAAGGACACCGGGCGTTCGCGAAAGCAGGTCTACCGTTGGCTTTCGGACTACGGCTTTTCACTCGACGACTTCCGCTCGTCCTGAGCCTAGGTCGGACCCAGAAGACTTGCGCGTAGCGCCAGAACCTTCTGGTGTTCGGGCACGCGCTGTAAGAAATCACGTCGCAGTTCCGAGCTACTGAACTCGGCAGCGCGTCCCTCGAGCTCCGCGGCGACGCGCACAATGCGCGCCCGCGCCGAGTCCCGCGCACCTGCTCGTCGCTCGGCTTCGGAAAGCACGAAGTCGAGCAATACTTCGCGCTCTTCCATCGTCGTTCGCGCGCGTTCCGCGTCCGCTTCGCGCGCTGCGCTGAGGGCGGCTCCCGCGTCGCCTTTGCCCAACAATACCAGTGCGAGCGTGGCCAAAGCCGCGGCGCGGCAAGAGGGCAGTTCCACGCTGGCGGCCAACGCGCGCCTGGCCTCGGCTTCGGCCTCCGCCGAGCGACCGCTGTCCAGCAAGACCTCCGAGAGCGCACATGCCGCCGACGCGACCAGCCGTCGGTCGCCTTGACGCTCGAGCTCTTCACGTACTTCGCCGAGCATGACCGCCGCGCGGCCTAGTTCACCGATCCGCCCGAGCGCGATGCCGCGGTTCAGCCGTGATAGCGCGAGCGTGTAGCGGGCGCCCGTGCGCTCCGCCGCGTCGTTCGCGCGATCCAGCGCCTCGAGCGCCAGCTCCGCCGCCCCCATTTCCAGGTACATGGCGGCCACGTTCGTGCGCGCGCCGCTAGCCAGTCGCAACGCGCCGCTGCGCTCGAAGGATTCGGCCGCTTCGACGTAGAAGCGCGCGGCGTCTTCCAGTTTACGTAGGACCATGGCCCGCGCTGCTCGTGCGTGAGACAGGTGAGCGAGTGTCAGCGGGTCGGTGATATTACTCTCCAGGGTGATGCGATCTGCCTCTCTCAGCAGGTTTTCGGCGTGGTCCGCGCGGCCCAACAGCACCAGCGCAAACGAAATGCGACCGAGCGCCGCCGCGTGGCTCTCGCTCACGCCCGCTGAAGCATCCGATCCTCCGGACTCGAGTCGCTCGACCGCACGCTCTACGGCCGCCGGATCGCCGACCAGCATTGCGGCCTCGACGGCGGTCGCGAGCGCGGTGTACCAGTCAGCGTTGCGCTCTACCGAAAGCTCGATAGCTTGGCTAGCCGTGCGCAAGGCCTGATCCGGCACGCCCATCCAGGTGTATGCCTCGCTCTCCAAGAGCCGCACGTGGCCGAGCAGCTCGCCGTTGGCACCCGTCTTTTCGGCGCGTTCGCCGAGCGCAATGGCGGACTCGAGATCGTTGCCGCGTAGCGCTTGCTCCAGGGCCACGACGAGGGCGCGGGTGGCACGTGGCAAGTCGAGCGCGCGCTCCCAGTGGTTCGCCAGCACGATCGCGGCGCCTTCCCCGTGGGCTTCGAGCCAAGTCGCGGCGCGTGCGTGGGCTTGCTGGCGGTCGAGTTCGGGAAAAGTGGCATAGCTTGCGTCTCGCAAGAGAGCGTGGCGAAAGCCGTACTCCGCTTGCTCCGCGAAACGACTGAGCGGCGTGCGGACCAGAATCTCACGTGAGGCGAGCGCGCTGAGCCAACCTGGCACGTCGGCGATGGCCGACTCGGCCCCGAGTACGCTGGAAACAGCCGAGGGCCAGCAGTTTTCGCCGAACACGCTCGCGGCGCGCAAGACCAGGCGCGCCTCCGTCTCGAGCTCGGTGAGCCGGCTTTCCATCACGCCGAGCACCGTGTCTGGCAGCTCGGTGACCCCGCCGCTCGCCCCCGCGCGAATCAGCTCTTCGAGGAAGAAAGCGTTGCCCTCGGCCCGTTCGACGATGGCAGCCACCAACGCGGCGGACGCGGCTTCACCCAAGATCGCCGCGACCAGCTCTTCGCTCGCTCGTTTGGATAGCCGGCCGAGCTTCAGCTCGGCCACGTCACGCGCCTCGAATAGGCGCGGATAGGCCTCTTTGACTTCAGGGCGACCGAGGGCGAGCACGAATAGCGGCACGTTCGGCAGCGCGCCCAGCGCCGCATCCACCAGTTGAACGCTCGGCGCATCACCCCAATGCAGGTCGTCGAGCGCCAACAACAACCCGCGCTCGACGGAAGCCGCACGCAGCCAGTCGATGAAAGCGCTGCGAACCAAGGAGCTCATCAAGGGTGGGTCGCGCCGGGCGGCGCGCAGGCGGGGTTCGAACGACTCCGGCAGCTCGAGCCCCATGAGCTCGCCGAGAAACGCCAACGTCTCTGGCGCGGAAGCGCCGCAGCGCTCGCCCCAGTGACGAAGCTTGGAAAGACGCTGCTCCACGCTGTCGTCTACCTGGATCTGGGCGCTTCGCCGCAATGCGCCGCCGAGCAGGCTGAAGGGTTGCCCGGACAGCGCGGGGTCGCCGCGCGCGATCAGCACGGACAGCTTTGGAAAGCGCGCGCGCCCCTCGGACAGCAGCTCTGAGAGCAGACGCGATTTACCGATGCCGGGCAGACCGCTCACCAGCATCGCGCGCGCGTAGGCCTCGTCCAAGCAGGCTTCGAGCGTGGAGAACAGCAGCGAAAACTCGCGTCTTCGACCGACGAACGGCGTCGTTCGCCCGAGCAGACGACGGGGGCCGTGCTCTTCGAGCACTTCTTGCCCGAGTCGAAATTGTGCGCCCGTGCGCTCCACGCTGAAGCGCGGCTCGAGCAGTGACGCGCTGGCCTCGTCGACCACGATCGAGAGCGGCGGTCCACTTTCGATCAGCGTGAGCGCCCGATCCACGACGTCGCTCACCGAGAGGCCGGAAGAAACCGCCATTCGCCCAGTGACGATGGCCATCGGGCGTGCACCGAAAGCGGACACCAGCATTTGTGCGAGGCGCGCGGCGCGCAACGCCTGCTCCTTTGGCGACTCGCTGACCAGGTCAGGGACGCCAATGACCGAGCCATCGGGCAAGAGCTCGACGCGCACCCCGGCGCTCTGCGCGATCAGCGCGAGCTGTGAGCGAGAGACGCCGCCTGGCTCCGCAGTGTCGGAAAAACCGCCCTGACTGGGGCAGACGACGATCGGAACCAGGCGAAGCTCTCGGGTACCGAGCAGCGTTCGCGGCTCTTCGAGCGTGTCGCGCTCGCGTTCGGCGAGACGCGCGGTGGTCAACGCCGTTCGCACGTCGCTCGCGCTCGGTGGCCTGTTTTCCGGCTCTTTTTCCAGCAGTGAGCCGATCAGCGCGTCGAGCCCGAGCGGCAGCCCCGGCCGCGCTTCGCTCACGCGCGGCGCGGCGTCGAGCGCGATCTTGGCGAGCAGCCCCAATAGCGAGTCGGCCCAGAAGGCAGGTCGACCGGTGAGACACTCGAAGAGCACACAACCGAGCCCGAACAGATCCGCGCGCGCGTCGATGTCGCCTCCGCGCAGCTGTTCCGGCGAGAGATAGCCGGGCGTGCCCACCACTACACCCGTACGGGTGAGTGTGGAAGTCGCGTGTCGGGTCCCCGAGAGGTGCGCAATTCCGAAGTCACCGAGCTTGGCCAGCTCGAGCTTGCCTTGCGGCAAGAATACGTTCGAAGGCTTCAAGTCGCGATGCACGATGCCCGCGCCGTGCACCGCTTCGAGCGTCTCGGCGAGCCGGCAACCGACCTCCAACGTTTCTTGGACGGTCAGCGGACGCTCGGCCAAACGCTGCTCGAGATCCGTGCCCTCGACCCATTCCATGGCCAAGAACAGAGAGCCGGTCGGGGACACTCCGTGCCCGACGTAACGAACGATGCCGGGGTGTGCGAGCCGCGAAAGGAGCTGCGCTTCTCGCAGAAATCGCCGGGCATTGCTGGTGGCCTCGAGCACTTTGACCGCGCAGGTGGTGCCGCTCCACTTGTCCTGCGCGCGGTACACCACACCCATGCCTCCTCGCCCGAGTTCGTGTTCGAGCAGAAAGCGCTGTGCGAGAGTCTCACCTATCAGAGCGCATAGAAGATAGACGCTCCGGCGCGGGCTACGCAAGCGGGAGGCGCGAGGGACGGCGGTCGCCTGTACCTCGCGCCCACGTTTCCGGGCGCTTCGGCGACTTGGTCTCGAGGCTCACGGAGTCGCCAACACCGCCGTTCCTGCCGTGGCAACGGTCGCGGTGCTAGTCGGCGTACCCGACGAGAACACGCCACCTATCACGACCGATGACTCGACATCTGCAGGGACGAAGTACGGGTTGTTGCTGATGAACAGGCGATCGAGCGCGGTGCCGGTTTCGTTCTGCTTGACCGCGAGCCAGTGGCTGCCTGGGTCGAGCATGACGTGCAGGGGGCCGCGACCGCTGCCGGTGACCATGTTCCAAACCCAGCCGCTCGCCGCTTGGGTCTGCCAGACCCAGTCGTCGTTGTCGCTATCGGCGTCGAGCATGACGCGAAAGCTATCGTGATCCGGCGCGGTGGAGGCGCTGCGGCCCCATACGATGTAGTCGGCGCGCGCGGGCACGTTGAAGAAGTAGATCGCGACGCCGCCAGGGCCCGAGCCATTGGGCACGCGGATGAATCCGCTGCCGTAAGTCGGAGAAATGGCAGTGGGCAGCCCGGCCACGGAGACCATCGGGCTCACGAGCGTGCCGCTCTCTGCTTCGACGAACGAATCGAAGGGCTGAAACATCGGGTCACTGGTGATGAGCACTTGGTCGAGTTGTGCGCCGACGAGGCCGCGGCCAATGTCGATGGTGTGGTTGCCCGCGCCGAGATCGAAGCCGGCGGCCGCGGCGCCCAGCTTGACCGAGGTCCATTGAAATGTGCCCGCGGTCGATAGGGTGACCGGCAGGCTTCGAGCGGCCCGGCCAGCATCCACGGACACGGTAAACGTGGCCTGGGTGTTGCTCGGAGCCAGCGCGCGGAGCCAAATGAAGTAGCGGTCATTCTCGGGCAGGTTCACCGCCAGGCGCGCAGCGCCGCCGACGGCGGTGGTGTCACTCGGAACCAGGATCATCCGCGAGCGCGAGGCGTTGCCGCTTCGCCCGAGGACCATCGGCGCGGTGAGCTGAGCGTCCTCTGCCTCGAGCCAAATTTTCACCCGGCGAGTCTGGCAGCCCAGAAACCGATAGCCGTCGCGCGAGTCTTCGAGGCACTCGAGCGGGCGGCTTTGGTTGAACGTTTGGTTGTAGATCCAGTTCATTTTCGGTTGAACCAGCGTGGCGGCCTTGTCTCCGTTCACGGCCCCACGCGAACCGCTGTGCACGGCGAACTGCATCAGTGTGTGCCCGCGCCGCAGCATCCAAGGACTGCCCGAGTCACCATCACACAATTGCTGCGCGCCCAGGTATTTGCCGGTCACCTTGGCGGGCGGGCCACCCGACGGCAAGAAGCGCCCATTCAGCTCGAACGCGGTGCCGAGGCGCTTGATGCCGATCAAACCGCTTTCACAATTGGTGACGCCGCCCGGGTCGCCGCCCATGCCGAAGCCCGCGACTTCGAAGCTGCGACTACCGGTGTACCCGCTCGTCCACGGTTCACGAGCGTCGCGGTATAGGCGAGCGTAACTTGGTAGCTCCACGCCGTTGCCGTCGAGTTGAACGAGCGCCAAATCGTGGACGCGATCGGAGCTATCGTGCACGTAGTCCGGGTGCAGAATGTAGCGCGCGCCACCACTGAAGATCACGCTGGCCGTCCCTGTCGAAGGGTTCACGGCGGTCACCGTACGGTTCGTTGCGAACGCCGGTTTACCAAACAAGCAATGCGCGGCGGTCAACAGCCAGTGGCGACTCACAGCTTCTGCCGTGCAATTCGTGTCTCCTCGGATTTGCACCGACCAGGGCGCTTCGACCGTGCTCGAGGCTTGAATGATCGGCTCGGATTGCCGCGCGACCGCGGGGTCCGAATCGTCTGCCGCCCCACAAGCAGCCGTAACACCTGCGGCGATGATTGCCGCGACCCCATGCATCTCCCTGAACGTTGTTCGCATGACCTGCCTCCTCACGCCGGCCTCGAGCAACCGGTGTGCCAGCCCTAAAGTGCTCGAACTTGCGCCATGTTTTTGGGGGTTGAGCTCAGCGCGGGGGAGCCTTGGTGCGGGCGCGCACGCGGGCGGCCCGCGTTCTCGGCCGTGCGCCGTTGTTGGCACGACAGGCGGTTAGGACGCCCAATCGAGCGGCGGCCGCTTGACGCTCGCCAGCGCAGGTAGAAAGAAGCTCGCATGAAGGTCATCGTCACCGGTTCGACCGGAATGGTCGGCGAGGGCGTGCTGCTCGAATGCCTCGAGAGTCCAGAGGTCGAAGCGGTGCTGTCGGTGTCGCGCCGGCCCTGTGGTCATCGGCACGAAAAGCTGCGCGAGCTGCTCGTTCCCGATTTTCGCGATCTCTCCGCAGTCGAGATCGAGCTTGCCGGTTACGATGCGTGCTTTTACTGCGCGGGCGTCAGTTCGGTCGGCATGAGCGAGTCCCAGTACTCCGTCATCACCTATGACACGCCGCTGCGGTTTGCGGAGGTGCTGGCGCGCGTCAGCCCTGGATTGGTGCTGGTTCACGTTTCGGGCGCCCACACCGACGGCACGGAGCAGGGCAAGGTGATGTGGGCTCGCGTGAAGGGGAAGGCGGAAAACGCGCTGATGCGCCTGCCGCTGAAGGCCGTGTACAACTTCAGGCCGTCGTTGATGAAGCCAAAGCCCGGGCAGAAGAACGTCAAGGCCAGCTACCGCGCCGCGCTTTGGCTCTACCCGCTGCTCAACTTGTTCTTCCCTGGACTCGAGCTCGGACAGGTCGGTCGAGCCATGATCAACGCGGTCAGGTTCGGCGCGCCGAAGCGCGTGCTGGAAGCGCGCGACATTGGCGAGCTTTCGGCGCGGTCCGTCTAGGAGCCGGGCGCCGGGCGGGCGCGCTTGTCCGAGATTTGCAGCGCGATCGCGGCGGCTTCTTCCGCGGCGACACCTGCGGCGCGACGTTCGTATTCGCGCTCGGCGCGCGCATCGCTCTCGCGCACTCGAGAGTCGTCGATGTCCTCGCCGGGTAACTCGAGCCGCAGCTCTTCGATCAACATGCGTATCGTGGCCGCAACCGGTAACGCCAGGAGCGCACCTGGTATGCCCATGAGCGTGCCGCCGGCAAGCAACGAAAACAGTACGACGCTCGACGGCAACTTTAGCGCGTTGCCATAGATTCGAGGCACCAAGAAGCGACTCTCGAATTCCTCGTAGGCCAGCATCGAGGAAAGTACGATGAAGAAAACCAGCGGCCCGTGCGCGCTGGCAGCGGCGACGGCGGGCCCAACCGATAGGAACACTCCAATGTACGGCAGTACGTCCGCGAGCCCGGCGAACACCGCGAGCGCCAGCGCGGCTTCGACCCTACACGCGCTCAAAAGCACAAAAGTGAAGGCCATCATCAGGGCCGAGGTGACCACTTGGCCACGAATGTAGCCGCCCACGATGCGTTCCAGCTTCAGCAACACCCGAGAAAGGCGGATATGATGATTGCGCGGGGTCAGTGCGTACACGCCGCCCCGCAACCGGTCGCGATCTATCATGATGTAGAGCGCCAAAAAGACCGCGCTGACCAAATAGGCAACGACCTCGACCGAGCGACGCGTGTATTCGAATGCCACCGGCGCCGAGACGCGCGCCAGGTTTTCGTAGCGCAGGTTCTTCAGCGCCTCGGCCAGCGGTTGCGTGAAACGAGAGGCTGATAGTTGGCCCTGGAGTTTTTCGCGAAGCGCCGGAGCGCGGGAGGCGAGTGAGCCAATCTGCTCCAAGAGCGCGGGCACGGTGAGCGACAGCGCCAACAGCAGCACCGCGAACATCGCGGTGAAAACGACGGCGATGCCAAAGCTCCGCTTCCACCCTTTGCCCTCGAGCCACCCGACGATCGGGTTTAGTGTACCGACCAGGAAGAGCGCGATCACGAGCACGAGAAGGACGGGGGCGAGGTGCAGCGCGATCCAGACGCAGCCGAGCACCAGCGCAGCCGCGAGCATGGTCTTGAGCCCCAGCTCGATGCGGATCGGCAGCGTCGGTTGCTCGCGAGGGTTTGTGGAGGACGCGGCGATCTTGCTCATGCTCCGCCGTCTCAGGAACGGACTGATTCTTTGCTCGCAAACTCGATGCCAGGCTTCGATCGCTAAAATCCTCGTAAATTCAGGCGCATCGAGTGAGACATCTTGCCCCGGCCGCGCGTCCGTTGGGGCGAGCCGGCAGGGTGCGAACCTGCCCGCACCGACCTTTCGATCTAGTCTCGGCCCGTGACACGCCACTTCCTTTCCGGCGGCGGGATCTGCGGCCAGGTGGCGCGAGACACCGATTGGTCGCTCACGCCGCTCGGCCCCGCTGAATCGTGGCCGCAGAGCTTGAAGACGACCGTCAGCATTCTCCTGAACTCGCGGCACCCGATGTTCCTTTGGTGGGGTCCGGAGCTGGTCCAGCTTTACAACGACGCGTACATGCCGAGTTTCGGAGTCGGCAAGCACCCTGCGGCGATGGGGCAGCCCGGACGCCTGTGTTGGCAGGAGATTTGGCCAATCATCTCGCCGCAAATCGAAGACGTCATGCAACGTGGCAAGGCGAGTTGGAACGAGGATCATCTCGTCCCCATCTTTCGCAACGGCCGAATCGAGGAGGTCTACTGGACTTACGGATACTCGCCGGTGCTCGATGAATCAGGCGCCGTCGGCGGTACTCTAGTGGTTTGCACCGAGACCACCGGGCGCGTGGTGGCTGCCCGTCGCCTGGCATTCACGCGCGCCCTCGCCCTCGCGCTAGCGGACCAGGACGACGCGGGGAAGCTACGGCATGTTGCTGCGGAGCGCCTGGCCTCGATACCGGAGGACGTTCCGTTTTCGGTGGTGCGCGCGCCGAACTTACCACCGCTCGTGGTTGGCATCGAGTCGGGCTCGGCGATCCCCTCGTACGAAGGGCCTGCACGAGAGCGCGCCCTGCCACAGCCCATTCAGGCGGGCCCTTGGCCCGAGCCGGTGACCGCGGTCTTTGCAGGCAGCTTCCAAGGCGGCGGGGAAACCGAGGTCAGCTTCGGCTTGAGTCCCCGTCTGATTTTCGACGATGACTACCGCAACTTCCTGTGGCAAATCGCCGAACTGATTGCGACAGCCGAGGCGCGCGTGCGGGCTCGTCAAACTCTCGAGCAAGCCCACCGCGAGCGCGGTGAGCTGCTGCAAGCGGCGCAATCCGCTGCTCGCGCCAAAGACGAATTCTTGGCGATGCTCGGACACGAGCTGCGCAATCCGCTGGCTCCGATCCTGACTGCACTGCAGCTGATGAAGGCCAAGGGTATCGAACAGACCGCGCGCGAGCAGGCCATCATCGAGCGTCAGGCCACGCACCTCGTGCACTTAGTGGACGATTTATTGGACGTGTCGCGAGTGGCCGAGGGCAAGATTCAGCTCAAAAAGCAGCGCATCCCGCTGTCACAGATCGTCGCCCGCGCGGTCGAAGTGGCTTCACCGCTGTTGGAGAGCAAAGGGCACTCGCTCGAGCTCACAGTTCCGCGCGTGGGTCTCGATGTGGACGCGGACTTGGTCCGTTTGACTCAAGCGGTCGCCAACCTGCTCACCAATGCCGCTCGCTATACGCCCGCCGGCGGCAAGATTTCGATCGTGGCCGAGCGGGAGAGCGATTGGATCGCGCTGCGCGTCGTGGACAACGGCTCGGGCATTGCCGAAAGTCAGCTGCCGCATTTGTTCGAAGCGTTCTTCCAGGGACATCGCCATCGCGATCGCGCTGAAGGTGGCCTCGGGCTCGGCCTTGCGTTGGTCAAGAGCTTGGTCGAGCTCCACGGCGGCCAGGCAATGGCGCACAGCGAAGGCCTGGGGAAGGGCAGCATGTTCGAGCTGCGCCTCCCGGCGGCCGTGCTAAGCGCCGATCGAGTCGAGTCAATCGACGACCGCGAACTCGAACTCACTTCGCAGCCCACGTTTCCGGCCAGTCGCGTGCTTTTGGTCGACGACAACGCCGACATCGCCGAGCTCTTCAGCGCGCTCTTGCGCGCGGTCGGCTTCGAGGTCGAGACGGCGTCTGACGGGCCGAGCGCGCTCGAGATCGCTTCGAAATTCCGGCCGGCCGTCGCCGTTCTCGACATCGGCCTCCCGGTCATGGACGGCTACGAGCTCGCTCAGCGCCTGCGCGAGCTGCTCGCCGACGCGCCGCCCCGGCTAATAGCCGTGTCCGGCTACGGCCAGCAAGAGGACAAGGCGCACAGCGCGCGCGCCGGGTTTCACCAGCACCTGGTGAAACCGGTGGACGCGCGCTCGCTGGTCGATGCGATTGGTGGCCCGAACGAAGCGACGGCTCAGCCCCAGTGAGCGAGCCGCTCAGGCGGTATTGCTGGCTCAGCCGTCGAGCTGGGCCAGCACGGCTTCGCCCATGCCAGTCGTCGAGAGCGGTTTGTCGCCGCCGAGGTCGCGCGTGCGCGCACCTTGAGTGAGCGCTCGCTCCACGGCGCGCTCCACCGCTTCCGCCTCTTTGCCTAGGCCGAGGCTGTGTCGCAAGAGCATCGCCGCGCTCAGAATGGTACCGAGCGGATTCGCGATGCCTTTGCCTGCGATGTCGGGGGCGGAGCCGTGGATCGGCTCGTATAGCCCGAGCTTGCCTTCACCGAGCGAGGCGCTCGGCAGCATTCCGAGCGAGCCCGTGAGCACCGCCGCTTCGTCCGAGAGAATGTCGCCGAACATGTTTTCGGTGACGAGCACGTCGAAGCTGCCCGGAGCCGTGACCAAACGCATTGCGCAGGAGTCGACCAGCTGGTGCTCGAGCGCGACGTCCGAGAACTCTTTGCCGACCTCGGTCGCGATCTGCCGCCAAAGTCGCGATGATTCGAGCACGTTGGCCTTGTCCACCGAAGTGACGCGCTTGCGTCGACCCTGCGAGAGAGCGAACGCCAGCTTTACGATGCGACGGATCTCGAAATCCATGTACTCCAGCGTGTCGATCACGCGCATGCCGCGCTCGGTCTGTTCGCGCAGCTGCTTGCCAAAGTAGAGGCCACCCGTGAGCTCGCGCAGCACCAAGAGATCGACGCCAGCAACGCGATCCGCCTTCAACGGCGACGACGCGATCAACTCGGGGTAGCTGCGTACTGGGCGCAGGTTCGCGTACAAGCCGAGGCCCTGGCGAATCGCAAGCAAGCCTTTCTCGGGGCGCGTCTTGGCGTTGGGGTCGTCCCATTTGGGTCCGCCCACCGCGCCGAGCAGCACGGCGCTCGCGGCCTTGCACGCGGTCAGCGTGGCTTCCGGCAACGGATTGCCGGTTTCGTCGATGGCGATGCCGCCGATCAACTGCGTCGAATACGACAGTTGGTGGCCGAACTTGGACGCCACGGCGTCGAGCACTTTGCGGGCTTCGCCCACCACTTCGGGACCGACGCCATCGCCGGGGAGCAGAACGATACTGGCTTTCATGAAATGAGACTCGCGGAGGTTCAGGTGACTTGGCGCGCCGAGCCTGCCTCAGGCCGGCCCGAAGAGGAAGAGGGAGAATCCACCCGTCGCGCGAGCGCGCGAGCGTCCGCCGAAAGCGGCTCGCTCGGCGGCTCCGCATTGGCTTCCAATAGGCCGTACTCGATGGAATCGATGAGCGCGTCGAGCGACGCCTCGATGATGTTGGGCGACGCCCCCACGGTGCTCCAGTGGCTGGTTTCGCTCTTACTGTCGATGAGCACGCGGGTGATGGCGGCGGTGCCGGCGACGCCGTCCAGGATTCTCACTTTGTAATCCGCGAGGTGGATGTGGTGCACCATCGGGAAGGCCGGCGTGAGCGCCTTGCGCAGCGCCGCGTCGAGGGCTGCGACCGGGCCGTCGCCTTCGGCGGCCGTGTGTAGAATCTCCTCGCCGACCCGGAGCTTCACCATGGCCTCGGCGAAAGTCTCCGATTGGCGGCGCTTGCCGACCTGAACCTGATAGTCGAGGATCTCGAACAAGGGGCTATAGCCCTTGGCACGACGCTTGAGCAAAAGGGCGACCGAAGCTTCGGCGGCCTCGTAGGACAGCCCGCGCGCTTCCGCGTCCTTGATGTCTTTCAGCGCTTCGAGCTCGACGTCCGCGCCCACGTTCAGGCCGAGCTCTTCGGCCTTGGACGTGACATTGCCGCGGCCCGAGAGCTCACTGACGACGACGCGCATCGCGTTGCCGACCAGCTCGGGCGCGATGTGTTGGTAGCTGTCGGCGTGGCGACGCATGGCTGCGACGTGCACACCGCCCTTGTGGGCGAAGGCGCTCTTGCCGACGTAGGCCATGTGCGGCGAAAGGGCCAGGTTCGCGACGTCCGCCACGAAGCGCGAAACCTCGGCGGTCTCGGCCAGGTGACCTTGCGGCACGCAGCGAAAGCCGAGCTTGAGCTCGAGATTGGGGATGATCACGCTGAGATTGGCGTTGCCGCAGCGCTCGCCATAGCCGTTGATGGTGCCCTGCACGTGACGCGCGCTGGCGCGCACCGCGGCCAAGCTATTGGTCACCCCGGCGCCGCTATCGTCGTGTGCGTGAATGCCGAGCCGCACCTCGGGCAGCGCATTCACCACTTCGCGCACGACGCGCTCGACGTCCCAGGGCAGGCTGCCGCCGTTGGTATCGCACAGGGCGATCACCGAAGCGCCGCCGCGCGCCGCCGCGCGCAAAGTCTCGAGCGCGTACGCAGCGTCGTTGCGGTGGCCGTCGAAGAAGTGCTCGGCGTCGTAGATGACCGTCTTACCGGCCGCGCGCAAGAACGCGACCGACTCCTCGATCATCTTCAAGTTTTGCTCGAGCGAGGTGCGCAGCACCTCGGTGACGTGGAGCGTCCAGGATTTTCCGAAGATGGTACAGACCGGCGTCCCGGCAGCGACCAGCGCCTGCAGGTTCGGGTCGTCCTCCGGCGCGAGCCCCGCGCGGCGCGTCGAGCCAAACGCGGAGATCTTGGCGTGCTTCCAGCGCATGTCGCGAGCGCGCTCGAAGAACTCGACGTCTTTTGGGTTCGAGCCCGGCCAGCCGCCTTCGATGTACGTCACCCCGAACGCATCCAAGCGTTCGGCGATCCGCAGCTTGTCTTCGAGGGTGAAGGAAATGCCCTCACCCTGCGAGCCATCGCGCAGAGTGGTGTCGTAAACTTCGACGAGAGGAAGGTCGGGCTCAGAGGTCATCGGCAGAACGCTTTGTAACGGGAGGTCAGCGCTATTCAGCTGCTCCAGAGGTCGGCTGGGGAGCGACCGCGACGGCCGTCGCGGGGCGATCGTAGGTTCCGAGCGTGGCGAGCAATCGGTTCAGGGCGCTCAGGTAGGCCTTGGTGCTGGCCACCAAGACGTCGGTATCCGCGGCGTGACCGTGGAAAATGGGCGACGTGGCCGGCCCGTGCTGCGGGTTGACGCGCCCGTCGGCGGTGGCCGCGCGAACGCGCACGCTGGCGTGGCCGAGCGCATCGATGCCTTCGGTCACCGCGTTGATCGAGTATTCGAGCAGCTCGCTCGGCGCTGCCACCATCTCGTCGATGGCGCGGAACACCGCGTGCACCGGGCCGGTACCGATGGCGGCGCGAGTGTGCAGCTCGCCGTCCGGCCCATGCAAGCGCACGGTGGCGGTCGGCATGCCGTTCGAGCCGCAAGTGACCTGCACCGCGTCGAGCGTGAAGTACTCGCGCCCGCGGCCGGCCTCGGACGCGGCGAGCGCCTCCAGATCGGCGTCCGTGATGCGCTTCTTCTTGTCGGCCAGCACCTTGAAGCGCTTGAACGCCGCCTCGAGCGCCTCGCCCTCCATGCCCAAGCCGAGCTCACGCAAGCGCACCGCGAAGGCGTGACGCCCGGAGTGCTTGCCCAAAACCAGCAAGGTCTTGCTCGCCCCGACCGTCTCGGGCCGCATGATCTCGTAGGTTTCTTGGTGTTTGAGCATGCCGTCTTGGTGAATGCCGGATTCGTGCGCGAAGGCGTTGGCGCCCACGATGGCCTTGTTGGGCTGCACGACCATGCCAGTGCGCAGGCTGACCAGCTTGCTCGTGCGAACGAGCTGTGTGGTGTCGATGCCGGTCTCCAGCTGGATCAATGGATGCCGCGTGTGCAGCGTCATCACCACCTCCTCGAGCGACGTGTTGCCCGCGCGCTCGCCGATGCCGTTGATGGTGACTTCGGCCTGACGCGCGCCAGCGCGGATGCCGGCCAGGGTGTTGGCCGTAGCGAGCCCCAAGTCATCGTGGCAGTGAACGGAGACGACGACCTTGTCGATGTTGGGGACGTTCTTCATGACGCCGGCGATCAGCGCGCCGAACTCGTCCGGCATCGTGTAGCCGACCGTGTCCGGGATGTTGATCGTGGTGGCGCCGGCCTCGATGGCGACCTGGATCACCTCGTACAAGAACTCGGGCTCCGTGCGGCCCGCGTCCTCGGGCGAAAACTCGACGTCGTCGCATAGGCTGCGCGCGAACGTGACCATCTCGCGCGCCCGCGTCACGACCTGCTCCTTGGTCATCTTGAGCTTGTGCTCGCGATGAATCGGGCTAGTCGCCAAAAACGTGTGGATACGCGGGTGCTTGGCGACCTTGATGGCGTCGTACGCGGTCTCGATGTCCTTCTGGATCGCGCGGGCCAGGCCGCAGATGATGGGCGGCTCACTCTGCGGCCGGCCGGCGATGGCTTCGGCGCCAACGCTCTTGGCGATGTCGCGCACGGCCTCGAAGTCGTCGGGCGAGGCGCTCGGGAAACCGGCCTCGATCACGTCCACGCCGAGCCGCGCGAGCGCCCGCGCCACCTCGAGCTTCTCACCGGAGGTGAGAGTCGCGCCGGGCGATTGCTCGCCGTCGCGCAGGCTGGTGTCGAACATTCGGACGTAGTTGGGAGCGGGATGAGCGATCATGGCTTTTCTCCGAACGGTGTTCTCTGGGGTCCTTCGCGGTCAGGCGGCGGTGACGCCGTGGACGATTCCGGGTTGAGACATGGCGGTGGCGGCGCCACCTTTGGGACCGCGCGCCATGGCAACGGTTCCAGTTTGAACCATTTCGGCGATGCCGAACGGCTCCAGAATGGCGACCAGGCCGTCGATTTTGTCCTGGGTGCCGGTGATCTCGACGATCAGCGTTTCCGGCGCGACGTCGACCGCGCGCGCGCGGAACACCTCGCACAGCTGCAACACCTCCGCGCGCTTGTCCTTGCCCACGGTGACCTTGATCAAGGCTAAGTCGCGGGAAACACTGGCTTTTTGCGTAATGTCTTCGACGCTCAGCACGTTCACCATCTTGTACAGATTGGCTTCGATGCGAAGGGCCGTATCGTCGTCCGCTTCCATGCGAAAGGTCATGCGCGAGATACCGGGCTCGTGCGTGCTGCCGACGTTGAGCGACACGATGTTGTAGTTGCGCCGTCGGAACAGCGACGAGATGCGGTTGAGAACGCCGGGGCGATCCTCGACGTAGGCCACGAAGGTGCGCAGAATTTTGGCGCTAGAGGCGGTCATGACTCAGTCTTCTCCGGTTTCGAAGATGGGGTTGTGGCGTTGCCCTTCCGGCAGGGGCCTGCGAATCATCGCGTTCAGATCAGCGCCGCTCGGCACCATCGGGTACACGCTGTCTTCCTGCTCTACGCGGAAGTCGACGATGGTCGTTTCCTTGTTGTTGCGAGCTTGCTCGACCGCGCCCTGCACCTGGTCACGGCGCGTGACCCGGATGCCCTTCAAATCGTGAGCTTCGGCCAGCTTCACGAAATCCGGACTCTTGATGGGCGTGGCCACGTAGCGGCCCTCGTAGAAGAACTGCTGCCACTGCCGGACCATGCCCAGGTAGCCATTGTTGATGATGGCGATGTTGACCTTGATGTTCTCCTGCGCGCAGGTCGCCAGCTCACACGCGGTCATTTGGAAGCCACCATCGCCGGCGATCACCCAGATCTCGTCGTTGGGGCAGGCGAAGCGCGCGCCCATGGACGCCGGCAGCGCGAAGCCCATGGTGCCCAGGCCGCCCGAGGTCAGCAGTTTTCTCGGGTGATCGTGCTTGTAGTACTGCGCTTCCCACATCTGGTGCTGGCCCACGTCGGTGACGATCAGGGCCGAGCCGGAGGTGTGACGCCACAGGTCATGAATCACATGCGCGGCGAACAAGCGACCGTCGTCGGGTAGCTCCTTGATGTCGCGCACCGCGCTGTCGCCCTTCGAGGTCTCGATGCGCTCGAGCCAGGGATCGATGGCCGGGCGCTCCACGTGAGGCAGCAGTTGCCGCAGGCTTTCGCGCAGGTCGCCGAGCAAGGCCAAATCGACTTTGACGTTCTTGTTGATCTCGGCGGGGTCGAGCTCGAAGTGGATCTTCTTCGCGTGTGGAGCATAAGTCTTCAGGTTGCCGGTGACGCGGTCGTCGAAGCGCATGCCCAGCGCGATGATCAGATCCGCTTCTTGGATGGCGTTGTTGACCCACGCCTCACCGTGCATGCCCATCATGCCCAGGCTGCGCGGATGCGAGGCCGGGAAACCGCCCAGCCCGAGCAGCGTCAACGCCACCGGGATGTCGGTCTTCTGCACCAGCTCCAGCACCTGTGACATGGCGTTCGCCTTCATCACGCCGTGACCACAGAAGATGATCGGGCGCTTGGCGGCCTTGATCATTTCCACTGCGCGTTCGATGTCTTCCGGCAGCGCGTGATTGTCGGGGCGGTAGCCCGGCAAGCGCACCGGAGAGGGATCGAAGCGATAGTCGGCGCTGGCATTTTGCGCGTCTTTGGTGATGTCCACCAGCACCGGGCCAGGCCGACCCGAGCTCGCGATGTAGAAGGCCTGCCGCAGCGTCGGCATGATGTCTTCGGTGCGGCTGACGATGAAGTTGTGCTTGGTGATCGGTAGCGTGATGCCGGTGATGTCGGTCTCCTGGAACGCATCGCTGCCGATCGCGGTGGAGATGACCTGACCGGTGATGGCGACCATCGGGATCGAATCCATCATCGCGTTGGCAATGCCGGTGACCAGGTTCGTCGCGCCCGGGCCCGAAGTGGCCACGCACACGCCGACGCGACCCGATGCGCGTGCGAAGCCGTCGGCCATGTGCGCCGCGCCCTGCTCGTGACGCACCAGGATGTGTCGCAGGTTCGGATACTGCGGCAGCGCGTCGTACGCCGGCATGATGGCCCCGCCCGGGTACCCGAAGACGACGTTGATGCCCTCGTTGACGAGCGTATCCCAGATGATCTGCGAGCCAGTCAGGCGTCTGGTTTCGTTGCGGGCGATGTTGCCGATTGGGATATTGGTCACGGATGCAGCCACGGGACGTCTCCTCTTTGCGTGTCGGTCGACTAAGCTCGGTTTGAAGTTCGGTAAAGGTGCAGAAAACGAAAAACCCCCGGACCTTTTGGGTGCGGGGGCCGAAGTCTGGGGATTTTTTTCCGACTCAGACGGCCGCCGCACCCGAGCTAATAAGTAGCCCGAGGACGACGATTTCCCCGACGACGACGACCGAGCGCGCACTGCAACTTGCAGTGGAGAAGCTCGGGGCGCGCAGGGTTGGAACCATCTGGGTCCGGGTACTCTTCTCCTAGAGCGGGAACGAGTCAAGTTCTGTTTGTGAGAATTCGCAAATTTCTCAGGAACTATTCCGGTTTTTCCGAGGCTTTCCCGTCGTCCGAGGCTTTCATACGACGTAGTTCATCCCAGCTGAAAGCTGCGCTGTGCGCGGTGACCAGCGCGTGCCCCGGGCGCAAGCTGAACCAGGCTGTGGCGCGGCCCGGGCGGATCACGTGCACGCTCTCGGTCGGGTTCAGCGCTTGGCCGAGCAGAGCCACGCGTTCGCCACTCGGCTTTTCAGCGATGTCGAGCACGATGGCCGCGTGCCCGGGAGGCTTCGTGTGCAGGAAGAAGTCGCCCGGCGTGAGCGTCGTGGCTTCGACGGGCTCCGCGCGCCGCGCCAGCGACGCGCTGTTCGCCCAAGTGAATACGATGTCGAGGTAGCGCCGAAACTCGCTGTAGTCGGCGGGCGCAGGCTTGGTTTGCACCGCCCAAAACGGGTTCGGCCCTTGCGAGATGATGCGCTGCCCCTTCTCCCAGCGCGAAAGGGGCATGTTGAGTTTGGTACCACCCTGATAACTGATTGCGTCTCGCTGATCGCGCGACCACAGCCATTCGGCGTGCAGCCGAATGACCACGTCTGCGCTCTGCTGCAAGTCGGCGCTTCCGATGTCAATCGCCACGACCCCGGCCACGTATTCGTCGTCGGCGGCGTGCGCGACCGAACCGTCGAAGCGCAGGACCGGTGTGCTCTCGGGCGCCATGGGTAGCGCGCGCAACCACTCGCCGAACGAGCCCGGCGCAATTTGAATCCGACTGTAGCCCGGCGGGGGCTTGATGCGTGTCGCCAACGTTCCGTCGACGGCGAGCGCCTTGCCGGCTTCCGAGGCCAGCCAAGCGTAGGATGGCGGAGGTGTTCCCTTGGTGGCAGCGGGCTGCTGGCTTGCGGCGGGCGCAGCGCTGGGCGCGACAGCCGGGGTGGCCGACGCGGATTCGGCCGGCGGCGGGACGCGCGTAGCGCTGCTCGCGGCAGAAGGAGTGGGCTTGGCGCTCGGCTCTGAAGTCGGCGTCGGACTTCGCCGGGAGCAACCCGCGATGAGCGCCAGCCCAATGAACGCTGGCCACGCAAAAGGCGCACAGCAGGGGTCGCGCAGACCGCGAGGCACGGCCCTGTCTTACTACAGGTCCTGCCCCGGCCGCTCCTTTCGGGGAATCCCGCCGGCTGAAGACGGGCACACTGGATTCGGTCCGTCGACCGGGGGGCTGCCCCTGGCGCGCTCTCGCGGATACCAGTAATAGGATGACGCCATGGGTCAGGCCGAAAAACGTCAAGAGCTCGAGCGAGTCCTGGCGACTGCGACCGACAAACCGCACCTGATCTTGCTCTGGGGGCACCCGGACCCCGATGCCATCGGCGCGGCCATGGCGCATAAGCGGTTGTGCGAACGCATGGGCGCGTCAGCGACGATTGCGCATGTGCTGCCGGTCTCACGTGCTGAAAATCGCGCACTCGTGAAGCTGCTCAGCGTGCCGATGCTCAAGGTTACCGACGGGGCGGAGCTCGATCAGTACGGCTACCTCGCCCTGGTCGACGCCAGCGCCAGTGAATCGACGATTCGGCTGCCTGAATCGCTGCATCTGCTGACCGTGGTCGACCACCATCGGCCTCCCACGGTGCCCAAGGCCGATTTCGTGGACATTCGCCACGATGTTTGCTCCACGTGCACGATCTACGCGGACTACGCGGAGCGCGGCCTCGCGCCGTTCGGCGCGGGTGGCAATGACGACTCGGCCGTTGCCACGGCAATGTTTTTCGGAATCCAGACTGACACCGACGACTTCACCCTTGCCACCCCAGCTGATTTCCGAGCAGCGGCTTATCTCAAACCCTTCTGTGACGCGGAGACACTGAGCCGCGTCGGGCGACGGACGCTCACCGCCGAGTCAATGGAGGCGGTGGGTCGTTCGCTCGCGGATTTGGAAGTGATTCGCGACTTTGCCATCTCGGGCGTGGGTCGCGTTTCCGGAAACAATCGCGATGCGATCCCAATGGCTGCGGATTTCATCCTGCGGCGTGAGGACATCGATACCGTCTTGGTCTACGGCATCGTCGAGGATCGCATCGACGGTTCGATGCGCACGCGCCGGGCAAGCGTGGATCCCGCGGCTTTCATGCAAGCCGCGTTCGGCGAGGACAGCGAAGGAAGGCCGTACGGCGGCGGACGCTCGGATATGGGAGGCTTTCGTATTCCTCTCGGAATGTTGAGCGAATGCGAAGACGACGAGAGTCTGTGGCAGCTCGTGCAGCAGACCGTTTACAAGCGCGTCGCGCGTGTCGTGCCCGAGCTCGACCGAAAACGAGACAAGGGCGGCAAGCAGGACTAGCGGGGAGAGCGCGCCGATCGAGTTGATCGGCTCTTAGTCCCGTGTTGAGACGCCGGCCGACCGTTCAGCGCGACTCCGAAAACTTTAATCGTCGCGCGCGCGTGACTCCGTTGACAGCTCGCCCCGTTGGCAGCGAAGCTTCGTTGAGGCCTACTCGAGCAGGGGCGATCACGAGAGATCGCGACCTGCACAAGCAAGCTAGAGGGATTCAGAAAATGCAGACGGGAGCGGTGCTCGTAGTCGATGACGACGAAGTCGTAGCCGGGTCACTTTCTCGCTCGCTCGCCGGGTTTGGTTGGATGGTGGATGTCGCCTATGACGGCGGCTCCGCGCTCCAGCTGCTCGGTGAACGGACGTTCGACGCGCTGATATTGGATTTGCGCTTGCCTCACGCCGACGGTCTGTCGGTGATGGAGCAACTCTCGCGCAGGCCGCAAGCAGCGCGCCCGGTGACCATTTTGCTGTCGGGTCATCTCGACATTCCGACCACGGTGCGCGCAGTGCGCGCGGGTGCATCGGACGTGCTCGAGAAACCGGTGACACCGACGGATCTCGATAGGAGCCTGCGCTCGGCGCTGGCGGAACGCGCCCGGGAAGCGCAGCCGGCGGAAGACTCCGTCGACTCGCTGCGTCCGAGTGAACCGCTCCGCGTGTTCGAGCGGCGCGTGATCGAGCAGGCCTGGCTCGACTCAGAGCGCAACTTGAGCGCGGCGGCACGCCGGCTGGGTCTTCCGCGCACCACGTTGCGCGACCGCTTGCGCAAGTACGGGCTGCGCTAGTAATCGCGTTCGGCTTCGGGTCGAGGCCTGGAGTCAGTGGCTCATACAACACGATAGTGTTGGTCCACCGTACTCTCGTTTAATCCGAACGATACCGACTTGGGGATGCGAGGCATATCGCCTCAGTGGGGGCGCCGGAAAATGAATAGCAGGGGCCGGTGGTCCGAGGGTGCAGCAGCACGTGCCTCGCGATTGTTGTCGAGCACGAGAAACACGTGTGTTTCGTCGATCGCCAAGCCCTCGGCGAGGCCAAAGCTGCTGTTTTCATACAGGAAACGGGGGTCGTTTTCGGTTTTGGCGTAGCTCCAGGCTTCACGCTCGAGCCACCGCCCGGGCGTGGGCTCCAGGCACACGATCAAGTGTGAGTTGCGCTCGAGCGCGTAGACGCGCTTCTCGAAGGTGGTGAGATCCGAGAAGTCAGGCTCTCGCCCGCCTGGCGGCGGATAAGCCGATTCCGGCATCGCCCAGGCCCGCGCTCGACTCGAGCCCGGAGGCGTATCGAATTCGATGAGACCGCGGGGCTCTCGTTCAGCGGCGAGTAGCAGACGACCACCCGGCGCGAAGGTGATGCCCTCGAGACCTGCGTTGCGTTTGCGGAACAGGCCTGACTCCAAGCCGAGCGCCTGCACCGAGTGAGTAAACCAGCTCGCGACTCCAGCCTTGGTCACCGCAAGCACGCGATAACGTGCCTCGCTCGCCAAGAGCAAGCTGCCACCCGGCGTCGCGGCGAGCCCTTCGAAGTCGAAAGGGCGTGGCTCTTCCGCGGGCGGTGCGAAGCGAATGAATTCTTTGATCTGAGCGGTCTCCGCGCCGGTTACGAGCTCGAACACCGTGTCGTCGTGCTTATCCGAAACGGTGAGCAGGTGCTGCTCGAACAGCAGCAACCCGGACGGTTCGAAATCACCCGCGACAGCGATCGGTAGTGCTCGCTCGAGCGTGAGCTCGAGCGGTGGGGGCGGCTTTTTTTGGCTAGCGCTGGCTGCGCCGTTGGGCTCCCCGCTCGTGCGCGTGCAGCCGAGTCCGCTCAGCACGAGCGCGGCCAGTGTCGCGAGAGCCAAGGGGACGAGCGCGGAGGTTCTCATCGTTTGCTCGAACGAGCCTGCTCATCGCTGCCGTCGTGGGCTGGCGCCTCGACTGCCGTGTGACCCTGCTCGCGTTCGCTCGCGTGCTCGGGTTCGGGGCTCGGCTCGACTCGAAACCGCGTTTCCTGTCCCCAGCCGGAGGCGTTGGCAGCGGCGCTTCTGAGCGCGCCGGCAGCTCGCTGAATGCTGAGCTCCGCGCTGCGATCGAACTCGACGAGCTGAGTAGCCGCCCGGCGCAGCCCTGCGCCGAACAGCAGCGAGAGCGTGTGGAGCGCGGTGGGGAGCAGCACGCGAAACAGCGCGAACGATACGGCGCGAGCAAAGAACAACAAGAGCAAGATCGACAGCAGCAAGACACCGGCGATGGGCCCGCGTCGGGCTGGCCCGCGGAAGCCCTGCGTGCGCGCGTGGCGGCGCTCCCACTTTCGAGCACGGCGCTCGTTCTTGCGATGTCGGCGAATGTCGCGAAGCTCCTTGCGCAGTCGCCGCTCCTCCTCTCGAGCCTCAGTGCGCAACTTGGCGCGTTGCGGGCTTACGAAAGGTCGCGGCCGGACGACGTCGTTCAGCGCTCGCTCGAGATCGGCGGGTCGCTTGTCTGGATCGGGTTCGACCAGCTTCGCCAACAGCTCGACTAGCGTCGAGTCCACTCGGCCCCCCAGGGCGGCCCGCACGTCGAGCGAAAGTCCCTTGTGCGGCAGGCTCTCGGGATCCTGGCCCGCGAGGCACGCGATGGCGGTCGCGCCCGCGCCGTACACGTCGCTGGCGGGCAACGCGCGACCTTGAAATTGTTCGGGTGCCATGTAGCCGAAGGTGCCGACGACCGTGCTGCCGCCTTCGGGTCGTAGCTGGTCGCGCACCGAGCCAAAGTCGACCAGCGCGAAGCTGCCGTTGGCCCGCTGAATCACGTTTTGCGGCTTGATGTCGCGGTGAATGATGGGCGGCGATCGGCCGTGCAGATAGCGCAGAATGGCCGCGATTTCGCGCAGGAACCTGAGCACTTGCGCTTGATCGAGCGCGTTCGCCTTGCGAAGCTCGTTGAGCGTCCGGCCCTCGATTTTTTCCATCACCAGGTAGAGCGCGCCGTCTTCCTCGAAGTGCTCGAAATATGCCGGAAGGCCGTCGTGCCGCAGCTCGGACAGCACGCGCGCTTCGCGCTCGGCCAACTCGACTTCCTTCCACGAGGCCGCTCCGCGCACGCTGAAGCGCTTGATGGCCACGAGGCGAGCGAGGTGGACGTCCTCGGCCTCGAGCGTTTGCGCCTGCGAGCCGGTGCCCAAGACACCGAGCACGCGGTAGCGGCCGTCACGCAGCACTGTCGGAAGCCCCTCACTCTCAGCCGCAGTGACAGGCCGGTCAGCCATGACTAACCGGTGTTGCGCATGCCTTGAGCGATACCGTTCAACGTCGTGCCGAGCGCGGAGTCGATGTGGCGCAGGTCCGGGTGGCCTTCAGGCAGCGAACGCTTCTTGCGCAGCAGGCTAACCTGCAGCAGCGAAAGCGGGTCGACGTACGGATTGCGCAGGGAGAGCGAGCCCTGCAAGAAGCGGTGTCCAGCGATCAGCTCGCGCCCGCGAATGGCGTGTAGGCTGTTCAGCGTGCGCTCGAAATCCGCCTCGAGCCGGCTCATGACCGTTTGGTCGCCGCCCAGCACGCGCACGTAAAGGCGCGCCACGTCGAGATCGGCCTTGGCCAGCACCATCTCGAGCTTGTCGAGTAGGTCGTCGAAGAAGGGCCACTTGGCGGCCATGGCCTGCAACAGCGCGAGCCCGCCCGGCTTCTTCAGCGCCTGTTCCAGCGCGCTGCCGGCGCCGACCCAGGCCGAGACCATGAAGCGCATCTGCGTCCAGCCGAAATTCCAAGGGATCGCGCGGATGCCGGTGATCGTTCCGGCGCCCCGCTCGCGATAGGCAGGGCGTGAGCCGAAGTGCACGTGGGTGAGCTCGCGTACCGGCGTAGCCTTCAGGAACAGCTGAAACAGACCGGGATCGTCGTGCACGGTCGCGCGGAAGGCCGCGCGCGAAGTTTCAGCGATTTCATCCATCGCCGCGCGGAACGTCTCCACCTCTTTGGGGTCGAGCCCTTCGCGAAAATCCTTGAAGGCGGCGAGCAGCGTGCCGGTCAGCATCACCTCCAAACTGCGTTCGGCCAGCGGCAAGAGCCCGAACTTCTGCGAGATCACCTCACCCTGTTCGGTGATCTTGATGCGTCCGCCCACGGTGCCGGGAGGCAAGGCGCTCAGTGCGCGAAACACGGGCGAACCGCCGCCGCGCCCGACCGTGCCGCCGCGGCCGTGAAATAGAGTCAGCGCAATACCGCGTTCCCGCGCCAGCGCGGCGAGCAGTTCTTGCGCGCGGTAGAGCTCCCACGAAGCGGCCACGATGCCGACGTCTTTGGCCGAGTCGGAGTAACCGAGCATCACTTCTTGATGCATGTGGCGAGCCGCGAGCTGACGCTGGTAGAGCGGATCGTCGAACAGCTCCTTCATCACCGCGGGCGCCGCCGCGAGATCCGCGCGCGTTTCGAACAGCGGCACCACGTCCAGGCGTGAGCTCGGCTGTTCACCGGCCAAGTCGACCAGACCTGCCTCGCGCGCGAGCAGCAGCACGTTGAGCAGATCTTCGGCGCGCTTGGTCATCGATACGATGTAGGTCGGCGCGGCGTCTTCCCCGAGTTCCTCCTGCACCGAGCGCATGGCGTGGAATACCCCGAGCGTCTTCTTGGTGGCGTCCGGGAGGGCGAGATGAGGTGCGACCAAGGGCCTGCGGCCCGTGAGCTCGCGACGGAGCGCGGCCGCATCGAAGCGCTGCAGCGAAAGCGCCTCGCAGATACTGGTGATGGCGGAGCTGTGCGCCTCGGAGTCCTCTCTCAGGTCCAACGTGTAGCCGTGAAACCCGAGGGCTTCGACCTGCGCGATCAGCGGCTCGAGCAGCGTCTTACGCGCGTTGTCGGCGCCGGCCAAAATCAGCGATTGCCGGACCAAGTTCAAATCGTGCAGCAGGTCCGCCGGCTTTTCGTAGGCCCCGGCGAACTGGTCCGGGCGTCCCCCGTCGCGCGCGGCGATTTGGCGACGCACCGCCTCGATTCGACCCGCGATGAAGGTGAGCTTCAAGCGCAGCGGCTCGTGTGCGTCCCGCTTGCCATTCGTTTCCCAAATGGCGGGCAGAAGCGCCTTGTCGCGTTCGAGCGAGCTGCGAAGCTCCTCCGTGGCCGGCGCGATGCGATCCGAGATCGATACGTAGCCCACCAGGTGTTCGAGCCGCGAGCGATAGCGGGCCAGCAGGGCATACGCCGTTCGGCGCGTCGCCGCGATGGTGATCTCGGGCGTGACGAACGGATTGCCGTCGCGATCGCCGCCCACCCAGCTACCGAGCCGCACTCGCGTCGCGACGCCCAGGTCCTTGCCGAACACCGCGCGAAAGGCGCGATCGACCTGCGCAGTGGCTTCGTGCGCGGCTTCCATCAAGCGATCCTCGAGGTACCAGATGACCGAGCTCACCTCGTCCAGCACGCTCGGGCGGTCGCGACGAACCTCGTCGGTCAACCAGAGCAGCTCCACGTCCGCTTCGATGGCTTCCTCGATGCGCAGGCGCTCGTTGCGGGGCGCGTCGTCGCGGCGAATCAAGGCGTCTGCGAGGCGCGCTTGCAGGCTGAGCAGCGTGCGGCGCGTGGCTTCGGTTGGGTGAGCGGTGAGCACCGGGCGCACGTCGAGCCCACGCAAGAACTCGCGCACCTCGGCCGCCGTCGAACCACGCTCCTTCAACTGTTCGAAAGCCCAGGCGAAGCTCGCCGGTTGCGGTGTGGTGTCTCCGCTGCGCTCGTAGGCCCTGCGTCGCCGCACGCGGTGCACCTGCTCGGCCGTGTTGATCAGGAAGAAGTACAAGGTGAAGGCGCGCGCGACCGGGGCCGACAGCTCGAGCGGCAGCGCGTCGACGCGCTCGAGCAACTCGTCGAGCGATTGCGCGCCGGCCCCACCACGCCGTCGATCGCGGCTGCTGATGCGGAGCTCTTCGACTGCGCGAAATACGTCTTCGCCCTCGAGTTGGCGGATGACGCGGCCTAGCGCGGTGGCCAGGTAGCGCATGTCGTCGTGGAGAGGTCGATCCTGGGGCTGAACTTCGATGCTACTCACGGTACCGAAACGCGTTCTGTCACGGTCCGCAGCGGAAGGCTAGCCGTCACAGCTATTTCGGTGCAGCTTCTGGCCTGAAAAGGCGGCCGGACTGGAAACTGCGCTCGCGAGCTTCGACCCAGCTTTGCGCCGGCCCTGAAGCAATCCCGACATGTTCCAGACCCGGCACGATGACAGTGCGCAGCGTATCGTCCACGCATGCGCGCAGCGCCAGACTGCGCATATTGCCGTGTCCAGGCGGGATCTCGCGCTCGCTCTCCAGCTCGTCTTCTTCACTCAGCCAGGCGTCGACGCAGATCTGAAGCAGCTGTGGCATGAACGAGGCGATCACTTGGCGATCGGCAGCGGTCAGGCGAGGGGAGGCCAAGACCGCCCAGCCGATTCGCGCGTGGCGCACCTCGTCGGCCAATAACGCGCGCAGCGCGTGGCGGGCGATCGCTCCGCTCGCCTCGTCGAGACACGCGCTCAGAAATCCCGTGGCCAAAGTCTCGTTGATGCTGGACTGAAGCGCGGCGAACAGCGCGCGCTCGACGCGTTGCGAGCAAACCGTGAACGATGGCGGCGGCACCGGCTCGGCCGGTTGCAACGTGGCCACCTGCCCGGAATAGCGCGCCGCGACACGTAGGCAGAGCTCGGCGTGCCGCAGCTCATCGCCGACAGCGTGGGCGCTCAGCGCAAGCACCGGCAGCTCGACGCCGAATGCCATCAGCTCGCGATGCAAGCTGGCAAAGACCGAGCTCGTGCGCAGCTCGTTCCTCGCCCTCCTTTGCCACACCCCGGCGATCGAGACTCGAGTGGACTCGGGCAGCGCGTCGAGCACCCGGTCTTGGCCGGGGAGATCGGGAATCGCCGACGTCGTCACTTGATTCGACAGCACTCGCAGCGGCAGCCGAACAGCGGATCCAGCGACTGGCAAGACCAGATCTCCGCGGGCCGGCACTCGTCGGCGGAAACCGGCAAGCTCGGATCGCAGGCGCAGTTGGCCAGCAGACCGCCGCTTTCGACGCAAATGAATTGAGTGGGCGTCGCACAATCTTCGGGCACTACGAACGTGTCGCTGCACTCACAGTCGACGAACCGCGGTGTGACCGGGATTAGCTCGGGTGGAAAGTACTCCTTGCATTGGAATGCAAACGGGCTCACGCAGGCGGCCGGGTCTTTGGGCGCGGAGAGCCTGCACTCGCAATCGGTCAGGGTCGCAAGGTCTGCGCAGGCGAATTGGCTTTCGAATTGACAGTCACTCGGGCGTTTGGGATTCGCCACCCCTCCTGTCGAGCCGCCGGTGCCAACTGAGTTTGCTGCACCCCCGCCGCCACTCGCTGCGCCCCCTGACTGCGGCTCGGCTGGCGCTCTTTCGAGGTCACCCCCGCAAGCGGACAGGGATGCGCCCACCACGACCAAGGTGTGGAACCACGCGTTCATAGGGCGTCGCGCGGAGCGACCTCCGGAGTCCTCGCCAAACACGACTCCATTCTAGCGCTTCGGCTCGAGCACCCGGGATCGAACAGCAGGCGACTGAGAGAACGGGAGTTCAACGCAGTGCGGCGCAGCGATCGCTGTCACTCAAGAGGATGTGTTTGGCGTGGCCCGAGACCCCCAAAAAAACTCTTGGTGTGATCCCCCCGTTCACCGTTAATGGTATATACTCGCCGCACGTCGCCACCTTCTGCGCTTGTCAGAAGTGGCTGATCGCCGGCTAGCGGGAGTTGTCACTGAGTAAACCTGGCCGCCCTCGATTTGAGTGTGACCGAGTTGTCCGGTTGTCCGGTCTAAACGTTTGGGAGGCTCACGATGAAATCCTACCATCGCAGTGCGCTGCACCGAGGGTGGCTTACCTATTTCGGCGCTGCACTGGCCTTTCTAGTGCTGTTCGCGGCAGCAAACGCCTGCTCCACGAATGATCCCAACGTCGGCGGTTCTACGCTGGGCAACACCGGTGGTACTGCGGCGAGCACCGGAGGAACCGGAAATTCGGGCGCGAACGCGGGTGGTGCGTCGGTCTCCGGCGGCAAGAGTTCGACCGGGGGCTCCATCACGGTGCCCACCGCGGGCAACGGCACGATGTGCCTCACGCCCGCCTCCTGCAAACCAACCGGCGGCCAGTGGTGCGGCGAAATTGGCAACAACTGCGGTGGCAAAGTCACTTGCCCGAACTGCGAAGGTGACTGGATCTGCAAAGACAACGCGTGCATTGGTCCGCCGAGCTGCCAGCGCGTGACGTGCGAGAATGCGGGCGGTCGATACTGCGGCGTCCTGGGTGACGGATGCGGCGGCACACTAGACTGTGGCGCCTGTCCCGATGGAGGTACCTGCGGCGGTGGCGGGATCGAGCACCTCTGCAAGCCTGCCAACTGCACGCCGCGCATGTGCACGGACGCGACCAGCGGAGGCCAATACTGCGGGGACATCGGCGACGGCTGTGGCGGTATTTTGCACTGTGGTGACTGCATGGGCGGCAAGGCTTGCGGCAGCGACGGCACTCCAAACGTGTGTCCCGGCGCCGGCTGCAAGAATTTCCAATGCACCATCCGCTCGGACGCTTGCCCGACCGATTCGAAGACCACGCTCACCGGCACGGTTTACGATCCGGCAGGAAAACTCCCGCTTTACAACGCTTTGGTGTACGTCCCGAATGATCCACTGCCGCTTCCGCCGATCGCGGACGGCATCACCTGTGAACCGTGCGCTGCCAACGCAGCGGGTTCGCCGGTTGCTACGGCGCTCACCGACGTGAACGGCAACTTCAAGCTCGAGGGCGTGCCCTCTGGCGCAAATGTTCCGTTGGTGATTCAGGTCGGCCGTTGGCGGCGGGAGGTGACGCTCGACATCACCCTCAACAAGTGCACGACCAACGCGGTCACGAACAAGGACCTCACGCGACTACCGCGCAACAAGACCGAGGGCCATATCCCCCGCATCGCGGTTACCACCGGTGGGCAGGACGCGCTCGAGTGTTTGTTGCGCCGGATCGGTATCGACGAGTCGGAGTTCACGACTGACACCGGAGACGGGCGCGTTCACTTGTTCGTGGGCGGTTCGGGTACCCAAGGCGGCGGCGCCAACAAGCTCGCCTCCGGGGCGACGTTCGCTGCTGCAACGACCCTATGGAGCGATCCGGCAAAACTTCACAACTACGACATCATGCTGATGTCGTGTGAAGGTGGCGAGTACCCGGCGGCCAAGACGCCAAACCTCGCCAATATCGCCGCCTACATGAACCAGGGCGGTCGCGTATTCGCGGACCACTATCACTACTACTGGATGCGCGCCGGATCGCCGGAGCTCCAGGGGACCGCGACCTACGAAGGCGCTCTGCCTGACCCGCCCACTCCGATCACCGCCACCGTTGACACCACGTTCCCGAAAGGGGCGGCGCTGGCCGATTGGCTGGTCCTAACCGGTGCGTCGAGTCAACGCGGCCAATTGCCAGTGGCTGTCTCTCAGCATTCGGTGTCGGCGGTCACTGCGCCTACTCAACGCTGGATCTACCTGGAGTCGAACGCCAACGACCGCCCGCAGATGCGGCAGTCGGTGCAGTACATGACGTTCAATACGCCGGTCACCGCCCCGGCGGAGCAACAGTGTGGGCGCGTCGTGTTCACCGACATTCACATCGCCGCTCAAGTAAATGACCCGGCCGATCCGAGCGGGGCGACCAAGCTCGGCGGTGACTCATCGAACGGAGGGACAGCTTTCCCTGGTGGCTGCGCGGCGACGGGCATGTCTCCGCAGGCCAAGGCACTCGAGTTCATGTTCTTCGATCTGTCATCGTGCTTCAGCCTGATCGACGTGCCGCCCGTGCCACCGCCGCCAGGGGTGCCGCCGCCGTCGCTCACGCCGCCGCCGCCGCCGCCGCCGCCGCCACCCCCGAAGTAGATCCGGCTGCTACCCGCGTGGCTCCGCTTCCTCGAGGATGCGGAGCCACGATCGCTCGCGCGCTTCAGTCCAGACCGAGCCGCGCCAGGTCGTCTTCGTCGAGCCCGAAATAGTGGCCGGCCTCGTGCAGCACGGTGGTCTCGACCTCTTCTCGAAGCTGATCTTCGTCGAGCGATTCGGCGAGTAGGTTGGCCGAGTAGAGCACGATGCGGGTCGGCACCTCACTCGCCTCACTGTTTTGGTGCTCCGCGTGGGTAGGGCCTTCGAATAGGCCGAACGCGCGGGGATCGAAGCCTTCGCGCACCAGGTCTTCGCTCGGGCGAGATTCGACCAAGATCGGCACGTCAGCGAGCTTTTGACGGAAGCGCTCTGGAAGGCCGCTGATGGTCTGCTCGGCCGCTTCGACGATCAGGTCCTCGAGGTCGTCGGCATCGCCTTCTTCGAGCGCCTCATCGAGGCCTTCGTCCAGCCGAAGTACTTCGAGAAACTGCTCGACCTTCCCGCGTTCGTCGCCGAGCTCTTCGAGCACGGCGCCGAGCAGGTGGCGCGCGTCCGCATAGTCGGGCACCTCCTTCACCAGGGTGGTGAGCAACGGCCGCGCCATCTTTGCTCCATTGAGCTCCCAGGTTAGATCGGCGGCCAGCAGGCGGGACTCGGGGCGCCGGGCGAGCTCGGCCGGCGCGCGCTCCAGCTTCGCGAGCGCCGCTGCTGGGTCGTCCCCGCGCAGGGTCTCGACCTCGACCAGGAAGTCGTCGATGGCGTCCGCGGTCGGGGCAACGTTCACTGGTTCACACCGCTCGCGAGGAACCCGCCGTCGACCGCGATGACCTGGCCGTTGACGAAGCTCGCCGAGTCTGACGACAGGAAAATCCCCAGGCCAACCAGCTCTTCCAACTTGCCAAAGCGCTTCATCGGCGTGCGCGCGAGCAGCTCCTGTCCGCGAGGCGTGCCGTCGAGCAGCTTTTCGTTGAGCGGGGTGCGAAAGACCCCGGGAGCAATGGCATTGACGACCACGCCGCGCGGGCCCCATTCGACGGCCAACGACCGAGTCAGCGCGCCGACGCCCGCTTTGCTCGCACCGTAAGCCGCGACCTCGTGGAAAGCCACGAACGTGGTCAAAGAGCCCACGTTCACGATTCGGCCGTAACCACGCGAGAGCATGTGCCTTCCGAATACTTGGCAGCTGCGCAGGGTGCCAGTCAGGTTCGTGTCCAGAATGCTCGAAAACTCTTCCTCGGACACCTCGAGCGTCGGCGTGCGCTTGATGCGCCCGGCGCAGTTGATCAAAATGTCCACCTTGCCGAGCTCGCTCACCGTGGCCTCACACAGCCGTTCGAGCGACGCGCGATCGGTGACGTCGGAGGTCAGCTGCAAGGTGCGCCGCCCTTCGGCGCGGATGCCCTCCGCCGTCGCGCTCACCTCGGACTCGCGACGCGACGTGGCCACCACGTCGGCTCCCGCCTGCGCGAGACCAATAGACAGGTGCTTGCCGATGCCCGACGTACCGCCAACGACGACCGCAACGCGGCCGGCCAAATTCAGTCCAGGGTAGCTCATGGTTCGGCGCTCATGTAGCAGAAGCGCGGGCTTGCGGCGCGCGCTTTTGCGCACGAATAGCCGCCATGTTCGGCAAGAGACCTTCAAAACGGGCTCCAGAAACCCGCGTGTTCTGGGGTCGCCTTGACCCCATTCGTTCCCGACTCTTATCGTCCGAACCCCGGGAAAATGACGGTTCCTTCAGTGCATCCGGTCGCACGCGCAGAGCGATGGCGCGCCTGGCTGCGTGGGGGGGCCAGCCTGCTCGCTTTCGTCCTGACCTTCGGTGTGACGCTGGCCTTCGCCGCCCCGGGGCCACCCGGTCCAAGCCGTGTTCACGTCAAGTACTGGGAGAAATGGACTGGCTTCGAAAAAGAGGCGATGCAGGCGCTCGTCGACGACTTCAATCGGTCGCAGTCGCGGATCTGGGTGGACTACCTCAGCGTCTCCGCGGTGAACCAGAAGACCTTGGTCGCGACCGCTGGTGGCAACCCTCCGGATCTCGCGGGCGTCTGGGCGCAAGACGTGTTCGATTTCGCCGACAAGGAGGCGCTGACTCCACTCGACGAGTGGGCGCGGGGCACCGCGCTCTCACGCGAGCGCTTTCTGCCCGTGTACTGGGACCTGGGCGTGTATCGCGGCAAGCTGTTCGGTGCGGTCTCCGTGCCCGCGCTGAACGCGTTGCATTGGAACAAGCGCATGTTTCGCGAGGCAGGGCTCGACCCGGAGCGTCCGCCGCGCACCCTCGCCGAGCTCGACGATTTCGCCACCAAGCTCACCCGACGAGAGGACGGCCGCATCGTGCAGATCGGCTTCTTGCCGTCCGATCCGCCCTGGTGGCCTTTTCTGTGGCCTTCCTTCTTCGGCGGACGGCTGTGGGACGGCGGAGCACGGATTTCGCTAGATTCTCCCGAGAACTTGCAGGCTTTTCGCTGGGTACGAGGTTACGCCGAGACCTACGGCGTGTCGGCGCTGCAGAACTTGACCGCGGGCTTCGGCAACGTGGGTTCGGCGCAGAACTCCTTCATGAGCCAGAAGTCGGCGATGGTGCTGCAGGGCGTGTGGATGTCGAAGTTCATCGACACGTACGCGCCCAACTTGGAGTGGGGCGCCGCGCCGTTCCCGAGTCTGCACGCGGGCGATCCACCGGTGACCCTGGTCGACGCGGACATGCTGATCATCCCGCGCGGGGCTCAGCACGCGCGCGAGGCATTCGAGTTCATTCTGTTTTTGACCGAGCAGTCGCATACGGAGAAGCTGTGCGCGCTGCAGCGCAAAAACTCGCCGCTCCGTGCGGTGAGCGAAGCCTTCTTGAGCCGCCACGGTAACCCCTACATCCGGATGTTCCAAGCACTGGCCGCGAGCCCGGGCGCGGTCAGCACGCCGAGGTTGAGCATCTGGCCCGAGTATCGCAGCGAAATGTCGGCCACGTTCCAGCGCGTTTGGCTGCTGCAGGCGTCGCCCGAACAGGCGCTTTCCGAGGCGCAGGCCCGCCTACAAAGCAGCTGGGACCGCGCGCAGCGGCGCAGCGCCTTACCGCGCACGCCCGGGCTCGTCTGGGTTCCGTTCGCGCTCATGGCGCTGTTGGTGACCTTCGTGGTCGTGAAAATATTACGCGCCCACGCGCGTCAGCGCGCGCAGATGGCGGGCAGATCGTCCGCGCGCAGCAACGCCTCGCTCGGAAAAGGCTTGGCCTTCTTTTCGCCCTGGGCGATTGGTCTCTTGGTTTTCACTCTGTACCCGGTGATGTCGAGCGTCGTTTACAGCTTTTGCGACTACTCGGCGCTCAGCCCGCCCCGCTTCGTTGGGCTCGAAAACTTCCGCGAGCTGCTTTCCGACAAGGTGTTCTTCGTGGCCTTGAAGAATACGCTCGTGTACGTGCTGTTCGCGCTGCCGCTCGGTCTGTTCGCTTCGTTTTCGCTCGCGCTGTTGCTCGACTCGAACGTGCGCGGCAAAAGCTTGTATCGCACCTTGGTGTTCCTGCCTTCGCTCACGCCGGTGGTGGCAAGCTCCATGGTTTGGCTTTGGATCTTCAATGCCCAGTACGGCATTCTGAATTTCGTGCTGGGCAAGCTGAGCTTCGGCATCATTCCACCCGTTGCCTGGCTGAACAACCCGCACACCGCGCTTCCGTCCTTGATTTTCATGAGTGTTTGGGGCGTTGGTCACACGGTGGTGGTGCTGCTCGCGGCCATGCAAGACGTGCCTACCGCCGTGTACGAAGCCGCCGACATCGACGGCGCGAGCCTTTGGCACAAGGTGCGGCACATCACCATCCCGCTCATCTCTCCGGTGCTTCAGTTCAATGCCATCATGGGCATCATCGGCGGTCTGCAGGTTTTTTCGCAGCCATACATCATGACCGGCGGTGGGCCCGCCCGCTCGACGCTCACCTACGCCATGCGCTTGTACGAAAGCGCGTTCACCTTCTTGCGCATGGGTTACGCCGCGGCCATGGCCTGGATTCTGTTCTTGATCATTCTGGCGCTGACCGCGCTCGCCGTGCGCGCCGGCAAGAGCCGCGTGCATTACACCGGCGCCTGAACGAACCAGGCATGCAGAACCCCAGCTCGCCCTTCAGCAGTACCTTTCGCGCCCGGCCCTGGACGCGCGGGCTCGTTCACCTGGCGCTGATCGTGGCCGGTCTCTTGTTCGTGTTTCCGCTGTCGTGGATGCTGTCGACCTCGCTCAAGCCGCTTTCGTCCGCGCTGGTCTTCCCGCCCGAGCTCATGCCCGAGCCGATTGAATGGAAAAACTACGCCGAGACGATCGAGTACATTCCGTTCTTTCGCTATGCGGGAAACACCCTGATCGTTTGCTCGCTGTCCGCGATCGGCACCACGTTCTCGAGCGCGCTCGTCGCCTATAGCTTCACGCGCCTGGAATGGCCGGGCAGAAACCTTTTGTTTTCGCTGACGCTGGCCACGATGATGGTGCCGTTTCCGGTCTTGATGGTGCCGCTCTACAGCGTTTTCAAGGGGCTCGGCTGGATCGGTTCGCTCAAGCCGCTCTGGGTGCCCTCGTTTTTCGGCGGGGCGTTCAACGTGTTCTTGTTGCGCCAGTTTTTCTTGCGCATTCCGGCGAGCCTGCCCGAGGCGATGATGCTGGACGGCGCCTCCGAGCTCACCATTTTCCTGCGCACCTACCTGCCGCTCTCCAAGGCGCCCTTGGCCGTTGCCGCGTTTTTTCAGTTCATCTACGCTTGGAACGACTTTTTGGGGCCCCTCTTGTATTTGACCGATCAGAATACGTTCACGCTGTCGCTCGGCCTGCAGTTTTATCAGAGCCAAAACGGTGGCACGCAGTGGCACTACCTGATGGCGGCGTCGTTTTTGACCACAGTTCCCATCGTGCTGCTTTTCTTTTTCGTACAGCGGACGTTCCTTGCCGGCCTGAGCTTCATGAAGAATGTGGATGCGTGAATCGCCATGGCCCTGATTAAATTGCTGATTGACGTTCCGAGCGAGCTTGCCGAAGAAGCCGGGCACTTGCTGATCGAGCTGGGCGCGGGCGGAGTCGAGGAGCAGGCGGGTGAGCGCGGGGCGCGGCTCATCGTGTACGGGGATGACAAGACCCAGCTGTCTGCCTTGTCGGAGCGTGCGCGTGACGCCATGCCCGAGCTCGGGCTGAGTGAGGAGCAAGGGAACCTTTCCATTCGCATCGAGGTCGACGCAGCGTCCGATTGGGATACGGCTTGGACGCAACATTTGCAGCAGCAACCGCTGACGCCGCGCTGGGTGATTCAGCCCGTGTGGGACGTCACTCCGCCGCCGTTCGGGCTCGGCAAGTTGCTGATTCGGCCTACGCTCGCTTTCGGCGACGGCGCCCACGTGACCACGCGCTTGGCCGCGGAAGCGGTGGAGCGCTTTTGTCTGGTGCTGCCCGGCGCCAGCGTGCTCGACGTCGGAACCGGTACGGGTGTGCTCGCGATGCTCGCCGCGCTGTCCGGCGCGCGCACGGTCGTGGGCGTCGACGTCGATGACGTCGCGTTGGCCGCGGCGCGCGAGAACGCCAAGCTCAACGGCGTGGAGAACGCGGTGACGTTTCAGGACGCCTCGTCCGAGCTCCCGCCGGGCTTCGACCTCGTGGTCGCGAATTTGGAGCCCCGCGCGCTGAAAGAAGACGCGTCGCGCATCGCCACTCGTGCGCGGGATGCACGCGAGCTCTTGGTGACCGGCTTCCTGGTCGACCAGGTGCCGGAAATCCTGAGCGCTTTCAGTGGTTTCGGCTTCCTCGAGCGTGGGCGTGTCGAGGCGGAAGGCTGGTGCTTGCTGGTGCTCGGGCGCGGTTAGCTGGTAGCGGGAGCACCATGGCGAAAGCTCCCGCGCTAGCGCACGAATCCGATTGGAAGCAACGCGCGGAGTGGTCGAGCGACGGCTACTTCCGTCTCGAAACCGCGGACACCGAGGGCGTTCCGGTTCGCCTCTTTCTGACGCAGAGCCTGCTCAACGAGGCGGAGCCCACGCTCTATCGTCAGATCGTCAACGCGACGCGCTTTCGCGGTGTTCGCTTGGTGGTCATCACGCCCGACGTGCACTACGGGTACGGCGTTCCGGTCGGCTCGGTGATCCTCACGGCGCGCGAGCACGGTGCGATAGCCATGGGTCCGGTCGGGTTCGACATCGGTTGCGGCATGATGAGCGCGAAGAGCAACGTGCCGGTCAGCCGCGCCACGCCCGATCGTCGCCTTTCGTTCAATCGGGAGGTGACGGGGCGCGTCAGCTTGGGTACGGGCGGAAAGAGCGTGCGCTTCGGACGGCTCGAACAGCCAGAGTTCGAGGAGTTGGTGCGTGGCGGCGCTGAACAGTACGCCGCCAAGTACGGCGCGCGCTTCGATCGTCGGCGAGCCGAAAGGCAGCGCATTCCGGTCGCGGATGATTGGGACATCCCGTGGGGTGGAAAGGGTGCGCCGGAGCGCGGGCTCGAACAACTCGGCTCGCTCGGTGGCGGTAATCATTTCATCGAACTGCAGTGCTGCGAGGAGACACAAACGCTGTTCGTTCAAGTGCACACCGGCAGCCGAGGCTTTGGGCATGGTCTCGCGACCAACTACTTCGAGCTTGCGAAGGAGGAGCGACCGGAGCAGGGGGCCGACATCGATCTCGGATCGTTCCTGCCCGAGTCACCCCACTTTCAGGGTTATCTGAACGCGGTCGCGGCCGCCGGCAACTACGCGATCCTGAACCGTCTGGTCATCTACGAGCAGGTCGCCGAGGCGTTCGAGAAAGTGTTTCGAGAAGAACTCGAGTTGGTCTACGAGATCAGTCACAACTTGGTGCAGGCCGAGGAGCACCCCGAGTTTGGTTCGGTCTGGGTCCATCGAAAGGGCGCCACACGCGCGTTTCCGGGTGGGCACCCTGCGCTGGCCGGGACCCCGTTCGCGACCGAAGGTCATCCGGTGCTCATTCCAGGCTCGAACCGCGACAACAGTTACATCCTGCGGCCCGAGCCCGGCGCGGCCCGCAGCGCCTACAGCGTGAACCACGGCGCCGGCCGACGGATGTCACGAGCCGAGGCGACGCGCCGGCTCGACCAGCACAAGGTGAACGAGCAGTATCGGCGAGACGGCATCGTGGTGAACCTGGACGGAGAGGTGCCCCTCGACGAGTCGGCCCAATGCTACAAAAGTGCCGACGAAGTGGTGGCGGCGGTGGTGGCCGCGGGGCTGGCCCGGGTCGAGCACGTGCTCTCTCCTCTCGCGTCTTTGAAGGGGAACGAGAACAGCGGCGGAAGAGCCCAGCGGCGAGACAGCCGGCAGCGAGAGCGCTCCCGCGAACGTGAGCGCGACGCGGCGCGCCGCAACAAGCGCGGATTCCAAGACTAGCGCCTTACCTGGGCTTTAGGCCGGGGGCCCTGCGCCCCGCTCAAAATCGGACTTGAGAGAATCCGAATCTCACATCATCATTCCCCAACGCGGGTCGAGCGTTGCGGGTTCGTCGGTCCCGTGGGGAGCGAGTTTAAAATGCGTGGGCAAATCGTGCGAAGAATCGGATGCGATGCGGGGTTCGGTGGTTCGGCGGCGCTGCTCGCTGCGCTGCTCGCGCTCGGGTGTGACTCCTTCTCGACCGCGTCCGAGGCGCCGCCTCCGATCGGGGTTGGGGTGGGCAGCGGCGGCAGCACCACGGTGAACACGGGTGGAAGTGGCCCGGGCTTTCCAAGCGGCGTGGTCGACTCCCGTACGGTTGCGGTTTCGAGTCGAACGCCGCCCTCGATCAGCGGCGGCACGCTGCTGGCTTTGTCGGACGGACGAACGGCGCTCGTTTCGGATCCCGATCGCGACAAGATCACGCTCGTCGACTTCATCGGCAATTTTTTCCCCGGCGTCATCACGCTCGAAGAGGGGGCTGAGCCCGGGCGTGCGGTCG
Organism: Polyangiaceae bacterium; assembly: GCA_035549735.1. GTDB lineage: Bacteria > Myxococcota_A > Polyangia > Polyangiales > Polyangiaceae > PMG-095. The sequence continues at coordinate 23,571 of DASZQI010000032.1, read as the reverse complement.
AGGACAAGTCTGGCCACGCCTACGTCGTCCTGCGCGGCACCGGGGAAGTGCTCACTATCGATCTGGCGTCCGCGACAGCCGGGGAGCGTCGCAAGGTTTGCGCGCTACCGCGCGGCATCGCGCTCGGCGCCGATGGGCAGCGGCTGATCGTGGCGTGTGCGGAAGGCAAGCTGGTCGATTTGCCGCTCTCGGGCAGCGCCACGCTGGTCGAGACCAAGTCGAGCGTCGACGTGCGCGACGTGGTCGTGTCAAACGGGCGGACGTTCGTGTCGCGCTTCCGCTCTGCGGAGCTGCTCGCGCTCGATGCGAATCTTTCCGTTCAGAGCATCAAGAAGCTACCCTCGGTCGCCGACACGTTCCGAGGCGACCAATTCTCGAGCGTGCCCGGCGTGTTCGACGCGGAGGTCGCTTGGCGCAGCGTGCCGGGGCCCGACGGAAGCGTCGTGATGGTTCATCAACGCGCCACCTCGGACGACATCGTCATCGATTCGCCGAATGGCAAGGGCGACACCGGCAGCGCGGGCGGCCCGGACACTTCTGACCCCGGGATTGGCGGCGGAGAGAGCACGTACGGTGGCGCCGTGTTCACCGGCTGTGGTGGTATCGTTCACTCCGCCATCACCGTCGTTCAAGAGGACGGCACGGTCATCACCAGTCCGCAGCTCGGCGGCGTGGTGCTACCGGTGGACGTGGCCGTATCTTCGAATGGCGTCATCGCGGTGGCCAGCGCTGGCCCGCGTGATGCCGAGACGCCGTCGCTTTCTCCGCGGCTCATCGGGGCGAGTTCGATTTCCTTGCTCACCGCGCCCGAGCTCGATCGTGCCACGATGGGCACTTGCCTCTCCACGAGCTTCACGGTTCCCGTAACGGAGCCAGTCGTAGCAGTGGCGTTCGATCCGGGAGGGCGGCTGCTCGCGCAAACGCGCGAGCCCTCGAAGCTCATCATTATCGACAACGTCACCACCCTGGCCACGCGCACGATTGACCTGCCCGGCGAGAGCCGACTCGACACGGGTCACGAAATTTTCCATCGCGACGCCGGTGGCGGCATTGCCTGTGCGTCGTGTCACGTCGAGGGTACCGATGACGGCCGCACCTGGCATTTTCAGCCATTCGGTGCGCGCCGTACCCAAGCCATCGACGTCGGGCTCGCGGGCACCGAGCCGTTCCACTGGGATGGCACCCTGCCGACCATGGATCACCTCATGAGCGAAGTGTTCGTGGGACGCATGGGCGGCCCGGGTGAGTCGCCAAAGCGGGTCGAGGCCGTGCAGAACTGGATCTTCCAGTTGAAGCCGCGCGCTCCGCTGCGCGCCGGCTCGGATCCTGCTGCGCAGCGCGGTATGGCTCTGTTCGAGAGCAGAGAGGTCGGGTGTACGTCTTGCCACTCCGGCGCGAAGTTCACGAACAACACCACCGTTGACGTAGGGACCGGCGGGAATTTCCAGGTTCCTTCGCTGCTCGGTATCGCGCAACGCGTGCCGGTCATGCACAACGGCTGCGCCGCGACGCTCATGGACCGTTTCGACGCTTCCTGTGGCGGGACCGCGCACGGCAACACCAGTCAGCTGAGCCGGGCGGAGCTCGAGGATTTGGTCGCGTTCCTCGAATCGATCTGAGGGCGGATAGGCTCCTCAGCCAACACTGAAGTTCACGCGCGAGCCGCCGCTCGCTTGGTTTTCAGCCCAAGCACGGCCCCCGTGCGCGGCGGCAATGCGTTGCACCAGCGACAGTCCGAGGCCTAGCGAGGCGCGCGACTCGGCGCTGGGCTTGGGGGCGCGGTAGAAGGCTTCGAAGGCACGTTTCAATGCGTCCGCGTCGAACCCCGCGCCGTTATCCCAGACTTCGAACACCAGCGCGTGCTCGGACTGCGCGTGCTCCTCTGGTCGGGCGCGGCGCACGACCAGGCGGGTGACCCCACCGCCATGCTCTTCCGCGTTGTCGAGTAGGTTGTCGAGCGCGCGAGCGACCAGCGTCGGATCGCAAGAGACTTTGGCTTCATCGCTGCAATCCTCCAGCAGTGAAAGCGGTAGCTGGCGTCGCGTGAGCGCCGTGGCGGCGAGCTTTTGGCCGACCAGCGACGCGCGGGCGAGCGAGCCGAAGTCGAGGCGCGAGCTGGCCAGCAGCTTTCCTACCAAAGTATCAATCTCGGCGACTTCGCTCTCGATGGCGGTCAGGGCGCGCGTGTCTTTTGGGTTGCCGCGCAAGAGCTCGGTCGAAACCCGCATGCGCGCGAGGGGGCTGCGTACTTCGTGAGAGACGGCCGCGAGCAGCTCGCGCTGCTCGCTCAGCTGCCGCTCGATGCGTTCGGCCATGTCGTTGATAGCATCGGCCAGCACGCCCAGCTCGCCGCGGCCTCCGCGGCGTAGTCGAACGCGGCTCTTCAGCTTGCCGGAGCCGATCTCCCGGGTCACCGCGATCAGTGAGGAGAGGGGACGCGTGAGCTTGCGGGCCAGCACGGCGGCGGCCAGCCAGAGCACGAGCCCGGCCGTACCAAAAGCCAGGAAACCAACGAAATGCCCGGCGCCGTGGCCCTCGAAGCAAGCTCGCACCGTACCCAGAGAGCGCGCGCCATTTCGCACTACGAGCGATCGGTCCGGACGAACACAGCCCCCGCGCACCTGCGAAAGGGTGTGGCCGTCCATGTCCTCGACGCTCAGGCCGGCGTTTAGGGTCTCGGCCAGGCTCACCGCGAGAGCCTGACGGCGAGCAGCGTCGTCCCAAACGTCGACGAAGCGCGCCGAGACGAACGCCTCGAGGCGCTCGACATCGACTGGTAGGTTCGAGCTGCCCACGCGCGCCAGGTGGAACACCCCCCACACCGACATCCCGGTGACCAAGATGGTGAGCGAAAGCCAGGCGAACAGCTGCCGCCGCAGCCGCGGCTGCCGTCGAGCCAAGCCGAAGCGGTGCGGGAAGGTCATACGGGCTCGCGCGAAAACACGTAGCCCACGCCGCGCACCGTACGGATCAGTCGCGGCGGGTCGTCCCCCAACTTTCGCCTCAAGTGCGAGACGTGCACGTCAATCGTGCGATCGTTGACCACGACGTCGGAGCGACCGGCGAGCTCGAGCAGGGCGCTGCGCGGAACGACACGCCCGGCGCGTGCGATCAGGGCGACCAGCAGATCGAACTCCAAGCCCGTGACCGCGACGGGTTGTCCGTCGCGCTCGACCGAGCGCGTGTCGAGATCGGCGACCACGCCGGACGCGGCGACGCGCCGCCCTACCAGGTCGACTTGCACGCGACGCAGCACCGCACGGAGCCGGGCCAAGAGCTCGCGCGGCGCGAACGGCTTGGGCAAATAGTCGTCCGCGCCGAGTTCGAGGCCGACCACGCGATCGGTCTCATCGCCCTTGGCGGTCAGCATGATCACCGGCACCTGGCTGCGCTCGCGAATTCGACGCAGCACCGACAGCCCGTCCATGCCTGGCATCATCACGTCGAGCAGCACCGCGTCGACGCCGTCGCTTTCGAGCCGACTGAGCGCGCTCTGGCCGTCGGGGGCGTACAGCGCGCTCACGTCGTTTTGCTCGAAATAGCTGCTCAGGAGCTCGAACAGCTTCGCGTCGTCGTCGACGACTAGGACTCGCAGCGCCATGACCGTAGCGGTTTCATACTACGGAGGCGCGGGCGCTGGCGACGTTCGTGCGTCCGGCGCGCCGCGCGCGCTCAGCGTACGTTCGGCCGAGCGCGTGCAAATGTCGGCGACGTGCGCCTCGAATGCGGCGTGCCGTGACTCCCAGGAGCCGTGGCAGCAGCCCGGGCCGAACGCGCCGCCATGGTGACGCAGGGAATGAAAGCCCGAGGCAAAACCGGCGACCGCGCCGAGCCCGAGCAAGACCATCCAGAACTTCCTTCTCATTTTGCAGGGTCCTCCGAGTTCAGGCGTAGAAGAAGCCAGGTCCCGATTCGATCCAGCGCGCGAGGCGTTTGCGCTGTTCGGGGTCGAGTGCCTCGTGCACTTTGGCGAGCGCTTGCGCACCCGCGTCACCCAATGTCGCGACCTCTTCCGCATTGCGAGAGAGCACCGCGCGTACGCGTTCCGGCTCGAACCGCTCCTCGCGCAGCGCTGCCGCGACATCGCCGCGCGATGCCATCACTTTCTGGCGAACCGCGCGCGCCGAGTCGCGAAACTCGTCGATCGCAGCCACGACTGCTTTCTCCTGCCCCGGAGTCGTGTCGAGTCGCTCGAACGCGGCATTCATGAAATGCCGCCCGCGATGAAAGCGACCGTGACCATGTCCGTGCCCGCAGCCGTAGTGGTGGTGATGACGACGGAACAGCAAGGCGGCGAGCCCTCCCAGGCAGGCCGCACCGAATAGAAATCCAAACATCGAATCCATCTCCTTGAGGGCGGGCAATGCGCCCGCTTCACTGGAGACTCTTCAGCCCGCGTGTTGTCGCCGTGCGTTGGGTTCCGTGAAGAAGTGTTAAGGCCCCGCCCACGGCGCTGTGCGCAATCGATGGAATTCGCCGCCGTCAGCGCCCGAGCCCTCCCATTTGCCGAGAAATTCAGTATCCTTGGACCTTACGGATGGGTGACGAAAACCCCCGCTCAGCGTCGGCGACCGAATCAACAAGGGCAGAGAGCGATTCCGCTCCGCCTCCGGTCTCGCGTCCCGTTTTTGCGCCGCCCCGCCCCGCTGCCAGCAGCCCGGCGGCATCGCGCCCAAGCGCCGCCCCATTAACGACCCCCGTCCCCGGCGCGACCCGCGGCTCTTCCCCTTCCATCGCCCCCCGTCCATCTCCGGTCCCCCCGCCGCTGCCCTCCCCCTCCCAAGCTCCCCCTGCGCAAAACGCCCCTCTTGCCCCCATTCTGACGCCCCCTCCGCCGGCCATTGCGGACGCTCCGGCCAGCGCCGTCGCCGAGCCTCCTCTCGCAGCCTCTCCGGCCCCCGCAGCCGCTTCCTCCGCCTCTGCGCCACTGACCCCTTCCGTCCCCACTCCCTCCACCCCACCCGCGTTCACTCGCCCCAGCCCTCCCGCCTTCACTCGCCCTTCCACCCCCAGCTCTCCTGGTTTCCCTCCGGAACCTCCCTCCAGCCTTCGCCCGCCGCCTCCCAGCTCTCGCGGCATCCTTCCCAGCGTCGCTCCGCGCCGTCCCGAAGACGCCGCTCAAATCGCGGAGCTCGTCGCGCGTGTACAACGCCTGTCCCGCGAGCTCTCCGATGCCCGCAGCGAGCTCGGCCACGTCCGCGCGGAGCGCGATCAGCTGCGAACGACGCTGTCGGAGCAAGGCCTGACTCTGGCTGCGCGTGCCCGCGCCGAAGAACAGCGCGAGCGTGATCAAATGGCAACTATCAGCGCTCTCCGCGCGCAACTCGCAGAGCTCGAGCGCCGTCTCGCCGAAGCGCGCGAGCTCGAGGCACGCGTCGACGAACTCGAAGGCCAGGCGCTGGAAGTGGTCACGCTGCGCGCACGAAACGCCGAACTCGAGGCCAAACTGCTCGCGCGCGAAAGTGAAGTCGAGGCAGTCGAACCCAAAGCGACACGCGCCAAAACCAAGCAACCAACCTCGGCCAACGGCGAAAGCCAGGGCGACGACCTAAAGCAGATTCGCGGCATCGGACCTGCCTTCGAGCGCGCGCTGAACGCGCGGGGCGTCCGTTCTTTCTCGCAAATTGCCGCGTGGACGGCCAGCGAGCTCGAAGAGATCGCGCGCGCCTTGCGCGTGAAACCCGAGCGAATTCGCAAAGAAGACTGGGTGGGCCGGGCGCGTACGCTGCTTGACTCCCCAGAAAAAGGGTAGGCTTAGCGCGTCGTATGCGCATCGCGCTGCTCTATCCGCCCCCCTGGAAGATCCCCGCGCGCGGCGAAGCTCCACTCGAACCCGAGCAAGGCGGCCCGCCGCTCGACTACCGCGAAGGGGATCTGGACGCGGACTTTTTCCAAACCCCATTCGGTTTGTTTTCACTCGGCGCGCAAGCGCTGCGCGCGGGCCATCAGGTCAAGGTCCTGAACCTTTCGGGGTTTGCCTTCAGCGCGCTGGAAGAAGTCATTTCGAAGCTCGACGCTGACCTCTACGGCATGTCGTGTTGGACCGCGAATCGGCGCGGGGTCGCGCAAACAGCCGAGCTCATCAAGCGCTATCACCCAGACTCCACGGTGGTGATCGGCGGCCCTCACGCGACGCCTTTTGCCAAGGAGATGCTCGAGCATCACGCCGACATCGACCTGGTGTGCGTGGGCGAGAGCGACGACACGTTTCTCGAGCTCATCGAGCGACGACGCGACGAGCTCCCGCTCACCGGCGTCGCGGGTACCGTGTTTCGCTCTGCGAGCGGGATCGAACACGGCCCGCCGCGCGCGTCGATCCCGAACCTGGACGCCCTGGCTTCGCCTCACCAGTACTTCGACACGCACATCGTGATGACCTCGCGAGGCTGTCCCTGGGCCTGCACGTTCTGCGGTGCCGAGACCAGCTGGGGTAGGGGGTTTCGCGGGCATTCGGTGCCCTACGTCCTCGACGCGCTGGAACGGCTGATTCCGCGCTTGCGGGTGAAGATGGTTCAGGTCAAGGACGACACCTTCACGACCAACAAGAAGCGGGTGATCGAGCTTTGCCGGGGCATCCGCGAGCGCAAGCTGAACTTCTTGTGGAGCTGCGACACGCGGGTCGACGTGCTGAGTGAGGAGCTGCTCTACGAAATGCGCCTCGCCGGTTGTCAGCGCCTGAGCCTAGGCGTCGAATCGGGATCGCAGCGCATCCTCGAGCAAATTCACAAGAAGATCACCAAAGAAGCCATCATTCGCGCCGCCGACATGGCCAAGAAGTACGGCGTGCACGTGCGCTTCTACATGATGCTCGGTAACCGCGGCGAGACCGCCGAGTCCTTCCGCGAGACCCTCGACTTTCTCGATACCGCGAAGCCGCACCAGTACATCTTTTCGTGTCTCTCGATCTACCCAGGCACCGAAGATTTTCGTGATGCGGAGGCGGCTGGTTGGCTCGACCGCGAGCTGTATTTCACGGGAGATTTTCAGGAACTGAAAGTGCCGTTCGACGCGCCCGACGACGTGGCGCGTCTGATGAGCGATTGGTTCTCCAAAAACAACGGACTACGCGAGCACTACCTGGAAGGCGTCGAGGAGTGTCGCAGCATTCTGGAACGGCTGCCGAACCACCACGCCGCGCATTTGGACTTGGGCGCCGCCTATCTTCGTGAAGGGGAGCTCGATCTCGCGGAAATGCACGTGCGCCGCGCGATTGAGCTCGGTTTCCCAGCGCCGGGTCTCGCGTACAATTATCTGGCCGTGATCGCCTATCGGCGTGGCGACATCAAGGGCATGCAAGACGAGTTCATGGTCGCGGCCAAGACCGATCCTCAGCACCACGTCCTGATCCAAAACGTGGAGGCGGCGCGGGCCTGGTTTCGCGAGCGCGGACCGGAGACTGGCCGGCCGCTGTCTTTGATCGCGCGTCACGATTTTCAGCTGTTCGAGCGCACGCAGCAGCCCACCCTGCCCGGCGCGCTGCCGGACGATGTTTACCTTTGGCAGGAACCCGTGCGGGGTACGGAGGAGTCGAGCCTGCCGGAAGCCTCGGCCATGCTGCGCATCGACACGGGCAACGAGTCCTTGCCCTTTCGCGCCAAGCGCTTGCCCGTGCTGGGAAGATGAGCGATCCGTTTGCAAGGCTCGTCTTGGCTGCCACGGTTTGGTTTCTGATCCATCCCGCGGTTGCTGGCTCGAGTCTGCGCGGAAGGCTGGTGGCGAGGCTCGGTGAGGGGCCATTTCGCGGTCTGTTTGCCGCGCTCTCGCTGGCTTCGCTCACTTTTCTGGTCATGGCTTACCGCGCGGCTCCATGCGAGCCACTCTGGATCACGCCGCGCGCCCTGTTGCGGCTGCCGGCGACGGTGATGCCGGTCGCCTTCACCCTGTTCGCCGGGGCGTTCACGGTGCCGAATCCGACCGCAGTCGGCGCGGAGCGCGTGCTCGCTGCCGAATCAGTGGCGCGCGGTGCGCTGCGCGTGACTCGACATCCGTTTCTATGGGCGGTCGCGCTCTGGTCGGGGTCGCACCTGATCGTGAACGGCAACCTGGCTTCGCTCTGGTTCTTCGGTAGCTTGTGTCTGACCGCGCTGGTCGGAACGCGCGACATCGATCGCAAGCGGCAGCGCTCCCAGCCAGAGAACTTCGCGCGCTACCGCGCCGTGACTTCGAACTTTCCGTTCGCAGCTATCGTGGCGGGTCGAAATCAGCTGGTGCTGAGGGAGCTATTGCTACCCGCTAGTATCGGGGTCGCGCTCACCGCGCTGCTGCTGACCTTTCACCAGCGGCTATTTCACGTCTCCCCGCTGCCCTGAGCGACAGCGCTACGAAAACGTCAAGGGGCTTGCGTGGGCTCCCCGCCGGGGGTTTGGGCCGGCTCGCCCCGTTTCACCCACAGCCACCCGAGGATCCCCACAATCATCACGCCCGCCACGATGGCGATTGTGTAGGCGCGCAGCCCACCTGCCTTGGGCGTGCGCACCAAAATGTGACTGACCAGCACGGCCGCGTCGTCCTCCAGGGCTCGCTCGACCAGAGAGCTGATTCGGTTGCCATCACCTGGGCGCACGCCGCGCTGCACGCGCAGGCGAGCTGCAGCGAGGATCGCAGATTCAGGCATGTGCAGCGCACGGCCGGTCGCCTTGGCGCGCTCGAGCGCAATTTGCGCGACTGCTTCGGAGATCGATTCGTCCCCGCGGAACGTGGGCAGTGCTTTCAGCGTCGCGACCAGCGTTTCCAGCGATAATTGTGTGACATCCGGATCCGTTGGCCCATACGCGCCGCGCGCAACCTCGAGCACCATCGGCGTGAGCCGCAACAAGAGCTCGCGCTCCGCTCCCTGATCGCCTGATTTCGCTGCGACCACGAATGGCAGCAACGGATCATCAGCGGGATCCGAGAGATCGGGGGGCTTTTGCCTCAGGGTCACTCTCCGTAAGTGTAGGGCAAAACTCGGGACATGCGGCGCTAATCGTGACCCTGACTCGGCCGTTGATCCGGGGCAACTACTTAGAGACCCTTCGATGACCGATCTCATCTCGACCACTCTGTGCGAGGAGCTCCTCGCGGTCTTCGACGACCCGGGCTACCGCCCTCCGGCGTTGCCCGAGGTAGCGATCGAGCTGATGTCTCTGGCCTCCAAGCAGGAGACCGACGTCGGGGAAGTCGTCAGCCTGCTGGAGCGCGACGAGATGCTCGCCGCTACCGTGCTGCGCCTGGTCGGTTCGACCATCTACGCTGGACGCACCCCGATTCGCTCGCTACGCGAGGCGGTGGTTCGACTGGGCGTGCGGGGCGTACGCGATGCGGTGTTCGAAGCCGCGCTGCGACGCGGCGTGTTCTTGATGCCGGAGTACGGCGACACCATGACCTCGGTGGCGCGCCACAGCACGCTGACCGCGTACATCACGCGCATCGTTTGCCGGCGCGCCGCGATCGACGCCGACTTGGCGTTCATGTGCGGGCTATTGCACGACGTGGGCTTCGCGGGGCTGCTGCTCGCGGTGACCCATTTCGAGGGCGACGCGGTGCCGCCACTTTCCATGCTGTGGCAGTACATCGATACATTGCACGAGCGTGCGTCGCTGTTGCTGACTCAGCGCTGGGGGCTGCCGCCGTTGGTGGTCGAAGTGGCCGGCCACCACCATCACCTGCATACCGGCGACTGCGCGACGTTGGCGGCTGCCGTCCGCCTGGCTGACCATCTTTCCGAGCACTTCGGGGCTACGGTGCTGGGGCCACCGGCCGGCGGCGCGCCCATGCCCGGAGACACGGTCGAGCTATTCGACGTCGAGACGGCCTGCGCCGAGCTGAACATCGATGGGACTGCGCTCAAGTTGATTATCGCGGACGCCGAGCGAACGGTGCCCGAGATTGTCCTCCTCTAACTCCGCCTGAGTGTGGCCAGAGACTGCACTGTGAATCTGAGCCACGCTGGCGAGGTTCACAGTTGACGGGTCTTCGGCAAATTCGCCGTTTCGAGTGAATAAACTCGCGGGGCACTACTGGCACGCCCATTGCTCTAGCGGGCTCAAGCGCCGACGAAAGCACGAGTGAACGGGTGGATCCGCGGCTTGCCGCGGGCGCGGGGTCGATCGCTTTCGTCGGCGCTGAATTCATAACCTACAGGAGTGATATGAGACTCGTCGTCTTTTCGGGCCTTTGCGCCTTTGCTTTGTCCACTTTCCGAACGTTCGAGGCTAGCGCCGCGGAGCTTCCGGTCTGCGTGGACGTCGTGGTTCAGCGCTCGCTACCCAAGAAGAAGCCGGCAGCTCCGGCCGCCCCGAGTCAACCTGCGCCCGAAACTCCCGCCCCGGCCCTCCCCGCGAGCCCTAGCCCTAGCCCCAACCCCAACCCTGAGGGTGGCGCGAACCTCGAGCCTGCGCGCAAAGAACGCGAAATGACCACGCTCGATGACGTGATCGATCTGGATCCCGAGGGCAGCCAAGACCCAAGAGTGAAAAGCGGCGCGCACTTACCCTTGGGGCAGACCCCGGAGACCTATCTGAAGCGGTTGATGGAGCATTTCGTGACGCACGAGCGAGGCTTCATCGCGGCCAGCCAGGGCTGCAAGCAGCGGATCATCGTGGATCTCTACCCGCTCCGTCTGGGCTGGACCGCCTTTGCGCGCTATTCCGGAACCGGGCGAGAAGAGCGCGTCGATCAGCTACTGCCGACCGAGCTGTCGCAGTTTGCCGAGCGCAGTGTGCTCGCGTTGCTACATGATGTGCCGATCAGCGAAACCGTGGACCGCAACAACGTGCTGTGGGCGGACTCCCTGAAAGCGACGCAGAACATTCGCGGCCGCGGTCACGTGGTGATTGGTGTCGGAACGCGCTTGCGCGGCGGGATGTTCGACAGCGTGGTGACCGACGAAGGAACGCCCTCGTATGGCCGTACCGAGCAGAGCTTCCGACTGTTCACGCCGATGTTGATGAACGTCGGCTATCGCGGGCAGTTCGAAGAGTTCGGCGTGGAGGTCGCGGGGGAGCTGGATATTGGTACCAGCCAAACCGCGGCGCGGCGTAATCCGAGCGGCGGGCACATCGACTTCGGCGGCAGTGCGGGCGTCGTGCTGCACGCGGTGCGCTACAGCAACGTGCGCGGCTTGACTTCGCTCTACTACGGGGGCGGCGCTACCTTCGCCCTGCACTGGTTCAGCGCGATCCGCGCGGAAGGGGATCGCGAGACCAGTTCACGCGCCACGCTTTGGAGCGGCGGCCTGGATGTCGACGCAGTCGTGGGCTACGAGTTCATGCGCGCGAGCGCGATATCTTTCTTCTTGCAGGGCGAGCTGAACGTACCCGCATACGCGGTGCGCAGTGAAAACAACACCGGCGCGATCAACACCTGGTTTCCGGGCGCCGCGCTCAAGCTCGGCGCGGCGTTCTGAGCGTGGAGGCTCGCGTGAAGACGGTTCGTGCGTTCGTGCCCTGGCTGCACGCGCTCGCGCTCTGCATGCTTTGCTGCCTGTACGCCGCTCCGGCGATGGCCGAGGTTTCGCTATGCCTCGACGTGAAGAGCGACCGCGACGATGGACCGGGTTTCGAAAAGTTGGTTCGCTCGGAGCTCGGGCGCCACCCGAGCCATCGTCTGAGCGCATCGACCTGCGACAGCCGTCTCTCCGCGGAGCTGTTTCACTTGGGCGGCACGCGTTACCTGACTGTACGCGTGGACGGCGAAATCCCGCTTCGCTACCCGGTCGCGAGCGACACCGAGCTCGAGGCGCGCCTGGTCGACGCGGTGTCCCGGGCGCTCGGCAACGATCCGGCCTACCTGGCCGAAGACCCCGGCCGGCTTTCGGCTGGCGAGCGCGCGCTGCGCTCGGTGCTCGTCCGCGGACAGAACAGCTATCGGCTCGCGCTGTTCGAAACCGTCGTACGCACCGACACCGGCGCGGCCTTCGCTCCCGGTGCCGCGTTCGAGCTCTGGCGCGGAGCCGACCGCTTCGGGGTGTTTGCGCGGGCCGCGATGGGCGGCGACCTCACGCGCATTCACGGCTCGGAACGCGCGCTTCGCCTGCTGGGGCAGGTGAACGCCGGGCTGACCTACGAAGCTGCGGCCCGCGCAGCGACGAGCGCTTACGCCGGCCTCGGCGCGGGCCTCACGCTGCTCCGCTTCGAAGGCCGCGTCGACGCGGACAGCGCCGACAGCCTCGATCGCGTCAACGCGCTGGGGGCCACGCTGGAGCTTCGGGGCGGCGTGCGCTTCTTTCGCCTGTACGACTTCGATTGCGATGCGTTCATGATCGCCGCGCTGCCGCTGTTCGCGACCAAGAACCCCGATGCGCTGTTGTTCGGCGAGAAGGGCATCTATACGCCGTTCCTGCAACTGGGTCTGGGCGTAGGCTTCTGACGCAAACAGCTGGCCTTTCGCGGACGATGGAAAAACAACGCCCCGCGAGCGAAAAGCTCGCGGGGCGGATGCGCACGAGTTGCTTTTTTCAGCCCGGCGGAGTGCCGGCGAGCGCCGCGTCGATTAGGCCGGCGAGCGCGGTGAAATCAGTCGGATTTTCCACGCGCGCCCCGTTCAGGAACATGGTGGGCGTGCCCTGAACCTGGACCTTCTCGCCGAGCTTCATGTCGGCCTCGACCTGGTCGCCGAACTTCTTGTCGTCGAGCGACTTCTTGAATTGTGCCATGTCGAGCCCAGACTTCTTGGCGTGCTCCTCGAGCTGCGGGCGATCCAGCGCTTGCTGGTTCTTGAAGAGCTGATCGTGAAACTCCCAGAATTTGCCTTGGGCGTTGGCGGCCAGCGCAGCCTCGGCGGCGCCGCGCGCGTGCGGGTGCATGGGTAGGGGGAACTGACGGAAAACGAAGCGCACCTTGTCGCCGTATTTGGTGCGGATCTGGTGCACCACGTCGGCGGCGCGCGAGCAGTACGGACACTCGAAATCCGAGAACTCCACGATCTTGACGGGCGAGTTTTCGGGACCGAACGCGGGAGCGCCTGCCAGGATGGCCGCCTGCAGGTCGGGCGTGAGCGGTTGATTGGCCGCTTCCATCTTCTTCAGATCTTCGGTGATCTGCGGGATGTGCTCCATCATCTGCTTGCAGCGCGCGGGCGGGAAGGTCTGGGTCTGCGTAGTGACCATGTTGCAGGTCTTGGTCTTGGGACCGACCGCGTCACACAGCGTCTTCACGAGCTTGTCGCAGTCACCGCGCAGCGCGCTGAGCTTGCCGAGCGAAACTTGAATGTCCTTGATGCCGGCGGTGCACGCGGCGGGAGACATCACGCTGGTCGCTTCCTTGAACGACGAGCAGGTCGGTGACTCGGCGCCTGCCTTGGCGCAGATCTTGTCGGCGTACTCACCGCACGGGCCTGCTGCGGCAGCGGAGCCTGACGGGGCCGGGGCGGACTTGCTACCGCCCGCCTTGGGCTTGCAGCCGGCGGCCATGGTGAGCGACGCGAGGCCGAGCGAGAGTGCGATGGCAACGCGGAGCCGCGAGCGCCCGAAGTTCGATGAAAACATGACCCAAATCCTTGCTACGCCCGTACGACCGTCGTCCGAGGCCGAGGCGTCTTAGCAGCTCTTTCTGCCCACGGCTACGGAGCTAGGCTGGTTACGGTCTGTCCCGCGCTTTGCCTTGCGAAGTATGCTGATTCCGAGACCTTCGCCATGTCGAAGCCGGCATCCGATTCGATTGTTCAGCTGGCCGCGTTGCTGCGCGATGCCCAGCGCACAGTGGTCTTCACCGGCGCCGGTATGAGCACCGAATCGGGGCTGCCCGACTTTCGCAGCGAGGGCGGGCTGTGGAAGCAGAATCGACGGTTCGAGGAGCTTGCGTCGCTCGACGCGCTGCACGGCGAGTACCAAGAGTTTGCCGAGTTCTATCGCTGGCGGCTGCAGATGCTCGAAGGCAAAGAGCCCAATCGCGGTCACGCGCTGCTGGCGAATTGGCAGCGGCGCGGCTTGCTGTCGGCCTTGATCACTCAGAACGTGGACGGGTATCACGAGCGAGCGGGGAGCACGGGCGTGCTCAACCTGCACGGGAGCCTCCGTCGCATTCACTGCGAGCGCTGTGACGATGAGGCACCGCTAGCGGCGTTCCTCAGTTCAGCGGAGCCCGCGTGCCCGAGCTGTTCGGGCAAGCTCAGGCCTTCGGTAGTGCTGTTCGGCGAGTCGCTCGACTCTCGTGTGCTGGCAGAGGCGTTTCAGGTCAGCGCTCAGGCGGACTTGTTCTTGGTACTCGGTTCTTCGCTGTTGGTTTCGCCAGCCAATAGCCTGCCGAAGATCGCGGTCGAGCGGGGCGCGACGCTGGTCATCATCAACCGCGATCCAACGTGTTACGGCGGGCTCGCGACGCTCGATCTGCGTGCTTCGATCGCCGAGACGCTGTCCGCGGTCGATCGTGAGCTCGGCTGAGGCAGGGGCGCTCAGTGCGAGGCGGCCGACTTGGGCGACTGGCTCACGCGCGAGGTCATGGAAGACACCGGAGGCTCGGCGATTGGCTCTTCGAGCTTGCCTGCGGGCAAGCGAAAGCGCCAGGTACTGCCTTTGCCGTGCTGGCTCTCGAGCTCGATTTTTCCGCCCAGCGCCGTGATCACCGAGTGCACCGCCGAGAGTCCCACGCCGCGACCCGAAAGCTCGGATACCGAGTTCTTCAGCGAGAATCCTTCCGACATCAAGGCGAGCTCGAGGTCTTTCTGGCTTCGGTGCGGCAAGCCGCGCGCCTCGGCAGCGGAGCGCACGCGCTCCCAATCGATACCACGGCCGTCGTCCGAGATTTCAACGACCAGCTCGTCGCGCACCAGCGACGTCGACAGTTTGACTTTGCCAGGTAGGGCCTTGCCGGCGGCGCTGCGCTGATCGTCGGTTTCCAAGCCGTGATCGGCGGCGTTCGTGATGAGGTGCGAAAAGATGCTCCAGAACGGCGCGAAACGCCCGGGCGGGAGACGCAAGTCGTTGTGCACGATGCTGACCTCGGGCGCGCTCTTGCCGAGCTTCTTGCACGCCGTGAGCAGGGTCTCTCGCGCGCGGCTGAGACGCCAAGCGGTCGGCTCGTGGCGCAGCCCGCGCACGAGCTCTTCCAAGCGTTCGGCGGACTCACGCTGGCGGACCGCGGCGACCAAACGCTTGTACTCCTCTTCCGAGATCTCCACGAACGCGGTGCTGCCGTTCATCAGCGGCTCGATGCGGCGCCGGAGCGCGTCCCAGAGGCCGCCGAGCGCCGCGCGCTCCTCGCTCGTCAGCATGTTTTCGCCGCGGTCGCGCATGGCGTCTTCCAGAGCGTGGCAGTGCGCGGCGAGGCGAGTGAGGCCGAAAAATCGCGCGTTGCCCTTGAGCGTGTGCAGGTCACGCCGCGTGGCCTCTTCCAGCCCCGTGTCGCGCGTCTCCACGATGCGGCCGATGAGCGAGCAGGCCTCGTTCCAAAAGTCGTGGAACCCCCGGCGATCGCGCACGAATTGGTCGACGAGCACGGAGAATTCGTGCTGCTCCGCGAGCGCCTTCTGGCGTTCGACCTCGGCCGTGACATCGGTCATCACGATCACGATCTGCTCGACTTCCTCGCCCTTCAGCACGGGATGATAGACGAAGTCGAAGTGGCAGCCATCGCGGACCAGGCGCTTCGGCAGCTGCTCGAGCGCCGCATCCAGCGGAAATAGGCCGTCGACCACCTGCTGCCAGGCGGCCTCCATCCAGGCCCGCGACGCCGGATCGATGCGCTCGATCAGGTCCCAAACCTTGGCGTCTTCGGGGAGCGCTCCGAGCCAGGTGGCGAGAATGGCGGAGCGTTCGGGCAGCAGCGTGCCGTCGGGGCGCGCGGTCAAGAAGCCTTGATCGACGCTATCCAAAATCAAGACCAGCTCTTGATTGCGACGAGCCAGGCGTGCTTCGCGATCGCGCACGGCGTCGGCCATGTCACCGAAGGTCGCGGAAAGGTGCACGACTTCGTCTTCGAAGCGCGCGTTCTGTCGGAATGGAGCGAGCTGTTCGCGTTCTGCACCCTGAGCCAACCCGCGCGCCGCCTTTTCCAACCTGCGCAGTGGGTTTACCACTACACGCCGCAGCACCACCAAGATCGCGATCGCCAGACACAGCGCGGTGCCGAGTGAAACCAAGAGAACCTGCTCGCTCAGCGCAGCCAGGGCTGCCGCTTCGCGCGCGGTCGACATGCGCACCGCGAGCATGCCGATCGTGGTGCCTTCCGGGCCCTTGATTGGCTCCAGAGCGCGCAGTGAGTTTCCTTCGGGCGAGCGCTCGGAGCGAACGCTTGTCGGTCGCCCGAGCGCGCGGCCTTCCTTGCGGTGGTGGCTGGCGAGCGGGGCTTCGCTGCGCGCACCGGTCGGATCGACGCCCCAGAGCTCGATGTCGGTAACTTCGGGATTGCGCGCCAAGTCGTCCACCGCGCGCTTCATCTCGACGTCGTCGTTGAAAACGACGGCCGGCATTACCGACAGTGCAGTCAACTTGACCACCATGTCGGCAGCTGCCTCCTTCGAGCGCATCGCCGTGATGCGCGAGGTACGGACCAGCCCGAAATAGGCGCCCAGCGCCACCGCAGCGACCAGCAAGACGACGGGAATCGTCAGGCGAGTGCCCAGCGATACGAACAGACGGGGCTCTGCTGCGGGCGTTTGCATCAAGATTCTGGCGACACCGTCATCACCGTCAAAAGAGGATGATGTCCCCTTCACTCGGAAGCTTCAGGGCTCCGCTATAGAGAAGGGCCGAGTAATCGATATTAGCGTCCAAGGTGACGATTACTTCACCCCGCAAAGTCCTGAATTCGTAAACGCTCACCTGTGAATCGCCCGCTTCCAAGCGCTGAACCCGTTGCGGAGTGGGAAGGCTGGGCAGGCCCGTTTGCAGCGTCACCTGAAATTGCGTCAATCGCTTCTTGATCCGCCCAAGCAGCTGGTTGGTTTGTTCGCGAATCCAGTCCGAACCGCTCGGCTTGCGCTGGATGCTACTGATCGCGAGTTCGAAGACCGCGTTCGGTACGGAGAGCGTTGCTGAGCCGGTCATGCTCGTACTGCTGAAAGAAATCATGCCGACGACGCGATCGCGGTCGACGACCTTGCGGGTGGCGGTCGTTCGCGGCAGGGGAGCAACCGCTACCGAACAAGCATGAAAGAGGTCGACGGTCGAGCTTTGAACGATGGTGTCGAGCGCCGCGCGCGGGTCCCACATAGATCAGATGCTGCTTCCTCCGCCTCCACTAGGTGTCGCTGCTTTGCCTCCCGCGCCCCCGCCGGCGCCACGAACAGCGGCGACAGGGCGCCCACGTCTCGACATCACGGGTTTCAGATCTCCTTCAAGAGGTTGGTGGCGAAGCGGGCCTCGGTTTACGAGACACCAAACCGGTAAACGGCAAAAATTCGAGAGGCGAAAGAGCCCGCCCGGAATCATCGTCGCGGACACGGTGGTAGAACCTGCGCAAGGAGCGCTTGAAGCGCCTTTTCACTGCCGGGGCAGGGCCCGGCCGAGCGCCGAAAATTGGACTCGCGTTTCGCTCTTGGGTTAGGCGACGGAACGTGCCTTCGCTCTGGTCGCTCGCGCTCTGCCTGCCGCTGCTCGCCTGCAATGGCATGTCGGTTGCCAGTACGTCGCCGCCTCCGCTTGCCCAGAAGCGCGCACCCCTGAACCCGGTCGTGGAGAATTCGAGTGCGCGGGATGCCGCGCCGTTGCCGGTGGCAAAAGCCAGCGGCCGCGAACGATGCCCCGACGAGATCCTGCCGAGAGGCGCCGAGGCCGACTTGGCCGTACGCGTCGAGGACGCGCGCGTCGAGCGGCGTGACCTACTTCCTCTCGATCTTTCGACCGCGCTGCGTAGCGAGTCGAGCGAGCAGTCCGCACGACCGCGCTACCTCGCCGAGCTCTTGGTCGACGGCTATTCGGCGCCGCGCCTGTTTCGACGCCTGAACGCGCCGCGCTCGGAGTGGGCCGCCGGCAGCCTGCAGGGGCGCCTAGTGGTCCACGACCTTTCCGAGCATCGCATCTTGTGCCAAGTCTCACTACGAGCGAAGGGCAACGCCGACGGCGCGCCGATTCGGCGGCGACTGCGCGAAGACACGCGGCGAAGCCTGGAGAGAAAGCTGTACGGGCGTGTCCGCGACGCCATGGAGACGGCGCTGGGCAGCATCAGCTCGGTGTTGCGATTGGCCCGCGGTGTTCCCAGCGAGCCTGCTGCGCGCGGTTCGTGAGAGCCGGCGCGGTATTCCTGCCACGCTAGAACCGGGGCCTGCGACAATTTACCGCGCCCCACGCCGGCCCAATCGAGGCTACTTCGCCACCGGACCGGTCCGTGCTGCGGACCCGCCTGCGAATGAGCCGAGTCGACCCTCCTCCGTTTTTCCAGCGCGCGCCGCGGGCGCGCCTCGCGGGCGGTTCCTTCCTCTTTGCGTGTGCGATCGTGCTCGCTGCGCTACTCACCGCCGTAAGCGCCAGAGCTCAACATTGTCAGGGCTTGGCAGCCGAGCCTTCCGCGCGTGGCGTCGAGCTTTCGTTGCGTAGCGAAGCCGCGCGCTTTCGCACGGACCGCTACGAAGGCGATTATCAAGGTCTCTTCGTGCGCGGAGCCTGGCGTAGTCGCAGGCTTTCCGCTCAGCTCTCCGCGCCGTACTATCACATCGTTCGCAACGGGCTCGGGGCTCGCGGTTTCGGAGACGTCCTGCTCGACGGTCGGCTCGAGCTCATGCATGAACGCTCGGCTCCTCTGCACGGCGCGGCGCTGCTCGCACTGTCCCTACCGACCGGCGACTCCGCGCACGATTTGGGGATGGCACACTGGATGCTGGCGCCAGGGGCTTCTGGCAGCGTCAGCGTCGACCGCTACTCGTTCGAGTTGCGCGGCAGCTATGCTCGCTCGTTCGGCGGTGGAGCGCGCCACCAACACGCGCCCGGCGCCTTCCCGATCGTGGAACCGATGAATCATTCCGAGCTCGACGGCGCGCTGCGCGCAACCGCTCGCGCGAACCGCGTGTTCAGTACTCGGTTAGCCCTTTACGGAGCGCTACCGCTGCCGGCTTCCGAAGGCGTGGCCCGCGCGGCCGCCTCGTTCGCGGGCGATCTGCGGATACAATCGGCGCGCTTCAGTCTGGAGGCGCATTTGCCGCTGCTCGGCGACGCTTTTCGGGGAAAGATCGCCGCCGAGCTCGGGTTCGCTTTCTGAGCGCCGGGCCTATTTTTTCAGCAGCTTGAAGGCGTGCGACCAGCCGCGCCCGCTCAGACCCGGGATGCACCAGAGCATGCACAGCGGCTCGATGGCGCGCGCCGCTTCCGCGCTGCCCATGTCCTCGATCTCCCAACCGAACTCGGTGAGCACGCCCACCACTTGCTGCTTGGCCTTCTCGCTGTTGCCGCACAGGAACATGGTCGGCTTCTGTCCTGCGAAGTCCGGGTCGACCATGAAAGCATTGCCCACGCACGAGAACGCCTTCACGAAATGGGCATTCGGCACTTTTGCTTGGAGCTCTTCCATCAAGGACTCGTTCGGCCCAGTCGTAAACTGCAGCACGCCGTTGACCGGCGGCTTGTCGGCGATCGGATTGGTAGTATCGATTATCGTCTTGCCGGCGAGTTCGGCTACGCCGCACAACTCGAGCACCGACGGGGCCGCGTTGCCCTTGACCGCCAGCACGAGGAGGTCGGCAAAGCCAGCGGTCTCCTTGAAAGTTCCGAGCTCGGCCTTCGCCCCTGCTTTGGCTTTCCAGTCCTGCATCTTGCTCGGTTCGCGCGAGCCGCGCATCACGGCGTAGCCCTTCTTCAAGAAGCCGTCGGCGAGCACCTGACCCACTTGCCCGGAACCCAATACGCCAACTTTTTTCATCGCGCCGCTCCTGTGTTCCGGCCTTCCGACCCTGGAAAGCTCGGCGCCCCGGACTATGGGAACGCGCTTGCCCGACCGCAAGCCTCACGAGCTATTTCGCGTCGTCCGCGGGTAGAGCCACGAACGGTTTAGTGCGCCCATGGACTGCAGAAATTCGGACGGAAAGAGTCCGCGGGGTGAAAAGAGTCTAGGGGCCGCCGGACACCGGCCAGCCCTGGTCGTCCCAGGCAATTTGCGCGACACGCAGGGAAGCGGCGTGACTCGAAGGGTTGAGCGCATGATACACGTTGTAAGCGCCAGTCGAGGTAACGATGATCGCGTTGTGGCCCGGCCCCTGCCAAGTCGTATTGCCTTGGACCAATAGCGTGCCGCCGCCTTGCATCATCGCGGTCCCGGTCTTGTCCGTGTAAGGCCCGGTTACGCTGGTCGAGCGCCCCACTCGAATGTTGTAATTCCAGGGGCTGTCGCAGCAGTGGTCGAACGACACGAACAAGAAGTAGTACCCGCACTGCTTGATGATGAAGGGGCCTTCGAGCGCGCCGCCATTCTGCGGCCGCGCCGCCAGCGAAAGCAGCTGCGTGTCCGCGCGCGCGCCGGTCTCGTCGAGCTTGATCATCTTGATGCCGCCCCAGAAGCTGCCGAAGTTGAGCCAGGGCGTGCCGGCGTCATCCACGATCACATTCGGATCGATGGCGTTCCAGTTGTCGCTCGAGCCACTCGCGTTCGAGCAAATCACCGAGCCGTGATCGGTCCAGGAGCCCGAGCTCAGGCTCGCGCGCGTGGCGTGCCCAATGCAGGACTTGTTGCTACCGAAGGTCGAGGCTGCGTAGTAGAGGTGATACTGCCCTCCGAAGAAGGAAATGTCGGGCGCCCAAAGGTTGGTGGCGCCGGATACTTGCTGAGCGACCCAGGCCGGCTTCGCGAAGGCGGTCGCGTTCTGCCACGAAAGCAAGTCCTTCGAGGTCTTGGCGGCGATGCCGGTCGCGAACAGATAGAATTGGTTGTCGGCGGCAATCAGCGCCGGATCATGCGCGCCGAGACTGCCGGTGAGCGACAGAGCCTTGGGTGGATTGGCCACATCGAGCCGCGTGCAAACGTCGTTGCCCGTCGAACCGCCGGCAGTGGGGGTGCCACCGGTGGACGCCTTGCCCGCAGCGCCACCGGTAGTGGTGGCGCCGCCTGCGGCTCCGCCGGTGCTCGGCGCACCGCCCATCGACTTTCCGCCGGTGCTCGGGGGCGCTCCGCCGTCGCTGGTGATGCCGCCGCTGCTGGTTCCTCCGGTGTTGGTGCCTCCCGTAACTCCGCCGGTGCTGCTGCCACCGGTGCTGGTGCCTCCCGTGCCAATCACGCCCCCGGTCGAGCTCGCGCCGCCCGTGCTGCCCCCGCTGCTCGGCGTTCCGCCGCTCGACCCACCGGTCGCGGCTTGTCCACCGCTCGACGAGCCGCCGGTGCTTGGCGGCGCGGCGTCTCCCGAGTTCTGCCCGCACCCCAACCTCGAGAGTGAGAGCGCGACGAGTATTCCTGACGAAAAGCGGGCGATTCGAGCGGGGGCGGGGAGAGCGAGCGATGGCGACATGGGCGCCTGGTCAGTGGGATCGACTCGGAGAACAGGGCGGAAAATCACGATTGTTGCGGAGGAGTGCGTGGGCTTTTCAAGTGAGGTCGTGAACTTGGCGTGGAGGCTGATTTCCCCGGCATCCGAGGTTGACTTGGGCTTGGATTCGACTGGCCCGCCGTCCGTCTTGGGGCGGGGCAGTGCGACGCGAAACTTGGACGACATGGACGCGACGCGCGCGGGCCCCTAAAGGGTTCGTCACGTCGTCCGGGCAGGCTCGCTCGGGGCGCAGCGGCTGAGGAGCGTCGTGAGTCACATACATCTGATTGGCGGAGAAAAAGGCGGCGTGGGCAAGAGCGTAGTGGCTCGCTTGTTGGCTCAGGCCATGATCGATCGTTCGTTGCCCTTTGCTGCGGTGGACGGAGATGCCTCGCACGCCGCCTTGGTGCGTTATTACAAGGACTTCACGCAGCCGGTCGAACTAGCAAATCCGGAGAGCGCGGATCAGATCGTGGACCGCGCGCTCGGCGCCGAGCGCCGCGTGTTGGTCGACCTTCCGGCGCAAAGCGCGCGCTCGCTCGAGTCCTGGCTGCGTGAGGCCAACGTGCTGCCCTTCGCGCAAGAGATGGGCATCGGGTTCACGCTCTGGCACGTGAGCGATGGCGGTTACTCTTCGGTCGTGGAAATCGAGCGCAGCTTGCGCGCTTTCTCGTCGCAGGTTCGCCACATCGTGGTCAAGAACTTCGGTCGCTCCAAGGATTTCAGTCAGTTCGACGCCTCAGAAGCTCGGCGTTTGCTCGACGGGCTCTCCGGCAAAGTGCTGGAGCTACCGGAGCTCGACCCCGCGGCCATGTACCAGATCGATCGCCTCGGCTTGAGCTTTTGGGCGGCCGTGCACGTGACCGAGGGCGAGGCCGCGCTGAAACCGCTGGAGCGCCAGCGCGTGAGGCTCTGGCTCGAGCGCTGCTATTCGCGTATCGACGCGCTGGACGGCGCGCTGTGAGCCGCTGCTAGCGCGGCCTCGTCGTCGTTCTCGGGCGCGGGGACCGGGTTTCGGTCCAGCAAGATCGAGAGCAGCATGTCGCTGAGCACGTTGGTGACCGAGCGCCCGCGCGCGATCACCCAATCGACGGTCAGCAGCAACGGCAAGAGCTCGAGCGGCAGCCCGACCGTATTCAGCACCAGTGCGAGCGACACGAAGCCCGCCTCTGGCACCCCGGCCACGCCCATCGCGGCTACCAGGCACGCTGCAGCGGCGAGTAGCTGCTGACTGAACGATAGATCGATGCCGCTCGCTTGCGCGACGAACAGCACCGCCATGCCTTCGTACAAGATGATGCCGTCATTGTTGAAGTTGGTGCCCACGCAGGCGCCCAGCGCGGAGGCGGAGCGCGACACACCTAGCCGGTCCAGCGCGCGCAACGTTACCGGCAACGTCGCCAAGCTGCTGTTGGCACCCGCGGCGTAGATCACCGGTCCTTTGGCCTCGCGCCAAAACTTGCTCAGCGGCATGCGCGCGATGAAGACCAAAAGCGCCTGATAGGTGAAGAGAATGTGCAGCGCGAGGCCGCCCACTCCCACCAACAGGTAGACGAACAGGCCCTTCAAAGGCGCGAAGCCGTGCTCGGCCATGGCTCGAGCCACCACGCCGAACACGGCGAACGGGATGAGCCGGATAATCCAGCCGAGCACCAGCTCCATGACCCGGAGCAGCGTTTCCACGCCGTCTTCCAAGCCGCGAAATGCCTGCGAACCGGCGGCAAGCTGTTCCGTGCGCGCCCGGCGCAGACCGAACCCGAGCAGCAGCGCGATGAGCACGATGGTGAGCACCACGTTCTCGGCGAACGGGGTGACGAAGCTCGAAGGGACGAAGCTGCTCAGGGTTGGGATGAGCTCGAGCTTCTTCTCGGCGTAAGCCTTGAGCAGCGCTGGATTGGGTTTCACGAAGTGCGCCAGCGTGCGGCCGGGCTTGAACACGTTCGAGAGCAACAGGCCGATGGCGAGCGCGACGGAGGCGTTCAGCGCCGCCCAGAAAAACAGCCGCGCGGCGGAGCGTTTCTTGATTTCGGTCTTGAGGATCGCGTGAACGATCGAAAGAAAGAGCAGCGGTGCGGCGGCTGCCTTGATCAGCTGAATGACCAGCTTCCCGATTTCGCCGAGTTGCAGCGCTTCTCGACCGAGCGCCGGCCCAGCCAAGAGACCCAGGGCCATCGCCACGCCAATCTGCGCGTGGATCGGAAAGCGCGACGC